>NZ_MUHF01000003.1 GCF_002217435.1 Flavobacterium reichenbachii
TTACTAAAACGTTTTAGTATGTTTGCTATGAATTAATATGTTAACATTACGAGTATATTTTTAACGATTGAATTTTGCCGGAACTTTTAATCGTTTAGAGAAAAATTTACAAGTATGTTTTAAAATATTTAATAAGGCTTTATAATCTTGAGAAGCCTTCATTAAACTTCAGTATTCAATTCAAAAAAGGCTAACTAACCAAAAATTTTCATGATGAAACAATCAAATTGCAGAAAGAAAAGGATGCTGTATATGCATTTTTTTCTCACAATTTTTCTCATTTGTGGCAGCTATCACCACCTTGCTGCCCAGAATCAAAAAACTCAAGTTACCGGAGTTGTTACTTCTCTCTCAGACCATTTGTCTCTTCCGGGAGTTTCTATTATTGATGTAAGCGATCCCAGAAATGCAGTTAATGCAGATTTTGACGGGCATTACTCCATATCGCTCAAAAACGGTAACACTACTTTACGATTTACTATGATTGGCTATAAACCAATGGAGGTAAAAGTGAATAACCGAAGTGTAATAAACCTCGCAATGGACTTAGATGTATCTGCTCTTGATGAGGTTGTTGTTGTGGGTTACGGAACCCAGAAAAAAAGAAAAGTCACCGGAGCAATAGACCAAGTGGCAAACGAAGCCTTTCAGGGAAGACCAAATGTAAATGCCACGCTGGCTTTGCAGGGAAAAGCACCGAGTTTGACCATTCAGCAGACCAACTCTGAGCCTGGTGCAGGATTAAACATTAATATTAGAGGTATAAGTACGTTAGGAAATAACAGTCCGCTGATTGTTATAGACGGTATTACAGGAGGTGATATTAACGCCTTAAATCCTGCTGATATCGAAAGCGTATCTGTATTAAAAGACGCTGGTAGTGCGGCTATTTATGGATCAAGAGCCAGTAATGGAGTAGTTCTTATTACCACCAGAAAAGGAAGTAAAAGCCTCCCAATGTCGGTTCAATACAGCAGTCTTACAGGATTTAATACTCCTAAATACTTTACTAAGCCCGTACACGGGTATGAAAATGCTATGCTGCGAAATGAAGCTGCATTTAATTCCGGTGAAACAACGGGTGTATTTACGACTGCTCAAATTGCAGATTTAAAAGCAAAAGGAGATACAGAATGGTTTGCAGAAGAAATTGTGAAACCGGCACTTCAGCTAAATCAAAACCTTTCGATTTCTGGCGGAAACGAAAACTCAACTTATTTAGTATCATTAGGATATTTAGATCAGGGAAGTACTTTTGTCGGACCTAAAAAAGGAATGGAGCGTTACAACTTTAGAATAAACCTTACCAATGAGTATGGCAAATTTAAACTTACATCGACTTTAGCTTATTCTAAACAATTAATTAATGATCACTCGTCAAACACCAGTACATTGATGGTGGATGCTTTTAGAGTTCCGTTATATTACAAGCAAAAAGACGAAAACGGCAACTTCCTTACCAACGATGTATTACAGCAGTTTAACTCGCTGGGAATTTTAGAAGAAGGTGGTTTTAGAAAATATGATAACGACGATGTATTTGGAGCTTTAAATGCCGAATTTAAAATCACAAAATCATTAAAAGCAAAAGGTGTTTTTGGAGGACGTTTATGGTCAGGTAATTTGTTTACTCGTGTGAAACAGGTTAATTTCCTTACGCAGGGAGTATACGGTGCAGATCGAGATACTAATGATGAATCTAAAAAAAGTCTTGACCTGAATACACAATTTATGTTAGAATATGCCAAAGCCTTTGGCAATCATAACGTAGGAGCATTACTTGGATATTCAAACGAAAATCACTCTGAAAGAAGATCTGCTTTATATACAAAATTTAATGATCCCGATTTAGGCACGCCGACTAGTGATACTGTAATCGGAAAAAATTCATATAATTCTAACGGAACAGATCCTGACGGTAATCCGGCTTCTTCAAAAAACAGTCTGAATTCGCTTTTTGGTCGTTTAACATACGATTATAATGATAAATATTTTGCAGAATTTAGTTTTAGATACGACGGTTCATCAAAGTTCAGCGAAGATTACAGATGGGGATTCTTTCCTTCTGGAACACTTGGTTATGCGTTGACAAAAGAAAATTTCATGGAAAGCTACAGCAATAATGTTGGTAATATTAAGCTGCGAACTTCTTACGGAATTCTTGGAAATCAAAACGTTGGAAACTATCAATATCAAACGACCTATTTTACTTTTCAAAATGCATATGGGTTTAACAATGCAAGTGTAAGCGGTACGGGATATAATTTCTCAAATCCGCAGATACAGTGGGAGAAAGCAGCAACTTTTAATGCAGGTATCGATGCAGATTTCTTTAAAGGTGCCTTGTCATTTTCATTCGATTATTTTGATAAAGTAACATCAGATATACTTGTGCCGCCACAGGTTCCGGGAGTTTTTGGTACGGCACTGCCTCGATTTAATGCAGCGAAAGTAGGCAATAAAGGATGGGAAATTACAGCTACTTACAGACATAGAGGAAAAGTATTAAATCATAGTCTGACCGTTAATTTTGGAGATTCTAAAAATAAAGTTCTGGACTACGACGGAGGAGATGAAAAATTAACAGGAGTTGAAGAGCTTCAGGTTATTCTTCGTGAAGGACTTCCTTTTAATTCATATGTTGGGTTAAAAAGAGATGGAATTTTTCAAAATCTGGAAGAAATACAGGGAGCTGCAGTTCCGGAAGGAATTACAGTACAGCCGGGAGACAATCGCTATGTTGATGTAAACAAAGACGGAAAAATTGACGATAAAGACAAGTTTATTTTTGGTAATCCATTTCCAAGATATACTTACGGAGCTACTTATAATTTAGATTATAAAAATTTCGACTTGAGTATTTTTATTCAGGGAGTCGGAAAAAGAACTATGATGATAAGAGGTGAGCTTGTAGAGCCATTTCATTACAATTATGGTATGACAATGTATACGCATCAATTAGATTACTGGACGCCACAAAATCCAGATGCAAGATATCCAAGACTTGCTAATAACGGTACACAGTCAAATACAAATAATTTTAGAAGAGGTTCTGATATGTATTTATACGATGGAGCTTATGCAAGGCTGAAAAATGTACAGATAGGGTATTCATTATCAGATGATGTTGCCAAAAGTTTAGGGATGAGTAAGTTCCGCATGTACATTTCAGGGCAGAACCTTTTTACGCTGTCTAAAGTGAAATTTGTCGATCCGGAACTTTCAGAATTCAACAACAGTATGGAAGTTAGAGGTGCTAACAGCGGAAGAGCTTTTCCAACGCAGGTTTATTACGGAATGGGTGTTGATATTACCTTTTAAAAAAAATGAAAATGAAAAATATATTCAATAAAATAAAATTCATACCAGTACTGCTCTTACTCTTAGTAAGCTGCGAAGATCTGGACCTGGCACCTGAAAATCAATTTACAGATTCGAACTATTGGACAAGTGTAGATAAGGCGCAGACTTTTTTGAACACCGCCTATTCGCAAATGCAGAAAAGCCAGTATTTCTTTTATAACGAAGCATTATCAGACAATGCTTATAACGGAAGAGGAGATAACGCCGGCGCAGCCTCGATTGCAGCGGGAATTTATGATCCATCTTTAGCAAGAATAAAAGAGGAGTGGAATGATCGATATGCCGGGATTAAAACCTGTAATCTTTTATTAGAAAACATAGATCGTGTGCCCAATGCAGATCCGGTTATAATTGCCAGAATGAAAGCAGAAACTCGTTTTTTAAGAGCATTTCAGCACTTTCAATTGACAACTTGGTTTGGAGATATTCCGCTTTTAAAGAAAGATCCCTCTTTAGAAGAAGCTTCAAAAATCAGCAGAACACCACATGCAGAAGTTGTTCAGTTTATATTGAGCGAATTGGATGCAATTATGCCGTCCTTACCAAAAAATACCCAATATGCTGCAGCAGACAGAGGTAGAATTACCGTAGGCGCTGCAGCTGCACTAAAAGCAAGAGTACTTTTGTATGAAGGCAGATGGGAAGAAGTGGCGCAGGTAACACAGCAATTTATGGCTTCTGCTTACGGAACATACAGCTTGTTTGCTTCTTACGAAGGTGTTTTTCTACAGCAGAATGAATACAGCAGCGAAGACATTTTAAGTTTACAATATGTACCGCAGTTTAGAATGTGGGGAGAATTCTTTGATATGGCACCGCTTTCTGCCGGAGCAAGATTAAATGCACTAGCTCCAACTCAGGAATTAGTGGACAGTTATTTAATGCTTAACGGAAAAAAAATAAACGAAGCAGGATCTGGATACAACGAAAATAATCCATATGTAAACAGAGATCCCAGACTTACTGGTACGGTAGTATACGATCAATACAATTGGAAAGAAGGAGACGGAAGTTCTCATATCATTTACATCAAACCTGGAACGTCGCAAGGAAGTGCGGCAGATGAATTTGTACAAGGATCATCATCAACATCTACAGGTTATTATACCCGTAAATATTATGATGTACAACATCAAACCTCTTTAAACTCAGGTCTAAATTTAATGTTGATTCGTTATGCTGATATATTGCTGATGCATGCAGAAGCTAAAAATGAGTTGAACCAAATGACCAGTGCAGTTTGGGATCAAACCATCAGGTTGTTAAGAAACCGTGCCGGGTTTACAGATGCAGCGGCTTTATCTTTTAATAGCACATTAGGACAAACAGGTCTGAGAGAAGTAATAAGAAATGAGCGCCGTACAGAACTTGGTATGGAAGGCTTAAGAATATTTGACATAAGAAGATGGAAAACAGCCGAAAATGTTTTGAATGGGTATGCCCACGGAGCAAAATTCGGAGTATTATCTGTAGACAATGGATATTTAAGAGTAAATCTAAGAACTTTTGATCCTGCCAAACATTATTTATGGCCAATACCAAGAGATGAACGCTTGATTAATACTAATTTATCTCAAAATCCAAATTGGTAAAAAGAACTAACTAACCTAAAAATAAAAACATGAAAAAGATATATTCAAAATTATTATTACTGCTATGTGCAGTAGTTCTAGTAAGTTGTGACAACGACGAAACAATGAGCCATACCAATGTAACCGCTGTAAATGCACTTTATTCTCCGGCAAACAACAAATTTTTTGATCTTGGTGCACAGAGTTCTGCCGTTTTTGAATGGGAAGGTGCTAAAGCAGAAGATAATGGAGTAGTGCTTTATGATGTGGTTTTTGACCGCGAAAGCGGCGATTTCTCTAAACCAATTTATGTAATGCCTTCTGATGGTAAAGGATTTCAAAGAACATTAAACATTTCTTTTACTGAGCTGAACAAAATTGCAGGTTTAGCAGGGATCGAGTCTCTGGCCATTGGAAAATTAAAATGGACAGTTTATTCGTCTAAAGGAATAAATGTTCAAAAATCGAGCGTTTCTGGAATAATCGAAGTACAGAGACCAGGCGGATTCCCGCCGCCAGATCAGTTGTTTATTACAGGTACAGGGTCTGAAACCGGAGAAACAGTGGCAGATGCACAAGCTTTTAAGAAAATAGGTACTTCAAAATTTGAAATCTATACGAAGTTAAAAGCAGGAACTTATAAGTTTATCACAAGAAAAAATGGTACTCCGGAAGTTTTTTACATTAACGAAGGAGATTTAAAAGAAGATGGTGCCTCGACTTATACAGGAGACAGCAAGGTCTATAAAATCAGCGTTGATTTTAGTGATGGCTCTACAAAGATGACCGAAATTAAAAAAATCGAATTATGGTTTCCTCCAAGAAGCGAATATCTTTTTGAATACACATATTCAGGTGGTGGAATCTGGAAAGCAGCAAATAAACAGATTGTATTTAAACAAGAATCGTGGGGAAGAGACGAGCGTTATAAATTTAAGTTTACAGTTGTAAATGGCGGCACAACCAGCGAAGAATGGTATGGCAGCGTAAACAGCGACAATAACAGACCAGACGGAAATGTGGCTGCTTCGTATTGGTACATGGTTCCCGTAAGCAGCGATTTTTGGGCTAATAGTTTCAAATTTGCCTCTGCGGTAGACAACAAAACGGTAAATGCAGAAATAAATTTTAGTGCAGCATCTCCGGCATATACTCACAGTTTTACAATACAATAAATAACCCATAACATCTCTTAAAGTGTTATTTAAGAGATGTTTATTAAATGAAATATATTATGAAAAAATTATTTTCAACACATTATACAATCTTATTGCTTTGCGTAGTAGGATTTGGGTTATTGACTGTTTCATGTGATGACGATCCAATTCCGCTGCGTGATCCAAATGCTGAGGTCGGACCAGAATTCAAATATACCTGGACGCAGACAGCCGATTCTTTACAGCTTTCAACCTATAATAATTACCTGGGATCAAACGGAACATTTGTACAAAACAATGCCGGAAACAGTACTTTTAATTATTGGCCCAATGCGCACGTTCTGGATGTTCTTGTAGACGGTTATTTAAGAACAGGCAGTGAAAATTATAAAACAAAAATGAAAGCCTTATTACAGGGCATCAAGGTAAAAAACGGAAATAATACCTATAATAATGTTTTTAATGACGATATGCTTTGGCTGGCAAATTCCTGTCTTCGAGCGTATAACGCAACAAACGATCAGGAATACAAAGATGCAGCCGATTTTTTATGGGAAAGAATAAAACTGAGCTGGAGTGATGTTTTTGGAGGTGGTATTACGTGGAAACAAAATACACCAAAACAAAAAAATGCAGTTTCAAATGCTCCGGCAGTAATTCTTGCCATGAGACTTTACGAAATAGACAAAGATGCAGATGATTTGGCATGGGCGAAGAAAATTTATGCATGGCAGAAAAGCAATCTTGTAGATCCGGTTTCGGGTGCCGTATGGGATAATATTTCAGAAGAAAACGGTGTTGTGGTTACCAATAAGGATTGGGTGTTTACCTATAATATGGGAACCTGGATTGGGGCTGGCATCAGACTATACAAAGCTACCAACGAGCAGACTTATCTCGACGACGCTGTAAAGTCAGGAAGAACAGTATTAACAAGCCCGAAATTAGTTTCTGAAGGAGTTCTAAAAGATGAAGGTCAGGGCGACGGCGGATTGTTTAAAGGAATTTTGGTACGCTATTTTACAGAACTGATCGAACAGCCCACTATTAATTCTACAGATAAAGAAAAATTTGCTGCATTTTTGAAATTCAATGCACAATCATTTTATAAAAAAGGAATTTTGAGACCTGCAATGCTTTCCGGAAACAATTGGAAAACAGCTCCGTCAGCCGGAGCAAGTGTAGATCTTACCACACAGTTAAGCGGTGTTATGCTGATAGAAGCAGCTGCAAAACTGGATAAAGAAGGATTTTTTGATTAATTAAGTTAGTAGTTTGTTTAGTAATTTTTGTAATACCTGAAGGAAATAAACAGCCTTCAGGTTTTATACTATTTAGCGGTTTGACAGAAATCATAAGCTGGAATTTCAAAAAACAATTGTAATGAAAAATAAAATCATAATTATACTTTTTCTCTTTGTATGCCTTAAATCGACTGCGCAATGGAAACCACAGGGAGATAAAATAAAAACAAAATGGGCAGAACAAGTAGATCCAAATCGTACGCTGCCGGAATATCCGAGGCCGATAATGGAAAGGAACCAATGGAAAAATCTTAATGGTTTATGGAACTATGCTATACAGCCCGCAGGACAAGCAGCGCCAAAAGTTTACGACGGAAAAATACTCGTTCCTTTTGCTGTTGAATCAAGCCTTTCTGGTGTAATGAAAAAAGCAGGATCAGAAAATGAACTGTGGTACGAAACCAATTTTACAATCGACAGCAGCTGGAAAAATAAAGATGTTTTATTGCATTTTGGTGCCGTAGACTGGAAAACAGAAGTTTGGATTAATGATGTGAAAATTGGCACACATACGGGAGGATTCGTCCCTTTTAGTTTTAATATCACCCCTTTCTTAAACAGTAAATCTCAAAAATTGGTTGTAAAAGTTTGGGATCCTACCAGCGACGGGACACAGCCAAGAGGAAAACAGTCTAAAAATCCTGAAAGTATCTGGTACACTCCAGTAACCGGAATCTGGCAGACCGTTTGGTTAGAACCAGTCAGCAAAAAGCACATTAATAACCTGCGAACCACACCAGATATTGATAGAAATACAATTAAAATAGCGGCAGAAGTTGAAGGAAGTACTGCTGGAGATATTGTCGAAATTACCGTATTTGACGGCAAAAAAATAGTGGCGTCTGAAAAAGCGGCCGCGGGTCAGTCTTTAGAAATTGTATTGAATGAACCAAAATTATGGTCGCCGGATTCGCCGTTTTTGTATGATATTAAAGTCAAATTAATCAGCAGTGGTAAAGTTAATGATGAGGTTAAAAGTTATTTTGCAATGCGAAAAATTTCTTCAAAAAGAGATGATAACGGCATTGTGAGAATTCAATTAAACAATAAAAATTGCTTTCAGTTTGGTCCTTTGGATCAGGGCTGGTGGCCCGACGGATTGTATACTGCTCCTACAGACGAAGCTTTGCAATATGATCTTATCAGAACAAAAGAGCTGGGTTTTAATATGATCAGGAAACACGTAAAAGTAGAGCCGGCAAGATGGTATACTCATTGTGATAAAATGGGTATCTTAGTATGGCAGGATATGCCAAACGGAGACGACGGACCAATTTGGCAGATGCACAAATATTTTGAAGGAACAGAGCTCAAACGAACTGCACAATCTGAAGAAACGTACAAAAAAGAATGGAGAGAGATTATGGATCATTTATATTCTTATCCAAGTATCGTGGTTTGGGTGCCGTTTAACGAAGCCTGGGGACAGTTTAAAACTGTAGAAATTACAGAATGGACCAAAAATCATGACCCAAGCCGATTGGTAAATTCTTCCAGTGGCGGCAATCATTTTCAAACAGGAGACATGTTAGATATTCACCATTATCCGGGTCCGGAATTAAAATTATACGATGCCCGAAGAATCACAGTTTTAGGAGAATACGGCGGAATTGGACTTCCGGTTGCCGGACATTTATGGCAGACAGATAAAAACTGGGGATATACACAGTTTAAAAACAATGACGAAACTACAGCCAAATACAAAGAATATGCAGAACAGCTCAAAACGCAGGCAAAAGCAGGATTTTCTGCAGCAGTTTATACTCAGACCACAGATGTTGAGGGCGAAGTAAACGGATTTATGACCTATGATCGTAAAATTGATAAAATGAACTTTTCTGAAGTAAACAAGATCAATAAAGAAGTAATTAATTCTATTAATAAATAACAAAGGGCTTCTGCCTTTAATTTTAAAATATACAACAATGCAAAGAAGAAGATTTATACAAAATGCAGCTTTATTTGGCAGTTTAGCCCTTATCGATCCTATGGAAATAATTGCAGGAACTAAAATGGTCAAAGATTTTCCTATCGTGAGAGTTGCAAAAGGTAAAAGAAATTTTGAAAGTGATTTTATTGAAAGAACAATTGCAGAGTTTCAAAAGAACGTAAAAGACAAAGAATTAGCTTGGTTATTCAACAACTGTTTCCCCAATACACTTGACACCACGGTAACCTATTCTCAAAAAAATGGAAGACCGGATACCTATGTAATTACGGGAGATATTGATGCAATGTGGCTCAGAGACAGTTCTGCCCAAGTATGGCCGTATATGGCTTTTGCAGGGAAAGATGTAAAACTAAAAAACCTGATTGCAGGCGTTATCAACAGGCAGACAGAATATATATTAAAAGATCCGTATGCAAATGCGTTTTACAACGATCCGAACAAAAAAGGCGAGTGGACCACAGATCATACCGATATGAAACCCGGAGTTCACGAAAGAAAATACGAAATAGATTCTCTTTGTTACCCAATCAGACTGGCGTATAATTACTGGAAAAATACTGGAGATACGGCTCCATTTGATGAAAATTGGGTAAAAGCTATTAAAACAACGCTAAAAGTATTTAGAGACCAGCAGCAGAAAAATGGTAAAAATCCGTATACTTTTCAACGAACAACTCAATTTGCCACAGATACAAGACCGCTAAAAGGATACGGATATCCTGTTAAACCAGTAGGTTTGGTTTGCTCCGCCTTTAGGCCAAGTGACGATGCAACCGTTTTTTCTTTTTTAATTCCGTCAAACTTCTTTATTGTAGCAAGTATGAAACAAGCGGCAGAAATGTTTGAAAACATTAAAAAAGATACTGCGACAGCCAAAGAATTAAAAGCTTTATCCGAAGAAGTAGACCAAGCAATTAAAGAACATGCAATTGTAAAGCACCCTAAATACGGAGATATTTTTGCTTTTGAAGTAGATGGTTTTGGCGGTCATCTGCTTATGGATGATTCTAATGTTCCAAGTTTATTAAGCCTGCCGTATTTAGATGCCATCGATGTCAATGACAAGATTTATCAAAACACCCGAAAATTTATACTTTCAGAAGACAATCCGTTTTTCTTTAAAGGAAAAGTAGCCGAAGGAGTCGGAGGTCCGCACGTAGGTATGGATATGATCTGGCCAATGTCGCTTGTTATGAGAGCTTACACGACATCAGACCAAAATGAAATAAAAGAATGTATCAAAATGCTTAAGGCTTCTCATGGTGATACCGGTTTTATGCATGAATCTTTTCACAAGGATGATGCTAAAAATTTCACAAGATCATGGTTTGCCTGGACCAATACATTATTTGGTGAACTATTGTGGGACACGTATCAAAAGCATCCAAAATTACTAGAACTGTAACTTATTTGTAACAAGTTTTAAATTTTTATAAAATGATAAAATTTAACAAGAATCTCGTTCTTGCAGCCCTTTCTATGTCAATTTTTGGCTTTAACATGGCGGCACAAAAATCTGGAGGCGGACTTGCAAAAGGAAAATATACCGCTTTGGTAAACCCATTTATAGGTACTGCACCTTTATTAGATACCAAGATAATTGGTTACACACCGCCATCAGATATGAGAGTTTGGGCAGGATTGGTTTTCCCGGGTTCATCAGTTCCAAATGCAATGGTGCAGTTAAGTCCAATGACAAAATACAGATCTGGTGCAGGATACGAATACGAAGACACCGAAATTTTAGGATTTACCCATACCAACAAAGGACATTGGAACCTTTGTCATATTCCGCTTTTGCCCGTTCCCGACGGAGCAGTATTTCCATACAAATCATCCTTTAGCCACGATCAGGAAAAAGCAAGTCCGGCGTATTATGAAGTATATTTAAAAGACTATAATGTACAGGTAAAATTAACTTCAACATTGCGTTGTGGTGTGCACGAATATACTTTTAAAAATAACAAAGCACGAAAAGTACTTTTTGATTTAGGAAGAGCAAACAATCATGTAGACGACTGGCAGATTAAGCAGGAAGGCACAAATGCCGTAAGCGGTTTTCAAAGAACCGGAGGCGAAAAAATATATTTCTACGCCGCATTAAGCAGTCCGATAGACAAGTTAGATATAAAAGATAGTGCAAAAAGCGGCGGTTATGCTTTGGTAAACATCAAAGATGGAGACATTAAACCCGTAACAGTAAAAATAGCTTTGTCTTTTGTGAGTGTAGAAAATGCAAAGGAAAATCTAAAAGCTGAGGTTGGAGATAAAAACCTTGCTAAAGTTTTTGAAGAAGGAAGCCTAAAATGGGAAAACCTGCTTTCTAAAATTCAGGTAAAAGGCGGTAACGAACAGCAGAACGTAATGTTTTACAGCATGTTGTACAGATCTTTTTTATGGCCGGCTTTACGAAGCGATGTAAACAAACAGTTTGTTGATGAAGCAGGAAAAATTCGAAAAGAAAATTACCATTATTATACACTTCCGTCTTTATGGGACGATTACAGAAATAAGCTTGTTTTGTTGAGCATTGTGTCACCAGATGTTACCAGCGATGTGATAAGTTCGATTATTAATGAAGGAGAAATTAAAGGTTTTATTCCAACATTCTTTCATGGAGATCACGCGGCATCATTTATTGCAGGTTCCTACATGAGAGGAATTAGAAATTACGATGTTAAAAAAGCATATCAATTATTATTAAATAATGCCTATAAAGAAGGCGGAACAAGACCTCATATTGCCGAATATATTGCAAAAGGATATGTACCGGAACAAGATATTAAAAATCCTGTAATAGAAACCAAAGCAAATGCCGGTGTTACAAAAACCCTGGAATATGCTTATGATGATCACGCACTTTCTTTATTAGCCAAAGAATTGAACGATACAGAACATTACAATGATTTGGTAAAACGTTCTAAAAACTATGCAAACGTATTTGATAAATCGACCACTTTTATGAGAGGAAAATTGGCAGATGGTTCGTGGGTTACGCCATTTAATCCAGAATTTCCGTATTACGAATACATGTACAGAGAAGCAAATGCATGGCAGGTATCATTTTTTGCACCACAAGATATGCCGGGATTAGTGCAGCTTTACGGAGGTGCAAAACCTTTTGAAGCAAAGCTGGATGAGTTCTTTACCAAACCATGGAATCCGAATTATATTGCCTGGAATATTTCTGGTTTTATCGGGCAGTACTGTCACGGAAATCAGCCCGATCATGAAGCGCCATTTTCCTATTATTTTGTAAATAAACCAGAGAAATCTCAAAAGAGAATCGACGAAATATTAGATACAATGTACGGAATCGGTCCAGAAAAACTGGCCATGTCCGGTATGGATGATGCGGGCGAAATGTCTTCCTGGTATGTATTTGGAGCACTTGGCTTGTATCCCTTATCTCCTGCAGATCCTGAATATATTGTAACGGTTCCTATTTTTAAAGAAGTTTCATGGACTACATCAGCGGGCAAAAAAGTAACGATTAAAAACCCGAATGGAAAAAGAAATCTGGAAACTATAAAAGTAAACGGTTCTAAAACTGACAGTTATTTTATTTCGCACGATTTGTTTAAAAATGGAGGTGAAATACAAGTGATAACAAAATAAAAAGAGTAGTAACTGCAGCAGCGTCCCGTTTTTATGGGACGCTGTTCATATAAAATCGATCGGAATGAAAACTATTAGATTATTGACAGGTTTACTTTTAGTATTAGGATGGAATAATTATGCCCAAAAGAAAAATTTTGAAGTTATTTCTCCCAATGGAGAGCTTAAAGTTTCGATTGTTTTAGACGATAAAATTTATTATTCCATACACATCAATAATGAAGAATTAACATCAAAAAATCATTTGGCATTACGTCTTAAAAATGAAATTTTAGGATTAAATCCCAAATTAACAGGCAGTAAATCAGGACACATAAAAGAAGTTATCAAACCTCTTGTTCCACTAAAATTTTCAACAGTTGCCAACGATTATAATTATCTGATTTTGAGTTTTAAATCAGGTTTTTCAGTTGAATTTCGGACTTTTAATGAAGGAATTGCGTATCGTTTTATAACTGCAAAAAAAGGGGAAATAGAAGTGCTTCAGGAAGATTTTGCAGTTCATTTTCCAGAAGATTACCTGCTCCATTTACAGCAGCCGGAAAATTTCAAAACCTCTTATGAAGAAGCCTATTCTCAGACAAAAGTAAAGGATTGGAAACCTTCTGATAGAATGTCGGAGCTTCCTGTTTTAGTAGATTCAAAAAAACAATACAAAATACTAATCAGCGAATCAGATCTTTCTGATTATCCCGGAATGTTTTTAAAAGGAACAGGAAATGGTATTGTATCGACTTTTCCAAAAGTGCCTTTAGAATTTGGTCCGGATGGCGACAGAAGTCTTAATATTTTAAAAGAAGCCAATTATATCGCTAAAACTACCGGAACAAGAAATTTTCCGTGGCGTTATTTTGTCATTACAAAAAATGACAAACAGCTCATAGAAAACACAATGACGTTAAAGCTTGCTCCCAAAAGCGAGCTAAAAGACGTGTCTTGGATAAAACCCGGACAAGCCAGCTGGGAGTGGTGGAATGGTGCATCTCCGTATGGTCCAGATGTTAATTTTGTTTCAGGATATAACTTAGATACGTATAAATATTATATCGATTTTGCCTCAAAATTTGGTGTAAAATATATCATTATGGATGAAGGCTGGGCAAAAAGTACAGAAGATCCATATTCACCGAATCCAAATGTAAATGTTCAGGAACTTATTCGTTACGGAAAAGAGAAAAAAGTAGGCATCGTTTTATGGCTTACGTGGCTTACCGTTGAAAAAAACATGGAACTTTTTAAAACCTTTAAAGAATGGGGAATTGCGGGCGTAAAAATTGACTTTATGGATCGCAGCGATCAGGTAATGGTAAATTATTATGAAAAGGTAGTAAAAGAAGCTGCTAAAAATCAAATCTTTGTCGATTTTCATGGCGCTTTTAAACCCGCTGGTCTGGAGTATAAATATCCTAATTTAATCTCCTACGAAGGCGTAAGAGGAATGGAACAAATGGACGGATGCAAACCGTATAATAGTTTGTTTCTTCCTTTTATACGCAATGCCGTCGGACCAATGGATTATACGCCCGGCGCCATGATCAGCATGCAGCCGGAAGTGTACCGATCGGAGCGGCCAAATTCGGCAAGTATTGGCACCAGAGCATATCAGATGGCTTTGTTTGTAGTTTTTGAAAGCGGTTTGCAGATGCTGGCAGATAATCCAACCAATTATTATCGGGAAAAAGAATGTACCGATTTTATAACTTCTGTTCCCACAACCTGGGACGAAACCAAAGCTTTAGAAGCTCAGACAGGACAATATGCTGTTGTAGCCAAAAGAAAAGGAACAAAATGGTTTATTGGAGGCATCACAAATAATAATCAAAAGGATAGATCTTTTGATATAAAACTAGATTTTCTAGCTGCAAAAAAATACAAAATGACATTTTTTGAAGATGGAATAAACGCAGGTTATCAGGCAATGGATTACAGAAAAAAAAGTGCAGTTGTTAGTAATCAGGATAATATCAAAATTAAAATGGTCCGAAATGGAGGATGGGCTGCAGTTTTAGAAGAAATTTAGAATATTAAAAAACGCTATTATGAATAAAATATTTTTATGGTCCATTACGGCAGCTCTGGCTGGATTTTTATTTGGTTTTGATACCGTTGTAATTTCTGGTGCCGATACCAAATTGCAGCAATTATGGCATACCTCAGATGTTTTTCATGGTTCTGTTGTTATGGCAATGGCATTGTGGGGAACAGTTGTAGGAGCACTTTTCGGCGGGATTCCAACGAATGCTTTAGGACGGAAAAAAACACTTCTTTTAATTGGAATTTTATTTTTAGTATCCGCAATAGGTTCAGCCTTTTCAAATGATCCTTGGACTTTTGCTTTTTTTCGTTTCCTGGGCGGATTAGGAATCGGGGCATCAACAATTGCAGCGCCGGCCTATGTGTCAGAAATTGCGCCGCCAAAAGACAGAGGACGATTGGTTTCTCTTTATCAATTTAATATTGTGTTCGGAATCCTGATGGCATTTTTATCCAATTATCTATTAAAAGATGCGGGCGAAAATGCATGGCGATGGATGGTTGGCGTAATGGCTTTTCCAGCTCTGTTTTACACCATAATTGTGTTGACAATTCCGGAAAGTCCAAGATGGCTGCTTTCTAAATCCAAAGTTGTTGAAGCCAAAGCTATTTTATCAAAAATTGATCCCGCAGCCAATATCGAAAATTTAATGCACGAACTTCACATCGGACAAAATGAAAATGAGAATCTAAAGAAAGAAACTATCTTTTTAAAGAAATATAGATTTCCATTAATGCTGGCATTTTTCATTGCGTTATTCAATCAATTTTCTGGTATAAATGCTTTTTTATATTACGCTCCAAGAATTTTTGCCGAAGCAGGTTTAGAAGAAAGTACTGCATTAATGAGCAGTGTCGGAATTGGTCTGACTAATTTAATTTTTACACTTATCGGTGTTTTTTTAATTGATGTTTTGGGGCGGAAAAAATTAATGTATATCGGCTCTATTGGTTACATTGTATCCTTAGGACTTGTGTCAATTGCCTTTTATCTAAAATGGCAGGGTATGCAGGTACCCATTTTTTTATTTTTATTTATTGCCTCGCATGCTGTAGGTCAAGGCGCTGTAATCTGGGTTTTTATATCAGAAATTTTTCCAAATCACCTAAGAGCAAGCGGTCAGGCATTTGGATCTTCAGTGCATTGGATTTTGGCAGCAATCATACCGTCAATGGTTCCTTTTTTATTTTCGACAATTGGACCAGGAACCGTATTCTTAATTTTTGCCGTGATGATGGTGTTTCAATTGCTTTTCGTAATTTTTATGATGCCCGAAACCAAAGGAAAATCCTTAGAAGAACTTCAGCAGACTATTTTAAATAAATAAGATTAGAATTAATAACGCATCATAGTCTATATTCAGTAATAAAATCTTTTGAGATTGAATTAAAATACATTCCTGATGATGCGTTGTTTATATAGTCATACTCTAAAATCTAAATCTAGCATCTAACATCTTGCATCTTGCATCTTTCCTCTAAAATCTAGCATCTATTCTCTAACATCTATTCTCTAACATCTTGTCTCTTGCCTCTTGTCTCTTCCCTCTAACATCTAAAAAAAACCACCCTCAATCCTTCAAATCCTTCCCTCCATTATTAATAAATTCAGAAGGCGACATCGAGAAGCTTTTCTGAAAATTTCTGCTGAAACTAGACTGCGAATTGTAACCCACTATTTCTGAAATTTCATAGACCTTATATTTGCCGGAAAGTAATAATGAAGCCGCCTTTTTTAAACGGGCATTATTAATAAGTTCGTTCGGACTTAAATTGGAGATATCCTTTATTTTTCGGTACAAAGTAGAACGGCTCATGTGCAGGATATCCGCTAACGAATCGACGCTTAAGTTCGTATCCGCCATATTCTGATCGATAATATCATCTAGCTTTTTAATAAAATCCTCATCGACTTTATTGTGAGCAATAGTTTTTAAATGAGAGAGAGGAGAGCTTGCATAAAACTCCATAACATGACGTCTGTTTGATAATAAATTATCAATCTGAGCCAGTATAAAGTCCATCGAAAAAGGTTTCGAGATATAAGCATCAGCCCCAGATTCCAGTCCCTTAATTCGGGATTGTACGGCACTTAAGGCTGTTAATAAAATTACCGGAATATGACTCGTTTCAATATTAGATTTAATGCGGCCGCATAATTCGATTCCATCCATTACAGGCATTGTAATATCACTGATTACAATGTGAATGGTCTGGTTATGAATTACTTTTAAAGCTTCTTCTCCATTCGCCGCTTTAAAAATTTTATACTCCTTGCTGAGTTCTTTGCTCATAAAATTAAGCAGTTCCAGATTATCTTCAACAATCAGAATCTGCGTTTTTATGTTTTTAGCTGTAATCTCACTTTCAAATTCTTCACTGGTTTCTTTTACAGTGTTTTCAGATGTGTCTTTATAAAGATGGAACTCACTTTGCTGGCGCAGTGGCAGCTGTAAAACAAAAGTATTCAGAGAATCGTCTAAAAACTGTAGTTTTAAAGTTCCGTTATGCAGTTCTGTTAATGAGTGCGCAAGTGATAATCCAATTCCGGTACCCGTCTGCGTTTCAGAACCTAATATTCTAAAGAAAGGCTCAAAGATTTTATTTTTAAGGTTTTTCGGAATCAAATTTCCATCATTCTTCACTATGAATTCCAACGAATTTTCATCTCGGAACAACGTTATAATCACTTTGCTTTTGGCATATTTTACAGCATTACTAATCAGATTACTTAGGATTTTTGTAATCGCTTCCTCATCAACAAAAGCATAAATGTCTCTTTCGCCCAATTCCAATTCAAAATCGATATTTTTTTCTTCTATTAAAGGCGTAAATTGAGATTGCAATTGTTTCACCAGCACCGAAATATTTGTTTCCACAAAAGTCAATCCCAAACCTTCAATTTCTGTTTTTCTAAAATCCAGCAGTTCATTAACCAAATTCAATAAGCGCGATGTATTTTTCTCCATTATCGATAAATTCTGCAGAATTTCCGGAGACTCATATGTTCTTTTGAGCAGACTTTCTAACGGACTTTTAATTAAAGTTAATGGAGTTCTGATTTCATGCGCAACATTCGTAAAGAATTCAAACTTAGCGTGATAAATTTCCTTCTCTTTCTCATTATTAAGAATAGCAATTTTTTGATTATTTTCCTTAATATTGATGTTGTGATACCTGCGTAAAAGCCAGTAAAGACAGCCGCTTATTATTAAAAAATAGAAGAAAAAAGCATAACTGCTGGCCCAAAACGGAGGTAGAATTGCAATGGCAACAACAGCTTCTCTGCTCCAGATTCCGTTGGCACTCAACGATTTTACTCTAAATTTATAATCACCCGACGGAAGTTCTGTAAAGAATACTTTATTGTTTTTGTTTAAGTAAACCCAGTCGTCATTAATACCGTCCAATTTGTACCAGTATTGTGTAAGTTCCGGCGCTGTGTAACTTAACGATGCAAAATCAATATTAAAATTAGATTGATAATTTTTTAAAGTAATCTTCTTGATATAAGAAACAGATTCATCAAGCGGAGAACCTTCATCATTTACTACAACATCCTGATTGTTTATTTGAAGTCCGGTAATAAATATGGGCGGATTATATCTATAGGTTCCGAAATTTTTAGGATTGAAACTAATCATGCCATTTAGATTTCCAAAATACATATCTCCATTAGAATCCTTAAAAGCCGAATTGTAATTAAATTGATCGCTCAGCAGACCGTTTGCGGTACTGAAGATTTTAACCGATTTCGCTTTATAATTAAATTTGACTAATCCTTTTGAAGTTGTAATGCACAGATTTTGTTTATCATCCTGCAGAATAGAATAAATCACATTACTGGGAAATCCATCTTTTGTAGTGAATTTGGTGAATTCTTTTTTTCGCGTATCAAATAAATTCAAACCATTTTCGGTAGCAATCCAAAGATTATGCTGTTGATCCTGGAAAATCGAAGTTATAAAGTCATTGCTAATACTTTTGTCATTATTAAAATCGTGTCTGTAAACTGCTTTTTCTTTAGTTTTTGAATTGTAATAAAAGAGTCCGTCACGATAAGATCCGGCCCAGAAATTTCCGTCCTTGTCTTTAAACATGCAGGTATAATGCGTAGTTTCAGAAAAATGATCAGAAATTTTAAAACTATCAGCTGCATCATCGTATAAATAAATTCCCAACGAAGTCACGACATATAATTTCTTTTCGGGAGTTTCGTAAAATGTCACAATAAAATCACTTCTTAAATTACTCGAAGTATGATCGTAATGTTTTACTACTTTTCCAGATGCGGCATCCATGATATCAAGGCCATGCTCAAAAGTTCCGATCCAGATTTTATTTTCTCTTGGCAGTACAGCATGGATATTGTAAAACGAAAGTCCTGATTTTGTTCCGTCGGGCTGAAAATTGATGAATTTCTTGGTCTGCAGATTAAATTTATTAATTCCTGCATCTTCGGTGCCAATCCAGAGATTTCCCTGATTGTCTTTATGAATTTCACGCACTGCACTTCCTACAATTGCATTTTCACTCTTTCGCGGAAAGTATTTTTTAAACTGGTCGTATTGTTTCTGATGGTAATTTACGCCGCCAAAGTAAGTTCCTATCCACACACCATTTTCTTTATCAATAGTAATGCAATATGCTGCATTGTCTGATATGGCATAAGGATCGCTCGGACTCTTTCGTAAATTTTTGATCCTTTTATCTTTTAAATTGTAAATAGAAACTCCCGATTCGCTGGCAATCCACAATTCATTTTTATTCTTTTTAAACTGTCTGATAAAAATTGGTCTTTCCGGACCGTTAATAAAAGTTGAGGTTTTTCTGCTCGGAATATCATATTTGTAAACCCCGTGGTCGCGTGTGCCAATTAAAATTGAATTTTCGTCTAAGGCATAAATAACAGAAATAGAAAAAGTGCTGTCAGGCAGTTGAACCGCAATTTTATCAAAACTTTGAGTAGCTTCAGAATAGCGGTACAAATCATCATAAGATGACGCCCAGATTACTCCGTTTTTATCGCAGGTTATAGAAGTGGCATAAAAGGAATTTCTGCCGTCGAACATTGTGGTTTGTTTTGTGTCTACATTATATTTGACTAATGTTCCGATAGAAATGAACCACAAATTATTTTTAAAATCGTTGTCTATATCATTAATACGATTATTAATTGCTTCGTTTAAAAAAGTAAATTTTTCTAATTTTTTATCATACGAATACAATCCTTTATCTGTTCCAACCCAAATAAAATTTTTGAATTCATGAAGCGACTGGATATAGTTTATTCCTAATGATGTTTTGGGATTGGCGCCGCTGCGGAATGTTTTAAAATGATATCCGTCAAAACGGTTCAAACCATCTTTGGTGCCAAACCATAAAAATCCATCTTTATCCTGAATCGAAGCCAAAACGGTATTGTTCGACATTCCGTTTTCTACCTTATAATGTTTGAAATAATATTCCTGGCTAAAAATTGTAGTCGACAAAAACAAAAGACAAACGAATGTCGCTAGTTTAAAAAAACGCTGCATGTAAATGTTTTTATTAATTTTTTATAAAAAAATAACTTCTTCAAATGTGTCATCAGAATACATTTTGATTTGTATTGCGGTATTGACAATGCTTTATGGGATGATTTGAATCATTTGAACACAATTGTGAAACAAAATGAGATTAAAATTATGTTGGCTATATCCTAATTTGGTCAAAAATTAAAATGATATTTTTTTAATATATAAATTATAGTATTGATAAAAAACAACCAAATTATTTTAATAGAAATCAAAATAAAGGCAAATTCAACCGATGCAATATTACTTATATTTTTAATAATACAATATGAAATTTTAAAAAGATATGTCTAAGTCTTAATAAGCTGTCTAATCTCAAAAACCAAGTTAAAAGTAAAACCAATGAAAAATAAATTACTAGCGATTGCTCTTTTTTCAGTGCTGCTAATGGGCTGTAACAAAAGCAAAAATGAACCAAAGCCAGTCGAAAATTCTGAAGTAGAAAGAACAGTCTGGACCAAAGAAAAAGCTAACGAATGGTATGGTAAACAACCATGGCTGGTTGGCGCCAATTTTACACCGGGAAGCGCCATAAACCAATTAGAAATGTGGCAGGCAGCTACTTTTGACCCAAAAAGAATTGATCAGGAATTAGGCTGGGCAGAAAGTATTGGAATGAATGTAATGCGGGTTTATCTTCATGATTTACTGCATAAAGAGGATCCTGAAGGATTTTATAAAAGGATAGATGAATATTTGACCATTGCAGATAAACATCACATTAAAACATTGTTCGTGTTATTTGATTCATGCTGGGATCCGTTTCCGAAATCCGGAAAACAAAGAGCGCCGCAACCCTTTGTACACAACTCAGGCTGGGTTCAGTCTCCGGGTCAGAAAGCACTTCTGAATGAAAAACAAACTCCGCGATTAGAAAAATACGTCAAAGAAACGGTAGCTCATTTTAAAAATGACAATAGAATTTTAGGCTGGGATGTTTGGAATGAGCCAGATAATATGACTGGACCTTCTTATGAAAAGGTTGAAATTGCCAATAAAGAAGAATTAGTTTACAAGTTGTTAGAAAAAGCGTTCAAATGGGCGCGTGCAGCTAATCCTTCACAGCCTTTAACTTCTGGAGTTTGGGCAGGCGACTGGTCAGAAAAAGGGATGAAACCTATTTTTAGGCTGCAGCTGGAACAATCGGATGTAATTTCTTTTCACTGTTATGATAAACCTGCCGATTTAATAAACAGAATAAACGAACTAAAACGTTACGGAAAACCATTATTGTGCACAGAATATATGGCGAGACCAAACGGAAGCACTTTTGAAGGCTTTTTGCCAATTGCCAAAGAAAATAAAGTAGCCATGATCAATTGGGGTTTAGTAGACGGAAAAACACAAACAAAATTTCCTTGGGACAGCTGGACGAAAAAATATACCGGAGCACCGCCCGTATGGTTTCATGAGGTATTCAATTCAGACGGAACACCTTATAAAAAATCAGAAACCGATTTTATAAAAAAAATTACCACAGAAGTAAATCAAAAAAAATAAAGACAATATCAAATTAAAGCAGAAATGAATAAATACCTAATAAAACAAACCCTGTTCCTGATCTTATTTTGTATTGGAAGTCCTGTTTTACTGGCACAGCAAACGTTTTCCAATCCAATTTTAGAATATGGTGCAGATCCTTACAGTACATACCATAATGGCTATTACTACTACACTCATACCATGCAGAATCATTTGGTTCTTTTTAAAACCAAAAATTTAGCCGATCTAAAAAATGCTGAAAAGAAAGTTATTTGGACGCCTCCAAAAAATACAGACTATTCTGCTGAAATCTGGGCACCGGAATTTCATTTTATTAATGGTAAATGGTACGTATATTTTGCAGCAGATAATGGTTCTAACAATACACACAGAATGTATGTTTTAGAAAACAGTTCCAAAAACCCGATGGAAGGCGAGTGGATTTTTAAAGGAAAAATCGCCTCAAAAACAGATAAATGGGCAATTGACGGTAATGTTTTTGCTTATAAAAAACAATTGTACATGATCTGGTCGGGCTGGGAAGGCGATACTAACGGGCAGCAGAATATTTATATTGCCAAGATGAAATCTCCCACCCAAATTGAAGGAGACAGAGTGCTTATTTCCAGTCCGTCAAAACCATGGGAACTTCATGGTGCATTGCACGACGATATAAATCCGGCGCAGGTAAATGTAAACGAAGGACCTCAATTTATTTCAAACAAAAAGAAAGCCTTTATAGTTTTTTCTGCAAGCGGCTGCTGGACGGATAATTATAGTTTGGGTTTGCTCACCTTTACAGGAAAAGATAATTTATTAGATCCTTTGGCATGGGTAAAATCAGACCAGCCAATTCTTGAACAATCGGATAAGAATAAGGTTTATGCTCCGGGGCATAATTCATTCTTTAAATCACCAAATGGCAAAGAAGACTGGATTTTATACCACGCAAATTCAAATCCCGGAGAAGGATGCGGCGAAAAAAGATCTCCCAGAATGCAGCAAATAAAATGGGATAATAACGGAAATCCTGTTATCGGAGATCCAATATCTGAAGGAACTGCGGCAACTATTCCAGCGATGTGATTAATATATAAATATTTATCATAAACGGCCCTTAATTGCATTTTTTATTAAAAATAAAGCAGTAATAAACGCAGTTAGCAAAATTATAACTAAAAAACACAAAATAAGTCAATATTTTTATTTTTATACTAAAACGTTTTAGTAGATTTGTGTGTATTGATTTATAATAGTTTGATAACATTAAAATTTTAATATGAATTTTAAAACTATATTATTTTCCATATTTTTTATTTCGCTGGGAATATCTAAATCCGCAGCTCAGGAAGTTCCATTGCTTAAAACCTCGTTGGTGGGCAGTAGAATTGTAGAATTTGTACCAAAAGGTTTTGATAAAAGCAAGACCCCATCATTAATACTTTCTTCAGAACCAAAATCTAAAGGGAAGATGCCTGCAGACTGGTCACTCATTCCGGAGTTTACATTCAAAAATAATAAAGCAAGTGCCGTTTTAAATCTCAAAGGAGAAATAAGTTTATACGGCGGAGGAGAGGTTACCGGACCACTTTTGCGCAACGGGCAATCTATAAAATTATGGAATACAGATACGGGAGCTTATAGTGTTGAGGGCGGTAAAAGGCTGTATCAGACGCATCCGTGGGTTATGGGTGTGCGTCAGGACGGTACTGCTTTTGGAATCATCTTTGACAGTACCTGGAAAGCAGAATTAATTACAAACTCAGATCAGATCATTTATAATTCTGAAGGCGCATTGTTTAAAGTTTACATAATTGATAGAAAATCGCCTCAGGAAGTAATAAAAGGGCTTTCGGAATTAACAGGAACAATAAAATTACCTCCGCGCTGGGCACTGGGATATCATCAATGCAGATTTTCTTATGACAGCGAAAAACGTGTTATGGAAATAGCAGACAACTTTAGAGAAAAGAAAATTCCATGCGACGTAATCTGGATGGATATTGACTACATGCAGGGTTACAGAGTATTTACTTTTGACAGTGTAAGATTCCCGAATCCTAAGATTTTAAACGACAATCTTCATAAAAAAGGTTTTCGCGCCGTTTATATGATCGATCCTGGTGTAAAAGTAGATAAAGAATATTCGGTTTATAAAACCGGAACAGAAAATGATGTCTGGGTAAAGAAAAATAACGGCCAGGAATATCATGGTAAAGTATGGCCGGGAGATTGTGCTTTTCCAGATTTTACAAATCCAAAATCGAGAAATTGGTGGGCGGGACTTTACAAAGATTTCTTAAGCACGGGAATTGACGGCGTTTGGAATGATATGAACGAACCTGCTGTAAATGATAATGATTTTCCCGAAGATAAACGATTAGGCACGATGCCATATGATACGCCGCACAAAGGCGGAGGAAATCTGCCTTCGGGTTCTCATTTGCTTTATCATAATGCATACGGCCGATTGATGGTAGAAGCATCTTATGATGGAATTTTAAAAACAAATTCAGCTAAGCGTCCTTTTCTTCTCACCAGATCTAATTTACTGGGAGGACAGCGTTATGCAGCAACCTGGACAGGCGATAACTATGCCGGATGGGATCATTTAAAACTTTCGGTACCCATGTCGCTGACCTTAGGATTATCGGGCCAGCCCTTTAGCGGTCCGGATATTGGAGGTTTCTTAGGAGATACAAGCGGCGATTTATGGGCAAACTGGCTTGGTTTTGGAGCGTTTATGCCTTTTGCACGCGGGCATGCATGTGCAGGTACAAATGATAAAGAACCTTGGGCATACGGAGAAGCAATAGAAAAAACGTCGCGAATAGCTTTAGAGAGACGTTATCGTCTGCTGCCGTATTTATATACACTTTTTTACGAATCCTCTAAAACCGGACTTCCGGTAATGGCACCCGTATTTTTTGCAGACAATAAAGATTTGCGCCTCAGAGCAGAAGAACAAGCCTTTTTACTGGGAGAAAATCTTTTGGTGGTGCCTGCATTTGCCAAAAATCCAGTTCTCCCTTCTGGTATTTGGGAAGAACTAAATCTTGTTGAAGGAGAAAAAGAGGATAAATATCAGGCTAAATTGAGCATAAAAGGCGGCAGTATTATTCCTGCCGGTAAGATTATTCAGAATGCAGGAGAGAATTCGTTTGATCCCTTAAGTCTTTTTGTTTGTCTTGATAAAGAGGGTAAAGCAAAAGGGGAACTCTATCTGGATTCTGGTGAAGGTTTTGGTTTTCAGAAAGGAGATTATGCCTTAATGACTTTTAGTGCTGAAAAAAAGAATAATGTTGTTATCGTAAGAGTTTCTGATACAACAGGTAAAAGAAATATCAAGGAGGAAATAAAAGAAATTAATGTAAATTTAGTCCTTGAAGGTAAAACATATAAAGGTTCTGGAACACTCAAAGATGGAATTTCGATTATTGTAAAGTAAATTTCAAAATAGTAAACCAGCAAATTGAATAATTAGATTTAGACATGAAAAACATTGTAGTAAAATTTTGTATCATCACATCCCTATGTTTATTTAGTATTACGGCTTTGAGTCAGAAAACGGTTAAAAAGTTTTCCGATTACGTAAAACCGAATATTGGAACAGCACACAGCCGCTGGTTTTTTTATACTCCCGGTGCAATGCCGTTTGGACTTGCAAAACTTGGCCCTTCGACCAACGGTCATCTGGGAAATGAGCAGGGATGGGAAGCCACTGGTTATGATGACAGAGATACTTCTATAGAAGGTTTTGCGTGTTTACATGAGTTTCAGATAGGAGGTATTGTGCTGGCACCGTCTGTTGGTAAACTGCAGACCATACCCGGCGCTCTCGATAAACCTGAAGAAGGCTACAGATCCCGATTTGATCGAAAGGATGAATATGCTTCAGCCGGATATTATTCAGTATTGCTTAAAGATTATAATATTAAAGCAGAACTTACAGCGACAAAAAGAGTAGGTTTTCAGCGATATACTTTTCCAAAATCAGCTCAGTCCAACATAATTTTTGATATTGGAAACAGACAAGGCGAGAGTGGCGCAGTTAAAGAATCAAAAGTTACTATTACAGAAGATGGAAGAATTGAAGGTTACGTTATTACAACGCCGGAATATGTAAAAAAATATCAGGCAGGTACCGAAGTGGCAATGTATTTCTCGGCCGTTTTAGACAAAAAGCCAAGTAGTTTTGGTGCATTTAATAAAAAAGGAATTCAGGCTGGTGCTAAAGAAATTGAAGGAGAAGGAGCTGGCATCTATCTCACTTTTGACACGCAGCAAAATGAAATGATTACGGTTAAAATTGGTTTGTCTTACACTTCTGTGGACAATGCAAGACTGAATCTTGATACCGAAGCAAAGAGTTTAAATTTCGCGGCAGCAGAAAAACAAAGTCTTGCTGTATGGAATGATTACCTTGGAAGGATAGCCGTAGAAGGTAAAAACGAAGCTGATAAAATTAAATTTTATACAGGTTTGTATCATGCTTTATTGGGTCGCGGGCTTGGCAGTGATGTCAACGGAGCATATCCTATGAATAATGGAAAAGTAGGCCAGATACCTCTGGATTCAAAAGGAAAGCCTCTGCATAACTATTACAATACAGATGCAATTTGGGGAGGATTCTGGAATCTAACTCAATTGTGGGCGCTTGCTTATCCGGAATATTATGCAGACTGGGTACAGGGACAATTGCTTGTATATAAAGATGCCGGCTGGCTGGGTGATGGTATTGCCAATAGTAAATATGTGTCTGGCGTGGGGACAAACTTTACAGGGCTTGCTATAGCATCGGCTTATAATTCGGGAATACGCAATTTTGATGTGGAAAAGGGATATGAAGCGGCGTTAAAAAACGAATTGGAATGGAAAAACAGAATTGAAGGCGCTGGAAAAATGGATGTTAAACAATTTGTAGAACTTGGTTATTCTCCTTATTTGGATAATATGGACTACAAGACTAATACAGAAGGTTCTGGATTTTCGGCTTCCCACACATTAGAATATTCTTATAGTGCTTATGCAGTCGCTCAGTTTGCAAAAGCATTGGGTAAAACTAAAGATTATGAAAAGCTTATGAAATTAGCCGATGGCTGGAAATTGCTTTATGATAAAGAAACAACATTTATAAGACCTAAATATGCTAACGGAACATTTATCAAAGATTTTGATCCGTCACAGCCATGGAGAGGATTTCAGGAAGGCAATGCATGGCAGTATACATTTTATGTGCCTCATAATGTAACTGAATTAGTAGCAACTCTTGGAAAAGATACTTTTAATAATCGTTTGGATGATATTTTTACAAAATCTCAAAAAAATGTTTTTGGAGGAGGAACTAAAATCGATGCTTTTGCCGGATTATCAGGTTTTTATAATCATGGTAATCAGCCAAACTTGCATATATCGTGGCTTTTTAATTTTTCAGGAAAACCGTATCTGACACAAAAATGGGTGCATGCAATCTGCGACGAATTTTATGGAACTGAAGGAATACACGGATACGGCTACGGTCAGGACGAAGATCAGGGACAATTGGGAGCGTGGTACGTTATGTCTTCAATAGGATTGTTTGATGTAAAGGGTTTGACCGATATTAATCCGTCATTTCAAATCGGAAGCCCGCTGTTTGACAAAATTACAATTAAGAAATTAGGAAAATCGCGCGATAAAAATTTTGTTATTGATGTAAAAAATAATTCTAAAACGAATGTTTACTTACAGGAAGTAAAACTAAATGATATTGATTTGAAACAGCTTTCGATAGAATTAGAAGCTGTTAAAAAAGGAGGTGTTTTAAAAATGAAAGTAGATGCGCAGCCCTCAACTTCCTGGTCAAATTAAATGATTTTTGTATGAAAAAAATCTTAATCTTTCTATTTGCTGTTTTTTGCTCAAAAGCAATTGCACAAACAGCAGTTTCTGATTCTTCAAAAAATAACAATCCTATTTTTAAAGGCTGGTATGCAGATCCTGAAGGAATTATATTTGACAAAACGTATTGGGTTTATCCCACTTTTTCTGCTCCTTATGAACAGCAGGTTTTTCTGGACGCTTTCTCTTCTAAAGATTTAACTCATTGGACAAAACATCCAAGAATTTTAGATACTGCAGCTGTAAAATGGGCAAAAATTGCAATGTGGGCGCCTTCGATCATTAAAAATAAAAATAAATATTTTTTGTTTTTTGGAGCAAATGACATTCAGAACAATGATGAGGTGGGTGGAATTGGTGTTGCCGTGGCTTCAAAACCCGAAGGTCCTTATAAAGATTATTTAGGAAAACCGCTGGTTGATAAATTCTATAATGGAGCACAGCCTATTGATCAATTTGTTTTTAGAGATAAAGATGGTCAGTGTTATTTAATTTACGGAGGATGGAAACATTGTAATATTGCAAAATTAAAGTCTGATTTTACTGGTTTTGTGCCTTTTGAAGATAAAACTGTTTTTAAAGAAATCACTCCTGAAAACTATGTAGAGGGACCATTTATGTTTATTAAAAACAACAAATATTACTTTATGTGGTCTGAAGGCGGATGGACTGGTCCTGATTATTGTGTGGCGTATGCTATTGCAGATTCTCCAATGGGACCCTTTAAAAGAATCGGCAAAATTCTGGAACAAAACCCTAAAATTGCAAAAGGAGCTGGACATCACTCCGTCATAAAAGCTCCTAATTCTGACAACTATTATATTGTGTATCACAGAAGACCACTCACTGAAACTCATGCAAACTCGAGAGAAACCTGCATAGAAGAGATGCATTTTGATGAAAATGGTTTTATAAAACCTGTTAACATAACTAACGAAGGAGTAAAAGCAGATTTTATAAAATAAGCAAAGCGGCTGTAAGTACTTAATAGTCCTGTGTTTTGGATTATTTTATTGTCTTACGGTCGTGTAACATTCTGTACTTCAGATAAAAACTGTTGTAAAACATTTTTCAGGGCTTCTTACTGTCAATCTTGATTGTCTCAATAGGAGATAAAAAATGTTATGCCTTTTACAACTGAGAAATTCTTTCTTGCGATCCTTTCAAAATAAACGATTTATGGATTAATCCGGTCTAAGCTATTCTTAAAGAATTGAGATTTATGCTGCCTTAAAATCAAAGATTATTCTTAAAAATAATGACGGTTGTTTTTATATGAAAGTTCTTTTTTTTTATGATCAACGAGATAATTTCCGCTTGTATTGGCTCTTTAATCTTTGAAAAAATTAAAGCCTGTTTCTGTGCAAAAACTAATTATTAAAGATGATGGAAAACTAATTTGCAATCTTAAAAATACGTGCGATTTAATCTTTTGTTTCAATAAGTTTTTCATCAGACTCACATTAAACAGCTGTTTTCTTTCATAATGCTTATTTACAGCGTTTTCGGAGGCTGAATGAATCATTTCAACATAATTTTGAAACAAAATGGGATTAAAATAATGTTATCATTACGCTAATTTGGTCAGAAATTAAAAGAGATTTTTTAAGGCATAAATTATAGAATCAATAAAAATAATATATAATTTTTTAGCATGTCTTAAAAATAACTGTATTAAATGCCATATCGATATTTACAGGATTGTTCTGAATGATGTTTAAAAAGTTCTTTAAGAGATCTTATTTAATTGAAAAAACTAACTAATAACCAACCAAAAAAAACTGAAATGAAAATTAAAACGACTTGGAAAACGTCATCCAGTCATCTGAGCTCATTTACATGGAGTAAATTAAAGTTCAGTACGAATGGATTGATTTGTTTATTGTTTCTAATGTTTTGTGCAGAAAGCAGTTATGCGCAGAACGATAATTCTGTGAAGATAACAGGAAACGTAATTGATACAAAAGGATTGTCATTGCCTAGCGCAACTGTACTAGAAAAAGGTACAAAAAATGCAGTTACAACAGACTTTGATGGAACTTTTACCATTACAGTATCTTCTCCTCAGGCGATACTTGTATTTAAGTTTATCGGAATGAAAGCAGTCGAAAGATCTTTAAACAATAATAAAAATATAACGGTAACCATGCAGGAAGAAACGAGTGATCTTCAGGCGGTTGTTGTTGTGGGGTATGGTACTCAGAAAAAAGCTTCGGTTGTTGGAGCCATTAGTACCATAAAGCCTTCGTTATTACAGGTAGGAACTTCTCGTACATTAAGCAACAACCTTGCGGGTCAGATAACCGGTGTGATGGCTGTGCAGCGATCTGGTGAACCGGGTTATGACCAGTCTGATATCAAAATTCGAGGCATCTCTACTTTTAAAGGAGGAACAAATCCGCTTGTATTGGTAGACGGAATTGAGCGAAACCTAAACGACCTTGATCCATCAGAAATTGAATCGTTTTCTGTTTTAAAAGATGCGGCCGCGAGCGCTGTGTATGGTGTTAGAGGTGCAAACGGAGTAATTTTGATTAATACCAAAAGAGGTTTTGTTGGCGCTCCGAGAATTCAGGTAAGAACAGAATATTCTATTCAGGAGCCTACCAAACTGCCAGAATTTATTGGTGCTGCTCCTTACATGACTTTACTGAATCAATTAGCCGCAGAACAGGGCAGACCACAATTGTATACAGAAGACCGAATTACAAAAACAGCCAGCAGATATGATCCTGATTTATATCCAGATGTAAATTGGGTCGATGCCATAACAAAAGATTATGCTTTTACGTCAAGATCTAATTTGAATGTTGCCGGAGGATCAGAGATTTTGAGATATGCATTGACTGCTTCCTACTATAGTGAAAACGGTATTATGTCTGCAGATCCAAAGCAGACTTACGATTCAGAAACAAGGTTAAACAGAGCTAATGTTCGTACAAACGTAGATGTAAACGTATCTAAAACTACTTTGTTAAGAGTAAATATTGGGGGTTTTTTGCAAAATCTTAATAAAGGAAACAGCAGCACCGATGATTTGTTTAACAAAGCTTTTGAAACCACTCCTTTTGTACATCCGGCTGTATACTCAGACGGAACTATTCCAAGAGTTTTTGCTCGCGAAAATCCATGGGCGATGAGCACGCAGCAAGGATATTATAAACAAGGCGGCAGCAAGATTGAAAGCCTGGTATCATTAGAACAAGATTTAAAAGGGATTACACCGGGATTAAAAGCCAAATTTACTTACTCGTTTGACTCCTATTCTGAAAACAAAGTGATACGCGGCAAATCACCGGATTATTATAACGTAGCGACTCAAAGAGATCTGGACGGAAGCTTAATACACGGCACTGTTCAGGCATATGGGCAGGAATATTTAGGATATAAAACGGAAGCCTCATTTGGAAACAGACGTATTTATCTGGAAGCAAATACCACTTATAACCGCACTTTTGGCAAACATGATCTGAGCGGTCTGTTTTTATATAATCAGGATAGTTATCAGGATGACAGGCCTCCGCAGGCTTTTAAACATCAGGGAATTGCCGGAAGAACCTCTTATACATTTGATCGAAAATATATAGGCGAATTTAATTTTGGGTACAACGGATCAGAAAATTTTGCTAAAGGAAACCGTTACGGATTTTTCCCGTCTGTCGCTATGGGCTGGATTGCATCTGAAGAAAAATTTATGGAACCTTTTAAAGATGTTTTTAATAAAATCAAATTTCGTGGTTCATATGGTTTAGTCGGAAATGATAACATTGGAGCCAATAGAAGATTTGCCTACTTAACAACAATTAGTGACAACAACAATTCTGATTACACATTTGGTACAGGAAATGGGGTAAAATTTGAAGGAATTGAAGAAGGTGAAATAGGAGTAAGCAATCTGACTTGGGAAAAAGTAGCAAAATTAGATTTTGGTGTAGAATTAGGATTATGGAATATGCTTGATTTGACAGTAGATATATTTCAGGAAAAAAGAAAGGATATTTTTATTTCAAGAAACACAGTTCCAACTCAGGCAGGATTTATTAATGCACCTTGGGCGAATTATGGAAAAATGGAAAACAAAGGAATTGAGGTAGCATTTAATTTGAATAAACAAGTAACTCCTGATTTCTTTATGAGCTGGCGTGCAAATTTCACTTTTGTTGAAAATAAAGTAACAGAAAGAGATGAACCAGACGCTGTAAAAGGAACATACCGTTCTGCAACAGGTATTCAAAATAATACATTGTGGGGGTATACCGCAACAGGATTATATACCAATGAAGATTTTACTTCGCCGGGTGTTTTAGCGCCGGGATTACCTGTACCAACGTTTGGAACTTCGCTGCGTCCCGGAGATATTAAATATCAAGACAGAAATAATGATGGAATTATAAGCGGATTAGACGAAGGTTTTATAGGCGGTACAACCGATCCTCAGATTATATACGGTTTTGGAACTAATTTGAAATACAAACAATTTGATTTGAGTTTTTTCTTTCAGGGAGTAGCAAAATCAGAACGAATAATAGGAGGTTCTAATTTTATTCCGGGAAGCGGCACAGGTACTTTAGGGAATATTTACAGCAACTACGAAGACCGCTGGACAGAACAAAATCAAAGTCAGGATGTTTTCTATCCGAGACTAAGCTATGGTCCAAATCTTAATAATTCTGTGGCATCAACCTGGTGGAAAAAAGACATGAGTTTTGGTCGTTTAAAGACTATGGAAGTAGGATACTCATTTGATAAAAAGTTACTGGAAAAGCTTTATTTACAAGGATTAAGAATTTATGTAAGTGGAAATAATTTATGGTATGCCTCTAAGTTTAAACTATGGGATCCGGAATTAGATACTGGAAATGGTTTAAGATATCCGTCAACAAGATCAGTTCTTTTTGGATTATCAATAGGGTTATAATTTTAAAAAATCTATTAAAATGAAAAATATATATATTAGATCGATATTCCTTTTTTTAGGATTATTACTATCATCATCCTGTTCTGATTATTTAGACAAAGAAAGCGATACCGAACTTACTTTGGATGGTGTTTTTGAGAGTAAAACGAAAACCGAGAATTGGCTGGCAGCCTGTTATTCGAGAATTCCTGATCCGACCTGGGGATATACCCGTAGTATAGGACAGGAAATTTTAGCCGACGATATGTCTCCGTCAGAGAGATGGCGTCAGTACGACTGGCAGGTAATACCATTTGCTCTGGGCGACTGGTCAGTGGGTTCACCATGGAGTCCAAGTTATTGGAATGGTTTACCGCAAAGAGTGAGAGAATGCAACATTCTTATAAAAAATATTAAGCCAATACCTGCACAAAATTTAACAGAAAATGAAGTTAGGTTAATGATTGCAGAATGTCGTTTTTTAAAAGCCTATTATTACTCCTTACTAATAAATACATACGGCCCGGTTCCTTTTAACCCTGACGAAATTACACCTGTAGACTATAACCTTCCGGACTTGCAGGTTGGTCAGACCCCATACGACGAAATCGTAAAATGGATCGATAAAGAATTGAGAGAAGTAGAACAGATTTTACCAGCATCTTATTCAGACGGAAGAAAATTTGGCAGAGCAACCTCTATTATGTGTAAAGCTGTCAGAGCCAGAATGCTTCTTTTTGCAGCAAGTCCGCTTGTTAATGGAAACTCAGAATATGCAGGTCATATTACAAAAGATGGGAAAGTATTATTTAACAGTACATACGATGCTAACAAATGGAAAATTGCTGCAGATGCAAGTAAGGATTTAATTCTAAATGCAGAAGCAGCAGGTCATAGATTGTATACAGAAATGAATGCTGCAGGAAAAATTGATCCTTTTTTATCGTGTCAAAATCTGCATCTTATAGAAGCAAGTAAAGGAAATGGAGAAGTACTTTTTGCCCGTGTAGCTGTTGAGTCTAAAGAATATGACAGACATACAGCGCCTACCGGAGCCGGAGGAGCTGGCGGATATGGAGTAACGCAGTCTTTGGTAGATGCTTTTTTTACAGCAAATGGTCTGCCAATAACAGATTCTAATTCCGGATATGTAGAAACAGGTTTCTCTACTCAGGACGGATACTGGCCCAACGGAATAACAAAATTTAATGAAGTAAAAAGCCCTGGACTTGTAACTCTTGCAGGAACCTACAACATGTACTGTAATCGTGAGCCAAGATTTTATCTGGCAGTAAATTTTGATGGAGCATGGTATACAGATGGTGACAATGCCGGAAAAGATAAAGGAAGAAAATTGGAGTTTTTTAATGGTAAAAAAGATAATAACGGTACTCATGATGCACCGCAAAATGGATATTTAGCAAGAAAAAGAACAGATCCGACACGAAATCCGATTAATGATTATTTTGCACCCCGTCACGGAATTTTATACAGATTAGGAGAAGCATATCTAAATTATGCAGAAGCACTTAACGAATCAGATCCAGGAAATGCTGAGGTGCTAATTTATATTAATAAAATTAGAGAAAGAGCAGGTGTGAGACCCTATACAACAGGTACGACAGATGCTCAAAATATACATGTAGACAATGATCAGGCAAGTTTGAGAAAAATAATCAGAATGGAACGAAGAGTCGAGCTTTGTACCGAAGGAATTCGTTATGATGATTTAAGAAGATGGAAACTAGCAGAAACCGTTCTGAATGGTCCTGTTTACGGAATGAATTTTAATGGTAAAGACGCATCCGAATTCTATAAAAGAACAGCGTATCAAACCAGAGTATATAGAAAATCCTTTTACTGGTTTCCTATTTACCTGGCAGAGATCGAAAAGAATCGCAATTTAATCCAGGCACCTTTCTGGGACAAATAATTAAATCAGAAAAAAAATGAAAAATATAAAAAATATTATCTCATTTATAATAATGAGTTTGATTCTTGTCTCTTGTGAAGACAAAGGACTTGAGAACGATGGCTGGCTTCAGGATCCTAATTTTCCGAATCCGTTAACTATAGATCTTTCAAAAAAAGAAGTTGTATTAGCAAAAGATAATGAGAACGCAAATGCCATAACTTTTACCTGGACAAAAGGAAATGACAGAGGAGCAGGAACAAGTCTGACCTACTTTTTCCGTATGGATATTCAAGGAAAAAATTTTAGCGAAGGTCTTACGCCAGATGAAACTACTGCAATTACAGAAGAAATTCCGGCGGGTGTTTTTACAAAATCTTACACTGTAAAAGAGTTAAATTCTCTGCTGCTGAAAAATTTTAAACGTCCGGGAGGTGTTGTCACCAATCTGGAAGTACAAATAATAGCAAGAGTTAATAATGGTGTGCAGTATCAAAAACCAGAAGTATCTACCTCTGGTTTTGCTGTAACAAGTTTTAGTCCGGGACCATTACCGCTTTTTATGGTTGGAGATGCAATAAGCGGCAGCTGGGATTATAGTACAGGTAAAATTCTGCCTGAAAAAACAGAAAGAACAATCTACAATTTCATTGGAGATTTTACAATTGGTTCATTCAAAGTTATCGAAAAACCAAGCAGCGAATTACCGTCTTACGATCCTATTGCTGGAAATAAAATCGTTTATAACGAAACCAGTCCAAGAACAGCCGATAATGTTTTTAAAGTAGCCGAAGCCGGCCGTCATTCCTTCTATTTGGATATTGATAAAGAAATCTATGCTTTTGGATATGTGCCTTACGAAAATGTCTATATGGTAGGAAACGCAATAACCGGCATTGGATGGGATATTGGAAAAGCGAAGCCAATGACATGGGATCCTAAAAATCCTGAAGTATTCATTTTTGCCGGACAATTTGATGCTGGCGAATTTAAACTTGCCTTAGATCTGGGGAACTGGGGAGGCAGATTTTTAATGCCTGCTGTAAATGGAACCGTAATAAAAGGAAATGCAAACGACAACACGACAGTACAATTAATGCCAAACGGATCGCCGGATAATAAATGGGTTATAGAAACCACTGGACAATATGAACTTACAGTCAATCCGGCGAAAATGACTATTGTGTTGAAAAAGCTTTAATAATACCATAATTGATTTTTTTCGAGGTAATTAAATTGCCAGCTAAATAAAAGAAGACAAAGCTTTTCAGTCCGCAAAGACTGAAGAGTTTTGGATTCTTTTTTCAAAAACTTTTTTATAGTTTTTTGAAAAGCATGGAGCAAAATCACCAAACGATTTATTAAAAAATAAGATCAAAAAACAGAAATTATGATACGAGTAAAAATACATAGTTATAATCTGATTGATAAATTGAGATTGCGTTTTGTAGTGTTTTTAATGTTTATAAGTTTTACTGCTCAGGCACAGCTCAGCGGTAATCCTCTGTTTACAGGCGCAGATCCCGAGATTCATTACTTTAACAATAAATATTACATTTATACTACCGCTATTTACGGCACACAGTTTCATGCGTATTCCTCAAATGATCTGACCAATTGGTACGACGAAGGTCTTATTTTCGATCTTTTTCCAGACAGTCCCTGGTCACAATATAACGGCTGGGCTCCCGCAGTTGTTTTTCGCAACAACAAATACTATTTCTATTATACTGCCGAAACCAAAATAGGTGTTGCAGTTGGCAATACGCCAATTGGTCCTTTTACAGATATAGGTGCGCCCCTTATCGGAACAGATCCTTATACCGATGATATTATCGATGCCAATGTTTTTATTGATGATGACGGACAAGCCTATATTTATTACGGAGGATCAGGAAAAAGCAGAATGGTAGTGCGTAAATTAAACGCCAATATGATTTCTTTGGCCACAGGACCAACAGATATAACACCGCAAAATTATACCGAAGCGCCTTATATGGTAAAACGCAAAGGAATTTATTATATGATGTATTCTAATGGATCTTGGTTTAATGATACCTATAATGTGCAGTATTCAACTTCCAATTCACCCATGGGACCCTGGACTTACAGAGGAAAAATATTGAGTTCGAATGTAGAAGATAAAGGTCCGGGACATCATGGCGTATTAAAAATGGGTAACTGCGATGAATATTACATCATTTACCATCGTTACGAAAATGGTACCTCAGGAGACAGAAAAGTTGCAATTGACAGAATGTATTTCAATGCCGCAGATTTAATTGAACCGATTAATATGACCAATTATGGTGTTGCACCCAGAATCCCAGATCAATCTTGTCCTACGCAAAGTGTTGTGTCGGGAGGGATTTATAAATTAACCCACAAAGGAACGAACCAATGTTTGGATGTTTTTAACAACGGAAGCCAGTCGGGAACCAATGTGCAGCAAAGTACAGACAACGGCAGTGATGCACAGCGCTGGGTTGTAACGCTCGAAGCAGATGGTTTTTATAAACTAACCCACAAAGGAACAAATCAATGTCTGGATGTTTTTCAAAACAGCAGTTTACAGGGAGCTAATGTCCAGCAATCGGCAGACAGCGGGAACGATGCGCAGCGCTGGAAAATCGAAATAATGTCAGACGGTTATGCAAAACTCACACATAAAGGAACTACTCAATGTCTGGATGTTGACAATAACAGCAGTCAGTCCGGTGCCAATGTTCAGCAATGGGCAGATTTAGGCACAGATGCACAGCGATGGAAACTGGATCTTATAGAAGTTCCAATTGTTTCCGGAGGAGTATATCGGCTGATTCATAAAGGAACTAGTCAAAGTCTTGATGTGAGCGGAGGAAGTACACAGCAAGGTGCCAATGTACAGCAATATACCAGTAATGAAACCGATGCACAGCGCTGGATTATTACAAAAGAATCCGATGGTTTTTATAAATTAACCCACAGAGGAACCAATCAATGTCTGGATGTTGATAACAACAGCAGTCAGGCTGGAGCCAATGTACAGCAGTGGAATGATTTGGGTACCGATGCACAGCGTTGGAAAATAGAACTGATGCCTGACGGCTATTTTAAACTGACTCACAAAAACACTAATTTATGTCTGGATGTAGTAAATAACCTTGCCGAGCCCGGAACAAATGTACACCAGTGGACCGATAATGGCAATGATGCACAACGCTGGAAACTCGATTTAGTAAAACCCACAACAAATTTAGCAACAGCCAAATTTTCTAAACCTTCATTAAAAAACGAAAACGAAACAGCTTTAAATATATATCCAAATCCGGTAAAAAACACCCTTTACTTTACTTCTGAAATGACAGGTATTCAAGTCAGTGTTTTTTCTGAAACAGGAAGCTTGGTTTTAAACCAAATCGTAAAAGCAAATAGTATTGACGTTTCAAGTTTGGCGACAGGAATTTATTTTACTGTTTTTGAGAAAGACGGAATGAAAATCACGAAACGATTTATTAAAAAATAAACATAAATAAAGAATATATACTTCAAATAGAATAATTAAAATGATATAAAATTCATGATTTTGATGAAATGATTTGAAGTATTTATTTTTAGATTAATTTTAAAGAGAATATGAAAACAAAAAAACTTTTAGTTGCAATTTTTTGTCTGGCTTCGGCAGCTTTAACTGCTCAGGAATACAAACCTGAAGCAAACCCAAAGGCAGTTGTAGTGTCAGGAAATGCCAGATTTACCGTGCTTTCGCCGCGCGTAATTCGTATGGAATGGAGTTCAGATGGTAAGTTTACAAACAATGCTTCGCTCACCTTTGTAAATCGAAACCTTCCGGTGCCGTCGTTTACTAAAAAAGAGACTAAAGGGGAATTGCAAATTACAACAGATGTAGTAAAACTTAAATATAAAACAGATTCTGGTAATTTTAATGACAAAAATCTAAGTGTAGATTTTATTGTAAACGGCAAACCAGTTTCCTGGAAACCCGGGTTAGCTAATACTAAAAATCTATTGGGAACAACCCGTACTCTTGACGGTGTTGACGGTCCTGCAAAAGAATTGGAAAAAGGTATAATTTCCCGCGATGGATGGTATTTAATAGACGACAGCGAGCGTCCGCTTTTTGACAATTCAGAGTGGCCTTGGGTGATGGCACGTCCGGGAGATAAACCTCAGGATTTATATCTTTTTGCTTATGATTCGGATTATAAAACGGCGCTAAAAGATTATACAGATATTGCCGGTAAAATAGCCATGCCTCCAAGATTTGCTTTTGGTGCCTGGTGGTCGCGATACAGAGAATATTCTGATACTGAATTTCGTGATCTTGTTGGCGAATTCAAAATGCACGATGTTCCTCTAGATGTATTTGTAATCGATATGGACTGGCACGTAAAATCACTGCCTGAATTTTTCAAAAACGGACAAAGACAAAGAGATCAGGCTGGAGAAGATGCAGGCTGGACAGGCTTTACATGGAATAAAAATTTATTTCCTTCTCCGGAAAAGTTTTTACAATGGACGAATGAACAACACCTTAAAACGTGTCTAAATTTGCATCCCGCTTCTGGAATACAGCCTTTTGAAGAAGTGTATCCTGAAATGGCAAACGCAATGGGAATTGATCCGGCTTCAAAAAAATATGTACCTTTTGATATTACCGATAAAAAATTTGCAACCAATTATATGAATCTGGTATTGCATCCGATAGAAAAAGCAGGTGTCGATTTTTGGTGGCTCGACTGGCAGCAATGGGGAAGTACCAATATTCCCGGCGTTAATCCAACGATCTACTTAAATTATGTTCATTACAGCGACATGGAGCGCCAAAACAAAGTGCGTCCGCTTATCTTTCACCGCTGGGGCGGACTCGGAAATCACAGATATCAAATCGGATTTTCGGGCGATACACACGTATCTTGGGAATCCTTAAATTATCAGCCTTATTTTACCGCTACTGCAGCCAATGTAGGATTCGGTTATTGGAGTCATGATATTGGCGGACATCAAGGTGATGCAGGTACTGCCGAATTGTACACAAGATGGATTCAGTGGGGTGTTTTTAGTCCAATATTCAGAACGCACGCTACCGCTGCGCCACAGCACGAAAGACGTATTTGGGCTTATCCGCTTGATAACTTTCTTATTATGAGAGAAGCTTATCTTACCCGATATTCTTTAGTTCCTTATTTATATAACGAAGCGCGCAATACGTATGAAACGGGAGTTTCTACCGTTCACCCCATGTATTACGATTATCCAAAAGAGGAAAACGCTTATGCTATACCCAACCAATATATGTTTGGTCGTGACATGATCGTGAATCCCATTACAAAACCAATCGAAAAAGGAAATGTATTTTTATCTCACCAAACCTGGCTTCCTGAAGGTAAATGGTTCGAATGCAGTACAGGAAGTATCATAAAAGGCGGTAAAAAAATTACGATGCCTTTTACATTAGGAGATATTCCGGTTTTTGTAAAAGAAGGCGCCATTATTCCGATGCAGCCAAAAGTAGAAAGAACAGATGAAAAACCTTTAAATCCGTTAATTCTTGCTTTTTATCCCGGCAAAAAAGGAACATTGAAACTGTATGAAGATGAAGGCAATAACAACAATTTTAAGAAAAATGCCTTTACTTACACGCCGGTAACTTCAGAGCAAAAAGGGAATAAGATGAATATTGTAATAGGAGCAGCAGAAGGATCATTTCCGGGAATGCTCACTTCCAGAGGTTATGAACTTCGTTTTCCGTGCTCATTTCCTCCGGCAGCAGTATCGGTTAACGGACAAAATATTCCTTATAGTGCAGAAGCTAAGGCTGGAAGCTGGTCTTATTCTGGAAACGATTTTGAAACACGCGTTTATTTGCCAGAATCTCCAACCAATACAAAAGTTTCGGTTGAGGTGCAATTCCCGGATTACGATCAACAGCTTCTTTCGGGTAAAAAAGGACAGATTAAATACATGAAAAATTTCGAAACATTTCGACTGTTAAACAGTTGGAATGATGGATTATACAGTCCTTTCGAAATCATGTCACTTTCTCAATTCGGCCAGAATCTGGAATATAATATTACAGATGTTAAAAAAGAAATTGATGGATTTGCTGACCGTTGGAACAATGCGCTTTTGACCATTCAATCTAGCAGCATAACAAATAAAGCATACAAACCGTATTATGAATTGCTTAAAATCTACGGTAAAATTGCCGAAAGACCTGAATTTAAAACCAATGAAAGTGTGTTGGAATCTGATGCAAAAGCAAAGGTTGAGTTCATTCAAAAAGACACCGATAAAATATATTATACAACAGACGGTTCTGTTCCAACACGTAATTCACAGCTTTACACAAAAGCATTTGAAGTTTCGGTTCCTGCACGCGTAAACGCTATCGCATGTCCTGAAGGCGACGGCTCTTGCAGCTCTGTTATTTCGAAAATATTTTATAATAAAAAAACAGGTTTAAATTATAGTTTGTACAAAGGAACGTGGAAGAAAATGCCCGATTTCAGTAAACTTTCTCCAGTAGAAAAAGGATATGCTCCAGATTTTGATCTGAACAAAATTAATCATGACGCCAATAATTACGGTTTGGTATATAATGGTTTTATAAATATTCCTGCAGATGGAAAATATACTTTTTATATAGCTTCTGATGACGGAAGTAAATTTTACATAAACGACCAATTGCTAATTGATAATGATGGATTACACGGTTTTGATGAGAAAAAATCTGAAATAACCTTAAAAAAAGGATTAGTGCCAATTCGGTTAGAATATTTTCAGGAAAGTTACGGCGAAGGACTTTCGGTTGAATTTTCATCAGACAAAATTGCTAAAACAAGTGTTTTTCCTTCTATTTAAATAACTAATATTTTAAATTAAAAACCTTCAAACCTTAATGGCTTTGAAGGTTTTTTTAGTTTTAAGCAAAAAAAGAAATCAATGATAAACTATTCCTGCTGCTGCTTCGGTATAGTTTCCTATACGCAGCTTAGAATCTATAAATGCATTAATTTCTAAATATTAATTATAAGTTGAGAGTATGGAATCAATAAATTAACAAGACTTCTTTTTCGTTTTTTAAGAATTTATCAAAGTATTTGAAATAAGAATGAAAATTCAATTAATAATTTTAGAAATTATTTAGTTTTGTACTGAAAACAACTCTTAAAAGCCGGAAATCTTTAATGAAAGATGAGAACAGAGATATTGATTTATGGAGTCAAATAAAAGAAGGAGATGTTCTGGCTTATCATAAACTCTATGATCGGTATATAGATATGCTTTTTACGTTTGGAATGCAATACACTAATGATGACGCTTTAGTGCAGGATGCCATACACGATATTTTTGTCGATCTTCATCGTTACCGCAATACCATTTCGTTAGACGTGGTGGTTAAATCCTATCTTTTTAAATCACTCCAAAATAATATTTTTAAAAAGCTGAAATCTCAGACCAAAATAGTTTCTCTGGATATTTTGGCAGAAGGCAATTATAAAACAGAATCTGCAGAAGACGATCTTATCATCAGCGAAACTGCCTTTACCAGAAATGCTGGTTTAGCTTTTGCGTTATCATCTCTGACCAAAAAACAGCGTTATGCACTTCATCTTCGTTTTAGCGAAGATTTGTCTTATGAGGAAATTTCTTCTACTTTAGAAATTAGTTTAGAATCCTGTAGAACTTTGATTTATAGATCATTAAGAGAACTTCGAGGCAAACTTTAAAAAAACTTTAAAAAAACATTATTTTTTTTGTCTATGTTTTGACCTTTTGATTCTTATAGAGATATAGAATCTAAATAAAAACATTTTGTACCCAAATTTCAAAATTTTATCAAAAAACAATAAAGCGGATTTAAAAGCTAGAATCGCAGAAAGTATTGCATTCGAAAAACAGCGTGTGCGAAGAAAAAGACTTCGTGTACTTTCGTGGAGTGCTGCTGCTGTGTTTTGCATTTTCTTAGGACTTGTAATTAGTTTTAAACAAGAACCGCAGTTTGTTACGGTTAGTTCGATTGAGCAATTTGCGATAAGTACTGAAAAAGATGGTTCTTTTGAAAAAAGTGATCAGGTTAAATTGGTACTGTCCAATCAGGAAGCCGTTACTATTGGCGACAGCACCACGATTGCTTATGATGCATCAGGAAATCGAATTCAGGTCAACAATAAGCAGATTAATCAAAAAAACAGTAAGGAAACACAGTACAATACCGTTTTGGTTCCTTACGGAAAAAGAGCGCATCTTAGCTTGGCAGACGGTACTTTGGTTTGGCTGAATTCAGGATCAAAATTAATTTATCCAACTGCTTTTAACACTGCACACAGAGAAGTATTTTTAGAAGGAGAAGGAATTTTTGATGTTGCTCATAATGCTGCAAAACCATTTTTTGTACGCGCTGCAAATAATTACAGTGTGCGTGTTTTGGGAACATTATTTAATGTAAGCTGTTACGCAGCAGATGCGAAAGTTTCGACAGCATTATTGCGCGGAAAAGTTCAGGTGGCATACGCTAAAAAAGGACTTTTTAGCAGCGATACAATTCAAACCATTCTTAAACCCGGAATGATAGCAGCTTTAGATAAAAAAAAGCAGAATATCGAGACCACTGTTCAGAATGTTGAACCTTTATTTTCTTGGAGAAAAGGATATTACGAATTTTCTAAAGAAAAACTGCCTTTGGTTTTAGACAAATTGACTCGTTACTATAATGTCAAATTTTTAATAAATAAACAAGTCAGCCAGCAAGAAACCTATTCTGGGGCTTTTAAACTTAATGATGATCTGGATAAAGTGGTAAAAACACTAGAAGCTACTACAGGTCTTGATTTTGTTTATGATACCGAAACCAGAGAAATTACTATTAACTAAATACAAATAACTAGAAATCAGGAAATGCCTATGATATAAGAGAAAAAATAGAATAATATAACTATAACCAACCAAAAAAAAACCAAAAGATGCTCGAACATCTTTTGGCTATGTAAAATTTTTAATTGCAGATGCAATTATTGAAATAACTAAAACAAAATTATGAATAAAAATCATGATATAGGCTTTCTATTGCCTAAAAAAATCATCAACCTTACTTTTATTTTATTTATGAGAGTATTCATTTTAGTTCTGTACTTAGGTCTAACCAGTATCTACGCCAATACCGCAAAAGCGCAAAATGAAATCTCTGTAAAAGTTCAGGGAGCCTCACTGCAAACGCTTTTTAATACGATTCAGCAAAAAAGTGATTATGTATTTTTTTACAATGATGATTTAATGTCGTCTACAAAAAAAATAAACGTAAATCAATACGGGACTGTAGAACAGATTTTAAACACTGCATTAGCCAATACTGGATTGTCTTACAGTATTATAGACAAGCAGATTGTCATTAAAAAAGCCAAAAAAATACAACAGGATCCATACGATATTACAGGTATCGTTACCGACAAAAGCGGGAATCCGCTGGTGGGAGTAAATGTAATTATAGTAAGTAATAAAGGCAATTGGGATATCACCCGCGAAAAAGGGGATTTCAGAATAAGAGTTATTGCTTCAGATTCTTTGCGTTTTGACTATTTAGGATATAAATCAAAAACCATTGCGGTAAATAACCAAAAATTCATAAAAGTAATTTTATCTCAAGATGTATTAGAATTGACTGGTGTTGAGGTTGTTGCTTCAAACGGTTATACAGATATTCCAAAAGAAAGAGTAACTGGATCTTTTGAAGTTATTGGAGCCAAAGAATTGGCACAAGTTCCAACTGTTGATGTTGCATCAAGATTAGAAGGAAAAATGGCAGGTGTAAGTGTTGATCCGAGAACAGGAACTATAACGGTTAGAGGAACTAATAGTTATGGAGCAACATCACCGCTTGTTGTAATTGACGGTTTTCCACAGCCAATAAACGATTTTAGTTTCAGCCAAAGAGGAGTTCCGGGAGCTTCTATTTTAAGTTACCTTAATCCTGATGATGTAGAAAGTATTACGGTTTTAAAAGATGCTGCTGCAGCTTCTATCTGGGGCTCTCGTGCTGCCAATGGCGTAATTGTAGTTGTGACTAAAAAAGGAAAAAAAGCAGAGCCTACCATTAATTTCAGCACTACCACTACAATTGGTGAAAAAATGGATTTAGGAAAACTGCGTGTAATGAATACGGCTCAATATATTGATTACGAAAAAGATTTAGTTGCAGGCGGATTTGTAGCAGACGACATTAGCAACTGGCAGGCAAAAAATCCGAGTGCTGCTCAGGAAATCATGTTTCAACAAAAAAGAGGTACTATTTCTATAGCAGAAAGAGATCAATTGTTAAATCAATTGGCTCAAAATGATAATCTGGGTCAGATCAATAAATATTTATTGAGAAATTCGGCCACCAGACAATATGATTTATCTGTAACCGGAGGAACTGACAAAAGTACCTATTACTTGTCTTTAGGTTATAATAAAGACGAAGCGGCAATGAGAAGCAACGAAGCTCAATCGTATAATATTACTTTAAACAACACTTTTCAACTTAAAAGTTTTTTAAAATTAAATACAGGGATCAATTACGTTTCTTCAAGTTTTCAAACCAATATGGTTGCCAATGAAGCTTTATCAAATGTCTCAAATTCTGCGCTGCGTCCTTATGATATGATTGCGGATGAAAACGGAAATGGTATTGACCGCTATATTCTTTTTAGACCAGAAGTAGCCAAAGGATTTGAAGCCAAAGGATATCTGCCTTTCAGCTACAATTATTTAGACGAATTGAATTATTCTAATGTAATTACAAAAGGGGCCAATATACGTTTAAATGCAAGTTTAACTGCGACTGTTACAAACTGGTTAAATTTTGAAGCCTCTGGAATGTATACTTCTATTGGCAACAAAACCAGATCGTTGAGTGAAGCAGATAGTTATTTTTCAAGAATTTATATTAACGAAGCAACTTCTGTAAATACTGCAGGAAAATTGGTTTATGGTGTGCCGGTAGGATCTTATTTGTATAATGCAAACGCTTCTAATGAATCGCAGAGCATGCGTATGCAGATGAATATCAATAAGAATTTTAATGAAAATAACAGCCTGCACTTTTTAGCCGGTTCAGAAATTAGAGAAGAAAGAAGAGAAAGTTCAAGCCAAAGATTTTATGGGTATAATACCGATACAAACTCAGGACAATCTGTAAATCCAACAACGTATTATACGACCATTTATGGATGGCAGACTTATATTGGAACGGCAGACAACAGCATCAGTAAATACAGAGACCGTTATTTATCGTATTACGGATTAGGATCTTATGATTTTATGAACAAATATCACGTATCTGGAAGTGTACGTTTTGATGATTATAATTTGCTAGGTGCTTCGAGAAAAAACAGAGCATTGCCACTTTGGTCTGTAGGAGGGAAGTGGGATATCAGCAAAGAGTTTTTCTTAAAACAGGTAAGCTGGTTAGACAATTTATCTGCAAGAGTAACTTATGGTAAATCAGGAAGTGCACCTGGAGGTGGTTTTGGAAGCCAAAGTGCTGTAATTTCGGTTGGATCTGTAGACTTTAATACACAATTGCCAACAGCTTCTATTTCGTTACCGGAAAACCCAGGCATTAAATGGGAAACAACAGCAACGCTGAATTTTGGTTTAGATTATGCTATTTTTAATAACCGTCTGCGCGGAAGTGCCGATTTGTACTATAAAAAATCAAAAGATATTTTAACCAATTTACCATACAACCCAACATACGGCTGGAGTTATTTGAACTATAATACAGCAACTCTAGAAGGGCATGGTATCGATCTTAATCTTTCTGGAACAATTATAAACTCAGGTTTTAAATGGAACAGCAGTTTTACTTTTGCGTACAATACAAATGAAGTAACCGATTCTCGTTTTAAAGCAACCGCTACAAACCAATATTTTGGATCATCACCAATAGTTGGTACAGCTTTAACAACAATTTACGCTTACAATTGGGCAGGTCTGGATGCAACAGGACAATCTACCATTTATAAAAAAGATGGTACAATTATCAATGCATCTCAAGGAATTGCAACAATTGACAAAGACGATTTGAAAAAAATGGGAACTACTGTTGCGCCTTATTTTGGTGGATTCATGAATGATTTCTCGTATAAGAATTTCAGAATGGGTGTTCAGATTACCTACTTTGCAGGGCATGTATTTAGAAATACAGTATTACAAAATTACCCATCGTATTCAGGAGTACAATATAGTGCTGTAGCAAAAGATGAACTTGTTGCAGATCGTTGGAGACAAGCAGGAGACGAAGCATTTACAAATGTTCCTGGTTTAGCCAACATTAGTTACAACAGTTTAAATCGCTACCAAAATGCAGATATTAATGTACTGCCGGCAGATAATATTCGATTACAGCAAATTTCTCTAGGTTATGATGTTCCTTCACAATATTTACAAAAGACTTTTATAAAGTCATTGAGTTTCAATTTTGCGGCTAGAAATTTAGGACTATTATGGGTTAAGAATGATTTGGGTATTGATCCTCAGTATTTGTCAAACAATAATTATAATACACTTGCACCGCAGCGTAATTATACTTTGCAGTTTAATTGTAGTTTTTAATTTTAAAAAATAGACTTTATGAAATTTCTAAAATTCACACTATATATCGTTCTTCCAATACTTCTTTTGAACTCTTGCAGAGATTATGTAGAAGTAGAACAGGTTGGAAACAACAGAGTTTTAAAATACACCTCAGATTACAGAGGTTTGGCAAATAATTATACAGATATGACATCTTCTGGCGGTATTCATTTGCTTGCCAGTGCCGATGTAGAATTTCCAACAACTTACCAAACAGGTGTTTCTACCATTTGGGGTAATAGTTATACCTGGCAGGAAAAAATTTATGATCCATCTCAGGGAGATGCAGATTGGAACGGTTTGTACAAAGCGATTTATTACAGCAATGTTATTCTCGATGGCGTAATGAGCAGCCAAGGCGGATCAGATGCCGAGAAAAAAGAAATTTATGCTGAGGCTTATGTTCACAGAGCCTTCGCATATTTGCAGTTGGTAAATGTTTACGGACCACAATTTGATCCGACTTCAGATAACGCAGCAAAAGCAGTTCCGTTATTGTTAAAACCAGAGTTATTTTCTTCTTTAGAAAGAAGTACGGTTGGACAAGTTTATGATCAAATTGTTTCTGATTTAAAAAGTTCCTTAGCAAATGACATTCAGGATACACCTCCGTTTAATGTTTTGCCATCTAGACGAGCGGCTTATGCATTATTAGCCAGAACATATCTATACATGGGATCGTATCAGCTAAGTTTAGACAATGCACAGAAAGCATTAAGTATGCAAAACACTTTAATCGATTTAAAAACATTTGCATCTGGTTACAGTTATCCAGTATTAATTCAGAATCCGGAAGTTATATTTTCTAAAACATTATTGCTTACTTATAATGGAGCTCCTTTGTCTCCGGAACTTTTAAATAGTTTTGAAACTAATGACCTTCGTTACAATTATTACACAGCGCCGGGCACAAGCTATTATCCAACTTATACCGGTAGAGGATTTGGTATCAATTTATACAGTTATACTAACGGAATTAATGTTGGAGTATCGGTTCCAGAAATGTATTTAATTTCGGCAGAATGTTATGCGAGATTAGGAAGTCCGGAAAAAGCAGTCGAAAATCTGAATATTCTGAGAGCAAAACGATATAAAACTGGTACGACTTATCAGGTTGCAGCGACAACAAATGCAGAAGCTTTGAATTTGGTATTGACGGAGAGACAAAAAGAACTTATCGGAAGAGGATTCCGCTGGTTTGATCAACGCAGATTAAATCTTGATCCGGCTTTTAAGAAAACATATACCAGAGTTTTTAAAGGACAAACGTATATTTTGGAACCAAACAGCGATGGTTACGTATTCCCAATCAATCAAAATTATATCGATTTAAACCCGGAATTGGGTAAATAAAAAACACCACAATGTTAAAAAAAATATCAAATATCAAATTACTGGTATTGGCTTTCTGCGCCTTTACCTTGCAAGTTACAAGTCAGGAAGTAAAGCAGAGATTAGCAGGAATGATCGATGTCCCTACACCGGGAACGGCTTTAAACATGACCTATGACGCAAAAGGCGGACCTTTGGAAAACATTAAAGAAATTAACGGTTATGCCTATGTTTTTAATGATTACAGATGGGAAATCGAAGATCTTAAGATGAAGAAAAACGGTGCGGTCTGGAATGTAAACTACACAGTTCCAAAAAACTGTGCCTTTATGGCTTTCAAATTTTATGGAAATACAGACAACGGTTTAGTAACCGATACAGGACAAGATACCGGTTATATTCTAGTAGTTTTTAAAGAGCCAAAAGTAAAAATGCCTGGTGCAGATTTGGCTTGGGCAACTTTTAGAAACAAAGATTTCAACAATCAGTTTGGCGGTTATTTTAAAGATTTTACAATTACAGGAGATGCAACAGAATATTGGCTGAAAAAAGAAGTTGCAGATCAAGGTCAGAATTTCCCGAAATTTATCGATACCTATATTAAAATATTAAAGGTTCAGAAACCAGAAAAATTTGACGAACTGGGACATCTTTTTTTAGGTGATTTTGTAAAGAAAATGAATGGTCTGCCAGAAGAGGTTTATGTAAAAGTGCACAATTTGTATTTATACGAACTTAAGGATAAAGCAAAAGGAGATTCTATTGAAACAGTAATTCAGAAACAATTTCCGAAAGGAGCTTTTATGCGCTTTAAAGCTTATCAAAAAATTGCTCCAATTGCAGATGCAGCAGAAAGAAATAAAGCTGTACAACAATTTTTAACTGATTTCCCATACACTTCAGAGGTGCCGGATTCTCAAAAATATTTTTACGATAATCTTGTAAAAATGCAGTTTGGATATTACTTCGAAAGTAAAGATTATAAGAGTATTTTGGCTATGATTCCAAAAATGAACTTCGCTAATCTAAACGACGCTTACCATCAGAATATATCTAAAGCATTGTATATTAAGTCTGTCGAGCCAGAAGTTATAGAAACTATGGCAGTGCCAATCATTCAGCAAATGCAGCAAAAAATAAATGATTTGTCGTACATGCAGGGAATTTACTGGTCGCCGAATCAAGCTGCAGAAAACGCAAAAGTGCAATTGAATAATGAGTTGGTAATTCAAATTCGTATGTACGATATTTTGAAAAAGCATAAAGAAGTTATCGAAACTTTTGAGCTGCTGCCATTTCAAAAACGTTATGAAAAAGCAAGTATAAACGACATTCATGTAAGAGCTTTAGAAGCATTGAATAAACCAACAATCGAGGTTTTAAAAAATGCTGCCAGGGCAAATGCTTTGTCAGAAGGATCAACGGCTAAGCTAAAAGAATTGTACTTAAAAGAAGGAAAAAAAGAAACTGATTTTCCTGCTTACCTCGAAAAATTAAAAAAAGAGAATAATTCAGAACAAAAAATTTTTTTGATGTCTCCGGTAAAAGCTCCCGCAATTAATGTGCAGACAGCAGACGGAAAACCAAAACAATTAGCTTTAGACAGCGGCAAAATTATAGTAATCGACTTTTGGGCAACTTGGTGCGGACCGTGTAAAAAAGCTTTTCCGGCAATGCAGCAATTAGTTACTAATTTTAAAGAAGACAAACAAGTTGAGTTTTATTTTATAAGTACCCAGGAAAACAAAGAAGGATATAAAAAAGAAGCTCTGGCTTATCTAAAAGAAAAAGGATTAAAGCTTGACACTTATTTTGATTTAGTAAAAAAAGGAGGCGGAACAAACAACGAATCATTTGCAAAATATGCAGCCCTTTTTAAATCAAGCGGTATTCCTAGAAAAGTCGTGATTAAAAACGGGCACATCAGATTTACATCTGAAGGATATTCTGGTAATCCGGGTCAGCTTGTAGACGAACTTACAGAAGTTATTAATGCTTTAAAAAAGGAATAATTTCCTTTTGAAAATCGAATCAATATGAAAAAAATAGTTTTACTGTGTATGCTCTCAATGGGCATACATAGTTTATCTGCACAAAAAAAAGCGGTTGACGATTCTGCTTACCAAACATGGAAAAGAATTAACAGCAAGTCTTTATCATACAATGGAAAATGGATGTCGTACAGCACTGTTTTTCAAGATGAGACAAAAGAAAACGAAAAGCAGATCATTATTCTGGAAACCCCAAAAGGGAAACGTTTGGTTTTTGACAAAGTCAATGACTTAAAGTTTATCGGAAAAAAAGACTGGATTCAGTATAGTAAAAATGACACTGTATTTTTGCAAAATCTAAAAACCGGCGTAAAAAAATTGTGGAAAACCAAGCACTATACCAATGCTCTTGAGGGAACAGATATTTTATATTATACACGTCCGGAAGCAGTAAAAGGGCAGTTTTTTCTACAGCGTTTGGTTTGTTATAATTTAGAAACCAATGACAGCGTATCTGTAAATAACATTAAATCGTCACGTTTTTTAAGAAACAAAGCGATTGTTTATGTGCAGATAGAAAAAGATAAAATATTTTTGAAACACGGTATTCCGGGTGGCAAACAACAAACCGTTTACAGTGGCAATGCAGCTGATTTTGGAGATTTTCAGTTAAATGGAAATGAAGATGGCGGAACTTTTACGCTTCGTGAAAATAATAATGCTGATTTTAACAGGGTTTATTATTTTAGTTTGAAAGATAATTCGGTTAAACCATTATTTAATTATGATGATGTAAAGCTGAATAATCCTGGATATTCCATTTCTAAAACAGCGTATGGATTAAATGAAAATTCTAACTTTATTCAGCTGCTGGTAAACTCAAATAAACGTCCTGAAAACACACAAATTGCAAAATCTGGAGTAGAAATCTGGAAATCAAATCAAGGAGCAATGGAGCGCAGACAGGAATTATTACGAAATTCGAAAACACTGCCAAGCGAACAAAAATTCCTTTATGATCTTAAAAATAACAAAGTTATTAAAGCAGCTTCCACAGGTGAGTTTGATCAGGTAGCGATACCAGAATCTGGTAATTTTAAAGGCGTTTTTGGTATTGATAAAAAACCGTATACAGTAGAGGTAGACTGGACATTTAATGAGCGTAATGATATATATTGGATTGACGCATCAACAGGAAAATCGACTAAAGTAGTATCAGGAGTTTTTGGTAATCCATCTTGGAATCCTCAGGGAACTTATGCTGTTATGTACGATGGAAAACAAAAAGCATGGATGGTTTTTGACAGTGCAGCAATGCAGTTTAAAAACATAAGTTCACAAATTCCTTTTCCAGTTTCTGATTCTAATGTAGATATGGCATCTGCCAACACGGCTTACGGAATCGCAGGCTGGCTGAATAACGGAAATACGATTGTACTTTACGATCAATTTGATATGTGGGCGATTGATCTTACCAATCAAAAAGCAGCCTACACGGTAACTAATGGTTTTGGAAGAAAGAATAAAATAGAACTCCGCTACAGCGAAAGCGGTTATATTGGCGATTTAGACCACAGAAAATCGATTACATTAATTGGTTTTGATATCGAACATAAATCTAAAGGCGTTTATAAATTAACCAATAATAATTCGGTTACTAAAGTATTTGCAAATCCGGATTATAATGTGAGAATAGAAGCTGTTTCCGGAGATAATACAAGTGTATTATTTACAAAGGAAAGTTATACTGTTTTTCAGGATCTTTGGTGGGCAACATCAAGTTTTGGATCACAGCAAAAGATGACGGATATCAATCCGCAGCAAAAAGAATATGCTTGGGGAACCTCAAAATTAGTAACTTGGACTTCCTTAAGCGGAAAAGAAAATCAAGGAAATTTATATCTTCCGGATCATTATGACAGTACAAAAACATATCCGGTAATTGTTCATTTTTACGAAAAACATACTGAGGATCTGAATGCGTATCAACTGCCGGAAGTCAGCACATCAAATATTAACATTCCATCTTATATAAGCAGAGGTTATATTGTTTTTCAGCCAGACGTGCATTACACCTACGGTGATCCAGGAAACAGTGTTTACAATGACGTAATAAGCGGTGTTGAATATTTAATTGCAAAAGGGATTACAGAAAAGGGTAAAATTGGAATTCAGGGACATAGTTTTGGCGGTTACGAAACGTCTTTTTTAATTACAAAATCAGATGTTTTCAGCTGTGCTATTGTCGGTTCAGGAGTAAGTAATTTTACTTCAAATTATCCTGTTATGCGTTCAAACGGTATTTCAACCATGTTTAAGTACGAAGCAGATCAATACCGTATGGGAAGTTCTCTATATGATAATTTGGATGGTTACATTAAAAACTCGCCTCTTTTTTCGGTTAAAAACATCAAAACTCCAGTGCTTATTTTTCACAATGAAAATGACCGTGCGGTGCCGTATCAAGAAGGACAGTCGTTGTTTTTTGCCCTTCGACGTTTAGGAAAACCTGCTTTATTGTTAAACTACAAAAAAGAAGGTCATACTTTAGAGGATGACGCAAATAAAAAAGACTGGACAATCAAAATGCAGCAATATTTTGATTACTATTTAAAAGGTGCAGCAAAACCAGATTGGATGTAATTCATAAAAAATAATTAAACACATAGAAACATAGATTTTCTGTTTTTCTTTAAAAAGATTAAAAAAGAAGCCAGCTTCCACACATAGCAGAATATGTGAATTTATAAAAGTGAAACGCCTTTTTTAGAATCTAAAATCTATGTTTCTATGTGTTAAAATCCTGCTTTTTAAATTTTTCTTATGAAACATTTAGAGAGACAGCAGGGAAATCCTATACCTTTTTCAAACTAAAAATCAATCAAAAAAAAGAAACAATAACGATCAGACAAGATGAAAGCAAAGATATTTTTAGTGCATTTTATGATCTTGGGTTTAGCTCAGGTATCCGCACAATTTAAAACCACAATTCCGCTGCGGAAAGACGTAGTACACGGAACTTTAAACAACGGCATGCAGTATTTTATTCTGCACAACGAATGGCCCAAAGAACGAGCAGATTTTTACTTTGTTCAGAATGTTGGAGCCATTTTAGAAGATGACAATCAAAACGGATTAGCACATTTTCTGGAACACATGGCTTTTAACGGAACAGAGCATTTTAAAGGAAAAGGCATTATCAATATGCTGGCAAAACACGGCGTAACTTTTGGGCGCGACATTAATGCGTATACAGCACACGATGAAACCGTTTATAATTTAAGTAATGTACCGGTTAAAAATCCTGCACTTTTAGATTCCTGTTTATATATTTTACACGACTGGTCTGGATTTTTATCGTTGAAAGATGCTGAAATTGATGCCGAAAGAGGCGTGATTCACGAAGAATGGCGTACCAGAAGAAATGCCGATCTAAGAATAGGATCGCAGTTGGAACCTGTCATTTACAATGGTTCGAAATACAGTAAAAGAGACGTTCTGGGCGATATGGATCTGATCGAAAATTTCAAATACAAACAATTAAGAGATTATTATAAAAAATGGTATCTGCCCAATCATCAGGCGGTGATTATTGTAGGAGATATTGATCCGGCAAAAATAGAACAGCAGGTTAAGAAAATAATGGGTTCAATTCCGATGCCTTCAAATCCTGCAGAACGCACGTACGAAAGTATTCCGGATAATGATAAATTGTTGTACAAACTGGCGGTAGACAAAGAAGCTCAGAAAACTTCTATTTCATTAAACTTTAAAAGAAACAAAACACTTGTTCAGGATCCTGCAGCTTTTGAAAACAGCATAACAGAACAATTAGCACTGCAAATGCTCAATAATCGTTTTAGAGAATATATCGTAAATAATGAAACTGCTTTATTATCTGCGGGAGTTAGTTATTCAAATTTAACGAGATTGTCTTCTTTTTTTACTTTAGAGGTAACTCCCAAAAACGGAAAATTACTAGAAGCTTTTCAGCAGGCGTATACAGAGTATGAACGCGCTATTCAAAATGGTTTTACTAAAGAAGAATTGGGCAGAGTAAAAGAAAACATGCTGAAAAATTTTGAAAACCAATTAAAAAACAAAGATAAAATCAGCAACGGAAACTGGGCTTCGCAATTGCAGAATTACTTTTTAGAAGCTTCTCCGGTAATGAGTTTAGAAGACGAATCTGAATTTGTAAAAAGAACTTTGGCAAAGGTTGATATCGAGCAGATCAATAAGGCATTCCGTGCACTTCCGACCGAAAAAAATCAGATTTTAACGGTTTCAGGACCCGAAAAAGAAGGCGTAATGTATCCAGCAGAAGCGGATTATACTGCCGTTATTAAAAAGGTAAAAGAACAAAAGTTAGCACCTTATACAGAAACTGTTAATAATGTGGCTTTGGTTACTGATAAATTGACCGTTAAGCCTATCACTAAAAAATTTGAAGTTAACGGAATAAAAGAAGCCAAAGGATATGTTTTAGAAAACGGAGCAAAAGTTATTATTTACCCAACGACTTTGTCTCAGGATCAGATTCTTTTTGCTGCTTTTAGTCCGGGAGGGAATTCTGTAGTGGCACAAAACGATTTGCCATCGGCTCAAATTGCCACTGTTTTGGCTAAAAATTCGGGATTGGGAGATTTTAAAGTTACTGATTTGCAAAAACAATTGGCAGGAAAATCAGTTAAGGTTGGTCCATATATTGGAGAATATTACGAAGGATTTAGCGGCAGTGCTGTAAAACAGGATTTAGAAACTTTATTGCAGCTGACCTATTTATATTTCAAACATCCAAGATTTGAAACTCAGGCTTACAAACGAATTATTGATCATTACAGCAATGCGCTAGAGAATGTAAACGATGATAACGGTAAGGTTTATGGCGACACCATAGCTTTGTTAGACACCAATCATAATAAACGCACATTCCTTTTAAGCAAAGAAAATTTGGCAGATTTAAACTTTGATACTGCTTCTAAAATTTTTCAGTCGCGTATTTCTAATGCCTCAGATTTTACTTTTGTTTTTGTGGGAAATATTGCGGAATCTGATATTGAAAACATCAATAAATATTTAGGAAACGTTTCAGGAAATCATACTCAGGAAAAATTTATTGATCATAAAATTGGAACTGCAAAAGGAGTTTCTAAAGAAAAATTAATCAGGAAAATGAGTGTTCCTAAAACGAGTATTTATGTTCATTACGAAAATAAAGACGTCGCTTTCTCAGATAAAAATCAAATCATGGCTTATATGTTGTCTCAATTGCTGGATAAACGTTATTTAGAAAAAATCAGGGAAGACGAGGGCGGAAGTTACGGTGTACAGACACAAAGTTCATTGTCTGAAAATCCGGCTCCGGTTTTCTCACTTCGCGTAAGCTTTGACTGTAATCCTGAAAAAGACAGTAAACTGCTTCAGATTGTGTACAACGAGTTACAAACCATTACCGTAAAAGATGTTGATGCAAAAGACTTATCAGACATTAAAGAAGATTTGGTAAAAAGCAATCAGCAAAATATAAAATCAAATTCGTACTGGTTAAGCACGATTACAAGTCAGCTGCAATCGGGTGATAAATATTTGAGCAGTGCGGCTTACGAAAAACTCATCAGAAGTGTTTCTGTGCAGGATATCAAAAAATATGCAGGCGAAGTGCTGCCAAAAGCCAATCAGGTTGAGGTTTTAATGCAGCCTAAAAAAGATTAATCCGTTTTAAAATAAGTCCAATCGATATACTTCTAAGAACGGCAATTCTTTACTGCAATTTTAATAGTCTTTAAAAGAAAAACCTGGTTTTTTTTAAAATTTTGAATTAGTACTGAAATTTGTAGACTAAAAAGAGCTGTCTTGCCGGACAGCTCTTTTGATTTTAAAATAGTTATATAAACTGTGAATCCGTTTCCAATCAGTATCCGCGCAGTCCAATACGATTTCTCGAATTAGAATTTTGAGACAATTATAACAATTATATCAATTTTTTTTTCGTTATATAGAGAAGATATTTTATAAAATAACTCGGAATAAAACAGATATAGCTTGGATCATAATATTGAAAGTATTCGGGAGTTAATTCTGGACTACATAGAACTCAGCGAACAAGAATGGGAGTATTGCTATCCGTTATTTAAGGTAGATCAAATTAATAAAAAAGAAATTGTTCATTTTCAGAATTCTGTCTGCAGAAATATTTTTTTTGTAGCAAAGGGACTTTTAAGAATTTATTTTGTCGATCATCGCGGCGAAGAAAGAACTTTTCATTTTTCTGTTGAAAAAACTTTTGCTACAGATTACGAAAGTTTTTTGAAACGTGTTCCGTCTAGTTATGCCATTCAGGCATTAGAAGATACAACAGTCATTACAATTACATTTGAAATGCTGCAGGATTTATATAAAAACCTTAGACATGGAGAAAAACTCGGCAGACTAATAGCAGAGGACTATTTTTTTATTATCAATGATAAAATAAAAGATCTATATGGACAGACGCCTCTGGAAAGATATAATAAGATGAACAAAAATTTTCCCAAAATATTACAGCGCATTCCCCAGCACTATATTGCTTCTTATCTTAATATTAGTTCTGTTCATTTAAGCAGATTAAAGTATACCAGTAAAGACTAATAAAAAACTGATAACATTTGTTATCAGTTAAAATAATTTTAGACCTTTTCTTTGCTTCATTAATAAGTTTGAAAAGTCTATTTTTCTAAAACTGAAAGATTTTGAAGGAAATTTTCAATTCTGTTGAGATTTCTGATATGTTCTGTTTAAGGATTAATGTTTGTGTAAAAGATTGACTTCAGACTTATTTGCAAAGTAATTTCAAATCAGTATTATTCTACAAAAATGACATCATACGCTATAAAAAACAACATTAAAAGTATCAGAGAGTTAAATAATTATACTCAGTATTACATGGCAGAAGAACTTGGAATAACACAAGCCGGTTACTGCAAATTAGAGAAAGGAAAAACAGATCTAAGTTTTGCTAAACTAGAAAAAATAGCCCAAATTCTGGAGTGTACGGTTGAGACTATTTTAAATTTTGATCATAAAGGATATGTAAACAGCTTTAAACAGGTTAAAAATAATGAAAGTATTCACCATCAAAATAGCAATGTGATGAAATTGTACGAAGATAAAATACAGCTTTTAGAATTACTGCTTAACAAGACAGACTTAGAATTGAAACTTTATAAAACTAAATACGGCAGATTATAGAGGAACTCGTTTTTGGCAAACTTTTTAATTTTTAGGCGGTAAAATATGTTTGGCTAAAATTTCAAAAGCCTGTTTCGCTTTATAAGATCCGTAATTTCCTTGGGTAAAAACAACGGTTAAGTTTAAGCGTTCTATTATAAAAATATATTGACCTCCATTACCAGATGCAAAGAGTACATTTTCTTCTATATTTTTGGTTTTTATAGTTTCGCGATACCAGTAATAACCATAATAAGCAGGCTGTGGAAATCCGACCTTACTTTTACTGGATTCCATATACGAAAAATCAGGAATTTTAATATTGCAGGCTGTAGATTGTTCAATCCATTTTTTTGAAATAATCTGTTTGCGGTTATAAACACCTTTATTTTCTACCAGCTGTCCAATTTTGAGCATATCCAGAGGTCTGAAATAAAATGAGCCGGCCGTCATAGCATTTCCGCTTGGATCAACGGTCCATCTATAAGAGGAAATACCCAGTGGATCAAAAAAGTATTTTTTTGCAAAATCCTTGACAGACATGCGGGTCGCTTTTTTTAAAATCCCGCTTAAAATCATCGGATTAACAGAGGTGTAAGCCCAGATTTCGCCAGGTTTATTTTTCATCGGAAGATTAAGCGAATATGCTACCCAGTCTTTGCTTAAACTCATAGTGTCTTCACAATCTTTGGTATCATTAAATTCTTCACAATCAAAACCCGACTTCATCTCAAGAAGATTTTTTATAGTCAAAAGCTTCTTCAGCGGATCCGTTTTAAGCGATGGATATTCGGGAAAAAATTCATACACCTTCTGGTTTATATTTTTAATAAAACCTTTGTCAACGGCTATTCCAACCAGAAGACTTGTGATAGATTTAAAAGAAGAACGAGAATCATGAAGAGAATCTTTTGTGTAACCATTAAAATACTGTTCATATATTAATTTATTATCTTTAGCAATAAGCAGACTATGAACTCCCTTGTAGCGATTATTTAATATAGAATCTGTCATTTGATCCAAACCAGAATCGTATTTTGTTTTCTGATTCTGTCCAGATATAATAAAGATATTGAGCATTACTACGATATAAGCAAAGTGAAATTTTTTCATATTTAACTTATTTTAAGTGATAAAATTTGATACGATGTATTGTAAAGACTGTAATTAGAAATTAAAGTTACAGTATCAAAATTTATGTATAACTCGTGTATCTATATTTCCTTTGTCAATCGATCCATTTCTTTTAGTAAAGTCGGAATTCTAAATTCGCCGGCCATACTTTCGACTTTTTCAAAAGCATCGTCCAAATCAATACCAATGGCCGTAACGTACAAAGGCTTTTTACTATCGCCTCTCACCAAAGCTTTTTTATCTTTCTCGATCGATGCAAAATTCGTTTTAGCAACGCCGATAATTGGAATTTCCTTATTTAATTTTTCATATAAATGTCCGCCCAAACCATATTTTTTATCATCATCCAGATAAACAAAACCATCTACAATAATAGCTTTAATGGTTTTTAAATCGATTTGATTTAACAAACTGAGAATACAAGGCAGCTCTCTGCGGTAAAATTCTCCGGGAATGTAGTCTTCGACATTCTCGATTATTTCAGTATGAACTTTATAATCTTTACTTTCATTCCAATTTAAAAATTCAAGACAAACAGTTTTGGCTTTTCCATCAAAATAATAAGTATCAAATGCCAGTATAGAAGAATTGTCGGTCATAATTTTTTTGGTTTAATAGTATCAGCTGTACTTAAGGAACTACTATTCTCAATAGGTTTTAGTGTCATTTATTTAGATATAAAGATAAAAATTAGGCTGCTGTACAATGCCAGGCAGTTTTTATATTGGCTAATATAAAAACTAATTTTAAGATCAGATAAATTATTTTGAGCCATACCATTTGATAATCTGCGAATAGCATCAAACCAAGGGCATCTATAAAATAAAACTCAGTAACAGTACGTCTTATTTAAATCGGGAAACAACGATATATCGTTGGTCTCAAAAAATGAAATTTCCTAATAATTTACTCCAATTTATCAATAACTTTGAAAATATTTTAATCCTTACAATTAATAGATGAAACCATCTGCCTGCACAGAATATTTTATCATTATACTTCTAATAATTGGTAATTCTTTAGGTATAAATGCCCAGATATCTTCGTATGCAGATAAAGAGATAAAAAATACCGAAAGTTACTTAACAGAAGTAGAAGGAATTGAAAAAATAAAGACTTTATTGAAATTAAGTGATCGGTATGAAACTCTTTATTTTAAGCCAAAAGAAATTCGAAAGGCATTTGACTTTGCAAACGAAGCCCTAAGACTTAGCCAGGCTTTGCATTCTGATATTTATGGAGGCAAAGCGTATCTGCAGCTTTCAATGCTTTATGAGCTGCAGAATAATGACGAGATGCTGGAAAGCTGTGCCAGAAATGCCATAGACTTATTAACCAAAACAGATCAGATAGATGATCTGGCAGAGGCTTGGGTAATGGTTTGGTCTGCCAAAATGCGAAGCAATGCACCACCAGAAGAGAAGTTTGTACCCATTAGTAAGGCTGCCGCTTTATTTAAATTGTCTGGAAACAATAAAAGGAGGAGTGACTGTTATAGAGAAATAGGAGCTTTATATTTTCGTTATAAAGATTTTCCTAAAGCCATGAGTTCGCTGGAAAAAGCAATGGTTCTATATAAGGCAGCAGATGTTGGAGAGAAAGATTATTATCCTGTTTCCTTCAGGCTGAATATCCTTTATGAAACAGAAAAAAAAAACAAGGATCTTATTATTCTTCGGAATAAAGCTTTATTGCAGCAAAACGAACTTAAAGCTGCCGCTTTTTTACGGAATTCCATGATCGTTTTTATGTTGCTTCTACTTATAATTTTTGGTTTATTATACAAGAGATTTAAGTTTAAGAAAGAAACAAGCAGGCTCTTGGAGATTCAGCAGGAGGAGATCAATCAAAAAAATATAACACTCCAGAATATGTTGATTGAAAAAGAATGGCTTTTGCGTGAAATTCATCACAGAGTAAAAAATAACCTCCATATGGTGGTGGGACTGCTTGCCAGCCAGGCTGAATTTTTGAAAAATGAAGAAGCAATTCAAGCGATCATAAGCAGTCAAAACCGAATTCATTCTATGTCATTGATTCATCAGAAATTGTATCAGTCAGAGGATTTATCCATAATTAATATGCCGTCCTATCTGTTGGAATTGTCAGAATATTTAAAAGATTCTTTTAACATTGGAAAATCAGTACGATTTATTCTGGATGTTGATAATTTTGATTTTCCGCTTTCTCATTCCATTCCAATTGGACTTATTATCAATGAAGCGGTAACGAATTCAATTAAATATGCTTTTCCATCTGTCTCTGAAGCAAGAATTGAGATCAGGCTTAAATCTGAGGATAATCATAAATTCATTTTAGTAATTCAGGATAATGGTATTGGACTTCCTTCGGATTTTGATCCTTACGATAACCCTTCATTGGGAGTAAAATTAATGCATGGACTTTCTGCAGATATCGGAGGAAAGTTTCTGATTACTAATTCAAATGGCACCAAAATAACTTTGGAATTTACTTTAAACGAAAATAATCTTCACTAATTTAATTCTGTAAAAATGGCAAAACCACTAAAAATTCTTATTGTTGAAGATCAGTTTGTTGAGGCAAATCATTTACGATTAATGCTGAAGAAAGCGGGACATTCTGTGATCGGAATGGCACGTTCTGTACCAGACGCTAAATATTATATTGCACAAGAAAGACCAGAACTGGTTCTTTTGGATATTTTTCTTTCCGGAAGAGAAACCGGTATTGATCTTGCCGAAATACTGAAAGAAGATAATATTCCATTTATCTATCTTTCTGCAAATTCTAACGAAGAAGTTCTCAGCAAAGCTAAATTGACACATCCTTATGGATTTTTGGTCAAACCTTTTAGAGAAAAAGATTTATTGGTAACAATTGAGATTGCAGAATATCATCAGGAACACGGAATTGAATCTTCTATTAGAAAAGAACTTTTATTTCAGAAACAATTAAAAACAATAATTACAAAAAACGGTACTTGGGACGACAGGGTTCTCAATATTATTACGTCTCTGCAGTCTCTTATTTCGTTTGATCTTGTAATGGCTGTTTTTTATTTGGACAATACGTTATCCAGCAGGGTTTTGGGATACGCAAGAACCGGTTTACACGAATATCAAAGAATAGGAATTGAAGAATTACAGAATATTACGGCCTTAAAAGAATCTGAAATAAATGAATTACGAAATAGAAGTAAAGTCGAAACCGAAGCCATTTTCTATAATGATCAGAATTTTATAAAAATATGCGATAAAACCCCCATTAAAAAGCTGATAGCCAATTCGATGAATATGAAGTCTAATTTCATGTTACCCGTTCCGCTTTCGCTCAGTGAAAACGGAGGATTGTATTTGTCTTTTTTCAGCAGGCAGTCTAATAATTACAATAAAAATCATTTAACGCTGTGCGAAAGACTTCAGGAACCTTTAATTTATGCCATCGAAAATTTAATCAGTCATGATAAAAAAATAGATCAAAAAAATACTTCACTAAATCATAATGCTGGAAAAAATATAAAAATATCAGGTTTTGAATCGATAATAGGAAAAAGCCCAATGCTGCTAAAACTATTTGATCATATTATACAAGTTGCCCCAGCCGACACAACGGTTTTAATTACCGGAGAAAGCGGGACAGGAAAAGAAAGTATTGCTCATAGCATCCAGCAGCTTTCGAATAGAAAAAATCAGCCTTTTGTAAAAATTAATTGTTCTGCACTGCCTCCAAGCCTTATAGAATCTGAGTTATTTGGACATGAAAAAGGATCTTTTACAGGCGCATCAGAAAGAAGAATCGGTAAGTTTGAACAAGCAGACAATGGTACTTTATTTCTGGACGAAATTGGTGATATGCCGTTAGAAATACAGGCAAAACTGCTTCGTGCGATTCAGGAAAAAGAAATTGAACGCGTTGGAGGAAATCTTCCCATAAAAGTAAATGTCCGCATTATTGCCGCAACAAATTGTAATCTCGAAAAAGAAGTAGCCGATGGTCGTTTTAGACTTGATCTTTATTACAGATTAAATGTATTTCCTATTCAGCTGCCTCCTTTACGAGAACGTAAGGAAGATATTGGTCTTCTGGCTCGTCATTTTATTGCAGTCTATAGTTCTAAAACGGGAAAAAATGTAACCGAAATAGCAGAAAGCGCTTTAAAAAGTCTTTTATCGTATCAATGGCCCGGGAATATTCGTGAACTCGAAAATCTTATTGAGAGAAGTATTCTTTTGGCAAAGAGTAACACAATTGAGCATATTCCGCTTCCTGTTATTGATGAAACTAAAATAAATAATAAGTCAAATGAGTGGTATTTTAAAACTATTCAGGAAAACGAAAGAGAGCATATTATCAATGTTTTGGAGAAATGCAACGGCAGAATACGAGGAACAGGCGGCGCATCAGAAATATTAGGACTTCCTCCTACAACATTAGCTTCCAGAATGCAAAAATTAGGAATAAAGAGAAGCCACTTTTAATTGTGAATTGTTAATTATGAATTGTAAATTTTATTTGTAAAAATTTAAAAGTGAATGAAATATTTATCTAAGTTTCTCCATTCACCATTTACAATTCACCATTTACAATTAAAAAGAACGATATTAAGTTGCTATATTTTCGTTGTACGACGAAATATAGTTCGTTTCAAATTATGTATTTTTATTTAAGTTATTAAAAATCAATAACTTGTAAATTAGGTTCGGTTTTAGTTTACACTTTGGCATAACATTAAAATATGTCTTATGCTAACTGAAAACCCTACTACAATACTTTTTATTACAGGTGCATTTGTCAGCAATAAATGCTGGGATGAATGGAAAGTCTTTTTTGAGAATAAAGGCTTTAAAACTCTGGCTCCGGCATGGCCATACAAAGACGCTCCGGCAACAGTTTTACGAGATCGTCATCCAGATCCTCAGATTGCTGGTTTGCGATTAACTCATTTAATCGAACATTTTGAGGATATCGCTAAAAACCTTCCTCAAAAACCTATTGTAATTGGGCACTCTATTGGCGGACTTACGGCGCAGATACTTTTACAGCGCAATTTGGCAGCAGCTGCAATTGCAATACATTCGGTTCCTCCACAGGGAATTATGACTTTTAAATTTTCTTTTTTAAAAGCCGGCTGGGGACCGCTTGGTTTTTTTACTTCAGCAAAAAAAACCTTTTTAATGAGTTTTAGCCAGTGGCAGTATGCGTTTACAAACGGAATGCCAGAAGAATGGCAGGACAAAGCCTATTGCGACTCTGTAGTTCCAGAATCAAAATTAATAGTTCGCGATACGATTACTTCAGCAGCAAAAGTAGATTTTCGCGCTCCGCATAAACCATTACTCTTAATTGCAGGATCAGCAGATCACACTATTCCCGAATCGCTCAATTATTCTAACTGCAAAAAATACACAGACAAAAATTCTATAACCGATTTTAAGGTTTTTCCAGAAAGAAATCATTTTGTTTTAAATCAGCCCGGCTGGCAGGAAATTGCAGTTTATATACAAGACTGGATTACAAAACTGCCTTCTTAAAAATATAATACCCCTTATTATTAACCAATTAAAAATTAATTATGAAAACGAATTTATTCAACACCGCTTTTTTTAACTTTAAAAGTAAAACAGCTCAGCTTTTAACCTTTAGTCTTTTACTATTGACTTTAATTTCCTGTAATAAAAAAACAGAAGAAACTCCTGCAGCAGTAACACCAGCCGAATCAGAAGAAACGGTTCAAACTGCACCCGCAAATCCGCCTGCTAATTTTAAACATGCCACTGCAGAGGTGAACGGAATCAAAATTCATTACGTTATCGGCGGTAAAGGAGATCCGCTTGTATTGGTGCATGGTTTTGGACAAAACTGGTATATGTGGAATCGTTTATTACCAGAACTTTCTAAACATTTTACAGTTATCGCTCCAGATTTAAGAGGAGTAGGCGAGTCTGATAAACCAGAAGGCGGTTATGACAAAAAAACAATGGCTTCTGATATTCATGAACTGGTAAAAAAATTAGGATACAATAATATCAATCTAGCTGGACATGATATCGGTCTTATGGTAGCGTATGCTTATGCTGCACAATACGGAAGCGAAGTTAAAAAAGTAGCGCTAATGGATGCCTTGCTTCCTGGAATTGAGCCGGTTTGGTCTCAAGTTTCGGCGTCTGCATGGTGGTTTGGATTTTTTGCATGGCCGGCTTCAGGAGACATTGTGAGTGGCAAAGAAAAAGAATTTTTAACGAGTTTTTGGCCTGTAGTTGGACATGTTAAAGATCCTTTTACAGCCGAAGAAACTGCAGAATTTATTAGAGCATATTCAGTTAAAGATGGTGCAAAATCAAGTTTCAAATGGTTTGGCGCTTTTCCACAAGACGGAAAAGACAATCTGGTTTTGGCAAAAACAAAACTAAAAATGCCTTTGCTTGCTATGGGAGGAGAATATTTTGCCGCAGCTTTCTTAAAAGACCACTCTAAATTGGTTGCCGAAAATGTTACAGAATCTAAAATTGCGGGTTCAGGCCACTGGTTAGTTCAGGAAAATACAGCTCAGGTGCAAAAAGATTTACTAGCTTTTTTTCTTGCTAAATAAATAACCCTTTGGGTAATTCATGTTTTTCTATTCAACACATAGCCAACTATGTTTATTTTAAAGAAGTGAAACACCTTTTTTAAACCTTCACAGAACTATGTTTCTATGTGTTGAAAAATAATTGCCCTCAACGGATTAAATAACTAAATCATGAAAAAACTACTGCTATCAGTATTGCTTTTTGCTGGACTTTTATCGCAAGCTCAGCAAAAAGCAGATCTGATTATTTACAACGGAAAAATTGCAACGATGCAGAAACAAGGCGAATTTGTTCAGGCAATTGCAATAAAAGACGGAATCATTCTGGACACTGGAACAGAGAAAACAATATTTTCTGCTTATAAAGCAACAGAAACAAAATTAATTGATGCTAAAGGAAAAACAGTAATTCCTGGACTTAATGACAGTCATATGCATGTCATTCGCGAAGGTTTAAACTATAATTCTGAATTGCGATGGGACGGTGTAAAAACCTTAAAACGCGCTATGGAAATGCTGAAAGAACAGGCAGCAAGAACGCCCGATGGTGTTTGGATTAAAGTAATTGGAGGCTGGAACGAATTTCAGTTTGAAGAAAAAAGACAGCCTACCATTGAAGAAATCAATGCTGCAGTTCCTGATAAACCTGTATTTATTACTTATTTGTACGGAAAAGCTTTCCTGAACAAAAAGGGAATTGAAGTTTTGGGATATACAAAAGATACTAAATACGAAGGAAGTGTTCTGGAACAGGATTCTAAAGGAAATTTAACGGGTTTAATGTATGCTAAAGAAACGCCAAAAGCTATTTACATGACGTTGGGGCTTACCACAAAACTAAGTCCGGAGGAACGTCTGAACAGCTCGATACAGTTTAATCATGAACTCAATCGTTTTGGACTTACGAGTATAATTGATGCAGCGGGCGGGAGCCAAAACTTTCCTGCAGATTATGTGACTTCACTGGAATTGGCAAAACAGAATAAATTGAGTCTTAGAATTTCCTATTACTTGTTTGCACAGCAAAAAGGCAGAGAGCTTCAAGATTATGAGAAATGGGTTGCAGAAACTCAAATCAATAAAAATGATAATCTGATAGTTGCAAATGGTTATGTAGAAGAAGGTGCCGGAGAAAATATAGTGGCTTCGGCAGCAGATTTTGAAAATTTTCTGGAACCGAGAATTGTGTTGTCTGATGAAATGGAAAAAGATCTTGAACCTATTATTCGGTTATTAGCAAAAAATAAATGGCCTTTTAGACTTCATGCGACGTATGGCGAATCTATTGACAGAATGCTAAATGTGTTTGAAAAAGTAAATAAGGAAATTCCGTTTAACGGATTACGATGGTTTTTTGATCATGCCGAAACTATTACAACACCAGAACTGGAACGTGTTAAGAAATTAGGCGGAGGTATTGCAGTGCAGTTTAGAATGTATTATCAGGGAGAATTGTATAATAAATTGTACGGAGCTCCAAAAACACAACTGCCTCCAATTAAAAAAATGCTCGAATTGGGGATTCCGGTTGGTGCAGGAACAGATGCAACCCGAATTTCAACTTACAATCCCTGGATGTCCTTGCATTGGTTATTGACAGGAAAAATAATTGGCGGTATGCAGTTCTGGCCTAAAGATCAGACTTTGGATAAATTCACAGCTTTACAACTGTATACTTCGGGAAGTGCATGGTTTTCTGGCGAAGAAAAAGATAAAGGAAAATTGATAAAAGGAATGTATGCTGATTTAACGGTTTTATCTGACGATTATTTTTCGCTTAAAGCGGATGATGTTAGAAAAATCGAATCGGTATTGACTGTCGTTAACGGCAAAATTGTTTTCGCTTCCGCGGAATATAAAGCGTTGAATCCAGAAATTCCTGCTGTAATTCCGGATTGGTCTCCGGTGAAATATTTTGGAGGTTATCAAAAATAATGGTGCACAGGTGACGCGGATTATACGGATTCGCTTTCGCGAAAACGCGGATTTAAACGGATTTTTTTATGCTCTCGTTTGAGCTGATTCCAAAAAAGCGATTTTTCTCCCTTTAGCCCTGATCGAAGCGGCATCCTTTGCTTTTTTCTTTAAAAAAGCAAAGATACAGCGAAGAGCAGGAACCATGAATCCAAAAAAGCCAAATGCATTTGCTCATAATAAAACTGAAAATTGATAAAAAATATACAATCATGAAAAAGAAAAACCACATCTTAATCAAGCTGCTATGTGTCATTGCATTTTTTGTAATGCACAGCACTTATGCACAAATGCCGATGCCGCCCGAAGTTCCAATTTGGGACGCGAATAAAGTGATCTTACAATTGCATAAAATATCCGATAATGTTTATGCCGTTTCGCCTTCAACAACTGAAACTGAAACCACAAAAGGAATTCCGCAGGCTACTTCTGCGGGGTTTATCGTGGGAGACAAAGGCGTTTTGTTAATAGAAACGATGCTGAGCAAAAGATTATACGACCAATTGTACAAATTGATTCGCTCTGTAACTCAAAAACCTATTGTATATGCAGTGAATACAAGTGATCACGGCGATCATTGTTTTGGAAATTACTTGCTTCCAAAAGAAACTATTTTGATACAAAATGAATTCTGCAAAGAAAACCTTGCTAAGAATTACGACGGAATTAAACAATTTATGATTATGCTTTTTGGAAAAGACCGCGGGATAGAGCAAAGTGTATATCGTCCCGCAGATCTTACTATTGCAGTAAATCAAAGTCTCAAACTAGATTTGGGCGGTGGCAAAATTGTAGAAATCATTAATGTAGGAACGGCACAGTCTCCGGCAGATTTATTTGTATTTCTTAAGGACTCGGACAAAAATGTATTATGGGCGGGAAATCCTTTTATAGCCGAAAGTCCGGCAATTCCATGGCTGTTTGACGGATATTTTTTAGAGCCGGTTCAAAACCTGAATAAGATTTACAACATGATTTCGGATAAGGATATTGTAGTTCCCGGACATGGAAGAATTACTAATAAAGCCGGAATTAAATATACTATAGATTATGTTACAGCTTTGCAGGCCAATGTAGAAAAGGCAGTAAAAAAAGGTTTGACTTTAGAAGAAACCAAAACTGCTGTAACTATGAAAGAATTCAACAAAGGCTATGTACTTTTTGACTGGCTGCATTTTAATTTCAATGTTCCAAATGCTTATAAAGATATTAAGCAAAACGGGGTTAAATAATTGATAATTGATAATTGATAATTTTTAGAATTACGCACAGCTATGTTGGTTTAAACAAGCGAAACGTTTTTGTTTAAAACTTTCAAAATCTATCCCGTCCCGAAGTTTCGGGATTAGGACTATGTGTTTAAATAATTATATCCAACGAATAGATAATTTAAAATTTGATTTATGAAAAACAAGATACTATTACTTGTTTTGTTGATTTCAATATCAGGATATGCACAACGGTATCCTGATTTTAAATCGCTTCGGTTTGATGAAAATTATAGTTTTCTTGAGAATGATACCGTAAGCAATGAGTGGTATAAAACAGTGAAATTCCTGCCGCTTTCTAGTTCTAAAAAAACATATGTCAGTTTTGGGGGCGACATACGGTTTCAGTACTTCTATGCTAAAAATGAAAATTGGGGCGATGGTCCGCAGGATAACGATGGTTATGTTTTGGGAAGATATTTATTTCATGCCGATTTTCATGCCGGCAAGTACTTTAGAACTTTTGTTCAGGTGCAGAGCAGCATGGCTGACGGGAGAATTGATCCAAGTCCTGTGGAACAAAACCCGCTCGAAGTACATCAGGCTTTTGCTGATATTAATATTGTAAATGATGGCAGTAAAAGACTTATTTTAAGAGCAGGAAGGCAGGAACTTACTTATGGATCGCAGCGTTTGGCTGCCGTTAGGGAAGGTCCTAACAACAGGCAGTCTTTTGATGGTGTGAAAGTAATGGTGTCAAAACAAAATTTTGCAGCTGATTTTTTTTACAGCCATTATGTAGTGGCACATGATGGTATTTTTGATGATGCATCCAATAAAGACAGACAATTTTGGGGAAGTTATCTGGTTTTTAATAAAACACCAATTATCAAAAATATCGATGTGTATTATTTAGGATACGAAAGAGCCAAAGCCGCTTTTAATGATGCAACAGGAAAAGAAAACCGACAATCGATAGGAACAAGAATCTGGGGAAAAACCGAGAATTGGCGATATGACGGAGAAGCAGTGTATCAATTTGGTGATGTCGCAGAGAAAAATATTACAGCCTGGACTGCTTCTATTAATGCTGGATATCGTTTTAATACGGTAAAGTTTCGTCCGGAAATTGGTTTTAAAGCAGAGGTAATAAGCGGAGATAAAAAGGAAGGAGACAATAGTCTGGAAACTTTTAATCCGCTTTTTCCAAGAGGCGCTTATTTTGGACTGGCATCGGTAATCGGACCTTCAAATTTAATTGATTTTCATCCTTCATTAAGTTTTGAAATTGCCAAAAATGTAGACTGGGTTATTGATTATGATATGTTTTGGAGGTACAGCAGCAAAGATGGTATTTATGCACCAAATACCTCATTGATCTATCCCGGAAATACTACAACGGAGAAAAAAATAGGGAATCAGTTAGAAAGTGAAATCATCTGGGAACCCAATCAATATGTTTATTTCAGGCTCGAAGCCACTTGGTTTCAGGCTGGAGATTATATCAAAGCATCGGGAACTGGTAAAAATATATTCTTTACAGGAATTACGATGCAGCTTCATTTTTAAGTTAGAAAAACATACGTTAAATTTAAAAAGAATAATATGAAACAAACTGTTATACAATCAAAAAGGAAAAAGGTACACTTAATAGCACTATTGCTGTTAATCAGTTTTTCAATACAGGCACAGGTAAATTCACAGGAAGAAATCAATACAAAGCAGACTGTAGATAAATTCTTTGGATATGTAGGAGCTAAAAACCCCGAAAAAATAGCCTCAATGGTTTCAGAAAATGTAGACTGGTACATTTTTGAATCTAAGTATATGCCATGGACAGGACACCGATCTAAGCGTGAAGAAATTTCAGAATTATTTAAAACCCTCTTTAGTTACTTTATTGACGGAAGCGAAAAACTCGAGGCGCAATCTATTTTAATACAAGGAAAAGAAGTAGCAGTTTTTGGTTTTGTCGAACGAACAGTGAAAAAAAATGGTAATCATTTTAAAATGCCTTTAGCAATTCATATAACAGTAGAAAATAATTTGATAAGCAAATTTTCACTCTATGAGGAAACTTTAATTATTGAAAAAGCGCTTAAATAAAATAAGAATAAAAGTATATGGAATCAGAGTCTTTTAATCTTATATGTGATTATCAGAATTTCGGCATTTATTAATCGCTGCTCTGTTTTTTGATAACTTTTAATGCTGTTACAATTCGTAAAATTAAAATTAAATACGTACATGAACGATAGAAGAACATTTATAAAACAAGCAGGTCTCGCTGGTCTTGCAGGCTTGCTTCCGGTAACCAAATTAGCATCAGGGAATTTAGCAGAGACATCAGACAATGATAAAAGTACTGCCGCAAAGTGGGCTGACGGCTCACGTTTGGTGGTATCGGTATCCATGCAGTTTGAAGCAGGAGGACAGCCTGTAAATGCTGAGAGTCCCTTTCCGCAGAATATGCAAAAAGGTTTTGTTGATCTTCCTAGTGAGACTTGGTATCAATATGGGTATAAAGAAGGAATTCCAAGAATGCTGGACAACTGGGATAAGCTGGGAATCAAAGTTACCTCGCACATGGTCGGTTCTGCAGTATTAAAGAATCCAGATCTTGCAAAGGAAATTGTCGCAAGAGGGCATGAAGCAGCAGCGCACGGTATGGATTGGGCAACACAATATTCTATGCCCTATGAAACTGAAAAAAAGTTTATTAAAGATGGAGCAGAAGCTATTAAAAAAATAACAGGTTTTGAACCTGTGGGCTATAATGCAAATTGGCTGAGACGCGGTACAAATACACTGGAAATTTTACAGGAGTTAGGTTTTAAATATCATATTGATGATTTAAGCCGCGACGAACCATTTTTGATAAAGGTAAAAGGGAATGATTTTGCGGTGGTTCCATATACAATTCGCTGTAATGATATTGTATTAATAGAAGGAAAAAATTTTAGTGCAGATCAGTTTGTGCGTCAGGTTATATTAGAATTTGACCAGCTTTATAAGGAATCTGAAAAAAAGCGCAGACAGATGTCAATTAGTTTCCATGATCGTATAGGAGGTACACCACAAATGGTTGCAGCAACTACAGAAATCATCTCGTACATTCAGAAACATAAAGGAGTCAGCTTTAGACGAAAAGACGAGATTGCTCAAATGGCTTATACGGATAAGAGCATCTTACGAGAATAATGATGCCGCCAAAAATAATTAACTGACTAATTTAAAAAGAGTAATCAAAAGTATAGTTCAACATAACAACAATTAAAATGAAGTATCAGAAACTATTTGAGCAGTACAATTTAAGCGGAAATCAATTAGAGAACCGTTTTTTAATGGCTCCAATGACTCGTTCAAGAGCTTCACAGCCAGGTGATATTCCAAATGCTTTAATGGCAGAATACTACGCCCAGAGAAGTACAGCCGGTTTGATAATTACAGAAGCCGTTCAGGTTTCTCTGCAGGGAAAAGGTTATGCTAAAACTCCCGGTATTTACAGTGAAAATCAAATTGAAAACTGGAAATTAATAACGGATGCGGTGCATGAAAATGGGAGTAAAATATTTCTTCAGTTATGGCATGTCGGTAGAGTAAGCAGTTCAAAAGTGAACGGATTACAGCCTATAGCCCCTTCTGCATTAACAGCCCAAAATACCAGTGTTTATATTTTTGATGGCGCTCCAAATGGAGATGCCACTTTTATTCCGGTAGAAGAACCTCGAGAAATGAACCAATCAGATATAGATACGGTAATTAAAGAATTTGTAAAAGGCGCTGAAAATGCAATCGAAGCCGGTTTTGACGGAGTTGAAATTCATGCGGCAAACGGTTATTTAATCGATCAGTTTTTACGCAGCAATAGCAATAAAAGAGAGGATGAATATGGCGGAACGAAGGAAAATAGAATTCGTTTACTGATTGAAATTTCGAGCGCAGTTGCCAATGCAGTCGGAAAAGAAAAAACGGGAATTAGACTATCGCCATTTATCAGCTTTAAGGATATGAATGATCCTGAAATTTTGCAGACTATAATGCTTGCAGCAACAGCATTAAACAAACTCGATGTTGCTTATATTCATCTTTGCGAGGCAGATTGGGATGACGCACCTCAGATTCCGATTGATTTTAGAATTAAACTTCGAGATGCATTTAAAAACACGATTATCGCGACAGGCAATAAAACTCCTGATGAGGGCGAGAAACTTCTTCAAGAAAACTTAGTCGATTTAATTGGCTTTGGAAGAAAGTTTTTAACCAATCCAGATTATCCTGCGAGGGTAAGACAAAATTTGAGCTTAAATGAAATTTCAGATAATCATACTTTATTTGGAGGAGGTGAAGCAAGAGGTTATACAGATTATTCTTTTCTGAGATAACGAAATAGATTTAATAATAAATACTCAAATCTTCTTTGATAAAGTCTGCACTTTTTCAAAGGTCTGTCAGAAAATCAAAAGCCTTTAAACGTCATTGTTTAAAGGCTTTTGATTTTTATAACTGTTCTCAATTTCAGTTCCTGTTTTTATCAGTTTTTATGTTTTTCAAATAGCCATTTTGGAATTTCCTCGGTTATTAAAAACGGAATCACAATGTTATCATGATTGAGATTACTTAAAGTTGTAAAAATCAAATTTTTGTTTGAAGATAATTTATTAAACAATTCAAAACTTCCGATATATGGATTCTCCTCGTCTTTTTCACCATGAATAAGCCATATATTTTTATTGCTAATTTTTTTTAGGTTTGAAAAATCAGGAACGGATGCAACAGAAACAGTCGCAGCAAATTTGTCTGGCATAATATTTAGTAAATTTTGTGCAGTTGAACCGCCCATAGAATAACCAATTAAGTAAATCCTGTTTTTATCAATATTTGGATATTCTTTTTCAATATTTTGAATTAACTTCAATAAGGCAAAAACATCTTTTGAAGGTTTTGAAATTTGAACCCCATCAATGTTTTTTTCATAATTTGAAGAACGGCTGTTAAATTGCGGTGCAATTACATAACATTGATATTTACTGTAAATTTCAGGTCTCAACCAAATTTTTGCAAAGGGTTCAAGTTGATTTTGATTATCATTTCCAATTCGGGTTGAGTTATGGAAAGTAATTACCAGAGGATATTTTTGACTCTTAATATTATTTTTCGGCGTTAGAAGTCTATAAGGAATTTGTATGTTTTCTTTAGTAAATATTTTTTTTGCAAAAACATCAGTATTTAAACTGTTTAATGTTTTTCTATTATTTACGAAAGTTAAACTGTCAACAGTCGTTTCTCGGAACTCTTTTTTCTGTGCAATAGCAAAATTTGCCGTTAAAGTCAAAAAAAGTATCGCTGGAATTTGTTGTAAATTTATTTTAAACATACGGTTTTTTATAAAGTTTTGGTTGACATTTAATGATCTTTAATTCCTAAAAAAAGTTCTTCCGTGATTTGTATTTTACTCAATGCTTTTTACGAGATGCTCTTTAAGAAATCTAAAAGCTGCATTTCTTTTTTAATTATTCTAACCATAATTAAACCGAACACTAGTAAAAAAACAAATCCGCTTGATACGACATAAAGGTAAAAACCTCTGGAGAAAGTTTCTTTAAAAATAGGCAATAGAAACGTAAATCCGGCAGTATACGTCAGGTAAATTATTGGTGTAAAAATATAGTGTATTTTTTTTCTCCATTGATAAAATTGGTTGGCCTGTTTACTATATTCAAGTAAGGTAACATCTGTTTTTAAGTTCTCTAATTTTTCCCCGCTAATCCACTCTAAAGCCACCCGTATTATTAACATTGTAATCATAATACATAATCCGAAACTAAATTGCGTTTGTTTGTAAGCACCTGCCCAAATATAATAAAAGATTAATATTATTACGGTTAAGCTCAAAATTGCTCTGGTCCAAAAATGATTGCGTTTAATTTTTTTAGTGTGTGCCTCTGCTTTTTCGATAACAGCTGCGGCGGCTGGTTTTGAATCGTATTCAGTCTGCTGATTCCAGATATTTTGTAAATCTTCAAATGTCTTCATTTTGTACACATTTAGTTAAAGTTTTTTTTATTCTATGGATTCTAACCCGAAGAGTCTCTTCGGTTATCCCGATTACTTCTGATATTTCGTTATATTCTATACCATCTAAGGTCATCAGGATGATCATTTTGTTGGTTTCTTCAAGCTTTTGTATACACTTATACATTTGTTGAAGCTGTTCTTCTTTTTCGTTAGAATAGATATCGGAAACAACTTGAGGCATTATAACTGTCCTGATTTCTTTTCTGGAAAATGATTTCCGCAAATAAAGAAGACAAGTGTTTACAGCAATTTTATAAATCCATGTGCTAATGCTGGATTCATTTCGGAAGGTGTCTAAATTTTCCCATACTTTGATAAAGATTTCCTGCGCAGCATCAGAAGCTAATGCAATATCTCCACAAAAATAACCTTTGCACAAACGAAACACTTTATTATAATGCTTGTTGTATATCTCGTTAAATTGGTTTTTTTTATCCACCTATTGTAATTCTAATTTTACTTTTTCCATAAACCACTTCGGTTGATCATACATTACAAAATGAGCCGAGTTGGCAGCATAATAAATTTTAACAGACGGTAGATTTTCATACTGCGCTTTATAGGTGTTTTGTACCGTGTTAAGATCTGGATTTGTTGCAGCTAAAATTACTACCGGAATTTTAATTCTAGCAATTTCTTTTCGTAAATCCAAATTAAGCATATCGATATAACCATAAACATAGGTTTTTCTATCGACAGTATTCATCCATTCAGTAATTGTTTTTTGCTTTTCTTTGTTTAGACACATGTACGAAATCGACTGAGAATTCATTGCATTAAATGCCTTTTGATCCATAGCCAGCATCATTTTACTCTGCGGATTGTCATAAGGAATTACTTCTCCTTTATAATTAGGAATCATTAAAGCTGCACTTGCCGGCAAAGCATCAACGATAATTAATTTTTTAAATAAATTAGTTTCTTCTGATGCCAGCCACAAACTTAAAGTCCCTCCCAAACTATGACCAATTAAGATAGCTTTCTTTAATTTTTTGTTTTTTACATATAAGATGACCTGCTCTTTTATCGTAGAAAGCCAAGGCCCTTCAATTGGAGCAACATTCCCAAATCCTGCAAAAGTAAAAATGTGACATTCGTAATTTTTAGAAAGTTCGGCTACAGTTTCATTCCATACCTCTCCTGTGCAGCCAAAACCAGGGAATAATAAAACAGGCGCTCCTTTACCTTTTACATCTACCTTAAAAGCAGTTTGAGAAATAACAGATTTTGAAACAAGAAGCATAAATAAGATAATTAAAATTGATTTTGTTTTCATGATGTTTAATTTTTTTAAAGTTTACCTTTTGATGCATTGCTCTATTATTTGTTACCTCTAAAAAAGCTTTTTTTAAATTTAATTTATAAATAACTGATTTTTAGTGATTTAAAATTAAAAGTAATATGGTATACTATCTGCTTGAAGTGAATTCATTTGAAATTGATATTAATCTCAGAGAAGCTTTAAAAAGAATCTTTCCGAAAAAGCCAGGATAATTCTGAGTATATTTATACTGTAAAGTTGATTTTAATTGCTGCTGAAAAAAACAATGAAAAGAAGACAGTGAAATAGACAATAGTTACTAAATTAGTATACAATATTTATATTTATGAGCGCAAAACATAACAACTTACACAGTAAATTAACGCTGGGAGGCTTATTTATAGCATTAGGTATAATTTACGGTGATATTGGCACTTCACCTTTATACGTAATGAAAGCCATAATTGGAATTCATAATATTGATAAAGATGTAGTTTTGGGAGGCGTATCAGCAGTACTTTGGACCTTGACTTTACAGGCAACCATAAAGTACATTTTCATTACACTAAGTGCTGATAATAATGGAGAAGGAGGGATTTTTGCACTTTATGCCTTAGTGCGACGAACTAAAGTAAAATGGTTAATCGTACCGGCAATTATTGGAGGAAGCGCTTTGCTTGCAGATGGAATTATAACCCCGCCAATGTCTGTATCTTCTGCAATTGAAGGAATGAGAACTTTATATCCTAAAATTGATACGGTACCTATTATTATTGCGATTTTAGCAGCACTTTTTGCCATTCAGCAATTTGGAACAAAGTTAGTCGGAAAATTTTTTGCGCCAATAATGCTTATTTGGTTTGGTATGCTGGCTGTCTTGGGAGTCATGCAAATAACCAATCATCCCGATGTTTTAAAAGCAGTAAATCCGTATTATGCCTATCATTTACTAAGAATTCATCCAGAAGGATTTTATGTTTTGGGGTTTGTTTTCCTTTGTACAACAGGAGCCGAAGCTTTATACTCTGACATGGGACATTGCGGTAGAAAAAACATTAGAATCAGCTGGATTTTTGTTAAAAGTGCATTGCTGCTGAATTATTTTGGACAAGCTGCGTATTTGATTCAGCATGAAGGAGAAACACTTTTTAGTCTTGGCGGAAAATATGCAAATCCTTTTTACTTAATGATGCCGGAATGGTTTATACCTGTCGGAATAGTAATTGCTACACTCGCAGCAGTTATTGCATCACAAGCTTTAATCAGCGGTTCATTTACTTTAATCAATGAAGCTATTAAACTGAACTTCTGGCCTAAAGTAAAAATCAAATATCCTACAGAACAAAAAGGACAATTGTACATTCCGTCTATTAACTGGCTCATGATGACGGGTTGTATCATGATCGTGCTTCATTTTAAGGAATCTCAAAAAATGGAAGCCGCTTACGGACTTGCAATCGTGTTGTGTATGATTATGACCACTTTGCTGCTTAATTATTATCTGATAATGAAAAGAATTCCGTGGTACATTATTTCAGCATCAATAACCATTTATATGGTAATCGAAATTAGTTTTTTAATTGCCAGTTTAAACAAATTCATGCATGGCGGATATGTTGCAGTATTTGTAGCCTTAATTCTGATTGCAGTTATGGCAACCTGGTGGAAAGCGAAATCTATCAGTAAAAGTTATACCAAATACGTCCCTATTGATGGCTATAAAAAAGTACTTTCTGAATTGAGTATCGATGAATCAATTCCTAAATATGCAACACATTTGGTTTACATGACCAACGCTGCAAGAACAACTGATATAGAGCAAAAAGTAATTTATTCTATCCTGCAGATTCGTCCCAAAAGAGCTGATATTTACTGGTTTATTCATATTAATATTGTCGATGAACCTTATAGAAGAGATTATAGAGTGACCGATATGATCAAAGATGATTTATATCGAATTGACTTTTACCTAGGATTTAGAGAACCGATGAAAACCAATTTAATGTTTAAGGAAGTGATTCGCGATATGGTGATAAAAAGAGAAGTAGACATAACAAGCCGTTACTTATCATTGAACAACAATAATATAATGGGAGATTTTAAGTTTGTACTATTTAAAAAAATACTCTCAATGGACAGCGATTTTACATGGTCTGAAAAACTAATTATGAACAGTTATTTTTTACTTAAGAAATTTAGTTTGTCCGAGGAAAAAGGTTTTGGATTGGATACCAGTTCTGTAAAAATTGAAAAGTTCCCGATGCTGCTGCATCTTCCGGGAGATTTTAAAATGACACGAATTTATAAGTAAGTTCTCAAACATAGAAAAATAAAAAAACCAGTAAGCTTGTATTTGCTTACTGGTTTAATTTTAATATAATTACATGCTGTTTTTAGTGACTTTCGCTATTTTCAAATCCAAGAATAGTGATCATATACGGTGTTTTTGAAACTTTTATTTTCTTTACAATTGCCATTGAAGTCAAATTAAGCTGCAATAATTCTCCTGTATTTGGAGAAGTAATGTATGCAAAATTCTCTGTTACTTGAATTTGCGGTTTCAAAGCGGCATCAGCTGCAGTTTCGGTAATAATTTTTCCTTCTTTTTCAGCCGTTAAAGTATTTAAGTTAAATAGTTTAAATTCACCAGAATGCAGTAAAATTCCAAGTTTGCTGTTATTGTAACTTACTTTACATTGCATAATCGTGGTACTTTGCAGAATTGGTTTAATTGTTCCGTTTACAACATCAATTAAATACGCCCCTTTTGCGGCAGTATATCCTACAAATTTTCCTTTTGTTGAAGTTTCTAAAATACTTCCAAACCACGCAGTTCCAAAATCTTCAGGAAGTGTAATTAATTTTTGTTTTCCTGAACTTTCCACAACAAGAACACCGCTTGCAGAACCAAAGACAGCATAAGTTCCGTCTGAAGCATTTCCATGAATTCCTTTAGTTTGTAATGTAGATTCAAAAAGTGTTTTGCCGGTATTGTCGATAATTTTTACTTTTTCAGGAAGTGTTCCGGTAATAGAATTATCTTTTTCTGTAATGGCATAAGTTCCGTTTGAAAAACTTGCCATTGCGCCGTGATGTGCCAAAAGTCCGGCATTTATTACTTTAAATTTAGCTCCAGCGGTCTTAATTTCAGATTCTTTTGCAACAGATAATGTACCATCGCCATCATTAAAAGTCATCAATTCGCCAATTTTACTTTTAAAATGTGTCGGCAAAAGTGACTGACCGATTAAAGCGCCAAATTGCGGAAGTCCGTCTACATCAACGTGGTCGCCATGACTTTCAAAACCGCTGTCAAAGGTTTCAACAGTATTGTCTGCTCTGTGAATAATTCCGGCGTATCGGCCAGATTCTGTCGTATAAAGCGCCGATTTTGCAAATTTCGCATTAAAAGAAGCAATTGTAGCATCGACTGGATTTACAAGTGTAATTTCGGTTGTTTTTTCGTCAGAAAGTAAAACTCTTAAGTATTTAAATTCTGAAAGAGTTTCCTCCGGAGTTTCAATAGTTGAATCGTCATCGTTGCTGCAAGAGATTACAAAAGTGGATAAAGCGAATAGGAAAATCAGTTTGAAATAATTGTTCTTCATTGTAAATGTATTTAAATTAATATTTGGGTTTAATTAGAAATTAATAGTAATTGGCATCGATTTATAGACGCTCAGGTTGTAGGTTGTGTTTTTATAAAGTATCACCCAATTGTATTGTCCCGACTGCCAGGATTTATCTGCAATTGTTGGTGTTGCAATAGCATCCTTATCTGCTCCAATGCTGATGCTTTCTCCGCCCCAAACCTCATTTATCTTTTGCAGCGTAGCAATTTTTGAAGCAGGAGCAAGGTCTTTATGTTCGACCTTAGAAATCACGATAACCTTTTTCAGATCCAGATTATCAATACTTTCAGGATGATAGTTGAGACTTTTTTTGATTAAAACAGAATATAAAATTCCGTCGCCCATAATCTGGCTGACTTGTGCATGCGCAGTAAGTAAGTCATTCTTTTTGAAGATTAATTCCGGCTCGACCCACGTTTCCATATAGTAAATCAGATCGTCATTTCGGGAAATCATATCTCTGCCAATTAAAGGATCAGCAGGCATGTTGGCGGGATCTAAAATGGTAATTTCTTCCTTAATTTCGAGTTGGCTTCCATTCTGATCTAAAACAATAAAATAGAAATCGAATTTGCCTTCCGGAGCATCAGCAGGAATAGTAAAATGTTTGTGTACATTGGTGTTTTTCGTTCCAATATATTCACTCCATTTCAATTCTAATTTCCAGTCTTTTTTATACGTTTCACCACTTTTTGGAAGTATTTTTAGCTGTACATCGGCAATTTTATCACCGGCAGTAACATCGGCATTAAAATGGAAATCACGACCTATTAAGGCTCGTTTATTATTTGCAGTTCCAATTTCAACATTTTCGGCTGTTGGTTTAGAAACTTCATTGTTCTCCTCATTATCACAAGCTGTAAATACAGTTGTGGCAGCAAAAAACAGAAGAAATAGTTTTAATTTTTTCATAAGGTTATAGAATTGATTAATTTGATTTATGGATTAAAAACGGAACTTTTAGAGACAGAATAATATTTCGGCTTGCTTCCGGAAGTTCTATTAATCTGTAGAAACTTGTGTGATTGAGGTATTTTGTATTCAACAGATTTTGAACCTGCAGGCTGATTATAAAATCCTGTTGTCCGGTTTTTAGTTTCGTTCCCAAAGCAAGATTAAAAATGTTACTGCTAGCGGTTTTCTTTTCGGGAGGAACAATTTGATTTTGCGCGGCGGTATAACGATAATCAAGTGAAAAATAAGTGTCTTTTAAATTCTTGATTTGCGGACTGTAATTTATCCCAAATAAAACCGATGCAGGCGGAGAAAAGGGTAGAGTATAGCCTTTTTTACTTCCTGATAATTGCTCCGAATAAAGATATTCTGCCAGAATTTCGACGCTAAGATTCTGTAGAAACTGATAACGTGTCTGCAATTCTCCTCCATAACGCATGACTTTACTTTGCTCATATTCAAACACCTGATTTCCTGCTCCATAATAAATATCATGTTGTGAAGTAGGATTCAGATAAATGTAATTTGGAAAATAATTAAAAAACGGACTCAGTTGAAAAGACCATTTATTGGCTTGCCAATCCATTCCAAGATCTAATTGATACGAACGCTCAGCGGCTAAATTTGGATCTCCTTTTTCAAATCTGAAGTAGTGATAATTAACGCCGTTTGAAGCCAGTTCTTTTGCAATTGGTATTCTAAAACTTGTTCCCAGATTGGCTTTTAAAGAAAGTTTTCCGGGTGTATAATTTACTCCCGCAGACCAGTTAAAACTATTGAAAGTTCGTGTCAAATCTTCTGAACGTTTTAAATATTGAGATGTTGTCTGACCATTTTCTGTAATTTCACTTGGAAACCAATCGTTGTATTGCTCCATTTCGATTTTGCCATAATCTAATCGAACAGCTCCATGAAGCAGCCATAATTCGTTGAGCTGCATTTTATCATAAGCAAATAATCCGGTATTAAACTGCGTAAAAGCTGGAATTAAAAAACTCCATCCATTAATGTCATTTTGTTGTTGTTCAGCATTAATTCCCACAGAAATCTGATGTTTGTTTAATGAAAATTCATCTTTAACAGCCACAGAAAAAACTTGTTTATCATACTGTCTTTCCAAATCTTTAGGCGCATACATAGCATCAGGATAGATTGGAGGCATAAAACCGTGATTGACATAATGGCTCCATTCGCGACGGAAATTCTTTTGAAAACCCAACTGCGTTTCCACTTGATGGTTTGCTAATTGAAAAGAGGTTGTATTACTAATTTTGGTATGCGTTACTTCCTGAAAAGGCATCAAAATATCACGGTTCGATTTGTCATGAAGTTCAGTATCAACATTACGCGGTTCGAGTCCGTGTGCATTGGCAAAAAAGCCGCTTTTACTGTAAACATTACTCACATAAAAAACCGATTTAAATTTTTCGGTCACATATCCCGTACTAGCGTGTAAATCCAGTTCCCGACCTGCTGTGTTTCGCAAATGATTTTTGTACAGCGAAACAGCATAATTGTAAACATGAACCGTATCTGTGGGAACACGATAATCGCCGTAATCCATAACCGTCATTCTGGTATCGAAAAACCATTTTTCATTGCGCCCAAAAAGATTGATTGATCCTCCAAATTGTTCGTTATTGCTTTTTCCGGTAAAATCAACGCTTCCGCCAAAAGTGTTTTTAGAAGGGGTGGGAATGGGTTTTATATTAACCGCACCGCCAATAGCATCAGATCCGTACATAAAAGAAGACGGGCCTTTGATAATTTCGACACGATTTACTGCATATTGATCAATTTCAAGTCCGTGATCTGCGCCCCATTGCTGGCCTTCGTGTTTAATACCGTTTTCGACGACAATAACCTGATTAAAACTCAAGCCGCGAATTAAGGGTTTTGAACCGCCGGAACCAATCGAAATAGTTTTTACGCCGGGAATTCTCTGCAGCGACTGCATAAGGCTTCCGCCGAGGTTTCTCTGGATAAAACTACTGTTTACGGTTTCGATATTGAGCGATTCCTCTTTTTTTCGGCGCAAGCCAAAATGATCTGTAATCACAACTTCTTGTAATTCTTTTATCTCCGGTTTTAGAAAAATATCAGGCAGTAAAATTGAAGTCTCATTTAGCGAAAGCTTCATTTCATAAGGTAAATAACCCGCATGATTTATCTTTAAAATCTTCGAATCTTTTGGAATATTATTAAAATAAAAATGGCCTTTTTTATCTGTAATTGTGGTTAAATTACCGGGCAAAATAATAACGGTAAGACCTTCCAGTGAACCCCATTCACTGGAAAGTACTTTACCTGATACACGAACTGATTGCGCTGCTATTTTTGAACCTATTATAAAACAAAAAAGCAGCGAACAAAAAATACGTAATCGATTTGATTTGGTTTTGTTCATCAAAATCAGTTTATAAAATTTTAATGCTTAAACCTTTAATAGTCTGCCAGCCTTCTTTATCCGTCAGGCGGATTAAAAAATGATAATCTCCCGGATCAATATCCTGCGGAATGTTGATTTCCTGAACGGCTTCATAACTTTTTTGTCCTGCCGGAATGGTAACAGAATTGATATAAAGCATCGGATTTATCGGCTTTTTAATAGGATCTGCCACACAATCATTGACTTCTGTACTATGTGTATGATGATCAAAATTGTGGTGAATGTCCAGACTGTAAGACCCCAATTCTGTATTATCTGTAAATTTTGTTCTGAACATTATTTTTTGTCCGCGAGTAATTTCACTGCATTGTACAGGAAATGTATTTACAGCCGAAATATCAATAACAGGATATTCGGTATCAATTTCCGGCGAATCACTGGAACAGGCTGTAAAGAAAAATGCCATTGAAATATGCAATAATGCAAGTTTTACTATTTTTATTGTTTTCATTTTTAATGAGATTTATGAATTAAAATTTCCGATTAAAGATTAATTGGAACCTCGATAGATTGTGAAAAATTGATGTTGTAAGTCGTGTTTTTGTAAACCACCATATAAACATACGTTCCAGATGCCCACGCTTTGGTTCCTGTTATGCCCTGAGCTGGTACATTGTTGTCTTTTTGTGCACCAATAAACAATTCAGGTATTTCTCTTAAAAAAGTATTATTGCTTGCGTTGAAAGGAACATTGGAGAAAGTCCCTACTTCGGCCATGTCTTTATGCTCATAAACATCATAAACAATCACTTTGGTAAAGTCGATTTGATCGACGCTTTCAGGCAGATGTTTTGCATTTTTATTGATTAATAACAAATACATAATTCCGTTTCCTTTTACTCCGGTAAGTGTAACCTGAGACATGACTTTATCTCCGGTCTTAAATGAATCTCCTTCTTTGTAATATTTTCCTTTTCTATAGAAAAAATCTTCATTTTTAAACAGCGTAAATGTGGAAGAAACGGGGTTTACAGGTAAATTTCCTGCAGCATAAATGTTTAGGGTTTTCTTTACTTCAAGCGTAGTTCCGTTTTGGTCCTTTATGATAATTATAAAATCGTATTTACCTTCTGGAGCATCTGTTGGAATATCAAAATGTTTGTGAATGGTTGTATTTTTTGCGCCTGTATATTGTGGCCAATTAATTTCATGCGACCATACTTTTGAATATTTTTCGGTACTTATTTGTGCAATTTTTATTTGCACACTTTCAATTTTATCTCCAGCAACAACTTCTGCATTAAAATGAAAATCTTCGCCAATAGTTCCAATTTCGTTGTTTCCCAATCCCAGTTCGATTTTATCGATCGTTGGTTTTTCTTTTTGAGCTTGTGTCTGATTATCATTGTCGTTGTCGCATGCTGTAAACGCAAAGGCGCTTATTAAAAAAGCCACCAGAATTTTTCTTGTTTTCATGTTCTTAGATCTGATTTTGATTGTATTCATAAATGTAAAATTGGGTTACTAGAGAAAATAATACAGATTAATAATGCACATCCATTTAGAAATGTAAATGGAAGCATTGACTGATTTTTATAAGGTTTTTGAATAGAATTATGCCCGAAAAGTATCTTGAGAAATAAGCTTTTTATTTTCGGAACTACAGAAGAATTCAATCCCAATTTAGGATTAGAATATATTCTGATTGTTTAAAAATGCAACGTACAGCATTTACCTAAAACAGTTTTAGGTTTTTATTTTGAATTGAATTTAGTATCGAATAATAAAAGCAAAACCAGCCTAAACAGACTTTATTAAAAAGCAAATAAATGCTTTTTAATAATTTTCAGTTACATTTTTGCAGCTGTATTAAAGACATGTTTTGCTGATGTTTTGTAATCTGAAATTAAATTTAGTACTAGCGAAATAATGAAAGAAATTAACTTTCAAAATAAATAAAGTGCTAAAAAAATAATCGGATTTTCGAAGGTTTTTAAATTCTAAATAAAAAATACGTTTACATTTCATAGTGAAATGACTGCTTATTTATTTAAATTCTGGGAGGTGCACGAAGCGCAAAAAGAGATCCTTTAAAAAAGGAAGAATAGGTTTTGAAATAAAAGTTAACATAGGGAGTAATGCTGTAACTTTTATAAAAATCAAAATGTATAAATGAAAAAGTACTAACCGGACTAAACTTAAAATGACAAATTGCACATTCTTCATTTGAATGATTGTGTATTTTAAATTCGGTTTTGTGAGTATGATTCTGAAAAGTAGTTTTATGATCAGAATTATGATTTTGAATGTGTTCGTAAGAATGTATCGCCGGAAATAGTATTGCAAATACTACCAGCAGCGGCATAAAAAGATTGATAAATTTAAATTTCTTTCCCATTTTTACAAATCAGCAAAAAGCTGAAGCAGGGCAAATATAAAATACTTATTTGTAAATGCAACATAGTTTCGTTAAATAATTATAAAAGGAAAGAACTTTTTACAGGGATTGTTGTATTTTAGATTCGATTGGTACTATTATCGTGCTCCAATTTTAAATATACTTTCTAATTTTCATAATGAATTGGATGGAGTCAGGCGAGTGATCCAATACTATAGAATTATATTTATTACCGTTTTGAATTTTGAGAAGTGAAAATTCTATAACACTTACACTATATGTTTTATGCTCCGTAAGCTTACATTTCCACATATAGCAAGCTTAAGCTGCTTGTACTAAGAAAGCTTTTGTTTAAATAATTCTTATAAAATATTAAAAATAGAATTTATAAACATAAATATGTATTATAAATTTTACTCCTAATTTTTATAGTTTTCTTTAAGTAATTTAAATTTTGGATGTCCCATTTGCCAGAAAGCAAATGCAAATTCATCGGCATAATCATTATATAATTGTAAATTTGAGCTATTTATTCCATGTCCAGCATCATAATTTACTGCAAAAAGAATTTTATTTGTAGAAGATGTAGTTTCAAGTTTAGCTACAAATTTGGCTGACATCCAAGGTGCAACTCTTGCATCGTTCATTCCGACAGAAATAAGGCAGGCAGGATAATTAACATCTCTTTTTAAATGATTAAAAGAATCAATTTCTGCTAACATATCATGTTCTTCTTTAATACTTGGATCACCTAACTCTTTCATATTGTTTGGGCCATTTGGCGCTTTATCAATTCTAAGTGGATTAAGATAACCATCATAACAAATCATTACTTTAAATAAGTCAGGGCGTTCAGTCATCGCTCTTCCTACCAGAATGCCTCCAGCACTTCCGCTTAAGATTCCAATTTTTTCTTTTTTAGTTATATTATTTTTGATTAAATATTCAGCAGTTGCAATAAGATCTTTCCAAGTGTTTGGCTTATTCTTTTTAAGACCACCTTCATGCCACATATCTCCTTTTTCTCCCCCACCTCTTACGTGTGGTACAACATAAACGCCTCCATTCATAACCCATGTTAAAACAATAGGCTGAAATCGTGGACTTTTTGAAATTCCATAAGCACCATATCCATCCATCATGATATAGTTTTCTTTATCTTTTTTTAAATTTTTGCTGTATATTAAACTAACTGGAACCAAAACTCCATCATGTGATGGAATTTCAATTTCCTTAACCTCTAAATCTTTAAATTCGGGATAGGAAATTATAGGATTGATTTTGTCTTCAACAAATTTATCTTTTGAAAGGTTATAGCTGAATCTTCTATTTGGGTCTAGCCATCCACTTGTGGTTATCCATAAGGCGGTACTATATTTGTCATTTGTAGATAGGGAAATATTGCCGGCTTGCACAGGTAAGTCAATAGACTTTATTTGTTTATTATTTTTAAAATATAATTTAGCCTCAACACCATTTTTTTTAGTTGTATAGAATATACCATTACTATTTACAACAAAATCATCAATAACTTCTTTTAAATTCTGTTCTACAATTATTTCAGGATTTTTAAAATCAGGATTATAAATTTTAGTTCTTATAATTTTATAATTTGATGCCTCATTTGAAGAAATACAATATAAATCATCATTAATTATTATAGGATCTAATAATCCGTCACTTTTTCTGTATAGTTCTTTCCATTCCATTTTCTGAGATTGCAAATCAGAAATAATGGCATAAAAATAGTCGAAATAATTTGTTGCTCCGCTTAATGCGGCTAAAATATATTTATCTTTTAAGTGTATTTTTTTTATTATTGGAAAATCAGCTCTGAGTATATTTAAATTGGGATTGTTTTTTTTTGAAAAAATCACAGTATGTTTTGTAGAAATATCTCCTATTCTGTAAATAACAGATTCCGTATCTAAAAGATAGTTAGGGTCTTTTGTGTTAATGACCGGAATGTTAACATAGATAATTCCACTATTATCAGGAAGCCAATTTATTCCTCCTAATTCTGAAGGCCATGAATTAGAAATAATTGTGGGTAATAAAGTTTTGTTTTTAACATTTAGAAATCCTATTTCCGCAATTTCCTCTCCATTTTTTGTAAAACTGAGAGCTATTACACTTTCATCCCAAGATGGTTTTATATAGGAAATTGCAAATACATTTCCAGTTTCTTTTTTATAATTGGCTGAGTCGAAAAGTAAAATTTCTTCTTGCCCTTCTTTTTTAAAATAAAGCTTATCAGAATTATCTCTGTCAGTCTTCTTTAAATAATAAAATGAATTATTTTCTGTAATTGTTAATAATGTTACACTAAAAGATTTTCTTTTTTCAAATTCAATAAATTGTTTGACAAATTCATTTCTGCCTGAAATATTATCTAATAAATCTCTAGCTCGATCATTATGTTGTTTAAACCATTTTTGTACTGAATCATTCTGTAAATTTTCTAAATATTGAAAATTATCCATGGTGTTTAGATTTGAATGTCTGGTACTTTTTGAATCTATGTTTAAATCTTGTGATAGAGCGGAAAAGGTAAAATTAAATATAAAGAATAGAGTGATTACTTTTTTCATTTAATGTAACATTATAAAATAATATTGACTCGAATGTTAATATTATAGACCTCTTACAGTTGGAGAAGTTGCTGGTGGATCTTGTTCACCAGGATAATTTCCTCCTGTGATGGCTTTTTTGTTTTTAATTTCTGCAATTTTAAATTTTTCTAAAGAAAGCTTCTTTTCGTTTGCTTTTTGATTTTTTTTCATTTTCAATAAATTTAGTAATTTTTAATATGTGCAAATGTATATTACCATAATAGTTTAAAACAGTACAAGCACTCGATATTTATAAATATCGACAAACTTTTAGCCTGATTGATTATAGTTTTCTTAATTTTCTTTTTCTTCAATTTTTTTTATAAAATATGAGGGCTGTATTCCGGTATTATTATAAAATGCTTTTGCAAATGATTCAGAATTGCTAAAACCAACTTCTTCAGAAATAGCTTTAATAGTATATTTTCTAAATTTTTTGTCATTTTTTAATCGATTTACAGCATGGTTTATTCGCATATCATTTATATATTGACTAAAATTTTTCCCTTTGTAAAAGTTAATGATCTTTGATAAATAGCTGCTATTAGTTGAAAATTCTCGAGCAAGATCTGTTTGTTTTAAATTTGGCAGTAGATATCCTTTATTGTTTTCAAATTCTGACAACTTGGCTAAAATCTGGTTCACCATCTCAAATGGCAAATCAATAGATTTTTCTTTTTCTTCTTGATCTTCTGCCTCATTTTTTAGATCAGTAATTTTTTGTTCATGTGATGTATTTTCTAAAAATTGATCATCCATTAACTCGCTAAAATTTTTCTCGAAAATTTTATTTCTATTTCTCACTTTTGCAGCATACAAAATACTGAATGTAAGTCCCATCATTAATAAAAATGAAATAGAACCGAAGAAATATTTTTCATTATTAATTTGTTTAATTAGATTTTCTTTTTCAGTTAATAAATTTGGTGTGTCATAACTATTGGTAATATTTTTTGTTAGAGTAATATTGTTGGCCTTAAAATAGTTATCAATTTCGATTAATCTATTTAAATAATGTAATTGCTTTTTTTCATTATTTTTCATCTTGCTAATCTCAATTAAGCGAATATAATTATCTCTTATATCACAAGAATATTGCTTTTTTTTAACTAGGATAGAATCGACTTTTTCAAAATAAAGCATTGCTTCATCAGTATTTTTATCGTGTTTAAAAATATTTTCTCCTTTATAATAATAGCAAATTGCTAAATTTAAAAAATCATCAGTCTTATCAATTATGCCTATGGCTTTTTCTAAGTATTTTTTACTTTGAACAAAATCTCCTTTAAGGTTTAAGCATATTCCTTTGTACATTATATAGTAAGGATAGTAAGGATTTGTGGTCTCAAGAGTTTTCAGTTCATTATCGATGAAGCTCAATGCCAAATCAACCTTATTTAATCTTATATAAATATCTGCTAATACCCATTTAATAAATATAACATCCAGTGTTTTATTTTTTTTGGTTTTAAAATAATCAAAGTTTTCTATAAATAGCGGCAAGGCTTCTTCTGGTCTTCCTAACTCAATCTTTATTAATCCAATATATCTTTTGATTAGTAAATTTTGTTCATAATTATTTCTGTTTTTAGAAAACTTCTCCGCAATTAATACATTTTTTAAGGCTTCATTTAAATTTAGATTTATTTGAAAATAATTAGCTTTTAGCATATATCCTCTTGCAGGATAAATAGAGTCTGGATTGTCTTTGGTAAGAGAAATTATTGAATCTGAATATTTTAATTGTACTGGTTTTCCAGCATAAATTAATGCTTTGGAATACATTGCATCTGAAATTTTATAGATATCACCAGATTCTTTTGCCTTTTTATAATATAAATCAGAGTAAAATATTTTTTCTTTTAAATTTAATGTAGAATTATTAATCTTTTCATCTAATTCTGCGAAACTTAAATTTTTGATCAATATTTTTTTTTGAGAATTATTTTGTTGGGAAAAAATTATTCCGGTAACAAAATAGAAAATCAATAGAGGAATTTTTTTCATTTTTTATATATAATATATTTATAGTACCTGCTCATAAAATCATAACATATCAGTTCATATTCTCTCTGCTTGGATCGAAATGTTCTATTGATATTCATATGAATAAATGATGCAATTAAATCTAAAATATAATTGTTATTAGTATTGGGTACATTATTTAAAATTTTTTTTATTGTTTTTATCTCTTCCAATTTAAACTTCACTATAGTATTAAGACCTTCCAAATATTGGGGATCACGGTGTTCTGTTAGAAGTAAAAAAAAATCTTGCTTATATATTGAAAATAATTTACCCATTTCCGCAACGTGTTCTTTTTTGATATCATGCTCCATTTTAAAATGCAAATGTCTTTCTGTTACAAACAACTTGCTTACATCAGTAGGGATTTCAAAATATTCTAACAAATTTGCAATCATATATAGCGAATTGAAAATTCTCGCAATTTCATCAAATTCAGGTGTCGTTTTACTAATCAATTCAACAATTTTTTTGCTATTATAGTAAAATAATTTTTCTGAATCGAGTATTGTATTTTCACCATATCGCTCTATTTCTCTTTTATAAGTTGGGAGGATAACATCATAAATAGTGTCATTTTTAAGTAATTTAGATAAATGAAATGTTATAATTTCGATTACTTCCGTAATAGCACTTAAATTAATTAGATGAAAACGTATTCTTAAGTGGAAGTCAGGGTCGTAATACCTTATAAAAAACCACTGATCAATAAGTTTCTTTTTAAATAATTTATTAACAATCGTTTCCACTTCGTTAATTAAAATTTTATCAGCGGTATAATTACCACAATAAATTTTATAATAGAGCCATTCTTCGCCTACAATAAAATTTCTTTTTATTTTACTCATTTTTTTAATTCATGTTTATAACATTTTAAACCAACTAAAAATTGATTTGAAAAGTGGCCATTTTTAGTTGTAATAATTTTTTTTGATGGAAATAAGAATTCCTCTAGTATAAACTTTTTTCGATTTTTAATAGTTGTAAATAACATTTGCAGACAAGTAATATTTTTCAGGTCTATTAACAAAGAGTTGTCTCCGTCTAATAATGACACATATTGAGGCAAAGAAATATTTTGTGCAGAAGAAAGCATATTGAAAGCAATGTAAGATGAATTTATATCATCAATTTTATATTCCTTATTTAAATAGTTAAAAAAACAGGAGTGTTGTTTTTCAGTAAATATCCATGTTGCTTTTGAAATTATGCAAATACCCGAGGTAATTCTGGGGAAATAATCATACAATATTTCTAAGTTTTTTTTATTTATTCCTATTGCAGATTTACAATTTTCAAATTGCATGTCACATAAAAAATTATAAATAGGGAGTGTTTTGTGTGAAAAGTTGTGAGCATTAGTTAATCTTGGTATGATTTCTTTATTGTGTTTTTTGCTCCACAAAATAAGACGGCCATAACGTATCTTTAAAATAATATCTTCAATAGTAATTTGTTTGGAAATCTCTAAATTTGATTGAGCTAAGTAAGGAATTTCATAATTCCTAAATGCTGGTCTTCGTAGAACATTCCCTGTTCTGGCTTCTGGCAAATGAATAATTTCAGCAATAAGTTTATCATCTAAATTTTCTGATTCATATTTTATAATTTCATTTGCAAAATCACTTATCTCTGAGCTGCCGTAACAAAATCTACCCAGCATATTTGCAGCGCTTGAACCTCCAATATGTTGAATAATAATCCATTCTTTTTCATTCTCTTCAACTATTTCAAAAATGCAGGAAAATGTGACTGCCAGGTTTTCATTTGAAAAGTTAACATCAGAAAAATCATTCGAAGTTATTTCAAAACTGTTTTTATTATTTATCAGTGCATTTTTTATTTTATTATGTATTATTTTTTCCGCATTATCTAAAATAATATTTTGTGAATTTGATTTACTTTTTATACCGATACTGTCTAGCAAAGGTGTTACATCAAAATCTTCATTTTCTGATCCATATCTAATACCAGTTTCAAAATCTAATGCTTTCACCAATGGTATTTCTTGCTCTTCATATCGTCTGCTAAATGATCTCTTGAAATTTTCTAAGGATGTTTTTTTTGGTTTTTCAGAGATCTGGTTCAAAAGCCTTATAGTTTTTAATAATTCACTTTTGTAATCTTCATCTAACTGAAATTTATTTGAATTTAAAAATAAATCTGTCTGAAATAGATATTTTTCATTAACAATAAGTTTGTTGTTTTTTAAAGTTTGAAGAATATTTTCATAATAATTATGCTGAAATCCTTTTTCATTGTCAATCTTTGACAGCTTATCGGATAATTTTTTCAGATTTAAGGATAAATCAGTTTGATGTAATTGATCGCCTATAACTTTTTTTGTTTTAGTTAAAGCAGACTCCTCTGTGTGGTTTTTTAAATTCTGTAAGTTTATTAGTCTATTAATAAAATCATCACCAGTAAGAGTTGTTTCTAATTCTGAAACCAATATCTGATGATCTATTAATTCTATAATAAAGTCTATTGCATCCGCTTCATCTATTTTTTTTGATGTTAAAATAGCAGCCAAATCTAATTTCGACACTCCATTGATTGATTTACTCAAAATCAAATCTAAATATGAATTTCGTTTAACTCCTTGAAGCGAATATTTTCGAACATCGAGATTTAGCGTGTAATGAATATATCTGTAAAAATTCCCCAATTGATATAAAGTTGTATTGGGATAAAAAAGTAATTCATTTTGAATTGATGAATTAGCTTGTATTTCATTTCCTAAATTTGCAAGGAACTGCATGTCAAAACGTGTTTTTCTATAGAAAGATCTTTCGGTATCAATATTGATTTTGGTTTGATTACCAAAAGTACCAGAACCACACGCAGAGAAAAGTCCAAATGGTGTACTTCTGGTCGACATACGAATTAGATACTTTAAAACCGAAAGTTTAAGTTTGTCATTTTTTTTAGGATTGTAATCATCAGTTATTATCCATTTAACTACTTCGTTGTAAAAGTCAGGCGATGCTAAATATAAAGCTTCACATATATTTTTGTCTTTTAATATTTCAACTATAACTTCACGTTCTATCGTCGTAGCCTCTGTAAGTTTAGTATAAAAATTAATAGGATATGATGGAGTTCTTACTACAAAAGAAGAAAAAAAACTATAACCTATTTCTGGCTTAGACATAAAATTAATATAAGAATCGGATGCCAAAAATAAATATTAATTTATCATTTTAGCAAGGTTTTTGGAAATATACTTGTTAATTTTAATAAAGAACGTTCAATTATAACAATAAATTGCGATTTAAAATTAAAAACCACTCTCTTTTAACATATTACAGTTACAAAAAAATATAATTCAGCTATTTATAAATCACGACTCGATATTTATAAATCTGGTTTAGCACTGTTTGGTTTGTTTATTTTCATGATATAGTTTTGGTTGCAGATAATTATAAAACCTTTTATGAGGATGCTTAAAACTTAGATTAAATTATATCTATTTCATTACATTCTTATAAATAAATGATATGGTCATGATATAAGTTTTTGAGAAAACCAGTATAGGGTGAAAATAATTAGAGCTAATATTAAAAATTAAAATGAAATATAAATTATCAAATTATTTAGTTTTTTCTCAACCAATAATTGCAAATAAGTTTGTTTTAGTATACTCTACTGTTTCAACTACAATGCTATTAATTCAATTTAGTTTGTATAATATTTTATTAAATAATTTTTTTACTGAAATCGATCCGGACGTATTAAAAGAATTAGTAAAAAACAAAATACTTGTTTTAGATAATTTTAATGAGCTAGAGTCTATAATTAAAGAAAACAAAGATGCCATTAAAAATGACGACCTTCTTTATCAGGTAATTTCACCATCTGCAAATTGTCAGCTCGGCTGTGGATACTGTGGGCAGGTACATACAAAAAATGGTTTGGATGAGGATTTAAACAAAAAAATTATTGAAAGGATTTCAATTAATTTAAAAGCAAAAGAATACAAACATTTAGGCATTAGTTGGTTTGGAGCTGAACCATTGATGGGCTTGATAAACATAAAAAAAATATCTGAAGAGTTAATAAAATTGGCGTTGAAAAACAATTGCAGTTATTCGGCTAAAATGATCACAAATGGATTGAGTTTAAAAAAGGATATATTTTTTGATTTAGTAGAGAACTATCACATAAAAGACTTTGAAATAACTCTTGACGGTACTGAAGAAAGTCATGATTTAAGAAGACATACTAAACTAAAAGAGAAAACTTTTGGATTGATTTTTAAAAATTTAAAAAATATAGTTCACGATCCAAAATTTGATCAATTAAACTGTGTTATAAAAATTCGCTGTAATGTAGACGAATCTAACTATAAGAGTGCGTTTGATTTAATTGAATTACTTGATAAAGAAAAAATTCTTGATAAAATATCATTTTATACTGCACCAATACATTCTTGGGGTAATGATGCACATTTAAATTCATTGTCACATGTTGATTATTCTAAGTTTCAAATTGAGGAGTATTTATTGTTAATGAAAAAAAATCATTCTATTAGAATTCTTCCTGGAAAGAAAACGAATATCGTTTGTACAAGTTTGCAGGAACATGCTGAGGTTTTTGATGCAGATGGTAACGTTTACAATTGTACAGAAATCTCGCAAGTTGATATGTATAGGAATGTCGATGCATTTAAGATGGGTAAACTTAATGACCAATCTTATGTTAATGCCAAAAGATCCTTTTCTTCATGGAACGATGATATTTTAAACGGGGAAGTTCCATGTACTACATGTCGCATACTGCCTATTTGTGGCGGCGCCTGCCCAAAATTATGGAAGGAAGGAATATCTCCCTGTCCAGCTATTAAGTATAATATTGAAGATAGGCTCTTGTTAGAATTTAGCAAAAGAAAAGAGGAATATTTATAATTGAACATATTGTTGTTGGTTAACATTAAAGGGGGGAAGTCGAAAAACCTAAAAAGAGTAGACAAATATTTAAATCATATAAACATGAGCGAATTCGAAAATTTGAAAAAAGAATTAGAAGTAATTGAACTTGAAGAAAGATTAGAAATGGTTCAATTATTTGCGGCAGATGGTCCGCAAAGTCCAAATGGCAACTCTAGTTGCTGCTTTTCATCAGGTCATTAAAATTTAATTCTAAGCACCTTTAAACAATTATAGTTTCTGAGGTGCTTAGGTTTTAACTATAATTGTTCTTAACAATACATTAGCAGAACTTTAAAAGAAAGTCATGCACAATGTTTTTAATATTTATGTTTAAAATCATCAGATTTATAATCTCTTACCGTAATCCATTTATATTGAAATTAGATATATGATAATGCCGCAGTCGTAGTAGTTGTTGCTTGTACTAAATATATTAATTGCTTAATAAACACCAAAAACAAAAATGTTGTAATATGGAGAATTACTTAAATATAATAAATGAAAAAGTAAATTCATTACAGTGGGAAGATGAATCTTCTGAAGCAAGAATTGAGTTTCTAAGAGTATCTGCGAATGGGATGAAGATAAAAGATATAGAAGAAGACTTATTTTTTAAAAATTACTCCATACAAAAAAGATTGACGATAAATGAAATTAATAATTTTTCAACATTATATAACGACGGAAAAATTAAGATTTACGGAGAAGAAAATTTAATTTTTAATGGCCCCGCTTTTTATGGATCATTTCATATTGGTCCATATATGACTATCCCCATTCTGTTAGCTTTGAAAAAAATTACTTTTTCAGTAGTGATGGACGACTATTCTTTTAAGAGAAAAGTTCGATATGAAAATCCTGATATTAATCCTAAAACATCCGGAATTGATTTAAATTTAAAAACAAATCCTGATTTTTTAAATGCTGAAGATACCAGATCAATTTTTAAAATGATAAAAAATATTAAGGAAAATAAGAGTCTTTTTTCTTATCTGGACGGAAATACAACAACAATTAATAATCAAAAACATTCTTTGAATGTAAAATGTATGAATGAGGAAATCAGTGCTCAAAAAGGGATTCCATATTTATGTCATTTACTTAAAATACCTTTAATTCCAATTTTTTCTTATAGAGAAGACAATCTCATTAAGGTGGTGATAAAGAAGCCTATTTATCCTTTAGAAGACAGAAATGCCTTTTGTGAGGAATCTTTAACTAAATGTTGGAGTATGTTTGAAAATGTTCTCAAAGAATTTACGGAGCAATATGAGTTTTTAAATAAAAATATTTTTGTGCCAAATGATAACATTTTAAAATTAAGTGAATTAGAATTCAAAGAAGCAGATTACAGGTATAAATTTAATTCTCAATTATATAATTTTTATATAAAAGGTGATGATTATCTCTTATTTAATAATGATTCATTGAATTCATTAAAAATCAATAAAGGAGTATACAATTTATTGAGAAAATTACATGATAAAAAAATAAGTATCAATGAGATGGAACTAATTGAGTTTATCCCGAACAAAAAATTTGTTGAAGCATTGATTCAAAATCAAATTTTGATTTAAAGAAAATTTTATTCAACATAAAAGCAATATTTTGATACAAAATGATAACCTATATGAAATTGAATTATTTAAAAATAATGAAAGTTATTTAATATTATTTGGTGAAAATTATTTTTCAATTAGTAAGTTATTCTATGAATTATTATATGAGCTGAAAAATAACAGTCATCAAAAAGAAAAATTCATTAAAGCTTATAAAATCAGCAACGAGGATTATGAGGAACTTTCATGCTTAGTAACGGATAAACTGGACCATATCGTAAGTGAAAAAAAAAGGAATAAGAGTTATATTAAATTGGCTGTCAAAATATTATCCGAAAAAAAAGTCATATATATATCTAAATATTTATCTTTTTTCTTTCAAAAATTAATTTTTAAGTTATTGTTTCCAATTACTGTTATCGCAGCAATTAGTTCTCAACTGATTCTTAATTTAAAATATCAAAATCATTCCTTGTTTGATATGTCATGGCGAGACTATCTATTTGTTTATTTTACTTTATCAACTATTTTATTTTTTCATGAACTAGGTCACTCATCTGCTAGTAAGTATTTTAAAGTTGAGCCCAAAGAAATTGGTTTTGGTTTTTATATAATATTTCCAGTTTTATATTCAAATGTAACGCGTATTTGGAAATTAAATAAAGCAGAAAAAATTATTGTTAATGTAGGAGGAATTTACTTTCAAGGACTGATAAATTGTTTTTTTTTGTTTTTTCTTATTATCAACAACAGCAATAATTTGCTTACTTATTTGATGCTTATTATAATTAAAACAAACCTATTCGTAATGCTTTATTCATTAATTCCATTTGTAAGAAATGATGGCTATTGGATAATTTCTGATTATTTTAATATAATCGATTTGAATAAAAAATCCTATAGTTATATTGGCGATGTAATGAAGGGCAAGGAAGAGCTCAAATATCCAATATTATTTTTTAGTGTTGGTCAGTATTTATTTTATACATACATATGTTACCATTTTTTAATAACTATCCCTCTTACAATGTCTAAGTTTATAATATATATTTTAAATAATAGTTTTTCAGCATTGCTTTCATCAAACATTGGATTATTATTTCATATGTTATTCTCACTATTTATTGTAGTTATATCTTTAATTGCATTCTACAAATTCATTAAAGCATTTATTAAAAAATGATGAAATACAAATTTTATTATTAATCTTTTTTAAATACATTATGATTATATTCTAAAGTATTCATTTTATTATTTAAAGAAAGAATATGATGTATGCTCCTTAAAAGACTCAATATTTTCGGAAAATTTTATAATGCATATTTTTTTATAAATGCAAACTCTTCTTTAATTTCAAAAGTCTGATCATTTTTTTTATCATATTTATACAGTGAGCATGTATTTTAATGTAATTCATATAATACTCACTTCTTTTTTAAGGTGTTGAAAAATAGATATTTGTACTTGTTCTTTTTGTCTTTTTATAAATATCGACACTATATTTATAAATGTCGATTACTTACGTTTGTTTACGATGACTCCTTCATCTAGTTTTGGTTTCCGTTACTTAAAATAATATATCATTCATGTATTGATTTTATTAAATAACACTTCTATTTGATTCTTTTAAATCGAAAAGGCGATGATTTGGGATTAATTGAATATGCAAAATATAAATAAAGTTAAGTTCAACCTATAATTAATTAATAATTTAATATGTTAAATTTATTAAATACATGGAGTCATGGGTATATTGTAATACCTGTGATTACTGCATTTCAAGATCACAAAGCATTTGAGATTTTATCTGATAAAATAATAGAAAAAGAAAATATAGGGCAGATACTAAATGGTAATGAAGGTTATTTAAAGGCTTCATTTCGAATACTAAAATCTTTAGGGTGGATAGAAGAAATTTCAAATAATGACAATAAGCTAATCCCCAGCAGAATTCAAGTTACCCCAAAAGGTCTGGTTGATCTAATTGCAAACGATAATACAAGTTCTAATGCAGAAATAGAACAAGTAGTAATCTTTAAAGATTTTTTACAGCAGCTTCGTGAAGGATGGGGAGTAGATGATCCGTTTTTTAGATCAATGCTTGATGGTATGTTATTAGCGCCGGTTTTTTTTTATTTGTACCACAAAAAAGAAAAGGGATCTCATAAATTTGATGAAAACTGGTTTCACTCTGTTATTAAACATGATCTGATTGATTTGTTTATAGAGAGGAATTGGTTAGTAATTGAGGAGGATCAGTTAGTGTTTTCTAGTTTTGGAAATGGATTTGTAGAGCGTAGCATGAATTTTGGAACTGTTATTTCATACAATTCCTTACTCCTTAATCTTGATAGTCTGATTTTTGATGATGCCAAAGAGGTTTTTAGCCATGATAAGGAAGGGCATGAAAATCATGTTGATCGTACCTTAAATGTTATTTCAAGTGGTTTTCAGCATAAAAAATATTTTGATGAAGTAGATAATATTATTATCAACCTATTTGATAATGAATTATTTTCAGAACAGCCCAAATACATTGCAGATATGGGTTGCGGTGATGGAACCTTTTTAAACAGAATTTATAATATTATAAAGAACCATACAAAAAGGGGGGAATTTCTAAATATTTATCCATTGACTCTCATTGGAATTGATTTTAATGAAAAGGCACTTATTGAAACACAAAAGACATTACAAAATATTCCCCATATAACTATTCACGGTGATATTGGTGCTCCGCAGAATATCCCCTCAGACTTAAAAAACTACATCACTGACCCTGAAAATATATTGCATGTTAGATCTTTTTTAGATCATGATCGTCCCTTTATTCCAGCCCGAAAAAAGATATATGAAGTCGATTCAGAAAGTTTCAGTATCGGTGATAAAGGTAGTTTGATAACACAGCACGAAAGTTTTGGAAGTTTGGTAGAGCATTTTGAAAGATGGGGATCTTTAGAATCAAAATTTGGAATGTTAATTCTCGAAGTACATTCACTTCCATCCAATATTGTAAGTAAATTTTTATCAGAATCTGAAAATTTGCATTTTGATGCTTATCATGCCTTTTCACATCAGCATCTAGTTGAGGCATCGACATTTATTTTGGCAGCAGCGGGAGCCGGATGGTTTGTAGATCGTGCTCAGTTTAAAAAATTTCCTGGACAATTACCTTACTCAAGGATAACCTTAAGCTATTTTAAAAAATACAATTATATAATCCGTACTTCAAATGCTCAAGATATAAAAGAGCTTTATGAGCTTGAAAAAAAGTGTTGGTCTCAAAATCTAAGGAAAAAGCAATCAATTATAAAGCAAAGGATTTTAAATAATCCCTTTAATCATCTTGTTGTCGTTATCGATAATAAAATAGTAGGAGCTGTATACACACAATTTATAGCTGATATAGATTTACTTAATGCTATTTCATTCGAAGAAATTGATCAATTGGCTGTTCAGAAATCACAAATTGTTCAATTGCTAAATTTAAATGTTGACCCAGAATATCAACACATGGCTTTGGGAGATCATTTGCTTAACTTTTTATTAGATCAGTTAAAATTAAAAAATAGTGTAACTCATGTAGTAGGGATAAGTCGTTGCAGAGATTTTAGTAAGCAGAAAGAATTAAAATTTGAGCAATACGTTTTTTCAAAAAATGACAAAGGAGAACCTGCAGATCCGATTTTGAAATTCCATGAATTGCACGGAGCGAGAATTGTAAAAGTGCTTGAGGGATATAGAAAGCTTGATATTGATAACATAGGAAACGGTATTTTGGTACAATATGATCTACGATCTGAAAATCAACGTAATGAAAATCAGTCAATAAAAGGAAATAAAATTTATTCTCAAAAAGAGATAACCAAAGATATTCAACTTAAAATACAAAAACTTTTAAGAAAAGAAGATCAATATCATATGACTTATCCATTAATGGAAATGGGGTTGGATTCTGCTGATCTAATGGAACTTGGTGTAATGATTGCAAATGATTACAAAATTGAAATAAGTCCGTCTTTCTTTTTTCAGTTTAATTCACCAAAAGCAATCATTGAAGAATTGATTAAAAATTTGGATTATCAAAATGAAATCACTTCTGAAGATAGAGAAGATAGAGAAAAACAAACTGAGTTAGAACATTCAAACGATGATATCGCTATAATTGGCTATCGTTTTCGATTTCCCCAAGCTTCCACTAAGGAAGAACTTTGGGAAATTTTATCTGAAGGAAAATCTGTTATTCAAACGATCCCTGAATCAAGGCTTAAATGGCCTGACTGGGTAGATGACCATCTTCAAAAAGGTCTAAAAATGGGTGGATTTATCGATGAAATTAAAACATTTGATCCTGCTTTTTTTAGAATAACTCCCAAAGAGGCAGAACTTATGGATCCTCAACAACGAATTTTACTTCAATTAACATGGGAATTGTTTGAGAATGCCGGTTACAAATCTTCTGATTTTAAAGGGAGTCAGACTGGAGTGTATATTGGAGCAAGTGGAAGTGATTACGAATTATTGTTAAGGGAAGATAAGGGAGAAGATTTATTAACAGGAACAGGTACATCCATGGCTTTATTAGCCAACAGATTGTCTTACTTTTTTGATCTTGAAGGACCTAGTATACAATTGGATACTGCTTGTTCTTCTTCATTGGTAGCGATTCATGAAGCTATAAAATCAATTAAATCCGGCGAATCTAAGCAAGTTATCGTTGGTGGAATAAATTTGATTTGTCATTCGGCTAGAAGCTTAGCATATCATAAAGCAAATATGCTGAGTGAAGATGCAAAATGTAGCACATTCGACAAAAATGCCAATGGTTTCGTAAGGGCTGAAGGTGCGGCTGTACTACTTTTAAAATCACTTCGCGATGCAATTGCCGATAAAGATGACATTAAGGGAGTTATAAAGGGCACCGCAATCAACCATGGTGGCTTGTCTGGTGGTTTAACTGTGCCAAATCCTGATAAGCAAAGAAAATTAGTAGAAAAAGCATATGAAAATGCTAAGATATCTATAGAAGATGTTAGCTACATCGAAGCACATGGAACAGGAACTAGTCTGGGAGATCCTGTGGAAATTTCAGGGTTAACACAGGCATTTAAAAACATGAAAAGCAAAGAGAATCGCTTTACTAGTTTTGCTGAAAAATTTTGTGGCATAGGTTCTATAAAAACTAATTTAGGACATTTAGAAGCGGCTTCAGGAATGGCAGGTATTGTAAAAGTACTGTTGTCGATGGAAAAAAGAATTTTGCCGCCCACAATTAATTTCAAAGATCTTAATCCAAAAATTGATCTTGGAAAGAGCCCTTTTTATATTACAGATACTTTAAAACCCTGGGAAGGAAAAGCAGGCAGCCAAAATGTTATAGCAGGAATAAGTAGTTTTGGTATTGGAGGCGCAAATGCACATGTAGTTTTAAAGAGTTATTATGGAGACAAAAAAAATCCTGTAAGGTCTGAAAGACAACTAGTTTTTATATTTTCGGCTAGAAACAACAACCAATTACGCGATTATGCAATAAAAATGAACTACTTTTTAAATAAAGAGGTTGATTTGTATAATCTTGCCTACACTTTGCAAGTTGCACGTGAAGAATTTGGCGTGCGTTTAGCGATTACATGTAGATCTATATCTGAATTGAAAGATGAACTTTTCGGCTTTCTTTCTGGTAAAACTTCTTCTTCTGTTCATTACGGAAAAGTGGCAGATAATATAGATATTGAGTCAGAAGTATTTAGTAGTGATCCAAATGAAATTGCCATAAAATGGACTAAAGGGTATAAAATTAACTGGAAAATTATTAATTCTGATGTAGAGCTTAAAAAAATTGAAATACCTAATTACCCTTTTTCGAAAGAAGAATACTGGATTCCTCAATTAGAGAGTACAACTCAAGATGAAAGCTTAAGACCTTTATTTTATCCTAAAAAAATGGATAATGAAGCAGGATTATTTTTGTCTGTTTTATCTGAAAATGAATCATTTTTAACGGATCATGTAATTAATGGCTCCAAAATTCTTCCTGGAGTTGTGTCTATTGAAATAGCGAGATATGCTGCTGAAATAGAGACTGGACGAAAAATAATGGGATTGAAGAATGTAAATTGGTTTAAACCTCATGTAGTAAATAGTCAACAAGAAATTTTCACAAAAATTTTTTCCGAGAATAATCAATTAAGTTTTGAAATTTTTACTGAAGGAGAGACTGAGATAAATTGCAGAGGATATTTTGATACGGGAGAATTATATTCTAATAAAACAATCAATATACAGGAGTTAAAACATAAACTTTCTGCACAGATACAAAAGGGATATTGCTATGATATTTTAGGTCAAAATAATTTTAAGTATGGTAAAACTTATTCCGTTATTGAAACTATTAATTACGGGATAACTGAAGCACTTTCTTTTATCTCTCTTAAAAACGAAGCTGGAGGAGAGGCATTACATCGTGTTGGCATTATGGATGCGGCACTTCAAACTTGTTTATTACAAAGCCTTTTGTCAGGTGCAGAAACAAATGTTGCTGTGCCTTACAGTGCTTCTAAGATAGAATTTTATAATATTATTCCGAATGATGCTTGGTGCTATGTACAAAAAAACAGCTCAACGGGCATTTTAAGTTACAATCTGCAGCTGTTTGACGCAAAAGGACATTGTCTGGCTGTTTTTAATGATTTAATTTTTCTTCAAACTAAAGTAAAACAAAATCAAATAAATCCACAAAAAATATTCTTTACTGAAACATGGAAGAGAATTCCAACTCAACATATTCAAAGTACTGATCATTTAAAAAGTGATATTCTCTTTAGCGGTGGAGAAAACTTAAAAATAACAGTAGAATTCGAAAAATTTCTTAAAAGTCAAGGTCATACTGTTATTCGTTGTAAAAAAGAAGAAGAAGAAAACTTTATAAATTTTGACGAAATTTATCTTTTTCAGGGAGTGGAAACAGAAAATAGAGTTCCTGAATTAAGCTTGTTTAAACAAATTAAATTCCTATTATCTAGCACTGCAAAAGAAAGAAATTTGGCGTTAACAGTATTCACGCAAAATACGCAACAGATATTTTCAAGTCAAAGAGTAAATAATCACGGAAGTGGTATTGTTGGAATAATAGGATCTCTTGCCAAAGAGGTGCCTCATTGGAAAATCCGATTAATAGATTTAGATATTCATCATACTGATTTTAATAGGCTTTATGAAGTTCCATTTAATGGACAAATAACAGCATTAAGAGAAAATAATGCATATCAACGCTTTTTAACTCCTTTGTCTTTAGTAAAACAACGTTCTTCTATTTTTGAAACCAAAAAAGTATACGTAATCCTCGGAGGTGCTGGTGGAATTGGTAAAACGACGACAAAGTATTTAGTGAAAAATTACCAGGCACAAATCATATGGTTGGGACGCAGTGCAGAAAATCAAAAGATTGTGGAAGAACTGGATTATATTGCTGAATTTGGTCCAAGACCATTTTACATACAATGTGATGCACGTGAACTCGATCAGGTAAAATATGCATATCAAATTATTAAAAGAAACTTTACTGCAGTTCATGGAATATTTCACTCGGCAATTGTTCTCAATGATAAATTGATTAAAAACATGAGTGAAAGTGATTTTGTAGATAATTTTTCTACAAAGAAAGCCACAAGTGAGAACCTGATAAAAGTTTTTAATAATGAACCTCTTGATTTTATCTGTTTTTACAGCTCTATTCAGTCTTATTGGACTGCTGTAGGGCAAGCCAACTATGCCGCTGGATGTACCTTCATAGATAGTTTTGCCAAAAGTCTGGATAACATAGTAGATTATCCCGTTTATGCTATAAATTGGGGATATTGGGGAGGCGTAGGTATCGTATCTGAAGAAAGTTACAGGCTTACTATGAATGCTAATGGTGTAGATAGTATTACAGAAGATGAGGGCATGCAGTTTTTAGAAATAATATTATCAAACAAAATTAAAAAAGTTGCAACGATCAAATTATTAACTGAAACTTCTCCGGTCATTGGGCCTTCTCTGTTTAACAATACAGGTACTATTGTTGATCAAAAAAGTCAAATATCTTATGTTAATCCTAAAAGAGAAGAATTTGCATTGAAAAAAAATATCAGAACCGATCTGGATAAAATTTGTTCCAAAGGAATTTTGCAGATTTTGTCAGGTATGGGGATCGAGAATATTCAACGTTCAGAAGAATCTTTAATGTTATGGGGATTTAGCAATAACAATCAATTCAAATATGAGAAGTTACTAACTGAGATTATCAGTAAGGCTATAGAATTTGGGCATGCATTTGAAGTTCAAAATAAATTAATACTAGATTACTCTGTTCGTGAAGAATTGATTCATTGGAATTGCATAAAGGAATTGGATTATTATGCTATTCAATATCCAGCCTTTACTGCTCATATTAATTTGTTAAAGCACTGCTTTGATTATTATGCAGCTATCTTTCAAAATAAAATAAGAGCTACAGATGTTATTTTTCCAAATGGCAGATTCGATCTTGTCAGTGATATTTACAAAAACAATTACCAATCCGATTATTTTAATGAATTATTAGGAGAAACTATTTATTCTATTATATCAAAAACAGGTCAAAAACAGCAACAGATAAATATTTTAGAAATAGGTGCCGGAACTGGCGGGTCGACAGATGCAATTTTTAGGAAAATAAACAATCTCAATAATAATTTAACATATTGTTTTACAGATATATCTAATAGCTTTTTGATAGATGCTCAAAACAAATATGGTAATGAAATGCCTTATTTGGAAATAAAAAGATTAGACATTGAAAAAGACATCCTTGAGCAAGGGTTTGATTACGGAACATTCGATATTATCTTAGGAACGAATGTGTTGCATGCCACTAGAAACATTACAAAAACACTATTTAATGTAAAATCTTTATTAAAGCAGGATGGTTTGCTGCTTCTTAATGAATTAACTGAATCCAATTTGTTTTTCACATCCACTTTTGGTCTTCTTGACGGATGGTGGCTTCATGAGGATGTTTACAGGCTGAAGGGAAGTCCTCTTTTATCTAAGGAATCCTGGCAACAGGTATTGTTGGAGACAGGATATGAAAATATTACTTTTTCAGCATCCTCTGAGGCAGGACAAGAGCTAATAGCAGCAAAAAGTAACGGTATTATTTTTTTAGAAAAAGAAGAAAATAAGGTTTTTAAACAAGAAATAAATAAAGAAAAAATACTTAAGACCAGCGAATACGGAAATGCAGAAGCATTTTTGAAAAAGATTTTTTCGAAGATATTAAAGATGAAAATCGACACTATCAATGAATTAATAAGCTTTGATCAGTTGGGGATTGATTCTATCTTGATTGGGAACCTGTCAAAAGAACTGGCGTTACATTTAGACAATATTACAACAACATTATTTTTTGAATATAGAAATTTAAGAGACTTGGCAACTCATTTATCGAATGTTTATCCTTCGTTTTTTGATTTGAGTACTACGGCTGACACAGCAAATTACCAAGCAGAAGGGCCAATTAAACTCCAGGAACCAAACATAGAAAAGACTGCTGTAAATGACATAGCTATTATTGGTATCGCAGGTAAATATCCTGGAGCAAAAAATCTAAATCAATTTTGGGATAATCTAAAATACGGAAAAAACAGTATATCAGAAATTCCTAAAGAAAGATGGGACAATGAAGTTTTTTTTAATGAAGAAAAAGGAAAAGAAGGTACGATAAATGGCAAATTTGGTGGATTTATAGAAGGTGTTGATGAATTTGACTCTTTGTTTTTTACAATTTCACCAAAAGAAGCAGAGCGGATGGATCCTCAGGAACGCCTTTTTCTACAAACTATTTTTGAAGCGATTGGAGAAGCAGGATATACTCCAGAGCAACTGTCTGCAAATGGAGATAAACCATTACAAACAGGTGTTTACGTAGGTGTAATGTATCAGGAATATCAGTTTTTGGGAATTGAGGAGAGTTTAAAAGGAACGCCGATTGCATTGGGAAAAACAGCTAGTAGCATAGCAAACAGGGTTTCTTACCAATACAATTTTACAGGACCTTCTATGGCAATTGATACTATGTGTTCCTCTTCATTAACTGCAATCCATTTGGCTTGTAACGATTTGTTATCAGGTACTTGCGATGTAGCTATTGCAGGTGGAGTAAATGTTAGTATTCATCCTAATAAATACCTGATGCTGAGTCAGGGAGCTTTTTTGTCATCAAAAGGAAGGTGTGAGAGTTTTGCTCAAGATGCAGATGGTTTCGTTCCTTCAGAAGGTGTTGGAGCAGTCCTGTTAAAACCATTGGATCAGGCAGTAAAAGATGGGGATCACATTCATGGTGTAATCAAAGCAACGACTTTAAATCATGGAGGAAAAGTTAATGGGTTTACAGTTCCCAATCCAGATGCTCAGGCGCAAGTTATAAAAAATGCAATTCACAAAGCCGGAATAAATCCGGAGGATATTAGTTATGTCGAAACGCACGGAACAGGAACCTCGTTAGGAGATCCAATAGAAATAAGAGGGCTGGTCAAAGCATATAATTCGCATAAAAAGCAATTTTGCAGTGTAGGATCTGTAAAGTCCAATATTGGACATTGCGAATCTGCGGCAGGTATAGCAGGATTAACAAAACTTCTTCTTCAATTTAAGCATGAGATGCTTGTACCATCGATTCATTCCGAAGATCTTAATTTAAATATTGATTTTAAAAATACACCGTTTAAAGTTCAGCAAAAACTGGAGCAATGGAAACGAAATAACAACAAGCCTTTAGTAGCAGGAGTGAGTGGTTTTGGTGCAGGAGGCAGTAATGCACATCTAATTATTCAGGAATATCGTGTAAACGAGCAATTTATAAATGCAGCAAAAACTGAACTTATCTTGTTATCAGCAAAAAATAAAGATCGATTATTAGCTGTTGTTTCAGACTTAAGGGAACATTTAGAAATATACCCTGATAGTAATCTGCAAGAAATTGCACATACACTTCAAAATGGAAGAGTGCATATGGAAAGCAGACTGGCTTTTTCAGTTCAGTCAGTAATGGAATTAAGGAATCTTTTGCAGCAGTTTTCAGAAGGTAATCTTTCTAATGTAATTGTAGGTGACTTAAAAAAGAAATCTTTTAACTTTTCAGGACATAAAACAGATAGATTGATTGTTTTAAGTCAAAACGAAGATTATGATGCAATTGCAAACTTATGGGTTCAAGGGGAACCAATAAGCTTTACTCAGTCAGAAATTTCAGAGAAACCACGCAAAGCGAGTTTGCCAACTTATGCATTTGAGAAAAAAAGATGCTGGATTACTATTTCCAAAAATGTAACAGATACGCCTCTCAACAATTCAGATAAAACTGCAGTATCTAGTCTCGAAGATCAAGTAAGAATAAAAATATTGGGTTGGATTAGTGAAATTTTAAAAATTGAACTGATTGATCTCGATACGGAGGAAGAGCTTGGAGAGTACGGATTTGATTCAGTTACATTAGTACAATTTTCAAATGCAATTAATCAGTTTTATGAATTAGAGCTTGTTCCGACAATTTTCTATAATTATCCAACTGTTGATCTTTTAACCTCATTTTTGATCAGGCAGTTTGGTGATGATTTAGTAAGAAATAATATTCAAACACAAGAAGTATTTTCAACGAAAAAAAGTTTAGAAGAGGAAAAAATAGATAATACCAACCACACGAATTTTAAAGAAGTAAGTACAAACGAAAATATTCAAGTAGCTGTTATTGGAATGAGTGCACGCTTTCCAGGATCATCGACAATTGATGAATTTTGGAAAAATCTAACAGAAAATAAAGATCTTATTTCTAAAATACCTTCTTCAAGATGGAAAGTAGCTGAAGGAGACATTCAATGGGGAGGATTTATTGAAGGCATAGATGAATTTGATCCGTTGTTCTTTAATATCTCTCCTGCAGAAGCTGAACTGATGGATCCACAACAAAGAATTACTTTGGAGACCGTTTTCAGAGCTTTGGAAGATGCAGGAATACAATCCAACAAAATAAAAGGAAGTGATACCGGTGTTTTTATTGGTTCCTCAAGTTCAGATTATGCGACTCTGATAAATAAGAACAGTAATGGTGAAGAGTATCAGGCACATTTTGCAACAGGAATAGCAAACTCAGTGCTAGCCAATAGGATATCATATTTGTTCGATTTTCATGGACCTAGCGAACCAGTGGATACCGCATGTTCTAGTTCTCTAATTGCTCTACATAAAGCTGTTCAAAATATCAAAAGCGGAGAATGTAAACTGGCAATTGCTGGCGGAGTTAATGCACTATTGTCTCCTGAGTTAAGTCGATCATTTAACAAAGCAGGAATGTTAAGTAAGGATGGCAGATGTAAAACATTTGATGAAAATGCCAACGGATATGTGAGAGGAGAAGGAGTGGGAATTGTGGTATTGAAATCGCTGGCAGATGCCCTTAAAGATGGTGATCAGATTTATGCCGTAATTGAAGGAAGTGCCGAAAATCATGGAGGAAAATCAAATACAATGACTTCTCCTAATCCAAATGCACAAAAAGATCTTTTAATAAAGGCATTTAATACTGCAAAAAAGTTGCCTAACCATATTAGTTATATTGAAGCTCATGGTACGGGAACACCACTGGGAGATCCAATAGAAACAGAAGGCTTAAAATTAGCTTTTGCAGAACTTTCAGTAAATCAAAACCATCAGGTAGAGCACGAATATTGTGCTTTGGGAAGCGTAAAAACAAATATAGGTCATCTGGAAGCCGCGGCAGGAATAGCAGGATTTATAAAATTAGTACTAGCAATTAAAAATAAAACAATTCCTGGTAATCCACATCTAAAAAAGCCAAATAAGTATCTCCAGTTAAAGGATACTCCCTTTTATTTGCAAAAAGAAACAGGCTATTGGAAAACCTCTCCAAATCTTCCAAGAGTTGGCGGAATAAGTAGTTTTGGTGCTGGTGGAAGTAATGCACATCTTTTGGTGTCTGAATACACGAATGAGAACAAAAAAACATATAGCGGAAGCCAAAAAGCAACTGTTGTTTTATCAGCGCAGAATAGAGAACGTTTAAAACAGAGAGCAACTGACCTCTGTTACTATATAGAGAATAATCCTTACGCAAATCTCCATGACATCGCATATACCTTACAGACTGGAAGGAATGAAATGGATGAACGTTTAGCAATAATTTCAGACAACATTCAGGAACTAAGCAATAAACTAAAGCATTTTATTAATGATGAAAATATAAACTTTGAAGAGGCAGAGATTTTTAGTACGAATCACACACAGAGTTTAAATAATGTAATATTTGATAATACAGACATTACAGAAATGATCAGACAGGATCGATTAGAATTAATTGCTGGCTATTGGGTTAATAAGAAGAAAATAGATTGGCAATTGCTTTATAAAGAAAACAAGCCCAATAAAATCAGTCTTCCAACTTATCCATTTGCAAAGGAGAAGTATTGGTTTCCAGTAAAGAATGAAAAACAAAATCAAAAAATGAACTTGCATCCACTATTGCATTTTGAAATAGAAGAATAAGTTAAGATCATAATCCAAGAACAAAACATTAGAATGAAAATAAGAAAATTTAAAAGTATTTTTTCCGGAGATGAATATTTTTTTACAGACCATGAAGTAAATAGCATGAAAGTATTACCTGGCGCTGCATATTTGGAATTAGCCAGAGCAGCAGGTGAAATTTGTTCAGATGAAAAGATAACCTCAATTCATAATGTGAATTGGATTGATATGCTTGAAAGTAAAACTAATGCAACCAAAGTAGAAACTAGGATTTTCGAGAATAAGGGCGTGTTATCTTATGAAATTTATGATGTTACCCAAGAAAAGGAAAGAATTGTAACATCTGGATATTTTGGTACAGCAAAATTAAAAGAAGTATCTCCTTTTAATATTGACTCCATAAAAAAAAGACTTGAAAATTTTAAATCTGGAAAAGATTGTTACAATCATTTTAAAAAAATAGGGATTTTATATGGAGCGCAATTAAAGGGAATTCAGGAATTATATTATTCAGATCATGAATCATTGGCAAGGATTGAATTGCATACTGCAGCAAATTCTCTTGTACTCACTCCTGAAATAATAGACAATGCTTTTCAGGCCTGTGTAGGTTTTAACTTTAGTGAAGAAAAGGGAATTGAAGTTCCATATAGCGTGGGAACAGTTGAAATTCATGAAAATTTAGACACTGAAATCTGGGCTTATATAAAGAAAGACAATCAGAAAGCAAATATTAATTCATATACTATACAAGTTCTGAATGGAAAAGGCGAATTATTAGTGAGTTTAAAAGATTTTGTTACACTTCCAATTCAAAAGGAAATAGACAAAAAAGAAACAGCAATTATTTACCATCCAGTCTGGAGTCGTTTGCCAATTATACATAAGCCAATTAAAAATTTGAAATCTGCACTCCTGATTACTGGGAAAGGAGCTAAAGATGAAAATTTTTTACACCAGTTACAATTAATTTTGTCTTTACAGTCAACACAAAGTACCATTTTAGAGGAGGTGCCTGACATCATTTTGGATGATACGGATATTTTTTTATTGAACGGTCTTTTTTCAACTGGAGATAAAAATTCATTTCTGGGAGCCGAAATAATAGTATTTGAACAAATAAAAAAAATACAAGCTGCTTACGGCAATAAATCTGTACGATTAACAGTCCTGACTTTGAAAACAGTACAGGTTTTTAATCAGGATTCTTGTGAAATTTATGGAGGAGGAATAGCAGGACTGATAGGATCGTTTGCGAAAGAGCAGACGAATTGCCAAGTTCGATTGATTGATCTTTCATCATTAGAATTAAAAAGTGGCGATATAGAAAAAATTAATAATTTCCCGTATGATTATAATGGAGAAATTATTGCATTTAGAGAAAATTTCTTTTACCAGCAAAAACTATATCCCATTACGCTTAACACCTCAGACAATAGCAAATTAAAACAAGATGGAGTTTATGTTTTACTAGGAGGATCAGGAGGAATAGGACAGGTGACCAGCCGCTATTTAATGCAAAAATATAATGCAAGAATTGTTTGGTTAGGAAGAAGTCCTTTGACGTCTGAAATTCAGTTGGCACAAAAACAATCCGCTGTAAATGGAATAGAGCCGCTTTATATTTGTTGTGATGCAAATGATGCTGTAAGTATGAAAAATGCTTATCAACAGGTTAAGCTAAATTATGATCAGATTAATGGTTTATTCCATTTAGCTATTGTTTTGCATGACAGGCTTCTGACCAACATGACGAGTTCGGATTTTGAGAAATCATATTTTCCAAAATCTCTCGGGAGTCATAATTTTATCGAGTCTTTTCAAGATAAAAACCTCGATTTTATCTGTTTTTATTCTTCAGTTCAGTCTCAATGGAGTGCGAAGGGACAGGCAAATTATGCATCAGGCTGCAGTTACAAAGATAGTTTGAGTCGTTTTATTAACCAAAACACCAAAATACCTTGCTATACCATAAACTGGGGATACTGGGGAGAAACAGGAATTGTGAGTTCGCAAAATTATCGTGAGAGCATGGCTGCTTTGGGAATTGGGAGTATTACGGCCTCAAAAGGAATGAAAGTTTTGGAGGAGACACTCAAACAAAATTTAAATCAGATTATAGCCGTAGAACTGAGTGATCAGATTAAATACCCAATGTATAATTTGGTTCAAAAAGAGGCAATGACCTCAATAACAGTTGAAACAGAGTTGGATGTTCAGTTAACCGATATTAAGCTTTATGATTATAGTGAAGGGGTTGAAGAAGCTTTTAGACAAATTTGTGTCAAAATAGTGTATCAGAAGTTATTAGAGTTTGGAATCGGAAATGGTACCAAAGTAAATACTCTCGTCGAAGAATTAGATATACAGCCAAAATATCGCAGATTGCTCACCGAGCTTCTAAGGGAATTATGTGCCGAAAACTATATACTAATTGCAAACGATGAAATTACCATAACTGAAAAAGCCCAGCAGGAAATTAACTTATTCAATTTTGATAAAGCACTTAGTACTTTCGTTATCAATAATAGTCAGTATAATTCTTATGCTAATCTTTTAAAAATATGTATGGCATCTTTTAATGAGATCTTACTTGGTTTTAAGAATGCTACCGATATAATTTTTCCTTTTGGCAGTATGGAACTTGTTAGTGATGTTTACAATAGTGGAGATCAGTCGGATTATTTTAACCAAATACTGTCAGAATCTGTTACAGATGGAATAGGAAAATTAAAAACTTCTCATAAAATCAGAATTTTAGAAATTGGAGCAGGAACAGGCGGAACCAGCCAGTTTATGTTTGAAAAACTTAAATCTTGCCAGCAACAAATTGAATATGTATATACTGATGTTTCACAAAGTTTTCTGTTGCATGCTGAGCAAAATTTTAAGGGAGATGCTCCATATCTAAAAACACAAATTTTTAATATTGAAAAATCTCCGGAACAACAAGGTTTTGAACTTGGAAGTTTTGATGTAGTGATTGGCTCGAATGTGGTACATGCAACAAAAAATATTGCAAGTACTCTGAAAAATATCAAACAGGTTCTTAAAAAGGACGGTGTTTTGATCTTGAATGAGTTAGCCAAGACAGAACTTTTCAGTACACTGACATTTGGACTTCTTGACGGATGGTGGAATTATAACGATGATGAGATAAGACTTGAGGGAAGTCCCGGACTCTCTTCTGAGAATTGGAAAACGGTTTTTAAAGAACTAGGTTTTAATAAGATTCAATCTAATTCTTGTACAGCACATTTACCACAACAAATCATTACATGTGTAAGTGATGGTAATATTACATTTGATTTGAATATTGTTGATAAAACCTTACCACAGCTGTCAAAAGTAAATAATACTATTACAGTAGAATTGGATCAAGAAAAATATAAGCTTAAAGTAACCACATATCTTAGAAAAATCTTTTCAAAAATTCTTAAATTGGAAGAAAGCCGAATTGGTCTCAATACGCCATTTGCGGCATTGGGTGTTGATTCGATCCTAATAGGAACACTATCGAAGGAATTATCAAATGAATTAGGAGAGGTATCTGCGACAAACTTTTTTGAATATGGAAATATAAACGAGCTGGCGGTTTATTTTTTAGAGAATCATATCGAATACTTTAGGGAAAATGAAGCATCAGAACAGCCTCAAAAGAAAATTATAGAATCTTCTGAAGAAAAACCTTTCTCTAAAGTACAAGAAAAGAAAGAAGAAGAAGTACAAGCATTAAATAACAATGAGCCAATCGCTATTATTGGAATTAGTGGTAAATATCCGAAAGCCGATTCAATTGAAGAGTTTTGGGAAAATTTAAAATCAGGCAAAGACTGTATTACCGAAATTCCGACTGAAAGATGGAATAATGAAAATTATTATGATACTGAAAAAGGGAAAGACGGCACCATTAACAGTAATTATGGCGGTTTTTTAACCGGAATAGATCAGTTTGATCCTTTATTTTTTAATATATCCCCACTAGATGCAGAAAGAATGGATCCGCAAGAGAGACTGTTTTTACAAACAGCCTGGGAGTCTATTGAGGATGCAGGATATGCAGTAGAGAAGTTAGCCGAAAAGAAAACAGGAGTTTACGTTGGAGTAATGTACGAGGAATACCAATTATTTGGTGCTGAAGAATCTTTAAAAGGAAACCCTTTAGTTTTAGGAGGAAGTGCCAGCAGTATAGCCAACAGAGTTTCATATTATTGCAATTTTAGAGGACCAAGCATGGCAGTTGACACTATGTGTTCCTCTTCTTTAACAGCAATTCATTTGGCATGTAATGACTTAAAGTTGGGTCATACACAAGTGGCAATAGCTGGTGGAGTTAACATCACAGTACATCCGAACAAATATTTGATGCTGAGCAGAGGCGCTTTTTTATCCAATAGAGGGAAATGTGAAAGCTTTGGTATTAAAGGAGAAGGCTTTATTCCTGGTGAAGGAGTTGGTGCGATTGTGCTAAAAAAACTTAGCGACGCACTGTTAGATGGAGATCGTATCTATGCGGTTATAAAAGGTTCATCTGTAAATCATGGAGGTAAAGCCAATGGATATACGGTACCTAAACCAACAGCACAAGCTGATGTAATTAGCAGTGCAATTAAAAATTCAGGTGTAGACCCCAATGATATAAGTTATATTGAGGCACATGGTACAGGCACTAGCCTGGGGGATCCGGTAGAAATAGCAGGTTTAGAAAAGGCATTTGGAACTGCCAAAAAGCAATTTTGCAGCATTGGTTCTGTTAAGTCGAATATTGGACATAGTGAATCTGCAGCAGGAATTGCTGGAGTAACAAAGATTATATTACAGCTTAAGCATAATTTATTAGTTCCATCACTACATTCTACAGAATTAAACCCCAATATTAATTTTCAAAAAAGCCCTTTTAAGGTACAGCAAAAACTGGAACAATGGAACAAGATAGATGATAAGGCAAGGCTTGCTGGTATTAGTAGTTTTGGTGCAGGGGGAAGCAATGCACATCTTATTATTGAAGAATTTACAGCTCAACCTGCCAGAGTAGAGACCAGCAAAGAAAATCTGATTTTAATATCGGCAAAAGATACAGAGCGCTTGAGAGAGCTTGCCTATAAATTACAAAAATTTGTTGAATATAGCGAAGACGTAAGTCTTGATGATATTGCCTACACTCTACAAGTTGGAAGAACTGTAATGAATGAGAGATTAGCTTTTGTAGTGGCTGATAAAGCACAACTTATACAAAAAATAGAAGATTATATTGCGGGAGACAAGACAAACCTGATGCTTGGAAATTACGCTTCAAGTGGTATCGATTTACTAATTGACAATGAGGCAGGGAAAACTTTTGTAGATACAATTATTAAAAATAATGAAATAAGAACTTTAGGACAACTATGGATCAATGGGGTTACCATTGATTGGAGTTTGCTTTATAATTACCAAAAACCCAATAAAATAAGCTTGCCCACTTATCCATTTTCCAAAGAAAAATACTGGTTCCAGTCCCTCAAGATGAATGTATCCTTAGCGACGAATACTAAGCATCTTCTCTTACATGAAAATACTTCAACCCTATATAAATTGGGATTTACAACGCACTTTACAGGTAAAGAACAGGTAATTGAAGACCATATTGTAAGAAAAAAGAAAATCCTTTCCGGAGTTGCTTATTTAGAAATGTGTCGAGAGGCAGGAGCACGTGTAGCTCAGGAGAAAATATCTGTTATTAAAAATGTAGCATGGTTGCGTCCGGTTGACATAGACGATATTGCAGTAGCAGTTCATACTAATCTTTTCCCTTTAGAAAATGGATTGTCTTTTAGTATTTATTCAACAGAAGATATTGAACACTGCACAGGTCTGTTAACTTATGATATACCAGAAATCAAAGAAAATTTTAATTTGTCTAAAATTAAAAGCAGGCTGAATCAAACTAAAAAAGGATCAGATTGTTATGATTTTTTCAAATCTCTTCAATTAGAACATGGTCCAAGCTTCCAAGGTATTCAGGAGTTACATTTTAATAAAAATGAGGCACTTTCTAAGATAACGCTGCCATTAAATGGGCAATATGTTCTACAACCTGGAATTATGGACAGCGCTCTGCAAACCTGTGCAGCTTTTAGTTTTAATAAAGAGAATATATCATTGTTTTTACCTTTTAGTTTAAAAGAAATCTCTATTCATGCTGAGTTAAAAGAAACAGTTTGGTGTTATGCTATTAAAAATGAGACAGAAAATGAAGACAGAATTAGTAGTTATACATTATTTATTTTGAATGAATCCGGAGAAGTACTGGTTAGTATGAAAGATTTTGTAACGCTTCCTATTGTCAATAATGATGAGCAAGAACAGACTTTATTTTATACAAACGTTTGGAAAAATGTACCATTAATCCAGAATAGTAATTTAGAGATTAATAAAAATAGCTCCCTGATCATTCTGGGAGAAGATTCTGAATTTGAAAAAAAAATAAGCGAATATTTTACAGAAGAGATTTTCAATTTTCAAGAGCCTAATGAGTACGAAACCTTTTTCAGACTGTTGAATCTGATTCAGAAAAAAAATAAAAGTAAGATTCCAGTTCATCTTATATTGCTATTTGATGTGGCAAACGAGATAAAATTCAGTTTTTTAACAGGATTGCTGCGTACAGCAAAAATAGAAAATATTAACCTGGATTTTAGAATAATAAGTTTAACAGGAATTAAAAACAGATCTGCAGAACATGTTTGTAATATTATCCATGAAGAATGTTCACAAGAAGCATTGGAAGTGCGATATGAAAATGATCTGAGAACAGTAAAAGTTTTAAAACCTATCCACTTGCAGAGTGATAACTATATTAATCAAATAAAAGAGGAAGGCCTTTATGTTATAGCTGGAGGATCTGGAGGGATAGGAAGAATAATTGCAACAGAAATAAGCAAGACAAAAAAAACTAAAATTATTCTTTTAGGTCGTAGAAATGAAATAGGGGATTTGCCAGATTGCATAAGTGATTCTGCCAAAATTAGCTACTTGCAGTGTGATATAGAGAATAGTATACAAGTACAGAATTGTATTGAAAAGATAAAAAAAGACTTTGGAGCCATAAATGGAATAATTCATAGTGCAGGAATAATTAGAGATAGTTTTTTAAATGATAAAACAAAAGAAGAAGCACAAATTGTCCTCAATGTAAAAATCCAAGGAGTCAAAAACCTAGATGAAGCTACAAAATCTGAAAAATTAGATTTTATGCTTTTATTCTCTTCAATAGCGAGTATTACAGGAAATGCAGGACAGGGAGATTATGCAGCATCAAATGCCTATTTAGATGCTTTTTCCCTATATCGTAATGAAATGCGGGATAATGGTGAACGATACGGAAAGACTATAAGTATTAACTGGCCATTATGGGAAGAAGGCGGCATGCAATTACCGGATAGCATTAAGAAAGAAGTGAAAAAATCATGGGGAATAGTTTCACTTGGTAATAATAAAGGTATAGCCGCTCTGCATAAAATACTTAACACTGATTTTAATCAGGTAATTGTTTATTATGGAATAAAAGACATAATAGAGAAAAGATTGTATACGACTCCTAGAAACACAGATATCAAGGTAAGAAATAGTTCCAAAAATGTTAACTTCGAGACATGGCGTGATAATGATTTAAACTCTAAAATTGAGAACAGCATTCTTGCCATCATATCAAAACTAATCAAACTCGATCCAGATAAAATCAAGAAGGAAGAAGAATTTGGCACCTATGGTTTTGATTCGGTTTCCCTAACGAAATTTGCAAATGAATTAAGTCAATTGTATAAATTAGAGATTACCCCGACGGTATTTTTTAATAGTTCAACAGTCTTGGATTTAACCGTGCACCTAATTGAAAATTACGGAATAGAAATAGGTTTGACCTATGAAATTGAAAAAAGCAATGAAACAGTATCGAATCAATTTTCTGAAGATAATAAGAAAACAAATGAGAAACGAAGCGGCTTGATTTTAGCAGAAACTCCTCGATTCACGAAGAGTAAGATAATTGAGTTCGAACATCAGCAAGAAGATCCAATTGCTATAGTTGGAATTAGCGGAAGATTTCCGGGAACAAAAAATTTGGAGGATTTTTGGAATAGTATCAAAGAGAATAAGGATCTAATAACAGAGATCCCGGTAGAGAGATGGGATTGGAAAGCTATTTATGGTGATTCATCCAAAGAAAAAAATAAAACTAAAGCTAAATGGGGAGGTTTTATTGAAGAAATAGGGACATTTGACCCTTTATATTTCAATATTTCTCCAGCTGAGGCAGAACTAATGGATCCTCAACAACGCATTACGCTTCAGGCTGTTTATAATGCCTTGGAAGATGCAGGAATACCAGCAAGTAAAATTAAAGGTACAAATACTGGAGTATATATTGGATGTTCGAGTTCTGATTATAAAACGCTAATAGCAAAAAATACAGACATCAGTAACAGTACGCTAGCGACTACTGGAAATTCTCAGTCTGTTCTTGTTAACAGAATATCCTATTTGCTTGACCTTCATGGTCCAAGTGAGCCAATTGATACAGCTTGTTCAAGTTCATTAATAGCAATCCACAGAGCAATTGAAAATATACACAATGGTGACTGTGAAATGGCAATTGCTGGCGGAGTGAATGCTTTGCTAACTCCGGAACTCACTTTGTCTTTTAGTCAGGCAGGAGTATTGAGCGAGGATGGAAGATGTAAAACATTTGATGAAAAGGCAAATGGATATGTACGTGGAGAAGGAGTAGGTATCGTCATTTTAAAAAAATTAAGTAAAGCAAAACTCGATGGAGATCCTATTTATGGACTTATTAAAGGATCTGCTGTAAACCATGGAGGAAAAGCCAATACAATGACTTCTCCAAACTCTAATGCACAAAAAGAATTACTATTAAAAGCCTATCGTACAGCAAAGATAGATCCAAGAGATGTTGGATACATTGAAGCACATGGTACAGGTACACATTTAGGAGATCCGGTAGAATGTGAAGGACTGAAATTAGCATTCAAACAACTTTATAAAGATAATGGATTGCCATTGCCTTCTGAGCCGCATTGCGGTTTAGGAAGTGTGAAAACAAATGTTGGGCATCTTGAGGCTGCTGCGGGAATAGTTGGTTTGATAAAATTGTTATTTGCAATTAAAAATGAGACCATTCCAGGAAATGTCCATTTAGAAGTTCCCAATCCTTATTTGAACTTTACTGACACGCCATTTTATCTTCAAAAGGAGACTACAAAATGGGAAAGAAGACAGGGAAAGCCAAGAATTGCTGGAATTAGCAGTTTTGGAGCAGGAGGAAGTAATGCACATATTGTAATAGAAGAATATATTCCTGAAAAAGTAGTACATATTAAGGAAGAAAAAGGACCATTTCTAATTTTGCTTTCTGCAAAAAATTTATCGAGATTAAAAGAGAGGGTTAAGGATTTACTAAATTATTTTGAAGAAAAACCAAATCTTAGTTTGCAAAATGTAGCTTATACTTTGCAGGTAGGTCGTGAACATATGGACGAGAGATTGGCTTTTGAAGCAGTTGATTATCATATGGTTATTGATGTTCTTTCAGCATATTTGGTCGGTAATAATGAAAACATTACAACCGGTAATATTCGGAAGCCGGCTCTTGATTTTCGATTAAAAGATATTGAAGAAAAGGAATATGCTGATAGTGTGTTAGAACAAAAGGATTTTCAATCTCTAATTCGATTATGGATAAATGGTGTTGCTGTTGATTGGAATACTCTTTATGATAACAATTTCACTCCAACAAAAATTAGTTTGCCGACTTATCCTTTTGAAAAGAAATATTTCTGGGTAAGCACCTCAGATAATGGTATTGCAAATCAAACATATGCAGAAAAACTTCATCCTTTAGTGCATCAAAATGAATCTACTTTAATAAAGCAGCATTTTACAAGTACCTATTTTGGTGATGAACCATTTTTAAGAGATCATCAGGTTAATGGAGAAAAAATGCTTCCGGGAGTAGCTTATTTAGAATTGGCAAGAGCGGCAGGAGCATTATCTCTAGATAAAAAAATAACAGGACTCAGAGATGTTACATGGTTGACTCCCATAAGTGTAAAAGGGGTATCTGAAAAGATAGGTATTACTATTCTAGAGAAAAATGACGTCATTGGTTATGAAATTTATAGTGAATCTGAAGGAAACTTAAAAATACATAGTCGAGGAAAATTCCAAACAAAAAATGAGGGTTCAAAGAAGAAATTTGACCTTACATCTTTAAGAGGAAAGCTCACGAATAATCGCGATCAGGAGGATTGTTATCTTCATTTCAAAAAATTAGGACTCGATTACGGCGAAACCTTTCAGGGAATAAAAAAGTTGTATTACAGCGATTCTGAAGCTTTATCACAAATTATACTTCCAAAGACAGAAGAAGGTTATTTATTACCTCCCGGAATAATGGATTCAGCACTTCAAACGTGTGCAGGATTTAGTTTCTTAAATAACATGCAAGGTCAGGAATTGCCGTTTAGCGTTAAAGAGGTTAACATATTTGATTCCCTTCAAGGAGAATTGTGGTGTTATGTTGAGAAATCACAAAATAAAAATAACAAAGTTTCTTCTTATCAAATCCATCTCTTAAACAGCGAAGGAGAAGAAGTACTGAACTTTGTTGATTTTACAGCATTACCAATAAAACAGTTACAACAATCAATTCTGGAGAGCTCTGCAAAAGTTCAATTATATCACTCTGTTTGGAAGTCAGGGATTGAAAGTAAAAGGCAAAATGAATGCAAAACTATTGTTTTACTCAATGAAGGTAGTTTATTACTGGCGGAAAAATTACAAGAAGAATTAGAGATTGAGGTGATGTTATTTTCTTCTGCTAATGAGATTGAAAAATGGTGGGAAATAAGCACTATGATTAAGAAATACAATAATCAGGGAAGCATTCAATTGTTACTTGTGTATCAAAACAGTGATTATTTACAGGTTGATTTTCTGAGTGGATTATTAAAAACTGCCAAATTGGAGTTTCCAAAAATAAACGGAAAATTATTAGGTTTAGATTCCATAACTATTCGGGATTTGGACCAAATAACAGGATATATTGAAGCTGAAATTGGCAGAGATGAAGATGAAGTAAGATATGTAAACGGAGTACGAGAAGTAAAACAGACAGAATCTTTTTTATCAATAGAATCTGGTAAAGAATGCAGAATAGAAAAAGATGGAGTTTATATAATTACGGGGGGATTTGGCGGACTTGGTCAGATCATGGCAGAATATATTACTAAAACAGAAGATGTACGTTTAGTGATTCTTGGAAAATCTAAGCTGGATGCAAACCGTAAGGTTCTGTTAGAGAAATGGAATAATGCCAGCTACTATAATTGTGATCTCAACAATAGGGAAGATGTTTTTAAATGCATCGGGGAAATTAAGCAAACTATTGGTGCGATAAAAGGATTGATTCATTGCGCTGGGACAACTCAGGATAGCTTAATAGTAAATAAAACAAAAGAAGAAATTGCAACTGTTTTTGCTCCTAAAATAAATGGAGTAAAATTCTTAGATGAAGCTACACAATATGAAGCATTAGATTTTATGGTGCTGTTTTCGTCCATAACTGCTGTAATTGGAAGTGCAGGTCAGGGATGTTACAGTGCTGCCAATGCTTATCTGAATAGTTTTGCAAGACATAGAAATGAACTGGCAGCAAAAGATAAAAGGAATGGGCATACGATTAGTATTGACTGGCCATTATGGGAAGATGGCGGAATAAAAATGGCAGATCAAAACAAGGTTTTTCTGAAAAAGAAATGGGGTATGGAGCCTCTTCCAGCTCAGGAAGGTGTGATTGTTTTTGAAAAATTATTAACATGCGATCTTGATTATTGCATCATAACTTTTGGTGAATCTCAAAAAATAGAAAAAGCACTAATTTCTAATCAGACTGAAAATCAAATTATTCAAGTAGTCCAAGAGGCAAAACATTCAGTAAAAGAAATCCAAAAAATTCTCAAAGAAATTTGTGGTTCACTTTTGAAAATCGAAGAAAAAGATATCGATATAGATGTTGATTTTACAGAATACGGGGTAGATTCAATCATGATGATGAGTATTCTTAATGCTCTCGAAGAACGTTTTAAGACTGTTATGGAACCAACTATTATTGTGAATTATCCTACTATTGAATTACTAGCTGATTTTTTAGAATCAGAGAACATAAAAAAACCGTTAGTTGATCTTGTTTCTCAAGAAATGATAAAAGAATCATTTTTAGAAAAGGCAGATTTTCCAGATATCAAAAAAAGTACTGAAGAAACTAAAAAAATCATAACAGAAGAATCCTCTGAAAATGAAAAAAAAATAGCCATTATAGGAATGGCTTGTCATTTACCCGGATCAGACAATATCAAAGAATTTTGGGACAATCTTAAAGCAGGAAAAGAGCTTATCTCAAACACACCTAAAGAACGTTGGGATATGAGTGATTATTTTTCTGAACAAGAAGAACTAGATAAAACCTACACAGATAAAGGAGGTTTTATAAATAATCCAGGATTATTTGACGCTGTATATTTTAAGATAAGTGATGATGAAGCACTTTCAATGGATCCGCAACAAAGACTTACCCTAGAACTGACACGTCAGTTAATAGCAAATTGCGGCTACAATAAAAAAGAAATAGCTAATTCTAATACGGGTGTTTATGTTGGAGCAAAAGACAATAATTATGTACGTAATAATTACCATTTACTTCCCAAAGGAACGCATCAAAATGTAATTGTGAACAATATCAGTAATATGATTGCTGCAAGAGTTTCTGATTTTTATAATTTCAAAGGAGCAAGTATGGTCATTGATACCGCTTGTTCAAGCTCACTTGTTGCTATTCATCATGCTTGCGAAGATATTTTAAATGGAAAAATTGAAATGGCAATTGCAGGAGGTATATCGATACTTGTTGATGCCTTTGGGCATATTGCGTTTAGCCAGGCAAAAGTGTTATCCAGAGATGGACATAGTTATGTATTTGATGAACGGGCAGAAGGATTTGTTTTAGGCGAAGGAGGAGGATTGGTTATGCTGAAAGGATATGAGCAAGCCAAAAGGGATGGAGACAATATACTGGGTGCCATTATAGGCTCAGCAATAAATAATGATGGGAAAACAATGGGATTAACAGTACCCAATAAAGAGGGGCAGAAGGAAGTAATTCAAAAAGCATTAGACAAAACATCTATCTCTCCTGAAAATATTTCCTATTATGAAGCGCATGGCACAGGAACACTTTTGGGTGATCCGATCGAGGTGAAGGCGGCAACGGAAATTTATCAGCAATACTCATCACAGAAAGAATTCTGTGCTCTTGGATCAGTAAAAAGTAATCTAGGACATAATATGACTGCTGCGGGAGTAACCGGTCTGATTAAGATTTTACTTCAAATGCAATATGATCAGATCGTACCCACAATAAACTGTGAAAACCCACATCCAAGATTTAAGTTTAGTCAGTCGCCTTTTTATCCTAATACAAGTTTAAAAGATTGGAATGTAGAACATAAAATTGCTGCTATTTCAAGTTTTGGTTTTGGAGGAACAAACTGTCATTTGATTATTGAAAATAATAAGAATAAAACTGAATCTCTGCGAAAACCATTAGTAGTTGAACGACTTTCAAATAAATCATATTGGCTTGGTGAAGAAATAAGGGAAATAACTAATAAAGAGCCATTAGTAAATTCGCTAAGTGAGGTATTTTCATATCAGGAAGCTTATTTGAAAGATCATTTAATAAATGGCAATCGAGTACTCTTAGGAACAACTTTTTTAGGATTGGTAACTAATCTGTTATTTACAAAGTCGGAAAAGGCGCTTGTTTTATCTCGCATTTTATTTAAAAATCAAGTTATTTTAAATAGTAATGAGCAAATTAAAATTGCGGTCAGTTTAGCAAATGATACGTTTAGTGTTTCAAGTGAAAGTACAGATACAGATTCTATAATTGATATTGCTGAAGGAAAACTAGAAGAAAATCTTCTAATAATGCCTCTCAATTGCCTTTCTGAAATTAAGATACTAAAGGAAAATGCAGCTTTGACCTTAGAGAAAGAAGCTTTTTATCAAAAAGATCTGGAAAAAGGAATTATGCAAGGAGAAAGCCTGCGGGTTATTGAAAAAATTTTTATTGGAGAAAATAAGAGTCTGGCTGAACTAAGACTTCCAGAACAGGAGGGAATTCATGAGTATAAGCTAATTGATCCAGTGCTATTAAATGGCGGATTGGTAACAGCACTGGCATTGATTAAAGATATGGATACTGCTTTTCTTCCATTAATGATAAAGGAATTGAAAATATATGAAAAAATACCTAAACAATGTTTCGTGATTGGAGAAATTGTAAAAACGAACAGGGAAATTATTGAGGCTGATTTTAAATTTTACTCACTTAAAGGAGATGTTATTGGAGAGGTTACTGGTTTTGTGTGTAAGAGAACAATTTTTACAGATTCAGAAATTACCAAATTATCAGAACATAGTGAAGAAATTAAGAAAGAACAGGCCGAGTTGTTTTTAAGAAGAGTACTGCAAACGAGCAGTTCCAAAGATATTTCGAGAATATCATCCGAAAAGAATTTCATGGATATGGGAATAGATTCTTCTGAACTAATTGCATTAGTTAAAATTATGGAAGAAGAGCTGGGTGCAGAATTATATCCAACATTGTTCTTTGAATATCAGAATTTAAAAGAACTATCTGAATATCTCGAGGAAGAATATCCAAATCGATTCTCTTCTAAAATAGTACATGAAAAAATTATCAACCATCAATTAAGATAAACGAATGAAACCATTACAATTTGGTAAACATAAAAACAGTATAATTACTCAGGAAATCAGTAATGATATTGCCATCATAGGTGTACATGGGGTATTTCCAGGAGCTGATAATCCGCAGGAATTCTGGAATAAAATTTATCACAAAGATAACCTGATAAAAGAAATCCCACTAGATCACTTTGATTACAAACCATGGTACAATCCTGAAAAAGGAGTAGAGGACATGCTGTATACTAAATGGGGAAGTTTTATTAATAATGTTGACCAGTTTGATGCAGATTTCTTTAATATATCTCGGATAGAGGCTGAAATGATGGATCCACAATTACGTTATTTAATGCAGGTTCTTTATCACACAATTGAGGATGCCGGAGCTATTAATGTTATTAAAGGAAGTAATACCGGACTTTATGTAGGAGTGTGTTTTCATGATTATGGTCAGGAGATAGATAGAATTAATCTAAAAGTAAATCCACATGATGGAACCGGGAATGCTGCAACAATGCTGGCCAATAGACCATCTTTTTATTTTGATTTGAAAGGACCCAGTATTGTCATTGACACCGCATGTTCTAGTTCTTTAATCGCAATTCATACAGCATGCAAAGCCATACAGAATAAAGAATGTAATCAAGCACTGGTTGCAGGTACCAATTTACTATTGTCTTCTGTACATTATCGTTATTTCTCCAGTATTGGAGCATTATCAGCTACAGGCAGATGTCATAGTTTTGATAGCCAGGCAGACGGGTATATTCCAGGAGAGAGCGTGGCAGCCATCATGCTAAAATCGTTGGCTGAAGCTGAAAAAGATGGTGATTTTATTTATGGTATTATCAAAGGAAGTGCTACTAACCATGGGGGATATACACCATCAATCACAGCACCCAGCGTTGACGGAGAGACAGATGTTTTGCTAAAAACATGGAGGGATGCCGGAATATCACCAGAATCACTTGGCTATATTGAAGCCCATGGAACAGGAACAAAATTAGGTGACCCTATAGAGATAAACGCGTTAAAAAAAGCATTCAAAAAACATACTCTTAAAACAGACTTTTGTGCAATAGGTTCAGCAAAGGCACATATTGGGCATGCTGAGGGTGCTGCCGGCATAGTAGGAGTCATAAAGGCATTATTTTCCATAAAAAACAAGATTATACCGGCAATGCCACAATTTAAGGAATTGAACCCATACATTAATTTGCAAAATTCTCCCTTTTACATCAATAAAGAAGCTCAGGATTGGAAAAACGAAGATGGAAGCCCTCTAAGAGCAGGAGTTAGTAGTTTTGGATTTGGCGGCGCCTATGCTCATCTAGTACTTGAAGAATATAAAGTTAAAGCAAAAAATAATTATACCAGCAATAAGTCGTCCATAATAGTTTTGTCAGCGAAGAGTTCGAAAGTACTTCAGTCTATTGCTAAAAATTTAATTAAATTCATACTTGAGAATCCAAATATAAGCATACATGAAATTGCTTATACACTTCAGATAGCAAGAGAACCATTTGATGTAAGAGCTGCGTTTGAGGTAAAGGATATTGAGGAATTAAAGGTAAAATTAAAATCAGTATCAGAAAATGAAAATTTACCAATTAGCGCAATAGAAAGAAAAGTATATTTAAGTGATACAGAGGTTAATATTTTAATTCAAGAAGATAATTTGGATCTTTTATTAGAAAAATGGAAAACTGGAGCTTCTATAAATTGGAAATTGCTGTATCAAGACGACAGTCCAAACAGATTGCTGTTGCCTAACTACCCGTTTGCAAAAAAAAGATATTGGATGCCCCATCCTAATAAGAAAGAAACTAAGGAAAGTGATTTTGGACAACTTCATCCTCTGGTACATCAGAATCAATCGACTTTGAATGAAATAAAATTTAAAAGTTCTTTTAATGGATCGGAGTTCTTTTTAGCTGACCATTCTGTTATGAATGTTAAAATACTTCCAGGAGTAGCTTATATTGAATTAATAAGGGCCGCTGCGGAAATCAGTGTAGAAAAGAGAATTACATCTGTAAAAAATATTACATGGATGAATCCAATCGCTGTTGATACAAATTCAGAAATAGAAATTAAAATATCCCAGAATTCTAATGAATTGAAAGCGGAAATAAAAAGTAATATTTCTGAAACTCATCTGATTCATTGTGAAGCTGGAATTAATATTACTTGTTATTCGACTGTAAAAAATGAGCTTAATTTAAATGACTTTATATCAAATGCTTCAAGGATCATTACCGCTAAAGAACTTTATAATGATTTCTCCAATGCAGGATTGAATTTAGGAAATTCTTTTCAACTTGTAAAAGAAATTTATGTCAGGGATAACGTGGCACTTGCAAAAATAAAAAACGAGCAAAAGAGTGGGTTTTATTATAACCCGGGTATTCTTGACAGTGCATTACATACGATTTATGGTTTGGTTATTTTACCTGGACAAAATTATTCACTTGCTTTTCCTTATCATGTAAAAGAAGTTATATTTCATTCTGTGATAACTGGCGATATGGAACTTTGGGCAATGGCTAAAGAAAGTCAGAATGCAACGAGTCACGTCGCTTCCTATGATGTTGATTTATTTAATAGCAATGGTGAAGTACTATTGCAGTTCAAAGAATTTATGGCAATTCCATTAAAAGAGGAGGCACCAGTAATATCAAATACAGAAAATACATATCTTCCAGTATGGAAGCGTATGGCCCCAAATGAATTTTCAGAAGAAAAGGAGACTAAAGTGTTGATTTTGACAGGATCAGGAAATCAGGATGTACTTTTATTAAAACCATTGATTGAACAATTTAAAGATCAGGGAGTCAGCATAAAAATAGCGGAGGAAATTACTTCAGAAGAAGAGGATATTGATACTATTTATTTTGTTCATGGCCTTGTAAAAGAGCAGGAGGATAAACAATTTACCTTAGAAAAAAAATTATTTGACAGCTTGAAGAAAGTATCAGATACCGCTAAAGATAAAAAAATGAATCTTTGTTTTTTTACAAAAAATACACAGGCTGTTTATAGTAGAGAACAAGTTAATTCTTCAGGTAGCGGAATTATTGGTTTAGCGGGGTCGATTGCCAAAGAATATCTTGATTGGAGCATCAAAATTATAGATTTAGGAGCAACAGATTGGAATTCTGCTTTTATAAAAGAACAGCAAAAGATATCTTATCAGGAAACTGGTGTGTTACATGTTTATCGAGATGGTTTTTTTTTCAAGCAGGTGCTGAATCCAGTAAAACTTACTTTGACAAAAAGCAAATTAAAGAAGGGGGGCATTTATGTGATTCTTGGAGGGGCAGGAGGTATAGGAGCCGTTACAACAGAATATCTGGCAACAGAATATCAGGCACAGGTAATTTGGTTAGGTAGAAGAGAATTAAATAAAGAAATACAAAAGATACAGGATAAAATAGCTGAATTTGGACCCCGCCCTCTTTATTTGCAATGTGATGCGCTTGATTCTAATGCAGTATCAAAAGCTTTTGCAGAAATAAAGATGAATTATGGTAAGGTAAATGGTTTGTTCCATTCTGCAATTGTACTAAACGACATGCGTTTTGAAAATATGAATGCAGTCGATTTTGATTATTCATATCTTCCGAAATCATTAGCTAGTAAAAATCTTGTAAATTCATTTAGTCAAGAGCCGCTAGATTTTATTTGTTTTTATTCTTCGATCCAATCGCAATGGAATGCTGCTGGACAATCCAATTATTCTGCGGGATGTACTTTCAAGGACAGTTATGCACGTGAGACAGAATCAATTTTAGATATTCCTTCTTATACCATTAACTGGGGGTATTGGGGGGAAACTGGCATCGTGAGTGGCGGTACATATGCAAAGCGCATGAATGGAATGGGCATTGGCAGCATTTCCAATAGAGACGGAATGGCCATATTAGAGGCAGTATTATCGAACGAAATCCGTCAGGTTGTTGCCATAAACTTGTCTGTAAAAGCGAAGTCATTGGTCAAAAATTTGTTCGAATCAGAACAATACCATATTACTAAAAAGGCATCACCTAGTATAGTCTGTTTAGAAACACTAACAACAATTTCATACGAAAGGCATCATGAAGGAGAGGAATTCTTTCAGGATATTTGTGAAAAAGGACTCGTACAATGTTTATTGAAAATGGACTTGTCTCATGAAATTAACTTATGCAAAAACCTTGAGGATCTACAGCTCAGATTAGGTATTCAAAAAAAATATACCCGTTTGTTTGAAGAGCTTATTCAAACAATGATTTCAGCAGGTTATTTTTCTTTCAATGGTGATTTTTATGAATTAACTGCAAAAACTCAACAGCTGCCAGAGCATTTTGATTTAGAAAAGTCATTGCACTATCTAGTCGAAACAAATAAAGATTATGAAGCACACAGTGCTTTATTGAAGCTTTGTCTGCATAATCTTTCAGCTGTTTTAAGGGGTAATATAAAGGCCACAGAATTATTATTTCCTGAAGGAAGTATGGAAAATGTAAATGGAATTTACAAAGGGAATAAACAAGCTGATTTCATGAATGAACTCATAGCAGAAACAGTAGTTCAGCTTGTTTCTAATGCGTCAAAAAGTCTTGTACCTGGAGAAAAAATCCGAATCATGGAAGTAGGAGCTGGGACGGGCGGAACTAGTGAGTTGATTTTTAATAAATTAATTCCTTACAAAGATAACATTATCTATACATATACAGATATTTCAAAAAGTTTTCTGCTTTATGGAGAATCTAAGTATAAAATATTGGCCCCTTATTTGGAAACTAAATTGTTTAATATTGAAGAATCAGCAGAAAACCAAGGATTAGAATTAGGGTCTTATGATATTGTTTTGGGAGCAAACGTTGTGCATGCTACTGCAAATATCAATAATACAATAAACAATATTAAACAGGTTTTAAAAACAAATGGACTTTTACTTTTAAATGAACTGGCTACCACAGAATTGTTTACCACTGTAACATTCGGATTGTTGGATGGATGGTGGCTTTATTCTGATTCTGAAATTCGCCTGCCGGGAAGTCCTGGACTTTCGGGTAAGCTATGGAAGCAAGTTTTACAAGAAGAAGGTTTTACGGATGTAAAATCGTATCCTGAAAACCAAAAATTGCCACAACAGATGATTATAGCAAAAAGTAACGGTTTAGTTAAAAGTAAAATTGAAATAACTAATTCGGAAAATATAATTTCCAGTAATAAATCTGAAAGAGAAAATCAAAATAAAGGTAAAGATAACCAGTGGCTGATTGAGGAATTGATTAGAATTGCTGCCTTAACAATTAAACACAGCGAGGAGACATTTGACATTCACAGGCAATTTATGGACTATGGATTTGATTCTATTTTAGGTGCAACACTGATTAAAAATATTAATAAAAAACTGGAGATTACTTTAAGTCCGACTGAAATTTTCAGTTATCCCAACATAAATGAGCTTGCAAATTTTATACAGTCTAATTTTTCGTTTCAAATAGAGCAGAAGATACAGAGAAAACCAATAGTATCTTCTACTGTTGAACTTCCTAAAATAGCAGAAGAAAATTATCAGGCTTCACCCCAAGCAGTTAAAGACGATATTGCAATTATAGGAATGAGCGGACAATTTGGTTCTGCAAATGATTTGAATGAATATTGGGAAGCATTGCGTGAAGGAAGAAGTCTGATTGAAGAAATTCCATCTCAAAGATGGGATAAAGATATTCATTACAGTGCTGATCAAAATGCTGCAAATAAATCGTACAGCAAATGGGGAAGCTTTTTGAAAGATGTGGATAAATTTGATCCGCTTTTTTTTGGAATATCCGGAGGAGAAGCTGAGATGATGGATCCACAACAAAGACTATTTCTGCAGCATGCATGGAAATCTATTGAAGATGCGGGCATAAATCCTAAAACACTTTCAAATAAGAAATGTGGTGTGTATGCTGGAGTAAGTACTGGAGATTATCTTGCTACTGCAGAAAATAAGCCTGCATCTGCATTTTGGGGTAATTCCTCTGCAATACTTCCATCAAGAATTTCTTATCTATTGAATTTAAAGGGACCTGCATTGTCAATCGACACGGCTTGCTCCAGCTCATTAGTAGCTCTTGATTTAGGATGTAAGAGTTTAATAAGTCAGGAGAATGATATTGTTATTACAGGAGGAATTACAATCATGAATTCACCTAATTTCTATAAACTTTCCAGCAAAGCAGGAATGCTTTCCGCCGACGGAAAAACCTATGCCTTTGACCAACGTGCAAATGGTTTTGTACCAGGTGAAGGAGTTGGAGTCTTAGTACTGAAAAGGTTGGCAGATGCAGAAAAAGATGGAGATGTAATTCATGGTGTAATTAAAGGTACAATGATAAATCAAGACGGAACCTCAAATGGCATATTAGCACCAAGTATTTTATCGCAGGAAAACTTAGAAAAAGAGGCCTACACTAAGTTTAATATTGATCCCAAAACAATAAGTTATATAGAAACGCATGGTACCGGAACTCCTTTAGGTGATCCAATTGAATTTGAAGCCTTAACCAAATCGTTTAATGCCTTTTCATGCCCAAAACAAAATTGTTCTATTGGAAGTGTCAAAACTAATATTGGGCACACTCTTATGGCAGCCGGTGTGGCAGGGATTATTAAAGTTCTGCTTTCTTTTGAAAAGCAGCAACTGCCTCCTTCACTTAATTTTGAAAAAGCAAATTCATTGATTGATTTTGAAAATAGTCCATTTAGACTTCAGAATAAGCTTGAAAAATGGGAGACTGAAAGAAATATTAAAAGAAGAGCAGCAGTTAGCAGTTTCGGATTTAGTGGTACAAATGCACATATTATACTTGAAGAGTACATACGACCTGTACAAAATCAATATTTAGGTCCCGTTCTGATCTTACTTTCTGCAAAAACAGATAATAGTTTAAGAAACCAGGCGCAAAATCTAAAAAAATATGCATCGGAATCATCGTTTACAAATTTGGCAGAAATGGCATATACGCTCCAGTCAGGCCGAGAAACTATGCATCATAAGCTGGCTTTTATAGTAGAGACCAAAGAAGAACTAATACAACATTTGTCCGACTTTATAGAAAATGAGAATAGATACAAATATCTGATAGGGACGAGTAATTCTAAAAATCAAAAATTAAATCAGATCCTTTTAGAAAACGTAATAAGTGAAATCTATAAAGACAAGAATCTAAATACTCTAATGAATTATTGGATAGAAGGTATTACGATAGATTGGGAATTGCTTTATCAAGAAAATGTTCCTAAGAAAATAAGTTTGCCAACCTACTCATTCGAAAGACAAAGATACTGGAGACCTGACGAACAAATCGGAATCCAAAACTTGGAATCAATACCAGTGACTGCTGCCTCAAGAGATGAAGTATGCTTATTTGAAGAAAAGTGGAAGAAAGGATTATTAGAAGCTGGTGAGAAATCAGAAGGAATAATACTTATTGTTACTAATGGATCAAATCCTGCATTGCTTCAAGTTCTACAACAAAATTTAGAAAATTCAAGAATAATATCAGCAACAGATGCGACTATTGAAATGGAAAATGTTAGCGGATTTATTGATTTAAGTCCGTTAGAACATCATAGCGAAGGAACATTCGACTGGTTATTGTTGTTACAAACGATTATGAAAGGAAGTAAAACTTTTCCTTTGACATTGATGATCGTAAGTAATTCAGAAGAGATGAATGTTGATTTTGCACAGCATTTTGGCTTATTTCAAATGTTGCAGGCAGAATATTCAAGGGTAAATAGTCTTTCTCTTGAATTAGACCAAACAAATCCTGTAACTGCAGCTCAGGTTATAACCGAGGCTTATTATAGTGCATCAGGTTTTACGAAGGTTAAATATAAGCAAAGCAACTGGTATTTTCCGTTTTTGGAAAAATTGCAATACAAAGCAATCAACAAGAAATTATCCATAGAAAATCCTATCCTCATTACAGGAGGAACAGGGGCATTAGGAATAGAATGTGCACAGCATCTCGCATTCAAACATGGTTTCAAAAAAATTATTCTGCTGGGAAGAAAAGAAATGCCTGCAAAGAATAAATGGAATGAATATAAAAATGAGCATAGTAACACTGCCAATAAAATTAAAGCCATTTTGGAATTGGAAGATAAAGGGTGTCAAATAAAGTTCATTGCTGCAGAAACGCTAAAACAAGGAGATCTTGGAACTGTCTTATCCCGAATTGAATCTGATTGGGGAAAGATAAGAGGGCTTTTGCATTGTGCTGGGACTATAGATACAGATAGTCCTGCATTTGTAAATAAGGAGTTATGTACCATAGAATCGGTATTAAATTCGAAAATAAAATTAATAAACGAGCTGGACAAGCTTTTAAATCATAATCAATTAGATTTTGCAATTCTGTTTTCATCTATTTCTACTTTTCCGCTATTGGGAACTGGTCAAAGCGATTATGTAATGGCAAATAGCTATTTAAATTATTTCGCAAAATTCCAAAAACAAAAAGGGAAATTATATACAAGCATTCAATGGCCCAATTGGGAGAATGCTGGGATGAAGAAAATTAAAGGCAGTATTTATGATCAAATTGGATTAGCTTCAATTACTGTAAAACAAGGATTAGAAATTCTTGATAAAGTAATAATGGCTGATCAATTACCGGCGGTTATAGCTCCCATTGCTTTTACTAACCCTCATTTTGAGTTAAATCAGTTATTTGAAATCAAAAAGAAAAAGATGACAGAGAAAAAAAATATAGTAGTCGAAAAGAATACTTCAGATTGGGTGAGAGCATTAGTAGCAAAGGAACTGAAGTTTCCAATCGAAGTATTGGATATTAATCTGCCCTTTCAGGACTTTGGAGTAGATTCGGTAATATTAGTACAATTAATAAAGGCATTGGAAAAAGAACTTCCTGGGGTAAATATAGATCCCACTGTACTGCTTGAAAACCCAACAATAGCTATGTTAGGGAATTATATAGAGATGAATTTTCCTACTGCATTGACTGTAATTAATGCTGGCCAATTGATTAATGATAATGATAAATCACTTTCGAAAAGCATAAGTACAGTAAGCCTTAAAGAAAATAAAGAGAAAGAGTACAAAAAAAATATGCCGATAGCCGTTGTAGGTATGGCTTGTCATTTTCCGGAAGCAGCAGATATAAAACAGTTTTGGGATAATTTAAAAAATGGAATAGATGCTATTAGTGAAGTTCCTGAAAGTAGATGGAATACTAGTAAGTTTTATAGTTCTCAAAAGGATGAACCGGGAAAGAGTATTAGTAAATGGGGAGGATTTATTAAAGATATAGAAAAATTTGATCCAAAATATTTTGGAATAAAAGAAGAGCTGGCAAGTCAGATTGATCCTCTTCAAAGGCAATGGCTTGAAGTATGTACCGAAGCAATTGCTGATGCGGGTTATCTCAAAGAAGATTTGTCAGGAAAAGCAGTAGGTGTTTATGCAGGAAGCAGATTAAGCACTTTTAGAAATAAAATAAAGGAGCCATGTCGAGATTTCATTATCGGAACAGGACAAAACTTTATAACAGCACATTTGTCTCATATCTATAATTTAAAAGGACCCAATCTAGTGGTTGATACTGCTTGCAGCAGTTCTTTAACTGCAATTGATTTGGCAGTTAAAGATTTAAGGCTTGGAGAAACAGATATGGCTTTGGCGGGTGGGGTAGATATTATTTTAGATGAAGAAATCTTTATTTCACTTTCCCGACTGAGTATTTTATCGCCAAGCGGAAGAAGTAAAACATTTGATCAGACAGCAGATGGGACCGGTTTAGGCGAGGGATGTGGAGTAATCATGCTGAAACGCCTTGATGATGCAATAGCTGCAGGAGATAAAATTTATGGAGTCATTGAAGGTACAGCAGTCAATAATGACGGTAGGACTATGGGAGTAACAACACCTAATCCTGCTGCACAAGAAGAACTAATTGAGAAAGGGATTGCAAATGCAGGAATTTCTACAGCTACTATAAGTTATATAGAATCGCATGGTACAGGAACTCTTATTGGTGATCCAATTGAGTTAACGGGAGTAACACGTGTATTACGAAAACACACTAATGAAAATGCTATTTGTGGAATTGGAAGTGTAAAAAGTAATATAGGACATCTTTTAAGTGCAGCAGGAATAGCAGGTGTGATTAAAACCTTGCTTGCCGTTTCAGCTGGGAAAATTCCACCAACACTTCATTGTGAAACTCCGAATATTAGATTCAATTTTGACAGCTCTCCAATATATCCGGTAACAGAATTAAAAGAATGGGAAGGAGTTGATGGAGTCAGAAGAGCAGGAATAAGTGCATTTGGTCTGGGAGGAAATAATGCTTTTGTATTAATAAGCGATGAAGGTATTCCAGAACGTAATAAGGTAGAATTACCTTTCAAACAGCCTGAAATTGTTTTTAAGCGTTCTAGATATTGGCCTCAGGAAGATATTGTTTGCCAAGACGAACAGTCTCCAAAAAAGAATAACAAAGTATTTGACAACTTTTTGAATTTTGAAATAAAAGAACATGAATAATAAGATTATAACCATAGATTTTTTACACGATAATTATATACTTAGAGACCATAAAGTATATGATGTAAGGATCATTCCAGGAGTAACCTATCTGGATTTAGTATTAAGATCATCTAAAAAGTTGTTTAATAAAGATTTTAGTCTCAGCAGGATTTTATTTGTAGAACCATTGTCTACAACAGAAGATTACGACCGTAGGCTGGAAATAACATACAGTACAGGTAACCAGTCAGAATATGAGGTTGTTATACGATCTCAGAAGATAGATCATAACGGACAAACATTTGGAGAATGGATAAGGCACATGAATTGTCGAATTGACAGTGTTGAAAAGTTAAGTTCGGAGATCACATTTGACGTGGAAAATTTTATAATAAATAGTGAAAAAGACTATGAAATGGCAACCGTATATCAGGAAGCCAAAACAATAGCAATTTGCCATGGCGAATTTATGCAGACACACGGAAAAATATACCAGCGAGGAGATGAAGAACTTATGGAACTTCATTTAAGTGAGCTGGCTGAAGAGTACCGTGAAAAAATGACAGCTCATCCCGCTTTTCTTGATGGAGCTACATTTGCTGGCAGCTCATTTAAGTTAGACGATCGTGATGATTCAATAACAAACGGTGTCCCTTATATTCCATTTTCAATACAGAAATTTGAGAAAGTACTTCCTTTTCCATCTACTGTTTATGTATACAGTAAGAGACAACCTGTAACTTCTGACAAACTACCAGAGATTATTCATAATGATATTATGCTTTTCAACAGAGAAGGTAAGTTTCTAGCTAGTTTTGAAAAGATAGCAAGTAAAAGAATCCGTGACCCAGAATCTATTAAAAAACTATTGGAAAAACCTGATTTATTATCTGAAACTAAAAGTCCGGAATTACAATATAAAACAACAAATGTTTTACAACCACAAAAAAAACAAGCCAAGACTATTGAAGATAAAATAAAAGATTTTCTAAAGGAAAAAATAGCCGAAAAACTAGATGCAGATCCTATAGAAATAGGTGAAAATATAGGATTTTATGATCTAGGACTTGATTCTAACTCTACGATGGCACTTGTTCGTGAACTGGAATCAAAATGTCAGCATGATTTTTATCCTACACTTTTATTTGAATATCAGACAATAGCTGAACTAGGCGAATATTTATTGCTTAATGAAAAAGAACATTTCGCTGATTTTGAAAGCAAAGAATTCATAATAGAAGAAGAAGCTGCCAAGGATGAGGTTTTTTTCACAAATGATTTAGTTGGAGATTCCACAGTGGCAGATGAACCAATAGCCATTATTGGAATTAGTGGCAGATACCCAATGGCGAAAAATATTTCAGAATTTTGGGAGAATCTGAAAGAAGGAAAAAATTGTATTACAGAAATTCCAACAGACAGATGGGATACAGACGATAATGAAAAGAAGGTTTATAACTGGGGGGGATTCTTGGATCAGATAGATACGTTTGACCCTTTATTTTTTCACATATCACCAAAAGAGGCAGAAAATATGGATCCTCAGGTCCGACTATTTTTAGAAGAAAGCTGGAAGACTCTTGAAGATGGAGGCTACACGCCTGAAGAATTGTCAAAAAAAGAAAAAGTAGGAGTTTTTGCAGGGGTTTTTTGGACAGATTATCAATTATATCGATCAGAGCAAAGGATTGATCCAGTTTACCCAAGCAGTTTTGTATCTCTTGTTGCCAATACAGTTTCATCCTCCTTTGGTTTTCATGGCCCAAGTCTAGGAATAGATACACAATGTTCATCATCTTTAACTGCACTTCATTTGGCTTGTGACAGCATAAAAAAAGGAGAGTGTACTGTAGCACTAGCCGGTGGTGTAAATTTGACATCACATCCTAGTAAGTATAACTGGCTTTCTAATTCTATGTTTTTATCCTCAAAAGGAAAATGCGAAAGTTTTGGAAAAGGTGGTGATGGATATGTTCCTGGTGAAGGTGTAGGTGTGGTATTATTAAAATCTTTGAGCAAAGCAATAAAAGACGGAGATCAGATTTATGCTTTGATCAAAGGAACTGCAATAAACCATGACGGCAAAAGCAGCGGTTTTACTGTCCCTAATCCAAAAGCTCAGGCATTAGTTATAAAAGAGGCAATTGCTAAGGCAAAGGTTGATATCAAAAACTTTAGTTATATTGAAGCTCACGGGACAGGAACTAGTTTAGGAGATCCTATTGAAATAGCTGGTTTAGCAAAGATCTTTAATTTAGAAAATAAGCAATACTGCAGGATAGGATCTGTTAAGTCCAATATTGGTCATTGCGAATCTGCAGCAGGAATTTCTGGAGTGACAAAAGTAATATTACAATTAAAACATAAGCAATTAGTTCCGTCCATTAATTCAACTACACTTAATCCTCATATTGATTTTAAGAATAGTGCATTCAGAGTACAACAAGAATTGGAAGAATGGAAGGCAGTCAATGATCAGCCTAGATTAGCTGGTGTAAGCAGCTTTGGGGCTGGCGGAAGTAATTCTCATATTATTTTAGAAGAGTATATTCCAAAATCACGAAAGATTTACACTGCAAATTTTCCGGCAATTATTGTTTTATCAGCCAAAAATAAAAACAGATTAAGAGAACAGGTTTTGAACTTAAAAGAGCATTTAGAGTCTGTGTCGGATCAAAATCTCTACGATATTGCTTATACGCTTCAGATTGGTCGAAAAGCGATGGAGCAACGATTGGCAATTGTGGCAGAGAACAAAAAAGAACTTCTTGCATATCTTGATGATTACTTAAATGAAATAACAGAGAACTGTTTCGAAGGGAATGTAAAAAATAAGACAATAAATTTTGAATTGAATAATGATTCGGAAGATATTTATGTTGGAAGTGTTTTTGCGGACAAAAATATTGAAGAAATTGCTAAATTATGGATTAGGGGACTGCATAATAACTGGAAAGAACTTTATGGAAATGAAACACCAGTAGTTGTAAGCCTGCCTACCTATCCTTTTGCTAAAGAAAAGTACTGGATTTCGACGTCTATAAAGTCTAATTCTGGTAAACTGCATGCATTAATACATCAAAATACTTCAAATCTTCAAGAACAAAAATTTACAAGCGTTTTTAACGGAACGGAACCATTTTTTGAAGACCATAAAATAAAAGGCGAGAAAATTTTGCCCGGAGTTGCCTATGTTGAATTAGCAAGAATCGCAGGTAACCTGTCTTTGGATAAAAAAGTATCACAAATCACGGACATAACTTGGTTGCATCCTATAAAAAGCAAAAATATTGAAAGTAAGATAAGTATTGAAATCAGTCATGAAAGAGAAGAATTTGGTTATGAAATTTATTCGGAAGATGAAAATCAGATAGTTCATGGTCACGGAAAATTACATACTCATGAACTAATGTCTCCTGATAAAAAAAATCTTGATGATATTAAGCAAAATTTAATTGAATCTTTAGATAAAAAGGCTTATTACAAGCTGTTTGAAGAATTAGGATTTAGTTATGGAATGAGTTTTCAAGGTATAGAATCTCTTTCTTATAACGAGTCAGAAGTATTATCAAAAATTTCTCTGCCTAAGCAAAAAGAATATTTATTTAATTTAGGAATGTTAGATAGTGCTTTGCAAACCTGTGCAGTACTTGGAATTAATAAAAAAGATCAGGAAATTGCCCTTCCTTTCAAAATTGGTGAAATTAGTTTTTACAAAGAACTTTCAGAAATTGTCTGGTGTCATACCTATTTAAGTGATGAAAGCAATAAACCAGAATCAAAAAAATATAATATTGATCTGCTAAGTGACACCGGTGATATATTAATAAGCATAAAAGACTTTGAAGTGCTGCGTCAATTCAAAAAAACAGCATCAGGTTTAGCAATTGAAAATGAAAAAGAAGGAATGTCTCTTTTTAAAAATGTATGGAAAGATGCACTTAAAAAAGAAGCTGAGACTGTAAGCGGAACAAATTCACAACTGATTCTTTTAGCCGGCGCTTCGGCAAATCTTGCAGATAAACTCAGAGAAGACCTTGTAATTGAAGTAGAAAGTATTATTTCAAATTCGGAAGAAGAATTTTTTATCGCTGTCTTTGAAAAGGTGCAGGAAAAAATAGCAGAAAAAACACCTTGCGATATCACGATCGTATATGAAAATCAAGACTATCTCGAAAAAAGTTTCGTATCGGGACTGTTAAAGACTGTTAGTCAGGAAACATTAAAAATTACCGGACGAACAATTGGTGTTGATGACTTATCTGTTAATCAAAGTGAAGAATTGTCTAGAATATTAGAGTGCGAAGCTAGCTTGAGTGATGCTGAAGTTAGGTATATAAATGGACAAAGACAAGTTAAAAAAGTAGAAGATTATAATGAAGAGGATGAGAAAACGGAAAGAGAAGAGAATGTAAAAATAAAAAAAGACGGAGTATATTTAATAACCGGAGGTTTAGGAGGACTTGGGATTGTTTTTGCAAAATATTTATCTGAAGATATCGGAGCTCAAGTAATTTTGACTGGAAGAAGCGAGCAGGAGCATGAATTATTAAAGCTGCAAAATTGTAATTACTATCAATGTGACATTAGTGATAAAAAAGCGCTCGAACAACTTATAGCCAAAATTGAAAATAAACATCAGAAACTTGATGGAATAATTCATAGTGCTGGTGTGATTAGAGATAGTTTTATTCTAAAAAAGACATCGCAAGAAATTCATCAGGTTTTTTTGCCAAAAATTGAAGGAACAAAAAATTTAGACGAAGCCACTAAGCATTTGCCTTTAGACTTTTTAATATTTTTTTCTTCAGTATCCGGCGTTACAGGTAATATTGGACAGGCAGATTATGCTTCAGCAAATGCTTATCTAAATAATTATGCAGAATTTAGAAATAACCAAAGAGATAATGGATTAAGAAAGGGAAAGACACTAAGTATAAACTGGCCATTATGGAAAGATGGAGGTATGCAAATAACAAATGAAGTTTTAGTGCATTTAGAAAAAAAATGGGGATTAATTCCATTACCTCAATCTGAAGGACTGGAATCTTTTCATAAACTTTTAAATAGCAAACTGAATCATGGAATTGTTATTTATGGAAAGAAAAAAGGAATTTCGGAAAAATTTATTGGCAGTTTAAATGGAATGACTGTTTCCGGAAAATCAGTTCACGTTGCACAAGTCAGTAATAAAGAATCTCGGGAAAATGTAACTCGTTTTTTAAAAAAACACTTGGCAAAAGAATTAAAAATAGATCAGGAAAAATTAGAATTGGATGTTGCTCTTGATGAATATGGAATAGATTCTATAGCCATCAGTAACATTAACAATAATTTAGGTGAGATTTTTGGAGAAATTCCTTCTACTTTATTTTTCGAGTATAAGACATTAGGTGAATTAGTAAATTATTTTGAAAGAGAGTATGAAGCAGCATTATTTCATACAGATGAAAAAGTAAACCAAACATCTAATGATTTGGAGTTACCGGTACATAACTATAACTCTAAACATCATGCTAAAAAGAAAAGGTTTTATACACAAGAAGCGCCACAGCAAAAAGATATTGCAATTATTGGATTAAGCGGAATTTATCCGGGTTCACGAAATATAGCAGAATTTTGGAAAAATCTTCAGGATGGAAATGACCTTGTGTCAGAAATTCCTGAGGAGAGATGGGATTTAGAAAATTTTTATGACAGAGAGAAAGGTAAAAAAGGAAAAAGTTACAGTAAGTGGGGAGGTTTTATTGAAAACATAGACAAATTTGATGCTGATTTTTTTAATATATCTCCATTTGAAGCAGAGATGATGGATCCTCAGGAAAGATTATTTATGCAGGTTGTCTGGGAAGTTATAGAAGATTCCGGTTATACAAGATCGTCAATCAATAAACCCATTAGAGTAAATTCTACTACAGAAGAGACTGAAAATACTGTGGGAGTGTATGTGGGAGTAATGAATCAGGATTATCAACTGCTTGGAATAGAAGAAAGGCTGAAGGGTAATTTTATTACCCCAACTAGTAATTCGAGCAGCATTGCCAACAGGATATCCTATTTTTATAATTTTAGCGGTCCAAGTATAGGAATCGATACGATGTGCTCTTCATCGTTAACAGCTATACATTTAGCTTGTGAAAGTATTCAAAATAACAGTTGTAATCTAGCTATAGCAGGTGGAGTCAATATTATTGCTCATCCTAATAAATATTTTATGCTGAGTCAGGCGCGATTTATGTCTAGTGAAGGAAAATGTAAAAGCTTTGGTGTAGGTGGTGATGGCTATGTGCCAGGAGAAGGAGTAGGGGCTATTTTATTAAAATCATTGGAAGAAGCTAAAAAAGACGGAGATCAGATTTATGCTGTCATAAAAGGAAGCGCGATAAACCATGGAGGAAAAACAAATGGCTATACAGTCCCAAATCCTAAAGCACAGTCAATCGTAATAGAGAAAGCTATTAATAAAGCCGGAGTAAAGCCAGAAAACTTTAGTTATATAGAAGCACATGGGACCGGGACGTCTTTAGGAGATCCAATAGAGATATTGGGACTAAATACCGCTTTTCAGGTTGAGGAAAAACAATATTGTAGCATAGGCTCAGTAAAGTCTAATATCGGACATTGTGAATCTGCTGCAGGTATTGCTGGGGTAACGAAACTGCTTTTACAATTAAAATATAAACAACTTGTTCCGTCACTGCATTCTTCAGTTATAAATCCTAATATAGTTTTTGAAAAAACACCTTTTAAAGTACAACAAAAGTTAGAGCACTGGCAAACAACTAATGATAAGCCTAGATTAACTGCAATAAGTAGTTTTGGAGCTGGCGGCAGTAATGCTCACATCATTTTAGAAGAATTTATAAAAGATAAAAGTCTTTTCACAGTACCTTTTGTTATAATTGTTTTATCCTCTAAGAGCAGGTCTCAGTTAAGGATGCAGGTCTCTAATTTGTACAGAGAACTTGAAAAAGAAGATTTAAATATTACAGCAGTTGCATATACATTACAAACTGGACGAGAAGCAATGCCTTACAGACTTGCAACGGTAGTTTCGGATATGGCAGACTTAAAAGATAAGCTATCCTCTTATTTAATTGGAGAGGTTACAGGTTTTTTTGAAAACACTGATGAGCTAAAAGCTGTCAAAGATGCTATTGAAGTAAAGTCTTTTAAAAAATCTTCGAAAGAACATTACGACCATTTGGCCCAACAATGGGTATTAGAAGGAGTGCAGATCGATTGGAAAGGATTGTATGAAAATATTCCTGTAAAAGTCAGTCTGCCTACCTATCCGTTTGTAAAAGAATCTTATTGGATACCTATTGAGCCCGCGGCAACAATAAATATTAATTCAAATGAGAAACAACTTCACCCTCTTCTACATCGCAACGTTTCAAGATTTTCAGATCAAAAATACGTTAGTTTATATACTGGCAGCGAGGGGTTTCTTTCAGATCATAAGGTTTTAGAAGAATCTATATTGCCAGGAGTTGCTTACATAGAATTACTGCGAGCTGCAATTGCAGAAAGCAGCGGCTTAAGAGTTATGAAAATAGAAAATTTACTATTACTTCATCCTTTAAAAGTAAACAAAGCAACAGAGGTGTTTGTTGAATTGCAAAAAAAATCAGATAGTATAACCGGAGAAGTTTATAGTTTTATTAACGGAGAAAGAACTCAACACTGTCAAGCAGTGAGTCGTTTAGGGGATATAAAGGCTGTTAAGAAATTTGATATTGAAGCTTTACTTACAGAAAGTAAAGAAAAACTACAAGGTTCATTATTATATGAAATGTTGAAATCTGCAGGCTTATCGCTAGGGAACAGTTTTCAAGGAGTTAAGGAATTGCATATCGGTAATAACTATTGTTTATCAGAACTTAGATTACCAACAGAATTAGGATATGAATATTCACCAGGTATTTTAGATAGTGTTTTACATACTATATTTGGCTTAAATCGCAAAAAAGAAAACCAGTCCCAGTTGTCATTTCCTTATCATATAGGGAGCATAGAGTTTTATAAAAATCTGGAGAATACTAAATCTCTTTTTGGATATGCAGAATTTAGTTCCAAAACTAACTCAGCAGATCAGGTGAAAAGCTATGATGTTTATCTTTTAAATGAATTGGGAGAATCATTACTTTTTATAAAAGACTTTGTCGCTTTAACTGGATCAGGCAACAAAGAAAAGGATAGTATGCCATTAAAAGAAGTATTAGACGTTTCATCTATGAGTTATCTTCCAAGCTGGCGTAGAATATTAACTGAACATGAAATAAAATCATCACAAGGATTTCATTTATTAATAACTGGAACACAGCCAATAGATTCTCATGTTTTATCTGATATAAAATCTATATTGAGCAAAGATGGAGATAAGGTGACAGAATCAATAGAATTTCCGTTAGTTTCTTTTGATGAAGTGCCAAAGATTTATTTGTTACATGGTCTAACGACATCATCGACATCTGATTATATTAATGTCGAGAGCGAAGTATTTGCCGTAGTAAAAGAGCTGTCTAAACGATATACAAATCAACCATTGCAAATAACTTCCTTAACAATTGATACACTGGGAGTTTATTCAGAAGAAAAAATTTCATTTTATGGTAGTGGTATCTCCGGTTTTTTAAGTTCTGTGTTAAAGGAGGAACCTAAATGGAATATTCGTATGATTGATATGAAACGTCAGGATTTAAAACCTGCTATATTGGAGTCCATCTTTAGTCTTTCCCCATCCTTTTCAGGAAAACAATTTTGCTGGCGTTCAGGAAGCTTCTATGAACTGGATTTAGTTCGTTACAAATTAGAACATAGGTTAGGTAAACTAAAAAAGGGTGGTGTTTATGTTTTATTAGGAGGACACGGAGGATTGGGACGTACCACTACTGATTACCTCATAACACATTATGATGCCCAAATAATATGGCTGGGTCGCCGTTCTTATGATGCCACAATAAAGAAGGACCAAGATATCTTATCATTAAAAGGGAAACGTCCATATTATTATCAATGTGATGCTCTTTCAGATCAAAGCATAATGGAGGCTTATACGCAAATAAAGAACTTATATGGTACAGTAAATGGATTGTTTCATTGTGCAATAGTATTAGAAGATTCTTTATTAGCGGAGATGAGTTTGGATAAATTTGAACGTTCATATCTGCCAAAATCAAAGGGGAGTCATAATTTAATAAATGCTTTTAAATCAGAACCATTAGATTTTATTTGTTTTTATTCTTCGTTCCAGTCTTTTTGGAACGGAATGGGACAATCTAATTACTCAGCAGGTTGTACGTACAAAGATAGTTATGCCAGGTATGTAGAAGCCAGTACTGGAATTCCAAGTTACAGCATAAATTGGGGATATTGGGGAGAAGTAGGGGTAGTTAGCGATTCCCGATATAAAATCCTAATGAACTCAATGGGTGCAGAAAGTATAAGTTCTAATGAAGGTATGCAGATACTTGAAGAAGTTCTTAGTGGAGAACCTCGTCAGGTTATTGCAGTAAAATTGAAAGGAAAAGAAGTATTTAAATCGCTAGAAAGATCTGCGTGTGAAATAAGTGTGATAAAGACAATGAGCACAGTTTCTTTAAATGAAGTTAAGGAAGGAAACTACGAAACAAAAGGAGTTCAGGATATTGATGTATTTAAAAACATTAGCCGTCGTTTATTACTTGGTGTTTTGTTAGATATGGGTTTGGAAACAAATGCAATAAATTGGATTTCTATAGTAAATCTTCAAGAGAAATTACGTGTAATAGGATTATATAAACGCCTATTTGAAGAAATAGTATCAGAATTATCAGATGCTGGTTATTTGGAGAGAAAGGGAGATGAGGTTCGTTATTTAAAATCTGAAAACTCAGATTTTAATATTGCCAATTCTTTTGAAAACTTTTTAGAAAATTCTTCAGAAAATTATTTGCCCCAAGTAACTCTTCTAAAGACATGTCTAGATAGTTTTTCATCCATATTAAGTGGTCAGATACGAGCTACAGATGTACTATTCCCAAGTGGAAGCCTGGATTTAGTAAGCCCTATTTACAAAGGTAATGCTCAAATGGATTATTTTAATGAATTAATATCAGACTCTATCGTATCTGCAGTTGCCAGTGGAATAAATTCTTTGCCAGTTGGATCTAAAATCAAACTATTAGAAGTTGGAGCAGGTACAGGCGGTACAAGCGAAATTTTATTTAAAAAATTAGAAAAATACAAAGATTTCATAGAATATAAATATACAGACATTTCTCATGGATTTTTGTTTTATGCAGAGGATAAGTATAAAGAAATGGCCCCGTATTTAAGTACATGTATCTTTAATATTGAGGAATCACCAATTCATCAAGAAATTCCTTTAGGGGAATATGATATAGTAGTAGGATCTAATGTAGTTCATGCAACTAAGAACATTCTTAATACACTTACCAATATAAAGGCAGTATTAAAGCAAGGAGGCATGTTGTTTTTAAATGAAATTTCAGGTAAAGAATTGTTTACTACTTTAACCTTTGGATTATTAGAAGGTTGGTGGTTGTATGACGATGAAGAACTTAGATTAACAGGAAGCCCCGGATTACTAAAATCATCATGGGATAAAGTTTTAAAGGAGGCGGGTTTTAAACAAATTAATTTCTTTCCTAAAAAAACGGAATCCTCATTAGCGCAACAAATGATCGTAGCAAAAAGTGATGGAATGGTAAAAATATTTAAAGATGAAAAGGTAAAAGAATCAGTCTCATTACCTTCAGAAGCAGCTGCATTAAAAACTTTTGATGAGAAAAAAGAATATACTCAAAAATTAAATCACGAAATAAATAAGGAAGAGTTGATTACAGAAATAACAGCTATAGTGGCAAGCACTATAAAATACAGAAAGGAAGATTTTGATATAAATAAATCTTTTATGGATTATGGTTTTGATTCTATATTAGGAACCACACTAGTAAAAAATATTAATGAAGCATTTGACATAGATTTGAGCCCAATAGATATTTTTAATTATCCTACTGTTGCGTCATTATCAGCCTACATAGAATTACAATATAAGGAAATACTAGAAAAAAAATTAAGCAGTAATATTGCTTTGGGTCAAAAAAATCCTATAGAAAATATTGAGGAATTACACAATCAAACTAAGGAATATCAAAAAATAGAAGAACCATTATTGGATTTGAGTATATCATCTGGAAGTTCGTATATTTTAGATGATGAAATAGCGATTATAGGAATGAGTGGACGCTATCCAAAATCTAAAAATCTGGATGAATTTTGGAGTAATATTTCTCAGGGAATTGACTGTGTGGATGAGGTTTCTAAAAATAGATGGGACCTGAATGAACATTATAAAGAAGGAGGCGAGAAAACCGGAGAATTGTATTGTAAATGGATGGGAGAATTAAGTGATGTAGATAAATTTGATCCATTGTTTTTTAACATATCGCCAACAGAAGCTATCCTAATGGATCCACAGCATAGAATATTTCTGGAAGAATGCTGGAAATCGTTTGAGGATGCAGGATATCAACAGGATGATTTAAATGGGATTAAATGTGGGACATATGCAGGAATCATGATAAATGAGTACACTCATCGCATTAAAGAATCCGGAATAGATAAGAATCAGGCACAAATGATGACAGGAAATTCAAATTCAATATTTGCAGCACGTGTGGCTTATCTCTTAAATTTAAAAGGACCTGCAATAGCTGTAGATACGGCATGTTCCAGTTCTTTGGTGTCCATTCATTTAGCCTGTCAGGCTCTTAGAAGCAAAGAGGTAGATATGGCTATTGCAGGTGGAGTATCTCTTTATTTGAGTGTAGAGACCTACAAGCAAATGTGTGCAGCAGGAATGTTGTCGCCAACAGGTAAATGCAAAAGCTTTGATAACGATGCTGATGGTTTTGTTCCCGGAGAAGGAGTTGGAGTAGTAGTACTAAAAAGACTAAAAGATGCTATTAGAGATAATGATGATATCAAAGGTGTGATTATAGGATCCGGAATAAACCAAGATGGTAAGACAAACGGGATTACTGCTCCCAATGCCAACTCTCAGTTATCGCTAATGAAGGAAATTTATGAGCGCTATAATATTAAGCCAGAAACAATAAGCTATGTCGAAACCCATGGTACAGGTACAAAATTGGGAGACCCTATAGAGATAGAAGCATTAAAAAAAGTATTTGAAGTTTCAAATACAAAGAATTATTGTGGAATAGGCTCCGTAAAAAGTAATATAGGACATACCTCTGCCGCTGCAGGGATTGCTAGTCTTGCAAAAGTTATATTACAATTAAAACATGAAAAAATAGCACCAACTATTAATTTTGAAAATGAAAATGAATTATTAAATATTAAAGAAAGCGCTTTCTATATCAATAAAGCTTTAAGAGACTGGCAATATAATGAAAGTAAGCCAAGACGTGCAGCTATTAGTAGTTTTGGTTTTAGTGGAACAAATGCTCACATTGTAATAGAAGAGTATAAGTCTAAAGAAACCTATCCATCACATTTGGGAGCGGCTATTTTTCCGATATCTGCAAAAAATACAGAAAGTTTAAAAAATCAGGTAAAAGATCTGAAACAATTTCTTATAGAGAATCCAGAGGTTCAATTGCATGACATAGCCTATACGCTGCAAGTAGGAAGAACGCCAATGGAAGAACGCCTTGTCTGTATTGCAAGCAATGTAGAAGAATTGAAGCTAGAACTCTCAAATTACCTAGATGGTAATACAAAAGAAATGTTGCAGGGAAATATTAAAAAAAGTGGTACAAAATTTTTCATAAAAGGAAAAGCAGGATCTGCCTATATTAAAATTTCTATAGAAGAAAAAGAGTTAGATTCTTTAGGTCAGTTATGGGTAAGCGGTATAAAAATAGACTGGACTTTATTATATCAAGAAATTAAGTTTCCAAAAAGAATAAGTTTGCCAACTTATTCTTTCATAAGAGAAAGTTATTGGGTTGCTGAAAAAAAATTAGAGATAAAAACTGAAAAAAGTACATTGCATCCTTTGCTCCATACAAATTACTCCAGCCTAAAAGAGCAAAAATTCATTAGTAATTTTTCAGGAGAAGAATTTTTTATTAAGAATTATAAAATAAAAAATAAAAATGCCATTCCGGCAGGGGCATTATTAGAAATGGCAAGAGAAGCAGGATTTCAGTCTCTGATAGAAGATGTTGTTAAAATTACAGATGTCAACTGGCTAAGCCCTGTTTATATAAATAAAGATTCAAATGAAGTAGCGATCAATTTGTACCAGGAAAAAGAAGAAACAGTATATGAAATATACTCTCTTAAAGATGGAAAAGAAGATTTGCATAATACGGGGAAATTAAGTAGTGAAGTACCTAAAGAAAGAAAAAATATTACTTTAGAATCAATAATAAATAGAGCTACAGGATTTAAAAACGGAAAAGAACTTTATGGAGAACTGAACGATATAGGATTATATTACAATGAAAGTTTTCAAGTAATAAATAAAATTTATTACGGAAGAAATGAAGCTATTTCACAAATTAAAAGAAATAAAAAAGAGGAAAGTTTTATTCTGTCACCTGATGTAATTGATGCTGCTTTTCAAACCTGTATGGCTAATATTTTATATCACAAGGAAGATTTTGTGTTAAATGCTTTAAAATATATACAAGAAGTTGATATTTATAAAAGTTTAAAAGATGCATCCTGGTGTTATGTTGCAAAAAATAATACAGAGAAGGATTTTGATGTTGCGTTCCTTAATGAAGAAGGTGAGATACTTGTTTATCTTTCAAATTTTTTATTATCCAATGAAGAAACCTTGCCCGATTATAGAGAAAATGCAGATGAGAAAAATAAATTGTTTTACCTTGAACCAAAGTGGGATAAGGTTTTATTATCTGAAAAAGCAAGAACTATCTCAAACCACCTCGTGATAATTGTTGGAGAAAATCAGATAAAAACAGAAGAAATATCGTCTATTCCTAATACTACTGTAAAACAAATAAATACGAAAGATCCAATGGAGTTTAGTAAGTTATTGTTTGAAGAAGTATCCATTATAGCAGCACAGGATAAATCAACTAAAATAACTGTTCTTCATGAGAATCAGGATTGGTATTATTATAGTTATGCAACTGGAATTTTTAGAACATTTCAGCTTGGAAATCATCAATTACAAGGCCAATTATTGGGAGTAGATTCATTTTTAATGAACGATAATGAATTGTTTGAAATTATAAAATCAGAGTTTCAGTCAACAGATATAGAAGTTCGTTATCAAGAGAATGAAAGAGAAAGCAGAACATTACAGCCAATTCATACAAACCAGATAGTTAATGAATCTTTTAAAATAAAAGATGATGGAGTGTATATAATTACTGGCGGAGCCGGTGGATTAGGCAAAATATTTGCACAATACTTAAGTTCAAAAGCAAAAAAATGCAAGATAATACTTGTTGGAAGAAGTGTTTTATCAGAAGAAAAAGAAGCTGAAATAGCAAACATTCAAGGAGCAAAATATAATTTATGCGATATAACAGATGAAAAGAAACTCAAAAAACTTATTGACGAGATCAGGGAAGAATTTGGATCTATAAATGGAATTATACATGCCGCCGGAGCTGTTACGTCTAGAGAAAATACGAATCAATTTTTAAAATCTATAGAATCTTCAGAAGTATTATTGCCTAAAATAAAAGGAACTCAATACCTTGATGAATTCACAAAAGATGATTCTTTAGACTTCGTTATTTATTTCTCATCAATATCTGGTGCTTTAGAAGGTGCTGTATCTCTAAACTTATCAGACTATGCATTAGCCAATGCTTTTTTGAGCAGTTTTGCAAATCAGCGTAATAAAAATGTTCTTGAAGGAAGAAGAAAAGGAAAAACAATTAGTATTAACTGGCCAGTATGGAAAGATATTGGCTTATATAATGTAAAAAGTGAGCAATGGACAGAAGAAATCCTAGGAATAAAATCTCTGCCAGCCGATAAAGGATTAATCGCTTTTGAAGAAATACTTCGCCATGATAGCACACAGGTAATGGTGTTGTATGGAGAGGAAAATAAAATAATTAAGCATTATAAGGACGAGGGCAGAAAAGAAAAAACAACTCAGAATATTTCTGCTCTTACTGATCAAATTACACAAGAAATCATCAATATAACAGCTGAAATATTAACATTAAAACCTACTGATATTGATAAAAGTGAACGATTAGCAGAATATGGTTTTGACTCTATATTATTGACAAAATTTGCACAGTCAATTAACAATTTTTATGGTTTAGATATAATGCCCATTGAATTTTTTAATCATCCAACTATTGAGGAGATAGTGCAATTTCTTGTAGATAACTACAGTGAAACCTTATCGAATAATAGTAATTTAGAAATAATTGACGAGAAAATTTTTGCACAACCGATTAAACAGAATTTTAGCGACACAAAAATTATTCCGAGACACAGGAATAAAAAAATAAATGTTCCTGACAATTATAGCTCTTTAGCAACTGATGATATAGCGATTATTGGTTTGGGTGCGGCATTCTCAGGAGCTAAAAATTCAGCTGAATTATGGTCAAATATCATAGAAGGAGAACTACTTACCACCACTGCAAGTAATTCTTTGCATTATGGAGAGACAACAGTAAATTACGAAGAAAAATATCTTGGGAATTTAAATCTAAGTGAAGAAAAATATAAGTTGTTAAGCCGTCAGCAACAAATGATGTTTAGCGTATTGGGTCAGGCTATAGTAGAAAATCAAATCTCTTTAAAAGAACTTTCATCATCTTCTACTGGAGTTTTTATTGGTGCTCAACAAGTTTTTATTAATGATAAAGAACTTAATGAAATGCAAAATTTTCAAGATCAGAGATCTTACCTTATACCTAATAAGATCTCATTTCATTTAAACTTGAAGGGACCAAGTGAAGTTGTAAATACTTCCTGCACAAGTGCGTATGTTGCATTGCATAGAGCTATGCAAAGTATTTCTTTAGGTGAGTGTGACCAGGCAATTGTTGGAGGGGTTAATATCATTCCAAAAACAGAACTTCAGAAGATCAACCTGACAGAAATTAAAGAACTTTTAAGTAATAGCAATACAACAAAGAGTTTTTCAAATGAAGGTACAGGGTTTATAAGCAGCGAAGGAGCGGGAGTAATTATTATAAAATCTCTTAAAAAAGCTAAAGCAGACCATAATAAAATATTAGCCTTGATCAAATCGAGCGCAATTTTTCATGGAGGAAAAGGTTTTTCTTTAGAAGCTCCAAGCCCTTCAGGAATTAGAGAAGCTGTAATTATGAGTTTTCGAAAAGCTAAAATAAACCCTGAAACAATAGATTATATTGAAGCACATGGTATTGCAAATCCGTTTGCTGATGCAATAGAGCTGCAAACATTAAATGATGTTTATAAAGAGTTGAGTTCTAATCCAGATAAAAAATGGCATATTGGCAGTATAAAACCAACTATCGGACATCCCGAATTTGCTTCGGGGATAGCATCATTAATTAAAGTGGTAAAGGCTTTTGAAAACAAAAAAATTCCAGGAATATCAGGTTTAAGTAATATTAACAATCAGATTGAAAATGATCATTCTTTAATTTTAAAAGATAAGGGCTCTATCTGGGAAGAAAAACATTACGCAAGAAGGGCGGCACTGAATGGGTATGCGATTGGAGGTGTAAATGCTCACATTATTTTAGAGGAGTATATAGACGAAAGTATCATTCCACGAGATGAATTTAAAAATCTGGTGATACAAAAAAGTGAACCAATAAAAAATAGCATTGAAGCTAGCACGCAGAAAGTCAACCCATCTGTGGGTGTTAATGAAATTAACAAAGAAAAAATAGTTTGGAATGAAGGCGAATTAAATATAATAATTGAAGAAGAGCTAAAAGTGATATGGGCTGAAGTTTTAGAGTTGGAAAGTGAGATAATTAGTGTTGAGAAAAGTTTTTTTGAATTAGGCGGGCATTCATTAAATGCTATGTATTTATTAAATCAAATTAATGAAAAATTCACTGTAAAACTTTCTTTGCATCAGATTTTATCACTCAATACAATTGAATTAATGAGTGAATATATTAGTGAAAAAGCACTTCAAAATAAAGACCTGCCAATTTTTAGAGATCAGGATGACCTCAATAATAATGAAGTTAATCATGTATTTCCAAAACTAAATATTTCAACTGTAAAAGATCATGGAGATCAGCAATGGTTCGAAGCCTTTCACCAACAGGAAAAAATAGTCATCAGAAAAAATATTCTTGAGGAACATTGCTTTAATATGTCATTTTTAATAAGATTTAAGCAAGTTGATGCGAAAATTCTAGAAAGAGTAATACAGGAGCTTTTAAAAAGACATGAAAGTCTAAGAACTTCGTTTAAAATTATAGATGGTCATGTTAAGCAGTATGTTGAAAAAAATATTCCTGAAATTGCTATTGAATATATTGATATTTCAAATGATATAAATAAAGATCAATTGATAGCACAAATTCGTAAAAGCAGTAATAATGTTAGATTTGATTTAGAAAAACTTCCCCTTTTTCATCTAAAAGTAGTGAAATATTCTGAAGAGATGTCCGGGCTGTTATTTACTATAGATCATATTATATCAGATGGTGTTTCTATGAATATACTTAGTAAAGAAATTCAACAACTTTATGTAGCATTCTCAGAAGGGAAAGAAACACCCTTGGCACCTGTAAAATTTCAGTATAAAGATTATGCGCTATGGGTAAATGAATTTTCGAAAAGTGAAAAAGCACTATTATTAAAAGAAAAATATTTAGACAAAATTAGAAATAGTATTAGTAAAACTAATGATCAATATGATTTAACATATAAAGAAAAATTAAGTTCAGAAATACAAATTGCAGCAAAAGGCAGACCTATAGATAAATTTTCTAATGCCTATGGAAAGGTTGTAAATCTATATCAAGAACAAGGATCTTCTTATAAGATTTTTGTGAAAGGGACAAATTATGAAAACCTGCAAAAATTGACCTCAAATAATGGGTCAAGTATATTTATGAATATAGTTTCGGTATTTATATTGGTATTTTATAAAATTAACAAAACAAATCATTTGAGATTTTCAGTTCCCTATTCGACAAGGATATTTAAGGAATTTGAAGAAATGGTAGGATGGTTTTCAACATCTATAATATTAGCTCTGGATATTAATGATTCCTTATCATTTAAAGAATTTGTATTGTTGGCTACAGAAGAAATGTTTGAAACTTCTCAAAACAGATTTTACCCACATGAAGAAATTTTAAATGATTTAGATGTTCCATTAAGAGTATTAACACCAACTTTTTTTAATTTTATTACTGGAGTTTATACAGAAATGGATCTAGAAAATTTTGGAGAAGGCCATAGCAAAGATGGCTCAGGGCATTTTAACCTGAAAGGATTGTTTGTTCCATTTAACAGTGGAATATTATTTAATTTAGAATATAATCGCGAGGCTTATTCTGCAGAAGATATCGACTATATTATTCAAAATTATTTTATTATACTGGATCAGCTTGTTAAAAATGAAGGTGCTCCAATATCCGAAATTTTGAAAAATATTCCTCAAAATTTGACTTTAACTAATTAAAATCTAATGAAAAAATTTATAACAGTTTTGTTTCTTATTATTATATCACTAATAGGAACATCAATGACTTCTTTTTCATTAGGAATCTGGATGTTAAAAACCTCAAATACTACATTTTATTATGCCTTAATAGGATTTTTAACGATTTTTCCACAGATTCTGTTTAGTCCCTTTATAGGAAGTATAATTGATCGGTTTGATAAGAAAAAAATTATTATAACAGGACAGATATTTGCTGCTTTAGGAAGTTTTATTATGATCCTATTATATCATTTGAATCTTTTGAAAATAGAATATATATTAATGATCACTTTTATGAGTTCTGTAGCAAACGGCTTTGTTTCTAAAGCCTTTTATGTTTCTACTGCTTCATTGGTAAAAAAAGGAGATATAGGAAGGGCAAAGGGGATCGAAAGTACCGCATATGCATTAACAACAATAACAGTTCCAATAGTTGCCCCATTAATTTATACCATAATTGATTTAAGTGGAGTATTTTTAATAGACGTTTTTTCGTTTTTAATATCAATTGCGGGTTTATTATATCTCAATTTTAATATAAAGCAAGTCGATAAAGAGCAAGTATCTTACAAAAAAGATGTTCAGGTAGTATCTCAGTTTTTAAAATCTGGAAAGGGACTTCAGCAATTAATTATATTCTATGCATGGATTAGTCTTGTTTTAGGTGGATTAGGTATTTTGACTACACCAATGATCCTTGGGTTTTCAAACGAAACAGGACTTGGTATTGCAATGACTTTTGCTGGTGTTGGAGGAGCATTGGGAGGAATTATAATGAGTATCTATAAAAATGTAAAATTACCTATTAAGAATGTTATTTTACTCCTTCACTTATTAGGATTTATTTTATTGCTCTTTATCATAATACCCATTAATATTATTTCTGTTGGAATTTTACTTTTTTCTTTTGCATTTATAACTGCCATCATGATGATTAACGATCATATATTTTGGCAGAGGATTGTTCCTTATGAAATACAAGGAAGAGTATTTGGATATAAGGATTTAGTCATAAAGATATGGACTCCGATTTCGTATTTAATAATGAGCGTAGTAATAGACAATTTAGCAAAACTAATTGTTAAAAATATTCCTGTAAATAGAAATTATTACCCTGGTTCAGACAGAACATTTGTGATTTTAGTAATATTTTCTTTCATTGGTTTTTTAATTTTATTAGTGTCTTACGTAATTAAATGGAGCAAAATTTTTGCAGGTTTAGATATTTTATTTTCTCAAAAAAGAAATCAGGAATAGTATTTTTTATGCCATTCAAGGTTGGTCATTCATCTCATTAAATTTTAACAATAACAATATAACAGCAGTAATAAATGAAAGCAATTATTTTTCCTGGTCAAGGATCCCAATATAAAGGAATGGGGAAAGAATTATTTGATATTTTCAAAAATGAAACGGCAGTGGCATCGTCTATTCTCGGGTATGATTTAAAGGAACTATGCCTAGAAGATCCTGATCGTGTTTTGGGATTTACACAATTTACCCAACCTGCATTGTATGTAGTAAACGCCTTTCGTTATTATAAAATACAAGACAGAAATAAGCCAGATTACCTTTTAGGACATAGTTTAGGAGAATACAATGCTCTTCTAGCTAGTGGTGCCTTTGGATTTGAAGATGGTTTAAGAATGGTCCAGAAAAGAGGTGCCCTAATGGCAAAGGCTTCAGGTGGAGGAATGGCTGCTGTTTTAGGTCTTAGTGAAGAACTTGTAAAAGAAAAATTAGAATCAGGTGGATTTAATACTATTGATGTTGCTAATTATAACTCTCCAACACAAATAGTTATATCTGGTGAGAAAACGGATATTGAAAAGGTAATAAAAGATTTTGAAAAACAAAATATAACCGTGATACCTTTGGCCGTTAGCGCTGCATTCCATTCCAGATATATGCAGCCTGCTGCTAATGAATTTAAAGATTTTTTAGAAGAGATATCCTTCTCAAATTTAGAAATTCCTGTAATTGCCAACATAACAGGAAAACCATATCTTGATAGTGAAATTAGAAACTATTTAAGCAGACAAATTTCAAGTTCTGTGCTGTGGACTAATAGTATTCGTTTTTTGATGGGAAAAGGCGTTGGAGATTATGAAGAATTGGGAAGCGGAATATTGACCAAAATGATTAATGAAATTAAGGAGAAATCAACTCCTCTGATTTTTAAGGAAGAACAAAGTAATGCTGTTACTGGAATAGTAGTTAAAAAACAACTTGATGAGATTCAAAATAATCTTTTGGCTGCTAAGCTTGGCAGCACTACTTTTCGGAGTGATTATAATGTACAATACAGTTATTTTTCCGGAAGTATGTATAAAGGGATAGCTTCAAAAGAGTTAGTTGTAAAAATGGCTAAAACTAAATTATTGAGTTTCTTAGGGACAGGAGGTATGTCTTCTCAAGAAATAGAAGAAAATTTGACTTATATTCAAAACTATTTGACCAATAAGGAAACATTTGGGGCAAATCTTTTACACCAGATCGGTAATTTGGAAGCTGAAATGAAAATTGTAAATCAATTTTTAGAATACAATGTAAATGTAATTGAGGCGTCTGCATTTATGCATATGACAAAGGCATTAGTGTATTATAGAGCTGTTGGTATGGAAAAATTGAGTAATGGAAATATAAGGGCTGGTAATAGAATAATAGCAAAGATATCCAGACCTGAATCTGCAGAAATTTTTATGCGCCCAGCCCCTGAAAAAATTATCAATCAATTACTTGAAGAAGGATTAATAAGTAAAATTCAGGCTGAACTTTCAAGTAAATTTGCAATGGCAGATGATATTTGTGTAGAAGCTGATTCAGGAGGGCACACTGATTCCGGAGTAGCGTTGGTTCTATTTTCAGCAATTAAGGAACTCAATGAGCAAATGCAAAAAGAATTTAATTATAAAAAGGTAATTCGTGTAGGTCTTGCAGGAGGAATTGGAACTCCCCAAGCCGCAGCTTGTGCTTTTATTATGGGAGCAGATTTCATTGTTACAGGTTCAATCAATCAGCCCACTGTTGAATCCGGTATGAGCGATACTGTAAAACAAATGCTGCAGGATATCAATGTGCAGGACACTACTTATGCACCAGCCGGAGATATGTTTGAGTTTGGAGCAAAAGTCCAAGTCCTTAAAAAAGGAGTATTGTTTCCTGCCAGAGCTAATAAACTTTACGAATTATATAAACAATATGATTCATTAAGTGAAATACCACCAAAAGTTTTCGAACGTTTAGAGAAAAACTACTTCAAAAAAAGCATAGATGAAATCTGGAGTGAAACAAAAATATACCTTAAAAAGAATGGAAACGAAAGTGAAATCTCTAAAGCCGAACAAAATCAGAAATATAAAATGGGTTTAGTTTTTCGTTGGTATTTTGGCTATAGTACGCAAAAAGCTTTTAGAGGGAATCCAGATTTTAAAGTTGATTTTCAGGTTCATACCGGACCTTCTCTTGGAGCTTTTAACCAATGGGTAAAAGGTACCAAGTATGAAAAATGGCAAAATCGCCATGTAGATATAATAGCTGTTAAATTAATGAAAGAAACAGCATTGCTATTAGAAAGAAGATTAAAAGAAATCCTTATCTAATAAAAAAATCATAGTGAACATTAAGCTGGTCTCATGTTGTTTTTGATAATAATGCAATAAAAAAAACCTGGATTTATGTAAAAAAAAAGCACAATTCCAGGTTTTAAAATTATTGATTATCAATTTTTTTAGTCATATTTTATCACAAACTCTTCTGTTGGGATCCTAACTTTTTTGAGATGTGCCAGCCAATCGTTTTCGCTATCCCGATACCCTAGAGTTAGTATTGTTACACTTCTTAATGCTTTTGCTTTTAAACCAAGTAAATCATCTAAGGCATCTGCAGAAAAACCTTCAACAGGAGTGCTGTCTATATTTAAGGCAGCTGCTTGCGCAATTGCTAATCCAAATCCAATATATGATTGCTTTGCCGTATGGATGAAATTTTCCTCCGCTGTTTGAGGCAAATATTCCGATTTTAATTTATCGGTATAGGCGCTAAATCTTCCTTTAGGAAGATTTCGTTCTTCGGTAGTAAAATCATACATTTCATCAATACGTTCTTCAGTGTAGCGGTCCCAAGCTGCAAATACTAATATGTGAGAGCATTCAGACATAATTTGTTGTCCCCACGCAATCGGAACAATTTTTTCTTTAAGGGCTTGATTTTTAATAACAATTATTCTAAATTGTTGTAATCCCGAAGAGGTAGGAGCTAGTCTGGCTGCTTCAATAATTTTATCTAAATCTTCTTGCAATAACTTTTTGGCAGGATTGTACCTTTTTGTAGCATAACGCCATTTTAAACTGCTAATTAATTCCATAGATGTTTATTTATAAATTTAATGCATCAATTGATGCGGTAACTGTAATTATTGCATTAGCATTGTAAAAATGTCTAAATACTGGATAGCTTTTGAATATTTTTAAATTGAATTTATCACTTTACATTCAACTTAATACAACAGACCTATTGAGAACAAAATATTATCTTCGTAAGATCAAAATTATATAATTTAAATGAATAAAGGAAAGATTGAACTCAACAGAAACAACAAAAATTTTGAAGCGGGTTATTGTTTTATTAAAAAAGAGTTGGACTCATTGCTAAAATACTATAATCTTCTTAGTTATAATGAAAAAAAATATTATGATGGTTTAAAGTTTGAAAGGAGAAAAGAAAGTTACCTATTAGGAAGAATCACTGCTAAATATGCAGTTTTTGAGATTAGTCAGAATGATCTTAAATCAATATCAATTGAATTTGGTGTTTTTCATTTCCCAGTTGTCAAAAATTGTTCTGCACAAAACATTCAGGTTAGTATAAGTCATTGCGATGATATTGGTGTTGCCTTGGCATTTCCGGAAGAACATCCAATGGGAATTGATATTGAAAAAATAGATTCAGAAAAGGTGGTTACTATGAAAACGACGATGTCTATAAATGAGATTGAACTAATAGATTTTCATTCGGATTTAACTTTACCAATTGGATATACAATTATTTGGACTGCCAAAGAAAGTTTAGCCAAAATATTCAGAACTGGTTTAACAATCGATTTTAAAATACTTGAAATTGTATCAATAGAGAAAATACAAAGTTGTTATGTTAGTCATTTTCGAAATGTTTCACAATACAAAGCTATTTCATTCCACGTAAATCAGTATATTTGCTCTCTTGTAATACCTAAAAAAACTATTATTGATTTAGACTTTTTTTTGAAAATTTTCACTAATAACTTTTATGATCAAAATTAAAATTTTTAAAACATCTAATTTTTCAATTATTAATCAATGCTATTTAATATATAAAAATAATATTGGAATTTTAGTTGATCCTTCTTGGGATTATAACCTAATTGATACTTTTTTGATTGAAAATGAGATTGCCTTAAAAGGCGTTTTACTGACTCATTCTCATGATGATCATACAAATCTCGCTAATGAATTTGCTGAGAAAAAAAGTGTTCCTGTTTTTATGGCAGCAGAGGAAATAGAGTTTTCCGGATTTAAATGTCAAAATCTTCAAAGTATTACGAGCTTAAATGAAATACAAATTTTAGATTTTAATATTACTCCGATTCTCACTCCTGGACATACACCAGGAAGTATTTGCTATTTAATAGAAAATAATATTTTTTCAGGAGATACAATTTTCATTGAAGGAGTTGGTGTATGTAGTACAAAAGGAGGTGATGTTGACAAAATGTGGGAGTCAGTGCAAAACCTAAAAAATATTTTGCCGGAAAACACGTTTTTTTATCCCGGACATTCTTTTGGAGAACTACCAGGTAAGAATTTAGTATTTCTTTTAAAAAATAATATTTATTTTCAAATAAAAGATAAAGCTCATTTTGTAAGTTTTAGAATGAGAAAAAATCAGCCTAATTTATTTAATTTTAAATAACCTAGGTCTAGTTCAAATTGACTTCAAAAAAACATTTACCTCTATTTCTATATATTTTCTTATATGTTAGAAAGATTATATATGTTTAATGCATTTTATGAATAGTTGACAAAGTATATTTATAGTTAAATCTATTCTTATAGTCAACCTTCAATATCATTATGTATACCAATCTGTCTTAAAATAAGCTTATATTAAGGCATTCTTCCAAAACGGTAATCTCGTCTGTTTACTTTTGTTTTTTCGTGCAAGCACTGTCTTTAATAACTTTAAAGAAGCCTTAGTATCCATTTTAAATGATTCATTGTATTTTTTTCAGCATTCAACTTACAAAGATCAATTGAATTTTTAATAATCTTCTCCTTTTCGAGTTTAGGAACATTTCTAAGGTTGCCGTTAAAGACCTATCGCTCCTTGGAAAATCAATTTTCAAGTACCCATTGAAATTCTTTTACCTTCTAAACACATGGACAAAAATTGGCGATTCACCGATTTTGTTCACTTTCTACTTTCAGGCGAGAGTATGTGTTTAAAGGCTTTTGATTTTTAAAGTTTCTTTTGAAACTTCTACTGGCGGAGAAAGGTGGATTCGAACAAAACCGTCATTTTCCGCTTTTGTATTCCATTTCTTATACTTTTTTCTGTATTGCGCCACGATTCTGTCACAAACTTGGACTAGTGATATATATTTAAAAAACGCCCCAGCTTTTTGTAGCAAATAAAGTATCCATTCCAAACTGATTTTATTTATAAATAAAATAGTTTAATTGTATCTCGTTTTTCATTTTTATTAAATTTTATCTTAGCTAAATATAGAGAATCATCTAATTGTAAAATAATATTTAGTATTAAACCAAACTTTGCTTTTTCCATAAATTGAAATACTTTTCCTTTTTCTCTAGTAAATTATGATGATTCCCTGATTCTACAATTGTACCTTTTTCCATGACTAAAATAGTATCAGCATTTGAAATGGTACTTAACCTATGCGCAATTATAATAATGGTTTTACCTTGCGTCTTAAAATCGTCTATAACTTTTTTTACTATCATTTCAGAATTTGTATCTAATGCAGAAGTTGCTTCGTCCATCAATAAAATATCAGGATTTTTATACAATGCTCTAGCAATAGCAATTCGTTGCTTTTGCCCTCCTGATAGCATTGTTCCGTTTTCGCCAATCTGTGTTTCGAAACCATTAGGCAGCTTTTCAACAAAATCTGTAATTGCTAACTGTTTGGATAAATCTATAATTCGTTTAATATCAGGAAAAGAATCTCCCAAAGCAATGTTTTCTAAAATATTACCTGAAAACAAATTAAGTTCCTGAGGTATAACACCAATAGATTGCCTTAAACTTTTGTAATGTATGAACTGCGTGTCATATTCTCCAATAAAGATCTTACCCTCATTAATAGGGTACAAATTTTGAAGAAGTGAAATTAGAGTTGTTTTACCGCTTCCGCTTTCTCCTACAATCGCAGTTGTTTGATTTTTTTTGAATACAGCATTGAAGTTTTTAAAAACTTCTGCTCTAGAACCATACCTAAAACTTACATTTTCAAATTTAATATCACCTATATTTTCTTTTTGAAGCTCTATCTTATTTTCAGTTTTTTCACGCTCCAAATCCATAATCTCAAAAAGTCTGTCGGCTGCGATTAAAGCATTTTGAACTGTTTTGTTCATTCCAATTATAGAAGCTACAGGAGATGTAAAATATCCTATCAAAGCATAAAATGAAAATAATTCTCCTGGTGTAATAGCTCTATCAATTACATAACCAGAACCTATCCACATTAAGACAACTGTAAAGACAGATGCTAGAAATTGTGTCGAACTACTAGAGAAAATGCCATTTAAACCTGACTTATAAGTGGAAAATAGTAGTTTTACAAATTTATTTTCTGTTTTAAAATTGGAGAATTCCTCAATACCAAATTCTTTTACGGTTCTAATATGGGTTACACTTTCTACTAATTGGGTTTGAAGTTCAGCGGCTCTTTCCATTATATTTCTTTCTACCTTTTTATTGAATTTATTCAACAAAAAGTAAACCAGACCATAAAATGGAATAATACATAAAATTACTAATGCCAATTTCCAGTAATACGTAAACATTAAAGCAAATGAGAAAATCACAATAAAAACATTGACTATCAAATCAATTGCGACTTCATTTATAAAAGATCTTATTTTGACAGCATCGTTGATACGGGATATAATTTCTCCGATCTGCATTGTATCAAAAAAACGTTGTGGTAAATGCAGTAAATGTTTGTAATACCCTAAAATTAATTTTGCATCTATTAGCTGTCCTGTTTTTAATACAAAAATACTTTTTTGTGAACCTATAAATCCTTGAAGAAAGATTATCCCAATCATAAAGACACTTAATAAATTGAGAAGTTTTCTATTACCTTCAACTAAAACATAATCTGTTATTTTTTGAATATAAACAGACATTGCAAGCCCTAATACTGTAAAAATAATTGCCCCTGTAAGCGCTTGTATTAAGATGCTTTTATGTGGCTGTACCAGATGCCAAAATCGAGTAATCGGAGAAATTTTTTCGTTGTAAGTTCTAAAATCATCATTTTTCGCAAAAAGAATTAAAACTCCTGACCATATTTTTTGAAATCCTTCATATGTATAGGTTTGCATTTTTCCCAATCCGGGATCCATTACCGTAATTTTAGATGCACTTTCTACCTTTGCTTTCTCTACTTTATAAATTACTACATAATGCTGCAATTGATTATCTAATATTACATGAGCAATTGCCGGCAGAGGAATTTTATCTAAGGAATCAAAGCCTCCCTTTACACCTTTTGCAGAAAATCCCATTTTTTCAGCAGCTTCAATAATACCAAGAACATTTGTGCCTCGTTTATCTGTATGTGCATATTGTCTAATTCTTGCTATGGGCAGATTAACCTTGTAATGATTGCCAATAGATGCCAAGCAAGCAGAACCACAATCTTTAATATCATGCTGTTTAATTTTTATTGATGCCATTTATAGTATTAATTCTCTATTGATAATTGTTTTGGATTTAACCAGTCATCTACTTTGTCAAATATTAAATCGAACAAAGTTCTTCTCACTATGTAGTATCGCGTAGTAAGCGTCATTCCTTTTGAAACCTCAGTCTTGTATCCGGATTTAAGTTTCAATTGTGTCGAACATAATTCGCTTCGCACTTTAAAAAAAGTCTGATTATCTTTAATTGAAATATTATGGTCTATATCTACCACCTTTCCGTCAAGTAATCCCCATTGATTATAATTGAAAGCATCCAATTGAAATTTTACTTCCTGATTTTTATGAATAAGTCCAATATCACCTGGAGAAACCATGCTTTCGACAATTAAATGATCTGATGCCGAAATATTTGCAATAGATTGAGAGGCATTTAAAAATGAGCCTTGTTGTAAGCCTGTAAAACTTTCAATTGTTCCGGAAATTGGGGCTATGATAACATAGTTTTGCTCTTCAACATTAATTTTTTCAATACTTCCGTTCAGATTTTTTATACGTTCCTCGAGATCTCGTTTTTGATTTTCCCAAGCTGATTTTTGTTCGCTTGTGTAACTTTTCAGAGCTTCATTGGCCGAGCGCAATTCATAATCGTATTTTTCATACTCTACTTTTGAAATAATATTCTTATCAAACAGACCTTTATTTCTATTGAAATTTACAGTTGCCTGCGAGACCTTACTTTCTAATTCGCTTTTACGGGATTGAAATTTTGTGTACTCTTCTCTGGCAGTTGTAGTTTTTAAAGCAGCCGTTTTATTGGATAAAATGGAATTTATATCCCAAAAAAGTTCGGTAATAGAACCTGAAACCAAATTTTGTGTATGTTTTTCCGTTTCAAGATTTTGCTTGGCAATTTTTACCAATGTGTCTCCTTTTTGTACTACAGCATTATTTTTAAGATCAATCCACAGAATTCGGCCGCTTACTATTGCTGTAACAGGAACATTATCTGTCGTGCTGCGAATAATCCCTCGGCTTTGGCTTGTAATATCAACCTTTATGACTGGAAGCAGCATCAAAAAAATAATAACCGCAAAAGTAATTACTAGATATATAGAAGTACTTTTACTATTATTTTTTGAGATTAAATTTTCGAGGGTGTTAATGGGGTCAGAACTGAAGTTCATAACATAAATTTTAATTTTTTTTAAAAAAAAAGGTTAAAAAAAAAGAATTAAAAATGGAGATTTATTATTAAAAATTCTCAAAATTAATATTCTTATTCGATAAAGTTTTGCGTAAAATAATTTCCTTTTCAAAGACATAAATTCAGTAAGAAACAAAATAATTATTATCATTGCTTAGCGTAATCTGTAAATTTTACTTTTAATTTAATTTGGCAAGTTATATATTAGATAAACCGATATTTAGCCGCCAAATACCAATAATGGCATAATACAAAAGCTGTATTATACTTCTTACATTGCAATTTTTAATTTTATTGATTTCTTTTATTAAGCTTAAATCTTATTTTTAATGATTCGGAAAATAAAGAATATGGCCAAAAGTTTTTCCTGCAAAATAATGCATCAAGAAAACTAGTATAATAAATTATGACCAATAATTTTTGTATGCTTCTTCCTAAAAAAGATATTACTTTTTTTATTTTATATTTTTTGAAAGAATTTGAGAAATAATTTTGTATTAGTTAAGAAACTTAAGCAAAATTCTCCTTCTAATACAAGAAGGAGAATATTGCTTGCTTAAGGGATAAAATTATTTTTTATAAATAGAACCAATAATATAGCCTAATAAATATATAAACAAGGACAACACTATTACAATTCTTACTGTTTTTAATAATTTTGATGATTCCATAAGTGATTTTATTAGTAATGGATTTTTATTTAAACACTTCTTTTAGTGTGACCCATTATAATAACCCAAAGCCAATAGGCCTGGACCGAATCCAAACATAAATGCTCCTATAACTACTAATTTGTCCATTGGTATGCTTCCTCCTTCTGTTAGCATCATTTCATTGGATGTTAGCTCAATAACTTCGATTTCTTTCTGATCTAAATAAGTTTTCATGATTTTTTAATATTAATGTTTTACAAAATAGCCTACTGCATAACCTGTACTATAGAGAGCTCCTCCAATTGCAATAAGTAAAGGAATAAAACCACCGTCAATTTCTTGTACTTCTTGAGTATTAAGCTCTACTAAATTTAAACTTTCTAAATTCATATTTTATGTTTTTAAATTATTAAACATTGTGTGATAATTATTTTATCACTTCGATTATTTGTAATCGGCCAATTACAGTATAGAAAAGAATTTGTTTTCAACAGCGACGTCTTACTGTAGAAAATGTCTCACTTTTCTGAAGCCAAAACTAGATAAACATCACACTGTCCACAAATGTTGATTATCGAAATTCAGGAATGTCGATAGGGAATTCGGGAATTTTATTAAACAATATTCATAACTATCAATATATCAGACGATTAAATTGAAAATAAAAAACATAGTATTAATAACGCTTTTTTTTTAGTTATGCTATTTTTGTCAGAAACAATGATATATGATTACCACCAGATTATTAAAAGTGTTATTAATATTTTTATTTCCGTTTTATTTATTCGCTCAGGTTGACCAAAATCATCTTAAAAAATTATCTTATCATAATTTGCAAGATTTGTATTTTAAAAATATAGGAAATCAAAAGAAGCAATTACTATATACGAATGCTTACATGGCTAAAGCAATACAGGAAAACAATAAAATTCGAAAAGCTAAGGCTAATTATCAAATTGCACTTTTCTACTATCAATCTGATAAGAATAAAGCAATTCAATATCTTGATAGTGTTATCAAATATTCGGAAGGATCAAATGATAAATTTTTCCCCGCAGCTGCTTACTGTGAAAAAGCCGATTTTCTTAAGTCTCAATTTAAATTTAAAGAAGCGATTCTTAATTATAACAGAGCTGAAAAAGTGGCACTTCGGACTAATTTAGACTATTATTATGTAGTAAGAGAATATATAGCAATTACTAAATCTGAAGACTTAGAAGAGTATAATGAAGCCTTAGAAACCTATAAGGAATGTTATAACTATTATAGAACAAAAGATTTTAGAACAGAAAAATACGCTGACGATTACCAAAGCGTAATTTTTGGGATTGCGGATTGCTTTAAATCTTTACATAATACAGATTCAACTTCTTTTTATAATAAGTTAGGTTATAAAGAGTCTGCCATAACAAAAAATGAACTTTTTAAATATCTTTTTACATTAAATGAGGGGGCAAACCAGATATTAAAAAAGAACTACACGGCAGCGCTCGACAGTATTAATATATCATTACCAATGATGATCGATCATAAAGATACAGCCAATGAACTTGCAGCATATTATTATTTAGGAAAAGCTTACGATGGGCTGGGTAAAAAAGAAAAAGCTGCTGAAAATTTTATTAAAGTGGATTCTATTTATAAAGTCACAAAAGAAATTAGTAAAGAGTTTATAGGCGGTTATCCTTATTTGATTAATTATTACAAAGATTTAGGAGAGAAAGAAGAGCAGTTAAAGTATATAACTGTTTATATGAACATAGACAGTATTTTGCAGAACAATTACCGAAAATTAAACAAATTAGTAAAAATAGAATATGATACACCACACTTAATTTCTGAAAAAGAAAACCTGATTAATTCACTAAATAGTAATATAATAAAAACCCGTTGGGGGCTTGGATTCTTATTTTTGACGACCCTTAGTGTGGGAGGATTTGCATTTCATCAATATCGTACAAAAAAACAATATAGATTAAGATTTGAAAAATTAATTAGAAAAAGAGATACAGCCGAAAACCAAAAAAAGATCATCGATGATGAACGCAAAATTGATCACAATAAACTTGAAGATATTGGTATAAGTGGAGAAGTTGTAAATCAAATTTTGGAAAAACTAAACCAATTTGAAAAGCAAAAAGAATTTCTAACATCAAATATAACAATACAGATACTATCCACCACATTTGAAACTAATAGCAAATATATCTCAAAAATTGTCAATGTATACAAAGAAAAAACATTTACTCAGTATTTAAATGATCTGAGAATCGAATATGCCATACACAAATTAGAAGCAGATAGTAAACTTAGGAAATATACAATCCAGGCACTTGCATTAGAATTCGGTTTTAACAATGCAGAATCCTTTTCAAGTGCATTTTTAAAAAAAACAGGTTTAAAACCAACTTATTTCATTAGGGAAGTGGATTTGGTAAAGAAAATATAAATAGCTAATTATCATATAGTAAGAAAAATAATATAACTCGGAATTCATGAATTTCGATAAGTACAATAATTTATTTTTCTAGCCGCAAAAATGGAAACCTATATTTGCAGCATTAATAATAGATTAAAAAAATATAAAGATGAAAATGAAAAAAGAAACAAAAAAAGTACAGAAATTTGGTCTTGAAAAATTTGAAGTAGCTAAACTAAAAAAACTGCATTTAATTGTTGGCGGAGGCATTGCTGCTGATCCTCTTACGGGTCATACGGATCATAATAAAGCAAACTCCTCTGCAAGGTGTCAAGCTGAAAATGATTAATACTATAGAAGGTGTAAGAACTATTCAGGATCATAACAAGAATTCTTGTGGCAAACAGAAATAACGAGATTGGAATAAAAAGGCATAGCAGATGTCAAAATTATCTAAATATTTCTCCTTCTGGAGATGAGCCTGATGATAATTAATATTTCGGTTGGAAAAGAGTCTTTCATGAATAAAGATTAGTGTCAGATGCTTTTAAAGCTGCCGAAGAAAATAATGTTCTTTTGGTCAACAGTGCTGGGAACGACAGCGAAGATTTAGACATCATGTAAAGTCCTTAATGTTTATAATGCCATGCAACTTGCCGAAAAGTTTAGCAAGAAAAGAAATGAAACCACAATTTAAAATTTCACATTTTCCAGAATATATTCTGAGAACTCCTTTATTTCCCATTTCATTTTATTTGGATCTTCTCAAAAATTACAATTATGAAAAGACAATTTCTATTTACAAAAATGCATTAGTAAAAGAAGCGTTAAATCTGGCATCGTCAGAACTGGTAGATGAGCTTAACAAATGGGAAAGTTTTAAAGATCATTCTTTTAATAAAAAAAAAATAGCTTTAGAATTTACATTGCTACGATACATATCAAGAATGTCTTCAAGGTGCACACCTTTTGGTCTTTTTGCCGGATGTTCGGTCGGGAAAATGGATGTTCATAGCAATATTATATTAGAACTGCCTGAAAAACACAAAAGATTTACTCAGTTTGATATGCAGTTTTGGGTAGGATTGCTGCAAAATATAACTAAACGAGAAAAACCAATTTTTAATTTAAAATATTTTTCCAATTCTTCTATTTATGAATTAGGTGATTTTTATAGGTATATTGAATACAAATACATAAAATCTAAGCGGGAACATAGCATTGCATCCTTACGAAAAACGGATGCTCTAAAAGAGATAATGCTTAAAACAAAATCAGGAGCAACTATAAACGAAATGATTTCTGTTTTAGCAGATGATGATTCTCAAAAAGAAGAAGCTCTTGAATTTATTATGCATCTTATAGACTTCCAATTTTTAGTGAGCGAACTAGATGCAGCTCTAACTGGCAATGATGAATTTGATAAGGTTTTATCAATCTTAAAAAATATTCCTGATCTAACAGCTGAGTACCAATTCTTAAAGAAGCTGAATAGTCAAGTTTTAGATTTGGATGTTTCTCTGATTCCAGCAGAAAACCAGTACAAAGAAATCAGAGAAAACATTCTCAAAAAAGGGTTTGAATATGATAAAAAATATCTTCTTCAAACTGATTTAAATACAGCTTATAAAACAAATAGTTTAAATGTCAACATTGCAGAAAAAGTCAGCAGGGGACTTTATTTTTTAAATGGCATTCAGCCTAAAATAGAATTTAATAATCTCAAAATGTTTATCAAAGCCTTTTCTGAAAGGTATGAAGAAGAGCAAATGCCTCTTATGTCTGTTTTAGATACTGAATGCGGATTAGGCTATCCAGCAAATCATGAAATGAATGACTCGCACGAAATCCTCGAAGATTTTACTTTTAAACTTAAAAAGAGTAAAAATGAGACTCAGAGTTGGACTTCATATGATCTTATTCTGGAAAAAAAACTTCAGGAATGTCGCTCAAAAAATAAGACCAAAATAGAATTGCATGAAAGTGATTTTCCTGATTTTGATGCAAATCTGGATCAGCTTCCTGCTACATTTTCTACACTGATTGAGATTTACATTGATCAAAAGCTGACAATTGAATCTTCAGGAGATGTTAGCGCCGCAAAATTAATGGGCAGATTTTGCATCGGAAATACTGATATTCATGAACTTACTAAAAAAATTATACAAAAAGAACAAGAGTATCATAATGATAAAATTTTGGCTGAAATTGTTCATATTCCTCAGTCTAGAACGGGAAATATTTTGCGCAGACCAGTTTTAAGAAAATATGAAATTGCGTATCTGGCGAATTCAGGCACTGACAAAGAAAATACGATTGAGTTAAGTGATTTATTTATTTGTTTGAGAAACGATAAGATTAAACTCTATTCTAAGAAACTTGATAAAGAAATTATTCCCTGTCTATCAAATGCTCACAACTTTAGGAATAGTTCGCTGCCCGTCTATCATTTTTTATGTGATTTGCAGGCACAGAACACAAAACCAGTATTTAGTTTTAGCTGGGGAATTTTAGAGTCTCATTACAATTATTTTCCTAGGGTAGAATACAAAGAAATTATACTTTCAAAAGCGAAATGGAATATTGCTAAAGAAGATATAGTCCCGTTTTTAAAATTAAGCGGGAACGATCTAACTGAAGCATTCTCACTTTGGAGAAGCATTAGAGATATTCCATGTCAAGTAAATTGGGTGAATTCCGACAATACTCTACTTTTAGATTTTCAAACAGAAATTGGAATTCAATTGTTTTTAAAGTCAGCTGGGAAGAGAGATAAAATTATTTTGGAAGAATTTCTATTTACGGAGGAGTCTTTTGTAAAAAATAATAACGGCGGAGGATTTACCAATCAATTTATATTATCATTTTTTAAAGAACAACTATAAATGCAAAGAAATTTCTGTTTAGGCAGTGAGTGGCTGTATTATAAAATTTATACAGGAGTAAAAACAACGGATCTAATTTTACTTGAAAAACTATATCCTATTATTTTCCATTTAAAAAAAAGAAAAATTATCCAAAAATGGTTTTTTATTCGATACAAGGATACCGATACGCATTTTAGAATCCGATTTTTACTTGAAAATAAAAAAGATTTATCAAAAGTGATTCATATGCTTTATCCTATTTTAAATGATTTGCTTCAGGAAAATTTAGCATGGAAAATTCAAACGGATACTTATAAAAGAGAAATGGAAAGATATGGTAAAGCAACTATGGAAGATTCCGAATTTTTATTCTGGAAAGATAGTGAAATGATGATAAAATATCTTTCACTAAAGAAAACATTTCAAAAAAAAGAAATGGCGCTTTTATTCAGTTTTTGCTCAATCGATTCTCTTTTAAACTCTTTTTCTTTGTCTCCGCATGATAAATTCGTTTTAATGCAAGCTTTACAGCATTCATTTAAGGAAGAATTTGAGGCAGATAAAATATTAAAAAAAGAACTTGATAAAAAATATAGAGAATTATCCAACGAATTAAAATACTATTTAAAAGGAGAAAATAGAAATAATATCCCAGATTTTTACGAATTAATTGAAGAAAAACAAAATCAAACCACAAAGAAAATATCAGAACTAAAAAATACAATTCAAATCGATCTTTTTGACTTTTTAGCGAGTCATATTCATATGATGATTAACCGTCAATATAACTCTAAACAAAGAATGTATGAACTTATTATTTATGATCATCTACACAGATATTATAAAACTTTAAATTATGAAAAAACAAATTTTCTTAAGCTAATAAAGTAAATGATTTACTCGCTATTCGTTCTTTTTAAATCATCATGAAAATGGTTCGAGAATTTCCCTGTAGGGTAACTTACAATTACAATTGATTTATATTATAGCAAATAGTCTAAAAAAACAACTTCGTCAACCTTTTCTAATTTTAAAGCGTCTATTATTACAAAAGAGAATTCTCTAATCAAATACTTTTTTTTATTTTTAATTTGATGAAATCAATTAGTTATTTGGTTTTGCCGCAAAACTTATTCGGGCGAATATCCTAAAAATCGCCTTAAGTTTTTGTAACAGAAAAGGTATCTCCTCCATTGAGAATGCGCCAAAGTTTTTTAGTATTTTTATAATATTGAAAAACAGCATAAAGAAAAAACCCTACAAATTTTTAGATTTACAGGGTTTACCGATCTTTTAGGCCTTTTTAAAAAGTTTGAAAACTCTCTTTTTAAGCCTTCCGCGGAGAAAGAGGTTCTTCTCTAAATCGCTTCAAGCCAATGAATCCAATGGATTACGAAAATATATTTTGCAGGGTACCAATTAGGGTACTAATTAAAACTTCAAAGTAACATTGATTACAAATATATGCTTTTATTAAGATGATTAAATAAAAGGATATCCATATTTTGATATTCTTTTATTTAATGATTTATTGTAAAGTTAAATCTTCTTGATTAACAGAAAAAATATCAATTAAATATTTTTCAATGCTTGGAGCAAGGTTTCTGTAAAGTGGTAAATTCTCTTTTGGTACGTCATCTTCCGAAATACTCAAAAAATGTATTACGGCAATTGGTATATTTAAAACCTCACTAAGCTTTTCAAGTGTGTCTGATTGAGGTTTGAAAGTACCGCTTATAATCTGTGATAACGCAGTAGGACTTTTGCCAATTAACTTAGCGACTTCTACTTGTTTCATACCTCTTTTTTTGATTAAAAGTTTAATTACTTTACCTATTTCCATAATAAAATTATTTTCATTGAAACATGGATGCAATATTTGCTACTGTAGTTATTGCATCCACTAATTTAAGTGCTATTTTAAGTTTTTCTTCCTTTGTTTTAGCTTTAGGAATTTCTTCCCTTAGCATCATAAACAATTCTCTAGTAACATCATTCATCTCTACATTTAATAGAGCATTATCTATTTGAGATATAATCTCTTTATTTTTATTTCTCATTTCTTTAATATTTTTAATTTTTAAAATTTAAAATATTAAGGTTTAGAAAACCATTTTAAACCTTAATCCGCCTAAGCTGTTAAAGAAAATGAATGGTATTCGTCATCTAGGTTCTTGAAATGAAAGCTATTAATTTTTCTAAAGAAATCTCTTTTATTTAATGCGTCTTTTTTTCGACTATTAGATATAGAGATTATTATTTTGTTTAAAAATTTTAATTTTGATGCAGAGTAATTAATTGATTCATCTAATTCATCAATCTTAGTAAAGTGAGTCCAAAGAAAATCTTCTAAGCCAACTGTATATGTAAAACCAAAATCTCCACTAATAATGAAGTTTTTAAAATTTTCTAATTTTTGTTGATGGGAGAAATCTAGATTTCGACCTCTATTCAAATAAGGATAAAAGTTGTTGGTCTCAGTATTGCTATGTGGTATACCTCGTAATACTTTTTCAATTTTCTGATTTATTTGACTCTTTAAAAGCTTACTTCTTAAAATGTCATGCTCAGCAAAAGACTTTAAATTAGCATAGTATTCAAAATCATTGAAGCTTTTTTGGAATTGCAACTTGTCAAATTCAACCCATTTTGACTGAAAATTATTTTCATGTCGAAAAATAGAAGAATTCCTCCTAAATATTGAATGTTTAGAGTTTCCTAAAAAATAGAATGAAGAACTATATTTTTCTAAATTTTGTTGAGAACGAACAAAATTTTGAAGGGCAATCATACTTTGTGACATTCCGCCACTATTTAAAGACTTAATGATTTTTAATGGTGTTGAGACAATATCTTCAGACTTTAAATCAATAGATTTAGCCAAATTTTGATATCGAGAAAATAAATCATTTACTTCCGTAACTCTTGAATTTATTGTTGTGAGTTTATTATAGGACTCATTCGATTTGCTAAATTGAGATTCAATCTTAATTATATTAGAGAATTTCTCAGTTGCTCTTAATTGAGCATTAAGTGTAGAAGAGAAATTGAGAATATTTTTTAGAGAATCATTCATGTGTGTAAATTTAAGCTAAACTTAAATAATACACAAGTTTATTTTTATTTTTTAGATTAAATTTAACAAAATGTTCCTCTTAGAAAAAAAACATATAACCTTTAAATAGTAATTTTTGTAAATAAAGCTTGTAATATTTAATGAGATTATGTAGATAATATTTGTTTAATTAACTCGTTCGTTTGGTTACTGAGAACTGCACTTTCTTTTGTGGTAATAACTTTTTCATAAACCCCAAGGTTTTTAAATATTTCTTTCTTTTCTTGCCAATTCTCATTGTACTTTTCATTGCCTAGCAAACCTAAATGTTCCCAATACCAAGTTTTACCGTTGTGTCTAATTGTAAAATCGGGCTCCTTCCATTGCCTTGCATTGTAATAAAGTTTTTCTTCGTACTGGAATTTAATATTAGAATGAAATAATATGTTTGCTATAATAACTTCTGATTTTGAGCGTACCCAAATTCCACTTTCTGTTTTATGAATTTTACCAAGTAAGTGTTTGCTTACACCTAAATAACTACCAATTTCTTGATGCAGGAATTCCGAACTATCAAAATTGTCAAGAAGATAAACGAGGTAATCTAATAAGTTGTGTTTGTATTCCCTTTTTATTTCTGTTTCAGCACTTATACTATTAATTTGTTCTTCATTTAGTTCTGCTTCAGAAGTACTAATGATTAAACATTTGTCAAGAGTTTTACTTAATGTAGCTTCACCTTCAACTAATGCTTTATATGTAATGTTAAAAAATTCCTTACATGATAAGTTTAAATTTTCCTGCTTTAAAAATAAAGGAATGACCATACCTGTTTTTGAAGAATCTATCATAGATTTTAATTTTGGATTGGTATTAGTCTTAAAAACTTTAAGACCTGTAAAACCTTTACCTTCAATCGTAATTGCTTTACAACTTAAAAAATAAGGAAGTGCATTTTGCAATTCTTCTTCTACGAAATATTGTAATGTCTTTTTCCCAATTTCATTGTTGCTTGCTTTTTTAAATAGGTCTTTTATTTCATTACTTTTTGGAAAAGACTTGTTTATAAAATGTGTTTTACGAACTTGAATGTTTTTGTTTGAATATAGCATATAAGAAGTTGCACCATTTTGGTCTCTTCCCGCTCTTCCAATTTCCTGATAATATTGTTCAATTGATTCAGGTAACATGAAATGGATGACAATACGAATGTTTGGAATATCTATTCCCATTCCAAAAGCATTAGTTGCAAAAACTAAATTTGTTGAACCATCTCTATATTCAGAAATGATTTTTTGTCTTTCCCCGCTTGTCATATCGCCATGAAATGACAATGCATTAAAGTGCATTTTATTGGCAATGTCACATAAATCTTCAGCTCCGTTTTTGTGATATTTACGATATAAGTAAACTAAGGTTTTCTCGTCTTTATGTTCTTCTATTATTTCCCAAAGTCTCTTTAGCTTTTCTTCCTCAGTTAAGAATTTTTCAACTTTTAAATCAATGTCAAATCGTAATAAAACATCATCTTTTAGAATTGATTTTTTATCAATTTTTAAATCATTTGTAATATCGATTAGCTCCTTTGGATTGATGGTCGCGGTTAGTCCTAAGATGTTTGGCCATTGATTAGAGAAAACCGAATTTAAAAATACTGGAATATGTTTATAAAATGGCCTAAAATCAAACCCCCATTGACTTATACAATGAACTTCATCAATTACCACTAATTTTATTTTGTTTTTTTGTACAGAAATACAGTACTCAAAAAATCCATCAGTAGCCATTCTTTCAGGGCTTGCAAAGATGAAATCAGGATTAATTTCTCCCTTTGCAAACTTTTTGAGTTGTTTGATTTGTTCTGAAGCTTCCATACCACCATGAATTGCCAAAACGTTGAGTCCTTGTTTTGTAAGTTTTTCGGCTTGTTCATCAATTAAGGCAATAAGTGGAGAAATGACTAGGCAAGTTCCTTTTAAAGCTTTTGCAGTAACCCAATATATTAAAGACTTTCCACCTCCTGTTGGCATTACTGCTAGCGTTGAGCCACTTCTAATAACGTGATTAATTACTTTTTCTTGAAAAGGTTTTAATGGAAAATTATCTGCTAATACAGGAAATTCCTTTTTAAAAATTTCAGCCGCGTTAGTAGTCATAATGATAATTTTGTGAATTTTGTTTTAAAAGATTTATTTCATTTTGGTGGCTTCTTGAAATAAATGACAGAAACCCGTCCACAGCTACAAATCGATATTCAATTGATAGAATGACACCATTTTTTGCATAAAGTTCTTTCAACTTATTAAAAATCCTTAAAGCGTAAAAAGCAAAAATTCCATAAGGATAAAAATAATTTTGCTGTGTGGTTCCTTCATTTGAATTAATCATTAAGAATTGAGATTCTTCTTTGCAATCAAATTTTTTTTTATTGCTTAAATAATATAATGCCCAAACTGCTTCACGGCTTCTACTGGGATACATTTCAGGGAATAGCTTAAAAATAAAATGACTTTTTATACCACCTCCGATAACGCCATAAGCAGTATAAGTTTCTTTATCCAAGTCATAATAGTCTAAGTCATCACATTTGTTTATTTGCTCAAATTTCTTTCCATCATATCGCTCATTTTTCCATTGATTAGCCAATTTTATGATGTTTGAAGTTACTTCAAATAAATGCCCTGGTTGCGCATTGTTGAAAGCTTCACGAAATTTATCAAGCTCTTTTGCTTGCTTATTTTTAAGTGTCTTACGAATAATTGGAATTTGATTTTTTAAACTGTGTTTTTAAAAGAATTTACGTCATATTTATATTCTTCGAGAGATTCTAAGTCAAGAATTTCTTTATAGGACTCTCTTTCTTTTTCAAATTCAGCAATTGTCTCACTCAACAATCTTTCAAGTACTTTTTTTATATCTTTTTCTTTCTTTTTTGGTTTTGATGTTGAGCCGAATTTTTCAGCAAGTTTTTCAGCTAAATTTCCTTGAATAGAATGTCCACCTTCTGTGTCCACATACTGTTGAAAATATTTTGGAATATTTTGTTTAATTTCTTCCCAAACGTTGTCAATATGTTCTTGTTCATAGCAAATTTGTTCAATAGCGTTCGGATAATACATATTTATTTTTACTATTTAGTGATTAATGATAGTATTCTCTAGCATAAGTTTTTTTAAAATACTAATCGATTTATGAAAACAGATGTATAATTAAAAGTATGATTGAACATATTACACCTGAAATGAAAGAGAGTCGAGATTTTTTTTTTGCATCCAATTGTTTGTCATTAAATTTCTTTTTTAATTCTATGTTTTCCTCTCTTTTGTCTTGTTTCGTAGAGTCATTAATATTTGCTAAGAAATAATTTTTGCTCGAATCACTTTGCATTCCTGAAATTATAAAATAAATTGTTAGTCCAAAACAAATGATAGAAATTATTATACAAACTTTTATAAAAATGTTTAAATGCTTTTCATTAAAAGCTAGAATAAAGAATGCGCCTATAATACCCGTCGATAATGATAAGAGTTGTCGATTTAAATCTCTAGAAATATTTCCCGCTTTTTCATGAAACTTTTCCGATAACTCGTCTGAATTTTTTTCTTCAATATATTTTGCATTCTCTTCCATATAGATTTGTTTAGCTATTGATTTTTCTAATTTAGTAATTATCGATTTATTACTTTGCCTTCATCGATAATAGCTGTAACCTCTTTGATAAAATATCTTGCTAATTGATATTCATTCCATTCAATTAATTCTATAATATTTTTTTGAATTGATGGTTTGGTTGTTGTATTTAATTTATCAACCCAAATATTTATTGATTGCAGTAATTTTAAAGCTACGTCCTTTTTACTTTCTTCATTTGATGTACCAGCCTTTATTGAAGTAAAATGTAGTCCCCATATAAAATATATGTTTTCATCGTTTGTTCCTACTGTATTAATTAAAGCACTTTGCAATGCGCCTAAAATTGTACCATTGAATAAATCACTATAAAATGATTCAGCGGTTCTTTTTGCAATATTGTTATTTATACCCCACAAAGTTCCAATATATGCTCTTGCGCCTACTTCAATAAATTTATGAGAAATATCAGAATATGACCAGCAAGTGTTATTGAAGATGATGGGGGATTGAGAGCCAGCTAATAAATTAAACATTGCTTGATAACTAAAATCAAAGCATTTTATGGCACAAGAATTAGGAACTTTACTCTTTGGTATTCTATTTTTGTTTTTGTTTTTGCGTAATTCATTTAGCATATCTGAAAATACATGATGTGGAAAGTTTGCTTCTTTTAATTCTTTACTTTTCCAATGATAACCATCAAACTTTCGCCATATCATTTTAGTAGTTACGGGAATTAATTTCTTACCACGGGAAGGAGCGAAACTTACAATTTCATCATATTCAACTATATGTGAATTACCATTACTGTCAATGAATTTTTCTGTTATAGAATATCCATTAATTTCGCCTCCATGACTACAAATATGTAAAAAATCAAAAGGATATTCTTTTACATGATTATCTATATTATATACAGTGGCATCTTTTCCTATAAGTTCTTTTACATAGTAGTTGTTTTCTGAAAATTTAGAAATTACATAATCCGTTTCCTCATCGTTAAATTCTAAAGGAGAGAAAACTATTGCGGATTTAATTTCGTAATTATTTTGAAAGTATAAGTTATTAAAAATAAAGAAATCAGGGTTCAGATATAAATGGACATGTGTAAATGGAATAATATTTTTTAGTATTAATGAGTAAGGTGCTCCAATAGTAAAAAAAGTTGCATATCTATAATTGAGAAAATTTATACTTTCAACATTGGGATAAATATTAGCGCTTAAATCATTAAAAGAATTAGCATCTCCATCCTGCCATTTTTCTATTAATTCATAAATTTCTCTTTCATTTAATGTAACGGGGTCAATTATTTTTAGTGTCGCATTAATTGAAATTGCATAATTAACCGCAATAATTGTTGATACATAATTGATTTTTTCGATTATTATTATGCCGTCTTTATTATCATTAATTTCAATTTTTTCTGCCGTTTCATCTATCTTTAATAGTAGGTTGTTTTCTGAAGCGTAATACAAACCAGCATATATATCATTAGAAGAACAATTTAAGTATTCTGTTTTGTTGGAAGCATATCTTAGATATATTTCTACATCATGAATATCTTTAATTTCGACGATAGTATATTCTTCTAAAAATGTTAAATATGACTTTTGTGCTTCAGATAAATCTATTAACAAAAGAAGATTACATCCTCCAATTCTTTTGAGTGTGTTTTTTATTTTTATATTTAATTCAGTAGCTCTAACTCGGGATAATTGGTGCTCATCTATTTCTTCATCAATCTTATCCGCTTCGTTGTTTGCTGATGTAACAGATGAAAACTCAAACATTGGTAAATATTTTCCAAATTTTGACACAAAGCTTGAAACTAGTGCAGAAAGAATTGGATTATCATAGTTTGCAATACAAAAAAACTCATTATCTATTTCTGGTATTTTTTCTTCCATATCATTGGTAGTTATTAGCTTGCATATAAATTATTTTATTTTTTTTAGTGAAATACAGTCATCTGATAAGGTATTTTTTTGCATATGATTGTGGTAAACTTCTGCAAACTTATAAAGTACATTTCTTATCATGAGTATTTCTTCATCAGTATAAAAAATTCCGTTCTTGTTTAATTTCTTTTTGCATTTTGTAAGTGATAGCATTTTAAAAATATATTTGATTAATAAAGCTCCAATCTCTTTAAGTGGATGTTACCGCATTGAATTATTTTGTTTTCTTTTTTGATTTAGTCTGTAATAATTTTCCAAAAATATTAATATGATTATTTATTTCATTGATTGCTTTAACTATTGGTTGAACAGCATTTTCAGAAAACACAACTTTATGCGTTTTGTCTAGTATTTCCACCCAAATAAATTGATTAAATGTCTTGTTTATTTTTGTTTCGTCTGGATTTTCGATTGGTAATTTTTCATCATTAATCCATTTTAGATGTTTAAAGACAAATTTTAACTGATTTGATGTGAAATTATAGTTACAATGATGTTTTATTTTTTCTAAAAGACTCGAAAAATAAATAAAATCCCTAGGTGTTTTGCTTTTCAATTCTCCAACTATTTTATAAATTGGTTTGCCTTCATCATTTGATATTTTTCCAATATCTCCAGCCGAAATTGCGTTTAATATAATATTAAAAACTCCGTTCTCTGTTTGGTCAATATCTATTTCACTGCTAGAAAGTAAATTATCTTTTGAGTTGTAGCCATATACAGTATTGTTTTTTGGATTTAATATCAGAACTTCTCTGGGATTGATGTCAAAAATTTCGGGTAATAATTTTGACCAAATTTCCATAAACTCTTTGTTTTTTTCATTAGCTTTTACTTGAATGAAACGATTGAAATCTTGAGTCGTTGAATTGGCAGTTTCGTTTTTACCTGAAACACGATAAATAATTTCGCCTTTCTTTATATTATAATCAGGGAAATCATTTATGGGGATTATTATTTGATTTTGTTTTTCAATTAGTATATAAAAAAATTTTCTAGTACCAGATTGAAAGTGTTGTAAATCTAAATCAACACCAACTTTTGCTATTTTATCGAATTTTTGAGAGATTTTATTTAAATCAATTTTATTTAGTAAATCAAAATTTTTAATATCTAAACCAGTATCTTCAAGCTCTCCTGTGGACTTTTCTTCTTTTATTCCAATTAAAAGAATTCCCCCATTTGAATTTGAAAAAGATAGAATGTCTTTAGTAAAATTTCGCATGAAAATTTCAACTGGGTCAGTTTGACCATAAAAATTTAATTCAAGTTTGTAATCATATAAATTATTTTCTTTTGGAAACTTCCCGTGGTCTTTTAGATTATCTATAGTTATTGAAACCTGTTCTTTTAATAATTTTAAATTCATAGTTTTTTATTATTTAGATTAGGTTTCTTAATGATTCAATTTCTTGTTAGGCTCCGTCGCTCATATTGTTTGAGAGCTAACTAATCCTTTGTTTCATTAGATTGATAAAAACAAATATATGTATAATCAAATTTGATTTTTAATTTCATGTAAAAACACGTATTTATACCTGTTAGTAATTGTTGATTACAATTTCATGTTGCTAAAAAACAAATATCATTTTTTAATTCATAATTAGATTACGGAAAACCATATTTTCTAAAATACGGAAGAAGTTAGAATTTAAAAAGAAGATTTTAATCTCAGCATCTATGGATTTATATTAATGACAATTGTTTTATTTGGGGAAAGAGAGTCATTAGAAGAAGTGTCCTTATACATATGGTTATGGTACACTTCAGCAAACTTATAGAGTATATCTCTTGTCATAAGAATTTCTTCATCAGTGTAAAAAATCCATTTTTATTTAAAATTTTCTTGCATTAGTGATTGATAGCATTGAACAGATTTAATTATAGTTAGATTAGGTATAATTAAATTTTTTATGGTTAATTGATGGAAATTATTTTTTATGGAAGAGATGTATACTACTATTTTTTTAGAAGCTAAGAGTTACGTATAATTAGACTTTGAATAAATTATTTTTTTAATTTCATCTTCACTTAAGTCATAACTATCCGTAAAGCTAATTTCTCGTAATTCTAAAGCTCTATCTTTCATATATCGGAAGTATTCACTAAAACTACCAACCTTTAATGTTATGATAACTATTTGAGTATTATTTTCAAGTTCGTGCCTTATATCATCCACGTAGAAGTAATTAATTGGGATTAAAGCACTAACAAAAGGTAAGCTTATACTATCGCCAATTCTTGGTAAATGGGTTAGATAATCAACAGTAAATTGGCAACTATAGTCAAAATAACTTATATAAAAGTGATACAAAAATTTTTTAAAGCTTAAATTTAATTTACGTTCATAAGTAAAAATCTCACTATGCATTTTTAATAAAAGCTTCCTTAAAATGTGTAATTTCAATCCTGTAGCTACTTCAGCATCTTTTAATTTTGGGTATTGAATATTTAAATCTTCATTTAGATAGTCTTCAGCTAATATAAATTCAATTATGGATTGATATTTTTTTTTGTCTTTAAAAAGTTCTTTTAATTGGTCGCCTATATAAATGAAATCAATGATTATTTGTTTAATAGATACTTTCGGATTCATAATAATTACTTTTTAGAAATAAAAGTAATAAAAAAGCAGTATTATTAGTAACTAATTGAATAATAAGTTTTTATGTGTTTATTTTAAAGCGGTTCGTTGTTAATTTAGTTATCAAAGTTGACAATTGTTGACTTTGAATGGGTATGGACAACTTGTGTATGTAGTTTTGCATCATATTAATAAAATATTTTAAATATGAAAAATCAAACAACCATTGGAGAAACTAATATTGTAAGCATGAGGTTTCCAAAACTTAAAATGAAAAATGTTAAAAATTTAGGTAAGAGCTATATAAATACTCTAAACAAGGCAATAACAGGAAAAAAATTAACTGACAATCAAGTAGAAAAATTATATTACATGCATTTAGTTGGAGAGGATTTTCCAATAGTGTCAAATTCGATAGTTTTACAGTTAATATCTGCCTATGAAAAAAAATTAGATTACTTCGTAGAAAAGGAATACTATGAAAATGCAATCGAATTCAGAGATATAATTACCTCATTAAAAGAGACAAAAACTGTTAAGTAATTGCAAAGGGGTCATTGTTATCCTCAAAAAGGGAGATGTTAGTCCAAACATCCTAAATATTCGATTTAATTGAAGTAATAAAAAACCTTGCTTTCTTTTCAAAGCAAGGTTCTAATATTTTTGTCTGTGCTAATTAATAAGTAATTAATCATCACTTATTTTCATAGTACTTGCTATTTACAAATAAAGCTTTAACCCGCATTTTGGTACATATCCTGTTTACTTCAACACATGTAAGCTTATTAGCATCCTTTACTTTAAAAGTATAATAGATTTTATCCTCTTGATGTTGAATTTTAATTTGCATAGCTTCTAATTTTGCTTTTGAAGAACACTTATAACTTTTTTCACTGTATTTGGAGAAACATTCGTTAGGGTTCCAATTTTTCTTAATGATAAATTTGGATTTGCTTTTAGCTCTTTCACCACTTTTTTATGCTTTGCTAAAATTACATCATCCGATTCAAAGGTGTCTTTTTCACGCCCTTTATATACTCCTCTCAAACGAGCTTGAATTATCCCTTCAGTTTGTCTTTCAAGAAGAGAAGATTTTTCCAAACTCGATAGCTCTGATAAAATAGTTGTAATTAGGTTAAATACTGGATTAGCTTTTCCATTTATCATTGACTCAAGCCCCAAATTATCAATCTTAACAATCACTCCTTTATCAAAGAAAAATTTTAGTGTTTGTAAAACATTGATAGTTGACCTTCCTGCTCTATCGATAGCATGGAATGAAACGTAATCTACTTCTCTAGCTTCAACGGCTTCGATAAGTTTTTTTCCAGCGGGTCTTTCATTAAATGGAATAGAGCCACTTATTGTATCAATGAATAATATTTCATCTGGATGGGCTTTTGCCAACTGGCGCAGGTTAGATTGTTGAGCCGTACTTTGTCTGACATACCTGCCTTTTTTCATAATCTGTTGTTTTTATGTGCAATATTAGAATGGTGTATTTTGCACGGTTTTTTTAATGAATTTATTGAGCTTAAGTTTTACAGTACCATTCAAGGATAAAGTATAATCTAATTTTGCACAGGATTAAGATTACTTTCCCTCAATCCAATCTATAACATCGACCAGCATGTCACAGTAAGCACCTTCAAAAGTTCTAACTACCTCACGATTTTTATTCATAAATATTATTGTATAGTCATCAACCCAACGAAGACAAACTTTAACCCAGCCTTTATGTAGTAAACCATTAACTTGAAAAGCCAATCCGCCTTCAAATTCTTTGCTCTCACTGATTGCTGAAAAGTTTTTAGCTCCCCAAGCCATTAAGGCAGTTCTGTCTGTATGTTTTATTTGTTCTAAAATTGTTTGAGCTATTTCCATTGTTCTTGATGTAGTTTCCATGTTTTTCTTTTTTATAGTTTAGTCTAATGCTCCAAAGCTTCTTATGAATCCTTCTGTTGAAGTTTGATTATAAAAGCTTTCAAATTGTATTGCTGTTACTGATTCTGTTTTGATTAATTCAGCAAGAGCTTTAATTGATTTTGCTCCAACGATACCAGCTTTAGTCCAAACTTGATTGATACGGAAATCATTTCCTTTTTTCTCTTCTTCTAAGATTGCATTACCAAAGTCCTTTAAATTGAAGTATGGTCTATAACCTTTTGTATTAACCAACTGAAGTGTTAAACCTCTCAGGTTTTCTTTGATGTCTTTAATCTCAGTTTTAAATTCCCTTGCTTTCATAAATCAAGTTTCGCTTCATTATTACAGTACAAAGTAAAGCTATGTTTTATTTAAAAGCAAATTATACTTGATTTATTTTTAAATAAAGTAAGTGTTGCTTACTTTTTGTGTATCTTTGAAAAAAAATAAATATGGAAATTCTACGTTTAAAAGAAATAATGAATCAAAAGGGAGTGAGCAGAGAAGAGCTTGCTAGTAAGGTTAGTGTTAGCATGACTACAATAAGTAATATTAACTCTGAAAAAAATTTACCTACAATAAATTTACTATTACAGATTGCTGAAGCTTTGGACGTTGATATAAGAGAAATGTTTGTATCAACGAAAGGAAGCTCAGTCACCCAAAATGAAGTTGACCAAGCAAAAAGGTTGTTTGAAAAAGGACTAAATGTTCTTAACGGTGTGGTTGATTAAAAAACACACCTAAAAACTACTTCTTTTCTTGATAAATAAAAGATGCTGTTGCGCCATTCATATTTAATGATTTGCAACATGGAGGTATTCCAACTTTGTCTAGAAGCATTCGCATCTGTGACTGTCTAAGTAAAATTTTTAGTTTCATAATCGCTGTTTATAATAAATATCAGCTTCAGAAATTTTTTTAAAAAAAACTCCAACAGCACGCTTAGCATACCGATTAAAACATCGTTTTTTGCTAGAAAAAACTAATAATGACTGGTTAGCCATCTGAATGAATACATGCTAACGTAGTGCATTTTAAGAACAAAAGGTACGTTTAAACTGATATAAAAATCGCCTTTTTTTAGGTAAAAAATTTAAAAAATATTTTTTCAAAATATCAACATAAAAAAGTATCGTCAGAAAATTTACCAATTTAGTGCTTATATATACGCCATCTTGATAAAAAGGAATCTCACGGGGAGGTAACTTAGGCATATTTATACAAAGGTTAAAATCATTAACCGGGGGAGGACTCCTATTGGGAGGGAGGATTACCCTGCAATTCCATTTATAAACGTGTCTACAAAACCTATTATTTTGCTTAGAATTCTGTCACCTAGTTTCTTTCTCTGTAAAATAGTTGGTTTTTCGCCTTCAATCAAATCTAATATTTCATCTCTCATTGGTTCTCGCTCCGAAAACAAATAATTCTCTATTAGTTTTTCTGTTTTTTCCTGCGATAGATTTTCATCTTTTACCAGTTGATTAAAGGCATTTTGTTGTTCAATACTCCAGAATTTTTCAAATTCCTGTGTTACATCATCTGTATCTTCAATAACTGGAAGGTTTTCTTTGATGAATTTTTCAATCAATTCACGTTTGCTTCTTAAATCGGCTTCGGTGTTTAATAGGTTGAAAATCTCTTTTTCAGTTTTGGAAGTATCCTGTTTTGTATTGGCTTTCAGTTTGATTAAAAGCTGTACAATATAAGTTACGTTGATATCGTCACGATGTATTAACTCTAATTCAAAATCTACATCTTCCAAAATGGATACTTTTTCCTTTTGATGGTCTGTTTTTACTTTGTCGTATAAGTCTAGGTACTTACTTTTATAATCTTCAAAAAGCTGTTCATCCATTTCCAAATCCGACCAGTCAAAATCAGAAAACGAATGCATGATATTTCGTAATCTCATAAGCTCCCTGAAAGCCTTGATAAATTCCAATTCATTCTCTTCAGTTTGCAATTCGTTTACACTTTCAACTGTTGGTGTTAGCTTTATTAGCTGGTCATATGCGTCGTTAAATTTCTTGGTGTAATCTTCATACGGTTTCATGACAATTACATCAATTGCATCTTTATTACTAAAAAGCGTTATAGCTTCATCTGTTGCATTCTTTAGGTTTCGGAACACGACAATGTTTCCTTGCGATTTTTGCTCATTCAAAACCCTGTTTGTTCTGGAATATGCTTGTATTAAACCATGGTATTTCAGGTTTTTATCTACATATAATGTACTAAGCGTTGGACTGTCAAACCCAGTAAGGAACATATTTACTACTAGTAAAATATCAATCTTACGTTCTTTTACTTTTTTAGAAATATCATTGTAGTAGTTGTAAAAACTTTCGCTGTCTCTGGTTGAATATTTAGTATCATACATTTCATTATAATGACTAATAAATTCATCCAATTTTTCACGGCTGTGAACGTGTAAACCGTATAAAGCTCTTGGTTCTTCTACTACTGATACTTCTTCGGGTAAAAATCCGTTGGCATCACTATCATCTTCATTAGCTGAATAACTGAATATAGTTGCAATGTTTAGATTGTGTTCTCCAGCAAGTTTTTTGCTGTGGAAAATATCATAATATTTGATAAGGGTTTCAACACTAGATACACAGAACATACCTGTGAATTCTCTATTATGAGTTTTACGGCTATGGTTGTCAATGATATAATCAGCAATCTTTGTCAATCGTTTCGGGTCTTCCATCAACTCCTTTGTGTCAATGTCTTCTACTTCAATATCAACTGCGGTTTCTCGGTCTGCTTTCTGCTTATATCTTCCCACATATTCCACTGAAAACTTCAATACGTTTTCGTCTTTAATCGCATCCGTAATAACGTATTTGTGTAAACAATCACTAAATAGTTCTGAAGTGGTTCTTCTTCCTAAATCATTTTTTACGGAATTATCAGCAAAGATTGGTGTTCCTGTAAATCCAAACATCTGGATGTTGTTAAAAAATGCTTTAATGCGATTATGTGTGTCGCCAAATTGACTTCTGTGGCATTCATCAAAGATAAAGACAATGCGCTCGTCTTTCAATTTATCCATTTTCTCCAAATACTGCTTTTTACTGATAGCGGTATTTAGTTTCTGAATAGTGGTCACTATCAACTTAGTATCATTCTCAAACTGCTTAACCAATGCTTTGGTATTGTCGGTTCCGTCAATACTTCCTTTGCTGAAACTGTTAAACTCTTTGGTAGTTTGGTAATCCAAATCCTTTCTATCAACTACAAAAACTACTTTTTTGACCTCTGGCAAATTCATTATGATTTGACTTGCCTTGAAGGATGTGAGTGTTTTTCCTGAGCCAGTGGTATGCCAAATATATCCGTTTTTAGTGCTGTTTTTTACACGGTCTATCAATGCTTCAACTGCATAAAATTGATAGGGTCTCAACACCATTGGTATTTTATAAGTTTCGTTCAAAACGATGTATTTGCATATCATTTTAGATATGTGACATGGTTCCAGAAACTCACTAGTGAATCCGTTCAGGATATTAGTAAGTCGTTTGTTTTCTTTATCAGTCCAATAAAAGGTTTGCTTAAAAGATTGTTTTTTGTTGTTGGCGTAATACTTTGTATTGACTCCATTGCTGATAACGAATATCTGAACATACTGAAATAAAGCTGAATTGTGACCAAACGAATGTCGCTGATAACGGTTGATTTGGTTGAATGCTTCTTTAAGCTCCAATCCTCTGCGTTTTAGTTCGATTTGAACCATTGGCAAACCATTTATCAGCAGGGTTACATCATAACGGTTTTTGTATTTACCGTCAATTAAGACTTGGTGTGTAACCTGAAATTGATTTTGGCACCAATGTTCAGTATTGATGAACTCGAAATATAAGTTATCACCATTATCTCTTACGATGTGTTGCTTTTCTCTTAGATTTTTAGCTTTTTCAAACACCGAGCCTTTGGCTAATATATTCAAAACTCTTTCAAATTCGGTTGCTGAAAATTTAGCATTTGCCGTTTTTAGGAGTGCTTGTCGATTATGGATTTCTAATTGATGCTTTAGATTTGTAGTAAGCTCATTTTCGTCTTTTAAAACTACTAAACCATATCCTAACTTTTGAAGTTGAACAACTAACTGGTCTTCTAATACTGCTTCGGGTTGTTTTGACATTAGTTAAAATATAATTGGTAATGTTCTTCTATTTCTTTTACTTCTTCTTCAGTTAATGCTGAAAATTCTTTTTCTAATGCTCTTTTAGAAAGTTTACCATTGTTTTGTTCTAGAAAACGAATAAGTAAGGCTACCATTTTATCAGGCATTTGAAAAATATCATCCAGATAACTTTTCATTTCATCGTACTTTTGAAGATAGTCTACTTCCTGCGGAATGACATTTTCAATTGTATCATTTACACAGTCATATAAGAACTCAGCTTGTTTAGTAGCATCAAAATAACGATAAAAATCTATAGTGTCATTTAAAACTTCAATATTATTAGACTTCGTTTTTTTCCATTCAATGAAATCTAATATTGGGTGTGAATAGGATTCTAATACTAATCTATAATCATCTATATGATTCAAAATTGAAGCTGATACTGGAAAAATAATTCCTTGTTGTGCAAACTGCATTTTAGATAATATGTGATGCATCAAATAGCGATGAATTCTTCCGTTACCATCAACAAATGGGTGAATGAAAACAAAACCAAAAGCTATCGTTGCACCAGCTAACACAGCATCAAATTTTGATTCCTCCATTTTTTCATAAGTAGCGAACAAGCCATTTATTAGAATATCGATGTCTTCCCACTTAGCCGAAATATGTTCAGGAATGGGTTCTCCAGTTGTACGTTCATGTTCACCTACAAAACCACCTTCTGTTCTAAATCCCATTTCAATAAAACGACTGTTTTCAATTACTATTTGTTGTAAACGAAGTAGTTCTTCTTTGTCCAAAGGTTTTGAACCAGCCTGCCCAATAGCTTTTCCCCATCGAACTGCACGTGTATTAGTTGGGTTTTCTCCTTCTATTGTAAAAGATGCTTTTGAATCCTTTAGTAATAAAAACGCTGATGCTCTTTGTAGTACATCTTTGTGAATAGCTTTTAAATAACTATTCTTTTTATTGGAAAGATTTTCGTTGATATAGTTGGTTAACTTTTCCGTTTTATGGATTAACGGACAAAAATCAACTGTTCCTGGCAAATTGTTTTTGATACGATGTCTGCTGGAATTAGTGCTTGTTGATAATCCAAATTGGATATCTTCATCTATTAAAGTAACAAAGTTTCCTTTTTCTAAATCAGGGATAGGCAATGTTTTTCCTGATAACCATTCATATAGAAACCAAATTTTACGGCTGTACTGTCCTTGTGGTTCTATCTGTACCAATGCCGTTATCTCTTGTTCGGTAAGTGTCTCAAATAATTTTTTAAAGAATAATAAATTAATTCCTTCGTATTTTAAAGCGAATACAAGTTGTTTGTATAAGGTATCTTCTGGCTCATGTCTTGAAGTTAATACTTGCCAATTCTCACTTGTATATTGACGTTTTTTTGAACTAATAAGTGCCAATTGATTAGGTATTGGCATTGATAATGAATAGGCTTCAATTAAGGCTCCATATCCTACCAATGTTCCTTCTTCGGGTGCTTTAATACCGTGAAAAACACTTATCTTTAGTGAAAAACGCTTACTATCCATGTTTTAAAGTGAAAAATGATTATTCAAAAATAGTGAAAAACGCTTATGAATAGTGAAAAACACTTATAAATTTTTAATTTTTAGACAAAACACTTATTTGATATTGTCTATTCATTTTTTATAGTTTTAATTTCTTTCAAAAAGATATAACTCTAATTCTGCTATGGATGAATAAGGCTTACTGGGCAACAAATCCTTGGCTACTTGAATAACTCTGAGATATTCCTCAACATTAGTCATCTTAGTCCAAGGGGTTGGATTAACTATCTTAAGATGTTTTTGAATAATACTATCTACAGGAAAATGTGGTGGTGCACTTATTTTGTCTAAGCACCAAAGATATTTTAAATATAAGTTTAATAATTTTTGACTTATGCCAATGTTGATTCGACCTTGTTTCAATATAGAACTAAATTCAGTTGTATATTCAGAAAGTGCAATAATATTTTGAATGTGATTTTCTTCAGTCACTTCATCTAAGTACTTTGTAATTAAGCTGTTTTCTATATAGCCTCTTAATTTAGTCCTGAATTGTTTACGTTCAGTTTCAGTGACTCCATCTTTGTAAATGTTTGCTCTCTGAAAAGCTCCAAAAGTGCTTAACATCCAAATCTCATGTTGAATGAATTCATTTCGTTTTATCATACAGTTTTTTCTTTGTATCTAAAAACTAAATCATAGGATTCACAATAATTTTCAAAGTCCTTTAAAATTTCAATTGTTGTATCTTCTGAGAAGAAATTTTCTAAAGCATAACTTTTAAAAATCATAATCTCGTCTCCCGAATCTATCTGGCCTGTTTCGTTCAAAGTAAAACTTGTGTAACTCCAAATTTTTGACCACTCAGTTCTGTTTTTTTTGCTTGCTACAAAAATTAATTTGGAGTTAGAGTTTTCTGAAGATTCAAATGCACTAATTTTCTTTTCATGTATTTTCTTTTCTTGAAATTTCGCTTCATAAAAACCTGTGTCATTTAATAAAAAGACAGAAAAATTTATTTTTGCCAACTTTCTGGTAAAGTTAAATTCGTAGTAATACATATTTAACCAATCCCATGCCCAATTATCAAGTCTGCCTCTTCCTTTATTAGGTGAAGAATTGCTAAATCTTGGATAACCTCCTTTATACTTACACTCAAAAGAATCACCGATGAATCCCATAAGGTCTAAAATTCTAGCTTGATATTGGAATAATAAACGATAAGATTTACGAACTTCATACAGAATGTTATTGGTGTTTTCTTGCATAAGAGAATAAGGTTTCTATAGATTGAGTTTGATTTGATTTGTCTATTTTTAAGTCTTTAAGCCATTTTTTTTGGTAATAACGATGGAGAGCAAAACCATTTATGGTATCTTCAAGAATTCGAATAAAAGCAAACTCAATTGAAGATGTTTTTTCTTTTAATCTATTGTTTTCTATAACTATTTGCTCCAATAGCTTTGTCCAGTCAGTCTTGCAAATTTTAACTTCCTTATCCTCAAAAGAAAAGTTTAATTCATCATTTTTATGATGTAATCCACCTAATTGAATAAAGTATAAAGTCTTTTTATCTTCTTGAAATTCATTATAATATGCTTGAATTTCATTTTTCATTTGATTAATACTTTGTTGCTTCACATCAAGTCTTTTAGCTTCAATAATTACATCGAATTGATTGAATCGTAAAAAAACATCTGGCTCAACGAATTTAGAATTACTAGTATTTTCTGAATTCCATTTATCCCAAAATGAAATAGACAGTAATTCTCCTGATACTGTAGGTAATTTGTCAAAGTAGAGCGAACGTTTAATTATTGACCAAAATATTTCAGTAGGCAAATATTTCAACGTATCAAAAACAACTGCTGTTAAGCTATCCTCGCAAGTAATTAATGTACCTTTTCTTCTATGGAAAAATGAAACCATAACTTATTTTATTTACACAAACATTTGTTGCAACAACCCTTTTTTCCAAACCTCTGTTTTTTTAATTTGTGATTGACAATGATTAATTTTACTATCAATTGCCGATAGAAAATTGGTAATCTTGGTTTGTTCTTCTAAAGAGGGAAATTCTATTTTAATTTTAGTCAGTGATTCGTAACTCAAAGTATTTCTAACACTACCTTCAAAAGAACTATTCATTTGTCTAGTGAATTTTTCAGTGAAGAACCATTCTAATAAAAAATTATCATTTAGATAGTTTTTATCAGTTTTGAAACTAATATACAATGGGCTAATAACTGAAGTTTTATTGTCAAATTTGTACGCCAGTGAACCAACATCTATTCGTGATGGATTATATGCAAAATCCCCTTTTTGAATTACATAATAATTTGATAAATCCTTACTAGCTATTATTCTATCTTCAAAATATTCATCTTGATTTACAAACCCATGTTTATTACTAACACTTTGAACTAATTTGAATTCTTGATTTTTATTTTTCTTAGAATTTTTTTTCAATACTTCTCCCAACTTGTTTTCCTCCCAATCTGAAAAATAATTTCCACTATCATCTTTAAATCTCAATTCTTGCGAGAATATTTTTTGCATCACGCCTTTCTTGTATTGCTTCAAAAGGTTTTTCTTGTGTTTTAAAGCTTGTATTTTTTCATCTACTGCTGTAAGGAATGTGGCTATTTTTTGTTGTTCAATAATGGTTGGGAATGTAAAATCAATATTAGATAATTTTTCTTGATTTAAATTATCTTGAGCCGCACCTTGTGATAAACTTTGAATTTGAATTTTAAATTTATCAAATAAATGTTTTACAAATAATACAGTTGTTTCATTTTCTTTTGGAATTAATCCAATTATACTATCAGGGAAACATGCTTTAATTTTTAAAATTGCAGTTTCAGCAATATTAGCAGCAATAGTAATGCATAAAGTATCTTCATCCCATAATTTACTTTGTTTTAAACCATCTTCAGAATATGTTTGAGTAAAACTTGTCAAATATAATTCGGTTTTTCTGATATCACCTGTTTGTATAAATGGGTATTTTCCTCCATAAAGGAATTCTGCATCTCTAGGTCTATGCTTAGATTTTCCTCTTCCTATTTTTGCTACTTCTTTAAGTTTTTTATTTTTCCACTCCTCTTTAAACTCAGGAAACCCTAAAATTGGTCTATTTTGTTTATCTATCATGATTAAAAAGGAGTTACTATATTCAATTGTTTACAAAAATTAGTCAGTATTTTGTCCGTATCAGAAATGCTTTTGTCTAACGCTTTTATTTCATTCGCAATAGCGTTAATGTCAATGCTATCTTCGGCTTCAAAGGTATCTACGTAACGTGGAATGTTCAGGTTGTAATCGTTTGTGGCAATTTCGTTCAAAAGAATTCGCTTGCTGTATTTTTTTTCTTCGCTTCGGTTTTTATAGGTTGAAACAATTTTTTCGATATGTTCCTCACGCAAAATATTTTGCGTTTTTACCTTTTCAAAATGTTGGCTGGCATCTATAAACAAAACATCTTCAGGGTTTTCTTTACATTTCTTGAAGACCATTATACACGTTGGTATAGTTGTTCCGTAAAAAATATTAGCTGGCAAGCCAATAATGGCATCTAGATAATTACGGTTTTCAATTAAATACCTGCGAATGTGTTTTTCGGCACCACCACGAAACAAAACACCGAGTGGTAAAACAATAGCCATGGTTCCATTATCAGCCAGATGATGAATCATGTGTTGTACAAAAGCAAAATCAGCCTTACTGCTAGGTGCCAGTTTTCCATATTGTGAAAAACGGTCATCAGTGGTAAACAAAGTATTAGCACTCCATTGTGCCGAAAATGGAGGATTGGCAACAATCGCCTCAAAAGTCATCTCTCTATGTTGAGGATGTTCTAAAGTATCTTCTTGTTTTATATCAAATTTTCGGTAATGAACACCATGCAAAATCATGTTCATACGAGCTAAGTTGTAGGTAGTACGATTCATTTCCTGACCATAAAAATCACCAACATCTGTAACTTCCTTAGCTACTCGAAGTAAAAGTGAACCAGAACCGCAAGTTGGGTCATAAACAGATTTAAGTTTTTCTTTTCCTGTAGTTACAATTTTCGCAAGTATCATACTCACTTCCTGTGGAGTATAAAATTCACCAGCTTTTTTACCCGCATTACTTGCAAATTGACCAATTAGATATTCGTAGGCATCTCCTAAAACATCTAATTCAGTATGTTCCAACTTAAAATCAATTTTATCCAAATGGGACAACACTTTTGAAATAATTTCGTTTCTGGCTTCTGGTGTTTTTCCTAATTTGGTACTGTTTAAATCCATATCCTCAAACAAGTTGTCAAAATCTTCCTCACTTTCGGTGCCCATCGTACTCAGTTGAATGTTGGTAAGGATTTTTTGCAAGTCCTCTAAAATGAAGTTGCTGATACCTTCAACATCGCTGTTACCGCGCTTAGCAACTTCGGTGAAGAGTTCATCGGGTTTCAAAAAGTAACCTAGTTTATCCAGTGCTTCTTCTTTAACCGCTTCAATTATTTCAAGCGTATTCTCATCTGAACCAGTAAGATTTCTGAACTTGAGTTTGTCTTGTTTTAATATATCATTGGCGAAAATTTCCATTTTCTCCGCTAGGTACTTATAGAAAATGAATCCCAATATGTAATCACGAAACTCATCGGCATTCATTTTGCCACGTAAAGTGTTGGCTATATTCCAAAGTTGTTGTTCGAGTTGTTTCTTATGGTCTTCTGACATTGTTAAGGCTAAATTTAGTAATATGGGCGAATTTACATTTTTTAGCCTTAATCTGGCAGATAAATTGAATTTTAAACTTGAACTATTTGATTGATTTTTTCCAAAACTTCATCTGTAATTATAATCCCTTTATAATCATTACGCTTTTTTTCGCTATGAAGTCTTTTAGCTATGCCGATGAATTTTTGAAAATCCATTGAAGTTGAATTTGCTTTTTCAATAAAATCCACTACATCTTCTGGTTCTTCATATCCTAGTTGACCCAAAATATCATAGACTGAAATTGTGTCATCCAATTGATGTTTAGTTAGTATGTTTTTACTTGACTTACCTGTGTTGATTTCTATATTGTAATTGCTAACTTCTTCATTTGAATCCTCATTTTGAGTAGCAGTCGTTGATAGAATAGATTGACTTATTTTTTGTTTAGTTGAATCGATGTTTTGAATCGATTTTTCAGGAGTTAAAAAAGCATCAAGTTTATCAATATTAACCGTAATTTCATGTCCAGAGGTACCCGTTTTCTCATTATAATCCTTTTTTACGGAACTGAAAAAATCTAATTTGTTTAATTCTCTTAAAACTGACCTGATTCCACTATATTTCAAGCCGAATCTCAAGGCTAAGTTATTATTAGTTTCGAAACAGATTTTTCCATTCTTTTGCCATCCTAGGATGTAGGAAACAAATAATTTTTGGGTTGAAGATAGTTTTGTTGTCGCTAGTAAATTGTAGGATACTTTTACGAAGTTTTTCATTTGTTTTTCTTTCATATTTATTTGATTTTAAATTGTTTTTACTTGTTTTATTTCAGCAGGTGATGCTGTTTTGAACGCAGTGGTATGATGTTATTACAACGGCACCTGGTTCCAAAAGAGCAGGGGGATATTGTTGTTAAAGCAGGAGGGATGTTGAATGAAGCTCTATCAACTAGACTATTACTAGATTAAATAAGAATAGATATTAAAATAAAACTAGTACTAACTATTATATTCATGTTCAGCACGCTAATAGGTTTTATTTGTTTTTTTATTCTTTTAGAGAAACAAGAATCAATTTAGCTTTCAATTATTAAAATTAATCCAACTGAAAATAGAATAACATCAACGTATTTGAATTGCGAAGCAGTTGACATAATCATAGTTTATTAGAATTAATTTTAGGAAAACAAACTTCAACTCAATATTCTGCGAAGCATTTTATTTTTCTTTCTAAAAGAATAATATCAACGTTGCGGAGCTTTGCTTTTTTTTAGTCAAAACAATATCTCAACTAAAAGACAAGTTTAGGCTCCGCTCAATTGCCACCCCCCAATTCCGCTCACCCCCCTCCAAGAATTTAGTTGCTAGTTGTTAAGATTATTAGGAAACTCTCTAATTATCAAATCATCAGGAATAGCTTGTATTTTATCTATTTGTTTGAAGAAAAATGGTACTTGGTGCTTTATGCAGTCATCACGTAATTTTCTTCCCCAATCAGTATCAAATGGTCTTTTTGTATGACCGCTCTCGCCACCATTGATAATCCAATCTATCGAGCTTATCAAAGGAGTACCTGTCTCCTTGGCGTTAACCGTTAGGTCTATCATCTCTAATTGAGGTTCAATCGAAATGAATCGTTTGCCTTTTACTTTTGCTAGTTGTGGAATTAAATCATTTGCTGTCTTCTGACTAACAGGTGACGTGCCAAACATCACGTTTGCTGGAGGATTTTCTTTCCAACTCTCAGGAACATACTTATTGATATTTGAAGGTCTTTTGGTTAATAATAGAAATGTCAAGTTTGGTGAATTTGGAACAACTTCGTTAAAGAATTTGTCTCGTAGCTGTCCAGTATTCCAGAACTCAGCTTCGTCTTCTTTGATTGGTTCTCCTTTGTGATTTACTAAGGATTTTGGTTTTTCAAAAATGTCCATCATTGAACCAACAAAGACTTTGTGGATTTCATTCTTTTTTTCTGCTTCTTTTTGGAATTGGGATAATTTCTTCCACACATCCGCAATCATTCTTCTTGGTTTATCGTCACCCCAAACATCATTACCTACTCTTTTTGCGAAGGTCAATGCATAACAGTTATCACATCCAGTGTGTACTTTTGTACATCCCCACCATAAATTTGCCGTGTGATTCGTCCATTCAATTTTGCTATTTTCAGCCATAATTTTATTGTTTTTAAATGTTAATATTTTTAATTTTTAGTCGTAGGAAGTGCTGTACCCAATTGCTGGGCATAAAAGCATTTCGTTAAATTTTTAATTGTTTTATCTATTCAGAATCGAATAGGTAATGAGGTAATTCACTGATGTCTTGATGAACTGATTGATGACCAATGAATTTAGGTTGTATTTTTTTAAATTTCTTTAAGATTTTTTGAATGATATCTTTATATAGATTTTCATTTTTAAATTCTTCATCTTCAAGTATTTTAATTATAAAAAATCTCTCCTCATTTGAGAATTGAACAGTACTTAAAACTTCCCTTTTACCATCATCGTGTAGTAAGTATCCTTTAGACTCTGGATAAGTTAAGGTTGCTAGAATAAAAAAAAGCAAACCTCGTATTCCTCCTTCCGTTGCGTCTTCAAAGCTTTCATCGTTTCTAATCAATCCTAGTTTGCTATTTATCTCCCAAATTAGATTGTATAAATAGTTCAATTCTTCATTTGTTAATTTTACTTTCTTCATGTTTTTTGCCATTTTTATTTTATTTTTTTATGTTATACGTTAAGTTTGGGGTGTTCTCTTCCTGTCCATATTCAAATGGATTTTTTTTGTTTTACTATTTTTTGATTATTTACTCTCCAGATTAGGAAAGACTTTGAAGTTTATGCGCTTTGATTTAATCGATTATTCATCAAATCAAAATTGCTGTTCTTGACTAAAATGCTCTCTATCTCAGTAATTGGATAATAATAGATATCTCCAATCTTAGTAAAGGGAAGTAAGTTTTTGTCACGGTAACTTAGTATAGTATTATCACTAAGTCCGAAATACATTTTAAGGTGCTTGTTTCGATAATATCGCTTAGGAGATTCGATATTGTCAATTTTAGTTTTAAGCTCTTCTAATAGCTTAATAACTGGCTCGAAGGTTTCGTTTGTTTCTTTCATAGTATCAATTGTTTTGTTTTGATACTGCGAAGGTCTAAAAAATTGTTGCCAACAAATTTTTGAAGTTAACAATTGTTAAGTTTAGAATTCAAATAGATGAATAGTGTCGTTTAATTTATTTAATAGTTTCTCTAAAATCTTATTGTTAGAATCTGACTTATGTCCTGCTCTTAAATTTGATATTTCACTACGAACATCCTTCATAAGTGAAACTTGACCATTATTGCCTGCATTGTCTCTTATTTCAGTGAAACAAAAATTATTTTCAATGAATTTAGATATTTGTCCATCACTTTCAAACTTTATCAAACCTGTTTTTTCAAGGATATAAAGTAGCATAATAGATTCTTTTTTGCTCAGATTGAAAATTGCTCTATCAGTAATTCCATTTTTCTGATTTTGATTCAACTCTGACAATGTGTTTGAATTATAATCAAAATCAGTACTTATCCTGTAATCAAAATTTGCAATTTTTATAATCAAATCTCGTTTTAAATCTGTTAAAACGTCAAGTTTTGAATCAATTAATTTGCATAGGATTGGAATAGACTTTGTGTAAATTGGATTTGAATCATTTGATTCTGATAATTTTCTTCTATATTTATGATAAAGTGTGTGCAAATCTGCACCATTCGTATCTATAAGCTTAATAAATTTTTGCAAAAGCTCAACACCACTTTTTTCTTTTAACTGAATAAGAAGCTTATGGTTTAATTCTTCATTAGAGTCTTGAATTATTTTCAATTGTGATTCTAAAATTTCTTCACCTCTCTCTGAATATTCGTTTAAATCAGTATTTTTATTAAATTCTCCAATTTTATTTATTAGGTCTTGAATTTGAATTACATTCATGTTATGATATATTATGGTTACTCTGTCTAAATATAATTTTGCGCTTAATTTTCGTTAAATATCGGAAAATCTTATAAATTTATAGCATATTTGTGAAGTAGTTAAATAAAATAAAAGACCTAATTTTTGAACTCAATAAAATTGGAAGTTTTATTTTAAATAACAAATTGCATTACAAAGATTTATCTAAACACACTTATGGAAGAAGAAAATTATGGTTATATAAAATTTGTTATTGAACATACTTTTAAAAACGAAAAATTAGAGAAAGACGTTTTCTACGATGAAATTCCAGAATCAATTATATCAGTATTCAATGAAAGTTTAGATTTTGATTTTAAGGAAAATATTGAATATCTCCTTTTTTATAATGATTCATTAGATAGAACAGGAAAAGATGGAATTGCAATTGTTAAAAAAGCAGAAAATTACTATTTGATATTAAAAGAACATAGAAATAAGCCATCCATTTTTTTTCTCCATTCTGAATTTGAAAGCTGGGAAATCGAGCGACTACATTTTAATGAAATTGATTATACGTTCAATATTGCAACTGAAAGAGATGCTAAAGTTATTAGTGAAAAATATTATTACGCCGTTGGAGATGATAGTAGATTATATATTTTTAACTTCTATAACAGAAGATTTCTAGGATTGTTAATTGAGATATGTGAGCAAATAAATAATGAGTGTAATTAGAAATTATAAAGAAACAGGGCAATTAGCCCCGTTTCTTTATACAATGGATTCAAACAAAGCTTTCGCTTAATCCTTTCATGTGCTGTTTTATAGAGCCATCCATCAATTTGGCATAATGCTGGGTTTGGGTAATTCGTTTATGCCCCATAATCTGGCTAATCACTTCCATCGGAATATTATTTGCCAAAGCGACTGTAGTTGCGAAAGTGTGCCTCCCAACGTACCATGTTAAATTTTTATCGATACCACACAAATCTGCAATTTCTTTGAGATAAGCATTCATATTAGAATTACTTCGATTTGGAACCAATCGGTTTTCCTCTACACATTCTGGGTCGTCTTTGTATTTGTCTATAATGCGTTGCAAAGGAGGAATGACTAAAACATTTGTCTTTACTTTGGTTTTTTGTCTTTTAGTATGAATCCAACTGTCTAAATCATTATCTAAACTAAAATTACCTTGACGTAGGTTCATCACATCAACTGGAGCATAACTGGTATAGCAACTGAATAAGAATATATCTCGTGTTACATCCAATCTTCGATTTGAAAAAACTTTATTCTCTATAGTTCTTAGTTCTTCAAGAGTTAAAAATGTGGTATCAATATCTTTTAATTTACCATCATATATTGAAAAAGGATTATGAGTTACCAGACCAACAGTTATTGCATGATTTATCATTGAAGAAATATTTCTTAGGTATTTCACAGTAGTATTATTTCCTAAACCTTTATTCTTACCATGTATCCTTTCGAATCTTAAAAACTCATCGAGACTGTAAACAAATTGTCTATGTACTTTGTCAAACTGAATATCTTTTACTCTATGTTTAGATTGGAGAAAGTCTTTAATGACGTTTGCCATTCTTTCGTATTTTTCAAGTGAACCTTTAGCACGGTCACCTTTTGCTACTTGCTTTTTGAAATATTCATTGTGTTTGTCTATAATTTCTATCAATGTGATTTTATGTTCAGTCTTTTCGTTGAAGCAATAGTTTTTTAAATACAAAGGAGTTATTTCTGTATTATCAGGATTGTTCCGTATTAGCTCATTATATTTATTCTCAATACCATCTACTAAAGATTTTAAATAATTCTTTAGGTTAATTTCATTATCCACTCTAACTACGTTTCGAAGATTGTTGGTTTTAGACCAACGTTCTTGTAAAATGTATTTGGATGTTGAAAATGTAGAGTAGAGATTTCCTAAATAAATTTTAGCATAGATTGCCGTTTCGCCATTCTGATTTTTTTTGTCGCCTTTCAAATAAAAGCTCACTTTTAGTTTTTTCATATTTCCGTTTTTAATTAATACAAACGTACTATTGAAAGTTTCCAAGCCCCCGTTATTGTTAACAATTGTCAACTTTTGGTACCCTAATTTGAGGATTCATTCTCAGGGTACCAAATAGGGTACTTGTCGAATAAGATTTAAAGGTTAAAATGAAAATGAACTCATTTCATAATTTAAATCAAAACGACTCGTAAGTGCTGTAAAATATAGGATTTTGTAAAGTAAGGAAAGTATTGAAATGTAAAAAGCACCTCTTTGAGGTGCTTTCCGCGGAGAAAGAGGGATTCGAACCCCCGGACCTGTTACAGTCAACAGTTTTCAAGACTGCCGCATTCGACCGCTCTGCCATTTCTCCAGTATGTCGCTATCATTTTGTGATTGCGAGTGCAAATATAAGATGCTTTTTCGGTTATAAAAACTTTTTTGGAACTTTTTTTAGAACTTTTTTTAAATAATTTTCAAGTGTCTAATTATCAGTATTTACGAAAAGGAGTTTTTTATAATTATTCTTCTAAATTGTCTAAAATCGGAACAGGATTCTTGTTTTCGTCTACAGCAACAAATGAAAAAGTTCCTGAAACTACCGTTTCGCGAAGTTCGGAATACATTTGTTCCATAAAAATATCTACGTGAATTTTGCAGCTTGTTCTTCCAACACTATCTACCTTTGCCACTAATTCGATTAAAGTTCCAGCTGGAATTGCTTTTCTAAAATCAATTTGTCCTGTTGATATTGTAACAACTTTTTTTCGGCTGAAACGAGTAGCACAGATAAACGAAACTTCGTCCATGAGCTGTAAAGCTGTTCCTCCAAATAATGTGTCGTAATGATTAGTTGTATTAGGAAATACTGCTTTAAAAATATGAGTTTCCGATTTTACTATTCTTTCTTCTAATGTTCCCATATTAATAATTTACATATTCGGTTATTTCAAGTCCGTAACCGATCATGCCGACACGTTTTGTTTGTTCTGTATTTGATACTAATCTTATTTTAGAAATATCAATGTCATGAAGGATTTGAGCACCAATTCCGTAGTCTTTGCTGTCAATAATTATTTTAGGAGCTTTTAGTGTTCCTTGAGACTGCAATGCTTTAAGCTCAGAGATTCTATTTAAAAGATTCACGGCTGTCATATCCTGATTAATAAAGATTACGGCACCCTTACCGTCTTCATTTATCACTTTAAACATATCATCCAATTGCTGTTCGGCATTATTAGTCAAAGTTCCAAGTAAATCATTATTTACTTGTGAAGAATGTATTCTGGTTAAGATTGGTTCTCCTAAGTTCCAGGTTCCTTTTGTTAATGCTATATGAATTTGCTTGTTTGTTGTCTGTTCGTAAGCTCTTAATCTGAAAGTACCAAATCGGGTTTCAATATCAAAATCTTCTTTTTTAACAATTAAGCTGTCGTGCTGCATTCTGTAAGCAACCAGATCTTCAATCGAAACCAATTTTAAGTCAAATTTTTTAGCGACTTCAATTAGTTCCGGCAGACGAGACATTGTTCCGTCTTCGTTCAAGATTTCGCAGATTACACCCGCTGGTTTAAAGCCTGCTAATCTTGCAAAATCTATAGCGGCTTCTGTATGACCTGTTCTTCTTAGAACGCCTCCTTGTTTTGCTACCAATGGAAAAATATGTCCTGGACGTGCTAAATCATGCGGCTTAGTATTTTCGTCAACTAATGCCTGTACAGTTTTGGATCTGTCAGCGGCAGAAATACCAGTGGTAACACCGTTTCCTTTTAAATCAACAGAAACAGTAAAAGCTGTTTCCATATGGTCGGTATTATTGCTTACCATTGCGCGCAAATCAAGTTCTTTACAACGGCTTTCTGTAAGAGGTGTACAGATTAATCCGCGTCCGTGTGTAGCCATAAAATTGATCATTTCAGGAGTTACTTTTTCGGCTGCGGCCAAAAAATCTCCTTCATTTTCGCGATCTTCATCATCGACTACAATGATTACTTTACCTTGACGAATATCTTCTATAGCTTCTTCAATGGTATTCAGTTGTATTTTTAATCCTGACATAATTATTTTTTGTTTTGAACAGGGAAAAACCGTTCGGAAATTTTTTGAAATAGTTGCGAGATTGGAGTTGTAATTGCGTCAAAGTTGATTAACCCGTTATCGTTTGTAGCACGATAGGTGAGCAATACAGCCAATGGAGACAATATAAATGATGACATCCATGATCCCATAAAAGGAGTCATTCCGCCTTCCTGAGAAAGTCTTTTTCCAAAAGTATTAATGAAATGGAATGTAATAAAAATCAAAACGGCAAATACAATTGGTAAACCAAGTCCGCCTTTTCGAATAATCGCTCCTAATGGCGCGCCAATAAAAAACATTAAAAAACAAGCAAATGCAATTACGAACTTCTCGTACAATGCGCTTAAATGTTTATTAATATCCCTTTGTTTGTCTTTTAAATCTTTTTGAGTTGATTCGATAGAATAAATATTGCTCGTCACATTGCTGGCGGCCATTTTTAAAACATCAGACTTTTGCTTGTTTGTATATAAAGACAAAACATTATTAGGCAGAGCTTTTTTCTTTTGGTCTTTTTTTACAGGTATTGAAGATTTTTTAATTCCAACACGCTGATTTATGTTTTCTGAGAAAGAAACGATCTCGTTTTCAAGATTTTTGTTTAAAGAATCTAAAGTATAACGCAGTTCATTTACATTCAGCATTCCGTTTGTGCTGTTTACACTTTCCTTACTGTCATCAACTTTGTTTAATTCTGATAAATCAATATTAATAATGTGTTTTTTAAATTCAGCTTTTATAAAAGGCAGCTTAGCACGATCTTCATATTTTTTTGGCGTAACATCCTGATAGTAATAACCGTCGTTTAAGACAAGTTTTAAAATACTGGAACTTTCATTGCTTATCAATTCACCATCTTTAGCTTTAATAACAGTTTTGTTTTCACCAACATTATTTGCTTTTTCGTGAATGGTCACTCCTGTTAAGATATTTCCGTTTTCACCAGATTTTTTATTGACTTTAATATTATAAAAGCCGACATCATTAAATTGGCCTTCCGCAATGGCCATGGCTGGCTTGGCTTGGGCGATATTCTTTCTGAAATTAACAAATTTGTATTCTGCGTATGGAATTACATTATTGGCAAACCAAAATGCAACAAAACTTAAAATACATATAAAAATGATAAGAACCCGCATTGCTCTTTGCAGCGATATTCCAGAAGATTTCATAGCGGCAAATTCATAATTTTCCGCTAGATTTCCGAAAGTCATTATAGATGCCAGTAAAACCGATAAAGGTAAAACAAGCGGAATGATTCGCGGCATAGAGAAAAGAAGGAATTTTACAACCAATATTAAATCCAGATCTTTTCCTGCAAGCTCAGAAATAAAAAGCCATACAGTCTGTAGAATGAATATAAAAAAAAGGATTACAAATACCGTAGTAAATGTAATCAGGAATGTTTTTAGTAAGTATTTGTCTAAAATTTTCAACCTTGTAATTAGTCTAATTTATTGATGTAGTATTTCGGGTATTTACTCGCTACAAATGTAAATTGATTTTTTGACAATGGCTGATTGGTTTTAAAAGAATTAACTGTTAAAGTGGTTTTTGTTCCATTTTTTCCAGTTTCAATTAAATTATAAATGTGTTTTGTCTGAACATCAATTCCTAAAAGAATCTCTTTTCTTTGATCTTTTGCATTTGTCGGAGCTAATTTAATGTATTGAATTTTTCTTCCTTTTACATTTTGAACAATGTCCATGTTGTATTTGTAGCCAGAATTAAAGAAAGTAAGCATTTTTGAAGGTGTGATAGCGTTATCGTCTTTTTCGTTTACTTTAGAAACTGTAACTTCTTCGTCTTCAGGATTTATTGTGTATGTTTTTTGTCCGTCGAATATTTTTGTAACTCCCATAAAATTCAATACATATTGATTTCCTTTCATGGTTACATTTCCTTTGCTGTCCTGATTGATGTTTTCTTTAGCGTTGTTCAAAGAGTATTTAAAATCAATAACAATATTATCGTAGTTTTTTATTTTTGTAGTTACTTCGTTCAATAAATCTTTGGCTTTTTTATCTTGAGCTTGAATAGAAGTGAAGCTCAAAAGCATTAAAAATGCCATTTGAAAACACTTTTTAGTCATGTTTGTGATAGAATTGTTTGTGATTTCCTGAATTTTTGTTTTCATGATGGGTTAATTTTGTTCATTATTAAAAAATTGATCCAGAGCACTTAAATCGGAGATGTTTACGCTGCGGGCTTTACTGCCCTCAAACGGACCGACAATTCCGGCAGCTTCAAGCTGGTCTATTAAACGACCGGCTCTATTGTAGCCTAATTTTAATTTTCTTTGCAGTAAAGAAGCAGATCCTTGTTGTGCATTGACAATAATTTCTGCAGCTTCTCTAAATAACGTGTCTCTTTCGGAAATATCCATATCAAGATTAATGCCACTTTCTTCTCCAACAAACTCAGGAAGTAAATAAGCAGTTGCATAAGCCTTTTGTCCTCCAATAAAATCGGTGATTTTTTCTACCTCTGGAGTATCAATGAAAGCACATTGTACACGAACAACATCATTTCCATTAGTATATAATAAATCCCCGCGACCTATTAGTTGATCGGCACCCTGAGTATCAAGAATGGTTCTTGAGTCAATTTTAGAAGTTACTCTAAAAGCAATTCGGGCAGGGAAATTCGCTTTAATCAAACCTGTAATTACATTTACAGATGGTCTCTGTGTTGCAATAATTAAGTGAATACCGATAGCACGGGCTAACTGGGCTAAACGAGCAATCGGAATTTCGACTTCTTTTCCGGCAGTCATAATCAAATCAGCAAACTCATCGACAACTAAGACTATATAAGGTAAAAAACGGTGTCCAGCTTCTGGATTTAATTTTCTGGATTTGAATTTTTCGTTGTATTCTTTAATATTACGAACCATCGCATCTTTTAATAAAGAATAACGATTATCCATTTCAACACAAAGTGAGTTTAAAGTGTTGACTACTTTTGCATTGTCTGTAATAATGGCATCTTCTGTATCTGGAAGTTTGGCCAAATAATGTCTTTCAATCTTATTAAAAAGAGTAAGTTCTACTTTCTTTGGATCGACCAAAACAAATTTTACTTCTGCAGGATGCTTTTTGTATAAAAGAGAAGTCAGGACGGCATTCAGTCCGACAGATTTTCCTTGTCCTGTTGCACCCGCCATCAATAAGTGAGGCATTTTGGCTAAATCGACTACAAAAGTTTCGTTAGAAATAGTTTTTCCTAAAGCAATAGGCAATTCCATTTCTGCTTCCTGAAATTTAGCTGAACCAATAACGCTTTTCATAGAAACCATTGTTGGATTCTTGTTTGGAACCTCTATACCAATGGTTCCTTTTCCTGGAATTGGTGCAATAATACGAATTCCTAAGGCGGAAAGTGATAACGCAATATCGTCTTCTAAACTCTTAATTTTAGAAATTCGGATACCAGCTTCCGGAACAATTTCATATAAAGTTACCGATGGACCAACGGTTGCTTTTATTTGTGCAATTTCAATTTTGTAGTTACGAAGTGTGTCTACAATTTTGTTTTTGTTTTCTTCTAATTCTTCCTGATTGATCGTAATTCCTCCTGTCGAATATTCTTTTAATAAATCGATCGTTGGGAATTTGTAATTTGATAAATCTAAGGTTGGGTCAAATAAACCGAAATCAGCCACTAAACGTGATGCTAAATTTTCTTCGATAATATCTTCTTCTTCCGCTTTTTCAATAACAAATTCTTCGGTGTGAACCGGAGTTTCTGTTACCGGATTGATATTCATCTGAACTGGTTTTAAAACCGGATTCAAATCAATTTCTGATGAATTTGTGATAGTTGGTTTTAAGGCTTCTTTGTTGATTTCAAATTGAGTGTCAACAGTTTTTAAATGAATAGTGTCTAATTCTTCATCTGCTTCTTCAATAGCAAATTCTTCTAGATTATAAGCAGATTCTGGCTGTGTTACAGGTTTTAAAGTGTTTAATTCTGATTTTAATTCCTTTTTAGTAGAATCAAAATAAGATTGAATTTTTTCTGGCGATAATTTTATTTTAAAGATCAAATAAACAATCAATCCAAAAAGCAGCGTCAATAAAGTTCCTGTTTTTCCTATATAATCCTGAAGGAAAAAATTAAGTTCATATCCAATTGTTCCGCCTAGTTCTGGTGCTGAAGTTGCAAAGAATCCGAATAATATTGAAACAATTATAATGGCAAATAAATCCCAGAACCAGATGTTTTTTAATTTGCTGGTAGAAAGTTCTAATGCAAAAAACATTCCGGTAAGGAAAAATAAACGGACAAAAATAAAAGAGGCAAGTCCGAAACCTTTATATACAATCAAATCGGCAAGATAAGCTCCGAATTTTCCGAGCCAGTTTTGTACAACTTCTGTGCGATCGCCAAGCTGGCTTACTGCACTTTGATCATACTGCCATTGTCCGTTGACATAAAAAGAAATGAACGCAACTAATAAGGCGACTGAAAAGAGTACCAAAAGACAGCCCAAAACAAATTTTTGTTGTTTGGTGAGCTTCCAAGATCTTTTAGTCTCAGTTTGTGATTCTTTTTTTTTGTCTGAAGTTTCTTTTTTGGTTGTTTTTGCCATTCTTGCGTTTACTGTTGCCTATAAAAATTTGGGGATATAAATGATCAAGCCTATTGCAATTGCTGTTAGTGCGGCAAAAAATACCGCGCCTGCAGCAATATCCTTAATAAAACCAATTCTTTCGTGATAATCGGGATGAATAAAATCTGCTACTTTTTCTACCGCTGTATTCAAACCTTCTATGCTTAGTACCAGACCAATTGCAAAAATTTGAAAAAGCCATTCTTCATGAGAAATATGAAAATAGAAACCAGCAATAGTCATTAGTATTCCTAACGAAAACTGTACCATAACGCTGTGTTCGGTAGTTATCAATTTTACGGCACCCTTAAAAGCGTAAGTAACGCTTTTAAGTCGGCCTTTAACAAAAGTATTGTCTTTTTGGAATTCCATTCTCTAATTTATAGTGCTGCTAATGCTGCTTCGTAATTTGGTTCGTTTGCGATTTCTGCAACTTGTTCTGTATGAAGAATTTTTCCATCAGCATCAACAACAATAATTGCTCTTGAGTGTAAACCTGCTAATGGTCCGTCAGTGATTTCTAAGCCGTTTGCTTTACCAAAAGCTCCTGCTTGAAAATCTGATAAGTTTACTACGTTTTCTAAACCTTCGGCACCGCAAAAACGTTTTTGAGCAAAAGGCAGATCTCTAGAAATACATAAAACAGTTGTGTTTTCTAATCCGCTTGCGCTTTGATTAAATTTTCTAACAGATGCTGCGCATGTTCCTGTATCAACACTTGGAAATATGTTTAAAACTAATTTTTTTCCGGCAAAATTGCTCAATGAAGCAACAGATAGATCATTTTGTACTAATTTAAAATCAGCTAATTGTGATCCAACTGCTGGTAATTCGCCTGATGTATGAACTGGATTTCCTCCTAATGTGATAGATGCCATGTTTTTTATTTAAATTTAATGAGGTTCAAAAGTAAGGATTAATATTTGAATCTAAAAGTATTTGTTGTCGCTAGTAAGAACAATTAGGCGAGTTTTAAGACAATGAATTTTATGTAGATTTAATACGCTATTCTCATTTTGCATTGCAGCGTGATTTGCTGTAATAATGTTAAGCCGGAAAATAAAATTGAGAACGAAATATTTTTTTAAACGTTTGCCCGCGAGAGGGATGGGAGCAAGCTACCGAAGTAGAGCGGATAGCCCGACAGCATTAGGGAAAGGGGCTTATGGAGGCAAAGTATATTTGGCCCCTTTTTCTAATGGTGGCTCGCCCAAAGTATATTTTGAGGCATAAAAAAAGCGTCTCTTTTCAGAAACGCTTTCTCCGTCATGTTTTTTTGTTTTTTTTCTTGAAAAAGAGGTCGATTATTTATCGATTGAACCCAAAACACGTTTCATAAACGTATTCAAAGCTTCTTTTTTGTCGGTTCCCTGAGCGACTAATTTTTGTACTTCTAAGGCACCGTACATATTCGAAATCAATTCGCCGATTACGTCTAGTTCTTCGTCTTTTAGAGAAGAAATTTCAGTCATAGCTTCGAGAACTTCGATAGTTTCTATTATGTAATCCTGATCGTTTTCTTCTATAAACTGGGTTAAGTGTTTTATTACTGGTAATTTCATGTTTAGATTTCTTAGATTATTAGACATTAGACGTTTAGACTTTTTTAAAATTTAGACAATATCTGAAGTCTAAAAATCTAAGCAAGTCTAACGAATCTATTTAAGCAATTGCATTTACCAAGTCGATTAAAACTTCTTGTTTGTTAGTCTGCGTTTCGCCAACTAATTTTCCGTTTACAAAAGTGGCGAATGTAGGCAGATTGCTTACATTGGCTAATTTTCTTGATTCAGGAGAATTTTCTGCATCAACCAAAACAAAAGTTACAGCTTCATTTTCACTAGCTAATTTTTTGAATTTTGGTTTCATAATACGGCAGTTTCCACACCATGAAGCTGAATATTGTACTACTACTTTTTCGTTTTTAGCAACTAAATCTGCTAACGTATCTTCGTTTAAGTCGATTAACATAGTTTTTGTTTTTAAGGTTCAAAGTGGCAAAGGTTCAAAGGGACAAAGTTTTTGGAACTTTTTAAAATGTTGTAACATTTTTATGTTACATAATCTTTGCCATGATTTTTGAGAGATTTAAAGTATCAAAGGTTCACAGGAAAAAGTTTAAAACTTTGTAGATAGCAACAAAAAACCTTTGCAACTCTGTACCTATGAACCTTTGTACCTCTATAAAAAAATTAGTTTGCGCTCAAGTACTCAGCAGTACTAACTCTGTCTGCAGACATAGCTTCTTTTCCAGCTTCCCAGTTTGCAGGACAAACTTCACCTTTTTCCTGGATGTGTGTGTAAGCATCAACCATTCTTAAGTATTCGTTTACGTTACGTCCTAATGGCATATCGTTAACACTTTCGTGGAAGATTTTTCCAGTTTCGTCAATTAGGTAAGTAGCTCTGTAAGTTACGTTTGAACCTTCGATAACTACTGAATCAGTTTCTTCGCTGTAGCTTGTAGATTCGATATCAAGAATACCTAAAATGTTAGCTAAATTACGGTTTGTATCAGCCAAAATTGGATAAGTTACACCTTCGATTCCACCGTTGTTTTTAGGAACGTTTAACCAGGCAAAGTGTACTTCGTTTGTGTCGCAAGATGCTCCGATTACGATAGTATTTCTTTTTTCAAATTCTGGTAATGCAGCTTGAAAGGCGTGTAATTCAGTTGGACATACAAAAGTAAAATCTTTTGGATACCAGAACAATAGTACTTTTTTGTTGTTGTTTACTGCTTCTTCAAAAATGTTGATTTTTAAGTTATCACCCATTTCTGAGATAGCATCTACTGCAATACTTGGGAATTTTTTTCCTACTAAAGACATATTTTTCGTTTTACGTTAAAAATTTATTTCTGATGCAAAAGTAGGGTATAAGTAAGGTTTCTTACAATAAGATGTGATTATTAATATTTATAAGTTGATAGTTTTTGACTATTTTAAGTTTTAAGTTATTGAATGTCAATATTTACCGGAAGAATTCCAGTGTAGGTAAAATTTTCTAAAAATTGATTTCCGGCTGTTTTTTGAAATTCATCAAAATCCTGATACACCTCAATTAATCCTGAAGCCTTTTTAAGATCGGGAATTAAAGGTAAAACGTATGGATTTCCGAAAACGTAAACGATGCAGTTTTTAGTATTTATAAGATTCGAAATGTACTTTATAATTCGATCGTCTATTTCGAAATTATTCATTGGTTTTGCCTTCGGAACAAATAATGAGATTATAATAGTTTCAAAAAGTTCTAAATTTTTTGCAATTGCTTCAATATCCGAAACTTCTGAGTTTTCAAAGGCAAATTCTGGCGAAGGAAGCTCTGAATTTAAAGTTTTAAAGAAAGTATTTTCGGTGTTTTTATATAAACTAAGTTTAGCTAGTTTGTTGTTTTTTTGAGATTTACAAGCCAATTCAAAAATACCGTTGTCGATAATTTTCGTGATACAGTTTTGGGCAATTTCAAGGTTTAATTTTGAGGCATTTTCAAAGTTTAATTCGCCCGAAGTAAAATTGTCATTTGAAAGTATTCCTGCTTTTTCTTTTGCTTTTCTGATTCTTTCATAACTTTCGAAGATACGGTCTGGTGAAGCATTTTTATAGATTGCTTCAATTCCTTCCGGAACATTTTCGGCAAAACATAAGATGTCGTTTCCTGCATTAAAAGCTTCCCATTCTAATTGTCCTTTGGTTTCGTACAATTTAGAAACGCTGTGCATGTTTAAGGCATCAGAAATTACCAAACCATCATAACCTAATTTGCCACGCAAAAGATCCTGAATAACCGCTTTTGATAAAGTCGCTGATGTATCTTTTCCATCATTTAAACTCGGAACGGCTAAATGCCCGATCATAATCGAATCGACGTTATTTTCGATTCCTTTAATGAAAGGATATAATTCGTTTTCTAATAATTCTTCGAGAGTTTCTTTTAAAACCGGCAATCCTAAATGCGAATCGACATTGGTATTTCCGTGTCCGGGAAAGTGTTTCAGACAGCCCAAAACACCAACTTCCGACATTCCGTTTAAATATTCAACGGCAAAATTGGCGACTTTTTCTTTATTTTCACCAAAAGAGCGATAACCGATAACGGGATTATTTGGGTTATTGTTGATGTCTGCCAAAGGCGATAAATTATAATGAATTCCGGCTGCTTTTAGATCCAGGCCAATTTGTTTTCCAACTTCAAAAACCAAATTTGATTTGTTTTCTGGCAAAGCGCCAAGCGTAATGGCGTATGGGTATTGCGGCGTTTTTTCGATACGCATGGCCAAACCCCATTCGGCATCAATACTAATTAAGAGTGGAGTAGTTGCAACTTTTTGGTAACGTATAATTAAAGCTTTAATTTTTTCGTAGCTGTCATCATTAAAAACAACTTTTTTCTTGCTTTCATAATTCGTTGCAGCACTGGCACGGCTGTGAAAAAATGTCAGTCCGCCAATATTATGTTCTTTTATAAGGCGTTCTGTTTCCTGAATATTTTCTTCTGTATCGTTGATAAAAACGGCAGGAAAGAAAAATTGTCCTATTTTTTGGCGTAATGCTTCGGCTGTAATTTTCATTATTATAAAGTCTTTTTCATGCAGACACTATTATCCATTTCCTCGTAAGGCGGATAATTTGGAATTATGGTATAATTTAATTTTTGGTATAAGTTTATAGCTTCCGGCTGATTTTTGCCTGTTTCCAGAACGGTATAAGTATAACCTGCTTCTTTTGCCCAGATTTCAAGTTCTTTTAAAACGGCAGAGGCAATTCCTTTTTTTCTGTAATCAGGATGCACATACATTCTTTTGATTTCGGTCTTGTCGCTTTCTTTTTCGCGAAAAGCGCCACAGCCAACAGGAATATCATTTTCGTAATAAACAATAGTATGTTTTATCTTATCGATTTTATTAAACTGATTGTAAAAAGCATGATCTTCACCGTCTCTAATCGCTAAATCCTGATCTAATGAAGCAACCAGCTTTATAAAATCGATATCGTCTGAATTGGTACGTTTTATATTTATCATGAATTTAGTGTTTTGATACTGAATATTATTTTATTGATAACCCTTTCCTGTAAACCAGTCGTAGCCGTAAATTTTTGTGTATTCTTCTGGTACTGAATTTAGTCGCTTTATTACTTTTTTACCATCATTAGAGTTTTCTTTTGTAATAGTTATTTTTCCAGTTTTTTTACCATTCTTGTTTTTTTCATAGCTTACAAACTCAACATTTTCAGTTGTTTCGCCATTCCATTTTTCTTTATAAAGGTCAGTTTCTCCAGATTGTCCATAACAAACACCTCTAATTATTTTTTCTTCAGGAGAAAACGTAGGATTGATAAAGTCAAATCGTTTAGAAAATGTTTTTTTATCCTGTTTAAGCAGATAAACGGTGCTATATGCTTTTAGGTTCATACCATTTGCGCCGTACCAGTTTACAACAAAGTCTTTTAATCCGTCTCCGTTAATGTCTCTTATTGTATCGTTTTGATAAGTGATCGGCGATTCATCGTGAGAAAGTATTTTTTTAAATTTATTTCCCTCTTTTAAATAAATATCTATTAAAATACCACCTTCGTCAGATCTATGAATAATTAAGTATGCAGCATTTTTCGTAAAATGATTGTCTAGATTTAATTCCACTTCAACATTATCGGATGTTTTATACTTATTTTGAAATTTATTTTTGCCACTGTTTTGACTGGCAATTTCGAGAGCATCAGCTAAAACTTTTGGAATAGAATCTTTTTCAATTACAGCATCTTTTTTCTTTTCATTTGATTTTCCGCACGAAAATAATAGCAGTAAAATCGCAGCTATTGACAATATTTTTAGTTTTAGTGTCATGCAGTACAGAAAGATTTAAAATGGAATTCAGTTTTTTATTTTAGTTTTGCTTTCTTTTGTTTGGCTAATTGTTTTTTGGTTTCAATTGCTTTTTCCAATCGGTTTTTAAAGCGGAATAATTTTGGAAGTCCTTCTAATCGGTCTTCGATGGTAATTTCTTCAAAAACAATAATGGCTTTTTCTAAAACCCGAATTTCGTTTTCAAGATCCAGCTGGTTTTTGTAAATAGTTGCCAGCCGATCGTAAGGATGATTTCCTTTAAAGTTTTCGGCAACATTTTCTTCATACAGCTCAATTGCTTTTTCAAGATCTCCTGTTTTCTCGAATTCGGTTCCTTTTAAGTTGCGTTCGTTCTGTAAATTTTCGTTGATTTCCATAGGTAAGATGTTTGATTTGGGATTAAACTTCTTTTGATTTTTTCCCAAAATCTTTCGGGAAAATTAAAAAACGTGATAATATAAGACCTGGAATTGTTGCTATAAAAACCCAAATAAAGAAGTTTTGATAGCCTAAAAATTGTTGTATAAAACCGCTTAACATTCCCGGAAGCATCATTCCTAATGCCATAAATCCGGTTGCAAGTGAATAATGTGCTGTTTTTGATTCTCCTTCTGCAACATGAATTAAAAACATCATAAATCCTGTAAAACCAAAGCCATAACCAAATTGCTCCAGTATAACTGTAATACAAGTGTAAAGATTAAGAGGTGAATTTATTTCGAAAAAATATAAGTTTATATGAAGATGAAAAAGTTCTTCGGGCTGAAAATGCGCTAATCCTATAAACCCAAGAATTGGCAGATGCATTGCCAAAAACATTGGAAGCATCCATTTGGTAAGTCCGTGTTTAGAAATCGCAATCCCGCCCAAAATCCCGCCGATCATTAAGGCTAAAATTCCTAAGGTTCCGTAAATAATACCTACAGATTCCGTGTCTAGCGCCATGCCTCCCAATCCTTTTTTGTCTAATAGAAACGGGCTCAGCATTTTTAATAACTGCGATTCACCTAATCTGAAAACTAAAATAAATGCTAATACGATACCAATCTGTTTTTTCTTAAAGAAACTAACAAATACAGTACTTAAGTTTAGATGATGATCTGCATTGCTTTCAATTACATTTACTTCATTTTTTGGAGTAAAAATAAAATTATAAAGCGTTATAAAGGTCATTAATAAACCAGTAGCGATCATAGTATAAGACCACGCTTTGGTGTTGTCACCATATTTATGTTCTAAATACCCTGCAAACAATACAATTAATCCATTTCCGGCAAGCATTGCAAGTCTGTAAAAGGTACTTCTGATACCGAGAAAAAATGATTGTTGATCTGCGGGTAAAACCAAAAGATAAAAACCGTCACTGGCTATATCATTAGAAGCAGAAGCAAAAGCAGCAACCCAGAAGAGTGCTAAGGACATAATGAAAAAACCGTTCAGCGGAATAGTAAATCCTACTGCCAAAAATGCAATCGAAATAAGTAATTGCATGCTTACAAACCACTTTCTTTTGGTTCCGTGCAATTCAATAAAAGGACTCCAAAGCGGTTTTATAACCCATGGTAAGTATAATAAACTGGTGTAAACCCCGATATCTTCATTAGATATTCCCAGATTTTTATACATAGTTCCCGAAACATACATGATTACGGCATAGGGTAAACCAGATGCAAAATTAAGAAGCGGAATCCAAAACCACGGTTTATTATCTATTTTCATTTGGCTGAGCAGGTGAATACGTTTTAAATGTCTTTTTTAAGTCGATAGTAGTCGGCGTACTTTCGTTCGCAAAATAATCAATAAATGTCACAGCACAAGCTTTATACTGATTCATTTTTTGAGCAAGAACAGAAAATACAAATTCGTTATTTACTTCACGTACTCTTATTTTTTCGATAATCTGCGAAGCGTCGCCGGTATTGATTTTTGAGATATGATCTGCTCCATAAACTACCATATAGCGCACTCTTGTATTTAATGGCGATTTTATGCTGAAGGTGTAAAACGAACTGTCTTTTGCAAATTCGTTTACAGTTGGAATATCAATAACGATTCGTTTCAGGTTTGGAACTGCAGATGGAAGCGCCGGATATTTATATTGGTTTTCTTCTAAAAGACGAACCAGATCAAAGTTTTTACCGCTAAACCATTTTGCACTAAAATAAGCACTGCCGCTTACGTTTTTAAAACTTCTGGCGTAATCAATCTGGGTTGGAATTTCGTTAATATAATTCCAGCTTTTATCTCCGTCGGCTCTAATTTTATAAGAAGCGTGACCAATATAAACAGCTGTATTATTGGAGTTTTCTGCCCACCATTTTACCAGTTTCGAATATGAAGCTCTCGGATTATTCATGCTCCAATACAATTGAGGCAGGATGTAATCGATCCATTTTTGATCCATCCACAAAACAGGATCTGCATACAAATCGTCGTAATTGGCAGTAGACTGCGTTTCTGAACCTCGAGGATCTACAGATTTATTTCGCCAAACCCCAAACGGACTGATTCCGAATTGTACCCAAGGTTTACTGGCTTTAATAGTGGTAGAAATCGTATGAACAAAATTGCTCACATTGGCACGGCGCCAGTCTCCAAGACTTAGACCGGCTCCATATTTTTTGTACGATGCGGTATCGTTAAATACTTTTCCGGGAACGGCGTACGGATAAAAATAATCATCAAAATGAATCGCATCAATATCATATTTATCGACTACTTCTTTTACCACTTTTGTCAAATGTGTCTGAACTTCCGGAAGCGCCGGATCGTAATATAATTTTCCGCCGTATTCAATCATCCATTCCGGATGTTTAAAAACATCATGAGTCGGGCTTAAAAGGTTTTTGTTTAAATCGAAAGTCGCACGATACGGATTCAGCCAAGCGTGAAATTCAAATCCTCTGCTGTGTGCCTCTTCAATCATCCAGGCCAAAGCATCGTAATACGGACTTGGAGTAACACCTTCTTTTCCGGTTAAAAAACGCGACCACGGTGCCAGCTCAGACGGATAAAATGCGTCACCAACACTTCTTACCTGAACAATTACAGCGTTAAAATTTAGTTTTTTATAAGTCTCTAAAATTTCAATATAATCGGCTTTTTCTTTTTCAACGTTGTCTATGCTGGCTTTTGGCCAGTCAATGTTTACAACAGTTGCAATCCAGACTCCTCTAAATTCGTTTTTAGGGTGTGTTGTTTTTACTTGTGCGTCAGAATTCCAAGCAAAGAAAAATATAAATAGAAGAGAGAATATTAAGTGCTGATTTTTATGCATTTCAATGTTTTTTAACAAGAACCAAAAATAGTTTTTTTAGCCGATTATAATAAATAATTAATAAATTATAATTTGAACGATATTTATTTGGTTTTCATATAAATGATTTTGATTTTTTATTAAATGTATTACAATAAAATATAATTAATATACGGTATGTAATTTTTTTTGCTGCGAATTGTACTAATTCCCACAAATTTGAATTCAAAAAATTCGTTGCAGCTATTCCTTTAATCAGGAAACGAAATCTTACCCATTGTTACCGAGGGAATTGCTTTACTGTTTCCGAAATTGTAATTTCCTCCTGCAACTGTTTCGTTGGCCAAAACAGCAAATAAAACCGCTTCTTTAGCATCACTTAAAATTCCGAGATCGTCGCTGAGATGAAACTGGCACGGCAATAATTCTTTTAACCATTTTACCAATAACGGATTATTGGTTCCGCCTCCCGACATATAAATATGAAAAACTTCGGGTTTGGTATTCGTTGCATTTATGGTAAAAAGAATTGCTTCGGCAATTGTCTCCGCGCTAAGGCGTGTTAGAGTGGCAAGCAAATCTGATGCCGAAATAGTTTCTAAGCCGGTTTTTGAAAGTGCATTTTGTACAAATTCAAAATTAAAAACTTCCTGTCCAATTGATTTTGGAAAACTTTTACGAAAGAATTCATCATTTTTTAATGCTGCCAAAAGCGTTTGATTTACGGTACCATTTCGGGCAATTGCCGCATCTTTATCGTAGCTTTTTTCAGGAAAATAATGTTTGGTGTAAATATCTATTAAAGTATTCGCCGTTCCGGTATCGGTAACAAAAACGTCACTGGCTTTTTGAGAAGCGGGGAGATACGTATAATTGGCAATCCCGCCCATATTGAGCATGATTCGGTTTTCTCCTTTTTTGCTGAATAACAGATAATCTCCATAAACCGCCAAAGGCGCGCCTTCGCCACCCGCAGCAACATGTTTCTGCCTGAAATCTGATAAAGTGATAATTCCGGTTTTTACCGCAATATGATCACCGTCGCCAATTTGTAAAGTAGCATTCGGAAATTTTTCCTGCTGGTGCAAAAACTTTGGCGCGTGTAAAACCGTTTGTCCGTGCGAAGCAATCAAATCTACTTCGTTTGCGGGAATATTCCATTTGGCAAGACAGTCGTTAATCATTTCGCTGTGTAATATTCCAATCCATTCATTCAGTAAAGCCAAATGCTGAAAATCGATTGTTTTCTGTGCAAACACTTTACGGATTTCGGTTTTAATTTCTTCGGTATAATTGATGGTTTCGAATTCCAGAATTTTCACAACCGTATTTTCACCCGAACCAGAAATTGCACAAAGCGCAATATCAAGTCCGTCGAGCGAAGTTCCGGACATTAAACCTATTATTTTTCGGGTGCGTTTTTGAGCAATTTCATGCAGCGCACTTATATTTTTATTCATTAAAATGAAGTGTTTTGTTTGGTAATGCTAAAATGGGATTTATTTGGATATAAATTTAGGGAAAGTTGGGGATTTTTTGGTTTAGGAAAAACAGGTATATGTACTTGGTTGTTTAGAATTGTTAATTGATATTTTTGAGATATATAAATTTTGATTTGAGAAAAAGGTTTTCCGTAAAAACTATACAAATCAATATTTTACATTTGAAAACTAACTTCAAATATAAATTATGGCAAATTTTTTAAAAACAGAGATGTTGTATGAAAATCAATACACATGGAGACGCGATGGAGGAGATGGGCCTTATATAGGTAAAATTGATCGAGATAGGTTAGATCGAGATGAAGGATACGAAGTTTTAGATTTTGCAAATTTATGTTTAGCTGAAAATTCATCTATACAAGATTTACATAAGTTTGAAAGGTTATTACAAGAAAAATTGTCTCCAAGTGTCGTAATGAAAAAAGAAATTGTCGAGTTTTTAAAAAAGAATTGGCATTAGCTGATACGAAGCTTAATAATATTAGGCTTTTGTTTTAAGTTTTATTTTAAAATAAAATAAATATTTTTTTATTGTTATTAAATAATTAATAAATTTGATAAAAAATAATTTAATTTTTAGTTAAATTATTGATTTTTAATTATAATTTATTAAAAAAAACATTGTATTTATAATGCTTTAAAAATAATCATATATGAATATTGAGAAAATCTACGAATTAAGGAAATCATTTACTATTATCGCTTTAACTGGTAGAAAAGGCTCTGGATGTAGCGATATAGCTAAACAATTAGAAAATGGATTTAGTGATAATCCAGATATTTTTAGATATCCTGAAACTAATTCAGTAACTCATAATTCATATAGAAAGTATCGAATAGTTTATGAGTATAGTAAAGTGAATTTTAAAAAGCATATACTTATTTCTTATAAGGATATATTAATAATTTTCGTCCTAATGAAAGATTGGGATTCTTTCATCTCATTTTTAACCTGTGATAATTTAAAAGAGGAATTTTATAAAAGTAACCTAGGACATTTATCTGATTTTAAAAAAGAGATTGAAAAATTAAATTCTCTAAAGGAAGAATATAATGCATTACATGAAAAGGTAGTTGAATATATTAATTGCAGAAGAGCAAATGAAAGATTAAAAAGATTGAGAGAAATTTACTCTTCAGATTCATTTAAGTCTTTTTGCATAAAATTGCATTTAATGTTAGAATTAGTATCTAAAGTTAAACGTAATAAGGTTTTGCAGATTATAGGAAATAATATAAGAAAATCTGGTAGATATGATGATGAAACAAATGTTGATCTTAACAATATTTTTACAATAGCTGATTTAATAAACACCCTTATTAAAGCCTATTCAAAAGAAGATAAAAAAAAATCGACAGAAATAGTTATTGATTCTCTGAGAAATCCTTTAGAGATTATGTTTTTTCGTCAAAGACTTTCAGCTTTTTATTGTATGGCTATTAATAGGGTAGAAGAAAATAGAAAATTGGAGATTAAGGAAAGATATAAAAATGATAATTACGAAGATGTTGAAAAATTAATAACTGAAGAATATAACGGAGCAAAATCCAAAGATTTTTATAAGATCAATGTTTCACAATGTATTCAAAATGCAGATATTCATATCTCTTTTAAAAGTTATGAAGATGTGGATTTTTTAAATAAAGAAATTAAAGAAAAAAAAGAGAATGTTTCGCCTTATTTTTCTTGGCAAATGCAACTATTAAAATTTCTTAGTTTAATTGATCAGCCAGGTATTGTAACACCATCTCCAGAAGAAAGATGTATGCAGTTAGCTTTTACTGCAAAGTATAATTCTGGATGTATATCACGACAAGTTGGTGCTGCAATAACAGATGAAAATTATGCCATTAAGGCTATAGGATGGAATAATACACCTGAAGGGCAAGTTCCTTGTAGTTTAAGAAATGCAGATGATTTGTTAAATAATGACGGAGATATTGAAGCTTTTACATCATACGAGAAAAGTAATATAGATTTTCAAAGAGCATTTAGAAAAAACTTCGAAAATGACTCTGTTAAAGCTAATCATAAGGATTTAAAGGGAAGAAATGTTTGCTTTTGCTTCAAAAGTTTAATTAATTCTTATTCAGATGGTAAAAACCAAGTCCATACAAGATCTCTACATGCAGAAGAAAGTGCTTTTTTACAAATTACAAAATATGGAGGACAAGGCATTGAAAATGGAAAATTATTTACAACGGCGAGTCCCTGCGAATTATGTTCAAAAAAAGCTTATCAATTAGGTATAAAGGTGATTTATTACATTGATCCTTATCCAGGTATATCCTTAGAACATATTCTAACAGCAGGATCTAAAGAAAGAAACCCTACAATGCGTTTATTTCATGGCGCAATTGGAAATGCTTATCATTGGTTATATGAGCCTTTTATGGCTTACAAAGATGAATTAGGACTTATTTTAGAAAATAAAATTACAGATTTAGCTTCTTTAAAAGAGCAACAATTATCAAAGAAAACAGAAGAGTTGCTTATAAAAGAAGATGAAATACAGAAACTGAAAATTGAGAATGAAAAACTTAAGATATTATTAGAAAATAAAACTAATTGATAATCTTAATTATACTAAAATTAATTTTTTGATATGAATAAGTTTGGAGGAGATTGGACAGAGAACAAAATAGAGATTTTAGTAGAATATGCGAAAGCATATCTTACTATAATGAATGGCTTTGCAAAAAAATATGATTGGAAACTACTATATTTTGATGGTTTTGCTGGGTCTGGATTTATCACAAAAGGAAATGCAGAGAATCAAAAAATAATTATTGGTGCTGCATATAGAATTTTAGAAATAATTAACCCTAGAGAATTTGATTTGTATTATTTTGTAGAAAAAGATTCAGATAACATAAATCTACTAAAAAAGAATACAATAGATGTTTTTCCAAATAAAATAATTCATGTTGTCGAGACTGATTGTAATGAAAAAATAGAATCAATGAGTAAGTTTTTGGCAAGTATTAAAGGGAAAAGATATAAAACGTTGGCTTATATAGATCCTTGTGGAATGCAATTAAATTGGAGTTCTTTGCAAACTTTAGAAAAACTTTCTGTCGATGCTTGGATACTTATTCCAACTGGAATGGGTGTAAATAGATTGTTAAAAAAAGATGGAAAAATTTCTGATGCATGGCTTAATAAACTTGAAGTATTTCTTGGAATGGAGCAAAAAGATATTCTGTCTTATTTCTATAAGGAAAAAGTAACACCAACACTTTTTGGCGACGAAATTAAAGTGCAAAAAGAAGAAGCAATTGAAAGATCAGCAGAATTATACCAAGAAAGACTGAAAAAATTATTTAAATTTGTATCAAAACCTTATATTTTGAAAAATAGTTCAAATTCAGTAATGTTTCACTTTTTGATGGTTTCAAATAATCCATCTGCTGTTAAAGTTGCAAACGAAATCGTTTCGAAATATAATAAAGCATCATAAATAATGGCACAATCTAGTATTGAATGGACAGAAATGACATGGAATCCTACAACAGGCTGTGATAAAATATCAGCAGGATGCAAATTTTGTTATGCCGAAATTATGTCCAAAAGACTTCAGGCAATGGGTATTGAAAAATATAAGGATAATTTTGAAGTAAGAACACATGAAGAAGCTTTAAAAACACCTTACACATGGAAAAAATCAAAAGTCGTTTTTGTGAATTCAATGAGTGATTTATTTCATGAAGATATTCCACTTGATTTCATTCAAAAGGTTTTTAAAGTTATGAATGAAAATCCACAACATGTTTTTCAAGTACTTACGAAAAGGGCTGAAAGACTATTTGAAATTCATAAGGAATTAAAATGGAGTCATAACATTTGGATGGGAGTTTCTGTGGAAAATGAAAAGGTAAAAAATAGAATTGACTATCTGAGAAAAACAAATGCAAGAGTTAAATTTTTATCATTAGAACCTTTAATTGGCCCATTAAAAAAAATAAACCTAAAAAATATCGATTGGGTTATTGTTGGTGGAGAAAGTGGTCATAAGCCTAGAACTATGAATCCTGATTGGGTAATTAATATTCATGAGCAATGCATAAAAAACGATGTTCCTTTTTTCTTTAAACAATGGGGCGGTAAAAATAAAAAAGCTACAGGAAGATTGCTAAACGGCAGAACTTATGATGAAATGCCGGAAATTGAATTGCAACATAGTGTCTGAAGTTTAAATAATTATATGCGAAGTCTTTTGACTTCGTCCCAGCTCTTCAAAGTCTTCTAAAAACCAAAAATATTATTAAAAGTTGTGCGCTGTGCGAAGTCTCCCGACTTCGTACCCGTTCCAATAATCTCTAGATATTTCTTTTATATTTCTTTAAATCTCATTGTCGGTACGAAGTCGGGAGACTTCGCAGAGCGCGTTATTTGGGATTGAAGGGTTTCTTGTTTCCTCATCAATTAGGATAAAATGAATATTATCATCTGATTGAAAAATATTTTTCTTAAATTAGAGAAACAATTAAATTCAAAAAAACATGAATCCATCAAAAATAATAGGAATAATTCTAATCGTTATTAGTCTCGGTGTGGGATATATAGGTATCAACAAAATAGCTGATAATACAAAAGAAATTAATTTTTTAGGACTAAAAATTAATGCGTCCAACGAATCCGGTAAACAACAGGGATACCTTTATTTAGGGCTGGGCGTCATTTTACTTGTGGGCGGAATTTACACTGTCAACAAATCAAAATAAAGTGCTGTAAGCAGGGATTGTAAATATTGCATGAGAGCATTGTTGGGTAATGATTTCTTGTCAATTAATTTTAGACAAAACTTCTTATGAAAAAGAGTGCCCTAGCCCTGATAGAAGTGGAAATCCTTTTGTGTCCGCCGCGGCGGACACAAAAGATTGAAACGAATAGCAGGGTTCGGCACAAAAGATTGGAACGGATAGCAGGAATAGCTTCTAATTAAAGTCTAAATTCTAACTAATTATAAAAATAATTTATTTCTTTTTGAATTTATATTCTCGTTCATTGTTTTTTGGGTTGAGGTCAACAAAATCATATTCTTCAAAATCTTCAAAATTGTTTTTAAAGAAATCTGTTGCTTTTTCGAGTGACCAGTTTTTTGGGTAATGAAAACCATCAAATTCAACATTTTGAAGATGAAGCGAAAAATCGTGATTAAATTCAGAAGATCCGTAATAGGTTTCAGCAATTTTACCAGACCATTCAATTTCAAACTTGTTTTTGGCAGTTTCTTTGATTTTTATTTCATGATTGGCACAACTATCGTGACCTAGTAAATAAATTCCAAAAGCGACTTCATTGCAATTAAAATCATCAAGAGGGAAAGTGTGGGCCAATAAAGGTTCTTTTATAAAATCATTAAAAACAGCTTTTGATGTTGTTTTGTTGATTTGAATTCCCTGATCTCCCCAACGAGTTGAAGACATTGTACATTGAACATAATTAGCCCACATTCCTTTTGCTTCCCAGTTGCTTTTAGATTCTTCTTCTTCTTCTTCTTCCACCTCTTCATTATATTTGTCTTTACCTTCCTCTTCAGCATAATAAGGATCTGTTTTTAAATGAAAGTCAAACCACATAGATTCGTCTTCTTCGATTCTTCCGCTCCATAAAAATTCTTCTAAAGTGTGACCTTTTGGATATGGATTTCCTAAAAAATAGATTCTGTTTGGCTGATTCATGTTTTTATATTTTATCGGCTAAAGATATAAATAAAAAGTATTTTCGTGATTTATTGAAAACAGAATAGCTTCTAAAATCAGGATGATTTAATTCCAAATTTCAATTCAAAAAAGCCAAAGAAAAGAAAACCTTTGAACCTTTGTCACTTTACACCTCTGAACCTAAAAAATACCTATTTTTGTAATTCATTTTTAGGCCCAAAATTCAGCTATAATGTCAATAATTAAAGAATTACAACAATTATCGGATTCGTTGGAAGGAACACTTTTATACGATGATCTTCATAAAACGCTTTATTCGACCGATGCTTCGGTGTACCGGATTAAACCAAAAGCGGTTGCCGTGCCTAAAACGATAGCAGATATTAGTAAACTGATCCGGTTTGCGGCGCAGCATCATATTTCGATTACGCCACGAACTGCCGGAACTTCGCTTGCCGGACAAACGGTTGGCGACGGAATTGTGGTCGATGTTTCGAAAAACTTTACCAAAATCCTGAATTTTGACCCGATTAAAAAAATAGTTACGGTTGAGCCTGGCGTGATTCGCGACGAACTGAATTTGTTTCTGAAACCTCATGGCGTGTTTTTCGGACCGAATACTTCGACTTCAAACCGCTGTATGATTGGCGGAATGGTGGGAAATAATTCTTCCGGAACAACTTCGATTCGCTATGGTGTAACGCGCGATAAAATTGTCGAAATCAAAGGAATTTTGAGCGATGGATCTGAAGTGGTTTTTAAGGAACTGACTTCGGCTGAATTTATCGAGAAAACCAAAGGAGATTCTTTAGAAAATAAAATATACAAAAGCCTTTACGACGAACTTTCGGTAAAAGCAACGCAGGATGAAATTATAAAAGAGTTTCCGAAACCGGAAATTCACAGACGAAATACGGGTTATGCCGTTGATCTTCTACTAAAATCAGATTTGTTTGGCGGAACTGAACCGACAATTAACGTTGGAAAATTACTTTGCGGAAGCGAAGGAACTTTGGCTTTTACCTACGAAATTACTTTAAAAGTTGACGATTTACCGCCTGCGAATAATATTATGGTTGTGGCGCATTATCACAGCATTCAGGAATCGCTGGAATCTGTTGTGGTGGCGATGAAACATCATTTGTATACTTGCGAAATGATTGACGATACGATTCTGGATTGTACGAAAACGAATCGTGAACACATTAAAAACCGATTCTTTTTGGTTGGAGAACCAAAAGCGATTATGATGTTTGAAGTGGCTTCGCACGATGCAGAAGATGCCGAAAATCAGGCAAATGCTTTGGTTGCCGATTTAGAAAAAAACAACTTTGGTTACGCGCTCGTAAAAATTTACGGAGCGGATATTGAAAAAGTAAACGAACTTAGAAAAGCCGGTCTCGGACTTTTAGGAAGCATTGTTGGAGACGACAAAGCAGCCGATTCTATTGAAGATACGGCCGTAGAATTGAGCGATTTACCGGCTTATATTGCGGAGTTTTCGGCCATGATGTTGCGTCACGGACAAGGTGCGATTTATTATGCGCATGCCGGAGCGGGCGAGCTGCATTTGCGTCCGGTTTTGAATTTGAAGAAAACATCTGACTTAAAATTATTTAGAACCATCGCGACCGATGTGGCGATTTTGGTTAAAAAATACAGAGGCTCGCTAAGCGGGGAACACGGCGACGGAATTGTGCGCGGCGAGTTTATTCCGTTTATGATTGGAGAGAAAAATTACGAACTTCTCAAAAGAATCAAATTGGCTTTTGACCCGAATTCGGTTTTAAATATCGGAAAAATTGTCAACGCTCTGAAAATGGACGAAAATCATCGTGTGATTTCAGGTCGCGTAGAACCGGATATTAAAACGTTTCAGGATTTCTCAGACAGTTTAGGAATTCTGCGTGCAGCCGAAAAATGTAACGGTTCCGGCGACTGCAGAAAAATGCCATCGGCAGGAGGAGCGATGTGTCCGAGTTATCGAGCGACACGAAATGAAAAAGAAACTACTCGCGCAAGAGCAAATGCACTAAGAGAATATTTAACGTATTCTGAAAAAGAAAATAAATTTGACCAAAAAGAATTATACGAAGTTTTTGAGTTATGCGTAAGCTGTAAAGCCTGCGCCAGCGAATGTCCGAGTAACGTGGATGTCGCCACTCTTAAAGCCGAATTTTTATATCAATACCAAAAAGCAAACGGATTCTCCACCCGAAGTAAAATTTTTGCCAACAATGCAAAACTGAATAAAATGGGAAGTTTGTTTCCGTCGATTACGAATTTTATTTCGAATCAATCGCTGGTTAAAAAATCAATGGGAATTGCGCCGGAAAGACAAGTGCCGCTTTTGGCGAAAAAGACTTTTAGAAAATGGCACGAAAGTCAGAAACCAAGAAATAAGGATTTTCTAAACGGACAAGTGTATTTGTTTGTAGATGAATTTACCAATTATTACGACGTAAATATCGGAATTGACGCTTTTGAATTGTTAACGAAATTAGGTTACGAAGTTTTAATCGTCAATCACGAAGAAAGCGGCAGAACGTATTTGTCGAAAGGATTTCTGGAAGAAGCCAAAAAGATTACCGACATTAATATCCATATTTTTAAGGATATAATTTCGAGTAATGCGCCATTAATCGGAATTGAACCTTCTGCGATTCTGACTTTTAGAGATGAATATCTGAGACTGGCATCGGACAAAGAAAGTGCGGAGAGAATTTCGCAAAATGCATTCACAATCGAAGAATTCTTCAAAAAAGAAATCATCGACGGAAAAATAACACCTGATTCATTTTCTGAAGAAACCAAAGAAATTAAAATTCACGGACATTGCCACCAAAAGTCATTAAGTTCTGTTGAAGCGACTTTTGCCATGCTTAATCTTCCAAAAAATAATACGGTTACCATTTATAATTCGGGTTGCTGTGGTATGGCAGGATCTTTTGGTTACGAAAAAGAACATTATAAAGTGAGTATGCAAATGGGTGAGGATACGCTTTTCCCTAAAGTACGTAATACAGCCGAAAACGTAAAAATTGCCGCTGCAGGAACAAGCTGTCGTCATCAGATTTATGACGGAACAAAACGAGAAGCGCAGCATCCGGTTAGTATTTTAAGGAATTGTTTATTGTAATTTCTTCAAGGGATATTTAAAAACACTTAATTAAATTAAAATGAAGTTTTATTTCTATGTAATGTTATTTGTTACTTTTTCTATTAGCGGACAAAATCTGCTGGATTGTTCCAAATGTTCTTCTGAAATTATTGATGAGAGTAAATTAAAAAATGAGAGTATTTTTTCTTTGAAATTATTAAAAAATGAGATTTATGCCAGAAAGGGCTATGTCTTTTCTAATTCGGAATATTCAAATATTTTTAAAAAGTACAATTGGTATAAACCTGTAAAAGACAATAAAAGTATTGTTTATTCTGATATAGAAATTAAAAATATTGCTATTCTTAGTCAGAGAATTAGTGAAATATCAGAATATCTGATTAACGAAAAGAACAGCAAATACAAAACTTTATCTGAGGAAAAAATTAATCAAATTTTTACAAAAGAGAAAAGAAAAGAATTAGGAATCAATTTCGTTATTTGGAAGGTTTATAATTATAAAGATAAAACTGGTGAGTATTATTTAGTGCTGACAGAAGATAAATTTAAGGAAACAGTTGGTGGAAATAATTTCAACAATGCAATAAAGGCCTTTAATTTTAAGATTGAAAATGATCATTGGACAAAAACTTTCGAAACAAATGATTTTAAGGAAAGCCATGAGCAGAGTATTTGGTTTTGGTCAAGATATATTTATGTCGAAGATTTTGATAACGACGGCATTATTGATCCGATTGTAATTTATGGTACCAGCGGGCCTAATTCGTATGATGATGGAAGAATTAAAATCCTATTATATTATAAAGGAAAAAAAATAGGAATCAGAATTCAAAATGGAGTTCTGGATGATGAAAGAAATTTTACTATAGATGCTAATTTTTATACACTGCCAAAGAAAATACAAGATAAAATTATAGAGCAGATGAATTTGATGGTCGAGAATAACCATTCGATTTTGCCTCATGGATGGCAGAAAAAGATGGCAAAAAAAATGACTTCTATAGCAGAATAACCATTTATCGATTGATTATAAAAAAGGCTTTATTGTTTGCCTGATACTTGGGCAGTAATAAAAAAAGCTTGCCAAAAGTATTTAAAACAAAATCGTTTTATATATTTGAAATCAGGATAAAAATTGCATTATTTGCAAAATAAAACCACAATGACCGAATTAAATTAATTTATAACAGCAAAACATATATGGCATTTTCAAGCTTATTCCGAAAGAAAACAGTACAGGATATTCTGAGACAAGTTGCTCAGAACGAATCAGACGGTCATAATGCATTAGGAAAACATTTGACTACTAAAGATTTAACTGCATTTGGAATAGCGGCTATTGTGGGAGCAGGAATTTTCAGCACCATAGGAAAAGCCAGTGCAGATGGTGGTCCAGCTGTTATTTTCTTATTTTTATTTACCGCTTTGGCTTGTAGTTTTGCTGCTTTTGCTTACGCCGAATTTGCTTCTATGGTTCCGGTATCAGGAAGTGCTTACACGTATTCGTATGTTGCTTTTGGAGAAATTATTGCCTGGATAATTGGCTGGGCCTTAATTATGGAATATGCCGTCGGAAACATAACTGTCGCCATATCTTGGAGTGATTATTTTACAGGACTGCTCCAGAGCGGCAGGATAAATTTACCGCAATGGATCCAGATGGATTATTTAACCGCTTCAAACGGATTTAACGATGCCGAGGCTTTAATGCGAGGCGGAAAATCTTTCAAGAATTTGAGTGCAGCATTACAAGCTGCTCATACGGCCTGGACAACTGCACCAACAATAGGATCATTTCATTTTGTAACAGATTTACCGGCATTATTTATTATTATTCTGATTACCGCTTTGGTTTACAGAGGAATGAAAGAATCTCGTAACGCCAGTAACTTAATGGTTGTGGTAAAACTTTGTGTGGTTCTTTTGGTAATTGCTGTAGGTGTATTTTATGTAGATACAGCAAATTGGGACCCGTTTGCTCCAAATGGAGTTGGCGGAGTTTTAAAAGGAGTTTCTGCAGTTTTCTTTGCTTATATTGGTTTTGATGCCATCTCGACAACCGCAGAAGAATGTAAAAATCCGCAGCGCGATTTACCTCGCGGTATGATGTGGGCAATTATCATCTGTACTATTTTATATATTGCCATTGCCTTGGTTTTAACCGGAATGGTGCGTTATAGCGAATTAAATGTTGGAGATCCTCTTGCCTTTGTTTTTGATAAATTAAACCTTAAATGGATGTCCGGAATTATTGCCGTAAGTGCAGTAGTAGCAATGGCCAGCGTTCTTTTGGTTTTCCAAATGGGACAGCCTCGTATCTGGATGAGTATGAGCCGTGATGGTTTATTGCCAAAGAAATTTTCTACAGTTCACCCAAAATTCAAAACACCATCTTTTGCTACAATTGTAACTGGTTTTGTGGTTGCGGTTCCCGCTTTATTTTTAAACTTGACGATGGTGACCGATTTATGCAGTATCGGAACTTTATTTGCCTTTGTCTTAGTTTGCGCCGGAGTTTTAGTATTGCAAAACAAGCCAGAAATTCCAAGAGGAAAATTCAAAACACCATATGTAAATTCAAAATATATTTTGCCTGTTCTAATGATTGCAGGATTGTATTATGCTTTTGCTTTTAATAATAAAGCGACAATGACTTTTATTAATAACGATGCGCAGATAAATGATGCAACAACGATCGTAACTTCTTTAGATAAAGCAGAATCTGAAAAGGTTTTTAATTATTTAAAAGGCATAGAAGTAAATAATAAAACGGCTGAAACTTCAGATTTAGAGCATTTATTAGGACAATATCAAGACGATGAGGCAAAATATACTGAAGTTGTAAAAGGATTGCCAATCAATGATTCATTAAAATACGAATCAGGTTTCAGTTTGTTCAAACATAAAATACCAATGTGGATTTTCTTATTCGTTTTGGTTGGATTAGCAGTGTGGTCGTTCAGACAAAATTTATCTTTAATTCCGCTTTTAGGATTAATCTGCTGTCTGTACATGATGGCTGAACTAAGCGTTTGGAACTGGATTTACTTCACGATCTGGTTGTTAATCGGGTTATTGATTTACTTTACGTACAGTAGAAAAAATAGTAAGTTGAATGTAGTGAAATTATAAGTAAGAGTTATAAATAATAAACGAAAAGCCGTTCTTAGATTAGTAAGAACGGCTTTTGTATTTTTTAAGAGTTCCATAGGAACGGTGTATATTTTAGGGATGGATTTTAATCCGTCCATCGAAAGAAGTATAATAATCCGTTCTGAGAATAATTTCAGAACGGCTTTTTTTTGCCATAGATAAAATGATTAAAAAGATTTTTTCTCTCGTAGATTTGGCAGATTTAGCTGATCTTTTCTTAAATAAAAATAATCTGCATAATCAGCTAAATCTGCAGGAAAAACTTAGTTAATCTACGCGAAAACGCAATTGTTTTTTGTGAAATAACTCTATTTTAGTTAGATTTTTTTATAAAAAATATTCTCATAATTATTAAAGCTTTTTCTTAGGTTTGTGTTTTACGAAGTTTAAATTTAATTTTTAATAAATGGGTTTTCTTGACAAATTATTGGGTAAAAAAGATACTCTAATAGAATCTTATAGTGATTTTTGGAATTGGTTTCTAAAAAATGAAAAAGAGTTTTTTAAAGTTGTTCAAAGTGGGGAGAATATACACCCTGGTTTTTTTGATAAACTTTCACCCAAATTAGACGAAATTCATAATGATATTTATTATCTCACAGGAATGTTTGATGATCAAACTGCTGAATTAGTTCTAACGCCTGATGGTGTGGTTAGAAATATTTATGTAATAGAAGATTTAGTAAATGCCGCTCCAAAAATTGAAGGATGGAAATTTACTGCCCTAAAACCAGCATCAGATATTAAAGATGTTAGTATTAATTATAAAGATTTTAATTTTGATTCAGATAGTTTAAAATTTTGCCCCAAGCTCCATAGCGATTATCCGGATGAAATTGATTTAAATATCGTATTTGAGGATTTTAAAGAAGAAGAAAAAGGATTTATTGCAAATGGGGTTTATCTTTTTTTGGATAATTATTTAGGTGAATTGCATTCTCTTACTTTAATAGATAATATGAAAGTTGTTGGAAAAGACAAAATTTCTGAAGAGCTAATTCCGATTGAAAAATTAAAAGATTATTTAATTTGGAGAGAAAAAGAATTTGTAGAAAAATATGAAGGCACCAGACACAATACTGAAAATGATTGTTATGCCAATTTTGAAGGAAAACGCCAGAGTGGAATAATTGTTTTAGCAGTAATTAATACAACACTACTAGAATGGGATAAAAAAGCATCACATCCATGGATTTTTATTGTATCTGTTCCATTTAAAAAAACAGATGAAAGTGGTTTGCCTGATGATGAAACCTACAAATTATTAGATGAAATTGAGGAAGAAATAATGCTTAGTCTTCCAGATTTAGATGGATATTTAAATATCGGTAGAGAAACGTCAGATGGTAAAAGAGAAATCTTTTTTGCTTGTAAAGAATTCAGAAAACCTCCAAAAGTTTTAGATCAGATAATAAAAAAATACAATCAAAAATTTGATATAGATTACGAAATCTATAAGGATAAATATTGGCAGACTTTTAGACATTTTGAGCAAAAATAAATAAGGAAAGCCGTTCTGAAAATAATCTCAGAACGGCTTTTTTATTTTGTTATCGCATTTTGTGTCATTTTGACGTAAGGACAAATTATACTCGTAAATGGACAAAGATTAGAGATATAGTTTGCGAAATTTCGAATTAAACCAAATTGTTCTAAAGTTAAATCGCCACGAATTCACGAATTAATTGTCTTAAAAATTCGTGAATTCGTAGCGAAAAAAAAATATTCTAAAAACCAGTTAAACCCCGTGAACCATAACCTTTAAAACCCCAAGCTCCACCATACAAGCCTTCATCATCTCATAAGTACGCTGAATATCATTATCCAAACCAATCGAAAACCGAATCAAACCATCTGTTAATCCCATTTCTTTTTGTTCTTCCAGCGGAATTTCACTAGAAGTTGAGGTTCCCGGCGCACTAAATAACGTTTTATAAAAACCTAAACTTACCGCAAGATATCCAAGATTTCTCGCCTGCATCAATTCCATTAATTCATTCGCTTTTGCCAAAGTTCCAACATCAATCGTAAGCATGCCGCCAAAACCATATTCCGGATTAATCATTTTTTTGTACAATTCATGACTTGGATGACTTTTTAATCCAGGATAAACCGTTTTTAAGCCATCTGCTTCAAATTGATCCGCCAGAAAATGAGCGTTATGACTGTGTTGCTTAATTCTGATATGAAGCGTACGCAGATTTTTCATCACAGATGCAGAACGTAAACTATCCATTGTTGGTCCCAAAAGCATGCTTGCTCCGGAATTTACATTTTTCAAAGCATTGATAAATTCTTTTGATGCGCAAGTTACACCTCCAACCGTATCACTGCTTCCGTTAATATATTTCGTCAAACTATGAATGACAATATCTGCGCCCAATTTTGCAGGAGAAACCGATAAGGCTGAAAACGTATTATCGACTACCAGTTTCAAATTATACTTTTTAGCAATTTTAGCCAAACCAGCAATATCAGCCACTTCCAAAAGCGGATTACTAACCGTTTCGCAATACAAAACTTTCGTTTTAGGTGTAATAGCAGCTTCAACAATCTCTAATTTTGTAATGTCAACAAACGTAGTTTCAATTCCGAATCTTGGGGTGAAATTTTTCAAAAAAGCATAAGTGCCGCCATAAATAGTCCGGCTCGAAACAATGTGGTCGCCTGCACCGCAAAGCTGCAACAGAGTAGGCGTAATCGCACCCATTCCGGAAGCCGACACATTTGCCGTTTCCGTTCCTTCCATCGCCGCCAAAGCCTGATCCAAATACAAATTACTAGGCGAAGAATGGCGCGAATACAAATAACAGCCTTCCATATTCCCTTCAAAAGTATCGAACATCGTTTTAGCCGATAAAAATGTGTAAGTCGAAGAATCAGAAATCGACGGATTTACACCGCCAAATTCACCAAAGTATTGCAAATCCTGAATTTTATCTGCTGGATTAAAGTCTTTCATTTTAGTTCGTTTTTTATTTGTTTCAAGTTCAGGTTTCAAGTTGTTTGAACTTAATCCTGTTTTCGGTGTGAATTTTTAGGAGCTATTTCCTGCTCCCGAAGCTTCGGGACGTTTCAATCTTTTGTGCCTCCCGAAGCCTCGGGACCGGCACAAAAGGATTTCCACTTCTATCAGGGCTAGGCAACCCATTTTCAAAATAAATTCTATCCAAAATAACATCTTATTAGAAAATTAATCAATAATGTGTTTTATATTTAGATTTTAAAACTAAAGAAGTAATCTAGTAAAGATTATTAATCTAAATTTGTTTTAGAAAACACAAACTAATAGATTTTCTTTCATCTAAAAAATAAACAACAACCATCAACAATAAATAAAAAAAATGACCCTAGACGCCACCGATAAAAAACTCCTCGTTTTATTACAAACCGACAGTAAAAAAACAACCAAAGAATTATCCTTAAAACTCAATCTTTCGGTTACAGCAGTTTATGAACGTATCAAAAAGTTAGAGCGAGAAGGCATCATAAAAAACTACGTCGCATTGGTAGATAAAACCAAAATAGATAAAGGATTTGTAGTTTTCTGTCACTTAAAATTGATTCAGCACACCAAAGAATTCCTAACCAAATTTGAAAGCGAAGTTATCAAACTGAACGAAGTTTTAGAATGCCATCATGTAAGCGGCGATTACGATTATATCCTGAAAGTTTTAGTAAAAGATATGGAAGCGTATCGGGAATTTTTGGTAACGAAACTTACAAGTTTGCAGCATATTGGCAGTACACAAAGTATGTTTATGATTAGCGAAGTGAAGAATTCAACGGTAATTTCTTTTTAAGGGACTAAGGTTCTGAGTGGCTAAGGTTCTAAGGTTTTTCTGTAGAGACGCACTTCAGTGCGTCTAACGTCTGTTTGTCATCCTGAGGAATGCAGGATCACAACAGAAGCTCCCAATGCAAAATCCCCAATCTTTGTCGAGTTACGTGTGTGATCCTTCGTTCCTCAGGATGACAAGTTGGTGTGTAAATTTTCTTGCTGAGCATCGTTACTATGCTAAAAAATAAAAACTTTGCGTCCTGAAGCTTCGGATTGTGTAACTCTTAGTGAACTTTACATTGAAATATTCAATTCAAAATATTAACACAATTCAAAACTAAAAAAGTTTAAATTTGACTTAAAATGAAACGCTATGAAAACGAAAGAATTAAGACGTAAACTGATAAAAGATTTTGGAAAATTCATTGAAGACGATTCTAAACTTGAAATTTTGGAAAGTGTTTTTAATGCTATAAATGATGACGAAAAAAAATCAAATGTTCCAGATTCTCATTATGATGTAGTTGAAGAAGAAAGAGAAAAATATATTTCGGGAGCAAATCAAACAAGTTCTTGGGAAGAAGTAGAACAGCGGTTGAATGCAAAGTATGGTTTTTAAGATTAAAATTTTACCATTAGCAGAAAAAGAAATTGATGAATCGATCCAATTCTATGAAAATAGAAGTAAAGATTTAGGAAAACAATTTCTAACTTATTTAAAGTCATATTTAAAAGTTTTAAAAACAAATCCAGAACTATTCGAAATAAAAAAACAACTGCGTTATCGCGAATTAACTCTGATAAAATTTCCTTTTGTGATTATTTATGAAATTATTGATAATGAGGTAATCGTATATTCAGTATTTCATACTTCAAGAAATCCTAAAAGAAAACCTTAATTAGAACTAAGGTTTTTCTGTAGAGACGCACTGCAGTGCGTCTAACGTCTGTTTGTCATCCTGAGGAATGCAGAATCACAACAGAACCTCCGAATGCAAAATCCCCAATCTTTGTCGAGTTGCGTGTGTGATCCTTCGTTCCTCAGGATGACAAGTTGGTGTATAAACTTTGCGTCTTCGCGACTTTACGAACAAATTTCAGCTTTATAAATAAAAAACTTAGCGAACCTTGCGTAAAACCTTTGCGAATTTTGCGGTAAAATAGTATACCAAAATTTCACACAAAAAACATTGAAATTTAAACTTTAAACAAAACTTTATTCCTTAATTTTGTATCGCTAAAAATAAAATAGACAAACTATGAGTTCATTTGACGTAGTCATTATAGGTTCAGGACCGGGCGGATATGTATCAGCAATTCGTTGCGCACAATTAGGTTTCAAAACAGCAATTGTAGAAAAGTATAACGCTCTTGGCGGAACTTGCCTTAACGTAGGTTGTATTCCCTCAAAAGCTTTGTTAGCTTCTTCTCATCATTACTCAGAAATTGCTCATTTTGCAGATCACGGAATTGAAGTTTCGGGTGATGTAAAAATCAATTTAGAGAAAATGATTGCGCGCAAACAAGCAGTTGTAGATCAAACCGTGGGTGGAATCAACTACTTAATGGATAAAAATAAAATTACTGTTTTTAATGGTTTAGGTTCTTTCGTAGACGCAACACACATTGCAGTTGCAAAAGCTGACGGAACATCAGAAACTATCGAAGCAAAATATACTGTAATCGCTACAGGTTCAAAACCATCTTCTTTGCCATTCATCAAAATTGATAAAGAAAGAATTATTACTTCTACAGAAGCTTTGGCTTTAAAAGAAGTTCCAAAACACTTAGTAATTATTGGAGGAGGAGTTATCGGAATCGAACTTGGACAAGTTTACTTGCGTTTAGGAGCTCAGGTTTCGGTAGTAGAATTCATGGACAGAATCATTCCGGGAATGGATAGTTCATTGTCTAAAGAATTGACTAAAGTGTTGAAAAAACAAGGAATGAAATTCTACGTTTCTCACAAAGTAAAATCGGTTGAGAGAAACGGCGATGCTGTTGTAGTTCAGGCTGAAAATGCAAAAGGAGAAACTATTACTCTTGAAGGAGATTATTCATTAGTTTCTGTTGGTCGTCGTCCTTACACAGACGGATTAAATGCTGACAAAGCCGGAGTAAAAATTTCAGACAGAGGACAAGTAGAAGTAAACGATCATTTACAAACAAATGTTCCAAATATTTATGCAATTGGAGACGTTATTCGCGGTGCAATGTTAGCGCATAAAGCTGAAGAAGAAGGAACTATGGTTGCGGAAATCTTGGCAGGTCAAAAACCACATATCGATTATAATTTAATTCCTGGTGTTGTTTATACTTGGCCGGAAGTTGCTGCAGTTGGACAAACTGAAGAGCAGTTGAAAGCGGCAGGAATAGCTTACAAAGCTGGAAGTTTTCCTTTTAAAGCTTTAGGACGTGCGAGAGCAAGTGCTGATCTGGATGGATTTGTAAAAATTCTTGCTGATGAAAAAACAGATGAGGTTTTAGGAGTTCACATGATTGGAGCACGTACAGCAGATTTAATTGCTGAAGCGGTTACTGCAATGGAATTTAAAGCTTCTGCAGAAGATATCTCAAGAATGAGCCATGCGCATCCAACTTTCGCGGAAGCGGTAAAAGAAGCAGCATTAGCAGCTACTGAAAACAGAGCAATTCACGTATAATTTACGTTAAAATATATATTTTATAAACCGCCAGTCCCGAGGTTTCGGAATTTCTGGCGGTTTTTTTTGTTTTTTAATGTATTGATTTGTAACTTTATAATATAATAATCAAAAAGAATTCTGTAAAAATATTTATCGATTCTGATGTTATCTTTATTTAAAAAGAAACATCATGAAAAATAAATATATAACTCCGGTTTTAATAGGAGCAGGAATAGTTTTTCTCCTTTATTCGTGTGGATCTACAATTCCGAAAGATGCAGCGGCTGTCACTAATTTTGACAAAGCTAAATATCTTGGAAAATGGTATGAAATTGCCAGATTAGATTTTAAGTATGAGAAAGGACTGAATAACGTTACAGCAGAATATTCGTTGAATGATAATGGCACTATAAAAGTAGATAACAGGGGCTATAATGTCATAAAAGACAAGTGGGAACAGAGCATCGGGAAAGCTAAATTTGTCAAAAAAGACAACATTGGTATGCTTAAGGTCTCATTTTTTGGTCCTTTTTATGCTGGTTATAATGTAGTTGCAATAGATGAGGACTACAAATACGCATTAGTTATAGGCGAAAGCTTAAAATACATGTGGATACTTTCCAGAGAGACAACAATTCCTGCCACCATTCATGCGGCATATGTAAAAAAAGCTCAGGAAATTGGTTATGATACCACAAAGTTAGTTTGGGTAAATCATGATAAAGCTAAATAAAAAGAACCCCGGCAGATAAAATCTGTCGGGGTTACTATTTTTAGTCAATAATACTCAAGGTGTAAAAACAGTTTTGTAGTTATCCCAATATCTGTAAATTAAAAATAAATTGGCTAAGAAAAGCAGTCCCGCAATAGGCAGGCCTTCTGGAGCCATAAAATAATTAATAAACAAAATATTGATTGTAATGGGTAAGATTAAAATATTAGCCAATGATACAAAACGTCCCGTTATAAATGCAATACCGCAAAGCAATTCAATTGTTTTTGCTAATGGTAATAAATAAGTTGAAGCAACTAAGCCCATGTTAAAAGCTTTAAAATTTCCCGTAACCTCAGGTTCCGGAGCCAGTTTAAAGAAAAAGCTTATTGAGGCAAATAACAACAGAAGACCAATCAAAACTCGGACAATAATGGTAGCAATTTTCATAATAGTTAGGATTTATAGGAGTTAAAAAATAAATAATTATCTGCTTGAAATCTTATAATCTAAATTGGTATATCAAAATGAAAATCTATTTAAAAAATCATTAAATTGAGAATTTAACAATCAATAACATTGTATTTTGTGATTACTTTAAATGTTATATCAAATATAATGATTTTTTTCTTACTAAATTGCTGGTTTTTAACAGTTTTGTGTTTTTATTTCAAACTTTCGTTAATTAGCCTTTCCATTAATTTATTCAAATATTCTACCTGATAGTCTCCAACAGACGCTACAAGATGGTCGTTGCCAATACCGCTGTCATTCGTTATAAATACGTAAGTACCGTTTGTAGCAATTGCCATATAACGCATCAAAAACTCTGTTTCTTTGTCAATACCACTTGCAGTAATCGGAATTATTTTGATTCCTTTTTTGCTTGCTGAAGCAATTAAAGTATGAATTTGAGATATTATTTGGTCATCATAGTGAGGCGGTGCGTCCAAAACTAAAAATAAAATTCTGGAAACAGCATTTTCCGACCATTGTAAGTTATTAATTGATTGGTCTAAAGCAGTTTCTACAGCCTCAGGAAAGTCACCTCCGGCAGCAGCCGATTGTTCTTTTATAAAATTAACGGTCTTATCAATATTCGATGAAAAATCAGATACTTTAGTAACATATTCTTCGTCTTTGTCTCTGTAAAAAACAGCTCCCATATTAATTTGGGTATCTTGATTTTTGTTTTTTACTTTTGAGATTACATCTGTCAATTCTTCTTTTAAAAATTCTAATTCATCTCCCATAGAACCAGTTGCATCAACCATAAAAGCAATGTCAATTTTCTTTTCAGTTTGTTTTTGAGGATTGTATTTTAAAACCAGATTGTTGATTTTTTTGTCGTTGTAACTTTTAATGTTCTGAAATATCTCATTTCCAATCTTAATTTTTAAATTATTTAAATTTGATTGGTCGTTATATTTTAAAGAAGGCCACAATTCGGCATTTCCTTTATTGTTTGTTTTAGATGTCCAAACGATCTCATTTTGAGAGTTAAGCAGTGCTACAGATGCATCGACTACGTTTCCTGAATTAGATCTTAAATTGATCGATATACGGTTTGATAAATTATATTTCCAATAATTTTTCATTTCAGAAAATTCAGAATTGTCGTTTAGAGATTCCCAGAAAGACCAATTGCTTAAATCATCCCATTCTCCAGCAGTAATTTGTCCAGCCTGAGTTTGTAATTGTTGATCTTTTTCATCAGATTCAGAATAGCTTCCGTCAGTTTCAGAAGCACTTCCATCTGTTGTTACTACAGCTCTGTCTTCTGAGCTTACTGATTCCATTTTTGTCTCAGCTGATGCTGAATCAATTTTTTTGCAGGAAAAAAGTACTATCATAAGTACTAAGCTGGCAAATCCTAATTTTGCAATTGTTTTCATAAAGGTTTTAAAATTTGATTAATATTTAAATATTCGTTAGTTAAAAATAGATCTGATGTATTAAAATTTTTCAGAATCGGTACAAATCGATATACTAAAAAGTGTGCCAATAATTTTTTGTGGATTACTTTATCGAAGGATTTTTTTTGTCGTAATTTTGAAGTCTAAAATTTATTCATTTTTGAGAGTTTCAATTCATAAACATATTGCAGATCCAAAGCAGTTTAAACAGCAGCTTTTACTTTGGTCACAACAATTTCGTGAGGTTGTTTTTTTAGACAGTAATTCTTATCCTCAGGAATATTCGAGCTTTGACTGTCTGCTTGCAGTAGATGCTTTTACTTCTATAAAAACCGATTTTCATAATGCCTTCGAAGATTTAAAACAATATCAGGCTACTACAAAAGACTGGCTTTTTGGTTATTTATCTTATGATTTAAAAAATAATATCGAAAACTTAATATCGGCTAATTTTGATGGATTAGATTTTCCGGATTTGTTTTTCTTTCAACCAAAAAAAATATTTTTACTTAAAGAAAATCAGCTCGAAATTCAGTACTTATTTTTATGTGACGATGAAGTCGAAGATGATTTTAATGAGATGGTCGAAAGTCAATCCCAAAGCTTCGGGACGAAAGTCGAAAATTCAGCATCATTAAAGATTGACCAACGGATTTCAAAAGAGCTTTATGTTGAAAAAGTTACCAAAATGCTCCAGCATATTCACGCAGGTGATATGTATGAAGCTAATTTTTGTATGGAATTTTTTGCTGAAAATGCGTTGATAAATCCTTTGGAGAAATTCCAAAAACTAAATGAAATTTCAGCAGCGCCATTTTCTGTTTTTTTTAAAAATAATAAACAGTTTTTGCTTTCGGCTTCTCCAGAACGATATATTAAGAAAGTTGGAGACACTCTAATTTCGCAGCCTATAAAAGGAACCTCAAAACGATTTTCTGATCCGGATGAAGATCAAAAGTCTAAACAATTTTTAGAATCAGATGCAAAAGAGCGTGCCGAAAATATTATGATTACCGATTTGGTTCGAAACGATTTGTCGCACACCGCACAAAAAGGATCTGTTGAAGTTGTAGAACTTTGCAAGATTTATTCGTTTTTGCAGGTGCATCAAATGATTTCGACCATAACATCAAAATTAGATTTGCAATATACTCCGGTTGATGTTTTAAAAACAACTTTTCCGATGGGTAGCATGACCGGTGCGCCAAAGATTTCGGTAATGAAAATTATTGAAGATCTGGAAGAAACAAAACGCGGTTTGTACAGCGGTGCAGTAGGTTATTTTACTCCAGAGGGAGATTTTGATTTTAATGTTGTAATCAGAAGTATATTATACAATCAGGAAAAAAAATATGTTTCTTTTTCTGTCGGAAGTGCTATTACAGCGCAGTCTATTCCTGAAAAAGAATACGAAGAATGCCTGCTGAAAGCTAAGGCAATGCATGAAGTTTTAAAGTAAAAAAGAGTTTGCCACGAATTTCACGAATTTTCACGAATTGTTTTTTTATTCTGCTATTTAAAGTGAAAAAATATAGCAACAGATTAAAAAAATCTGCATAGATTTTTTACTCATTTTAATCCGTGGCAAAAAAAAAATTCGTGAAAATTCGTGAAATTCGTGGCAAAACATCACGCTTAACATTTCATTTAAAAATAGATAGAATTTAATTTTTTACATTTATCAAATGTTTTCAAAATTTCAAGATCATATCGTTTCAAGGTTTCCTTTTTTAGCAGAAAAAAAACTGTTTTTGGCTGTCAGCGGCGGTTTAGATAGTATGGTTTTACTGCATTTAATGAAGCATCTTCCTTACGAAATTGCAGTTTTGCATTGTAATTTTCAGCTTCGTGGTTTAGAAAGTTTTGGAGATCAGGATTTTATTCAGAATTATTGTGATCAAAATGACATTCCTGTTTTTATTACTCAATTTGATACCGAAGCTTTTGCAAAAGATTATAAACTTTCTACACAAGTTGCAGCGAGAGAACTTCGTTACAGCTGGTTTTATGAGCTTCTGGAAGAGAAAAACTTCGATTATATTTTAACGGCGCATCATGCAGATGATAATCTGGAAACTTTTATTATCAATTTAACCAGAGGAACTGGACTTGACGGATTAATTGGGATTCCAGAGCAGAATGATAAAATAATTCGTCCGTTGCTGCCTTTTTCCAGAGAAGAAATTTTGAAATATGCAGCCGAAAATACTATCGAATGGCGGGAAGACAGCAGTAATGCTTCTAATAAATACCTGAGAAATAAAATACGTCATGATTTGGTTCCGATTTTAAAGGAAATCAATCCTAATTTTCTGAATGCTTTTCAGAAAACACAATCTTATTTGCAGGAATCACAGGAAATGGCAGAAGATGCTTCGATTATGATTTATCAGCAAGTGGCAAAAGAAGCCGAAGATGATATTCATTTTGATTTGAATCAGCTTAAAAAACTGCCTAATTATAAATCGTATTTGTATCAATGGCTCAACGAATTTGGATTTTCGGCTTGGAAAGATATTTATGATTTGGTAGAAGGGCAGTCTGGAAAACAAGTTTTTTCAGGCCAATTTAGATTATTAAAGGATAGAAGTACTTTGATTTTGAGCCCGATTTTGGAAGAGATTAAAGAGGAAGTATATCACATTCACGAAAGTGATACGGAAGTTAATTTTCCCTTAAAATTAGCACTTTGTAACGTAGGTCACATAACTATAGATTCAAATAAGACTATATTTGTGGACGCCGAAAAAATCCATTTTCCACTAGTTTTACGTAAATGGAATGAAGGTGATGTTTTGCAGCCTTTTGGTATGAATGGAAAGTCTAAGAAAGTGAGCAAGCTTTTTAAAGATGAAAAATTATCCTTGATCGAAAAAGAAAAAATATGGCTTTTATGTTCTGATAATCAGATTGTATGGGTTGTAGGAATTAGGCAGGACGAACGTTTTAAAATAAATAATACCACAAATAAAATACTTAAAATAGAATTACAATAATGAACTTTAATCAATCCCCACAAACAATGATAGCAAAAAGTGTTTGGAATAAAACCATTCTGTTTTTGTTATTTTTCATTTTTGCTTTTGCAAAAGGTAACGCTCAAATTCTGGAACCTGTAAAATGGACTGCGAAAATTGAAAAAAAATCTGGAAACAATGCAGTGCTGATTTTTGACGGAACGATAGAAAAAGACTGGCATATGTACTCGCAGTTTACGCCAGAAGGCGGACCGCTTGCTTTGGAGATTGCATTTAAAAATCAAAAAGGAAATTATAATTTAGTTGGAAAAGCAAAAGAAGGAAAAACCAAAACAGCTTTTAATGATGTTTTTGGGGTCAACGAAATTTTCTTTGAAGGAAAAGCGCATATCGAGCAGGAAATTACGATACTTAATCCTAATTTAAAATCGGTTGATGTAGATTTCGATTTTCAGGTTTGTAAAGAAGTTTGTATCAATTCAAATAAGAAATTTTCTATTCCCGTTCCAACTTCTTTAAAACTAGAAACTCCAACGACTGTTTCTGAGGTAAAAGCAGATGATACAAAGCGAGTGGGTTTAGCGATTGATACCGTGAAACCAACTGTGGAAACTGCTAAAACTGAAAAAGTAAAAACTGAAGCTGCTAAGACATTAGAACAAGAAAAAAGTCCGGCTGCAGACGAACAAGGAAGTTTATGGACATTGTTTTTTCTTGCGTTTTTAGGTGGATTTACAGCATTGTTTACACCTTGCGTATTTCCGATGATACCAATGACTGTTAGTTTTTTTACAAAACAAAGTAAAACCAGAGCTTCCGGAATTAGAAATGCAATTATTTACGGTATTGCAATTATTTTAATTTATGTTATACTTGGTTTTTCTGTGTCTTGGATTTTTGGTGCAGATGCTTTGAATTCATTAGCAACTAACGTTTATTTTAATCTGATATTTTTTGTCTTATTGATTGTTTTTGCATCATCATTTTTAGGAGCATTCGAAATTATGCTTCCTAATTCATGGGCAAATAAGGTTGATAAACAGGCTGATAAAGGTGGGATAATTGGAATTCTATTTATGGCTTTGGCGCTTGCAATTGTGTCATTTTCATGTACAGGTCCAATTGTAGGTCCTCTTTTATTTCAGGCGGCAACAAATGGAGTTCTTGGACCAATTGTTGGAATGTTGGGCTTTTCTTTAGCTTTGTCTTTACCTTTTATGCTTTTTGCAATGTTTCCGGGCTGGTTAAATTCACTTCCAAAATCTGGCGGCTGGTTAAATACTGTAAAAGTATTTTTAGGGTTTTTAGAGCTGGCTTTTGCTTTCAAATTTTTATCAAATGCAGATTTGGTTTTGCAGCTGCATTTTCTGGAGAGAGAAGTATTTCTAGCGATCTGGATAGCAATATTTGCAGCATTGACTTTATACTTATTCGGAAAAATTACGCTGCCTCACGATAGTCCTTCAGATCGTATTTCTGTAGGCCGATTGTATGTAGGATTATTTTCTTTGGTTTTTACAATTTACCTGATTCCGGGACTTTGGGGAGCGCCATTAAAGTTGATCAGTGCATTTCCGCCGCCTCCAACATATAGCGAAAGTCCGTTTGGAGTAGGAGGAGGATCAGGAAATTCAAATGCTGGTGCAGGAACAATAGAAGGTTTGCCGAAAGGGGCAGAGATAGGACCGCATGGTATTGTGGTTTTTAATGATTATGAAAACGGATTAGCGTATGCAAAATCAATCAACAAACCTATAATGCTCGATTTTACAGGTTATGCTTGTGTAAATTGCCGCAAAATGGAAAATAATGTTTGGTCTGAACCAACAATTTTACCAATCTTAAAGAATGATGTTGTTTTGATTTCGCTTTATGTTGATGATAAACGAGAATTGCCAGCAGAGGAGCAGTTTGTGACAAAGTCTGGAGACAAAATTGTTACGGTAGGTGATAAATGGACTGATTTTATGATCTCTAAATATAAAACCAATACGCAGCCTTTGTATGTGATTACAGATTTGGAAGGAAATAATTTGAATAAGACTAAACCAACCATCAGCTATGTTAATACAGAAGAATATCTGGTTTGGCTGAAAGAAGGAATTTCTAATTTTAAATAATGAAATTTCTTGATTTTTTAGATTTGATAATAAGCGGTGCCTTTGCTTTGTTTGCTTTTTTGTTTTATTTATTAAATAAAGATCAGGTAAAAAGACGCCGAGAAGAAGAAATGAATGAGGCGTTTACACGCGCTGGATCATTTAAATCATGGATCATAATTATATTTTCAGTTATATTCTGTGTGGTGTATTTCTTCTCTTTTATAAATTCAATTGTTACCTAATTATATATATTATAAAGCTTGAAATTAATTCAAACAAAAAGCGCTCTAAGTCAAATTTAGAGCGCTTTTTTTATCAAGAATATGGGGCGGGTTTATTTCATATATTATAAGAATTCACCATGTTGAGAAATATCTAAACCTAGCTCTTCTTTTTCTTCTGTAACTCTTAGTGGTGTTATTTTATTTACAATAAAGAATAATGCATATGAACCTACAAAAGCAAAGATTGAAACTACAACTAAAGCGATCAATTGATTGATGAATAATGTTGGTGTTCCAAAAATTAAACCTTGATTGTCTCCAACTGCAGGATTTATTGCTTTAGAAGCAAAAACTCCAGTTAACAACATACCTACCATACCACCAACACCGTGACAAGCAAATACATCCAGAGCATCGTCAATTTTTCCTTTAGGGAATTTACTCACCACAATATTACTCACAATTGCAGCAAATGCGCCAATAAAAATTGCATGAGAGATGCTTACAAAACCAGCTGCAGGAGTAATGGCAACAAGACCTACAACAGCTCCGATACAAGCACCAAGAGCAGATAATTTATGTCCTAATATTTTATCAAGGAAAACCCAGGCCATAGCAGCAGCGGCAGCGGCAACAGTTGTAGTTCCTAAAGCCTGAACTGCTAAACCATTTGCACCTAAAGCAGATCCTGCATTAAAACCAAACCATCCGAACCATAATAAACCTGTACCTAGTAATACGTAAGTAATTCTCGCAGGGTTTACTTTTTGAATTTTTCTTTTTCCTAAAAAGATTGCTCCAGCCAAAGCAGCCCATCCTGCACTCATGTGTACAACTGTTCCTCCGGCAAAATCAAGAACTCCCATTTTAAAGAAAACTCCATCAGGATGCCACGTCATGTGTGCCAGTGGAGCGTATATGATAATGATAAATAAAACCATGAATAATAAATATGCCCAGAAACGTACACGTTCTGCAAAAGCACCTGTAATTAGGGCAGGTGTAATGATGGCAAATTTAGCTTGAAATAATGCGAATAACATAAAAGGGATAGTTGGGGCAAGGCTCCAAGCTGTACTGGTGCCAACACCTTCAAAAAGTAAATTATGGCTAGGGTTACCAATGATTCCTCCAATAGTAGGACCAAAAGCCAATCCGAAAGCAACAACAACCCATAAAATCGTAACAATTACCATTGCCATAAAACTTTGAAGCATGGTGCTGATAACGTTTTTCTTACCTACCATTCCTCCATAGAAAAATCCTAAACCAGGTGTCATAAGCAATACAAAAGCTGTTGCAACGACCATCCAAGCTGTATCTCCTGTATCAAACTTTACAGCTTCTGCCGGAATTGGGTTGTCGGCTATGATAAAGTTAGAAATAAAGGTTAGTACTAAAATAGTGATAAGAATCACACTTAAAATAATTTTTCGCATAGTTATTTAGTTTTAAAATTTTTGATAAATGTATAAAATGATTCGACACCCCCATAAAAAATAGAGTCTATTGGTTGATTTTTGCTAATTTTTCATTTTATACCCCTCAATTTATTATCTAAGTCTTAAAAAATTAATAAAATTTACAATTTGCTAATCTTGAGTACCAAAAAATGTCCTATTTTGATGCTGTGTTAACATAAAAACCATAAAAAAATGCTTATTTTAAGAGTATTTGCATATAAATAATTAATTATTGGTTTCAAATCATATAATTTTAAAATGAAAAAGGCGTCAACTGATATTTCAATTGACGCCTTTTTTACAAGATAGGTTTTTTATTTCTGATTGAACTTTGCCTTGAATTTATCATTCAGTTTAGTCTGAAAAGTCTCCAAATTAATTGTTCGTCCCTGAATAAAAGCCCATGTTAATTTGTTTGTTCTCATGTCTAAAGCATCACCTTCTGAAATAAATAATGTTGCATCTTTGCCTGTTTCCAAAGTACCGCATATTGTATCGATACCTAATAGTTTGGCAGTATTTGATGTAATTAATTGTAAAGCTTTCTCTTTGTCTAAACCAAAAGCAGCACAAGTTCCAGCTAAGAAAGGCAGGTTTCTCACACTCATACGTTCGTGATCACCGCTGTTTTCAAGACCTACAATTATACCTTTGTCAGTAAGTATTTTAGCCATTTTATAAGGCAGGTTTACATCTTGATCATTGCTTGTAGGCATATCATGAACACGTCTTAATAACACGCCAACGTTGTATTTTTGCAGTAAATCAGTAGATTTATAAGCTTCAAATCCTCCAACTATTACAATCTTTTTAATTTGATTGTTCACAGCAAGCTGAATTCCGTCAATGATTTGTTTTTCTTCATCGGCATGAATATATAGAATTTCAGTTCCGTCAAAAAGAGCTTTAGAAGCTTCTAGAACAATATTTCTTTCTTTTACAGCTCCTTGATTATAAGCTTTGGCATTGGCAAGAAATGCATTTATTTCTTCAACTTGTTTAGGATAATCTTTATTAGGTTCAATTACCCCTGGCTCAAACCAAGATCCTGATCTTTTAAAATTTGAAGGAAAATTTAAATGGATTCCGTCATTTTCTTTTAGAATTGCATCTTTCCAGCTCCAGGCATCCAGCTGTACTACAGAAGATGTTCCTGAGATTGTGCCTCCTCGCGGTGTAATCTGTGCCATCAAAACTCCGTTTGGACGTACAGTTTCAACTACTTTAGATTCAGAATTGTAAGCAATTATACTTCTAACATTTGGATTAAAACTACCAATTTCTTCCTGATCGTCTGATGATTTTACAGCATCAATTTCTACTAATCCTAAAGTAGAATTCGGAGCAATAAATCCCGGATAAATATGTTTGCCGGCTGCATTAATTGTCGTGTCAAATGCACCATCAGCAAGTCTAATTGTTGAAGCATCTGCTACTAAAGTTATTTTACCGTCTTTAAATCCCACAGCACTGTTCTGAATCACAGTGCCATTGCCTAAGTGTGCAGTGGCATTTAAAATCAAAACCGATTTTGTCTGTTTTGGAGCTGGTATCTGCTGTGCTTTTATCTGAAGAGATGCACAAAATAATAGCAGCAATATATATATGTTTTTATTTTTCATTTTATCTGTTTTTAACTTTACAAATTTCTAAAGGCGCTGTTATTCTTCTTCTAAAGTATCACAGTGATATTCTTTTTTCTCTTTTCTGGTTGGTTTCTGTGTGTTACCGCCTTTGTTTTTTTCCTGCAGCATTTGTCCAATAAGAAGATTTCTTTCTTTGGCAACAGCTAATTGTTTTTCGGCATCTTTTTCAATATCAAAATACACAACACCTTCAATGATTGTTTTTTCGGCTTTAGCATAAATAGACAAAGGATTGTCGCTCCATAAAACTACGTCGGCATCTTTTCCTATTTTTAGACTTCCTACTTTATCATCAATATGTAAAAGTTTAGCAGGATTTAAAGTGACAAATTTCCAGGCATCTTCTTCAGAAATATTACCATATTTTACTGCTTTTGCTGCTTCTTGATTTAGTCTTCGGGACATTTCGGCATCATCAGAATTGTAAGCTACGACCAAGCCTTGATTGTGCATAATTGGTCCGTTAAACGGAATCGCATCATTTACTTCAAATTTGTATGCCCACCAGTCTGAGAATGTAGAAGCCCCAACACCGTGTTCCTTCATTTTATCTGCTACTTTATAGCCTTCAAGGATGTGAGTGAAAGTATTTACTCTGAAATTGAATTTGTCAGCAACATTCATCAGCATTAGAATTTCAGACTCTATATAAGAGTGACAAGTAATAAATCTTTCTTTATTGATAATTTCTGCCAAAGTCTGTAATTCTAAATCAACTCTTGGTGCTTTTCCTTTTTTAGAACCTGATTTAAAAGTTTTCCAGCTTTCGTCATATTCTTTTGCACGTTGAAAATAATCTGTAAAAACCTGTTCAACTCCCATTCTGGTCTGCGGAAAACGAGTTGGGTTTTGAATTCCCCAATTAGCTTGTTTTACGTTTTCTCCCAAAGCAAATTTTATAAATTTTGGCTGGTCTTTATAAAGCAGTTCTTCTGGTGCAGAACCCCATTTCCATTTTACAATTGCAGAACGACCTCCAATTGGGTTTGCAGATCCATGTAATAATTGTGAAATTGTAACTCCACCGGCTAAATCTCTATAGATATTGATGTCTTCAGAATTTACAACATCCTGAATCGTAACTTCTGCTGTTGAGTTGTGTCCGCTTTCGTTTACACCTCTGGAAATAGCGATATGCGAATGCTCGTCAATAATACCGCTTGTAATATGTTTTCCTTTTGCATCAATAACGGTTGCACCAGCATCTGAAAGATTTTTGCCCACAGCAGCTATTTTTCCGTTTTTAATTAAAACATCAGTTTCTGTTAAGATTCCTTCTTTTTCATTGGTCCAAACTGTAGCATTTTTGAAAAGCAATGTTTGAGCAGTTAATTTTTTTGAATCACCAAAAGCAACATTTGGATATGTTGTTGCGATAACAGGATTTGGTTTTTCTGCTTTAACAGTATCTTTTACAGCTGTAAACGGACTTGTTTTTTTTGCATTCCAAACCAATTCGTTTCCGTTTGATAAAACAGCTTTTCCAGATAAGTTTTCCGTATTTTCAATGAATCCCGTTAAACGTGTAAAATTAGATTTTACAGAGTCAGCAGGTTTAATGACAAGAGAAATCCAGTTTTTAGAAACGCTGAAAGTGCTTGTTATTTTTGCAGCCGCAGCTGTTGTGATTTCAGATTTTGGAGCTGTTGCAGTTCCGTCAATTTTCCATTTATAACTATCATTTCCAATCGTTAAATCGTAGTTACCGCGAATATCTTTTCCGTCAATATCATTAACAACATATTTAGAACCTTCAACCCAGTTCTCAAATAATACTGTTTTTTCGTCAAATATTTCGCCAGAAGTAATAACAAAATTGGCATAACTTCCTGCTTTTAAACTTCCTATTTCGTTACTTTTTCCTAAAATAGCAGCAGGAATTGTAGTTAGAGCTTCTAAGGCTTTTGTTTTATCAAAACCGTATTTTATAGCTTTTAATAAATTAGGTTTAAAATCTTCTATTTTTTTTAGTTTATCTGTTGTCAAAGCAAAAGTTACTCCGTTATCAGAAAGAACTTTAAGATTTGCAGGAGCTTGGTTCCAGAAACGCATATCGGCCAATTCGATCTGATTGGACAAATAAGGGTTAGAAACATCATAAGCTTCCGGGAAACTTATCGGAATGATAAATTTTGCATTTGTATTTTTGATTTCTTCGATTCTCTCAAATTCATTTCCGCTTCCTTTTAAGACATAATTTAAGCCAAATTCTTTTGCGATTTTAGACGCTCTTAAACTGTTTAATTTATCCTCTGCAGCAAAAATCTGAACCAGTTTTTCGTTAGCAGCCAAAGCCTCCAAAGACAAATCTTTAGTTTCAGAATTTCCTTTTTTATACCAATCCAAATCTAAATACATCTGACGAAGTAAAGCCATCATACCCATTAATGAACTTGGATAGGCTTGATTGGTTAAAGCACTTTTTGTAAATGCAAAGTGATTGGTAATTTTTTCTGCAATAATCTGTTTGCTGTTTTCGGTATTGTTTAAGGCAACCAAAACTCCGGTTCCTTGTGCAATTCCGTCTGGAATATGCGTTCCTACAACACCAAAACCTGCTTTTAATAATTCTTCGGCTTTAGCCGTATCATATTTAAAGGTTTCGTAACCATTTAGTTCAGAACGAATACTTTCATTCCAGTAATATCCTGCTCTTTTAGTATCGTAAAGCAAATTACCTCTTCCAAGGTTTTGATTTCCTTTTGGTTTTTCTATACCAAAACTGGTATAAATATCAATAAACGAAGGATAAATTGTTTTTCCCTGAAGATCAATAACAATACTATTTTTAGGTATTGCTACAGTATTTCCAACCGCGGCAACTTTGCCGTCCTGAACTAATAAAGTTCCTTTTTCAATTTTTTGAGTTGGAGTAACATAAATTGTGGCATTTGTAAAAACAGTAAAATTTTTGTTTTTGTTCTGTACACTTTCGTTAACAGGGAAATAGCTTTGAGCCTGTGTTTTTGTTAAAAAAGCAGTCAAAAAGAATAGTAGTAGGGCTTTTTTCATAGGTTATTTCTTGATTTGCTGCTAAAAATATGAAATATATGTTATACTGCTTTTATTTTTTTTGAAAAGTTTTTTCTTACTTTAGTTAATTATTTGACAAACCTTTTGAAATTGAAGCAGATATAAAATTTTATGGAAAACAGCAGTACAATAAAATGGGGAATAATCGGTCTGGGAAATATTGCAAATCAGTTTGCTGCCGATTTATTATTGATAAAAGACGCCACACTTATTGCGGCGGCTTCTCGAGATAAAAATAAGGCAGATGCGTTTGCTAAAAGGTATAATATTCAGAAAGCATATGATTCTTACGATGCACTTTTTGCAGACGATGAAATTGATATTGTATACATTGCTACACCACACGATTCGCACGCGGCTTTATCTATAAAAGCGCTTGAAAATGGCAAACATGTTTTATGCGAAAAACCAATTGCATTGTCTCATGCAGATGCTTTAAAAATGGTTGAAGCCTCCAGAAAGCATAATAAATTTTTTATGGAAGCTTTTTGGACACGATTTATTCCCTCGGTTCAGGAAGTCTTGTATAAAATAAATAATGGCATTATAGGAGATTTAAAATACATAAAAGCAGATTTTGCATGTTTGATTCAAGAATTGGAAGGAAACAGAATGACCGATAAAAAACTTGGTGGAGGCGCTCTTTTTGATATTGGTGTTTATCCGCTTTTTCTTTCCTATATAGTATTAGGTAAACCAAAAGAAATTACGGCCAAATCTACTTATCATAAAACTGGTGTCGATTTGCAGACCACAATGATTTTGCAATACGAAAATGCACAGGCAGTTCTGCATGCAGGTTTTATTTCAGAATCTGATATGAAAGCTACAATCAGCGGCACTCAAGGCAGAATCGAACTCAACTCACCGTGGTACATGGCAGATGGTTATTCTATATTTAAAGACAATCATGAAGCAGCTTTTAATCTGCCCAATTTTGGTAAAGGGTATGCGCATGAAGCTTTAGAATGTCATTATTGTATTCGAAATAATCAAATTGAAAGTCATCAATGGTCGCACCAAAACAGTTTGGATTTAAGTGAAATAGTAGAAGAAATTAAAAATCAAATCGGATTAAGTTTTTCTTAATCCGATTTCTATTAATTATAGATTATATCCACAACCAACATATTCGATTTTTTTGCCGGCAAAATATTGTTTAAATATTTTCACTTCTTCATTTATATTTTTTAAGTCCTGCTCAATTTTGCTTTTTTCAAAATTCCATATTTTATTATGATTTAAGTCTTCCCATGTTATTGTATTTGTTGTGTGCGTAACATTAATACCTTTGAGCCATCCGCTGCATTGCGGAATACCGCACGAACATGAAAAAATAAAATACGATCCATTTTTTATTAAACTTTCCTGAAGAATATACGAATCAATAATGTCACCCTCATTATATGGTTTTTCTCCATTAATAAATATTTCAATGTCTCCCTGCATCCAGATATTATCCGGTTCACTTAAAACAGCGTATACTTTTAATTCTATGTTTATTGTGTCTAAAGTTTTTTCCATACGAATATAAATGTAGATAATTATAGTTATCAATTAATTTATTGTAATAAAATATTTACAAAAAATACGTTTTTTTCTACTTATTTAAATACTTTTACTATTTCCTTTTAAGATAGATTTATGTTAGTAAAAGTTTACGGAAGTGCTGTGTTTGGAGTAGAAGCAACAACAATTACGGTTGAAGTTCATATGGATAAAGGAATTGGTTATCATTTAGTTGGACTTCCGGATAATGCCATAAAAGGAAGCAGTTACAGAATTGCAGCGGCTTTAAAAAATAACGGTCTTGCAATGCCTGGCAAAAAAATAACCATTAATATGGCGCCCGCCGACTTACGAAAAGAAGGTTCTGCGTACGATTTGACTCTGGCAATGGGAATTTTAGTAGCTTCAAATCAGATAAATGCTCCCGAAATAGAAGATTATATTATTATGGGCGAACTTTCTTTAGACGGAAGTCTGCAGCCCATTCGCGGTGCTCTGCCTATTGCTATAAAAGCAAAAGAAGACGGTTATAAAGGTTTTTTTCTTCCGATTCAAAATGCAAAAGAAGCAGCGATTGTTGCTGGATTAGATGTTTACGGGGTAGAAAATCTTCAGGATGTTTTAGATTTTTTCTCTGGAAAAAGGAAACTCGAACCTACCGTTATCGATACACGCGCTGAGTTTTACAAAACCTTAGATTTTCCAGAATTTGATTTTTCAGATGTTCGCGGGCAGGAAAGCATCAAACGCTGTATGGAAATTGCAGCTGCGGGCGGACATAATATTATTTTAATTGGTCCGCCCGGAGCAGGAAAAACAATGCTGGCCAAACGAGTTCCGAGTATTTTACCGCCAATGACTTTGCGAGAAGCACTCGAAACTACCAAAATTCACAGCGTTGCAGGAAAACTTAAGGAAGTTGGTTTGATGAATCAAAGACCATTTAGAAGTCCGCATCATACTATTTCAAATGTAGCTTTGGTAGGAGGAGGGAGTTATCCACAGCCGGGAGAAATCTCAATGGCACATAATGGTGTTTTATTTTTAGACGAATTGCCAGAATTTAAACGAGATGTTCTTGAAGTAATGCGCCAGCCGTTAGAAGATCGAGAAGTAACTATTTCTCGTGCAAAATTTACAGTTACTTATCCATCTTCATTTATGCTGGTAGCGAGTATGAATCCGAGTCCAAGTGGTTTTTTTAACGATCCGGGTATGCCGAATACTTCCTCGCCGCATGAAATGCAGCGTTATATGAGTAAAATTTCCGGTCCGCTATTAGATCGAATAGATATTCATATTGAAGTTACACCAGTTCCGTTCGAAAAATTAGCCGACGACAGAAAAGCAGAAAGCAGTGTTGAGATTCGCAAAAGAGTTACAGCAGCGCGTGAAATTCAGACATTAAGATTTCAGGAAATCGAAAACATACATTACAATGCCCAAATGAGCAGTAAATTAATTCGGGAGTTTTGCGCATTAGACGAACAGTCTAAACAATTACTGAAAACTGCAATGGAAAGGCTGAATCTTTCTGCTCGGGCGTACGACAGGATTTTGAAAGTATCCAGAACAATTGCCGATTTAGACAATTCGGAAAAAGTTATTTCGCAGCATATCGCAGAAGCCATTCAATATAGAAGTCTGGATCGGGAAGGATGGCTGGGGTAATAATTTTAAATGAATTAAAATAAATCATTTTTAGAAATATTCCAGAAACTCATCTTTCTTCTTGTTTCAAAACCTAGTTTCTCATATAGTTTTACGGCGCCGAGATTAGTTTCTATAACATGTAAAAAAGGAATTTTATTTTCATTAAAAATAGTATTTACAGCGTACGAAGTCAATTGTTTGGCATAACCATTTCCTGTATGATCCGGATGAGTTACAATAGCACTGACTTCGGTAAAGTTGTTCATTTTCATTCGTTCGCCGGCAACAGATACTAATTTTTTATCCTTGAAAATTCCGTAGTAATTGCCTAACAAAAAAGTTTTGTTTTTAAAATATCCAGGTTGAACCAAATTTACCAAATCAAATAATTCTTGTTGATGTTCTTCGATTAATTTAATGATTTCATTATCGTACGATATTTGAACTTTTTCACGAATAATCATTTGAAGGCAAACCAATTCTTTTGCTATTTTCAAAGTGTCAGCAATTTTAGGTTTTTCTCCAACAACAAAGAAATTTTCGCTCAAAAAAGCATATTTTTCTACAGATTCTAAAGTGCTTTCAAGATCTAAAAAACCTCCAAACGGACAATAAGCCGGATCATAAAATTTGGTTCCGTTATAATCTAAAGCAAATTTCTCGTGGTTTTCAGATAATGAATTCCAAACAGGATTGTCTAATCTGTTTTCTTCTGTAATCTTCATTTTATAATTTTATTTGAGGATAAAAAAACTTAAAAGAGTTTGAAACTGCCGGATGCAAAATTGTGGCGTGATTTTCCTGAGGCAGGTAATCAAAATAGACTTTTAGATTTTTGCTTTTTGAAGCTTTAATTTTTTCGGCTAATAAATTTGCATCAACTTCCATTAGTCTCGGAATCTCTGTCGGAGTTAATCCTTCTTTTCCCACTGCAATATAAATTTCAGTCTGCTGTGCAAAATTGTCTTTAAAAATAATTGAATCTTCATTTAAAAGCGAACCATTATTCCACCACAAACTTGGACTGACAATTACATATTTAGAAAAAAGAGATGGTTTTTTAAACAATATTTCTGTAATCAATAAACCTCCCAGAGATTGGCCAATAATAGTTTTAGATTCATTTGTCTTGTATTTTTTGTCTATAAAAGGCTGTAATTCCTTTTCTATAAAAGCAATAAATTGATCCGAATGTCCTGTTGTTGGAAAACGAGTTTTGTCCTTCTCTACGGCAGTCGGAAAAGTAAAATCTCTTCTTCTGTCTACCGTTGCAATTCCGACAACGATAGATTTAGGAACCTGATTGATCCATTCAAAACTGTTGAATTGCACTAAACCCGAAATATGAATAAAATCTTCATCTGCAGAGCCGTCAAGTAAGTAAATAACAGGATATTTTACGGCATCTTCAGGTTTATAACCTTCTGGTAAATATATGTTTAGTGTTCTTTTTTCTTTTAATTCTTTCGACTGAATTTCATCAATAACACCTAAAACAAAAGGTTTGCTGGTTGCTGCAGTTTTTGATATATTATTTTGACTGAAAATTAAAGTTGATGAAAAAAGTAAAAAAATAAGGGTAATGTATTTATTCATTTTTATATTTTGTTGATTGCATTGTTCTTGTTTTTCAAGAAGATCAATTTATTTTTTCAGTCTTAAAAGCACTTTTTTGACTTCATAATCTTTATGTTTATCCGAAAATATTTGATCATCAGGATCTGTGAAAACAAAGTAAAAATCGTTTAGAAAAAATTCACTATTAATTATAGTGGCATTTGTATCATATTGTTTTGGAATTGTTTTTTGATTTTCATTTGTATAAAGTGTATTAGTACTTATGTAAGTGTTTTTAGAATCAATATTTAAAATATATTTTTGACTCGATGTATTAAAATTATGAGATTTTTGGTTGTAAACTAAATTTAGCGGACCACGAATTATGTCTATTTTTTCGAAGGAATTGGCCTTTACAATTATCGTATCTTTATGATTAATTACGACTTCAATATTTTTGCTGTAGCCATTATCAATTATAAGTTCGGTTTTGTTTGATGTAAAAGACAAACAACCTACAAAAAGGGTGAAAATGAAAATCACGATTGTAAATTTATAATTTAGAATGCTAGGTATTTGATACATAAAATATTGACCATCTTCTTTTTCGATGATTATTTTATTGTTAATGACTTCTTGTCTTTTTTTATAAGTAAATCCTAAAATAGAAAAGAGATAAAGCAGAAGCAACAAGAAATATTGATAAAACTTAATTTCAGGAAAAAAGTACAGAATTACATAATTTAAAAATAATGTGAATATTATTGCAATTACCGAAACAAAAAAGAGATGGAGATTTTTTAGTATTGAAAACATTTTTTTAAAATGACTTGGGATTTTGGAAACCGAAAATACAAATTAAAATTCACAAGATTGAAAAAAAAATCCCGTCTTAAATAAGACAGGATTTGTATATACAGAAATTAAATTGTTATGCTCGAGAAGCAAAAATTTCGTCCAAGCCTTCCATAGCAATTGTAAACCCTTCTTTGAAACCCATTTCAATAATTTTCTCTAAATCAGATAGTTTATCATGTTTAATGCTGATATTAACAATGGTAGAATTTCCCTGCTCAGAAAAATTCACATCCCATTGAGAACGTGGAAAATCGGTGTTTAAATTTCCTTCGCTATCGCTGAAAGCGTCCAGATATTTAAAATTTGTTTTCGGACTAATTGAAGTAAAATCTGCAATTGCCCAGTGTTCTTCGCCTTCGGGACCAACCATTGCATACAATCTGCGCCCGCCTTCTTTAAAATCCATGCTTTTCGTTCTGGATTTCCATGGAGCAGGTGCCCACCACTGATCCAGTATTTTGGCTTCTGTCCAGGCAGCCCAGACGTTAGACAATGGTGCATTGAATTCGCGTTTTACATTTACGGTGTTGTTTTCTTTATCTACGATAAAATCCATTTCAAGATTAGTTTTCATTTTCTTTAGTTTTTAAATTTATTAATACTTGATCCAGTTGGTTAAAACGTTTTTCCCAGATTTCCTTAAATTGCTCTAACCATTTATCTATTTCTTTCATTTTATCTATTTTTAGCTGATAAAAAATTTCTCTTCCTTCTTTTCTTTCTTCCAATAAATCACACTCGTTCAATATTTTTATATGTTTAGAAACAGCTTGTCTGGTAGTTTTAAATTGTTCAGCTATTGCATTTGGTGTCAATGCAGTAGAGGAAATCAATACCAAAATGGCTCTTCTTGTTGGGTCTGCAATTGCCTGAAATATATCTCTTTTCATTCTAATTTATTTTAATGCGCAATCAATTAGTTGCAAATATAAGCAACTTTTTGGTTGCGTAATTACTTTTTTCAAACTTTTTAATATAATTCAAAAAAAATCCCATTTGAAAGTACAAATGGGATTATAAATTTTTATCTAAATCTGTTTCTGACAATAATGTTTTTCAGCTTGACTTTGAGATCTTCTCCAGTATCAAAAACCATCTGCTCGTTGTTAGGAAACGGAACGGCGCGTTTATTAAAATAGCCCAGATAACTTTCGTCGCAGGCATTTCTGTCACCGCGGTAGGTAGAATAAACATTCTCAAAAATAAATTCGCTGGCCACAGGAAAAGACTGCAGTAACTCATTCGATTTTAAATTTACATAATCTACTTTTGCTGTCACCTGACACGCTTTATATTGTCTAAACTCGTAAATGTTGACTTTGATTGTTTTAAAATTATCGACTTTTATCGGGCGCCCCAAACTGTCTTTTACTGCATTTCCTCTGCCGTCAACCAGTGTTTTAACACCGTCTTTAATTTGTTTTTCTTTAATAAATTCTTTCTCTTTTATCTGTTCCGGCGAAATGTATATTTCTCTAAAATTTACGATCAGCCCATAATCGTACGCAATACTTTTTTGTTTAACACTGTGATAAACCGTCCATTTGTCGTCTAATCCGTAGGTGCTGATGTCCAATAAATCATTTTGCAGCTGTTTCGGAATCACCATATTGGTTTCGTTTGTGGCATAAACATTTACAAAATCAGTTCCTTTAAATTCTGCATCAGCCATAAGTTTTTTGGCATTTTTATAATTTGGGTTAATGCTCTCTACATAACTCAAATCATCATATGCTTTTCTGGCATCTAATTTATTTGGTGATTTTAGAAGAATTTGCGCGTTGTCGTACAAATATTTAGATAAATCGTTTTTGCTGTTTACAATCTGATCCGAATAATTATCAAACTGAAATTGAGCAGTTCTATTCTGCTTTAATAACTGAAGCGGTAATATTGGCCTGATTTTTTCCTGACGTTTGTTTAATTGGATGTAAGTAGTATAGATGCGCTCGAGATTGACAGGATTTTTTTCTTTTTCCATCATCTCAAGATTTCGTAAATCTCGGTCTTTTCCTTTTGCAAAGGCTTCTTCGAGTAAATACACATAATCTTGTTTTCCTTTAGAGTCTTTTTTGGTTTTCAAAGCCTCGACAGCACGGTTTATGGCACCATCATAATCACCGTCACTCAGAAGCGACTGGGTAGTTTTTACACCGCAGGAAACCGCTAGAAATAAGATCGAAACCAGTAAAGTAATTTTTTGCATAAGTATAGCGTTTGAAGGTGTAAATATATCTTTTTTAACTTTCAACAGCTATGCCTTTTTCCAAATTATTTTGAGTGTCAGAGCGAGATATTTTCCTAACGTTATTTGCTTTTTTATTAGAAAACCAACTATTCAGTCACTTTTTTGTACTCAAAAGTTCCTACCTGAGGAGAGGTAATGATACGTTTTTGGCTGTCAAAATAATCGATTTTAAATTTTACCGGAATTAGAACAGAAACAATAGTAAGTTCAGAATTGTCTTTAGATAATTCCCATTTTGCTTTATGAGATTCTTCGCCAATCAGGCTGTTAAAATCCCCATTTTCGTTAAAAATCTGAAAAACCTGATCTGTTTTAAAATGTTCCTGAATGTTTTTTTCTTTTCCGTTTTTTGTCCATTTTACCAATTGCCATTTTCCTATAAGTTCTTTAGAAGTTTGTGCATGTACTGTTAAGCCCAGTAAAAAGATAAATGCTAAAATTAATTTTCTCATTTTGAATAGATTAAGGATTTCTAAATATAAATTTAGAAATTTTCTGAATCAGAAAGAAAATTATTACGAATTATTTTTGAAGAACACAATTTATCAGTCTTCCCACTTTTCAATTAAATTTTTGTTCCATAATTTTTGAGCAAAATCTTTAAAGGCTTTTTCCGCTTTTTTGAAATTTTCATCAAACTTAAATTCGCCTCCTATATATTGTGCTTTTCCATTATCCAAAACTCCAACCTGAACTTTATTTTCGCCTCGCATTGCGTATTTTTGTTTTCCTTCATACATAATAATTTTCATGTTAGAGGGACTTACATCTCCATGACAGACAGTTTTGTACATGATCCACACTTCTGCAATTCCGTTATTATTTAAGTCAGTAACCTGAAAAGTGTTTTTAACAAACGAAGCTGTAATGTCTACTGGACAATCTGCAATGTAATCGTAGATTTTCCAGGTTTGCTGCGCTTTATTTCCTGACATTATATAATGATATACAAACAATTCGGCATCAGAACTATTCTCAGATTCGTGTTTAAATTTGCTGCTTACAAAATATCCGGTTTCGGTGGTAATTACAATATTATCGCCCAGTTTATCTTTCCAGCGAACGGCATTTTTTACAAAACCTTCGTATTTTATTGAACTCGGAAATTGTGTAGAATCTATTTTGTTTACTGTTAACGTAAAAGGTTCTTTGCTTGGAGAAACTTGCAATGTATCTTTTTCTGAAATTTGAGAAGCGTCTGTTTTTAATTCTTTTTTACAAGATATTGTAATTAAAGAGAGAAGGAGTAAAATTCTGATTTTCATAGTAATAATTAAATTTTATTTTTAATTAATCCTGTCACAAGAACAGACAGCAGGGCAATAAATAAAGAGAAAATTACAGTAAAGATAGTTTCTTCGTTTCCAAATATTTGATCTCTAGGATGCCAAATATCATATAATGTATTAAAAAAAAATAAAATATTAACCACAGCCAATAGTACTATGATAATTCGGATTGAATTTTTAACCGTCGTTTTTTTTCTATCTATTTGTTTAAATACGATTAATAAGGCTGCTGTAAAAATAATAAAAGCAAATGTAAAATAATCTGTTATTTTTAGCGGCGGATTATGACCTGCAGCACCAGCAAGAAATCTTCCTGTGAGTAATACGGGAAGAATTAGAATTAAAATTGTCCGATAAATCAGGAAACTATAGTTGTAAATTTTATTCATTATTTTTATTCCAATTTAATATTCAGCATTAAATACTAAAATTTGGTTCTAATCTTTACCTGATAGACAATTTCCCAAAATATAATAGATAAAACGGCATTGGTAAATATTGCGGTTTTAACCTGATACGGATCATATTTTAAAAATAGATGTAAATTGGTAAATTTTAAAGCTAAAAATAAAGCCAAAGCAGCAATTCCAGCAGAGCATAATATATTTAATAGAGGTTTCCACTTTAAAGCTAAAAAAGCATAAATAAGATTTAAAACACCAAAACCACAGCCCAAAGTTATATACGGATCTGTTTTTAATATTTCGCCCAGCGACAGTAGAAAGTGGGTTGAAGTAAGATATAAAAAGAACAGTATAGAGTAAAGGAGGATTCTTATTTGTGGTTTCATTTAGTTTATTTTTTAATTTATCGAAATTACGAATTAAAAATGAAGCTTGGATTAAATTATTCTTCGTGTTGATTGAATTACTAATTAATTTTGATGTTTTTTTATACAATTAAATTATCTCAATTTTTACAATTTTCTACCTGAATCGTATCCAAATCAGATCCATATTTTGCTCTATAACCTAATTTAAAAGCGCTTTCAATATCGATACACGCTTTTTTAGAATCTTTCATTTTAATGTAAACTAGAGCCCTGTTTCTAAAGGCATATGAATTTTCAGGACGAAGTTTTATCGATTTATTGACATCCTCTAATGCTTGTTTGGTAAAACCTAATTGTAAATTAGAGTAACTCCGATTATTATAAGGTAAAGGCTCGTTAGGTTCGTCTTTAATAATTTTGCTAAATATTTTTTTTGCTTTCTCATGCTGACCAGCCTGTTGATAAAGCCATGCTAGAGCATTCCAAATATTATTAAGATTAGGATTGATTTCTGTTGTTTTTTCATAATAAAAAATAGCTTTTTCTATATTTTTTTCCTCTTGATTAGTATAGCCTAAAATCATTGCTGCTCTATAATTTTTTTTATCTAGTTCATATGATTTTTCGAAATTTTGATTTGCATTAATTTTAAAAAGCCTTTTTAAATCAATAGTGCCCAACATATAATATATAGAACTTTTTATAGAATCATTGGAAGCATAAGGAAGATATTTTGATAATGAACTCGAAGAACTGGCCAGCTGATCCATATTTAGTTCTAAAATAGCTTGTAAAATTAGAAGTTCATTTTTTTTATCTTTTTCGTCAATAGAATTCAGTAATTGATATGCCTTTTCGTTTTCTTCTTTCTCAAGTAACGGCATTATTTGTTTTACAAGTTCTATATTTTTTTTTGAAATTTTTGTACTGTCAAGAACATCAGCAACATTTAATTGATATTCTGCCGTTTGTCTAAAATCTAAAGGATCAGTGCTTTTTACAATAGTTTCTGTCTTTTTTATTTTTTGTGCATTTATAAAATTGCAAGTAAAAATAATAAGTAATAGATGTAGAATGATTTGCTTCATTTACTAACGGTCTGTTTTTGGTTTATTTGGATCATATTTCAGCTTAATTAGTTTCTTATTTGATAAATTCAGAAGGAGAGATGTAGTCCATGATTATTGCAAAATCGCCTCTATTTTAGTTTCTGATTTTTCTTTTATTTTACTGTCTGGGCGAAAACTCCAGATGATCAGGAATTTTCCTTTTGCAAGATATTCTTCCGGGCGTTCATCAGTGGGCTGGCCTTCTTTTCCCCATAATAATCCTTGCAGAAATCTATCGCCTTTAAAGGTGTGTTCAAATTCAAAATACATGATAGATCCGCTGTCACCTTTATTTTTAAAACTTTGAATTTGTTTGCTTTTTACAGTTCCCACAATATTACTGTAGGTTTCAATATCAGTATAAAAATTGCAAGCCTGAGGATTAACGCAGATCTGACCGTCGTTAGCAGTGTATCCTTTTGGAATTTCTTTCGGTTTTAGTTTTAAATCGGCAAGAGTCTGGCTGAATAAATTGGTAGTAAGTAAGAGGAATAATACAGATAGTGGAATCGTAAATTTCATTGATTTTTAGGTTTGGATATGGCTAAAATAATATTTTTATTTGAGTTAATGGAATTTCATTTTGGTTTGAAATAGTAAAAAAATCTAACACAATGTTTCCTGAATTTTGCAGGATGAAATAAAAAGATGCTACTTTGGTTAAGTTTAAACGAGTCAATTTTATACCTTGCAGTCTTGGTACGCAAAAGTATTATCAGGAAATTAAATAGAAAACGATGAGATTAATTTTAGCTTTTGGAATAACATTTCTTCTTTTTACTAATATTAGAGCACAGGATACAATACGGCTGCAAAGAAAACCACATGTTATTTTGAAAAGCTGGTATCCTGAATTTAAAGAATTTCCTGAATTAAAAGTAGGAGAAACTAAAATTCTATTTACAATAATTCCAGACTTGAAAAACACTTTTATTCTTGACAACGATATTAATTTGATCCCTGTAAATGGTTTGCTCGAAATTGTAGAAACCGAAAAATCAAATCAATATTTGGTTAAGGTAAACAAAGCCGAATCAAAATACATTGAATTTGAGATTTGGTTTGATTTAGGAAATTTCACAATTCTTTTAAAGAAAAATTCTCAGTGGGAAGATGTAAGAAACGTTTATCCTTTTAAAGATAATAGAATAATGATGCAAAAGATAAGGCTTAAAATAGCAAAATAAGCCTGAGAGTTTAGCTGAAAATGATATCATTCACTATAGAACTTTGACAAAGTTTCGCAATCATGTTATTTCTCTCCCGAAGCCTCGGGACCAGCATAAGAGGATATCACTTCCAGCGGGGCTAGATTATAAATTTATTTTTTAGAAGTCTTTAATTTCAGTATCTGCATAGCTGTAAATTAAATATATCTCAACCACCAGTGCTGCTTTTCAGTTTTATATTTTCCAAACCATTTAGAAGGTTTGTAAAGTAAAGCCACGACAAAAATCCAGATCAGATAGATTGCCCAAAGTGATAAACCACTTTCTAAACCCTTTGGTCTTCCAAAAGTTCCCGAAGCAAATTCAAATTGCGTCCAGTTAAAACCTTGAGAAAAAAGCATAATTAAAGTGAGAATATGAATGACATAAAAATGAACGATGAAATAAAACAAAGGCACTTTTCCGTAACCTAAAGCCACTTTTTTAATTCCGTTTTGAAATTGTTCTGCAAAAGCAAGCAGTAAAAACAAAACTCCTAAAGTTATCAGACAAAACAGGAGTGAAGGCGGATATTTGGTGACATTCATAAAAGACAAAAATGTAAAGACAGCATCTTTCTGTGTTGCCCATAAAACCGGATCACCATAAATATTTATAAACCGAATGGCGATAAATAAGCCCAAAGTGCCGAGACCAATTTTTACAAATAGTTTTTTTCTTTTTTCCTCTTCAAGTGCAAAGAATTTACCCGTTGCAAAACCAACCAGCATAATGCCCAGCCAGGGAATTGGAGGATATCCCATAATAAAAGCTCTTCCGGAAAACGGAATTACAATTGGACTAAAAAATGGTGATAAAACGGCTTTCAAAATCGAGTTTTCTGCAAATGGAATAAGTGGTAAGAGATTATGACAAAAGATTATGATCAATCCGATAATTCCCAATATTTTGGAACGGATTTTTAACAGCAATCCTAAAATAATAAAACCGAAACCTATTGCGGCTATCACTTCGAATAATAGGGTATGAAAACCAATATCGAAAAACAATCCAAAATTGAAAATAGTAAATTCAACAACTATTAACCAAAAACCTCTTTTTAATAAATACTGTCTTGTTTGGGCAATATTATTATTGTTTTGAAGGGAAAGATAAACCGAGGTTCCTGCCAGAAAAACAAAAATTGGCGCACATAAGTGGGTGATCCAACGTGTAAAAAACAGCAAAGGTGTAGTAGTTGCCAGATCCGTCGGACTTTGTGTAATAGAATCTATATGCAGCAAATCCCGAACATGATCAAGAGCCATAATAATCATTACAATGCCGCGGACTATGTCTATAGATGGCTGTCGTTTCATGGTTTTGATTTTTAAATAGTTAAAGTAAATCTAATAAAATATTTTTAAGTTTTTATAAAGTTACTTTATCGATTTTAGTTTTTCCTTATTTTACTTGCTAGTAAACCCGACAGGTTTTTAAAACCTGTCGGGTTTGTTATTTCTCATTCTTCAAAATTACAAATGTTGTGGTTATTTTACGAGTCTTCGACTTCGCTCAGCCTGACAAACGTTTCAAAATCTACATTGAAAAAACAAGTGGTGAGGGAATTAGATTTTAATTTTAATTTGAAAATTGATTCTTATTTTTCTTTATAAGTTTAAAAGAATCATACCTAAAAACTTTCGCTTTTTTAAGTTGTTGTTCGGTAGTCTTTTGTTCGTAAGATGAAGGAATTCCTTTGTCATTATAAAATTGTCCAGTGAGTTCTAGATAATGATCAAAATTTCCTTTTCTGTAAAATGCATTAGGAATTTTATTATTGTCATTAGATGGTTCAATGAAGATACAATCTGTTTCTTTAATTTGATAATTGAAATTTGATTTGTAAAATTTTGTTTCAATGAAATTTGCACAATCACATGCCCAGTTTACATATGATACTTCGATTGTTTCATGAATGGCTGAAAGCTTTTGAGGTTGAGTATTACAACTTATTAATAATAACAACAAAAAAGGATATAAGGATTTTAAAAGTCTCATTGTTTTTAATTTAAAAAGACAAATATAGAGAGATAATTTTTATTTTTTCTGCATTAGATTCACTCAGCCCGACAGACGTTTACCAATCTGAAATCTAAACTCTAAAATCAGAAATCTACAATAAAAAAAATCCCGCCTCAATTAAGAAACGGGATTCAATAGATATTCTCTTTTTTTTTATTTTAAACTGTCGCAGCAATTTCTTCTGGCAGTGGAATTTGATTTTTAAGTAAGTCTTCGAATGTTTCGTGCTGACGAATTAAGATTCCTTTTCCGTCTTTCCAAAGCACTTCGGCTGGTTTGTATCTTGAATTGTAGTTTGAAGCCATTGAAAAACAATATGCTCCTGCGTTTCTGAAAGCTAAAATATCGCCTTCGGTAATTTCAGAAATTCTGCGGTTGTTGGCAAAAGTATCTGTTTCGCAAATGTATCCTACAACCGAGTAAAAACGCTCTTTTCCTTTTGGGTTCGAGATGTTTTCGATATAATGTTGTGAACCGTAAAACATCGGACGAATTAAGTGGTTGAAACCACTGTCAACTCCGGCAAAAACTGTTGAGGTTGTTTGTTTTACTACGTTTACTTTTGCTAAGAAGAAACCTGCTTCACTCACTAGGAATTTTCCTGGCTCGAAAATCAACGTTAAATCTCTGCCATATTCTGCACAGAAAGCATTGAATCTTTTTGATAGTTTTTTACCAAGTTCTTCGATGTCTGTTTCGATATCGTCTTTTTTGTATGGAACTTTGAATCCGCTTCCGAAATCTAAAAATTCTAAATCTTTAAAGTGTTTTGCCGTATCAAACAAAATTTCAGCAGCATACAAGAATACTTCGATATCTAAAATATCAGATCCTGTGTGCATGTGAATTCCAACAATACTCATTTTTGTATTCTCTACAATTCTCAAGATATGCGGAATCTGGTGTACCGAAATTCCGAATTTACTATCGATATGTCCCACAGAAATATTAGCATTTCCTCCCGCCATTACGTGTGGATTGATACGAATACATACCGGAATTTGAGGATATTTTGTTCCGAATTGCTCCAGAATAGATAAGTTATCAATATTGATTTGTACACCCATTGCGGCCACTTCTTCGATTTCTTCAAGTGAAACTCCGTTTGGTGTAAAGAAGATTTTTTCAGGTTCATAGCCAGCATGAAGTCCCAATAAAACTTCTTGAATTGATACAGTATCTAAACCAGACCCCATGTTCTTTAATAACTGAAGAATCGCAACGTTTGACAATGCCTTCATGGCGTAATTAACTCTCAAGTTTTCTACCTTAGAGAAAGCTTTAGTTAATCTGTTGTACTGAGATTGGATTTTTTCGGCATCGTAAACATACAATGGACTTCCAAATTGGTCTGCTAACTGCAGTAAATCTTTTGCTTGCATTTTTAAATCATTTTGGGCAAAGTTATTACACTTTTGAGTAACGGCAAATTTTTTGTAGAAAAATAACAAATTATAACAAAATGTTTAATTTTAAACAAAAATCGACTTAAATCAAATTTTTATAAAACTACCATGCGTGCCTAGTAAAAGTTGCTAAATTACTATCCCGAAGCATCGGGACTAAGTTTATGCCACAGATTAAACTGGTTAATGGGTTTTTGTCCCGATTTTTAAAAGAAGCCAAATGTTTGGATTTAGCCCCGATAGAGGCAGTATCCTCGCAGTAGAACGGAGAGATAAAGCCGAAAGCGGGAACTATGTTTATTAAAATGCCAATTGTGATGCTTCGAAATGGGGGAATTTTTTTTACCACAAATTTGCTGCGCCTGTTCGCTATCGCTTGAGTCACAAATTTTCGCAAATTTTAATTTTGGATTTTTTGTAAAATTTATAAAACATAATCGTGGTTTCAACTATTGGAAACGTTACTTCAAAATGGGGATTTTTTTTACCACAAATTTGCTGCGCCTGTTCACTATCGCTCGAGTCGCAAATTTTCGCAAATTTTAATTTTAGATTTTTCGCAAAATTTATAAAACATAGCCCGTGGTTTCAACCACGGGAAACGTTACGGATGAGCATAATTATGTATTGCGTTCCCGTGGTTGAAACCACGGGCTATGTTTGAAATAGAAATCGGACAAAAAAAGAAATTCGTGAAAATTCGTGTAATTCGTGGCAAAAAGATCTATTTAATTTGTGCAATTTGTGGCTAAAAAAAACAAAACCCCTGAATATTAATTCAAGGGTTTGTTAGTAGTTATGTTGTTTATCGGAATAAAGATTAAATAATATGCAAGGAAAAAAACTTAGTCCCGAGGCTTCGGGATAGCATCTTAGTACCTCAGAACCTTAAGATTATAAGCTCGGTAAATCTCCTTTTCCTTTAGTAGGCAGATTGGTAGAGCCCATTAGGAACAAATCTACTTCTCTTGCTGCTTCACGACCTTCTGAAATAGCCCACACGATTAATGATTGTCCTCTTCTCATATCACCAGCAGTGAAAATGTGAGGAACGTTTGTCTGATAATTATGTGCTTTATAATTGCTTCTAAAATCAGTTTCGATACCTAATTGCTCGCTTAATGTTTTCTCCGGACCTGTAAATCCAAGTGCTAATAAAGCTAAATCGCAAGGCCAGATTTTTTCAGAACCTTCTTTTTCGATTAATTCAGGTCTTTGTCCCGGAGTCATTTTCCATTGAACTTCAACAGTTTTTAATCCGGTTAATTCACCTTTATCGTTAGAAATAAATTCTTTAGTATTGATTAACCAGTTTCTGTTACAGCCTTCTTCGTGAGAAGAAGATGTTTTTAACTGCAAAGGCCAGAAAGGCCAAGGTGTTGACTCGCTTCTTCCAACTGGAGGTTTTGGTAAAATCTCAAAGTTAGTTACCGATTTTGCACCGTGTCTGTTTGATGTTCCAACGCAGTCAGAACCTGTATCGCCGCCACCAATAACGATAACATCTTTACCAGTCGCTTTAACCTGATCTGGAATTGATTCTCCAAATAAAACTTTAGTCTGCTGTGTAAGGAAATCCATTGCCTGAACAACGCCTTTACTATCAGCTCCTTTTGTTGGTAAACCTCTTCTTTCTGTTGCTCCTCCGCATAAAACGATAGAATCAAAAGAATCTAATTCGCTTACGCTAAAGTTAACTCCAACATTTACGTTAGTTTTAAACGTGATTCCTTCAGCTTCAAGAACAATCACACGTCTGTCGATAATTTCTTTTTCTAATTTGAAATTCGGGATTCCGTAACGTAATAGACCTCCAATTGCATTATCTCTTTCAAAAACAGTAACCGTGTGTCCGGCTCTGTTTAATTGTTGTGCTGCTGCAAGTCCCGCAGGTCCTGAACCAATAACGGCAACTGTTTTGCCAGTTCTTGTTTTTGGCGGCTGTGGTTTGATCCATCCTTCTGCAAAACCTCTTTCAATAATGTTTTTCTCAATGTTTTCGATTGCTACAGGATCTTTGATGATTCCTAATACGCATGATTTCTCACACGGAGCAGGGCATAAGCGACCTGTAAATTCAGGAAAGTTATTAGTAGATTGTAAAATCTCTAACGCGCCTTGCCATTCCTCCTGATGCACCATGTCGTTGAAGTCTGGAATTAAATTTCCTAACGGACAACTGCTGTGGCAAAAAGGAATACCACAATCCATACATCTTGAACCTTGTTCTTTTATTTTATCTTTTGCTAACGGAATAGTAAATTCGTTGTAGTTAGAAACACGTTCTGCTACTGCTAGATTACTTTCGTCGGCTCTGTTATATTCTTTAAATCCGCCTATTTTACCCATGACATTTAAATAAATTTAGTTGTGAGTTGTAAAATGTGAGAGGTGAGTAAAAAAACTTAGCACCTCTGCACCTTTGTATCTCAGAACCTTTTAATTAAGCTATTAATTCTTCTATTTTTTTCTCTTCTGCAATTCGTTGTAATGCTTTTTTATAATCAGTCGGCATTACTTTTACGAAGTGTTTCTGTTGATTTTCCCAGTCTGCTAAAATTCTTTTTGCTAATGGACTGCTTGTGTATAGTGAATGATTTTTGATCAATCGTCTTAGTTTTGTAACGTCTTCTTCTTCCAGCGGATCGAATGCAACCATTTCCATGTTACATACTGTCGAATCGAATTTCTGATTTGGATCGTAAACATAAGCTACACCGCCGCTCATACCAGCTGCGAAGTTTCTTCCTGTTTTTCCTAAAACTACCACTGTACCTCCGGTCATGTACTCGCATCCGTGATCTCCAATTCCTTCAACAACTGCTGTTGCTCCAGAATTTCTTACACAGAAACGCTCTCCGGCAATACCATTAATATAAGCCTCTCCGGTAATAGCTCCGTAAAGGGCAACGTTCCCGATAATGATGTTATCCTCTGGTTTAAAAGTTGCAGTAGGAGGTACTTTTACAATTAGTTTTCCTCCAGAAAGACCTTTTCCTAAGTAATCATTACAGTTTCCGTGAATTTTAAACGACAATCCGTTTGTTGCAAAAGCACCAAAACTTTGTCCGGCAGAACCTTCAAAATCGACTAAAATAGTGTCATCAGGTAATCCTTGTGCACCATATATTTTTGAGATTTCATTACTCAAAATGGCACCTACAGAACGGTCTGTATTTTTAATTTTAAAGGTAACTCTTGTTTTTTCTTTTCTGTAAATCGACGGAATTGCTTCTTTGATGATGTCAAAATCCAATACGTTTTCAAGTTGGTGATCTTGTGTAGTAGTATTGTGAATTGGCTCTGTTTTAGCTTTTTCCGGTTTGTATAGAATTGGTGATAAATCTAAACCATTTGCTTTATAATGTTTGATCGCTTTGTTCACATTTAATTTTTGTGACTGACCTACCATTTCTTTTAAAGTTCTGAAACCTAGCTGCGCCATGATTTCTCTTAACTCCTCAGCAATAAAATACATGAAGTTGATGACGTGCTCTGGAGTTCCTTTGAAATTTTTTCTCAATTCAGGATCCTGAGTTGCAATACCAACCGGACAAGTATTTAAGTGACAAGCTCTCATCATGATACAACCAGAAGCCACAAGCGGTGCAGTTGCAAAACCAAATTCCTCAGCTCCTAATAAAGCTGCGATTGCAACGTCACGACCTGTTTTTAACTGTCCGTCACATTCTAAAACTACACGGCTTCTTAAATCATTTAAAATCAAAGTCTGCTGCGCTTCGGCTAAACCAAGTTCCCACGGAATACCTGTGTGTTGTAAAGATGTTAATGGTGCAGCACCAGTTCCTCCGTCATAACCTGAAATCAGGATCACGTCAGCTTTTGCTTTGGCAACACCGGCAGCGATGGTTCCAACTCCAACTTCAGAAACTAATTTTACGTTAATACGAGCTTCACGGTTTGCATTTTTCAAATCATAAATCAACTGAGATAAATCTTCGATTGAGTAAATATCGTGGTGAGGCGGAGGCGAAATCAAACCTACATAAGGAGTAGAATTTCTGGTTTCTGCAATCCAAGGCACCACTTTTTCTCCAGGTAACTGACCACCTTCTCCGGGTTTTGCACCCTGAGCCATTTTAATCTGAATTTCTTTAGCGTTTGTCAAATAGTTGATCGAAACACCAAAACGTCCCGAAGCAACTTGTTTGATCGCACTGTTTCTGGAATCTCCGTTAATTTCTTTCTGGAAACGTTTTGGATCTTCTCCACCTTCTCCAGAATTACTTTTTCCGCCAATTCTGTTCATTGCAATTGCTAAATTCTCATGCGCTTCTCTGGAAATAGATCCGTAAGACATTGCACCAGTTTTGAATTTTTTTACAATTTCTGTCCAAGGTTCTACTTCGTCAATAGAAATTGGATCTAAGTTGTTGAATTCGAATAAACCTCTAATGGTCATTAAGTTTGAGCTTTGCTCGTTAACGGCATTAGAGTATTCTTTATAACTTTCAGGGCTGTTTAAACGAACCGCTTGTTGTAATTTAGAAATAGTCGTTGGGTTAAACATGTGTTTTTCACCACCGCGTCTCCATCTGTAAATACCTCCAATTTCAAGAGAAAGCAAGTTTGCAATTTTTGAATTTGGGAATGCTTTTTGGAAACGTTTTTTTACTTCTTTTTCCACTTCCATTAAACCAATTCCTTCGATTCTTGATGGAGTGTAAGGGAAATATTTAGAGGTAAATGTTTTGTTTAAACCTAAAATCTCGAAAATCTGAGCAGCTCTGTACGAATGTAATGTAGAGATACCAATTTTGTTCATGATTTTAACGATTCCTTTTGCAATCGCTTTATTGTAGTTTACAACTGCATAATCGGCTTTAACTCCAGTAATGAATCCTTGCTCAACCTGATCGTAAATGATTTCGTTTACCATATAAGGATTGATTGCACTTGCACCGTATCCGAACAATAACGCAAAATGATGCGGTTCACGCGGTTCTGCAGATTCGATTATGATTCCGAATTTAGAACGAACCTGTAAAATATTCAATGAGTGGTGAATGTAAGAACAAGCCAATAACATAGGGATTGGAGCTAATTGCTCACTAACTCCTCTGTCTGATAAAATGATGATGTTGCATCCTTCAGAAACAGCTTTAAAAGTTGCCTGAACACATTTTTCAAGTGCGCGTTCTAAACCGTTAACTCCTTTTTCTATTTTATATAAAGTAGAAATCGTAGCCGATTTGAAATCTGCATGATCAATGTTTCTTATTTTGTCCAAATCCTCGTTTGAAATAACCGGATTTTGGATTTTTAGTTTTTTACACTGCTTAGATTCGATTTCAAAAATATTGAAATCACCACCAATTGCTAAACTGATATCCGTAATAATTTCTTCACGAATACCATCCAACGGAGGGTTGGTAACCTGAGCAAATAATTGTTTAAAGTAGTTATACAACAATTGCGGCTGTTCTGATAATACGGCCAAAGGTGTATCGTTACCCATAGAACTAATGGCTTCAGCTCCCTGTCCACCCATCGGGTTGATGATTGTTTTTAAATCTTCAATTGTGTAACCAAATAATTTTTGTCTCGTTAAGAAATCTAATTTCTCAACTGGAGTTGGATTATTAGTATAAGGAATATTAGCCAAAGGCAATAAATTGGCATCTAACCATTCTTTATAAGGACGTTTTGTAACGATCGCTTTTTTTACTTCTTCATCTTCAATAATACGACCTTCGTTCATATCAACCAAGAACATTTTTCCTGGCTCTAAACGACCGTGCTGAATTACATCTTCCGGATCGATATCCAGTACACCAATTTCTGATGACATGATTACAAATCCGCTTTTTGTTAAAGTATAACGAGAAGGACGCAATCCGTTTCTGTCTAGTAAAGCACCAATTACGTTACCATCTGTAAACGGAATCGAAGCCGGACCATCCCAAGGTTCCATAATACAAGCATTAAACTCGTAAAATGCTTTTTTCTCAGGAGACATAGTCTGGTGTTTTTCCCAAGCTTCAGGAACGACCATCATCATCGCTTCCGGCAATGAACGACCAGTCATTAATAAAAGCTCAACCACCATATCCATAGAAGCAGAATCTGATTTTCCTTCTAAGATAATTGGGAATAATTTTTTTATATCGTCGCCAAAAACTTTGCTTTCCATGAGCTCTTCACGAGCACGCATACGGCTTACGTTGCCTCGAAGTGTGTTAATCTCACCATTATGACACATGTATCTAAACGGCTGCGCTAAGTCCCAAGAAGGGAAAGTATTGGTAGAGAAACGCTGGTGAACAAGCGCAAGACGCGTCACCAGGTCTGGATCTTTTAAATCTATATAATAACGGCTGATGTCTTCCGGCATCAAGAGACCTTTATATATTATAGTAGTTGTCGATAAACTAGTAAAATAAAACATGTGGCTTTCAGAAGTTTTAGATCCTCTTACGGCATGTTCAGCAATTTTTCTAGCTGCAAAAAGTTTTGCATTAAATTCTTGTTCAGTTAAATTTTGACCGTTTTTGCTAACAAAAACCTGTTTAACTGTTGGTTCTTTTTCTGCGGCAATCTGTCCTAAATTTTCTACGTCAACAGGTACATCTCTCCAACCTAAAACCTTTAAGTTCTGGTCTTTGATAGTCGCTTCAAATGCATTGATGCAAAAAGAAACCTGGTTTTTGCTTTTTGGTAAAAAAACCATTCCTACTGCATACTCACGCGTTTCAGGGATTTCAAAATCACATACTTTCTTAAAGAAATCATGAGGGATATCAAATAAAATTCCAGCTCCGTCTCCCGTTCTTCCATCAGAACTAACGGCACCACGATGTTCCAATTTTATTAAGATATCTAATGCTTTATGAATAATATCATTTGACTTAATACCATTCAAATTACAAATAAATCCTGCACCACAATTGTCGTGTTCAAATTCAGGCAGATAAAGCCCTTGTTCTTTAACTCTCATTCTTGATATTTTTTCTACAAAAATAAAGATTTCGTTAAACATAATGTATTGAAATTATCATTTGGCTTACATTTTTGTTGTAATAGTAGAAAAACGGTTCTTAATTGATAATAATATTCTAGAAAGCATTGCGAATTGACAAAATCACAATAGGCTTTAAAATATATTAAGAAAAATCGTCTCTGAGCTATTGATATTGTTGATGTTTTTGTTAAATCTCAAACTATATTACCTCTTTCTGTTAACTTTTTGCATGCAATTGTTTAACGATTTATTTTCTTTGAATCAGATTATCGTTAGAATATAGATCTGACATATTTTTTAATTAAAAAAGATTTTACTATTAAGTTGAATTTTGCTATTTTTGTCGCACTTTTATTCTGAACTAAATTCAGAACCAGACAAATTCTATATTATGAACATACACGAATATCAAGGAAAAGAAATTTTAGCAAGTTACGGAGTACGCATTCAACGCGGAATTGTAGCTAACAATGCGGTTGAAGCTGTTGCTGCTGCAAAACAATTAACTGCCGAAACTGGTACAGGATGGCATGTAATTAAAGCACAAATTCACGCAGGTGGTCGTGGAAAAGGCGGTGGAGTTAAACTAGCTAAAAATTTACAGCAAGTTGAAGAAATTGCAGGACAAATTATCGGAATGCAATTGATTACTCCTCAAACTTCTGCTGAAGGTAAAAAAGTAAACAAAGTTTTAGTTGCTGAAGATGTTTATTATCCTGGAGAAAGCGAAACGTCTGAATTTTATGTTTCTGTTTTATTGAATAGAGCTACAGGACGCAACATGATTATGTATTCTACTGAAGGTGGAATGGATATTGAAGAAGTTGCTGAGCATACACCACACTTAATCTTTACTGAAGAAGTTGATCCTTCTGTAGGTTTACAAGGTTTTCAAGCAAGAAGAATTGCTTTTAACTTAGGTCTTTCTGGAAATGCTTTCAAAGAAATGGTAAAATTCATCGATTCATTATACAATGCTTACATTGGTTCTGATGCTTCTATGTTTGAAATCAACCCGGTTTTGAAAACATCTGACAATAAAATTATGGCTGTTGATGCTAAAGTAAATATCGATGATAATGCTTTGTACAGACAACCAAAATATGCTGAAATGAGAGATATCCGTGAGGAGAATCCAATCGAAGTTGAAGCTAAAGAAGTAGGTTTGAACTATGTAGATCTTGACGGTACTGTAGGATGTATGGTAAACGGAGCAGGTCTTGCAATGGCAACTATGGATTTAATTAAATACGCTGGTTTTGAGCCTGCTAACTTCTTAGACGTTGGTGGAACTGCTGATGCTAAACGTGTTGAAACTGCTTTCAGAATTATCTTGAAAGATCCAAACGTAAAAGCTATTTTGATTAACATCTTCGGAGGAATCGTTCGTTGTGACCGTGTTGCTCAAGGTGTTGTTGATGCTTACAAAAACATGGGAGACGCTATCAATGTGCCAATCATAGTTCGTTTGCAAGGAACAAATGCTGAAATTGCAAAAGAATTAATTGATAATTCTGGTATGCCAATTTTATCAGCTGTTCAATTTCAAGAAGCAGCTGACCAAGTTAAAGCTGCACTTTCTTAATCAAATAAGAAATCAATTTATATAAAATAATCCCTTCGATACTTCGGAGGGATTTTTTTTTGGAATCGATTTAACCGCAAAGAACGCAAGGATTTTATTGTAGGATTTTGTATAAACGCAAAGTTCGCAAAGCGGTATCTTGACAGCTTTGCGAACTTTACGTAAATCTTAGCGTTCTTTGCGGTTAAATTCGTCCCAGTTAGAAAATTACTTAAGCATAGTACCCAATTCAACAATTTCAAATTCAGGATTATGCTCAACGAATTCTCTAATCATTGCCGTATGGCCGGCGCCTAATAAAACCATTATTTTGTCATCTTTACTTTCGGTTAGTTTTTGAATTAAAGCATACATATAAAGATTTCTTCTGTACCATTCTGAAACTAAAAAAGCACCCACAAAATTATCAGTTTTTCCACCTTTGACGGCAGTTTGAAGATACCACTGGAGATTGTCACTATTTGATTTTTTTGTATTAATATCTAAAAGAAGTTCTGTTAAAGAATACTTTGTGATTTTTGTATTGAAATCTGTTTCATAATGCTTCATAGTCTCTTCATTCCTTTTGATTAAATCAAGCTGACCAGCTTCTTTCATTCCTTTTACCAAACTATCATATGGAAAATCAGCGCCATTGTAATCAATTCCGTATAGCTTTTTATGGCCTAATTTTTTAGCAGATCTTAAAGCTATTTGTACTATTTCATCTGAATCATTTTTAAGTAAACTATCAGTGTTCCTAGCGTAAAATTTATCTAATTTGGCTTGTTTTTGATAATTCCATTCAATGAAGATTTTATCGGGGCCAAACTTTTTAATTTTATCGGTGATGTTTTCAAGCTCTTTCTGGCTTTTGTCTGACATGACATTAAAAGTGTTTACTTTAGCAACGTCAAGTCCCGGATTCTCAAAATGGAAACTTCCGAATAATAATATTTGTTTCTTTTTTGTTTGAGCAGAACCTGCATTAAATGCCATTGTAAAAACGAGTAATAAAGCGATTTTTTTCATGATGATTTGTTTTAAATTCAAAGCAAATGTATCGTAGCTTTTCCCATGATATTTTAGTTTTTGATGAACATCAGATTTCAAATCACAAACACTAAAAATAAGCTGTCAAAAAATTTCGTGTATCGTTTTTGATAGTTCGTCACAGAAAATAGCTATTTTATATAAACATAGTATTCATGTAATTGCATAGTTGTATTTTTGAAATAACAACAACATTATTATGAAGCTGAAAATTCCTTTTTATTACCATATTCTTCTTTTCTTAGGATTATTTATAACCTTTTATCTTTGGGATATTGGCGTGAGTAATCGAAAATTGGAGTCTGTTTTCAGTATTATGTATTTCTTTTTTAATTCAGGTTTTTTACTTTCTATTTTCATTGTTTATCTTCTGAATTTTTATACATTTTGCGACTGGTTTTTAAACAAAAAAAGGATGTTATGGTACTTTTTAAGTATTCCGGTTTCATTATTAATTTTTGCAGGAGTCCGTTATTTTTTGCAGGAAGTAGTTGTGTTTGAAATTACCGGAATTCACAATTACGGAGAGGAAACACGTAAATTAGGATATTATATTCGGGATAATTTTTTCTTCGGATTACCGTCTGTAATTTTAAGTGCTCTGAATTATTTGTTTTGGCAATTTCAGGATGCTAATAAGCAAAACCAGGAATTGTTATTAGAAAATAAAAAGGCTCAGCTTCAAATGCTTAAATCTCAGGTAAGTCCGCATTTTTTGTTTAATACGCTTAATTCGTTTTATAGTCAGTTGATTTTGAGAGACGATAAAATGGCTTCGGATATTTTAGTGTTATCAGATTTGTTACGCTATGTGATTACGGAAACAGAGAAAGATGAGGTGTTACTTTCTAATGAAATTCAGTTTGTGCAAAACTACATTCATTTGCAGCAAAAACGATTTGAAGATCAGCTTTGTCTGGACTTTGAAATTGAAGGAAATTATGCAAACGAAAAAATCCTGTCATCAGCTTTAATTCATTTTATAGAAAATGTTTTTAAACACGCCAAACTCAATAATCCGGATGAAAAAGCGATTATTTCGATCAAAATAAAAGGAAACTTTTTAGAACTATTAACCTTTAATTATAATGTAGGAGGAGAGAATTATTCCTCGACCGGAATTGGTTTCGAAAATCTGACCAAACGTTTAGAGTACACTTATAAAGATCAATTTGTGCTTGAAAAAATCGCAGAAAATAATACCTTTAAAACCTATTTAAAAATACCGCTAAAAAAATAATTCCATGAATTTTAAATGTATCATTGTTGATGATGAACCGCCAGCAACACGCATACTCGAAAATTATATCGAAAAAGTATCTTTTCTCGAAAAAGTAGGCGTTTTTAATGATTCATTAAAAGCATTAGAATTTCTGAATACACAAAGTGTCGATGTTATTTTTTTGGATATCCAGATGCCTCAACTCACAGGTTTGCAGATTTCGAGGATAATTTCAAAGGATATAAAAGTCGTTTTTACAACGGCATATCCCGATTTCGCATTAGAAGGATTTGAACTTAATGCGATTGATTATCTATTGAAACCAATTGCTTTTGAACGTTTTTATCAGGCCGTTTCTAAACTAAATGCGGAGGTAAAAGCAGAAGTTGTAACAAGTACTTCATCTGACTTTATTTTTGTGAAAACAGATGGTAAAAATAAATTCCAGAAATTGTTTTTAGAGGAAATTTTATATGTCGAAAGTCTTCAGAATTATGTTTGCATTCACACTCAAAAACAGCAGTTAATTACGCATTCTTCTTTAAAAAATGTACTTGAATCATTGCCTGAAAAAGATTTTATCCAAATACATAAATCCTTTGTAATTGCATTAAAACAAATAGAATCTACAGATAGTTTTTCGGTTTTTATTAATAGCAAAGAATTGCCAATAGGAGCAACGTATAAAGATGCTTTTTTTGAACGAATTGATCAGAATAAAATCTAGGTTTGGTGGTGATTTAACCGCAAGCGCGTAAAGATTTTTACTTAATCTGTGAAATTATAAACGCAAAGTTCGCAAAGCTTTATTTAAAAACTTTGCGAACTCTGCGTAAATCTTTGCGTTCTTTGCGGTTAAATTACTTTTTATTCTTACCGTTTTTATAAACTACTTTTTCTACAACAGGTGTTTTTCCATTTCCTTTTGGGAATGCTTTCTTTTTAGGTTTTCCAGTTGATGAACTCGACTTAGATGAACTTTGATCACCTCTATATTTTTCTGAATCTTTTGGTGCAGCTTTAAATTCAGGTCTTTCTTTAGAATTTTCTTTCTTCGGAATTTCTGCTTTATGTTTTGCTAAAACATCATTTGGGTTTTTAGGATTTTCTTTTGTTCCTCTTAAATGAATTACCAATCCGTTCAGGAAGTTACGCAAAACCTGATCGCCGCATTCCATGTAATTTTCATGATCTTCAGCTCTGAAAAAAGCACCTAATTCTGATTTTGAAATTCTAAAATCTACCAATTCTAAAATTTCAACTATTTGATCATCACGGAGCATCAAAGCCACGCGAAGTTTTTTTAGTATATCGTTGTTTGTCATTTTATTATTTTTTACAAAGGTACATTATTTTAAAAAGAATGTTAGTATAAAATTACTCCAGTTCCCGGTCTTTCAGGATAAATCGTTTTTCCATTTTTGATCAAAACTCCGTCAGCTATATCTTGTGCTAATAGTAAAGCGCCGTCCATATCTACGTAATCCAGTTCGGGCAGTAAATGTGCGATAGCCGAAATCCCAACGGATGATTCTGTCATACAGCCGACCATTGTTTTTAAGCCTAATTTTTTTGCTTCTGTAATCATTCTTCGGCCTGGAGTTATACCGCCGCATTTCATTAATTTTATATTTACACCATGAAAATGATTAAAACATTGAGCTACATCTTCTTCTTTTATACAGCTTTCGTCAGCAATTATAGGCAGAACAGAGTTTTTTAAAACTTCACGCTGTCCTTTCCAGTCGTTTGCTTTTAGCGGTTGTTCTATAAATTCTACAGCTAAGCTTTTTAGTTTTTCTGCATTTAGTAAAGTTTCTTCAACAGTCCAGGCACAATTAGCATCTACTCTAAAAATAGCATCAGTGTGTTTTCGTAATTCGGTTACAATAGCAAGATCTTCTGGAGTTCCAAGTTTGATTTTATAAATTGGCCAAGGAAGCTCTTCCATTTTTTTAACCATATTTTCAATAGTATCAATTCCAATCGTATAATTTGTTAGTGGATTATGAGTCATATCATAATTCCATAATTCATATAATTTCTTTCCTTTTTTTCTAGCATATAAATCGTTGTATGCATTGTCAAGTGCACATAATGCAAAAGGATTATTTTTTAAAAATGGATTGATTTTTATCCAAAATTCTTCGGGCGTTATATTTGCAGTTTCTTCTACAATAGTTCTAATTTGTTCAATGTCATTTTTCAGGATTTCAATAGTAATATTATAATACGGATTTGAAGTTGCTTCTCCGTATCCAACAATGCCGTCTTCTTCTAATTCTACAATCAGAGAGGGTTGAAAATCAATTGTTTTTCTTGAAATTCTAAATGTATGTTTTAGTTTTAAATCGAAAGCTTTTAAGGTAAGTTTCATGAAATTTGAATATTAATAACACAGTCGTTTTTTGAATTCGTTTTCTGTCCATTTACAGAAATTGCCTTAAAGAATATAAAAAATAAAAAACCTCGAATCATTAGTTTGTAATTATACTTAAAAACAATATTTTAGCTAAAAATACAAATTTGATGAATACACAAATAGAAAAGAAAAGTTTACTTTTAGAAATGATCGCTTTTTCTACGATTGATGGTAGTCTGCATAAACGCGAGCTTGAATTTCTATGGATCGTAGCTCAGGAATTAAATATCGATCGTACAGAATTTAATGATTTATTTCATCAGGAAATCAAGCCTTTAGTGATAAAATCAGAATTTCAGCGTATTAAGCAGTTTTACAGATTAGCTTTAATTATGCATTGTGATGGTATTTTGCATGAGAAAGAAGCTGCTGCAATACAGCAAATTTCAATTGAAATGGGTTTGAATCCAAGTGCTACAAAACGAATTTTGGACTTGATGAAAAAAGCACCAAATGCAATGATTGACCCTAAAGTTTTATTAAAGGTTTTTCAGGAGCAGCACAATTAAGCTAATTGTTCTTGTAGTTTTTTAATATCATCTCTCAATTTTGCCGCTTGTAAAAAGTCAAGTTCTTTTGCCGCTTTTTCCATTGATTTTCTCTTTTCGCGAATTAATTTTTCCAATTCGGTTTTAGATAAGTACTTTGTTTCTGGTTCAGCTGCAACAGATAAAGTATGTCCTAATTCGTATTCTACCAATGGATTTTTTGTAAAAGCACTTTCGATTTTTTTATTTAAAGCCTGAGGCGTAATATTGTGAGCGGTATTAAAATTGATTTGTTTTGTTCTTCTGTATTCGGTTTCGTCAATTGTTTTCTGCATACTGGCTGTAATTTTATCAGCATACAAAATTGCTTTACCGTTTAAGTTTCTCGCTGCACGCCCAATTGTCTGTGTCAGTGATCTGTGGTTACGAAGAAAACCTTCTTTATCAGCATCTAAAATAGCGACAAGCGAAACTTCTGGTAAATCTAAACCTTCACGAAGTAAGTTTACTCCAATTAAAACATCAAAAATACCTTTTCTTAAATCCTGCATAATTTCAATACGTTCTAATGTATCAACCTCAGAATGTATATAACGACAGCGAACCCCAACTTTGGTTAAGTATTTTGCGAGCTCTTCGGCCATTCTTTTGGTTAAAGTGGTTACCAAAACTCGTTCGTCCAGTTCACAACGCACCTGAATTTCTTCTATTAAATCATCAATCTGATTCAAACTTGGGCGTACTTCAATTGTAGGATCCAGTAAACCTGTTGGGCGGATGATCTGCTCTACATATATACCATCTGATTTTTGTAATTCATAATCGGCCGGAGTTGCAGATACATAGATAACCTGGTTTTGCAATGCTTCAAATTCTTCAAACTTCAAAGGACGGTTATCCATTGCGGCCGGAAGTCTAAAACCATATTCTACCAGATTTTCTTTACGGCTTCTGTCGCCTCCGTACATAGCATGGACTTGCGAAACCGTTACGTGGCTTTCGTCAATAACCATTAGAAAATCATTTGGAAAATAATCTAACAAACAGAATGGTCTTGTTCCTGCTTGTCTTCCGTCAAGATAACGGGAATAATTTTCAATTCCGGAACAATATCCTAATTCTCTTATCATTTCAAGATCAAAATTAGTTCGTTCTTCCAGACGTTTGGCTTCGAGATGCTTTCCTACTTCCTTAAAATAATCGACCTGCTTTACCAAATCCTGCTGGATTTCCCAGATTGCACCTTGCAGGACTTCTGGTGAAGTCACAAACATGTTGGCGGGATAGATTGTCAGTCTTTTAAATTTTTCAATCACTTGCGAAGTCTTTGCATCAAAAGATTCTATTTCTTCGATTTCATCACCAAAAAAGTGTATTCTAAAAGCATCATCAGCGTAACTTGGATAAACTTCAACGGTATCACCCTTGATTCTAAAAGTTCCAGGATTAAAATCTGCTTCGGTTCTGGCGTATAAACTCTGAACCAAACTGTGTAACAATTTAGTTCTCGAAATAACCTGATCTCTGGCAATTTCTATTACATTCTTCTTAAATTCAACAGGATTTCCTATACCATATAAACACGAAACAGAAGCTACAACCAAAATATCACGACGACCCGAAAGAAGGGAAGAAGTGGTACTCAAACGCATTTTTTCCAGCTCTTCATTGATAGACAAATCTTTTTCTATAAATACGCCAGTTACCGGCATAAAGGCTTCTGGTTGATAATAATCGTAATAAGAGACAAAATATTCAACCGCATTATCAGGGAAAAATTGTTTGAATTCTGAGTACAATTGTGCAGCTAAAGTTTTGTTGTGTGCCAAAACTAAAGTAGGCCTTTGTACTTCCTGAATTACATTGGCTACGGTAAACGTTTTACCAGAACCGGTAACTCCTAATAAGGTTTGATATTTTTCTCCATCAACGACACCTTGTGCCAATTTTTGAATAGCTTGAGGCTGGTCACCTTTTGGATTATATTCTGAAGAGACTTGAAATTTCATTTTAAGAGGCTGAAAATTTAGTTTTGTAAAGATACGAAGTTTAATTGTTTCTAAATTTTTTGACTCAAATTACACTAATCTTTACTGAAATTTTGTGCTGCGATCTGCAGCAGTTTGTAATTTGTAAAGATTTGTGTAATTCATTGTTTTAGAAATAGAAATTCATGTTAAAGAAATTATTCCAAAAAGTTTATTACAGCGTCATTTGTAATTTTAGATTGATCGATACTTAAAAAATGACCTGCATCTTTTACGATTTTAGTCTTACTATTTGATAAATATTTTTTAGCGCGTTCTACACTGTCTTCACCATTTATCACATCATGATCACCAATTAAAACCAAAACGGGATTTCGAATTAGTCCCAATTCCTCATCTGAGAAAGGCTGCATTTTAAGCAGGCTCGAATTTGATTTTGCGTATTTATTGGCCAGATAAAATTGTCGTTTATAAACCGGACTTATTTTTTCGGGATGAGTCGAGAAAGTGGTTAGTGTTTTGTTGAATTTCTTTTCATTTGGAAAAAGTTTCAGCATTAGTGCAGATGAGGTTTTTCCTAGTTTGTCAATAAATTTAAAAGTCTGTGCAGGACTCAGTAATACTATTTTGTCTATTGAATTTTTTTTCTCTGTTGCCAATAAAGTTGCAATCCATCCGCCGCGTGAAGCCGCTACAATATCAAAGTTTTTTAATTTGTAATGTTTGAAAATCTCATTGTACAAAATGATGATTTCTTCTCTGGAAAGTGGTTTTGCTTTTAAGACAGATTTGTTGGGTTCCATTAAAAAATCTATGGCATAAACGCGATGATTTTTTGCCAGTGCTTTAATATTTGGATACCACATAGTAGAACTGGCATCCATACCATGAAGCAGTACCAAATCTTTGGCATTTCTTGGGCCGGCTACAATAACGTGGGCAGTTCCGTAAGTAGTTTGAATATCTTCTTCTGTGTATGGAACATCCCAAAGCTTTAAGGCTTTGTTGTATGATTTGGTATAAGAATCTTTTTCTTTTTTATTTTTAAAGCTGTAGTCTTCAAATTTTGCTTTTGTTGAAGAACAGCTGACCAAAAGAAATAAGACTGCAATTTGTAAAGATTTTTTAAGCATAATAGTGTTTTTAGTTACACTAAAAGTATCTTAAAAGAAGCAAAAAGGCGTAATATAATTTTGGTTTAAACTATCATAATTTTAAGGTAAGATCTTATAACTTCCAGTTATTTCTGTCATTTTCTGATATAAAACTCCAGGCAATAATGCGGCTGGTTTTCTGACCTTGCGACATTTCTATTGTTTTTACTGTAATGGCATCGACTTTTTTAAGTATTTTATAGATACTGGCAAGATTTTCTTTTTTAGAAGCCAAAGTGGTAAACCATAAACATTGTGTTTTGTATTTAGCACTTTCGTAAATCATTTGAGTTATAAAACCAATTTCGCCGCCGTTACACCAAAGTTCTGCATTTTGACCGCCAAAATTTAAAACAGGATTTGAAGTTTTCTTTTCTTTTGGATTTAAGTTTCCGATTTTTCTAACTGTTCCTTTATTTGCTTCTTCGACAGATGCATGAAAAGGCGGATTACATATGGTAAAGGTAAAACGATCTTCTGGAGTAATAATATTTTTAAAAATAAAACGTGCTTCGGTTTGCTGCTGTAAACTTATTACATCAATTAATTTTGGATTTGCCTCGATAATTTTGCTGCAATTTTCGATCGCTTTTTTGTCAATATCTGTTCCAACAAAACTCCAGTCGTAGACTGCGTACCCTAATATCGGATAGATTAAATTTGCTCCTGTACCGATATCTAAACCCAGAACAGAATTTCCTGTTGGAATCACTCCGTTGTTACTTTCGGCCAATAAATCGGCTAAATAGTGTATGTAATCTACACGGCCGGGAATTGGCGGACAAAGATAATTTGCCGGGATATTCCAAAATTCAAGATTGTAATACGTCTGAAGTAAGGCTTTGTTAAGCACTTTTACGGATTTGGGATCACTAAAATCAATAGTTTCTATTTGATGTTTGTTTACAGAAACATAATTTTTTAATTCTGGACAATTTGCAGTAAGAAGTTCAAAATCATAACGGGAACGATGCAGATTTCGAGGATGTAAATTGTTTTTTTCAGAATTGTCTATTGCTTTCATTTTTTGAATTTACTGCAAAGATAGTCATTCCTTTTTTGAAAAAATGTACTTATAGTAACGGGTGGTCTAGCCCTGATGGGAGCGGCATCCTTTTTCTGGCTTCTTTAGCCGGGAAAAGATACAGCGGACAGCAGGAAACAGCTCCTTAATTAAAATCTGAATTTAAGGTACAGGCAATAGATTAGTCAAAACACTCCATTAAAAGCAAATCGCCATCGGTGTGTGTTATCGTGACAAGTCCGTCTTGTGCAACAGAATTACTGCTTCCGGTTCTGTAGCCCATGGTGAGTGTATCGTTGTCTAAAGGATATTCTAAATTGATCGAAAAAATGCCGTTTACGACTCCGATCGGGATGAGAGAAATTGGTGTTTTCTCTGTATACCATTTTTCGAATTTATTAGGGAGCAAAAATATCTTAGAATGATCATCTAGAATGACAATTTTAAGCAGATTACGATAACGAACAATATTGGTAAGATTGGTGATGGTATGATCTGCACGTCTTCCGGTTGCCCATACTACATTTACGGCAGGAATTTTTCTGGCTATTAGATAATCAAATGCTTTTTCTAAATCGGTTTTGTTTTGATCGGGAGCGTGTATTATTTCTATTGGAAATTGTGTGGTTTTATAAATTTCCGGATCAAAACCGTGATCAAAATCACCCAATAATACATCTACTTTTATTCCTAATTCTATAACTCTCTCCATAGCAGAATCGAGAACAATAACCAATGGCGACCACTCTAAGAGCTGTCCCAATAATTCTGGATTGCAAGCTGCTCCGTTGGCAATTATTAAGGCAGGTTCCTGATCGTCGCGTACAATATGGTGTGAAGACATTTTTTAATTTTAGATTGTTGATTTTAGATTGAAAACTCAGATAGGGTTTAAATCAATCTTCTGTGGTAATTGATCTGGCCTAAATGATAAGCCAAATGTGTTGCTAAATGGACTAGAAAATAACCTGTAGTCATTTCTTTTTCGAATACGATTTGAGGATAATTTTTTTCTAAATCTTCTTCTTTTAAAGAATCTAGTGCACTTTTTACAACCAAAATTGTATTTTCAATTTTCTCTATTAGTACGGCTTTAGGAATATCTTTTAAAGAAAATTCGAGTTCACGATTTCTGATATAATCTGTTTTTCCAATTTCTGCACCAATATACGTATTTAAATTTCCGATTAGGTGCAGGCAAAGATTTCCGGCAGCATTAGATATGTTTTTATCTACAGCCCAAATTTGCGCTTCTTCCGGATAAGATTCTATTTCTAATTTTAGCTTTTTAAGATCTCTTTCGAAGAGCGATTTCAGTGTTTCGATTAACATGATTCTAGTTTTTGAATTTTATAGGAATCCAAATTTCTTCTTCAGAATTAGGATCGTCTTTTTTGTATTTTTCATCCATTACCGCAAAATGTGGTCTGTTGTCTACTTTATATTCAGAGTTTGGCAGCCATTCTGCGAATATAGAATGATAGGTTCTCTGTCCGTCTGTCTGCAGGCCTTTATGAATAAAAACAGCATATAATCCGGTTGGAATTAGTAAAGTTTCCATTTCTGAGGGAATGTTATCGAAATCACTGACTTCGACTGCTGCCCACTTTTGAAAACGATCATTTGGATTAAAATTATCGAAATGATTTTCTGGAAAAACTTCAAGCGAATATAAATTAGAATTTACAGTATTTTCGATGCTTTTGCGTTTTGGCATAAAACTGCTCCATAACTGAAAAGTATTGTTTTCTGCAAATGACATCTGGATGTATTTACCAATCAGTTTTTTTTCGTTTAATGTTTCTATTCGGGCTTCCATACATGCAAAATTATTCAATTTTATATTGTTTTGAATCAATTTCGCTTAAAGAAAAATAGCCCAGCGGGTAATTTGTTTTATCGGTCGTATTGATAATGTTTCCTCTTACAGTCGCGGGAGGCGATTGAAACGGACCGCCAACGTTACTGCCGGCAATGCTCACGAGAATGTTCATATAGTTATAGTACTGTTTTGAGATGCCGTAGTGCGTTATTTCAATTTCATCACCAGGTTTTAATTCATCATCATCAGAGCTGCTGAAAATTTCGTTTCCCTGATAAAATTTATCTTCAGAAACATAATAGCTGGAAGTGATTTTACTAGAGTAAGTGTATTTAAACAAATAAAAATTATCTTCTGGCGGATCTGTAAAGAATGCTTTTACTTCGATATCTTTTCCTGTAAATCCTCCTTCATTATTTTGTTCAAGGCGAGTAATAGGTGCTACAGATTTTAATGTTTCGCTAGCGGTATAAGTATTGCCGCCAGAAACTACAGTCAAAGTGTAGGTTTCGTTTATTTCCGGTTTAAAATTATTGCAGACGTATCGTCCGGTTTTAGAGTTTTCTGTAAAATTGAATTGTTGATTTTTACTGTTTTTTATCGATACGACTGCACCAGAAACTACCGGAATTACGTTTTCAAAATATCCGGTTGTAGTCGATAATTGTATAGTCTGCTGCGTTCCTGTTGTTCCTTTTTTCCAGTTTATAGCCGCTTCAATGACTAATTTTGGCGCTGCAGTATCTAAATCGACATCTACAACTTCTTCACAGCTTAGAAAGAAAAGAGATAATAAAAACACCATTAAGAATCTTGCTTTTTTCATGATATATCTTTTGATTTCTTTTACAGAAAATGATTTTTTAAAATTTGAAATTATAACTTACCGCAGGAACCATTCCGAAAATAGAAGTTTTAACTGCTTCATTTTCTCCTGTATCAACATTTTGCCTAAAGTTTATGGAAGCCGCATTTTGTCGATTGTATAAGTTGTAGATACTAAAAACCCATTCGCCTTTCCAGTTTCTGTCTTTGTTTCTTCTAGGAGTCAGGGTTGCAGATATATCCAAATGATGATAAGCAGGAAGACGGCTTTCGTTTCTCAAACCATAGCTCGGAACTGTAATGCCCAGATATTCATATTGACCGTTAGGATAGGTGACAGGCTGACCAGACTGCAAAGCAAAGTTAGCGCCAAATGACCATTTTTCGTTTAAGTTATAAGCAGATGTAATGGCTAAATTATGTGTTTTGTCGTATGCAGAACTGTACCATTGCCCGTTATTGATTCCTGTTTCTTCTGGAGTTCTTCCCGGTGTCTGTTGTTGTGATTTTGATAAAGTATACGAAATCCATCCATTAAACTTGCCTTCATTTTTCTTCAGCATAATTTCGAGACCATATGCCCTCATTTGTCCGTTTAAAATTACTTGTTCAATTGCATTATTGGCAATTAAATCTGCACCATCAATATAATCTAACCTGTTTTGAATTTCTTTATAATAAGTTTCGACTTCGAGCGAGTAAGCTCCGTCTTTTATATTTCTAAAATAGCCTAAGGCAACCTGATCTGCAATCTGCGGTTTAATATATTTGTCACTAGGCATCCAGACATCCAGCGGAGTAGGCGATGAGGTATTTGAAATCAACTGAAGATATTGTGCCATTCTGTTGTAACTCGCTTTTATGGATTGATTATCATTTAATTGATATGAGACAGCAAATCTCGGCTCCAAATTATTATAATCCTGAATTACTTTGTTTTTGCCATAATATTGGGTCGAACTTGGAGTTCCTTTTTCATAAATCTGCATATCTGTATTAAAAACAACAGGATTATTATTGGCATAATAATTTACAGTCGAAGATCCTAAACGATAAAATAAACTATAACGAAGTCCGTAAGAAATTGTAATTTTTGTTGAAAGCTGATTTTCAGCATCTAAATAAACTGAAGGCTCAAAAGCATATTTTTTATCTAATTGATCCGGATTAATTCCCGAGCTATCGCCGGAGGGCTTGATTGTTCCGGGATTAAATTCGTAATAAATACCGCTTAATCCATAATTTAATTTGAACTTATCTGAAATATAATGTTTGAAATCATATTTTATATTGTAATTTTTAATGCCCGAATCCCATTTAAAGCCAACGAAATCGAGATCCAATCCGTAATAATAGTCACTGTAAATCAAGGATAAATTAGAGAATAATTTATCAGAATATAAATGATTCCAACGTAGATTTAAAGTTGCATTTCCGTATATATTCGAGAAACTTTTATTTAAACTAAAAACATCCCGCCCAAAATAACCGGATAAATATAAACTATTATTATCATTTACCTTAAAGCTTATTTTGGTATTTAAATCATAAAAATAAGCCGAATTATCTTTTTGCTCTTCAGATAATTTTAAAAATAAATGAGCATAAGAAGCCCTTCCTCCAATTAAAAATGATCCTCTGTCTTTTACGATCGGACCTTCTGCAAGAAGCCGGCTTGAAATTAATCCGATACCACCATTCATATGGAAATCTTTACTATTTCCGTCTTTTTGATAAATGTCTAAAACCGAAGAAGCTCTTCCTCCAAAACGCGCGGGAATACCGCCTTTGTATAATTTGAGATCTTTAATCGCATCGGGATTAAAAACTGAGAAAAACCCAAACACGTGCGAAGAATTGAATATAGTGGCTTCGTCTAATAAAATTAAGTTTTGGTCTGCACCGCCTCCGCGAACATTAAATCCAGAAGCACCTTCGCCGGCATTGGTAACTCCAGGGAGTAATAATATTGATTTTAAAACATCAACTTCTCCCAAAACAACAGGCATTTTTTTTATAGTAGAAATAGAAAGTTTATTAATGCTCATTTCTGGCGATTTAATATTTACTTTCCCCTTATTGTCTGTAATCACAACTTCCTGAAGTTCTTGTCCTTCCTGTAGAGAAAAATTGCTTTTAGTATTCTGATTTAAAATAATTATTTTTTGAATCGTTTGATAACCAACATAAGTAATTTCTACCTGATGCTCTCCTTTGGGAACTGTAATCGAAAAAAAACCATATTCATTTGTTGTAGTTCCAATTTTAAGAGCTGGAATATAAATATTCACACCAATTAGAGTTTCGTTGTTTTTATAATCGGTAATAGTACCGCTTAGCGTAAATTTTTCCTGAGAATAGGAACTTAAAGATGATAAAATAACGATAAGAAATACAGTAATGCTTTTTGAAATCATCGTCTTGGTTTTGAGTTTACATAGTTAAGAATTCTTGCTAAGTATTGCCGTAATGAGTTTGTTAAACATTAGTTAAGATAAAAAAAGACAGCCAATTGGCTGTCTTTTTAATGAATAGTATTATATAATCTTGTATTATTTTATTGATGCAAGAATTGAGTTGAATGTCGCACTAGGACGCATTGCTTTGCTTACTAATTCAGGAGTTGGCTGGTAGTAACCGCCAAGAGTCTGAGGTTTTCCTTGCGCGCCGATTAGCTCGGCATCAATTTTAGCTTCGTTTGCTTCAAATTCAGCAGCGATAGGGGTAAAGATTGCTTTTAATTCAGCATCTTTTGTCTGTGCAGCCAAAGCTTGAGCCCAGTAGAAAGCTAAATAAAAGTGAGACCCACGATTATCAATCTGACCTACTTTACGAGCTGGAGATTTATCATTTGCTAAGAATTTATCGTTTGCCTGATCTAAAGTTTCAGATAAAACAATTGCTTTAGAATTGTCTAATGTCTGCCCTAAATGCTCTAATGAAGCACCAAGTGCTAAAAATTCTCCTAATGAATCCCAACGTAAATATCCTTCTTCTGTAAATTGCTCAACGTGTTTAGGAGCAGAACCTCCAGCGCCAGTTTCAAACAATCCGCCTCCGTTCATTAATGGAACGATAGATAACATTTTAGCAGAAGTTCCTAATTCTAAAATTGGGAATAAATCGGTTAAGTAGTCACGTAAAACATTTCCAGTAACAGAAATAGTATCTAAACCTTTGATGATTCTGTCTAAAGTAAATTCTGTTGCAGCAACAGGATTTAGTATACGGATATCTAAATTTGCAGTATCGTAATCTTTAAGATATTTTTCAACCTTAGCAATCAATTCTCTGTCATGTGCTCTGTTTTCGTCTAACCAGAAAACAGCAGGAGTATCAGATAAACGCGCTCTGTTTACAGCTAGTTTTACCCAGTCCTGAATAGGCGCATCCTTAGCCTGACACATTCTGAAAATATCATTTGTTTCAACGTTTTGTTCCATTAAAACAGTTCCGTTTGCATCTACAACACGAACAACTCCATCAGATTTTATTTGGAAAGTTTTATCGTGAGATCCGTATTCTTCTGCTTTTTGTGCCATCAAACCTACGTTAGGAACACTTCCCATAGTTTTAGGGTCAAAAGCACCGTGTTTTTTACAGAAATCTATAGTTGCAGTGTAAATTCCGGCGTAAGAACGGTCTGGAATAACAGCAATTGTATCTTGTTGTTTTCCTTCTTTATTGTACATCTGTCCAGAAGTACGAATCATTGCCGGCATAGAAGCATCAACAATAACGTCAGAAGGAACGTGTAAGTTTGTAATTCCTTTATCTGAATTAACCATTGCCAAAGCTGGTCCATTTTCGATAGCTTTCGTAATATCAGCTTCAACTTCTGCCTGCTCAGGTCTTCCTGCAACTTTAGCATAAATATCACCTAAACCATTTCTAGTATCTATATTTAATTCAGCAAATAAAGTTTCATATTTTTTAAAAAGATCAGCAAAATAAACTTCAACGATAGCTCCAAAAATAATAGGATCTGAAACTTTCATCATTGTCGCTTTTAAATGCACAGAAAGTAATACTCCTTCTTTTTTTGCTTCAGCAATTGCTTCAGCAGCAAAAGATTTTAATTTTTTTACACTTAAAACAGAACTGTCAATAATTTCACCTGCTTTAAGCGGTGTGCTTGCTTTTAAAACTGTCGTTGTTCCGTCTTTTGCAACGAATTCAATTTTTACATCATTAGCATCTGCAACAGTAAGAGATTTTTCACTTCCGTAAAAATCACCATTTGGCATAGACGCTACTTTAGTTTTTGAATCAGCAGACCATGCACCCATTGAGTGTGGATTTGCTTTAGCGAAATTTTTCACTGCTCTTGGTGCTCTACGGTCAGAGTTTCCTTCGCGTAAAACAGGATTTACTGCAGAACCTAAAACTTTAGCGTATTTTGCTTTAATTTCTTTTTCAGCATCATTTTGAGGCTCTTCAGGAAAATCAGGTATTTTATAACCGTGAGACTGTAATTCAGCAATTGCAGCTTTTAACTGAGGAACTGAAGCAGAAATGTTTGGAAGTTTGATGATATTAGCTTCAGGTTGTGTCGCTAATTGACCAAGTTCTGCCAATGCATCTCCGGTTTTTTGAGAATCTGTTAGAACTTCAGGAAAATTAGATAAAATTCTACCTGCTAACGATATGTCTCTTGTCTCGATTGCAATACCTGCCGTAGCAGTAAATGCTTGAACAATAGGTAAAAAAGAATAGGTCGCTAATAATGGCGCCTCATCAGTTAAGGTGTAATAAATTTTTGAATTCTGTGTCATTTCTTTTTTTTTTTTTATAATCGTATCGCCAAGATACAGCGATGTAAAGGTGTATTTGGCTCAAAACGAGCGGAGCAAATATAATAAAAACAGTCCGAAAACGGTGTAGTTTTTCGGAGAAATACCGAAATTATCAGATTGTTATTTCGGACTCATTTAATTGCTAAATTGGTGATTTTGGTATTAAAAAATTACAGTTTTGATCAATCATAAGTAAAAGCAGAACATTTCGAAAAACAAAAAGACTAAAACCCGACAGGTTTTAAAACCTGTCGGGTTTGGCATAAACTAAATTCAAGATATTTTAAAAACAGGCACAAAAAAAACTCGTTTCAAATTATTTGAAACGAGTTTTTTATAACAAAGAGATAAATGATTATCTTCTTTTATCTTTAATCTTAGCTTTTTTACCAGTAAGTTCTCTGAAGTAGAAAATTCTAGCTCTACGAACTGCACCTTTTTTGTTGATTTCGATTTTTTGTAAAGCAGGTAAGTTTACTGGGAAGATACGCTCAACTCCAATAGCACCAGACATTTTACGAATCGTGAAAGTTTCTGTGTTTCCAGAACCTCTTCTTTGAATAACAACTCCTTTAAAAAACTGAGTTCTTGTTTTTTCACCCTCTTTAATTTCGTAGAAAACTGTGATAGTATCTCCAGCTCCAAAAACAGGGAAATCTTTTTTAGCAACGAATTCGGTTTGAACGAATTTTAATAAATCTGCCATGATAATTTTTAATTATAGTTTAGATAAGAGTAACATTCACGGATCTCGCCAGAGGTTAGTCTAATTCGGGTGCAAATGTAGAAAATAATTATGAATTACAAATTGTAAATTGTATTTTTTTTAAGTCGAAAGTCATAAAGTCGAAAGTCATAAAGTTTTAGCAATCTAAAGATAAACATTTTAAATTCTAGACTTTATGACTTTCGACTTTTGACTTTAATCCTCTTCTAACAAATCAGGTCTTCTATTCTTCGTATGTTCGTACGCCATATCTTCACGCCATTTGTCAATTTTGGCAAAATGGCCGCTGGTTAAAACATCAGGAACTTTCCATCCTTTGTAATCTGCAGGACGTGTATATATAGGTCCAGAAAGTAAATTGTCTTGAAAACTATCCGTCAATGCCGAAGTCTCATCGCTTAAAACTCCTGGAATTAATCTTATTAGGGCATCAGATAAAACTAATGCGCCCAATTCTCCTCCAGATAAAACATAATCTCCAATCGAAATTTCCTTTGTAATAAAATGATCACGAACACGCTGATCGACTCCTTTATAATGACCGCATAAAATAATGATGTTTTCATACATCGACATTGTATTAGCCATTTTTTGGTTCAAAGTTTCGCCGTCTGGAGACATATATATAATCTCGTCATATTCGCGTTCGCTTTTAAGATGTGTTATACAAGCGTCAATTGGCTGTACAGTCATTACCATTCCGGCTCCTCCGCCAAACGGATAATCATCTACACTTTTTTGCTTGTTTGTGGTGTAATCGCGTAAATTATGAAAATGAACTTCAACCAATCCTTTATCTATAGCTCTTTTCATAATCGAAGCCTCAAAAGGGCTTTTTAATAATTCAGGTAAAATCGTTATTATATCAATTCGCATTTTCTTCAAAATTTCTCCGGCAAAGATACAAAGTTAATGTTAGAGATTTTTAAGAGTTTAAAAATGAAATTAAGGAAAAATCAGGTCGTTTTTTGTAAGATCAGAAAGGTTTATTCATATAATAATCTCCTTTTGTTATATAATTAACATATTGATATACATTTGATTAGGATTTGTAAGAAAAAATGTTTTATTTTTAATGTAAATTAAAGACGGGGGCTAATTTTATACCAAAAACACCAAATGAAAAATTTATCTGCATTACTTTTATTATTAACAATTTGCATGTCATGTGCATCTTCACAGAATTCGATGGACGGCATGGTTGGAAAAACCAAGCAGAATTTTATTAAAACATGGGGACCTGCTGTACGTGTTTTAAATAACGATCAAGAGGGCGAAATTTTAATCTACGCAGATCAGGTTTACGTAAAATCTGAGAATAATAGTTTTGAAATGGCTCACTCAAATTATTGGAATTACACTTTTGTTTACGTCAATAAAGAAGGGAAGATAGCTTCTTATCGAAAAGAAAAACAAGTGTTTCCGCCACAGCAAATTAGTGCAGGAGACCTAATTAAGTCGAATGCAATTAGTGCAAAATAAAATAATAAAAAAGCTGTATTTTTAAAATGCAGCTTTTTTTTTACGTGACCTATTTTTTCATAAATTTAGATTTTGAAAATAATATCACTTTCTAAATAGTAGTACAATGAAAAAAATAGTAATTCTTCTTCTATCCGTTCTATTATTTATATCCTGCAGGCAAACAAAAGAACCTAATCTTGATCCAACTGAAAAAGAAAAAATTGTAAAGCAGTATTTCGAGTTGTTTAATAAACATCAATGGAAAGAAATGGCGGCGATGTATGCGCCGGTTTCTGATTTTAAAGATCCTTCTTTTGGAAAAGAAATGATCACTCAGACCAGAAAGCAGACAATCGATAAATATACTGCACTAAATGCTGTTTTTCCTGATCTGCATGATGAAATTATCCATATTTATCCTTCAGATGAAAAACATATTATTGTCGAATTTATTTCATCGGGAACGGCCGCAGATGGAACAAAATTTAAATTGCCCGTTTGTACAATTTTTACAATCGAGAACGGAAAAATCATCAAAGATTTTACTTATTTTGATAATTTTGATGATCCGGAATCTAATAAATAAAGCTAGATTTACTTTTTGAATTTCAATATAAAATAATGGTTTCCAGACGAATTTTTATCATCAATGGAAGTTTGGCAGCTGCAGCTGTTTTAACTCTGCCGTCATTAGCATTTACTATGAAGAAAAAAGAAATTGGTTTGCAGTTATACACACTGCGTGATGAACTTCCTAAAAATGTAAAATTAGTTTTAGAAAAAGTTGCTTCAGCGGGCTACACCACTGTTGAAACTTATGGTTTTTCTGTTAAAGATCAGTTTTGGGGATTGTCTGCTGTTGAATTGAAAAAGATATTGGATGCAAACCGTCTTAAAGCCGTAAGCGGTCATTATAATTCTGGAACTTTTCTGGCCGACGGAAATACAACGGAACTAATAGAATCAATTAAAGCAGCAAAAATTTTAAAAAGCGAATATTTTACCATTCCCTGGATTGACGAACCAATCCGAAGAAGCAGTGAAGATTATAAAGTAATCGCGTCAAGGCTCAATCTGGCTGCTAAACTGTGTAAGGAAGCAGGTTTAAAATTAGCATACCATAATCATGATTTCGAATTTATAAAATATAATGGCATAACAGGATTTGAAATTCTGCTGCAAGAAACAGATAAAAATCTAGTGTTTTTTGAGATGGATTTATACTGGGTTTTTTACTCTGGAAATAATCCTCTTCAATTGTTTAAAGAAAATCCAGGCCGCTTTAAATTGTGGCATGTAAAAGATATGGATAAGAAAATACCAGCTTTAAATACAGAAATTGGTTCAAGTTCGATAGATTTTAAAGCTGTTTTTGCAGCAGCAAAACTATCGGGAATGGATCATTTTTTTGTAGAACAGGAAAATAATTTTGCCGTTGATTCTTTTACATCCATAAGAGCAAGTTCAGATTTTATACTAAACCACTTAACTAACTTATAATATTTATGAGAAAACTTTCTCTCTTCATTTTGGTACTTCTGTTTGCATGTAAGTCAGATAAAAAAAATCATTATTTTGATGCTGTAAAAGATAATGATGTTGCACTTTTTCCTCCAGCACCAGGAGAATGGCTTTATGAACATAAAGAAAAGGGACAGACTTTCGAGCAGTTTTTAAAAACCAAACATGTCGTTCCCACAAAAGAACAAAATGTTATTTATATACAGCCTATCGGAAAATTTAATGTATTACAAACAAAACAAATTGATCTGACCAGAGCGTATTTGGAAATCTTTTTTCAGTTGAAAACAAAGATTTTAGAAACAAAATCAAATGATATTATTCCCAGTCATGTGCGAAGAATAGGCGGGGAAGGGCAGGAACAATTTCTGGCAGGGTATATTTTAGACAGCATTCTGATAAAGCAAAAACCATCAGACAGAATCGCTTTGATGGGATTGACTGAGGTAGATTTATACCCAAAACCAGAATGGAATTTTGTTTTTGGATTAGCATCTTACAGTCAGAAAACAGGAGTGAGTTCTATTTTTAGGCTGCAAGATGGAGAATTAACCGAAGCTAACTTTAATAAATGCTTAGATCGTTTGTTGAAAATATGCTCACACGAAATTGGTCATATGTTTGGACTTCATCACTGTACAGCTGCAGATTGCGTAATGAATGGTACGAACAGCCTGTCTGAAACAGATAAACATACCGTTCGATTATGTTCTGTCTGCCAGAGAAAATTAAATTCTGGTATTAAATATAATAATGCCAAAAGGCTCGCAGATCTGGAAAAGTATTTTAAAGCCAATAATTTAAAAGAAAGTGCAGCATTAATGCATAAAGATCTTGAAAGTATTCAATAAAAACAAAATAGATTTAAGCACAATATAACATGAAAAAACTAGGACTTGTAGGCGGCATCAGCTGGGTTTCGACAATAGATTATTACAGATTTATAAACGAAGGAATTAATGAAAAATTAGGCGGACTTAATTTTGCCGAATGCATTATCTATTCTTTAAATTTTGATGATTTTCAAAGAAATAATACGAATGGAGATTGGGATGCTACTTTTGAATTACTTCTAAATGCCTGCAGAAGTTTAGAAAAAAGCGGTGCCGATGCCATTGTTTTGTGTGCCAATACGGCTCATGCAGTATCAGATCAATTAGAAAAAGAAATAAAACTTCCTATTATTCATGTTGCCACAGCAACAGCAAATGAAATTAATAAGCAGGGATTGAAAAAAGTAGGTTTGCTGGGAACAAAATTCACGATGGAAATGGATTTTTATTTTAAGAAACTAGCAGAGAATAATATCGAGGCAATTGTTCCTTTTTTGCAGGAAGAAAGAGATTTTATTCAGCAGACTCTAAAAGAAGAATTAGGGCGAGGCATAATTAAGGAGCAGACTAAGAGAGCGTATCTCTCGATTATCGAAAAATTAATAGAAAATGGTGCTGAAGGAATTATTTTGGGCTGTACCGAAATCCCTCTGCTGATTAGTCAGGATGATGTATCAGTTCCGGTTTTTGACACCACAAAAATTCATTCAAAAGAAGCAGTAAATTTTGCTGTTTCATTAAATTAAAAATCGAATGATTGTTCTAAAAGAAAAAATATTTGCCATTTCTGGAAGCACAAGAAAAAATTCGAGTAATTTTAAAATCCTGAAATTTATTTCAGAACATCTAAACAGCAGATTTGAGGTTGAGATTTTTGAAGATTTAGAACGTATACCGCATTTTAATCCAGATTTGGAAAATGACAATCTGCCTGAGAGCGTTGCAGTCTTGAGAAGAAAAATAGAAAATGCCGCCGGAGTCATAATTTGTACGCCTGAGTATGTTTTCAGTCTTCCCGGAAGTTTAAAAAATGCTTTAGAATGGTGCGTTTCTACTACAATATTTTCAGGTAAAAAAGCGGGTTTAATAACTGCTTCTGCATCTGGAGAGAAAGCACAGGAACAATTAAGTTTAATAATGAAAACTATTGAAGCCGTATTTACTGATGAAACACAGCTTCTGATTCAGGGAATTAGAGGGAAAATAGATCCTGAGGGAAATATTATTGATGACAAAACGTTATTTAATCTTTTAGAATTCGTAAAGAATTTTGAAAAACAAGCTGATGAATAAAAATTTAAATTAAGATTATGCAAAAATTTGGAACAAGCAAAGAGTTTATTAAAGGAGACGAAATAGAATGGGAAGTAGTTGGTGAAGGAATTAAAAGAAAAATTTTAGCTTATGATGATAAAGTAATGCTGGTAAATGTTCACTTTGAAAAAGGAGGCATTGGCGTTTTGCATGAGCATTATCATTCGCAGGTAACTTACATTGCGAGCGGAAAATTTGATGTAACTATAAGCGGTATAACTCAAACTCTAAAAGAGGGAGACAGTTTCTATATTCCACCTCACGCAATCCATGGGGTTGTATGCTTAGAAACTGGAATGCTTACCGATGTTTTCAGTCCGATGCGAGAAGATTTCTACAATAAAAATTAAGCTTAGAATAAATTTTAACTTTAAAAATATACTTTTTTAAAGTAGGAGTTGAATTTAGATAGTATTTTTGCAAAATGAATTTATCCAAAACGAATGTCTTATTTATGGCAGCTTGCACTGGACTTATAGTTGCAAATCTTTATTACTGCCAGCCTCTAATTGTTTTAATTGCCAAAGAATTTAAAATTCCTGAAGCCAGTGCCGGAACGATAACTTACCTAACACAGGCAGGTTATGCAATCGGACTGTTTTTTATGGTGCCTCTTGGCGATAAAATCGAGCGTAAAAAACAGATTCTTATCACCACTTTTGCCTCAGTAATTGCGTTGATTCTTGCGGCTTCGGCAAAAAGTTTTTTTCTTCTGCAGCTGTCCTCATTATTAATCGGAATTACATCAATTGTGCCGCAGCTTATTCTGCCATTAGCCGCTTCTTTGAGTGCGCCGGAACAGCGAGGAAAAGTTGTCGGAACAATTATGAGCGGTTTGTTGGTCGGAATTTTACTTTCGAGAACTTTAAGCGGTTTTATTGGTCAGGTTTTAGGCTGGAGATCGATGTTTTATATTGCTGCCGGAATTTGTCTTTTGATCTTTTTTGTAATTCAAAATAAATTCCCGGTAAATAAACCTCAATTCCAAGGAACTTATGGTCAATTGATTCAATCGCTTTTTACACTTATAAAAACACAGCCCATTTTACGCGAAGCAACGTTGATTAATGTTTTTAGTTTTGCTCAGTTTGGCGCATTTTGGACTACAATGGTTTTACTGCTTTCTGTAGCACCTTTTAATTTTAACAGTGCGACAATCGGTTTATTTGGAATTGTAGGTGCATCTGGAGCTTTGGCTGCGCCTTTGGTTGGTAAAATGGGAGATAAAGGCGGCTCAAGAGTAGCGGTTGGTTATGGATGTTTGTTGATTCTGATCAGCTTTTTGGTTTTTTATTTTTCAGTAGAAAGTGTAATCGGAATTGCTATCGGAATTGTTTTTATCGACATAGGAATTCAGGGAGTTCATATTTCAAACCAAACCAGAGTTTATTCACTGCTTCCAGAAGCCCGAAACAGACTAAATACAGTATTTATGTCTTTTAGCTTTTTAGGAACTGCGGCAGGATCTGCTTATGGATTATTGTTGTGGAAACTTGGAGGATGGCACGCTGTAACTATTGGCTGTGTTGGTTTGTCGGCTTTAGCATTTACGGTTTACGGGCTTACTTATAAATCAAAATCTAAATAATTATTTTTATGAAAAAGACAATTGTTTTTGCAGGCTTATTGTTAATCTTGGGTTGTCAAAAAACACTTTCTGATTCTGAAATAAAAGGATATGCGTGGAAATGTGGATTTTCTTGCGGATTGGGAGATGTAATAATCTTTAATGAGAATACAGATCTTAGAAATGATACCATTTTTGTAGCTAACAAACCTTACGCGAAAATAGTAAAGCGAACAAATAATTTTGATGAGGACACTAAAATATCAGTTATTAATCTGCGAAATCCGGTAATTAAAGATACTTGCGTTTTTCACGCAAAATGATAAAAAATTAATTTGTAAATTTGCATTTAAATTAAAAATAACAACAATGGAAAACGGAATATACGCTAAATTCAACACTAGTAAAGGTGCGATTTTAGTAAAACTAACACACGATTTAACACCAGGAACAGTAGGTAACTTCGTAGGATTGGCAGAAGGAAACTTAGAAAATAAGATTAAACCACAAGGAAATAAATTTTACGACGGATTAAAATTTCACCGTGTAATTCCAGATTTCATGATTCAGGGAGGATGTCCTCAAGGAACTGGAACAGGTGGTCCTGGTTATAAATTTGATGATGAGTTTCACCCAAGTTTAAAACACGATCGTCCGGGAGTTTTGGCAATGGCAAATTCTGGTGTAGGAACAAACGGTTCTCAATTTTATATCACTCACGTTCCAACTTCTTGGTTAGACGGAAAACATACTGTTTTTGGTCATGTTGTAGAAGGTCAAGATATCGTTGATGCAGTTGCTCAAGGCGATTCTTTAGACACTGTTGAGATCGTTAGAGTTGGAGAAGAAGCTCAAAAATGGAATGCTATTGAAGCTTTTAGAGTTTTTGAAGGTTCTCGTGCAAAGCGTGAAGCTGCAGAAAAAGCTGCTGCTGAAGCAAAAATGGAAGAACTTGCTGCAGGTTTTGATAAAACAGAAAGCGGTTTACGTTACAAAATGATTCAAAAAGGAGACGGTAAAAGAGCTGAAGCTGGAAAAACAGTAGCAGTACACTATGAAGGTTCTCTGGAAACTGGAAAAGTTTTTGATTCTTCTTACCCGCGCAAAAAACCAATCGAATTTAGATTAGGTCAAGGTCAGGTGATCGAAGGCTGGGACGAAGGTATTGCTTTACTGCAAGTTGGAGACAAAGCTCGTTTTGTTATTCCTTCTAATTTAGCCTACGGATCTGCAGGTGCAGGAGGTGTTATTCCACCAAATGCAACTTTGATTTTTGATGTTGAATTAATGGAAGTAAAATAAGTAATTAGACTGATTTTAAATAGCTTTATTAATGAATCCCGTTCGTTTATCGAATGGGATTTTTTTTATATTTACCTTAAAAAACAAAGCTAAATGAAATCCAGAATTTTAACTCTTATTGCAATTACCACAATATTGGTTTCTTGCGGTACTCAAAAAACGGCAGTTGCGGCAAAAGATTCATCTGCAGTAACAACTGAAACTAAAGTCGCTTTGACGCCAGAACTTTTGGAAGGTCAAAACTTATATTCTAACAATTGTGCAAAATGCCACAAATTGTACGAACCTAAAAAATTTACTAAAGAAGAATGGCAGCCAATTTTAGTTCGCATGCAGAAAAAAGCGAAAGTAGATGATGTGAATATGGCATCGATAACGAATTATATTCATTCGCAATTATAAAATATTTTAAAAGCATTCTTTACGGGATGCTTTTTTTTTGGAGTTGAGGTATAAAAAAACACCTTCAGTAATGAGGTGTTTAAAAATTATAAATTGCTTACAGCAACTATTCTTAAAGTCTTTATTCCGGCCGGCAATTCCCAATCAACCTGATCGTTTTCTTTAAATCCAATAATCGCAACGCTCAAAGGTGCCAGAATAGAAATTTTCCCTTCTTTTACAACTGCAGCTGAAGGCAGAACAATCTGAATCTCCATTTGTTTTCCTGCTTTTACATCCTCAATAGTAACATGAGAATTTATTCTGATAATAGAAGGATCCAGAAAATCTCCCTTGCTTACAACAGCGCGATCTAATTCTTGCGAAAGTTGTCCGGCTTCTCTGGAATTGGTCGAGTTTTTACTTTTTAAAATTAGCTCTCTCAGAAGTTTGTAATCTCCTGAGGAAAATGTGGGTGTTGGTTTTATCATTGTATTCATATTGTGATTTTTAATATTATTTTTTTTCCTTTGGATGTAGTTATAGTATAGAATGCAGATTCTTGAAATAAAATTTGCTTTTAAATGTATTGGATTAATAAATGCAAAAGATTATTTGATAGAGATTGCCTCTTTCAAATAAAATAAAAAGAAAATGTGGTAAAATCCTCCGCCTGAAGAATAAATGAAATAGACGGAGGCCTAATTAATAAAGGCCTTATTATGTGAAATAATTACAGCAGGAATTGGTTTTCTTGTAAAAGAAAACAGCAGATTTAAAGCTGTAAATGATATTATATTTCCCATAACGATGATAATCGTGATCTGCAAATATAGGTAAAATTTTTAGATTTGAAAGAAAATGTTTACTTCCATTTAATGTTACAACCCAGACTTGGTTTTTGAGGTTCTTTTAAACTTCTGTTATAAATCAAGGCATCAATGGCACTTCTAAGGTCACTTCCGCTTAACGGAATACCATTTGCAGGTCTTGAATCATCTAACTGACCTCTGTAAAATAAACGATTTTGATCGTCGAATAAATAAAAGTCCGGCGTACAGGCAGCGTCATATGCTTTTGCAACATCTTGACTTTCGTCGAATAAATAAGGAAAATCTATTTTGTTTTTAAAAGCAAATTCAGTCATCATTTCTGGAGAATCTTCCGGATATTTTTCGACATCATTACTGGAAATTCCAATTACGCCAAGTCCCTGAACGCGATAATCATTGGCAATCATAACAATTTCCTTTAAAACATGAAGCACAAACGGGCAGTGATTGCACATAAAAATAACCAATGTACCTTTTGATCCTTTTAAATCCTCAAAAGTATATTCATTATTCAAGTTTGTATCTTTTAGTTTAAAATCTGGAGCAAGTGTTCCAATCGGAATCATATTTGAAAGCGTTCGTGCCATTTTATCAAAAATTAGATTATCAAAAATAGACTTAAATTTCTGTAAATAAAAGGGAGAACAGCTATTAAAAAAAATATCCAAAGAAATGCACTTTCTTAAAAAGCGTAATCCTTTGGATATTCAGTGTTAAAATGTAGTATTTATGAATTTAAAAAAGCGAGTAAATCGTTATTTAATTTTTCGCGCTCTGTATAGAAAAGTCCGTGAGGAGCTCCTTCGTAAACGATATATCTATTATTTGCAATTCCTTCTGCTGCCTTTTTAGATGTTAAATCAATCGGAACAATTTTATCATCATCTCCATGAATAATTAACGTTGGTACTTTTACAAAATCTAACTCATCTCTAAAATCAGTGTAAGAGAAAGATTCAGCACATTTTAAAGTAGCACGAGGAGAAGCGGCAGAACAAAGAGATCTGTAATATTCTAAAAGTGGTGTACTTAGAGGTTTATTGATAATGTTTACACCAAAAAAGGTTTTTCCAAAATTATCAATAAAAGCAATTCTGTCTTCTTTTATAGCATTTGCTGTAGCATCGCTTTTTTCTTTTGAATGACCGTCTGGATTGTCACTTGTTTTTAGTAAAAATGGAATTATAGAAGATATTAAAGCTGCCTTGCTAACGCCTTTTCCGCCATGACGGCTAAAATAACGTACAACTTCGCCGCCACCCATAGAAAAACCTACAAGAGTTGCATCTTTTAATTCTAATTGTTCTATTATTTCTTGTAAATCGTCTGAAAGTGTATCATAATCATAACCATCCCAAGGCTGTGATGACTTACCAAAACCACGGCGGTCATAGGCGATTACTCTAAAACCGTTTTGAACTAGAAAATCTATTTGATATTCCCACATTTCGTTAGAAAGAGGCCAGCCGTGAATAAGAATTACAGGTTTTCCCTGCCCATAATCTTTTACATATAGTCTTACATTCTGTGCTGTTTCTACATATTTATCTGTATGCACTTGTTTTAGATTAGATTCAAAATCCTTAACAGATAAGCATCCATTTGGTTCAGTATGTTCCATTGTATATCTTTTTTCGTTAGTTTAATAATTTGTCTAGTAAAATTAAAAGCTAAGTGCAAAAAACAGGTTATAGAATTAGTAGTATTAATTACAAAATTAATAGGTTTGTATATAACTAAATTTAAATAAAATATGGATTTAACTTGGAATGAGTTCGAAAGAACCGATATGCGTGTGGGAACAATTATAGAAATAAATGATTTTCCAGAAGCAAGAAAACCAGCTTATCAGCTTACTATTGATTTTGGTGATGCAATTGGAATCAGAAAATCATCGGCACAAATTACCAAACGATATTCAAAAGAAGAATTACTCAATCGCCAGATTGTGGGCGTAGTTAATTTTCCTAAAAAACAAATAGGTAAATTTATGAGTGAATGTCTGGTTCTTGGCGCTGTGGGCGAGGAGGGAGATGTAATTTTACTAGCTCCCGATTTTAAAATAGAAAACGGGTTAAGGATTGGTTAGGAAAAGGCTGGAATAAATCGATAATTAGAAATAGAGCAAGTGCAGCACACGCTATCAAAACCGCTGCAATAACTACGTTTAAAACTGCTTTGAAAATCGAGAATTTTTGGACCACAGACAGACCTATAACGAGTAGAATAATAGACCAGATTACAAGAAGTATATCTATAATAACATACAAATAATATATTTGATAGTAGGGTGATTCTATTAAAAGGTAGGAAAGGCTCGATTGAAAAATAAGGCTCCCGTAAATTGGAAACTGAATTGCTGTTAGAAATATAGAACATATAGATGGAATCATTGCATAGGCAATAATTTTTAAAATTGATCTTGTATCTCCTTGGCCATTCATCCATTTTCCGGCCCATTTTAATGCCGCTGCAAGCAGTAAGTTAAATAGTTGTCCAAAACTTATTCCGATTAATATAACACAGATAATTACTCCCCAAAAAGGTAAATAATCCCCCATGTTCTTAGATAAAGCTTTGTCTAAGGCTTTTGAAATCCCTGATAAAATTAAGAGCAGCGTTACATACTTACTGTATTTATGAGTTTCGATGAAAGTGAAAACTTGCTTTGGAGAAAACCATATTTTTGTTAAAACGTTTACAGGTGTAACTAAACTCTCTATTTCAGGATTGTCATTATTAATCATTTTTCGTCTTGATTGTTTCAATTAATTGCTGTAAAATTACTTGTCCTTCTTCCCAATATTTTAAATCTGAGTCCGAATTAATGTGTCCTTTCTGGCCGACATTTACGAAATCACTTCCCCATTGTGCTGCAAAATATTTTTTTCTTTCAAAAGAGGCATAAGGATCATTCTCGCTTGCGACAACTATTGAAGGAAACGGAAGTTTATAAACAGGCATTGGTGAAAAATTTCGAATGGAATCTGGTGTGTGCAGTGGCGAATCTACATCTGCAGGAGCAACTAATAAGGCACCGACTATATTTTTGTTGTTGTTTTTTTCTGCCCAATGCAGTACAAGAGAAACAGCCAGACTGTGTGCAATCAAAATAGTCGGAGTTTTTAATTTAGAAACTTCTTCGTTTAATCTTTCAACCCAATCTTCCAGAATTGGTTCGTCCCAATTGTCCTGAACAATTCTATTTGAATTTTTAAATTTTTCGTGCCAAAAGGTCTGCCAATGTTTTTCGCCAGAATTACCTAGTCCTGGCAGTATTAATAAATTTGTTTCCATTGCCGTGGATTTTTATTTAATGGTTATTTCTTCTGTTCTTTTATAATCCTGTTTACTTCATTAATTAATAGCGGAAAAGCAGGTTCTGTCATTCCGTGGCCGTAACCGTCGAGCTCAAAAAGTTTAGTTTGTTTGTGGCCGACAAGTTTCATCATTCTGGCCATATAAGCATTTTCTTCATAACGGCCCAGCATTTCGAGTTCGCGGTCTCCCGTTATGAGTAATAACGGAGGAGCGTCGGCACGTACATAATACAGTGGAGCAAATGCATCTATAGTAGGTTGTGTTTCTGGAATACCATTTTCTTTTCTAATTTCGAAATGTGTAATGCATTGACCGCTAAACGGAATAAGTCCTGCGATTTTATTTGCATCAATTCCTTCTTTTTGCAGCCACTTTTTATCCAGACCAATCATTGATGATAAATAACCGCCGGCAGAATGTCCTGAAACAAAGATTAAAGAAGAATCGCCTCCATAATTTGCAATGTTATTAAAAACCCATGCGACTGCAGCTGCTGCATCTTCAATATATTTTGGTGCTTTTACCTTTGGACTTAGTCTGTAATTAACTCCAATAACTGCAAAACCTTTGTTTTTGAGAGCTTCTGGAATTTCTTTACTGCCGCCTGTTAATCCTCCTCCATGAAACCAAACAATAGTCGCAAAATTTTTACTGTTTTTAGGATAATAAATGTCCAATACGCAGCGTTCATTAATATAACTGTCAGATTTATTAACTCCGGCATTGTAATATTGAATGTTTGATTTTGTTTCGTATTCTGTTTTTTGAGCAAAAACAGTTATGGAGAGAAAGAGAAAGAAAAATAACGGAAGTAATTTTTTCATTTTATAATTTTTAAAACTAGAAATTAAATATATAAAAAAAGTCCAAATTGCAGGACAAATTGGACTCGTACTTTTCAAAAAAAGCTATAATGGGATTAAATATCGTCAAAATCAATATCAGTAAAACTATTTCTGTTTCCTTCAGGTTTATCAGAACCGTATTCTTTTTTAAAGTCTTTTTGATGTCTTTCAGAAATAACTTCCTCGCCTTTGTGGTTTAAGACATATGAGGTCATTTCTTCTAATATTTCAGCAAAAGCAGCAAAATCTTCTTTGTATAAATAAATTTTGTGTTTTTTGAAATGGAACGAACCGTCTTCTTCAGTAAATTTTTTGCTTTCGGTAATGGTGATGTAATAATCGTCTGCCTTTGTAGCTCTCACATCAAAGAAATAAGTTCTTCTTCCTGCTCGTAATACTTTAGAAAAAATCTCTTCTTTTTCTAACATGTCATTTTCTCTCATAATACGTTCTATCATTTTTGGAATTAATAGTAATCAAAAATCATAAAAAATTATCTATTACGCAACATTTAAAGTAATTCTTTTTCCGAAAGTTGTTTTAAATATAACGCTGCATAATAGCCGCCCTGATTTATTAATTGATTATGAGAACCTTGTTGTATTATTTTTCCATCCTCTAAAATGATAATTTTATCAGCATTTTTTGCAGACGAAACACGATGACTTACTATTATCGTAGTTTTGTCTTTGCAGATTTCAAATAAATTATTCAAAATTGTTTCTTCAGTTTCCGTATCTACAGCAGACAGGCAATCATCAAATAGTAGTATTGCCGGGTTTTTAATTATAGCTCTGGCGATAGAAACACGCTGTTTTTGTCCGCCGGAAAGGGTAATTCCTCTTTCTCCTAAAATCGTATCATATTGTTTGTTAAAAGCAATAATATTATCATGTACCACAGCATTTTTTGCGGCTTCAATTACTTGGTCATCTGTCGCATTTTGGTTTCCAAATTTAATATTGTTTTTAATAGTATCAGAAAACAAGAAAGCATCCTGAGGTACAATTCCGATATTATTTCTCAGATCATTTAAGTTTAGTGAGCTTATTTCACTTTCATCGATCGTAATTTTACCAGCAGTCACATCATACAATCTGGAAATTAAAGATAATATAGTCGATTTTCCCGAACCTGTTTTTCCTAAAATAGCCAATGTTTCTCCTTTTTTTACTGTAAAAGAGACATTTTTTAAAGCCTCGATATTCGTGTCTTCGTAAACGTAACTTACGTTTTCAAAAGAAATAGAGCCTTGAATCTCAGAAGAATTTTCGTTGTTGTTTTTTATTTCTGGTTCAATTTTCAAAAATTCATTCAAACGTTTTTGAGATGCTTCTGCTTCCTGGACCATAGATGAAACCCATCCTAGAGAAGCTACAGGCCATGTCAGCATGTTTACATATAAGATAAACTCAGCAATAGTTCCAATATTTTGAATGGTGCCATTAATATACATTAAGCCTCCAAAATAGATTACCACCAAATTACTAATTCCGATTAAAGCAATCATTAAAGGACCAAACAACGATTGTACTTTGGCTAAATCCAAACTTTTAGCTTTGCTTTCCTCAGCAAGAGCAACCATATTTTCCTGATTTTTGTTTTCTAATGAATAGGCTTTTATAACGCGAATTCCCGAAAATATCTCCTGCGAAAAACTAGAAACTTTAGACAAATACTGCTGAAAGGTGGTACTTCGTTTATTGATTTCTGAACTCAGTTTAAATATACAATACGATAGAATTGGTAAAGGTAAAATTGTATACAGCGTTAGCAAAGGCGAAACATTATACATATATAGTATTACAATAGCAAAACGAATAAATGTATTTATTGTATACATTACAGCGGGACCAACATACATTCGTACTTTAGAAACATCTTCGCTGATACGGTTCATTAAGTCTCCGGTTCGGTTTTGCTTGTAGAAGTTCTGCGAAAGATTTTCATATTGTTTGAAAACTTCGTTTTTAAGATCAAATTCAATGTGGCGAGACATTACAATCAAAGTCTGGCGCATTAAAAAAGTCAAAACACCGCCCACAACAGCACTCAGTATGATTAAAAGTACATTATGAATCAATTCTTGTTTGTATGAACTTCTGATAATTTCAGAAACCTGATCGGTATTTGATGATTTAATAAATCGTTCTATAACATCAAAAGACTCACTGACAAGCTTTGGAGTAAATAAAAAGAAAATTTGTGCGATAATAGTTGTTAAAATCCCAAGCGAAAAACTATATTTATATTTAATGAAATATTTGTTTAAATAGCGTAATTCTTTCATTTTTTTAAGATATTCAATGTTAAAATGATATTGATTTTAAGCATTACTTTCAATTAAAAGCAATAGATGATACAATATTATTAAAATTAATTGATTGATAATTTGTTATTATAAAGATAAAAAATTAGCACATGTGTATTTTTTGATTATGTTTGAGATGTCTTTTTGACGAATTCATAATTTTAAACAAATAATATAGTAGCGCTATGGATGCAACTTTCGCAACTGGAAAAGAACTTCAAAAAATGGATCCTGTTTTTGGTCAGTTATCTTTTGACGATCACGAACAAATTGTATTTTGCAATGACAAAGATACAGGTTTAAAAGCAATTATTGGTATTCATAATTCGGTTATGGGGCCAGCATTAGGAGGTACTAGAATGTGGAATTACAATACCGAATGGGAAGCATTAAACGATGTTTTGCGTCTTTCTAGAGGTATGACTTATAAATCTGCAATTACAGGACTTAATATTGGTGGTGGAAAAGCAGTAATTATTGGTGATGCCAAAACGCAGAAAACTCCTGAGCTGATGCGTAAATTTGGTGAATTCGTTCACTCTTTAAGCGGACGTTATATTACAGCTGAAGATGTTGGAATGGAAACAAAAGACATGGACACTGTTAGAGACGTAACACCATATGTTACGGGTATTTCTGAAGAAAGAGGTGGTTCTGGAAATCCTTCTCCAATAACAGCTTATGGTGTTTATTTGGGAATGAAAGCAGCTGCAAAAAGCCAATTTGGTTCTGATGTTTTAGAAGGTAAAAAAGTTTTGGTTCAGGGAATTGGACACGTGGGTGAGGCTTTGGTAGAATATTTGACTAAAGAAGGAGCTCAGGTTACGATTACAGATATCAACGAAGAAAAATTATACCAGACAGCTTCAAAATATAACGCCACAATTTATACTGGTGAAGATTTGTATACTGCAGATGTTGATATTTATGCGCCATGTGCAATGGGAGCAACTATTAACGATGATACTGTAAACAAGATTAAAGCTAAAGTTATTGCTGGTGCAGCCAACAATCAGCTGGCAGATGAAAATGTACACGGAGCAAGATTAACAGAAAGAGGTATTTTATACGCACCTGATTTCTTGATTAATGCTGGTGGAATCATCAATGTTTATGCTGAATTAGAGCATTATGGCAAAGCTGAAATCATGAGCAAAACCGAAAATATCTATAATACTACTTTAGAAATTATCGATTACGCGGCTAAAAACGGAATCACAACGCATAAAGCGGCGCTTACAATTGCTCAAAATCGTATCGATCAGAGAAAAATTGAGAACAGCAAAAAATAATTTTAGACTATTAGTTTAATTCTCGAGTCTCAGTATCGGTCCTAGTTTTTAATATTATTTTAAAACCAGGACCGATAACTGAGACTTTTTTTTAATAAAAAATATAATTGATTGCGAAAAGTGTTTTTTATGGGATTAAATTTTAATTTAAACTCTTAAATTCTTATTTTTGCAGCCTAATTTTAAATGTTCTTACAAGGTGGTAAATAGAAGACACATACGCGTTAAAGTAATGCAGTCCATTTATGCAATGCATCAAAGCGGCTCTGATAATCTGGAAAAAGAAGAAAAATTCCTTTTTTACAGCATAGATAACATTCAGGACTTATATCTTATAATGCTTTCTTCATTGATAGAAATTTGTAAAAAAGAATCTGTTTTTTTACATCTTTCAAGCAAAAAACATCTTGCAACTGCTGCAGAACGTAATCCGAATCAAAAATTTGTTAACAACAAAATTTTCCAGCTTCTTGCAGAAAGCAATTCACTTAGTATCGCTTTAGAGAATCGTAAAATCAATAACTGGTCCTTAAATGACGATTATATTATTTTACTTTTAAATGATATCAAGTCAAGCGAATTGTATGCAAAATACATGAGCAATTCTACCAATACATTTGAAGAAGACAGACAATTTGTTATTGATTTATTTGCAGATGTAATCGTTCCTAACGAAAAATTATACGAATACCTGGAAGATGATAAATTGACTTGGGTTGATGATATTCCTGTTGTAAACACGCACATCATTAAACAATTGAAAGCTATTAAAACTGAAGATTCAGACGATTTTAGAGTTCCAAAATTGTATAAAGATGTTGAGGATAAAGATTTTGCAAAAGATTTATTTAGAAGAACAGTTTTAAACGAATCAATATTAGCAAAAGAATACGAAGACAAAACTCCAAATTGGGACAGCGATCGTATTGCAGAAATTGATACTATTATTTTGAAAATGGCGATTTGCGAATTTTTAAAATTTCCATCGATTCCTGTAAAAGTAACTCTTAACGAATATTTAGAAATTGCAAAAGAGTATTCTACACCAAAAAGCAGTATTTTTATCAACGGAATTTTAGATAATTTGGTAAAAGAGCTTCAGGCTAACAAAAAGATGATAAAAGTCGGACGTGGTCTGATGTAAAGCTTTAAATTTCAGAATTCAAAAAAATATTTAAACAAATACTAAACAACAAAAACAAAAATTATGCAGGATTTAATCAAATTTGCTCCTTATTTATTAATGTTTGTGGTACTTTATTTCTTCATGATCAGACCGCAGCAGAAAAGAGCAAAAAACGAGAAAGAATTTGAAAGCGGTCTTAAAGTAGGCGATAAAATAATTACTAAAAGTGGTTTTCACGGTAAAATAGTTGAACTTGCAGATACTACTGTTGTGATCGAAACTATGTCTGGAAAATTAAAATTAGAGCGTTCAGCTATTTCTATGGAAATGAGTGCTGCTTTGAATAAAAAGGCGTAAGCTTTTTAAAAATTTTCAATCCCGAAACTTCGGGATAAATCCCAAATTCCAATCCCGAATCTTCGGAAGGAGTTTGGGATTTTTTTTGCGCAATATTTTACCTAAAAAAACCTTTGTCAAAGTTTTAAATTTGACAAAGGTTTATATTATTAATTCTCAATCCCGAAGTTTCGGGATTGAGAATTAAACTACCTGTATTTATCATTCAGCCCGACATTTGCTAAAATCATAGGAATCACTTTTTCAATTCTTGAGAGTTTCGTTTTTTCCTGTTTGGCTGTTTCAATATATTCTAAAAATTCATATTGTTTGTAAGGAGCAAACTTTTGAAATGCTTCTCTTAACGCAGGATTCAAAATCATTTCTTTATCCAATAACTCGGAGACAATTGCTTCTTTCTTTGCAGGTTTAATGATTTTACCTTGCTTTTCATTTTCAATAGCTTCAGCAATATATTCTAAAATATCTTTTTCATTCACTTCTTCTTTCGACCTAAAACGCCATTGAAGCAAAGACTTTGTTACATCTTTCTGAGCGTTGATTAGTTTGTTTTTATCGTCTTTTAGAAATACGCCATTGAAAAACCAAATTGCAAAATAATCTTTAAATCCCCCAAGACCAATTACATTTTTTTTATTGTAAACATAAACCGGAGCGCCCCATTTTACTGTTTCAACAAGCTCGGTTTTATCAATAATTGATTTTAGAAAAAGGATTTCTTCTTCCCAATTATTCATTTTGTCCCAAACGTGTTTTTTAACAGCATCATCCATTTACTTTTTCTTCTTTGAATTTTCATTCGCATCAAAAATTCCCTGAACAGCAGTTAGTTCGGCAATTTTTACAATAACATCAGTCGCTTTCTGGATACTCTCAGCTGGAACATATTCATATTTTCCGTGAAAGTTATGTCCGCCTGCAAAAATATTAGGGCAAGGCAGTCCCATGTAGGATAACTGCGAACCGTCAGTTCCGCCGCGAATAGGTTTTATAATAGGTTTTATGTTCAGTTCCCGCATTGCTTTTTCTGCAATATCTACAATATGTTTTACAGGAAGTACTTTTTCTTTCATATTGTAATACTGATCTTTAACTTCAGTAATTACAATATCTTCACCAAATTGTTTGGCGAACTTTTTATTGATTTTCTTGGCTATTTTTCCAATTAAATCTTTTCTTTTTTCGAATTTAATTTTATTGTGATCACGAATAATAAGTTCTAAAACCGTTTCTTCAATATTTCCTTTGATGTGATGAACATGAAAAAATCCTTCGTAACCTTTAGTTTCCTGAGGAGTTTCTCCTTTAGGAAGTTCATTGATGAATTCATTGGCGATCAACATCGAATTGATCATTTTTCCTTTTGCATAACCCGGATGAACGCTTTTACCCTTAAAGGTGATTTTTGCTCCTGCAGCATTAAAGTTTTCATATTCTAATTCACCAATCTGGCTTCCATCCATGGTATAAGCCCATTGCGCGCCAAATTTCTCCACATCAAAATGGTGTGCACCACGGCCAATTTCTTCGTCTGGAGTAAACCCAATTCTGATTTTTCCGTGTTTAATTTCCGGATGTTGAATTAGGTATTCCATTGCCGAAACAATTTCTGTGATTCCCGCTTTATCATCTGCACCCAGCAAAGTAGTTCCGTCCGTTGTAATGATGGTCTGGCCTTTATATTGCAAAAGATCTTTGAAGTAATTAGGAGATAAGACGATGTTTTTTTCAGCATTCAAAACGATATCTTTTCCGTCGTAGTTTTCAACAATTTGTGGTTTTACGTTTGCTCCGCTAAAGTCTGGTGAAGTATCAAAATGAGAGATAAAACCAATAACAGGAACTTCGTGGTCAACATTACTTGGCAGTGTCGCCATAATATAGGCTTTGTCGTCTATTGTAACATCTTGGAGTCCAATTGCTTTTAGTTCTTCGACTAATTTATTGGCAAGATTCCATTGTTTTTCTGTGCTTGGTGTAGTAGTTGAATTGGGATCAGACTCTGTATCAATTGTTACATAACTGATGAAACGATCTATGATATGTTGCATTATTATAATTTTTTAGCAAATATAGGTATTTTTATTAGCTGTGTAATTGCAGCTGGCTGATGTAAATTCAAATAAAAAGACGGATTCTACAGGTATAGAATCCGTCCATAAATTTTATGCTGTTATATACTTTTTACACATCTAAAACCCAAATGATTGGCTGCAGATCGTACTTCGCCTTTTCCTCTTGTACCCACCATGTAGCGTGTACAATATTGATCGGTACATAAAAACGAACCGCCGCGGTGTACTCTTTTTATCTGTGACGGATCGTTTGGATCATTGTAAGCGCTTGGTCCCTGAGGATTTTTTATTACTTTTCCTTCTTGAGCGAGTTCATCATAATAAGAAGTACTATACCAGTCGTTTACCCATTCCCATACATTTCCTGCCATATCGTACAATCCGTATTGGTTTGGTGCAAATTGTGCCGTTGGAGCGATTCCTTTAAAACCGTCTTCGCCAGTATCACCATCTTTTATAGGAAAGTGACCCTGATAAATATTGGCCTGAAACTTTCCATTTGGTTTTAAAGTATTTCCCCAAGTGTATAAATTTCCTGTTTTACCGCCTCGTGCTGCAAATTCCCATTCTGCTTCTGTAGGCAGTCTTTTTCCTGCCCATTTTGCGTAAGCAGCAGCATCTTCATAAGCAATCTGGACTACAGGATATTTTTCTCTTCCTTTTATCGTGCTCTGTGGTCCTTCAGGATGCTTCCAGTCAGTTCCGCCCACATAACTCCACCATTGAAGGAAATTATTAAGATTGACAGCTGTTGGAGTAGGAGTAAATATAACAGAACCCGTGATTAGATCTTCTTCATTTGCAATAGGAAATTCTTCTTTAGTAGGCTTTTGTTCTGCAACTGTAACATATCCGGTTGCTTTTACAAATTTTGCATATTCTTCGTTGGTAACTTCTGTTTTGTCCATAAAATAACCATCTACATAAACACGATGTATTGCGGCAGCATCTTTTGTAACGCCTTTTATACTGCATAAACTTTCATCCTCGACGTTGCTTCCCATAGAAAATTCGCCGCCAGGAATCCATGCCATACCTTTAGGAACTGCAGATGGGGCAGGAGTCTTATTGACAATTGTTGGTTTAAAATCAGATTCTCCTGATATTTTTGGAGTTTCAGCACAATCTATTGTTTCTAATTTATCTTTAGGCGTAATGAGTTTTGTGAAACCGTATGCGATTGAGACTATAAAAATAGTCAGCAAGGCAAATATCCAATAAGTTTTATTTTTCATTTTGGTTAAATTTGAAGTAATTTCCAAGTTCTAATAACCTTAAAAGTCAGTGCTTGATGAGGTTAATAAATTTTTATTTCAAATATATAAAATTCTACTGATTCTATAGGGTAAATAGTTTAATTAAATTTAAAAGGGAATTATTTATCCTCTTCTACTAAAACCACTTCGTATTTGTTTTTTCCATCAACTTGGACAGGCTGATAATACGTTTCTCCAAATTTTATATATTTTACATCTCCAATCGTTACTTCTTTACCTCCTTCAGGTAAACTTTCTACGAGAGTTCCGGCTGTTGGCGCAACCACTTTGTACGAGCTGCCGTCTTTTTCGTAATACGTGCCTCCGTAATAATAATTATTTACAGTACCGGTATTTACAGTCTGGGCTCCGCTTGGTATATTATTTACAGTTCCTCCGACTGGTGCAGGAACTGCTGTATATCCACCATTGCTTGGTGCATACCAGACGCCCTGATCATAATGATATTGATTGTTTTCTACACTTACTACTATTGCCGTAACAGCCAAAGTTGCCACAAAAAAGCCCCATGGATGCCAAACCGGACCCCAATAAAAAGGGGTGTAAGGATGATAAAAATAAGGATGAAAAGAATTGTATCTGTAACCTCCATATCTGTAAGGAGGTCGAGTGTAGATTACAGTATTTCTTCTTACGATAGTATTTCTATTATTGACTATATTGATGTCCCTGCTTCTGTCAATATTAATGTCATTTCTTGTTCTGTCGCTAATATTCTTTTGATTAACAGAATTCCTTGTTTTGGTCGAATTTCTGTTTTTTACAGCATTTTTGTCTCTAACTGCAGCATTCGATGTATTAGAAGGTCTGGTAATTTTAGTTCCGGAGCCATTTGAGCCTGGTCTTGTAACAGGTCTTTGCTGATTGGCCGGTTTTTTAATTGCCGGTCTTTGTGCTGCACTGCCTCGCTGATTTAAGCCGCCAGGCCGTCCGCCGTGTCGCTGTGCTGAAATGTCAATAGAAATCAAAAAAAATGATAGAGACATACACACGAGCAACGCTTTTTTGAGTAATTCATTTATCTTTTTCATTATCAGTGTTTTAAGGATGATAAAGTTATGAAAAAAAAGCAAGATTCGTAGGAAAATAATACAATTTAGAACATATGATTTTTAATAAAATATTTTTCACATAAAATTTAGTCACGGTGTTAAACTATATAGGAAGACTTTCAAGTATTATAATTAAATTTGCAACCGAAAAAATAACAACACTACACGATGTATAAATTGATAATTCGCCCGATACTTTTTTGTTTTGATCCAGAAGAAGTACATTATTTTACTTTTTCGTTTGTAAAATTCATTTCAAAAATACCTGGAGTTTCATCAATTATTAAGTCTGTTTATGAAGTAAAAGACAGACGTTTAGAGCGTGAAGTTTTCGGAATTAAATTTAAAAATCCAGTTGGTCTTGCTGCAGGATTTGATAAAGATGCCAAATTATACAAAGAGCTTTCTGATTTTGGTTTTGGTTTTATCGAAATCGGAACTGTAACTCCGGTTGGTCAGGAAGGGAATCCTAAAAAACGTTTGTTTAGACTAAAAGAAGATCAGGCTATTATTAACCGTATGGGATTTAATAACGGCGGTGTTCTTGAAGCTGTAGAGCGTTTGAAAAAGAATTCAGGTGTTTTGATTGGCGGTAACATAGGAAAGAATAAAGTGACTCCAAACGAAAATGCTGTAGATGATTATATCATTTGTTTTGATGCTTTGTTTGATCATGTGGATTATTTTGTTGTGAATGTGAGTTCTCCAAACACACCAAATTTAAGAGCTTTGCAAGACAAAGAACCGTTAACAGCTTTGTTACAGACTTTGCAAGAAAGAAATATCGAAAAACAAAAAACAAGTTCTCAAAAAGCAAAACCAATTCTTCTAAAAATTGCTCCGGACTTAACAGATGAGCAATTATTAGATATTATCGATATTGTAAAAACGACTCAAATTGCTGGAGTTATTGCCACAAATACTACGATTTCAAGAGATGGATTACAATCTCAAAACCAATCTGAAATGGGCGGTCTGTCTGGAAAACCATTGACAAAACGTTCTACCGAAGTAATTCGTTTTCTTGCTGAAAAAAGCAACAACGCATTTCCAATTATTGGAGTTGGAGGAATACATTCTGCAGACGATGCAATTGAAAAATTAAACGCAGGTGCAAGTTTAGTACAGTTGTACACTGGTTTTATTTACGAAGGCCCGGCATTAATAAAAGATATTAATAAAAAGATTTTAAAGCAGTTGTAAAAGCAGCGCCTGAACCACTAATCCTGTAATAATCGCAATTCCAAAGCTTATCAGTGTACCAATTAAAACGTACTCGGTAAGCTTTCTTTCTTTGGCTTCGTTGAGGTCTCCAAATCTAAAAATAGATTTAGCGGCTAATAAAAACCCGATTGCCTCAAAATGCCCCGTCAGAATAAAACCAAAAACAAAAAGGCGTTCCAAAATTCCGATATAATTTCCAGCGCTGGCAAGAGAATTATCAGTATGACTTTCATTATTTTCCGGACTCCAGATCGAAATTATGGTTTTAATAAAAATAGATGTCGGTTTTGTAATAAATAAAAGTCCTGTAATGAAAATCCAAAACTGACTGCCAAACCAAAGCAGATTTATAGTTTGATTTTCGTATAAAAATACCACGCCGATTAAAATAACTAGGTGTGCAATCTGATCCAGGACAAACCAAGTGCGTTTAGTTTCTTTTTTTTGAAAATTCAATTTGATTACATCAATAATCCCGTGTGTTACTGCAATTATGAGGGCATAAGGAATAAACTGAATTTCTCCTGCCAGAACAGCTGCTAATATTCCGTGCAGTAAAATATGAAAGTATAAGTAGATACTTTTATGTTTTTTAATTTCCTTATCGGCAACCCATGAATTTGGCTGCCAGATAAAATCACCTAATAAATGTGCTAAAAGTAATTTTACAAATAAAATCATAAGGCTTTAAATTGTTTTATTTCTGTTCTAAAATAACGATCTAAATTCATAACCAAATCAAACTGAGCGCGTTTTTGTCTGCGGCTCACAGCAGCTTGATTAATTCCTAACTGCTGTCCTAATTCTTCTTGAGAAAAATCCGGATTCTCTATAGCCGACACCACAAATTCTGCAGACTGTACCAGCCAGCTGTCCATAAAAGTCAAGGCGAGCTGTATCATCAAATTCATTTTTTCATCTATTTGTGCATCGCCTGTACGCATTGCCAAAGTTACTTTTTGCTTTTTTAATGTTTCAAAAAGTTCTCCCGAATTAATAAATGCTCCTCCGTAGCTTTCTGATATTTTTTCGCCTTCATAGGTTTTATCTCCAAATCCAATACTCATTCTGGCGTCTAATTTTATCGCTCTTAAATGAGCTTTTATTAAAACAGCAGAGAGTAAAGCCTCTTCAGGATTTTTTATTTCAACTTGAAATTCATCTCCTCTGTAAACTTCCCACTGACTCGGAGATGCTCCAAAAACAGATAGAATTTTTTTTAAACCTTCTACCCAATCTTTAGATTTTTGTTTTCTGGAATCAATTATGTCACCTGTAATTACGCTCGTCATATCAAATATAGCTAAATATTATAAACTTTGTATTACAAATATACGTAATTTTTCTTTTTATTACGTTTTTTGGTAATATTTATAGTTATTACATTTTTTGGTAATATTAATAACTATTACAATATTGGGTAATACTATAGATTAAAGAAAATTATAACTTTTATTTCAGTAAAAAAGAAACTAACTTAGCCTTTACAAAAGAATAAGCTTTGAATAAAGAAATCAAAATTATCGAATGTCCACGCGATGCCATGCAAGGCATCAAAACATTTATTCCCACAAAAAACAAAGTAACCTATATACAGGCTTTACTTAGAGTAGGATTTGATACAATCGATTTTGGGAGTTTTGTGTCTCCAAAAGCTATTCCGCAGATGCAGGATACTGCCGAAGTTCTGGCACAGCTGGATCTTTCTAAAACGACCAGTAAATTATTGGCAATTATTGCCAATACGCAAGGCGCAGCTTTAGCATCAGAATATGAACCCATTCAATATTTAGGATTTCCTTTTTCTATATCTGAAAATTTCCAGATGCGAAATACACATAAGACGATTGCGGAATCTCTGATTACATTAGAAGAAATTCTGGAAATTGCAGACAAAAAAAACAAAGAAGTGGTAACTTATCTTTCTATGGGTTTTGGAAATCCATATGGAGATCCATGGAATGTAGAAATAGTAGGCCAATGGACTGAAAAACTTGCCGGAATGGGAGTAAAAATATTATCCCTTTCTGATACTGTAGGAAGCTCAACCCCAGAAGTTATTAACTATCTTTTTTCGAATCTGATTGCAAAATATCCACAAATAGAATTTGGCGCCCATCTGCATACTACTCCGGAAAGCTGGTTCGAAAAAATCGATGCTGCTTACAATGCCGGCTGTACCAGATTTGACGGTGCAATTCAAGGTTTTGGAGGATGTCCTATGGCGACAGATAAGCTTACAGGCAATATGCCCACAGAAAAACTGATATCTTATTTTACTGCAAATAAAAAAATAACAGGGTTAAATTCTTTGAGTTTTGAAAGCGCTTATAACGAAGCTTCAAAGCTGTTTGGGAAATTTCATTAAAAAAATTCGTACATTTACTATTATCGTGTAATAATAACAGCATAATTTAGTTGTTACTATTATTTGTAAATACTAATTGTCATGAAACAGCTTTCTGTTAACACAATAATAAGTTCTTTATCGCTTGTTTTCTTTCTATCATGCTCAAGTGATTTAGATTTCGATCAGATAAATGATTTGAAGTTAAAACCTGTCGTAGTAGCAAATCTTGCTTATTTTGATGTGCGTGCCAATCAGCTCTTAGATAATGGAGGAACACATGTTTTGTATGATACACGAGAATTTGATGTTTTTAAAGATAAGTTCTTTACTAATGATCTTCTAAAAGCCGAATTTGATTTTGAAGTTGAGAATACTATTAATAGAGCTTTTACTCTTAATCAGCGCTTAATCAATGCCAATGGCGATATACTCGAAACCATTTCTTATCCTGTTCCGGCTTATACTGGAAGTTCTAATGTAATAAAATATCCCACGGAAGTATTTGAAAACCAAAGACTGGAGTTGTTAAAGCAAACTGCAAAAATAGATTTTGAGTTGATTATTGCAGCAGGACCACCGCTTAATGCAGGCAGCACAGGAAGTATAAAATTGAGATCAAGTGCAACAGTTTATTTAGAGTTCGAATGAAGAAAGTATTCCTGCTATTAGCGATTTTTTATCAGCTTTCTTCTTTTTCTCAAAATAAAGAAGTGCTGTATAATTTTACCTCAATTCCGCAGTCCTCACTTGTAAATCCTGGTGCAGATGTGTCGTATAAATTTTACTTTGGAGTTCCGGTTGCATCTGGAGTTTCTGCAAATTTAGGATCCAGCAGTTTTTCTGCCTATGATTTATTTGCCGAAAACGGTGTTGATTTTAATGATAAAGTGCGAAACGTTGTCAATAAATCATCGAATAAAGACAGAGTAATAACAAACCAGCAGTTAGAATTGTTCTCTGGCGGTTTTAGAATAGGAGGCAGAGATAGTAAATCTTACATCTCGTTCGGAATGTATCAGGAATTTGACTTTTTTATGTTTATGCCCAAAGATCTTGCAGTATTAGCATTAGACGGAAATAAAAATCATATAGGAAAATCATTTAATTTAGGAGATTTGAGTCTTAAAGCCGAAGTACTTTCGGTATTTCACGTTGGTTTTCATAAAAAGGTAAGTGAAAAACTTGTTTTAGGCGGGCGTGCAAAAATTTATTCAAGTGGTGCAAATGCGACTTCAACCAAAAATTCAGGATATATTTATACAGGACAAAATGTTGGAACCCCAAATTTATACAGCCAAACCATATCATCAGATCTGGAACTTAAAACATCTGGTATTTCAAAATTCACAAAAGACGAGTATGAAGGTAATATTGCACGTGACATTGCAAATAATACTTTTTTTAACGGAAGCCTTGGTTTAGGTTTTGATGCCGGAATTACCTATTACTTCAAAGACAATCTCCAATTTACAGCCAGTGTTATTGATCTTGGTTTTATAAGACAGAGTAAGGATATTGAGACCCTTACGTACAAAGGGACTTACCAATATGATGGTGTAAATCCTAATTTTTTAGGAAATGACGATCCCGAAAATGTCTTCGACGAATTTAATGCTGCCATTCCAAGAGACACGCTTTATAATAAATATACAACCTGGCGGCCGACCAAAATATATTCATCCCTTCAATATTCTTTTGGAGAATACCGTTCAGATGAAGATTGTAACTGCAGGACGCAGGTTAAAAGACGGTATTTAAATGATGCCGGAGTTCAGTTTTTTGCCATGTCTGCACCAAGAACACCGCTTTTTGCGTTAACCGCTTTTTATAAAAGAAGTATATTTGAAAAATTAGATGTAAAAGCAACTTATACGTTTGATACTTTTTCCAACAAAAATATTGGACTTGGACTTTCGGGTACTTTATGGAAAGTTAATATGTATTTGCTGGTCAATAATATTTTAGAACTTAAGGACGTTTCTAAAGCAAATAGTATGGCATTTCAAGTTGGTTTAAATTTTGTCTTTCAGGATAAGGAGTAATGAATTCAATATTAAAAAAAATGGAATTTAATGATTCATTTGTAATTTATTTATTGAAAGGTTTTTCCTGTAAATACAATTTTATGAATAAGTTAGTGAACAAGTAGGCGATTTATTCACTATATTTGCACGCAATTCAACTAGAAATTGCAACATGATAGCACACAACTCCAAGATTATCGGCGAAGGTTTAACTTACGACGATGTATTATTAGTACCTAACTACTCGAATGTGCTTCCCCGCGAAGTGAGTATCAAATCAAAATTCTCAAGAAATATAACATTAAACGTTCCTATAGTATCAGCTGCTATGGATACTGTTACAGAAAGTGCAATGGCAATCGCTATGGCTCAAGAAGGCGGTATTGGCGTTTTGCATAAAAACATGACTATCGAGCAGCAAGCGGCGAAAGTTAGAAAAGTAAAGCGTGCAGAAGCAGGAATGATTATTGATCCGGTAACTTTACCAATGAATTCAACAATTGCAGATGCTAAAAATGCTATGAAAGAATTCGGAATTGGCGGTATTCCAATCGTAGATGAAAACAGAATCTTAAAAGGAATTGTTACAAACCGTGATTTGCGTTTCGAAAAAAATGGTGCAAGACCAATTGCTGAGGTTATGACAAGCAGCAACTTAGTTACTGTTGCCGAAGGAACTTCATTAGAGCAGGCAGAAGTAGTTTTGCAAGGTCATAAAATCGAAAAACTTCCTGTTGTAAATGCTAAAAATGAACTTGTAGGTTTAATTACCTTTAGAGATATTACAAAATTGACTCAAAAACCAATTGCAAACAAAGATACTTTTGGTCGTTTGAGAGTTGCAGCCGCTATTGGAGTTACCGGAGATGCAGTTCAAAGAGCTGAAGCTTTGGTTGCTGCTGGTGTAGATGCAATTATTATTGATACTGCACACGGACATACTGAAGGTGTAGTAAATGTATTAAAAGAAGTAAAATCAAAATTCCCTCAAATTGATGTTATTGTTGGAAACATTGCTACTCCTGAAGCTGCTAAATATTTAGTAGAAAACGGTGCAGATGGTGTAAAAGTAGGAATCGGACCCGGTTCTATTTGTACTACACGTATCGTTGCAGGTGTTGGTTTTCCTCAGTTTTCTGCAGTTTTAGAAGTTGCTGCAGCTATAAAAGGTACTGGAGTTCCAGTAATTGCAGATGGTGGAATTCGTTATACAGGAGATATTCCTAAAGCTATCGCTGCAGGTGCCGACTGCGTAATGTTAGGTTCATTATTAGCAGGAACAAAAGAATCTCCGGGTGAAACTATAATTTTTGAAGGAAGAAAATTCAAATCTTACCGCGGAATGGGTTCTGTTGAAGCCATGCAAACAGGTTCTAAAGATCGTTATTTTCAGGATGTTGAAGATGATGTTAAAAAATTAGTTCCGGAAGGAATTGTTGGACGTGTTCCTTACAAAGGTGAATTAAACGAAAGTATGCTTCAATTTGTTGGAGGTCTTCGCGCCGGAATGGGATACTGTGGTTCAAAAGATATTCCAACTTTACAAGAATCTGGTCGTTTTGTTAGAATTACGTCAAGCGGTATTACAGAAAGTCATCCGCACAATGTTACAATCACAAAAGAAGCTCCAAATTATTCAAGATAATTTAGCTTTCTATATAAAAGTAAAGGCGTAAGATTCAAATTCTTACGCCTTTTTTTATTTTTTCCAGAACTAGTTTTTCATTGTAAATAAAAACTCATCCGTTACTTTGTACTCTTTATTTTTAATGACAATTTTATATCTACCGTTGTTCAACAGTAATTTTCCGTTTTGATCAGCATTTAAAATTTCGACAATATCGGCGGGAATTCCATTTTTTTCAAATTCGTTAATTCGATATGCTGTTACTAATGCGGGAAATTCTTTTATTTTTGAACTTGGAATGCTGTATGCTTTTCGTTTTCCCTGCAAAGTTTTCCAGGCAGGTATTCCATTATCAAATTTAGTGACAGGATGAATTATTGAACAGTCAATTTTTTTAGGATTATCAATGCTGCCATTAAATGTTTTACCATTTGAATCCACCAGAATTGCCGGATAATCTAAATTTAATATTTGAATATAAGGCTGATTTAATTTTAGATCTCCTCTCTCCGAATATTGAATTTGGTCAATTGTAAACGGATTTATACCAGTAAATTCAGTCAATCTGCCAGCCATTGCTTTTTCCCAAGATTTAATTCCAGGTATCCCTTCAATTACATGATCATAACCGCAATGAATTAAAAATTTACCTTTAGGATTTTTTTCGATCCATCGGGAAATGTTTTGAGCTTGTTTAATTTCTCTGTCCTTTCCAGTTATATTTTCTGAACTAAAATCATCATAACCAAATACAGTAAATCCAATTTTTACAGCTTCACTTATTAAATTTCCGAATTCTGGTTCTTTAGTGTAAAATCCACTTTCTAATACAGGAAATTTTCTTTTATTTATTAAGCTGTCAGAAAGTGCTTCAACCCCAAGAAATCGAAAGCCATTATTATATAAACCTTGTAATATAGAGGTTGTAAAAACTCTGTGTCTCGCATTATTATGGGCTTCATTTATTATTATAATCTTCTCATTTTTTGATCTTTTAATAATGTAGTCCTTTGCATTTTGAGGAATAAATTCCTTAATGTACAAACTATCAGCCTTTGTTATTTTTGGTATAGTGGCTCCATTTTTATCCCAGGTTTCCAATGCTTTTTTGTAATAACCGCTCATAGAATAAGCAGTTGCTCCAGCTTGGTATTTCCATGGTGCTGTATCCTTTTCGATAGTAAAATCTATATCTCTGGAAAATTGATAAGTTTCTTTTTTTGACTGAGAATATATTGCTGCGATATTGTAAAAAAGCAAAAAGAATACAGAAATTAATGATTTCATTTATGAGTATAAAAGTTTTTAATAATTAATAAATGAACTTTTTTGTTTTATTTTTTGGCGATTTTAACGGATTGACTATAATTGCTTTTTGATTTTAAATCTAAATTAAAATCAGTATGTTTTAGTTTCAGGTTAAGTTCCATATCGATCGTATTTTCACTTGTAAAATGATTCAAAATATCGTAATCCAGTTTTCCTGTTCCATTTCCTGATCCGCTTATATCAAAGCGATTATCGATAATTTTCATTGTGTATACTTGGACAATATCAAAAAGAGCATTTTTTGCAGTGATACTTTTCAAATTGTAAGTTGTTGTAATTACCATTTCAAAATTAATTCCTGCAATAGGAATTGTAAGTGGACTTTCCTGAGAAAAAGATTCGCCTACTCTTAATTTTCTTTCCGGAAGCTCAAGCTGTTTAAATGTGCTTTGAACTGTTTCAAAAATGGTTTTTTTAAAGCTTTCTTCCATTCCTTTAGATACGATCGAATCCAGTTTAGGCATATTCAAAAGGGAGACATTACCATACAAAAAGGTTCCGCTTGGAATTATATTTTTTCCATTTGCATCGGTTGATTTCAAATATTCAATCGTGATCGGGAAATTTCCATCTTTACCCATTTTACCAGTTTTAGAAACCGTTTCTACGTTAAAGGAATTTTTTATTTTGGTTGGATTTTCTGTTCCGTTTTTCTTTAGTATTTCCAAAAAATTTTCTGATCCTGAATAAGCAATTTCATAATCTGAAGAATTAGTTATGGTTTGATAATAAGTAGTCTCGGGCGAATAACCAGGTTTGAAGTCTAAAATTTTATTCGATTGTCCGTAGCTAAAAAAGGTAGCAATACAAAAAAGTAGTAAAAATGTTTTTTTCATGTTGAAAGTTAAGGCGTATAATTATTGGCGCTTTATCAAACGAAAATAGGAAAATTATTAACAAGTAAAATTTTATTCTTTGTAATTTTCGATTCAAAACAAAAAAAACAGCTTATAGATAAAGTATAAGCCGTTTTTTCAGGAAAGAAAAAAATATTTTATTGAACAGCTGTTTGTTCAGCAGTTCTAAGTTTTTGATTGTCCAGGATTTTCTGTATGAAAGCAGAAGTTTGAGATTCAATTTCTTTTTCAGAAATATCCAAAGCTTTAGGATCTTTTACCAAAGCATACCAAGGTTTTGCACCGTCAAAGTCGTAGTTTCCAAAAACAACAACCGGAGTCCCTTTTACTTTTACATTTTCTTTGTCTTTAAGAATCCATTCATCTGCAAATTTGTACAGGTATTTGGCATCTTTTTCTAAAAGACGAAGACAAGAATGTGAAGCAGGATAACCTGGTAATTCATATTCATGAAAACCTACACCAAGTTTATTTTCGATATTAAAATTCCATTTTAAGTCCCATTCGTCATTAAAAGTGCTGGTCGTTTTCTCGGCTTTCCAATTGGTAAAAAATAATCCTGTTGGAGTTTGATCTTTTTTTCGCCCCATATTTGTAGGACCTGTATATACAAGTTCTCCATTTTCGTAAGCGGCAAAAGTTTGAGTAGGGTAGGAGAAAATAATGATTTTAGAAACTTCTTCTAAAGCACTCACGTGCAGAGGAAACGGAAGATAATAAACCAAATCACCGCTAAAATCACCAGGAACTACAATCGAATCCTTTTTTGCTAAATTCTTTTTATCAGTTCTGTTTACAGCATAGACTATTGCTGCTTTTGCACTGTCAGATTCATTTATTTTCAGCCATTCTTTTGTCTTTTCAAAATGATATTCAACAGATTTTGGTTTTTTATATTCTATTGTTTTTTTAGGTTCTTTTTTTTCTGTTTTATTTTCGGTCAGGTTTATAGTATCGCTCTTTTTACAAGAAACCATTAATCCTAACATTAATATAAGTAGTGCGTTTGCTGTGTAATATAACTTTCTCATAATTGGTATTTTTTAGTTATGACAAAGTTTCAATTTTATGTTAAAAAATGAGTTATATAATTTTTAAAAATGTTTGTTTGATTTTCATTTAACAATTAAATTAATATTGGATAACTCATCCAGCATGATTTTAAAAAGAGAAATTAGTGAATTTAAAGTTTTCAAATGATCCACTTTACCATTTATGTAATATGATAATTCAAAAGTATTTTCAGGAAGTTTTTCTCCCCAGATTCCTTTATAATCTGAGATTTGAATATTTACGTCCTTTTGGTCTTTTAAGATACTCTGAAGCTCTTTGTTTTTTAATACACTTTTTATTTTAAATTCATTATTACTTTTGATTGTAAATAAATTGTCAAAATCTGGATTTCCTATTTTTATATCCTGTCCTCCAAAAAAGTTTTCTATTTTTCTAATAGTGGTTTCTGTATAAATTTCAAACTTAAAATTATCTATCAGAGTAATTGGAGTTATAACTCTGGTTACGTCGTTGCTATATTTTCCCGACCAAACAGTGTAATTATCGAGGATAATCTTCCAGTTTTTGTATTCAATAGTTGTGGAATCAGAATTCCACGAATAGCCTTCGGTAAAAACACCATCTGTTTCTTCTGCAAGTTGTTTCCAAATATTCATATGCTAAATCTTTGATAAAAATAAAGTGTTATCACTAATCCATTCTGGCTTGTTTTTGAGCAAATAATTTTCGTGTCCAGTATTTTTATAGATTTTTAAATTTTTACTTCCTTTCAAATTAACATAAATTTCATCAATTTCTTTTCGGCTTACACTTTTATCTTTTTCTCCATAAAGCAGTAAAACCGGACAGACAATGTTTTTTGCGTATTCACTTGGATTATGACCAAATCCCCAAAAACCATTTTGAATACCGCCCCAAAATAAAAGCAGTCTGGCCATCGGAAAAGTTGGTGCATTTACCCTTTTAAATCTCGCATAAACAGTTTTATACATCGACCCAAATGGGCATTCAAGAATTATTCCTTTTGGTTTTATTTTATCGTCGTCAATGCATTTCATAATAGCAACCGCTCCCATTGAAGTGCCAAACATATAAATGTTTTTTTCTCCCGTTTGTTTTATATAGTCAAAGACAGTTTTAACTTCTTCAGCTTCTTTGTAACCAATTGTTGTCTGGTTTCCTTCTGAGTTTCCGCTCCCCATAAAATCAACAAGTACAGTGTTATAACCCAATTTTATATATTCATCTGATCTTTCAATCATTAAAGATTTCTCACCACCGTAACCATGAAATAATAGTACTGTTCCTTTTGGTTTTTCAGTTTTAATTAACCAGCATTCAATTTCTTTATTACTTTTTAATTTTAAAGTTTGAAATTTTTGAGAAGGGAATTTTTTGTTTTTTGGTTTAGGATTATTAACTCCAAAAACAACAATTTTAGCTTTGTCCCACGATGTTAGTTTTTCCGGGCTTTTAGTTTTTGCCTTTTTACTATTGTTGTAATGTGTGAATTTGTAAGCATGAAAAAAAGCAATAGTATTCATTATTATAAAAATAACCAAAAGTGTTTTAACAATTTTTCTGCTGTATTTATGTAATTTCATTTATTTCTGTTCAATTAGTTTTAAAGTATATTCAAACTGTGTGTCCTTATTTTTTAAAAAATCTTCTAATGTTTGTCTGACTTCACGATCAGGAATTATTCCCCTTCCAAAAATCTGATTGGCTTTTTTAGGAACATCCTGTTCTAAATTTACAATCGAAAACTGGGTTTTTATTTTAGAATTAGGTAATTCATATTCAACAGGAGTATGTCCGTTGTGCCCATAATACCCGCCCATAGTTTCTTCACCAATCACAATAGCATTTGTTCTTCCAGTGGCTAATGATGCAAAGAGAGAACCTGCAGAAGCAATTCTAGGGCTTATTAACAAATAAATCTGACCTTTAAAACTGTTTTTATCAGGCTGAAGTAAAGCATTAAATTTTTCGTCTTGTATGTATTTACCGTTTTCCAGTTTTGGAAACTCTTCTTTTATTTCCTCTTCAAAATCTTTTCTTTCTTCGTGCTGTTTTTGAGGTTCGGTTTCTTCGTAAACTAAATAATTGGGAAACGGGATTTCCTGAAAATTAACGTACGCTTCAGCATTTTCCCGATACGGTTTTTGTGTGAGATAAGAAAAAGTAAGAATGTCATTTGGGTCCGTTCCGCCGCCATTATTTCTAACATCGACAATCAGGTTTTTTATCTGCAAATTGTTAGAAAGGTATTGAAAACAGCTGTCCAGATGTTTTTTATAAGCCAAATGTTCTTTGTCTTCGGCATTATTGCCAATTGCAAACGTATTTATAGTAAGTAAACTTGTATTGGGTGTAATGACTTTAAAAGAATATTTGTTTTTTATTTTACCATATTGTAAGCTGTCAATAGGAAGCGAATGGCGGTTCTTGAAATTTTCTTTTCGAATTTCGTTCGAAACACCTGTGATAGTTTTGAGTAATTTTTGAGATTTGTCCGGAAGTGAGTATTCAACTAAAAACTTCTTTTGAGATCCGTATTCCATCTCAAAATATCGCGCAAAAGAACCTGCAATTCCAATAGATTTTCCAGAGATATTATAGCCGTCTGTGGTGTAATATTTATAGAATGAAGCTAAAAGCTCTTTAGTTTTGATTTTGTTGATGCTGAAAATTTCTGAGCCTAATGGAATTTCAGTATTCCGGAAATTAACAATTAACTTGTCTTCAATAAGTTTTACAGGATAAGGAAAAAACACATTTCCTGATGAGAATTTATTTTGAAAATTTTCAGGAAGAGTAGTGTCATTATGTAAACTGCCTTCAAAATCTGTAATTTTTAAAATTATTTTGTAAAAATCCAGCAGTGCTTTAGGCTCATTTATTTGGCTGAATGCCCATGAATAAATGCTGTCAGTTTGTTGTTTAGTACGATATTTATAAAGTCCGGAATTGGCTTTTTCTCTAATTTCTTTAAAAACAGTAAGATCTTGTTTTAATTCATATACGCTCAATTTCTGATTTTGCGCCGCCATTAAAAATGGAATAAAAACAAAAAGCATTATTTTAGATTTGAACATTATTAAGAAATTAAATTCAAATCTAAAATAATAAAAAATGTCTTACACTAAACCTTTTATTTTAGCATGCTGCAATAATAAAATAGTTTTGGCATCTGTTATTTCGCCAGATTCAATCATTGCATAAGCTTCATCAAAAGTATATTCCAAAACTTCAATATTTTCCTGTTCAGCATCCAGTCCGCCGCCTTCACTTACTTTCATACTTTCGTCATATTCACCAACAAAAAGATATAATATCTCGGTTACAGAACCTGGCGACATATAAGTTTCTATAACTTTCTGCACTTTTGTTAAACGATAGCCGGTTTCTTCTTCCGTTTCGCGAATAACAGCATTCTCAGCATTCTCTTTGTCTAAAAGACCGGCACAAACCTCAATCATCATTCCGGTTTTATTACCGTTAAGATAAGTGGGTAAACGAAACTGTCTTGTTAGGATAACACTCTTTTGTACTGTATTATACAATAAAATGGCAGCTCCATTTCCGCGGTCGTAAACTTCACGAATATGAGATTCTGCAAGCTGATTTTCTTTTTTATAGTTAAAAGTTACTTTGTTTAGTACATACCAATTGTCTGATAATAACTTAGTTTCTTTTATTTCTATTTCCGGATTCTTTCTCATAAAATATTCTTCAAAAAAAAACGCTCTGATTATCAGAGCGTTTAAATGTATTATTTTGTTATTGTTTGTTTTCTGTCTGGTCCAACCGATACAATTTTGATTGGCACTTCAACAGCTGCTTCAATAAATTCAATATATTCTTTCAGCTCAATTGGTAATTGATCGTAAGTTGTCAATCCAGTTAAATCTGCTTTCCATCCTTTAAATTCTTTGTAAACCGGAGTAACATTTTCCGGCTCGATGTTATAAGGGAAATGAGAAATGTTTTGTCCTTTATAGTTATATTCAGTACACACTTTCAAAGTTTCAAAACCAGAAAGTACATCACCTTTCATCATCATTAACTGCGTAACCCCATTTACCTGAATAGCGTATTTTAAAGCCACTAAGTCTAACCATCCACAACGTCTTTGTCTTCCTGTTACAGAACCAAATTCGTTTCCAACTCTAGCCATTGTAGCACCAACTTCGTCAAAAAGTTCAGTTGGGAAAGGTCCGCTTCCAACACGTGTAACATACGCTTTAAAAATTCCGTAAACTTCTTTGATTTTGTTAGGAGCAATTCCTAAACCTGTACAAGCTCCGGCAGCAGTAGTGTTTGATGAGGTAACGAATGGATAAGTTCCAAAATCAACATCTAATAAAGATCCTTGAGCACCTTCACAAAGAATAGATTTACCTGCTTTTTGAGCTTGGTGCATATATTCTTCACTGTCAATAAAATCTAATTTTTTTAATTCTTCAACAGCTTCAAAAAACTCTTTTTCAAGCTCTTCTAAGTTATATTGAATAGCAACATCGTAAAAAGCAATCATTGCTTCATGTTTGTCTGCCAATGCTCTGTAACGTTCTTTAAAATCTTCTAATTCGATATCGCCGACACGTAGACCGTTTCTACCGGTTTTGTCCATATAAGTTGGTCCAATTCCTTTAAGTGTAGAACCAATTTTTGCTTTTCCTTTAGATGCTTCAGAAGCAGCGTCAAGCAAACGGTGTGTTGGTAAAATTAAATGAGCTTTTCTCGAAATAATTAATTTGCTTTTAATGTCAAGGTTGAATTTCTCTAAACCTTCTATTTCTTTTTGAAAAACTACAGGATCAATTACAACTCCATTCCCGATGATGTTTATAGAATTTTTATGAAAAATACCAGAAGGAATTGTTCTAAGTACATGTTTAATTCCGTCAAATTCTAATGTATGTCCTGCGTTTGGTCCTCCCTGAAAACGTGCAATAATATCATAATTTGAAGTAAGTACGTCTACAATTTTTCCTTTACCTTCATCTCCCCATTGTAATCCTAGTAATAAATCTACGGTCATTCTGTTTTTAATTTGCGTTGGGACAATCTAAGTCATCCTACTGATTAATGTAGTTAATTTTCTTTTTTTATTTTTTTGAATAATGCCTTTCGGGATTATTGATTTTGTTTTTTGTTTCCGTAAAAATATAAAGAGTGATTGGTAATCTCAATATCAAATATTTCTTCGATTGTTTTTTTGATGGTTTGAATTCTTGGATCGCAAAATTCAATTACTTCGCCAGAGTCCGTCATGATAATATGATCGTGCTGTTTGTCGAAATAAGATTTCTCGTAGTAAGCCTGATTTTGCCCAAATTGATGTTTTCTAACCAAAGCGCAGTCCAACAATAACTCGATCGTGTTGTAAAGCGTAGCCCTGCTCACACGATAGTTTTTGTTTTTCATTTTGATATAAAGATTTTCTATATCAAAATGCTCTTCGCTATCGTAAATTTCCTGAAGTATAGCATAACGCTCAGGAGTTTTTCGATGCCCTTTTTGTTCAAGATACATTGTAAAAACATTTTTTACAATTTCTTGATTTCTAGTATTGTCAGTTGAAATGAGTGTCATATCCTGCAAAGATAATTTTTTATTTTTAATGAATAAAAGTTTCGGGTTTAAAGTTTAACGTTTAAAGCGCGATTTGATCAATACTAGCGCATCAAATACAGGCTTTTGCCTCGATAATTTAAGCGGAGATCAAATCTGCTTAATTAACATATTTATTTTTATTAATGATAAAAATAACAAATTCTCAAGTTATTTTTGTCATATACATATACCAATTCCATTCCCAGGTTTTTCCATTGTCGTCAGACATGGCTTGGCTCCAAACTGGATTTTTTTCATCTCTCGCATCCCATTTAAAAACCTGAATTACATCTTTTCCTTCGTAAATATCTTTAGAAAAAAAATACCCGACTTTGTTTGTAAAGGAGCCAATTACGGGTTTGTCTAAAATTCCGGTACTAGAATCCGACCAATAAATACTCCATAATTTTGTCTTCGGATTAAACAGCCTTACGGTCATTCCTTCAAATGGTTCGCCGTCAAAAGTGGCAAGAAAATTATCTATATTTCCAATTCCGTTTAGAATTTTATACATTTCCTGTGTCGAAGGAAATTCAATCCATTCGTTTGAATTGGCAAATCTCGTTTTTAATTTTTTGTTCTGAATGCTGGATTTTCCCTGAAAAAAAATCAAAATCATCTTTTGATGAGGATTCAGAAGCTATTATTTTAAGTTCTCCATTTTCATCAAAATTGATTTGGGGAATTTCTAAAGAATTTGTTTTCATAAAAATATACATATCAATTGTTTAAGTAAAATAGTCACGAATAATATTTCTTTTGACTTTAAGACTTTAAACTTTCGACTTATTAAGTACGGTATTCTCTCGTCACTTTATCAACGCCGTCTATTTTTTTAATTGCGTTGATCATTTTCTTTAAAATCGTATTATTCTTTACAATAACCGCAATCTGACCATGAAAAATCCCTGCATCTGTACTCAATGAAATACTCTGAATATTTACACTCATATTATTAGAAATTACTCTTGTCAATTGGTTTGTAAGCCCTAAAACATCCATTCCTGTAATGTTGATAATTGCTTTGAATTCTTCCTGAGAAGAGTCAATCCATTTTGCACTCATAATGCGATATGCATAATTGGATTGCATTCCGATAGCGTTTGGACAGTCTTTTTTATGTACTTTAATACCTTCATTTATGGTAACAAATCCAAAAACATCGTCGCCCGGAATCGGATTACAGCACTGCGAAAGCTTATAATCCAGCTTATCATGTTCGGTTCCAAAAACCAGCATATCATAGTTACTGCTGATAACAGGTTTATGAATGTCTTCATCAGCCGTAGTATCTTTATTTCGCTTAATTTTATTTTTAAAGAAATTGATAAACGAGTTGCTTTTTTGTGCAGCATAATCCTTGAGCTGTTGATTTTCTATTGCTCCAATTCCAACCCTGTAAAATAAATCTAAACTTGTTTTAAGCTTGAAAAAGTTTACCAATTCATTGATAACCTGCTCGCTGATGGTTATTTTTAGATGTTTTAATTTTCTGGTAAGTAATTCTTTTCCTTCTTCAGCAATCTTTTTGGTGTTCTCGTTTAGAACATTTTTTATTTTATTTTTAGCTCTAGAAGTCGTTACATATTCCAGCCAGTTTATAGTTGGCTTTTGGCTTGTCGAAGTAATTACTTCTACCTGATCACCACTTTTAAGTTCGTGATTCAGCGGAACCAAACGTCCGTTTACGCGAGTTCCTCTGGTTTTAATTCCAATTTCAGAATGTATGCTAAAAGCAAAATCAAGAGAAGTTGCTCCTTTTGGCAGTGATTTGATTTCACCTTTTGGCGTAAAAACAAAGATTTCTTTTGAATATAAATTCATTTTAAAATCTTCAACAAAGTCAACTGCGTTTGTTTCCTGATTTTCTAAAGCTTCGCGAAGCAAATTCAGCCAAGTGTCTAAACCGCTTTCTTCAGTTGCTCCATTTTTATATTTGTAATGTGCTGCGTATCCTTTTTCTGCAATTTCATCCATACGTTCACTTCGCACCTGAACTTCGACCCAGCGTCCTTTCGGCCCCATAACCGTAATATGCAGGGCTTCGTAACCTGTAGATTTTGGTGACGAAATCCAGTCACGCAATCGACTCGGACTTGGTCTGTAATGGTCTGTTACTATGGAATAAATCTTCCATGCAACAAATTTTTCTTCATGAGGATCAGATTTGTAAACAATTCTAAGTGCAAATTTGTCGTACACTTCATCAAAACTTACATTTTGAGCACGCATTTTTCTGCGAATAGAATATATAGATTTCGGACGGCCTTTAATGATATAATCAACGCCTTCATTGTCTAAAGATTTCTTTAATACATCTGAAATGTCCTTAATGTAAGCATCTTGCTCTTCTTTAGTTTCTCTAATTTTGCTTACAATGTCATTGTAAACTGCAGGTTCTGTATATTTTAAACCTAAATCTTCTAATTTGGTTTTAATATTATAAAGCCCTAAACGATGGGCGAGAGGAGCATAAATATATAAAGTTTCAGATGCAATTTTGGTCTGTTTATATTCCGCCATCGAATCCATAGTCTGCATATTGTGCAGACGATCGGCAAGTTTGATCAGAATAACACGAACGTCATCATTCAAAGTCAGAATCATTTTTCTGAAATTTTCAGCCTGCATAGAAGCATTTAGATCTTTTTGAACCAATGAAATTTTAGTCAAACCCTCGACCAGCTGAGCCACTTTCGGATTAAATAAACGTTCAATATCTTCGACCGTAATAGGAGTATCTTCTACAACATCGTGAAGTAAAGCTGCTGCAATAGAGGTCGCTCCCAAACCAATTTCAGAAGCAACGATTTTTGCAACTGCAATAGGATGAAAGATATACGCTTCGCCGGATTTACGTCTTTGTTCTTTGTGAGCATCAACAGCAACATCAAAAGCCTTGCGGATAAGTTTTTTATCAGTAGGACTTAAAGTTTGGTAGCTGATGCGGAGTAATTCCTTGTATTCCTGCGCAATTGCTTTGTTTTCTTTTTCAATATCTATTTCTATCATATCAGCATAGTTCAAGTACTAAAAATAAGAATAAGTTAGAACATACGCAAGGGAATAGATTGTTGATTTTATACTTAAGATTTTAGATTTTTGAAGGTGAATTTTTAGAATTTTCATTGCCAAAAGAGACTTCGACTTCCCTCAGTCTAACATCAAAAAAGGTTGTCTTAAGATAAATTGCAATAGTACAACTTCCAATGAAAAAAGAGCAAAGCGATTTTTTTAGAAATCTAAAATCTAAAATCTAAAATCCTCTTTGACGTTTAGCTTCAAAAATTAAAATAGCGGCAGCTACAGAGACATTCATACTGTCAATTTCGCCCTGCATCGGAATAATGATATTTTGTGTTGCAGCGTCGCGCCATTCCTGTGTTAATCCTGTAGCTTCTGTACCCACAACTAAGGCAGTTGGAGTTGTAAAGTTTTGAGTATGGTACGAAGTTGAATTTTGCAAAGTTGCGCAGTAAAAATCAATGTTGTTTTCTTTTAAAAAAGAAATGATTTCTGCAGTGGTTCCCGTCGCAATCTGATTAGTAAACAGACAGCCGACACTTGAGCGCACAATATTTGGATTGTATAAGTCACTCTTCGGATTCGCAATTAAAACGGCATCTAAATTTGCTGCATCTGCAGTTCTCAAAATAGCACCAATATTTCCCGGTTTTTCCGGAGCTTCGGCAACTAAAATCAACGGATTTTTAGAAAGTTTTAAATCAGATAATTGTAGAGATTTGCTTTTTGCTACAGCTAAAATTCCTTCGGTCGTGTCACGATACGCCAGTTTTTGATAAACTTCTTTATTGATTTCTATAACCTGAAAAGGATTTTGAATCAATTTATTGATTTCTGATTCAGAAACTAATTCGGGTAGAAATAAAACAGTTTCAATTTCGTAACCTCCTTTTATAGCCAATGAAATTTCTCTTAAGCCTTCAATCAAAAATGTACCGGTTTGTTTTCTGGCTTTGGCTTTTTCCTGAAGTAAAACCAAAGATTTTATAAACGGATTTTGAATTGAAGTAATTTGTTTCATTTTTTTTAAATGTACTAGGTTCTGAGGCGCTAAGGTACTGAGATTTTTTTAAAAAGTTGAAAAGGTTTTTTGTCTTTGTCCTGCAGGTTTTCAAAACCTTTTAGGTGTTTTAAGGAACAAGATCAAAAAAGGTTTGCCACGAATTTCAGAAATTTCAAAATATTAATTCGTGAAATTCGCGGCAAAAATACTTACTCTTCAGTAGAATTATGTTCGTCCAAAAGAGCAGTTTCTTCTTCAATTGGTCTTGTAACCACTTGATCTTTTTTGCCAAAAAGGAATTTTTTAAGTGCGGCAAATGCTGCAATAATTCCGATTACAATTACTTTTCCGAATTTAGCCAGAATAGCAAAAAAGCCGACTTTTGCCAGAACTTTTCCAGCTACTAATCCTCCAATAGTCCAGGCAGCGACAGTATCTGTATCGGCATCAAAATCCAGGTATTTGTTACCGTCATTAAATTCTACGCTTTTTACGATTCCGGGAATACTTGCTTTAACTTCAGCTAGCTGCTGTACTCCTGCAACTGCAGAAATATTGTACATTCCTTTTCTGCCCAAAACTCTTAAATCATAATTTAAGGTATGTTCTTTATCCTGACCAAATTGTAATTCTTTTGCCCAGTGCAGTACTTTTAAATTATTGTCATAAAATGGAGTAGAAGCCCATCCAATTAATTGAACTTCAGGATATCCGGCTTTTTTTCTTTCTTCATTTTCTGATGCTACATCTTCTTTCATTGTTTTAAGAAGATCATCGTAATCAATATCGTCAGCGTCATCATCTTTTACATAACCATCTCCTTGATAGCTAATTACAAACATCCAGCTGTCGGCGTGAGTAACACCTTTTCCGTCGGGAACTAAAGATCCCAAAACAGATTTATCTTCTGGATTTCCCCATAAATTACTCAGGATATTTTGTGTCTGTTCTCCGTTTAAGAATTTAAAACCCTTAGGAACATTCAGCGTTCCATCTCCTTCAGTAAGTTTTATTTTTCCAGATTCGTAATTAAAGGATTTTTCGATTTTGTCATAATAGGCTGCAAGTGTGTCTGCTTGTGCTGTTATTTTTGATATAGAAATAACACTAAGCAAGAGAAATAATAAAGTTTTTTTCATTCTGGTTGGTTGGTTTTTGTTGATTTATATTTGGGTTTTAGATTATTTTTTAAGTATTTCCTGAATTTCTTCTGCAACCGGATGAGGAGCCGTAAAAGTATAGCCCATAATTTTGGCAATAGTCTGGGCAAACTGCTTTTGGTACAATTGAGATTCTGTTTTTATTTCGCCGTTTGGTGCAATTTCTGGTCCAATTGCAGCAAACCAAATTTCTGAAGCTCCTGCAACATCAGCACCGTGATCCTTCCATTGCGCTTTAATTTTGTCGCCTCTTCCGTGGTCTACAGTAATAAGCAAAGTAGTTTTGTTTTTATACTGCGGATCATTCTGAACAAAATTCCAAATTTCTTTAATCCATTTATCGACTTGATTCGCAGCATCGAGATACGATCTGTAATGACCATGATGCGCCCATTCGTCTGTTTCTCCGTATGATATATAGAGTACTTTTGGTTTTTTTGTTTTGAGTTCTTCCATTGCCTCATAATGTGTAAAAACATCCAGACACTCGTCTTCATGAAAAGGCTTAAACGAATTAGTACGCATTTCGTTTAGTAGCTTTTGCGTGGCTGTAGGTTTGTTTCCGCCCACATTATCAAAAGCAGAGATAACGGGAAAACCACTTCTCTCTTCATTCAGAATTCGGTCAAAAGCGTCCCATGCTCCAAAAGCAATTACTTTTCCTTTTAGCTTTGGCTGTTGATTTAGAAATTCTAAAACCGTTACATTCGGATTTGCTTTGTATGCATTAGAATTGATTTGTACATCAACATTTCCAGTCATAATTTCGCTGTAACCCGGATAACTAAACCAATACGGATTAGAAACATTGACCTTATTTCCGAAATCTCGATTCCCATAAATCTGCCCTTTCTGAACAATTTCTGACCAAAGAAATGGCATTAATTTTTCGCGCGATGCTGCAAAATCTTTTCCTGAGAATTTCTTATAAATATAGGTACTGTCGCCTTGATTAAAATTTTTATCATTGGCAATCGCAGGATCAATTCCCTTAAAAACTTCCTGCCATCTAAAACCGTCTGTGGTTATGATAATAATATTTTCTGTTTTTTGTGCTGAAGACAGCATGCTTACAAAAAAGGATAAAAATAAAATTAATTTTCTCATAATGAGTGTTTTATAAAATTTGGATTTGAATGTTGTATGTAAGCATCAAAACTAAATAATTATAATTACTGCAATAAATCGGTTTTCAATTTATAGCCAAAACATAACTATTTCTTTACAAGAAAGATATTTTACAAAATTCCTCTTGATTTTATTTCCAAATATTTATTTATTGCATCCAGAGTCAGATTTTCAGGCTGTGTTAAAACCGAGTGAATTCCGTATTTCTTAAGTTCGTTTGCGATCAATCGTTTTTCGAACATAAATTTTTCGGCAATTACTTTATCATAGACTTCCTGAATGGTATTCGTTTTTGAATTGATGATCGAATTCAATTCGGTATTATTAAAGAAAACAACAACCAGCAAATGACTTTTTGCAATTCCTTTTAAATACGGCAATTGACGGTTTAATCCGTCCATTGTTTCAAAGTTTGTATATAGAATAATCAAACTTCTCTGGTTGATATTTTTCTTAATATCTACATACAAACGGCTGTAATCGCTTTCGAAGAAATCGGTTTTGATGCTGTATAATGTCTCCAGGATTTTTTGCATCTGCGAAGCTCTTTTTTCTGCAAAAACTCTGTTTTCAACTTTTTTAGAAAAAGCAAAAATTCCCGCTTTATCTTGCTTTTTGAGAATAACATTTGATAAAACTAAAGTCGAATTGATTGCATAATCCAACAAACTCAAACCGTCAAACGGCATTTGCATTACACGTCCCTTATCTATTGCCATGTAAACCGACTGCGATTTTTCGTCTTGAAACTGGTTGACCATCAGCGCATTTTTCTTTGCGGTTGCTTTCCAGTTTAATGTTCTTAAATCGTCTCCCTGAACATATTCTTTAATTTGTTCAAATTCCATTGTATGTCCAATGCGTCGGATTCTTTTTATTCCGTATTGGAAAAGATTATTCGAAAAAGCCAGTAAATCATATTTACGAAGCTGTAAATAAGACGGATAAGAAGGAACCATTTTATTCTTATCAAAAATAAATCGTCTCGAAATTAATTTTAACGGAGAAGAAACATAGACATTTATAGACCCAAAAAAGTATTCTCCGCGTTCTGTAGGACGCAGATCGTAGCCAAATTCTTTTTGCGAAGATGCTTTAATTGTTTTTAAAATCTTAAAATCACGAACCTGAAACTGAAATGGAATTTCGTCTATGATTTTTGCTGAAATTGTAAAAGTATAATGATTTTTTATATTGATACTTATTGGATTCAGGTCGCCATTTGAAAGTTTATCCGGAGTTTCTCTAACGGCTTCTATTCCTGTTTTTGTTAAATATAAAAGCAGTAAATCAAGAACCAAAAATGTACATAAAACCAAAACAATGTACCAAACTGCGTTATAAAGATTCGGAAAAATAAAAGCACAGATAAATAATGCTATAATGCCCAAAAGCACATAGAAAAAGAAATTATTGAGATATAAACTTTTAATAAACTTCATTTTTTGGTTTCAAGTTTTGGGAGTTTCAAGTTTGCTAAAGGCTTTTCCCGAAGCATAATTCATTCACAATTAGCAATTCACAATTCATAATTATCTTGGAATTTCGACTGTTTCAATAATCTGCTTAATGATTTCTGAACTTGTAATTCCTTCCATTTCGCGCTCTGGAGCTACGATAACACGATGTTGTAAAACCGGAATTGCAGCTTCTTTAATGTCTTCGGGCGTAACAAAATCACGTCCTCTAATTGCAGCAAACCCTTTTGAAGCATTCAAAATCGCGATCGATGCACGTGGTGAAGCTCCTAAATATAAAAATGCATTTTCTCTGGTGTTTACAACGATTCTGGCAATATATTCTAATAGGTTTTGTTCTACTCTTATTTCTTTTACTAATGCCTGATATTCCTTAATTTCCTGACCAGAAAGAATAGTTTTTACAGCTTCTAGTTTGCCATGACTCTGCAATAAATGTTCTCTTTGAATGATCAGAACTTCTTCGTTCAATTTAGGATAATCGATTGTAATTTTAAATAAAAAACGATCCAGCTGAGCTTCCGGCAGACGGTAAGTTCCTTCCTGTTCGATTGGGTTTTGTGTTGCAATGACCAAAAACGGAGTTTCTAATTGATACGCACCTCCATCAATCGTAATTTGGCGTTCTTCCATAACTTCAAAAAGAGCGGCTTGAGTTTTGGCGGGAGCACGGTTAATCTCGTCAATCAATATTAAATTAGAGAAAATCGGTCCTTTTTTAAACTCAAATTCAGAGTTTTTCAAATTAAAAATAGAAGTTCCTAAAATATCCGACGGCATTAAGTCTGGCGTAAACTGGATACGGCTGAAACCAATATTTAATGTTTTAGAAAGCAGTTTGGCTGTAATGGTTTTGGCAACTCCCGGAACACCTTCCAGCAGAACATGCCCGTTAGATAAAATGGCAACCAACAGCTGATCAATCATTTTATGCTGTCCTACAATTACCGTTTCCAGTTCTTTTTTGATGGCATTAACATGATCTAAAAGCGGTGTTAGATTTATTCTTGTCTCAAAATTCACATTTTCATTTGCGGATTCGTTTTCTATTCTATTGATGTCGTCCATGAGTATGTATGTTTTCTTTTAAATTTTGTTATAATATTAGTGTAAAATCTTTTCTATAGCATTATTAATTCTAATTAAATCCTCCTCAAGACTTCCGTGATAGCTGTTTCGGTGTTCGTTAATTAAAAACACAAGTTCTTGAATATCAGTTTCGCTTTTGCCTGTTTTATAATGAAGTTTTTTAACAAACTCATCATTTAGACTGGTGGTTTCAATAAGATATTCGGTTCTTATTTTCTCTAAGAAATAAATAATTTTTTTATCAATTATATTGCGGTGATCGCCTTCCTGATAATATAAGTTTCCGATTGTTTTTGTAAAATCGACGGTAGAATTTGATAAAGGTTTTAGAATCGGCACAATTCTTTGTTTGCGTTTTGCATTAAAAAGCGCAAAAATTAATATCCCTATCAAGGAAAGATTTAAAGCAGAGAGCAGTGCCGGCTGACTGAAAATATAGCGCAGTCGTGATCTCGAAATTTTATCATCATGCTGCGTTTTGGTATACCAGAAAATATCGCCTTTTGGAATATAAGACAAAATACTCGAGGCATATTCCTGATAATCTGATTTTAGCAAATGGTAATTAGTAAAAACAGCAGGCTGTGTATGAAGATAAAAATATCCCTTTTCATAAGGTACTTTTATAAAATTGATGTGTTTTTCTTTTTTAGCATTGTTTTGATACCCCAGAACTATGGTATTAAGAGTGTCTATTTTAGAAAAATAATCTTCAAGGCCAGAATCAAAAACATATTTTTTTGAATTTACTTTTTTATTAGCCATCCACAGCGAGGTCTTTTTACTGGGAACAAATGTTGTTTTTGATTGTATTTTCAGACTGTCTAATAATGCTTTAGGAAATTGTCTCATACTTAAAAAAGCATTATTTCCGTGCGATACAAAATACATAATTTCTTCTACAGACTGATCGTCTATAATATTGACATCTGAAATGTTAAAAAAAGTTCCTTTTATGTTATAGCCTTCGGTTACAGAATCTCCAACAAATTTAGAATCTAAAAATTCATAAGGCGTTAAGGTTTCTATTTTTTCAATTTTCTTGTTTTTAAAAATTTCCTTAGACTCCTGATCCAGAACATATAAACCAAACGGAATTTTATCTCGAAGAGAAAAAGTCGGCGTCCAGTCGATCTGTTTTGGAGTGTTACGGTCTGTTATTATGATTAAGGCTAAAACAAAAACCAGAATACCAATGTATATTTTAATGCTTTTATTCATTACCAAAGGTTTTTATAGAATTCTTAAATCTATTTTCGGCTTTTTTAAACATATTCTCGTCAATTTCAAATTCGCCGTACCAGATATAATTGTACAAATAAGACAGATAAGTAAAATCTTCTTTGTGATCAGGACGTTGGAGTTCGTATAAATAATCAGAATTTGTTTTTTCGATATCCCATTCGATATATCGGTTTTGTGCCATAACCTTCAGCAACCAAAGATAATAGTATCGTACAGCGGCTCTTTTTTCTCCCGCTTGTATGCTTTCTTTAATTAATTTCTCAAAATCTAAAAGGTGAATATTCTTTTCGATATCAGAATAATTGATGTTTCTTTTGTTTGAGTTTTTTCCAAAAATCCATTGACCTTCTTTGTTAATCAAGGCTTTTGCAATAAAATAAATTACAAAAATAATAACCAAAACGGCTATTGTCTTGATTAAAATGTCGACTAAATTAAGAGAACTTTGTTCGGTACCGCTTAATAAGTTTTGCAGCAAACTTGCGAGCCATTCTTTAAAATGATCCCACATACTTTTTTCGGGTGCTTTGTATTCATATACAAAGTCTGAATCTGTATATTTTTTCTTGAAATTTTTAGCAAAATGTACCTGTTCAACAGCAGCTGAATCAATTTTAATATCCTTTTCGGTGTATTTTACTGCATCAATTTTTGGCGGTTCTTCGCGAACAATTGTGTCTTGCGCATTAGAAATACCAAAACAGAAAAGAAAAATTAAAAAGAAAAAAAATCTATTCATTCTGGTCTCCTATTAAATCAATTGCAGCGTTTGGCATTTTGTTTTCTGAATCTAAACTATAATATAGAATCCCCTGATTGATAATAATAATATTGCTAAAAAGATGTCCTAGAACCATCAATAAAACAACTACGATTGTAATACAGCCAATTAACAGGGCAGAAGGATGAAAAGGTTTAGTATCATCAAAACCAGAGCCTCCAATTTGGGTTGCTAGAAATACAAATATTCCAACAAAATAAAAAAACATGGTTATAGATCCCTGGATAAACTGAATCATAATCATTACAATAAGAGTTGTACCAATGGTGTTCCAGAAATCTTGTTTTACCAAATAATAAGCGTGATTTAGAGATTCAAAAAAACCTCTGTCATCATCTGTCAAATAAACGTAAAGACTAAAATTAATCCAGGTAAAAACAGCCGGTAAGGTGATCAGTAAAATAGGAATTCCAATGATAATAAAGCAAAGTAAGATGTTTAAAATTAAGATTATAAGAATAACAGGAAGTACAATAAAAATAAAACCAATAGAGAATTTTAATATTCTCCATAAGTTTTGACTAAAGCTCGAAATAATATCTTCTAATGTAAAGTCATTAGTATTTTTTCTGCCTATTATCTTTAAATATAAAACGGGATAAGCATAATTAAACAAGGACGAAACGATCATAACGAGAACAAAAACAGCGATGCAGATTCCAAAAAGCATATTGTTGTTGTCAAAATAGGGTAAAAGATTATTTACCGGATCATTTTGAGCATTTTTGGCGTTAGCAGCGGCTTCAAGATTAATTTTAAGAAAAAAGAAAATTAATACAGCCATGATCAATAAAAAAGCTCCATTGATGACAAAGAAGATCTTAAAAAAGTGCTTTCCAAAATTTTTAAGAAATTTGAAAGAATCTGCGATGTAATCACCTAATTCTCTTTTTTTGTAAAGTTCAAACATTATAATGAAGTTATTTTTTTGTGGACAATAAAAGGATAAACGATATAATAAAATGAAATTACGGCTAATGTAAATAAAATAATAAAGCTGCTCAGCCAATTGGGCATATCAATAGAATAGCGCGTAATAAAACCTTCAAGAAAACCTGCACTTATGGTAAAAGGAAATGTACTCAGGAATATTTTGAAGCTGTTCTTAAAACCTATTTTAAAAGAATTTAATCTCGAAAAAGTCTTAGGAAAAAGTATAGAAGCGCCCAGGATAAACCCAGCCATAGCTTCAATAACAATGGCAAAAATTTCCATAGAACCATGAATCCAGATACTTCTCACACTTTTCCAGAAAACACCGTTGTCGTAACAAAAATATTGAAAAGATCCCAGCATGATGGAGTTTTCCATAAAAATGTAAAAGGTTCCGATTCCGAAAAAAATGCCGTAAATATAACATTTTGCGCCTACCAGAAGATTATTAAAAGTAATGCCTACAAAACTTCCCCAGTTTGATCCTGAGCTGTAAACGGCCATCGGATTTCCTTTTTTAACGTTTTCCAAAGTCATGTTTACATAATTATCTCCCATGACCAGACGTACAAAATCAGGATCGTTTTTTGCCGAGATTACACCAATGGCAACGGTTACAAAAAATAAAATAAAAGCATACATCAAATATCTTTTGTACTCATAAACCAGAAGCGGAATTTCTGTTTTGAAAAACTCTGCAATTCTGTTTTTTTCAGTTCGTTTGGTTTTGTAAATCTTCTGATAAATCTGCGATGCAAGGTGATTTAAATAAACCACAGTTTTACTTTTTGGGTAATAAGTTTGTGCATACGACAAATCATTCATCATTTGAATGTACAAATTAGCTAACTCATCAGGATTTTTTTTAGCTTTACCAAAAATAGCTAGCTCAAATTCCAGCCATTTTTCTTTATTTTGTTTTATAAAAGCGATTTCTCTCATTGCAGGCTAAAGTATAAAATATGTCAGAATTATCTATTACCACAACACAAAATGTTAAAATAAATTTTATAGCAGCTTCTATTGGGGAGCGATTGGGATCATATTTTATTGATTTGTTCATTAAGGTTTCTTATATGATAGCCATTTCGTTATTGTTTTTCTATGGACTTAATTTTGACAAATTATTCAATACCCTTGATACATGGTCTTGTGCGGCTATTTGTATCATGATTTATTTTCCAGCCATTATTTATTCGATCACACTCGAAAGCATTTTTGAAGGGCAGACAATCGGAAAAAAAATAGTCAAAATAAAAGTCGTAAAAATTGATGGTTACCAAGCCGGTTTTGGCGATTATTTAATACGATGGTTTTTTAGGCTAATTGATTTTTTCATGCTTTACGGACTTGTCGCCTTAATTTCAGTTGTATCCAGCAAAAAAGCACAGCGCATTGGCGATATGGCCGCAGGAACTGCCGTTATTACTTTAAAAAACAAAATTAACATCAGCCATACCATTCTGGAAGAAATTGGCGATGCCTATGTTCCGACTTATCCTTTGGTAATAAAATTATCAGATAATGACATGAGAATCATTAAAGAAACATTTCAAAAAGCAGAAGCAAAAAATGATCACGAAATCATTTATAAGCTAGTTGCAAAAATTGAAAGTGTGACCGGAATCAAAAATCAATCAGGCAATAACAGCGATTTTCTTAGAGTGGTTTTAAAAGATTATAATTTCTACACCCAGAATATGTAATTTTAAAAAATACTTTTAAAGAATAAATAGACGAATGGAAAAATTCAGACCAAAAATTAATTTACTATTTGTACTTACTTTAAGTGTCATTTTTGGGTTGATACTGGCAGGACTATTTTACAATAAAAACTGGATTGGTTTTTCTTTTATACTTTTTGCAATCGGCATCTTTATTTTGATGTTTTGGACAACTTATTATATAATTGAAGATCAAAAACTGAAGATCAAATTTTGTTTTTTGTATAATTTTTCAATTGAAATCCAAAATATTAAAAAGATTTCCCAAATGTTGATCCATGCAAATTTACCTGCCTTTTCCTATATAAAACTTGAGATTTTCTACAACAAATTTGATAGGATCCTAATTGCGCCAAAAGACGAAACAAGATTTATTGAAGCTGTAAAAAGAATAAATCCAGAAATAGAAATAGAATCCAGGATTTAAGAATTAACTCTCAAGAATAAAAAAATAATTGCAGACTGCTGATAAAATCTTTGCACCTTTGCACCTTTGAATCTTACAACCTAAAAAAGAATGTTCCACTTATTAGATATTATTGGTACTATGGCTTTTGCAATGTCCGGAGCATTAACGGCAATGCATAAAAAACTAGATCCGTTTGGTGTTTTTATAATTGCTTTTGTTACAGCAGTTGGCGGCGGTACACTTCGTGATATATTAATAGGAAGAACTCCGGTTGGCTGGATGCTTGATCTGCAATACGTTTATGTTATTATTTTAGGATTTGGACTTGCCATTCTTTTTAGAAAAAAATTTGATAAACTACGCACATCGTTATTTTTATTTGATACGATCGGGCTTGGGGTTTTTACATTAATAGGTCTCGAAAAAGGAATTTCTATAGGACTTCATCCCATTATCTGTGTTGCTTTGGGAACCATGACAGCCTGTTTTGGTGGTGTAACACGTGATATTTTGTGCAATGAGATTCCGACTATTTTTAGAAGAGAAATCTACGCTACAATCTGCATTTTTGGCGGGATTGTTTTTTTTGTTCTTAAAAAATTAAACTTAAATAATGATGTTTTATATCTAGTCACTTCTTTGATAATTATTTCGATACGACTGCTGGCCGTAAAATACAAATGGCACCTGAAAGCATTTGATCACAAATAAAATTTTAAAAATTACAACGAAGAATTTATTAAAATTGAAAGAGAAATGACAGTATATACTATAAAGAAATACGATTATAACGATTACACGATTTGGAATGATTTTATCTCAAAAGCCAAAAATGCGACGTTTTTATTTCAACGTGACTTTATGGAATATCACAAAGATCGATTTGAAGATTTTTCGATTTTGGTATATGAAAATCAAAAACTTACAGCCGTTTTACCAGCCAATAAAAAAGAGAATTCTGTTTATTCGCACCAGGGACTTACGTACGGAGGTTTGGTTTTTTCATCTAAATTAAAAGCTGAAAAAATAGAATTAATACTGGATCAGATTTTATTTTTTTTGAAAGAAAATCAAATAGAAAACTTTTACTATAAACCAGTTCCAAATTTTTATTTTCCTATGGGAAACAATGAAACAGATTTCTTTTTATTCAAAAGAGGTGCTGTTTTAGAGCGTAAAGAAATGAATTTAGCCGTAAATCTTTCTGTACCTTTATCAATATCAAAAAGTAAGTTAAAGCACTTTAGAAGAATTGAAAAAATACACTTAGATATTATCGAAGAACAAAATTTTAATCCTTTTTGGGAGCAGATTTTAGAGGTTAGACTCGCGTCAAAATTTAATGTAAAACCTGTTCATACAAAAGAAGAAATCGCACTGCTGAAGCAAAAATTTCCAGAAAATATAAAACAGTATTCTGTTTATCAGGAAGATAAAATTATAGCCGGAATAACCATTTTTGAAACTCAAAATGTGGTAAAATCGCAATACGGAGCAACATCTCAAAATGGAGAAAAAGTAAGAGCTTTGGATTTTTTATTCATTAGTTTGATAGAAAAATACAAACGCGAGGGAAAGCTTTTTTTTGATATGGGAATTGTAAACGAAGATGATGAAAAAGGTTATAATCCGGGACTTATAATGCAAAAAGAAGAATTAGGATGTACAGTTTACAGTCAGGATTTTTATAAAATTAGTTTAAAATGATACCATTTTTAGATCTTAAAAAAATAAACGAACGTTATGAAACTGCTTTTCAGGAAAAACTGAAATCGGTTTTGAATAATGGCTGGTATATTTTAGGAAAGGAATTGGATACATTTGAAAAAGCTTTTGCTCAATATTGTAAAACCGATTATTGCATAGGAGTTGGAAACGGTCTCGATGCTTTGGTTTTGATTTTTAAGGGTTACATACAATTAGGGAAATTACAAAAAGGAGACGAAGTAATAGTTCCTGCAAATACCTATATCGCCAGTATTTTGGCCATTATAGAAGCTGGTTTAGTTCCGGTTTTTGCAGAGCCCAGATTAGAAACTTATAATATCGATCCCGACCTAATTTTAGAAAAAATTACAGCAAAAACAAAAGCGATTTTAGTCGTTCATTTATACGGTCAACTGGCAGAAATGGATCAAATTGGCGCAATTGCAGAATGCAATAATCTTTTGGTTATTCAAGATGCAGCGCAGTCGCATGGTGCAGATTCAGTAAACGGCACACAGCTTAAAAATCAAGAAAATCTAAAATCGACAGCTGCGTATAGTTTTTATCCAGGCAAGAATCTGGGTTGTCTGGGCGATGGCGGGGCTGTTACCACAAATGACGAAGCCTTGGCAAAAGTACTTTATTCGCTTCGGAATTATGGTTCTGAACAAAAATATCATAACGAATATATTGGAGTAAATTCCAGATTAGATGAACTTCAGGCTTCCTTTTTAAATTTAAAACTTCCCAATTTAGACGATGATAATCAAAAACGTCGAAACATTGCAAAACGCTATTTATCAGAAATTAAAAATGACAAAATAAAACTTCCGTTTTGGGATTTATCAGAGAATCATGTGTTTCATTTATTTGTCATTAGAACAGAAAACAGACAAGCCTTGCAGGATTACTTATTAAAAAATAAGATACAAACCGTAATTCATTATCCGATTCCGCCCCACAAACAAAAAGCTTTTTCTGCCTATAATAATCTCTCGTTTCCAATTACAGAAAAGATTCATAATGAGGTTTTAAGCCTGCCGATAAGTCCTGTTTTAACAATGGAAAAAGTCAGTATCATTATCGAAATTTTAAATCAATATTAATTTGAATTTCCTTAAAAAAATAATCCAAACGACTTTGTTTAAGATTACTTCTTTAAACAGTTTCAGTGTAGGCTTAAAAATCGGAATAGGATTAATTACTTCAAAGATATTAGCCGTTTTTGTTGGTCCGGGCGGTATGGCTTTGGTTGGAAATCTACGTAATTTTTTAACTTCATTAGAGAGTATTTCTACTTTAGGTTTTCAAAACGGGATTGTAAAATACACTGCAGAAAATGAAAAAAATAAAGAAGCACTTCAAAAAATAATCGCTACAATTTTTATCAGTTTAATGCTGATAAGCCTTGTTTTAAGCGTTTTCTTATTCTTTTTTGCTTCCTATTGGAACCAAGCAGTCTTTGGTTCTGGTTTTGAATATGCTTTAGTTTTCAAAGTACTTGCTCTTGCTTTGCCGTGGTACGCCGTTTCCATTTTTTTGATAGCCGTAATCAATGGTTTGGGGAAATTTCAAAAAGTAATCTGGATAAACATTATCGGCAATATTATAGGTTTAGTATCTTCAGTTTGTATGATCTTGCAGTTTAGAACTTTAGGAGCTCTATTGGCAATTGTAATTACACCCGCACTGTTGTTTTTTGTAACCTTTTATTTTGTTCATAAAGAGATTAAGTTTTTAGAAACAATCAAATTAGGTTTATTTGATTTTAAGATCTTAAAAAACCTTTCTTCTTATTCTTTAATGGCTTTAGCTTCGTCTGTTTTTGGACCTTTTGTTTTCTTAGCAATACGAACTCATATTATTCAGAATCTCGGAATAGAAGAGGCAGGGTATTGGGAAACAATGACTCGTATTTCGTCTTATTATCTATTGTTTGTAAGCACAATTCTAACCGTTTATTTTTTGCCTAAATTATCAAAAGCAAAAGATAATCTGGAAACAAAAAGTATTTTTTGGCAGTTCTACAAATCAATTCTGCCTGTTTTTATTTTTATAGTAATACTGATTTATTTTACTCGGTTTTTTATTATTGAGATCTTATTTAGTAAAGCATTTTTGCCTGTAACTTCTTTGTTTTTCTGGCAGTTATTGGGAGATGTTTTTAAGGTTTGCGCCTTGATTTTAGGTTTTCAGTTTTTTGCAAAAAAAATGACTGCCGCTTTTATAATTACAGAAATTCTTTCGCTGTGCTTTTTATATTGTGCCAGTTTATATTTTATCCGTTTTTTTGCAATAGAAGGCGTTGTAATGGCACAGGCTCTTGAAAATTTTGTTTATTTTATAGTTCTTGCCGTATATTTTAGAAAAAGTTTGATATAAAATTTTAAAAAATGAATCAAAACAGTAATTCTATAAATAAGATCTTCAATTCATTTTTTACTAAAGAAATTAGAATTTTAATTGGGTTAGGATTGCTTTTTCGTGCTTTATTATCAGTTCTGTATTTTCATGTAACTATCTTTCCGGATTCTGAGGGATATTTGTTTTTAGCAAAAAAAATATCCGAATTTAATCTGGATTTTTATAACGGAGAAAGAAGCCTGGGTTATCCCTTATTTATTTCATTGGCTTTTAATTCTGTTGTTGTAACGGTTGTATATCAGGTGTTTTTAGGTATTATCACGTCAGTATATTGGTATAAAACAATTTTGAATTTTAATTTTAGTTCAAAAAAAGCTTTATGTCTTACACTCTTTCTTCAAAGTTTTTTGCAGATTCATTTTTACGAAAGAATAATATTAGTAGAATCGCTCACACTCTTTTTTGTGTCTCTTTTATTCTATTATTTATCATCAGATTATTTAGAAAGCAAAAACATAAAAAAAGATTTAGCAGTAGGATTTGTGCTTGGGATTTTGGTATTGATAAAACCTTTTTATGCTTTTATTCCTTTTGTTATATACGGTTTGAGCGTGATTAAAAATTTTAGGTTTTCAAAATTTATAAGCTCTAAAATAATCATTTTGATTTTTCCTCTTCTGGCTTATTTTGGCTGGTCTTATGTCAATAAAGTAAATACGGGATATTTTGTTTCCACTACTTTTTTTGGACTTAATCTATCTCAAAACTGTGTTTATTTTGCCGAAAAAACAACTCAGGAATACCATTGGATTGGTTCTGTATATGCAAAAACCAGAGAGAATATTATTGTTCAAAATAAAAAGTTGCAGCCAGAAAACAGAAAAGAGGAAGCGATGACCATCTGGGATGCTCAAAATGAATTAATAAAAAAAACAGACCATAATTTTCCTAAACTGTCTGCAGTTTTAGGCCGTTATGCAATAGCGACAATTAAAAAAAATCCGTTGGAATACGCAAAACAAGTAGTTTTGAGATCGTGGTTTGATTTCTGGAAACCCAAATTGTATTGGAATTATAACAACTTTTCTTTTCCATTTGTCAATAAAATATTTTTAGGAATTTGGTATTTACAGACGCTGCTAATCTGGTTTTTCAAGCTTTCGTTTGTATTTTTAATTCCTTATTATTTGATACAATTCTTTAAGAATCGCATAATCTCAAAAGAGGTGGTATTTATAACCATTATTTTTGCAGTTTCTGTGCTTCAGGCACTCGTGACATATGGAGGCAATGCCAGATTTAGTTTCCCTTTTGAGTACATTATGATGCTGGTTGTTATTTTATTTATAAAAGAGAACTTCAATAAAAAGAAAGCACTTTAAATTCTTTTAGTTTTCATTCCAGGTATTCAAATATTGTTGTGCGATTTGAATATAATGATGTTCTTTTTCTATAAAATCTCGCGCTCTTTTTCCTATTGTGATAATCTCTTCAGGATTTTCAATTAGAAATGATAATTCAGTTACCAAATAATCCACATCTGGTAAGGCATTAATGCATACTTTTTCCGTTAAATTATAGTAATCCATAAATTCCTTTTCCGCTCCTGTAAAAACAACTTTTCCTTTGCTCATAGCTTCCAGTGCATTGTAACCTTGATCATAACCATAAACCTGATCCAGAATAATATGAGCGCTGTTATAAAGTTGGACATATTTCTGGTAAGGAAGACTTTTACTTATTATGATTTCTACCTTATCAGTATATTTTTGGTTTATAATTTCTAATGCTTTTTCAAAATATATTGTTCCTTTTTTTGTAAAACTGCTTTCATTTATTCCAAGAAAAATAATCACTTTTTCTAAAATAATTAAAGGTTCAAAAGCAATTTTATCGGTGTTTACAGGGTTTGGAATTAGTTTACACTGCGGAAGCGGAATTTTATAATCTAAATCAGAAACAATGGTCTGGCACACATTTGAATTTATAAAATCGTACAAATCCCTATAATTTTTTTGAGTATATTTTAAAGAAAAAGAATAAGAAGATTTTAATTTTTCGTTCTCAAGAAGCGGTGTCAAAATAGAATACTTCATTTCGTTTTTTAACAGGAAATCAATAATCGGCGTGTCTTCTCCGCATACTAAAAGGAAACTTTTTTTATTATTTTTAAAAATCTTTTTCAATAAATATTTAGAGAAAAAAGGGTACGTTTCAACAGCATTAGAATTGATTAATTGCACAATATCATAGTTCTTGAGTTTGGGTAAATAAAACCAAAATCGGATTCCCTTTTCTGCTGTTTGCAAATCGGTTCTAAAAATTTTAAAGAAGACTTTATTAAAAAAAAGCAACAGTCTAGTTGAGGTAATAAACCTAGGAAAGGTGGAGTAATCAACAGGAAACTGCTTAAAACTATCGCCCGTTCCTATAATCTTTACGTCGTGTTTTAGTGCTTCTAATCCTTCTTTTAAAGAATTATGCAGCCGGCTGTATTCTCCAATTAAGAGGATTTTCATTTTTCTTAATAAAAACATTTATATTTACGTAAATATAGATTAAAATGGCAAATGTTTTTTCGGAAAATGATCTGGAAATTTTGATTGCGACTAAAGACAGGAGCAATTTAGACTTTTTGACGAAGATGTTTCCGTCAGAACATTTTTCGAATTTTAATTTATTGATTATAAACCAATCAGAAATTTTGGTTTTACATTCAGAATATCCAACTGTCCGGGTTATAAATGCTGCGGAAATCGGTTTGTCCAAAAGCAGGAATAAGGCAGTAAAAAATGCTGTAAAAAAGATCTGCCTGATCACCGATGACGATGTTGTGTTTATTCCTAATTTTCAGAAAGATATCGTCGAAGCTTTTTCAGAACTTACAGAAGCTTCTGTAATTACTTTCAATCATATTCGATTTGGAAATTCCCAGCCCGAAAAGAAAGAAATTCAATCCTATAAACATTCTTTAAAATCAATTTGGAAGGTAAGCTCTATAGAAATTGCTTTTAAATTGGAAGAAATTAAAAAGCATCAGATTTATTTTGACGAATGGTTTGGTTTAGGTTCGTTTTTTGAAACTGCTGAAGAATTTTTATTTCTCAAAACTGCTTTAAAACACAGATTAAAGATGTATTACAGTCCGAAAATTATTGTTTCACATCCCGAAATATCTTCTGGAAGAAACGAAGGTTCACACCAATTAATCTTTGCCAGATCTGCATTATTTTACAAAATAAAAGGCAAATATGCCTACTTATGGCTTCTGAAATACTTGCTTTTTTTATACAGAAACGATCATATAAGCAAATCGGGTTTTAAGGAAAAATATAAAATAGGTTTATCTGGTATTTACAAATATCAAGAATTAGCACAGAAAAATTTATGACAACAATCGCTGATGTTCAATTGATTGAAATTCCCAAAATTCAGGATCGAAGAGGGAATCTTTCTGTAATTCAGGGAGAAACTATTCCGTTTGTGTCCAAAAGAGTGTATTATTTGTATGATGTTCCCAGCGGCAGTAAAAGGGGAGGGCACGCGCATAAAGAACAGCAGGCATTTTTGATTGCTTTAAGCGGCAGTTTTGATGTTGTGCTAAAAGACGGCAGACAAATAAAAACAGTAACACTCAATAAGCCCAATATTGGTCTGCTTATTGTTCCCGGCATTTGGCGTGAACTGCAGAATTTTTCTTCAGGTTCTGTCTGTCTGGTATTGTCTTCGGATGAATTTAATGAGGAAGATTATATTCGGGAATATAAAAAATTCAAATTATTTAAAAACAGCTGATACCAAACCTAAATCTGCTAATCTGGTTTTAAACGAAATTAGAATTTTTAATAAAGCGGAAGGAAGTCTTAAAAGTATTTTCTTTTTAAGACTCAAATTGTTCAGATCAATATCCTTATAATACATTTTGAATTGTTCATTTTCTTCGGCAATTTTGCTTTTTACGGCTAATGAAAAGCGATTTAAATCTAAGAATTTTTTCAACTCTGCATTTGATTTTTCTGCTTCGTTAAATTTAGAAAAATCCATTTTTTCATGAATAAGTTTTGTGTTTTTAGAAAGACTTTTAGAGTCGTAAACGTAACGCGCTAAAATTTTCCAGATAAACACAACAGGATATTTAAGCCCGATTCTAATCCATAAATCAGTGTCTTGTCCGCTTTTTATTTTAGTATCAAAATTTCCAATTTCGCTAAAAATAGTTGTGTGAAATACGGCGCAGGAAGTCCATATCGCACTCTCTTTCAGGCTTGCCTTAAAGTAATTTACAATTTGAGATTCTGGATCAGATTTTATAATAGAATACTGTGCCGGAATTGTTTTTTTTGAAGTTTCAAACTCAATTGCACCAGCAAAAACTTTCTGTTCCGGAAAGCGTTTGATGTTTTGCAGCATCGCCTCTAAAAATATCGGCCGCCAATAATCGTCTGCATCCAGAAAGGTAATATAAGATGCGCTTGCTTTTGTAATTCCGTAATTTCTGGCTGCAGAAACACCATTATTTTCTGTGCTGAAATAACTAATCCTTAAATCCTCAAACTGCAGTATTTTTTCTTCACTTTTGTCTGTAGATCCGTCGTTTATTACAATGATTTCAAAATCGCCAAAAGTTTGCTCCAAAACACTTTGTATCGTGTTTTTGATGAAATTCTCTTTGTTGTACAGCGGAATTATAATTGAAAAAAAAGCCATTTATTTTGTTTTTAAAGAGCAGTAAAAGCCCAATTTATAAAGGTCAAATAAAAGTAATGATGGTTTTTCTGAAAGTAAATTTTGTTCAATCCTTGATGCCGTCTTTTTAAACAAAAAAGCAAATGCAGTGGTAAGTTTAAGTGTTTTTAAACGAACAAACAACGCTATAATTTTACTATTGTCTTTTGTTATTTTTTTTGAATCATAAAGAAAAGAAAGATTCTCTAGTGCTGTTTTTGTTTTGTTTAGAAATACAGCACCCGTTTCTAAATTAAGATGATAAACAGGATTTTCCAGGTGTGTAATTGGTATTTTTCCGGATTTTAAAACAGAAAAAAAAAGCATATCCTCGAAACCATATTTTATAATTGTCTCATCAAAAGGAAAGCGGACAGCAATTTCTTTTTTTATCAATAAGTTCGATACAAATGCCGACTGAGCAGGATTTTTAATTCGGTCATCTACCTTTAAGGCTTCTCTTTTTCGACCATAAATCCAGCGTAAAAGCTGTTCTTTTGGAGGTTTTATATCTTTATATAAAATTCCGCCGTAAGCAATTGTTGTGCCTTTTTGCAGTTCCTGAATGTATTTTGAAATGAAATCATAATGCACCGGAATTGTATCGGCATCTAGAAAAAGTACATTTTCGTAAGAAGCTTTTTGAACTAATAAATTTCGAATATTGCTTCTTCCAACATTGTTTTTTAAACTACTGAAAGATACATTGTTAAGTTGATTTAGCTGCTGATTTTTAGTCAAAAACTCGTTTGACGCATCATCTAAACAGATAATTTCAAAAGAAATATCAGACTCCAGACATTGATTATAAAGTGTTTCAACTAAAGTAAAAACATTATAATTATAAACTGGAATAAGAATAGAAAGCATTACACGCTTCTTTGCACCACTTCAAAAATTCTTTCGTCTTCACATTTTAATGTTTTAGACGGGAATTTCATCAATAAAGCATAATCGTGAGTTGCCATAATAATGGTTTTACCGTTAGCGTTGATTTTTTTCAATACTTCCAAAACTTCAGAACTTGTCTGCGGATCCAGGTTTCCTGTAGGTTCATCTGCAAGAATAAATTCTGGATCATTAAGAAGTGCTCTTGCAATCGCAACACGCTGCTGTTCTCCTCCAGAAAGCTGATGAGGCATTTTGTTTACAAAATCTTTCATCCCGACTTTGTCTAAAACTTCATCAATTTTATGCTCCATTGCATCTTTTTCATGCCATCCGGTAGCTCTTAATACAAAAAGCATATTGTCTTTGATAGAACGATCAGGAAGTAATTTAAAGTCCTGAAACACAATCCCAATTTTACGTCTTAAAAACGGAATATCATTTTCTCTAATAGCAGCCAGATCAAATTCTACGATATGTCCTTCGCCTTCTGTTAAGGGTAAATCGGCGTATAAAGTTTTCATGAAGCTGCTTTTTCCAGAGCCTGTTTTTCCGATTATGTATATAAATTCACCGTGTTTAACATCTAAATTTATGTGAGATAAAATTTTTCTTCCTTCTTGATATATAGTGACTTCTTTAAGAGATAGTACGGTTTGTGACATAATAAAGTGATTAGAATGGTAAAAGTAATAAGATAACGGTTGGATTCAAAATAAATTTCAATCAATTCTTAAGAAAAACTTTAAAAAAAACAATTGCTTTTGAAAGTTTGAGAACCAATATTTTGAAGTTCATACGGCATTAAATAACAGCTTTTAAAATATTTGTTCATAATAAAACCTTAAAACAATTCGTTATAAACGTTATAAAATGATAAATTTGAATACTAAACAAAATTAAAATGCGTAAACTTTCTTGGTTCTTTTTATTACAAATTATCCTTTTTTCGACCATAGTTTCGGCACAAAAATCAGCTATATATACTTACGATTTAAAGGATTTTGACAAAGCACTCGCTTTATACAATGATAAACAATATGCTTCTGCACAACATATTTTTGAAGAAGTAAAAAATAAAACAGCAAACGAAGAAGTTAAGTCAGACTGTGCTTATTATATCGCCAATTGCGCCATTAGAACCAATCAGGCAAATGCAGATGATTTGATGGAAAGGTTTGTAGACGATTACCCTACAAGTACCAAACAAAACCAAGCCTACATTGAGGTTGCTCAATATTTCTTCGAACAGGGAAATTATCCAAAAGCGCTGGAGTGGTTTGACAGAGTTGACGAAAGTTACATGAGCAAAACCGAATCTGATAAATTCAATTTTCAAAAAGGATACAGCTACTTTAATGCTAAAAAGAAAAATGAAGCTACAACCTATTTTAATAAAGTTGTAAATTCTCCTGAATTTGGTTCGCAAGCCAAATATTATTTAGGATTTATGGCGTATGAAGGTGATGATTACAAAGAAGCAACAAAATATTTTGATGAGGTTTCTGGCGAAGAAAAATACAAAGAAAAGCTGTCGTATTATCAGGCTGATATGAATTTTAAGCTTGGAAATTTTCAAAAAGCAATTGATTTAGGGCAGAAAGCAATGGATAAATCAAACGCTCTGGAAAAATCTGAACTGAATAAAATTATCGGAGAGAGTTATTTCAATTTAAAACAATACGACAAAGCTATTCCTTTTTTGGAGCAGTATACAGGGAAAAAAGGGAAATGGAGCAATACCGATTTTTATCAGTTAGGGTATGCTTATTACGAACAGAAAAATTACGAAAAAGCAATTTCTCAATTCAATAAAATTATTGAAGGAAAAGATTTTGTGGCTCAAAATGCTTATTATCATTTGGGGTTGAGTTATCTAAATACAGGCAAAAAACAAGAAGCTCTTAATGCTTTTAAAAATGCTTCTGAAATGGATTTTAATGCACAGATTCAGGAAGATGCATCTTTAAATTATGCCAAAGTAAGTTACGATATAGGAAATGCATACCAGACAGTTCCGGGAATTTTGCTTGATTTCTTAAAAAAATACCCAAATAATTCGAGCAGATCTGAGATCGAAAAATTGTTGGTTGACTCTTATATTTCGACTAAAAACTACAAAGAAGCTTTGGTTTTATTAGAAAAAAACAGAAATCCAGAAAACAAAGCAGCGTATCAAAAAGTGCTTTTTTACAGAGGTTTAGAATTGTATAATGAATCTAATTATACAGAGGCTTCAAAAATGTTTAAAAGTGCTATCAGCGAACAAAAAACACCTGAGTTTACGGCACGTGCAACTTTCTGGAAAGCAGAGACAGAATATGTAACAGATGATTTTCAGAATGCTTTATTGAGTTACAAACAATTTGCTGGTTTAGCTGCTGCAAAAACTACAGATGAATATAAAAACATCAATTATAATATTGGATATACGTATTTTAAATTGAAAGAATACGACCAGGCTGCGAATTCATTTCAGGCGCAGATTGATAATGCTCCCGGCGATAAAGTTCGCCTAAATGATTCTTACCTTCGTTTAGGAGATTCTAGATTTGTAAATTCTAAATATGCTCCGGCAATGGAAGCTTACGGAAAGGCAATGGCTTCAAATAGTGTTGATGCCGATTATGCACAGTTTCAAAAAGCGCTTTCATACGGTTTTATGTCCAAAAACGATCAGAAAATCAGCGAGCTGAATAATTTTCTTAAAATGTATAAGAAATCAGAATATCGTGATGATGTTTTATATGAATTAGGAAATACTTACGTGGCAGATAAAAAGAATGATCTGGCGCTAAAAACGTACGATCAGCTTATTTCAGAATATAAAAATGGTTCATTTACTTCAAAATCTATTTTAAAACAAGGTTTGATTTATTATAATTCCGATCGTGACGAACAGGCTTTGACAAAATTCAAAAAAGTTGCAGCCGAGTTTCCAAAAACGCCTGAAGCTCTGGAAGCCGTTTCGACAGCAAGATTAATTTATGTTGATTCTGGAAAAGTAGATGAATATGCAACTTGGGTTCGAACTTTAGATTTTGTTTCGGTAACCGATGCAGAATTAGATAACGATACTTATAACGCTGCTTTTAAACAATACAGTCAAAACAACAGTAAAGCTGCAATTACAGGTTTTTCTGGTTATGTGAGCAAATTTTCATCTGGATTACATTCGCTTGAAAGTAATTTTTATTTAGCTCAATTGTATTACGCAGAAGGTTCTGAAACAAAAGCGGCTGCAAATTATGAATATGTAATCAGCCAGCCGAGAAGTGAGTTTACAGAGCAGTCGTTGTCAAGATTAGCTCAGATTTTCCTAAAAGCTAAAAATTGCGATAAATCGGTTCCGGTTTTAACCCGATTAGAAGACGAAGCAGATTCTCCTCAAAATAAAACTTTTGCGCAGTCTAATTTGATGAAATGTTACTATGATAAAAAAGATTATAACAATTCTGTAATCTATGCAGACAAAGTATTGCAAAATCCTAAAGCAGATGCAAATGTAAAATCTGATGCGCAGATTATTGTAGCGCGCGCAGCAATGCAGACTGGAGATGAGGATAAGGCAAAACAAGCTTATGCCAAATTATCTACAACATCTAAAGGCGAATTGGCAGCAGAAGCACTTTATTACGATGCTTATTTTAAAACTAAAGAAGGCAAATTTGATGCATCAAATGTTTCGGTTCAGAAACTGGCCAAAAACTACTCTGCGTATAAATATTACGGAGCAAAAAGTTTGGTTTTAATGGCCAAAAACTTTTACGGGTTAAAAGACAGCTATCAGGCAACTTATATTTTAGATAACGTAATTAACAATTTTACAGATTATCCAGATGTGGTTGAAGAGGCTAAAAGAGAATTAAGCGCTATTAAATTAGAAGAGTCAAAAACAAATTCATCGATTAATAAATAAGAAGAAAGAAGTAAGAAGAAAGATTAGAAAATAAAGAGAATAGAATAAAGAGAGAACAATAAAGAGAAAAGAGAAAAGACTTCTCGGTACTCTTTCTTCTTGGTTCTTTTCTCTATTTTCTCAAGAAAAAAAGAAAGAAATGAGTTTACCTTTTTATATAGTTGATGTTTTTGCTGATAGAAAATATGCTGGAAATCAGCTGGCAGTTTTTTTAGATGCTGAGAATTTGAGTTCGGAAGAAATGCAGCAAATTGCCCGCGAAATTAACTTCGCAGAAAGCACATTTGTAACCAAATTGGATAGAGAAAATAATAAAGCGGAGATTAAAATTTTTACTCCGGCGCAAGAGATGCAGTTTGCGGGACATCCGATAATTGGAACATCTTGGGTTTTGATGAATAAGATATTTGAAAATTCGCCAAGCGAAATTAAACTTACAGTTCCGATTGGAGGAATTCCAATTGATAAAACAGAAGATTTGATTTGGCTGAAAGCCGCACAGCCAAAATTTTGGGATGTTTTTTCGAAAGAAGATTTTACACTTTTTAGTAATTTGAAAGTCAGTGATTTTGAAAATCAATTTCCAATTCAGGAAGTAACAACCGGAAGTGCTTTTGTAATGGTTGGATTAAGTAGTAAAAGAGCTTTGGAGAATTTGGTTTTAGATAAAGATAAGGCCGATAAATGGATGAGGGAGCATTGTAAAACTGATCATAGAGGCTTATATTTTTATTATCTGGAAGATTCAAAACTGTTTAGCAGAATGCTTTGTATCGAACACAATCAATTGGTAGAAGATGCAGCGACAGGAAGTGCAAGTACTTGTCTTCAGGCTTTTCTGCTAAAATATCATAAACCTGAGTTTGAAATAATTAATTATCAGGGAGATTATATAGGTCGTCCGTCTCAAATTTATTTTAAAGGTAAATTAGCTGACGATCAATTTGATATTAAAATTGGAGGAAAAGCTCAATTTGTCGCAAAAGGAGAATGGGAAGCATAAAACAGAACAAAGAAAATAGAAAATAGAACAAAGAATATAGATTTTTAAAATATAGAAACAGAACAAGAGGTTGAATTTAAGAATTAAGAAATAGTATTCGTCTATGCTCTATATTCTTTTCTCTATACTCTTAAAAAGAATAAATATGAAATTAAATTGCCGAAATAAAATCATCGTCTTACTAGTATTATTTGTTTGCCAGCTTTCATTTTCACAGAAGAAAGATGAAACGATTGGGACAGAAACGGTAAATGTAGTAAAACCTTATTCGCCAACTATTTCTGATGCTTTTAAAGTAAAAGAAATGCCATCACTTGACGATACTGGAAACCAGCCAAAAGAAACCATAAAATATAGTATTTTGTCTGTTCCTGTAGCATCGACTTTTACGCCTTCTAAAGGAAAGGCAGAAGGTGTAGAAAAATCTAAAAAAGAAAGATTGTTTACTAACTATGCAACAGTTGGAGTTGGTAATTACAGCACGCTGAATGCAGAACTATTTGTAACGCAAGATTTAGGAAATAACGATTATGTAGCTGGAATGTTTCGCCATCATTCCTCGCAGGGAGGAATTAAAGATGTAGAATTAAACGATGAATTTTATGATACCGCATTAAATGTAGGTTATGGTGTAAACAGTCGTGATATTACATGGAATATAGATTTGGGATATCAAAATCAAATATATAACTGGTACGGTCTTCCGGCAGAATTTGGAGCAACAATTCCGGACCAGCGTTTTGATTTAGTTAGAGGAATTAATCCTAATCACTCTTATAACACAATTACTGCGGGCGGAAACATTGAGTTTACGGAAAGTATTTTTAATAAAATTGCGGCAAAATTCACCCACTTTTCAGACAGTTTTTCTTCGTCAGAAAATCGTTTTTATCTAAAACCAACTTTTAAAGTTGATGTTATGGAGCAATCCATCAATACCAATGTTATTGTAGATCACGTAAGCGGTTCTTTTGAAAATAATTATGCACACGATAATCTGGCACCTGTTAAATACGGTTATACAAATGTGGGCATTGAGCCAAGTTTTGTGATTAATGAAAATGACTGGACATTAGAATTAGGAGCTGGTTTATTCTACAGTGGAGGTTCTGAAAACGGCAGCAACAAATTTTATATTTATCCAAAAGTAAACGCTTCTTATAAATTGGTCGGCGACTTAATGATTTTCTATACGGGAGTAAACGGAAGCATAAATCAAAATTCTTATGCTGATCTGGTAACAGAAAATCCATTTTTATCACCGACACTAAATATCAGGCCAACCAATAATCAATACACGGTTTTTGCTGGTTTGAAAGGGAAATTGGCTAATAATGTAAATTATAATCTGACGGGTTCTTATCTAAACGAAAAAGATAAAGCTCTGTTTAAAAGTAATGATTATACAGAAGATGCTTCGAATGAAAATTATGCTTTTGGAAACTCATTTGGAGTTGTTTATCAGGATATCAGAACGTTTCGTTTTTATGGAGAGTTAAAAGCTGATTTTTCTCAAAACGTAACTTTCGGAATCAATGGAACTTTTAACAGCTACAAAACAGATGGAGCTTTAGAAGCTTGGAATTTACCCACTATAAAACTAAGTTCAACTTTGGATGTTAATATCACCAAACAATGGTATGCAGGTTTAAATGTGTTTTATGTAGGAGAACGAAAAGATATGCAGTTGAATACCTCGATTGTAACAAATGCGGCTCCAATAACATTAAAAAGCTATTTTGATGCCAATGCTCATTTAGGATATAAATTCAGCGAGCGTCTGACTTTTTTCTTGAAACTTAATAATATAGGAAATCAAGCCTACGAAAAATGGCTTAATTATCCTGTACAAGGATTTCAGGTGCTGGGCGGTGCAAATTATAAATTTGATTTTTAGATATTGCCGGAAAGATAATAAGGCACAAAGATATTTTTAAATAAATGTGCCTTTTTTTTCAGCCATGAACTCATGAATTTTTGGAGTAGATTCGTGAATTCATGGCTAATTTTTTTTAAATAAGAAAATACCTTTGCACCTTTGTAACTTTGCACATCAGAACCTAAAAAAATGACTTTTAAAGAAAAAATATATACACATTATAATCAAATGGTTCAAGACCGAATGGATGTTTTTAGAGACATGATTTCTAACTTGACCGAAGATTCTAAAAACGATGCCAAAGGTTCTGCAGGTGACAAACACGAAACGGCTTTGTCAATGATGCATATCGAGCAGGAAAAATTAACCAATAAGCTCAAAGAAGCAATCGAGCATAAAGGGATTTTGGATAAAATTGATCCATTTAAAGTAACAGAAAATATAGTTTTGGGAAGTTTGGTAAAAGCCAACGGAATTTATTTATATGTGAGTGTTGCGCTTCCTAAAATTGCTATTGACGGAATCAATGTTATCGCACTTTCACCTCAGTCTCCACTTGGAGCGCATTTAATGGGAAATAAAGCTGGGTTTAAATTTGAGATTAACAAAACGCATTACACGATTGAAAGTGTTGAATAGTCTGCGTCCATTTTTATTATTTTAGCAGGAAATAAATTAAAAATGAAAAATATCTTTTTTTTGATAGTATGTTTTATATATGCTGGTTTAAATGCCCAAACAATTAATTTAGAAGCTAAAGCTATAGAATTGGGAGTAGACAGAATAAGTAAAATTGGCAGTACCAAAATTTATAGACTAAATAAAAATGAGTTATACGGGTTTGCTGATGAGAATTTTTCAATTATAATTCCTTGTGAAAATGATTATAATGAGTTTGTAGGGAATCATTATTTAAGAATAAGAAATTCAAATGGTAAGTATTCACTTTTTGATATGTCTCTAAAAAAGTATGTTCAAAAGGATAAACATTATATTTCAATAATTTATACCATTACAACAGGAAATACAGCCAAAAGCTATTTTTCAAGTTCTAACTTAGTAGAAGATGATACCATAATATATGATCTCGAAGGAAAAACTATAGCAAATATAAAAGATTATAGCATTTCAATGCATGGAGGAAACGAATACGGTATTATTATGTTAGAAAATGGAAATGGATCTAACTTTAAAATGCTTAATGAGTTTGGAAAAGAAATTGCTTCATTTGATTATATATATTGTCCATACAAAGATCGCGACTATTTTTATGTTAGAAAAGACAGCAATATTTATACAAATCCCAGTCGCAAATATGGTATTATAAATCATGAAGGAAAAGAACTTTTAAAGCTTAATCATGATAAAATTACTTTTCAGGAAGAGTCTATAATTATTACATTAAAAGATAAAATCACTGTTTTGGATCGCAATTTAAAACTCAAATTTAATTTAGAAAATGCAATTAATGCAGATGGAGTTAGAGGAAATACTTTTCTGGCTCAATATCCCAATAATAAATGGAAAGTGATCGATGCAGATGGGAGAACGCTCTTTAAAGTTGAGGCAAAAAAAGTGGAATCCTATCCGAATAATTTGTTTAAGGTCGAGAACCAAAATACCAGCTACTTCGTTAACATGGAAGGAAAAACTGTTTCAGCTGAGTAAACAATAATTTTTGAATAGCTTTTATTGTTCTCTTTCGTAATCTTTCAACGAATCTGAAAAATCTGTAATTTTAATTCAAAGATCTGTTTGAAACCTTGTATTTTACGCTTTTATTAAGCCCATAATTAAAATTTTCAAGTTCAAGGCTTTTTTTTATATTAAAATTTTACATTTTATATGTAAAAATGAACTTATGGTTTTAAATTATAACTGAAATCGTCTTTTGTGTTTTTCAATTATAACCATTACCGCATCTTTGCCTTATCAAAATAAAAATTATAATAAAAATATAGAATTATGTGTGGAATCGTATGTGCCTTTGATCTAAAACAAAAAGCCGAAACCTTAAGACCTCAAGTATTAGAAATGTCTAAAATCATTCGCCACCGCGGACCAGACTGGAGCGGAATTTACAGTAATGAAAAAGCAATTCTTTCTCACGAGCGTTTGGCAATTGTAGATCCAGCGTCAGGAAAACAACCTTTATTTACAGAAGATAAAAAATTGGTTCTGGCTGCAAACGGTGAAATTTATAACCACAGAGAATTGCGTAAACAATTTGAAGGAAAATATAACTTTCAGACCGAAAGTGACTGCGAAGTAATTTTGGCATTATATAAAGAAAAAGGACCTCATTTTGTTGATGAAATGAACGGAATCTTCGGATTTGCAATTTATGATGTAGAGAAAGACGAGTATTTTATTGCTCGTGACCATATGGGAATTATTCCATTATATATTGGATGGGATCAGCACGGAACTTTTTACGTAGCGTCTGAATTAAAAGCTTTGGAAGGATATTGTACAAAGATTCAATTGTTTCCTCCGGGACATTATATGACAAGTAAAGATGGTGAATTTGTGCAATGGTACAAAAGAGACTGGACAGAATTTGATGCTGTAAAAGACAACGAAACCAGTATTTCGGAAATCAAAAAAGCACTTGAAGCTGCAGTTCACAGACAGTTAATGAGTGATGTTCCTTATGGAGTTTTACTTTCTGGAGGTTTAGATTCGTCTATTACTTCTGCAGTGGCCAAAAAATTTGCTCAAAAACGTATTGAGTCAGACGATACTACAGATGCCTGGTATCCGCAATTGCACTCTTTTTCAGTAGGACTTGACGGTTCTCCTGATTTGGCAGCGGCTCAGGTTGTTGCGAAACATATCGGAACAATTCACCACGAAATTAAATTTACAATCCAAGAAGGTTTAGATGCTGTTCGCGATGTAATTTATAACCTTGAAACATACGATGTAACTACAGTAAGAGCTTCGACTCCAATGTGGTTAATGGCTAGAGTTATCAAATCAATGGGAATCAAAATGGTTCTTTCAGGAGAAGGCGCAGATGAGTTATTTGGAGGATATTTATATTTCCATAAAGCACCAAACGCAAGAGAATTTCACGAAGAAAACGTTCGTAAATTAGGTAAACTTCATATGTACGACTGTTTACGTGCAAACAAAAGTTTGGCAGCTTGGGGAATTGAAGGCCGTGTCCCTTTTTTAGATAAAGAATTTATGGATGTTGCAATGCGCATCAACCCACAAGATAAAATGATCAACAAAGAACATCCAATGGAAAAATGGGTGGTTCGTAAAGCTTTTGAAGATATGCTTCCGGAAAGTGTTGCCTGGAGACAGAAAGAACAATTTTCTGATGGAGTAGGATACAGCTGGATTGATACTTTGAAAGAAGTGGTAGGAAGAGAAGTTTCTGACGAACAATTGGCAAACGCTAAATATAAATTCCCGCTTCAAACCCCAACTTCAAAAGAAGAATATTATTATCGTTCTATTTTTGCAGAACATTTCCCTAGTGATGCAGCAGCTTTATGCGTGCCTCAGGAAGCAAGTGTTGCCTGCAGTACAAAAATCGCTTTGGAGTGGGATGAAGCTTTTAAAAACATGAATGATCCTTCTGGAAGAGCCGTTGCGAGTGTTCATGACGACGCTTACGCTAAAGCATAACAGTGAATTATTAGAATTAGTATATATTTATTTTTAGAAAAACGTTCTCTCTTGAGAACGTTTTTTGTGTCTTAAATTGTTAAATTCTATTATTTCAATTACTTAAAAAGTTTTTTTGGTAATTAATTAACTTACATTTTTTATATTTGGCATTCCCCAAAATAAAAAAGCTGCATTTCTTTTTAAATGTTACTTACGAAAGATAAAATAAAACTTCATGTTTTCTTTTGTATGCAATAATAGTGTCTTTAAGGCGCTCATAAAGTTATGCCGGGTATCGCAAAAATTAAAATAAATAAAAAGAATAATAGTATGTCTGGAATATTAGCCGTTATCGGTAAAGGAAAAGACCCGCAACTTGTAAATGAGCTTTCTAAGAGAATGTCACATCGTGGTCCTGATGAACGTGATTTGCATATTATGGAGAATGGCAGTATAATCTGCCATGAAAGTCTGTCGATTATCGATCTGGAAACTGGTAAACAGCCAATACAGGGGACTGCGAAGGCTTGGATGATTCATGATGGAGAAATTTACAATTATAAAGAATTAAAAGAAACGATTTTAAAAGGACATACTTTTAGAACAAAATCAGATTCTGAAGTTATTGTGCATTTGTACGAAGAATTTGGATATGATTTTTGTAATTTGCTGGACGGGGATTTTGCTTTTGTAGTTATAGATGGTGATAATTATATTGCCGGACGTGATCCAATTGGGATTAAACCTTTGTATTACGGATTGGATGAAAGGGGAAGAATTTATTTTTCTTCTGAAATGAAATCTATTGCAGACCAGTGTAAATCATTTTCTACTTTTCCTCCAGGGCATTATTATACAGCAAAAACTGGTTTTGTAAAATATTATCAGCCCGAATATGAAGATCATCAAAATGCAAAACAATCTCTTGATTTAGATGTAATTCGCGAAACTTTGATCGATGCTACGCGCAAACGTTTGTTAGGAAACGTGCCTGTAGGAGTTTTGCTTTCGGGCGGTTTAGATTCATCTTTGACTTCTGCGATTGCATCAAGATTAATGGCTGAAAATGGCAAAAAACTACAATCTTTTTCAATCGGATTAGATGCTGATTGTCCAGATAATGCTGCAGCAAGAAAAGCGGCTGCGTTTTTAGGAACAGAACATCACGAAATTCATTTTTCTGTAGAAGAGGGAGTTCAGATTTTAGAAAAAGTTATTTATCATATAGAGACTTACGATATTATTTCGGTAAGAGCTGGAGTTCCGATGTATTTATTAGCGAAAGCGATAAGCGATAAAGGAGTTAAAATTATTCTTTCCGGAGAAGGTGCCGATGAGGTTTTCGGAGGGCATTTGTATTTTAGAAATGCGCCTTCAACAGAAGAATTTCAGGACGAAACTATAGAAAGAGTTCAGAAATTGTTTACTGCCGATTTACTTCGCGCAGATAAAACAACAATGGCACATGGATTAGAGGCTAGAATTCCGTTTTTAGACAAGGATTTCTTAGATGCTACCATTCGTATTAAGCCAGAAGAAAAACAGCCAAAAACTTATGACGGTATTGAAAAATACATTTTAAGAAAAGCATTTGATACACCCGAAAATCCTTATCTGCCAGAAGAAATTTTATGGAGACAGAAAGAACAGTTTTCAGATGGTGTGGGATACAATTGGGTAGATGAATTAATCGAATATTGTGCCTCACAAGTTACAGATGAGCAATTAGCGGGAGCGAGTGCAGAATTTCCGTATAATTCACCAACGACAAAAGAAGCTTATTTATACCGATCAATTTTTCATAAATACTATCCTCAGGTCAGTGCTGCGCAAACAGTTCGAAAATGGATTCCTAAATGGCAGGAAAACCTGGATCCGAGCGGAAGAGCAAATGCGGCACACGTAAGGGCAGATGTAGAGATTTCAAAAGCTGGAATAACGGTTTAAATGCGAGATAATAAATTCCAAATTCCAATTTGGGAACAGTAAAGGAAAATCCAAAACGAACATTTAAAATGTTTGTTTTGGATTTTTTTATGCGTTTTAATTTTTTTGATTTTTGAATTTTATTTTTTTCGAAGCCATGGGATTAGAACTTTTTAAAGAATTAATTTTTAGGATATTTTCATTTTTAAAATTTGGATTTTATCCCAATTCTTCAGTATTGGAATTTAAAACTAACTTTTGGATTTATTTTCTAGTTTTTCAGACCATTGTGTTAATAACTTAAGTGCTTTAAGTGGTATTTTACTGGATATATAGCCCGCGTTTTTATATATTTGCGTGTTAGACAATAATTACATTTTTTAGAATAAATTATATGAGCGAAGAAATCAAGAAGAACAATTATTCAGCAGATAGTATTCAGGCATTAGAAGGAATGGAGCACGTTAGAATGCGTCCATCGATGTACATTGGAGATGTGGGAGTTAGAGGACTTCATCATCTTGTTTATGAGGTTGTTGATAACTCTATTGATGAGGCGATGGGAGGACATTGTGATACGATTGGTGTTGCAATAAACGAAGATGGTTCTGTAACGGTTGAAGACAACGGTCGTGGTATTCCAGTTGATTTACATAAAAAAGAAGGTGTTTCTGCACTTGAGGTAGTAATGACTAAAATTGGTGCCGGAGGTAAATTTGATAAAGATTCTTATAAAGTTTCCGGAGGTTTGCACGGTGTTGGGGTTTCTGTTGTAAATGCACTTTCTATTCATATGAAATCTACGGTTTTTAGAGACGGTAAGATCTATGAGCAGGAATACGAAAGAGGAAAATCATTATATCCGGTAAAACAAATCGGAGAAACAGATAAAAGAGGTACGCGTCAGACTTTTTATCCAGACGATACTATTTTTACTCAGACAACAGAATTTTCTTACGACACTTTGTCTGCTCGTATGCGTGAGCTTTCTTTCTTGAATAAAGGAATCACAATTACTTTTACAGACAAAAGAGAAGTTGATGAAAAAGGAGAATTCAGAAGTGAAGTTTTTCATTCTACAGAAGGATTAAAAGAATATATCCGTTACTTAGACGGTAATCGTGAGCCAATTGTTTCGCATGTAATCAGCATGGATCATGATAAAGGTGAAATTCCTGTAGAAGTTGCCTTAATCTATAATACAAGTTATACAGAGAATATTTTTTCTTATGTAAATAATATTAATACACACGAAGGTGGAACGCACTTGCAGGGTTTTAGAAGCGGTTTAACAAGAACGCTTAAAAAATATGCAGATGCTTCTGGTTTGTTAGATAAATTAAAGTTCGAAATTGCTGGAGATGATTTCCGTGAAGGATTAACAGCGATTATTTCTGTAAAAGTTGCAGAACCTCAATTTGAAGGTCAGACTAAAACTAAACTTGGAAATAGAGAAGTAGTTTCTCCTGTTTCTCAGGCTGTTGGTGAGATGTTGGAGAATTATTTGGAAGAAAATCCAAATGATGCAAGATTAATTATCCAAAAAGTAATTTTAGCAGCGCAGGCTCGTCATGCGGCAAAGAAAGCCCGTGAAATGGTACAGCGTAAAACCGTTATGGGCGGTGGCGGACTTCCGGGAAAATTATCAGATTGTTCTGAGCAGGATCCTGCAAGATGTGAAGTTTACCTTGTCGAGGGAGATTCGGCTGGTGGTACAGCAAAACAAGGTCGTGATCGTAACTTTCAGGCAATTTTACCATTACGTGGTAAGATTCTGAACGTTGAGAAAGCAATGCACCATAAAGTATTCGAAAACGAAGAGATTAGAAATATCTTTACTGCTTTGGGAGTTACAGTTGGTACAGCAGAAGACAGTAAAGCATTAAATATTGAAAAATTAAGATATCACAAGGTAATCATCATGTGTGATGCCGATGTCGATGGTAGTCACATTTCTACCTTAATATTAACGTTCTTTTTCCGCTTCATGAAAGAACTTATAGAAGAAGGTCACGTTTATATTGCAGCACCTCCTTTGTACATGGTTAAAAAAGGAAATAAAAAAGAATATGCATGGAATGATGTACAGAGAGACCAGGCAAACGAAAGAATGGGAGGAAGTGCTAACATTCAGCGTTATAAAGGTCTTGGAGAGATGAACGCGGAGCAATTGTGGGAAACAACAATGGATCCTAGTTTTAGAACTTTACGTCAGGTAACTATTGATAGTCTTGCAGAAGCAGATAGAGTTTTCTCTATGTTAATGGGAGATGAGGTACCACCTCGTAGAGAATTCATCGAGAAAAATGCAGTTTACGCAAATATTGACGCATAAATTGAAAATTTAATAAATCCAATTCGTTTAATTGTTTAAATTTACTAAAACAATTAAACGAATTGTCGTTTAAAGATATAACTTAATTAATAACCGATAAAGTATAAAATATGAAAGTTACCATTGTAGGAGCAGGAAATGTTGGAGCTACATGTGCAGATGTTATTTCTTATAGAGGAATTGCCAGCGAAGTAGTGTTGTTGGATATTAAAGAAGGTTTTGCCGAAGGTAAAGCGTTGGATATTATGCAATGTGCCACAAATACAGGTTTTAATACCAAGGTTTCCGGCGTAACCAACGATTATTCTAAAACAGCGGGAAGTGATGTAGTGGTTATTACATCAGGAATCCCGAGAAAACCAGGAATGACTCGTGAAGAATTAATAGGTATAAATGCAGGAATTGTAAAAACAGTTGCTGAAAATGTACTGAAACATTCTCCAGATACTATAATTGTTGTAGTCTCGAATCCAATGGATACGATGACTTATTTAGCTTTAAAAGCTACAGGTTTGCCAAAAAACAGAATTATTGGTATGGGAGGAGCTTTAGATAGTTCTCGTTTCAGAACATATCTTTCTTTGGCTTTAGATAAACCTGCAAATGATATATCAGCAATGGTTATTGGAGGTCATGGCGATACAACGATGATCCCGCTGACACGTTTGGCTTCTTATAACGGAATTCCGGTAACTGAATTTCTTTCAGAAGAAGCGTTGCAAAAAGTTGCTGCAGATACTATGGTAGGAGGAGCAACTCTTACAGGTCTTTTAGGGACTTCAGCATGGTATGCGCCGGGAGCTTCTGTTGCTTATCTGGTGGATAGTATTCTAAATGATCAAAAGAAAATGATTGCTTGCTCTGTATTCGTAGAAGGAGAATACGGCCAAAACGATATTTGTATTGGTGTGCCTTGTATCATTGGTAAAAACGGAGTAGAAGAAATTTTAGATATCAAACTAAACGATCAGGAAAAGGCTTTATTTGCAAAAAGTGCAGATGCAGTTAGAGGGATGAATGATGCCCTAAAATCGATTTTAGTATAATGATTTGGATAAAAAAAAGATAAGGCTGCACTTTTGCAGTCTTTTTTTTGAGATTAATTAATAAATAAATTGGTTAATCTTTTCGTAAATTATATATTTGCTCGGTTTAAGAAAAATGTTGTAATTCGTGATTCAGTTTTTTAGTTAAAAAAAATCAAGTCAGGGCTTATTTTATGGGACTTTAAAACAAAAACAAACAATAAAACATAATTAATTTTTAGTAATAATGCAGAATAAAGGACTTATTAAATTTTTTGCAATTCTATTTGCATTGGTAAGTATTTACCAACTTTCTTTCACTTTTGTGGCAAATAAGGTCAAAAGTGAGGCCAAAGCTCTTGCAGGAGATAATCCTGATAAAGAATTAAAATATTTAGATTCTATTGGTAAAGAAAAAGTATTGAATCTTGGCTTTACAGATTTTACTTATAATGAAGTAAAAAACAAGCAATTAAATAAAGGTCTTGACTTAGAAGGAGGAATCAACGTGATTCTTCAAATTTCTATTAAAGATGTATTAAAAGGATTAGCTAATAATTCTAAAAATCCTGTATTTAATAAATCATTAGATGATGCAACTGCAAATCTAGAAGGAAATAAAACATATTTGAATAAGTTTTTTGAAGCTTTTGAAGCAAACTCAAAAGGAAATGTAAAATTAGCTTCACCAGATATCTTTGCAAACAGAAGTTTACAAGGAGAAGGCGGTGTTGATAATAAAATGACTGACTCTGAAGTTCAAAAAGTAATCAAAAGAAAAGTTGATGAGTCTGTAGAAAGTGCTTATAAAGTACTAAGAGAACGTATCGACAAATTTGGTGTTACGCAACCTAATATTCAAAAATTAGGAGAGACAGGAAGAATCTTAGTAGAACTTCCAGGTGCTAAAGATGTAGATAGAATTAAAAAATTATTGGGTGGAAAAGCTCAATTAGAGTTCTGGGAAACTTATAAAATTGAAGAAATTGGTAATTTCTTAGTTTCTGCTAATGAAGCATTAAAAAAGACTGAAATCAAAAAGACAGAAACTAAAGCTGTTGCTAAAGATTCATTAAATGCATTATTGACAGATACTAAAGATTCTACTGAAGCTAAAAAAGGAAACAATCCATTATTTGATAAAATTATCAATAACGGTGCTGGTCCTATTTTAGGATATTTTGCACCAAAAGATACTGCTGCTATCAATTCATATTTCAAAAGACCAGAAATTAGAGTTTTATTGGCTGCTGACCAGCACAATGCAAAGTTTGTTTGGAGTAAGCCTACAACTTTAACAGATGCTAAAGGAAAACAAATTGAAGCAGTTGAATTATATGCTTTAAAAGGAAGCAGAGACAATGTACCTGCTATGAGCGGTGGAGTTGTAACTGATGCTAAAGATACTTTTGACCAAATGGGTAAACCAGCTGTTTCTATGCAAATGAACAGTCAGGGTGCTAAAGTTTGGGAAGAATTGACAGGTAGAGCTTTTGCTCAAAAAAGTTATATTGCTATTGTTTTAGATAATATTGTTTACTCTGCTCCAGGTGTAACCAGCGGTCCTATTGCTGGTGGAAGATCTGAAATTACAGGTTCTTTTGATGTTGCAGAAACTAAAGATTTAGCAAACGTATTAAACGCAGGTAAATTACCAGCTTCTGCAGATATCGTTCAATCAACTGTTGTAGGACCATCTTTAGGTCAGGCAGCTATTGATGCAGGAACAATTTCTTCTGTATTAGGTTTCTTATTAGTTTGCGGATGGATGGTGTTCTATTATGGTAAAGCAGGCTGGTACGCTAACTTGGCTTTATTATTAAACTTACTTTTCTTATTCGGAATTATGGCAAGTTTTGGTTTTGTACTTACATTGCCAGGTATTGCAGGTATCGTTTTAACATTAGGTACTGCGGTAGATGCCAACATTATTATATTTGAAAGAGCAAAAGAAGAATTGCGTGAAGGTAAATCATTATCTGAGGCAGTTGTTGCTTCTTACGGATGGCATGGTGCAATGCGTTCTATCATTGATGCTAACGTTACTCACGTTTTAACTGGTGCGATCTTATTCATTTTCGGAACTGGACCAATCAAAGGTTTTGCATTGACATTGCTTATCGGTATTGTAACATCATTGTTTACTTCTATCTTTATTGCAAGAATCTTTATCGACAGAAATATTGCAGGAAAAGCCGATTTAACTTTCTCTACAAATATTACTAAAAATTGGTTTACTAATTTCCACTTTGATTTTATCAAAATCAAAAAATTCACTTACATCTTCTCTTCAATTGTAGTTGTAGTAAGTTTAATTTCTATCTTCTTCGTTAACGGATTAGATGAAGGCGTTGATTTTGTAGGAGGTAGAACTTTCCAGGTTAAATTTGAAAAACCAGTTGATGCAACTGTAGTTTCAGATGAATTATCTGCTGCTTTTGGTACTCCGGTTGAGGCTAAAATTTTAGGTGATGATGATCAGTTAAAAATTACAACAAAATACAAAATCAAAGAAGATGGAGTAGCTGTTGATGAAGAAGTAAATCAGATATTGTATAAAGCATTAGCTAAATATTTCCCAAATACTACTTACGATAAGTTTACTAATACATTTGATGGTAAAAAAGTAGGTGTATTACAAGCTTCTAAAGTTGGAGCTTCTATCTCTGAAGATATTAAAACAAACTCTTACTGGGCAGTTCTTGGTGCAATGGCAGTTATTTTCTTATACTTAATGGTTTCTTTCCGTAAATGGCAGTATTCATTAGGAGCGATTGCAGCTGTAGCGCATGACGTAATCTTCGTATTAGGAATTTACTCTTTATGTTATAAAATCATGCCTTTCCACATGGAAATGGATCAGCACTTTATTGCTGCAATTCTTACTGTGATTGGATACTCTATGAATGATACAGTAATTGTATTTGACAGAATTAGAGAGTTCATCATCGGAAACCGTAAAGGAAGTTTTGAAGATATTGTAAATGCTTCTATTAATACTACTTTGTCAAGAACGTTAAATACGTCATTAATGATGATCATTGTACTGTTAACAATGTTTATCTTTGGTGGAGAATCTATTAGAGGATTCATCTTTGCAATGTTAATTGGTATTGTTGTAGGTACTTATTCATCTTTATTTATCGCAACTCCAGTATTGGTAGATTCGATTTCTTCTGATGATAAACACACTATCGAAGACAAACATAATAAGGCATAATTAAAACCTTAATTTATATAAAAAGAAGATCCAGTGAAAACTGGATCTTTTTTTTTATGCTTATATTTAACTTGTATAAAAAGACTATATGAGGAGATTTTTAGTGTTTATTTTCTTTTCTTTTTGGGTTCTTACAGCGTCTGCACAATTTGCAGGTAAGTTTAGTATTGGCTTTAATTATGGATTCGGAAGTGAATTTAAAAACAAGGATTATACATTTGAAAATAATTTTTGTAAACTTCAGATTTATTACACGCTGAAAGAAAATAAAAACATCAATTATCAAATCCTCGTGCAGCCAGAAATTAATTTTGCAAAACACAAATTGCTGAATTTATATTTTGTGAAACCTGAAACACCTAATTTTGAAGAAAAGAGGGCAATATATACACAATCGAAAAATATTAGGGAGTATGTGTTGAATATAGGTTTTTTGGTGCGTAAACCAATAAATGAGGAGTTATCAGTTTATGCTTTGGCAAGTATTGGTCCGATGATTACAGATACTGAAACAGAACGTATGTCGAAAGGATTTGCTTTTGCAGATGTTTTAGCGGTTGGTTTTTGTGTAAAAATTCGACGTACTCAGTTTGATATACGACCGAGCTTAAGGCATGTCTCAAATGCGGGCTTGGGAAGTTCTAATGCAGGCTATAATACTAAAAATTTAGAATTTGGAGTTTCTTATAATCTATAAAAAAAAACGCTCAGTATCGTTAAATACTAAGCGTTTGATATATTGTTGAGTTAATATTAAGATGCAGCCAGAGGATTTCTTTGTGCTCTGATGATAAAGAAAAGTCCAATGATGATAAATGGAATACTTAACCATTGTCCGGTTGAAAATAAGCCTAATTCTTCTTCGATACCGCCTTGGCTTTCTTTTACAAATTCTACTACAAAACGAACTACAAATAAAAGGACTAAAAACAAACCGAATAAAAGTCCTGATTTAAGTCTTGCATTTGTTTTCCAATAAAGGAAAAATAAGATTGCAAAAACAAATATATACGAGAAACCTTCATATAATTGTGTTGGATGTTTAGCCGGAACCTGAGCAAGTAAATCAGCAAATTTAGGATCTGATACTATTGCATTGTAAGCTTCTTTTGGATTTGCAATTCCGGTTTTATTTGCAACTTCAGCTTTACTGAATTTGTCATGTAAAAATCGAATTCCAAAAGCAGAATCAGTTTCATGACCGATGATCTCCGAATTGAAAAAATTCCCTAAACGTACAAAAATAGCTCCGCTTGCAACTGGAATTACTACTCGGTCTAAGATCCATAATAAAGGGCGTTTTAATATCTTTTTGCTGTAATAATACATCGCAACAATAATGGCTATTGCAGCACCATGACTTGCTAATCCCTGAAATCCTGTAAATTCGAATTGTGGTTCAAATCTAAAAGGTAAAAATATTTCAAGTAGATGATTTCTAAAATACTCCCAATCGTAAAATAATACGTGTCCTAAACGAGCGCCTATTAAAGTTGCTAAAACAGTCCAGACAAATAAAGAATCTAGTTTGTCAATTGATTCGTTTTCGCGTTCAAAGATTTTTTTCATGATATACCATCCTAAACCAAAGGCAATTACGAACATCAAACTGTAGTAACGAATCATAAAAAATCCTAAATCTATTCCTTCTGAAGGATTCCAAACGATATTTAAGGGTTGTGTCATGTATTTTTATATTTTATATGTTGTAAAAATAAATATTTAAAGTAAAGTTCCTCTTTATATAAAGTTAATGTTTGTGTGAACATTTCTTCTCAGGAACAGGATCGTAGCCAGTTCTTCCCCAGGGATTACAGCTTAAAATCCGCTTTATTCCCAAATAACCTCCATAAAACAATCCGTGTTTTTGTAAAGCCTGAATCATATAGGTAGAGCAAGTGGGCTCAAATCTGCAAGATGCCGGTGTAAACGGTGAAATTGCTGTTTGATAAAAACGAACTAATAAAACAAATGGAGTTATAACTTTCATAGTTTATTAGATATAAAAATTTATATCGAAAAGCTGGTTCCTTCTTTTCCGTCTTTTAACTGAATGCCTAAAGCGATCAACTGATCACGAATCTGGTCAGAAAGTGCAAAGTTTTTATCTGCTCTGGCCTGATTTCTCATTTGAATTAATAATTCAATTGTTCCGTTTAATTTTTCAGTTGTATCCGCAGTATTTTGAGAAATTTTATTGTTTACTCCTAAAACATCAAACAGAAAAGTAGAAAATGTAGTTGATAACAATTCGATATCTTCAGATGTCAATGTTTCAGCTCCGTCATTTACTACATTAATGTAGCGGGCTCCTTCAAATAATTGTGCAATTAAAATAGGAGTATTAAAATCGTCATTCATAGCATCATAACAATTTTGTCTCCATGCAGCAACATCTAATGAAGATGAATTACTTGCTTTTAAAGATGAAGTCAATTTATATGATTCCATTAAGCGATGGTATCCTTTTTCGCTAGCAACCATTGCATCATTAGAAATATCTAAAACACTTCTATAATGTGCCTGAAGAAAACAGAAACGAACGATATTTGGTTCAAATGGTTTTTCAAAAAAAGTATTATCACCTTTAACTAATTCTAAAGGTAAAATATAATTTCCGGTTGATTTACTCATGCGTAATCCATTCATGGTAAGCATGTTGGTGTGTAACCAGTAATTTACCGGCGATTCTCCATTGCATGCTTTTCCTTGAGCAACTTCACATTCATGGTGTGGGAATTTTAAATCCATTCCACCGCCGTGAATATCAAATTTTTCTCCCAGATATTTAGTGCTCATTGCTGTACATTCTAAATGCCAGCCCGGAAAACCTTCCCCCCAAGGAGAATTCCAACGCATAATATGTGCTGGCGAAGCACTTTTCCAGAGAGCAAAATCTTGTGGATTTTTCTTTTCATTTTGTCCATCCAAATCTCTGGTATTGGCGAAAAGCTCATCGATATTTCGATTGCTTAATTCGCCATATTTCATTCCTCTTTTGTTATATTCAAATACGTCAAAATAAACCGATCCTTTGCTTTCGTATGCAAAACCTGAATCAATTAATTTTTGAGTTAATTCTATTTGCTCTATAATATGACCCGTAGCCGTTGGTTCAATAGTTGGAGGAAGAAAATTAAAGGTATCCAGTACTTTATGAAAATCTACAGTGTATTTCTGTACAATTTCCATAGGTTCTAATTTTTCTAATCTGGATTGTTTTACAAAGCGATCATTGTCAATATCACCATCATCTGTTAAATGTCCCGCATCTGTGATGTTTCTCACATAACGTACTTTATAATCAAGGTGTAAAAGATACCTGAAAATTACGTCAAATGACATAAAAGTCCTAACGTTTCCAAGATGTACATTACTGTAAACTGTAGGTCCGCAAACATACATTCCAATATTTCCCTCATGAATAGGATTGAAATTTTCTTTTTCGCCCGAAAGCGTGTTATGTACTTTTAAAGATTGACTTTTATATAAAGGCATATTGTTTTTTGCTGTTTAATCGTTTGACCGCTTAACTGTTTAATTGTTTGATTTGTTTAAACTGTTTTATCGTTTTAATTAACTATTTTTTTATTCTTTTGAAAGGTAATACTTTTTTAAACTATTGATCTGATTGCAAATTTTTTCGATTTTTTCACGAGATTCGATATATTCTATCTCAGTTACATAACTTAGATCTTTTGAAATAATTAAGTGGTTTAATGTTTCCATTGCTGATGAATAAGATATCGTTAAAAAATGAGCTTTGTCTTTATTGGTACTTCTCGAAGTTCCTTCGGCAATATTTGTAGCAATCGAAGAAGAACTTCTTTTTATTTGAGAAGTTATTCCAAACAACTCATTTGATGGAAATTTACTAGTTAATTTGTAAATATCCAAAATAAACATTCTTGCATTTTGCCAGACCTCCAGCTTTTCAAATGAAAAAAGATACATTGTTTTGTATTTAATTGTTGATTTGTTTAATCGTTTAATCGGAAAGAAATGCTTTTGATGAGCGATTAAACAAATTAACGATTTACCGATTAAACTAAAATTGAGTATCTAATTTAATATAATCTAAAAACTCTCTTTTTGTTTGAGGATCTTTGAATTTTCCGCCAAATTCAGAAGTTACGGTACTGCTCTCAATGTCTTTAATTCCTCTGGAGTTAACACAAAGGTGTTTTGCATCAATAACGCAGGCAACATCTTCTGTTCCTAAAGCTTTTTGCAATTCCTGAACAATCTGCATGGTTAAACGCTCCTGAACCTGAGGTCTTTTTGCATAATATTCTACAATTCGGTTCATTTTAGACAAACCAATCACTCTTCCGCTCGAAATATAAGCTACATGTGCTCTTCCGATAATAGGAAGCAAGTGATGTTCGCAGGTAGAATAAACAGTAATGTTTTTCTCTACTAACATTTCGCCGTATTTGTAATTATTGTCAAAAGTGGAAGCTTTTGGCTGTTTTGAAGGATTAAGACCGCCAAAAATCTCCTTTACAAACATTTTTGCCACTCGGTTTGGAGTACCTTTTATACTATCGTCAGTTAAATCCATTCCAAGAGTCTGCAGAATGTTTTCAACATCTTTTTTAATTCTTTCTATTTTTTCATCATCACTTAAGTCAAAAGCATCCTGTCTTACAGGGTTTTGCGCGTTGCTGCTGAAATGATTATCTCCTATTTCGTCTAGAAATTCTTCGTTATTTATCATTAAAAACTACTATTATAATGGGTATATCTTTTTAAGGCGGTAAAGATAATTAATAAAAAGCAAACCTTTTCTATCGTTTTTACTATTTAGTGGGTTACTTTTTTGTTATAATAAAAATTAATAGAAAATGCATCTTCATTAAACAAAAAAAAGACAATAACTTTAATGTGTTATTGTCTTTTATAATTTATAAATTCTTGTTTAATCTATTTTTTAGCATTGTAAACCAATAACGCTTCTTTAAGAATGTTAACGGCACTAATCAGATCTTTTTTGTTTAAAACATAAGCAATTCGAACCTGATTTAGTCCCATGCCGGGAGTAGAATAAAAACCTTTTGCAGGAGCAATCATAACTGTTTCTCCGTTTAGGTTGTAACTTTCCAGAAGCCATTGTGCAAAATCGTCAGAATCTGCTATTGGAAGCTGTGCGATACAATAAAAAGCACCTTTTGGTTTGGTTACAATTACGCCTTCGATTTTATTTAATTCAGTGATCAGAGTATCGCGACGGCTTTTGTATTCTGAAATAACTTCATCAAAATAACTCTGCGGTGTGTCTATCGCAGCTTCGCATGCAATTTGTTCAATTGTCGGCGGACTTAATCTTGCCTGCGCAAATTTCATCACAGTTGCCAGAACCGCTTTATTTTTAGTAATCAGGCACCCAATTCTTGCGCCGCACATGCTGTAGCGCTTAGAAACAGAATCTACCATAATTACGTTTTGCTGTACATTTTCTAAATTCATTACAGAAAAATGAACATCATCTCCGTCATACAAAAATTCACGGTAAACTTCATCGGCAATTAAATACAAATCATGTTTTTTAATTAAGCCGGCTAATTGTTTAATTTCTGTTTCTGAATATAAATATCCGGTTGGATTTCCGGGATTGCAAATTAAAATCGCTTTTGTTTTCTCAGTAATCAGTTTTTCAACCTCCTCAATACTTGGTAAAGCAAATCCGCTGTCTATTGTAGAAATTACAGGTATAACTGTTGCACTTGTAGAAGATGCAAACGCATGATAATTAGCATAAAAAGGCTCCGGAATAATAATTTCGTCTCCAGGATCTGTTATTGTGGCCAGTGCAAATAATAAAGCTTCAGAACCACCAGTAGTTACAATGATGTCTTCTGAGTTTACATTTACATTTTGGCGTTGGTAAAACTGAGCTAATTTTTTTCTATAACTTTCATATCCTGCAGATGGACTGTATTCTATTATACTTAAATCAATATTTTTTACCGCCTCGATGGCCACTTCGGGTGTCTTGATATCCGGTTGACCAATGTTTAGATGATACACTTTATGTCCTTTCTGCTTAGCAATATCTGCATAAGGAGCAAGTTTACGTATCGGTGATTCGGGCATGTTTCTGCCTTTGTGTGAAATTGTTGGCATGAGTTTGATTATTGAAGTGCAAATTTGCATTTTTTTTTCGAATTTAACGTAAACAATAAGAGTACTTACAGAAATCTAACAATTATAAATATATTTACTAATTTTATAATAAAATATTGCCAATGAAAAAATATATAGCATTGTTTCTTGTCTTATTCTTATGTTTTTCCTTAAAAGCGCAGGGAGATTTTGCAATTCAAAATAAGAGTAAAAAGGTGACTATTCCCTTTAAAATGATTAATAATTTGATTTTTATTCCGATAAAAGTAAACGGAATTGAATTAAATTTTCTTCTGGATTCGGGGGTAGAAGAAACGATCTTGTTTAGTATGGAAGAACGAAAAGAGGTAAGTTTTAATAATGTTGTAAAAATAAAATTGAGAGGTTTAGGAAGCGAAGAAGAAGTTGAAGGCCTAAAATCGACCAGCAATATTTTGGAAACGCATGGTCTTAAATCAAACAATCATTTGGTTTACATTATTCTAGATCAGAATTTTAATTTATCTTCTCAAATCGGGATTCCTGTAAATGGAATTATTGGATATAAGTTTTTCAAGAATAATTTAGTCGAAATAAATTATCAGAAAAAGAAAGTAATTGTGCATTTTAATACTGAAGCAATTCGAAAAAAAATAACAAAAAAATTCCAGTCCATTCCCATAACAATTGAAAGATCAAAACCTTATATTAATACAACTGCAATAGTTGATACTGTTAGTCTTCCTGCAAAACTTCTTATAGATATTGGAAACAGTGATGCATTTTGGATTTTTAAAAACGATAAAATAAAACTTCCAGACAAGAATTTTCCTGACTTTTTAGGAAAAGGCTTCAGCGGTGATATTGAAGGACATCGTGCCAAAATAGAAAAAATTTCGATAGAAAATTTTCATTTTAAAAAACCGATCGTTTCTTTTCCCGATTCTGCCTCTGTTAGAAATGTAAAAATGGTGCCAGGCCGTATAGGATCTGTTGGTGGAGAAGTTTTAAAACGTTTTACCGTGATTTTAGATTATGCAGATGAAAAATTATATTTAAAGAAAAACAGTAAATTTTCTGATCCTTTTACTTATAATAAAAGTGGTATTACGGTACAGCATAACGGACTGCAATGGGTGCAGGAAACAGTTCATTTAGAGACTGTTCAGGTTAAAAGCTCTATAGATGAAGTTGGTTATAGTCCGAGTAATAAAGACAATTTTAAGTATAAATTTATGCTGAAACCCATTTATGAAATTGTCAATATCAGGAAATTTTCTGCAGCAGAAAAATGCGGATTAAAAAAAGGTGATATTATTGTTAGCATCAACGGAATCAGGCCTTATAAGTATTCGTTAGAGCAAATCAATCATCTCTTAAAATCAGGAGATGACATTTGGATTAATATGGAAGTGGAAAGAAACAGTGTCTTATTAAAGCTTAAATTTAAATTGACAGACGAGTTATAAGTTTTTCATTTATAGTTAATTATGGTTTTTGATCTAAATTTTACCAATTAGTATGTTTTTTAGGCATTTAATTGATTTTCTATAAAAATTAATAAGAATTTGGTGTTTTTATATAGGATACGGCATAATTTTCTTATGTTTATGCTAAAATACTAACTATGGTCAAAAACTACTATAAATTCTTACATATTATCTTGTTTTTTGCTTTTTTCTCAATTTTGCCCTCTAAAATTTACGGACAATGTGCAGGACAAGATAATATTTTTACAGTTTGCGATATTCATGATACCAGTAGTCAAACTATAAACTTATTTGCTTTATTGGGAGGAACACCACAGCTCGGAGGTGTCTGGACGGACGATGATAAATCAGGTGGTCTGAATTTGAATACTGGAAATTTAAATGCACAAGTAATTCGCAGGAGCGGCGTTTATCATTATACTTATACGGTTACCAGCGGAGGCTGTACAGATAATTCTGCCACAATAGAAGTTACTGTTGGCGGTTATTCTGGAATAGGCTCAAGAGCTACTGTTTGTAGCTCGCAGTTGTATTTTAATCTTTTTCAGGCTTTTAGCGGAGTCGATCCGCCGCCACAAATTAACGGACATTGGCATAACGATACAACAAATGAGAATTTACCCGATTCTTCTTTTTATATAAAAGGATTACAGGGCAATTATTATTTTACTTACACAATGGATGCCATTGGTTCTTGTCCGGCACAGTCGTCGCAAATTATAGTTTCTGTAAGCAGAGCGCCAGAAGCGGGAGAAGCGGGAGACTTGACTTTATGCGGTGATAATGATTTAACTCCATATACAAATTTCGATTTATTCAGCTTAATTTCAGGTCAGGATCCAGGAGGATTCTGGAGAGATGATTCGGGTACTGGCGAGATCGTTGGCATTGCAGATCATAATATAGATATACAAAAAATATACACAAGTTACGGAGCACAAACCTATAATTTTACTTATGTTGTGCCATCTCCAAATCCTACTGTATGCCCGGTAGATGAGGAAACTGTTCAAATAATACTGCAAAAGAAACTAGATTTTACTGGAGCAACTGTTGAAGTTACTTCTGATATATGTGAAACAGAAATTCCCACAGCAACCTATTTTCTAACTATAAATAAAAATACTGCGGTTATACCAGATGGTACCTATTTGGTATCTTACAATGTTTCTGGTCCAAGAGGCGGTACAAGAATAGATAGAGTCGCATTTGTAAATGGCGTTCTGAGATTTCAAATGAATTCGTCTTATTTTCAGCAGGTCGGCACCTTTAGGGTTACTATTTTGAATATTTACGGTTTAGGTATTCAGGCGTGTCAGAATATTATAGGCGATTTGCATGATGATTTAATTATATCTCCAAATCCAGATTTGCAGGGCGCTCGTATTGATCCGGTAACTACTTGTCAGAATAAAGATGTATTGGTGACCATTTCTAATGCATTAAAACTCGCTGACGGTGATTATGATATAGTGTACAATATTAGAGGAGCAAATTCTTCAACCGCCAGAGTTGCCAGAATTACATCTGTTGGAGGCGTTTCTAGTTTTGTTATTCCTGGAAATCTCCTTGCAGTAAGCGGTACCTCTGTAGTAACGATTACGGCAATTACCCATGTATCATCACAATGTGTAAGTTCTGCCCTTTTACAAGGCAATATTCTAATAAATCCGTTACCCAATACAACAGCTCTTAGAATACAAATTCCAGATGATTGTTTTGGAAAAACGTTTACTGCTTCGGTTACCGGATTAGGAAGTTTGACCGATGTTACATTATCGTATACGCTTTCGGGAAGTAATACATCGACTGTACAAACCATTGTTTTGCCTGTTACAAACGGAAATGCAAGTTTTACAATTCCGTCAAGTCTGCTTTTAAATACAGGCTCTACGACAATCAATGTTACCAACTTAAAAAATAATATTACCACTTGCGATGTGAATGTCAGCGGGATTTCAGATCCATTTCTGTTAAACCCAATTCCAGCGGCGCCATTGGCTTCAAATCAGGTTTTTTGTAAAGCAGAAGATAAGACTATTGCCAATTTAGAACCAATCGGGGCACAGTACAAATGGTATATTTCTGCTGTTGCAACGACTCCTCTTGCCGCTAATTATGTTTTAAAATCAGAAAATTATTTTATAAGAGAAACTTCTTCAGCTGGATGTACCTCAGAACCGGCAATGATTTTGGTAACGATTAATGATATTCCCGCTCCAATATTAAATTCGGATGGACCAAACTTCTGCGGATTAGATAATCCCACAATTTTGGATTTAGTTAATCGCACCAATTCTCGCTCTTCTGTAGTTTGGTATGATGCTGAAGTCAATGGAAATTTATTACCGCCATCAACACCTTTGATCGATAAGAGAACCTATTACGGATTTGATTTTTCGTCAAATACCGGATGTTTTTCTGATGAAAATACAGCAGTAACAGTTTCATTAACAGATTGTGATTCTCCCGATTATCCCTTCTTTATTCCCGACGGATTTTCTCCAAATGGAGACGGAGTAAATGATTCTTTTGTAATTCCGGATATCGACTTTTTATATCCAGATTATACGATCGAAATTTTTAATCGATATGGAAACGGAATGTATAAAGGTAAAAAAGACAAGCCGGCATGGGATGGTATGAATTATGAAGCAAAAGGAGTGGGCAGCGGCATAGCGCCAAATGGAGTCTATTTTTATATTATCAATTTTAATAAAGACAATAAACCTCCAAAACAGGGACGTCTTTATTTAAACCGATAATTTATCTATGCTCATTAAATATATTTTTCAGATGAAAAAAATAATCATTTTTATAACTTTTCTTTTTTATATACTTCCTTCCCGTGGACAGCAAGATCCTGAATACACACATTATATGTATAATATGAGTATTGTAAATCCAGCTTACGCCACCGGAACTCCCGCCATGATGAATTTTGGAGGAATGTACAGAACGCAATGGGTTGGAGCAGTAGGAGCTCCAAAAACATTTTCATTTTTTGGGCACAGCGCTTTAAGCGAAACAGTCGAAGTAGGTTTGTCGCTCCAGTCAGATGACATCGGTGATGGCGCTAAAAAAGAAAATAACTTTTACGCAGATTTTGCTTATGTGCTGAATCTTGGAGGAAAAAACAAACTTTCGCTCGGATTAAAAGCCGGATTTTCGTCCATGCAGACTAATTTTAACGGATTTCAGTTTACAGATCCTGAAACCGATTTTGCATTCTCTAAAAATATTAATGTTACTAAACCCAATATTGGGATTGGTGCATACTATTTTAGAGATAATCTTTATGTCGGAATATCAGCTCCAAATTTATTAAAGTCAAGATACATCGAAGAAAAAGAAGGTATAAATGCTTTTGGGTCCGATAATATTCACACTTTTTTGACAGCAGGATATGTATTTCAGGTTAATGATATGTGGAAAATTAAACCTGCCGTAATGTCAAAATTTGTAAAAGGCGCTCCAATTTCTCTTGATGTTTCTGCCAATGTTTTATACAATGATAAAATTGAATTTGGTGCTGCATACAGAGTAAGTGATGCCGTAAGTGCTTTAGTCAATATCAATGTTACACATTCGCTTAGAGTGGGTTATGCTTACGATTACACCCTTTCAAATTTAGGTCAGTTTAATTCGGGAACGCACGAAATCATGTTGTTGTTTGATTTGGATTTATTAGGAAAAGGATATGATAAATCACCACGATTCTTTTAAAATGAAAAATATGAAAAAACTACTCGTTATTATATTCGTATTTTCAATACAGTTTATAAATGCTCAAACTCAGGATTTGGTTAGAGCCAGACATTTTTTTAATAAAACTTATTACAGCGAATCGATTATATTATATGAAAAATTAGCCGAAGAAAAACCATCACAAGAGGTCATCAGAAACTTGGCAGATTCATATTATTATACCAATAATTTAATAAAAGCCCAGCGCTATTATAGACTTTTAATTCAGAATTATAATACTGATTTAGATCGCGAATATTATTTTAAATATGCTCAAACATTAAAAGCGACAGGCAATGTAGAAGAAGCAAATGCTGCATTAAAAGAATATTACACAAGATCAACAAATACAGAAGATGCTCTTAATTTTGAAAAAGATCTGAAAACGCTGGAAAATGTATCGGCAATAGGAAAACGTTTTGAAATTAAGAACCTGGCTTTGAATACACCAAATTCAGAATTTGGAGCAGTAAAATATAGAGACAATCTTGTTTTTGCAGGTGTAAAATTAAAGCCCGGCATGTTTGATAAAAAGTTTAAATGGGACAATGAAACCTATTTAAATTTAGTTTCTACTCCATTAAAAAACATCAATTCAAACGATTCAATTTCGCATTATTTCTCTAAAGAATTAAAAACGGGAATGCACGAATCGAATGCAGTTTTTACAAAAGATGGTAAAACGATTTATTTTACCCGAAATAATTCTAAAAACGGAAAGAAAAAAAGAAACAATGATAAAATATCAAATCTTCAAATCTTTAGAGCTGAATTGGTAGAAGGAAAGTGGACCAATATTACGTCCCTTCCGTTTAACAGCGAGAATTATTCTGTAGAACATCCCGCTTTAAGTGCAGACGAAAAAATATTATATTTTGCTTCAGACATGCCCGGAACGATAGGTTCTTTTGATATTTATGCGGTCAATATTAACAAAGGAGCATTTGATAAACCAAGGAATTTGGGACCAAATGTAAATACCAATAAAAGAGAACAATTTCCTTTTGCTTCTGCAGATAATAAGCTTTATTTCTCCTCAGACGGACATTTAGGATACGGATCGCTGGATGTTTTTGTTTCTGAAATTAAGGATTCAGAATATTCTAGAGCCATAAATATTGGGCTTCCACTTAATTCTAATTTAGATGATTTTGCTTTCAATATAGATTCAGAAACCAAAGAAGGATATTTTGCATCCAACAGAGAAGGCGGTAAAGGAAGTGATGACATTTATCAATTCAAAGAAATAAAAGATTTAATTGTAGAAGATTGTAAGCAGTTTATTGCCGGAACGATCACTGATGTTGATACCCAATTGGCTCTAGAAAATGCAACAGTATTATTACAGGATTCAGACAATAAAACATTAAATACGATTACAACTGCTGCAGATGGAAAGTTTAGTTTTACCGTTCCGTGTGAAGCATCTTATAAAGTTTCTGCCTTTAAAGAAAAATATACAAACGAATCTAAAACACTGACTTTAGATAAAACAAGAGATAAAATAAATGACGGTTCGCTGGCATTAAAATCCTTAGAAACGATTAAATTAGAAGAAAAAGAATCAGCAGAAAAGAAACGTAAACAGGAACTTATTTTAGAAGAAGAAAACAAGAAAAAAGAAGAACTTGCTGTAGTTGAATTAAAACAAAAAGAGAAAAAGCAGAAAGAAGCCGAAATTGTTGCTGCTGAAGTCAAGAAAAACGAAAAAGTAAAACAAATTTTAGAGCAGGAAAAAGATGTAGTGAGAGACAAAGACCGTCTGATCATTAAAACAGATCCAATTTATTTTGATTACAACATGTGGTACATTCGTAAAGAATCTAAAGTAGTTCTGGGCAGAGTAGTGGCTTTAATGAATAAATATCCGGGAATGGTGATAGAAATAGGATCACATACAGATTCTAGAGGAAATGCAAAATTTAATGAAGATTTGTCTCAAAAAAGAGCCAATTCTACCCGTGAATTTATCATTCAATCTGGAATAAATGCCAAGAGAGTTACCGCAAAAGGATATGGAGAATCGGTACCTATCGTAAAATGCAAAACCGACGAAGCTTGCTCTGAAGAAGAACACGAATTGAATAGACGAAGCGAATTTGTAATAAAGAATTTATAGATTTTTTTAATAATAAAATTAACTAAGAAGCCTGTTTATGGCTTCTTTTTTATTATTTTTATGATATAATGACCAAGTAATTTAAATATACAATTATGAGAAACCTGATTTTACCGTGTTTGCTTTTGTCTGTAATTGGACTACAAAGCTGTAAAAATAATGAAAAGCAAAAAGAAGCTGCCGTAAATCCCGAAGCTGAAAAAGTCGTAAGCAAAGAATGCTACAAAGCGATATATGAAAATGATACACTCGATTTGGATTTGAATATTTTAAAAAATGGAAAAATAAAAGGAGATCTGGTAATGAAAACCGCTGCTTCGCCAGTGAAAAAAGGTGAAATTGCGGGAGAATTTCGTGGAGATACATTATTTGTAGATTATACTTTTGTTGATGGAACAAATAACAATGCAACTTTCAAAAATCCTTTGGCATTATTAAAACGTGATAAACAACTAATTTTAGGCAACGGAACCCTGCAGACTACTATGGGCGTAACGTATTTGGTAAAAGATAAACCGATTGATTTTGATCGTGTAAAATATAAATTTGACAGTGTAAATTGTAAATAAAATACTTACTGTAAGATCATAAAAAAGCCGTTTCTGTCTAAAGAAACGGCTTTTTCTATTTTAAATTTTATTGTTTTTTATTATAAAACTTCACCTTTAATTTTTAAGGCTACTCTTCCATCAGGATAGTTGACGGCATTTGTTTCTACTGTAATCGTTTTACGAATAGGACCGGCGGCCATGTTGTATTTTACATCAATTTTTCCTTTTTTGCCGGGCAGAATGGCTGCTCCCGGTTTTGTGACAACAATAGTGCTGACTGTCGACTCGGCTCCTGTAATTAACAGCGGTGCATCGCCGGTGTTCGTAAACTCGAAAGAACGAACAGCATTATCACTCTTAGAAATTTTTCCATAATCAATTGTATTGTCTTGGGCTGCAAATTCAATTTTTGGGCCGTTTTGTGCAAAACCTATCGCGCTAAACAATAAGACTGCAATAAAAGAGGCTGCATTTTTCATTTGAAATTATTTTTAAGTTGTAAGTAAATATAGTTTCTTTTAATTAATACACAAATTATTATTTCTCTTTTTATAGTGTACTTAATTATTTACTTTTGCTGTGAGTTATAATTACAAAAATTGAACCAAAGTTTTGGTTTATTTGTTTAACTGTTTAATCGTTTAATTGATTTATTCAATACGATTAAACAAATAAACGAATCGACGATTAAACGAATTAACGATTAAACAATCTATTTAAATGACAATTTCAGCACAATTTGACGCTAAGACGATCGAGAACAAATGGTATGAGTATTGGATGAAAAACAACTATTTTCATTCAGAACCAGATCAGAGAACACCATATACTATTGTAATTCCGCCGCCAAACGTCACTGGAGTCCTTCACATGGGACATATGCTGAACAATACCATTCAGGATGTTTTAATTCGTCGTGCACGTCTAAAAGGTTTCAACGCTTGCTGGGTTCCTGGAACAGATCACGCTTCTATTGCAACTGAGGCTAAAGTTGTAGCAAAATTAAAAGCAGAGGGAATCAATAAAAACGATTTAACTCGTGAAGAATTTTTAAAACACGCTTGGGAATGGACCGATAAATATGGTGGAACAATCCTGGAACAGCTTAAGAGATTAGGTGCTTCATGCGATTGGGAACGTACCAAATTTACTATGGATCCTGACATGTCGGCAGCTGTAATTAAATCGTTTGTAGATTTATACAACAAAGGATTAATTTACAGAGGTTACCGTATGGTAAACTGGGATCCGGAAGCAAAAACGACGCTTTCTGATGAAGAAGTTATTTACGAAGAACAACAAGGAAAATTATTTTTCTTGAAATATAAAATCGAAGGTTCAGAAGATTTCCTGACCATTGCAACAACACGTCCTGAAACTATCTTTGGCGATACTGCTATTTGTATCAACCCGAATGATGAGCGTTTTACACATTTAAAGGGGAAAAGCGCCATCGTTCCTATCTGCGGTCGCGTAATTCCGATTATTGAAGATGAATATGTAGATGTAGAATTCGGAACCGGATGTTTAAAAGTAACTCCGGCGCACGATATGAATGACAAAACGCTAGGAGAAAAACATAATCTTGAAATCGTTGATATTTTTAATGAAGATGCTACATTAAATAGTTTCGGATTGCATTATCAAGGAAAAGATCGTTTTGTAGTTCGTACTGAAATTGCAAAAGAATTAGAAGAAATTGGAGCTTTGGCTAAAACCGAAATCCATTTGAATAAAGTAGGAACATCTGAAAGAACCAAAGCGGTAATCGAACCAAGATTATCAGACCAATGGTTTTTGAAAATGGAAGATTTAGTAAAACCGGCAATTAAATCCGTTTTACAAACAGGCGAGATTAAACTGCACCCAAAACGTTTTGAGAATACTTACGCGCATTGGTTAAATAACATACGTGATTGGAATATTTCTCGTCAATTATGGTGGGGACAACAAATTCCGGCTTATTATTACGGAGACGGAAAAGAAGATTTTGTAGTAGCTGAAAATATCGAAGATGCTTTGACGCTTGCTAGAGAGAAAACTTCAAACTTGAAACTTGAAACAAAAGATTTAAAACAAGATGTTGATGCATTAGACACTTGGTTTTCGTCTTGGTTATGGCCAATGTCCGTTTTTGGTGGAATAATGGATCCTGAAAGTGAAGATTTTAAATATTATTATCCAACAAATGACTTGGTTACAGGTCCGGATATTTTGTTTTTCTGGGTTGCCAGAATGATTATCGCAGGTTATGAATATACAGGCGAAAAACCATTTACAAACGTATATTTAACAGGTTTAGTTCGTGATAAACAACGTCGTAAAATGTCTAAATCATTAGGAAATTCTCCTGATCCTTTAGATTTGATCGAGAAATTTGGTGCCGATGGTGTTCGTGTAGGATTGCTTTTGAGTGCTTCTGCAGGAAACGATATTATGTTTGACGAAGAATTATGCCTTCAGGGAAAATCATTCACAAACAAAATTTGGAATGCCTTAAAGTTGATCAAAGGCTGGGAAGTTTCAGAAACTATACCGCAGCCAGAATCATCAAAAGTAGCAATCGAATGGTACGAAGCAAAATTGCAGCAAGCATTGGTGGAGATTGAAGATAACTTTGAGAAATACAGAATCTCAGATTCTCTTATGGCCATTTATAAATTAGTTTGGGATGATTTCTGTGCATTGTTTCTTGAAATGATTAAACCGGCATATCAACAGCCAATTGACAGCGTAACTTTCGCGAAAGCGATCGAAATGTTAGAAAGTAATTTGAAATTACTTCATCCGTTTATGCCTTTCCTTACAGAAGAAATCTGGCATATAATTGGTGAAAGAACGCCAGAAGAAGCTTTAATTGTTTCAACTTGGCCAGAATTAAAACCGTTTGATGCAAAATTAATTGCAGATTTTGAAAATTCGATTGAAGTGATCTCAGGAATCAGAACAATTCGTAAGGAAAAGAATATTGCAATGAAAGACAGTATTGAATTAAAAGCGATTAACAGCGAAAAATTCTCTACTTATTTTGATTCTGTAATAACGAAATTAGGAAATATTTCTGCTTTTGAATATGTTTCTGAAAAAGTTGACGGAGCATTGTCTTTCCGTGTAAAATCAAATGAATATTTTATTCCGATTTCTGGAGGAAACATCAACATAGAAGAAGAAGTTGCAAAACTGAATGCAGAATTAGTTTACACACAAGGTTTCTTAAAATCGGTTCAGGCAAAATTATCAAACGAAAAATTTGTTGCCGGCGCGCCAGAAAAAGTTTTGGCAAACGAAAAACAAAAAGAAGCCGATGCTTTAGCAAAAATTGCTACAATCGAGCAGAGTTTAGCTGGTTTGAAATAAGAATTAAATTCTTATTCAGCCTATAATTTATAGACCCGACAGAATTAAAAAAACCTGTCGGGTTTGTTGTTTTTATAAGCGTATTTTTTTCTAAAAAAAAGTTGAAACATTTTGATTTTTGCATCTTAAAATGATATAATTTTAATACGATTTTACGTTAAAACAAAAATCACTTTACAATGAGAAAAAATCTTTTATTTGTGTTTGTTTCGGTTCTTTTATTAGGATGTTCTGATAAAGAAAATAAAGTTAAAAATGTCGAAAGAGCCTTCTATTACTGGAAGGATGATTCTTCTTTTGAAGAAGAAACCGTAAAAGCAATTAATAAATTAGAGGTTAAGAAAATATACTACAAATTTTTTGAGATTGATTATAATGAAACGATGGGGAATTTTCCTTATCAGAAAAACAAACCGAATGAGTATACATTAAAAAAACTAGATTCGGTCAATCTGGTTCCTACTGTTTTTATTCGAAATGAAATCTTTCAATACAACGACGAAAAATCATTGGATAAACTAGCAGACAATATTGTTTTTCTAATTGATAAATATAGAAAAGGATATGATGAAAAGGAATTTTTTGATTATTCTGAAATTCAAATTGACTGCGACTGGACCAAATCAACCAAAGAGAAATATTTCTATCTATTGAGGAAAATAAAAGAGCTTTCTAAAAAAGAAATCAGCTGTACGCTTCGACTTTATCCTTATAAGTATCCAGATATCATGGGAGTTCCGCCAGTAGATAAAGCAACTTTAATGTGTTACAACTTGATTAAACCATTATCTCAAAAAGATAAAAATTCTATTTTGGATATTGACGAATTAAAATCTTATCTAGATAAAAAAAGAGATTATCCGGTGCATTTAGATGTAGCGCTTCCTGTTTTTTATTGGACCTTATGGTACCATAATAACCGTTTTGCAGGATTGGTCAATTTTAATTCGGCAGATATAAGCAGTATTGCCAAACAAACTAAACCAATGTGGTACGAAATGACAGAAGATTATACGCTTGAATATGAATACTATTTGAAAAAAGGAGATCAATTAAAATTTGAAGAATTAAATGCTGCGACAATCAACGAAGCAATTTCGATTATTAAAAAGAATGTCGAATTAGACGATACAACAACAATTTCATTATTCCATTTAGATAACAGTACTTTTAAAAAATACAACCATGAAGAAGTTTCTAGTTTTTACAGTTCTTTTACTAAGTAGTTTTTATAAAAGTATGGCATGCGGTTATTCTCCGTATGGCGAAGATGTCAGGTATTGTATTTTTAAACCATTTTATTTTAACTATTCAGAATATAAGGCTTTTAACTATAGTGCAGATTTATGGGGATTTGATTACGATCAAAACCCAAATGAATATAAATTTACAGAAGCCAATATATTGGATTGGTATAATTATACAAACAAAAAAGTGTCTATAGAAGATATAGAGGATTTTAATTATAAATTATCCTTTACTGATGTTCATGAAAAATGCGATAATAAGTTTATAAAGTATTTATATCAAAATAATAAAACAGAAGCAATAAATTATCTTAAAATTGCTAAGAACTGCGAATTGCAAAACGATTCAGATAATGTTTGGGAAAGAAATGAAGCAGTAAACTCCAAACGAGAAAATGACATGTTGAATAAATTGACTCAGATTATTAATAAATCTGAGAATCAATATTTTAAGAGAAAATATGCTTTTTTAACCATTCGCCTTGCTTATTATTCCGGAAGACCTGATCTTATAAAAAATGTTTTTGAAACTGTTTTTAAGAACGGCAAAAAAGATTATCTGTATTATTGGAGTTTGTATTTCTACATCTTCGAAAAATCAGATCCTGGATATATGGTTTCTATCGCAAATTTACTGGCAAATTGCCCAGAAAAAGGATATGCGAGTTATTACTATTTTCATCGTGATTTTAAAATCGAAGAGGCATTAAAACATACAGAAAGCAAAGAAGAGATTGCAAATGTTTACGCCTATGCATCCATTCAAAAAGTAGATAAAAATCTGGAATATTTAAAAGAGATTTATAAAAACGATCCAAAATCTAAAATTCTTGGTTTTTTGCTGTTAAGAGAGATTAATAAAATTGAAGATTGGGTTTATACTCCTTATTATTCCAATTTCAATCCTTCGACCGATTTTGAAGCGCGTTGGAGTAGTGAAAGATCAAAAATTACTACTGAAACACTCAGAAATCGTTCTGAGAATGACCGTCTTTATGCACAGGAAGTTCTGGATTTTATAGATACAATTGATTTTAGTAAAATACAAAATCCAAGTGTTTGGGAAGCATCACGAATCAATTTGCAATTTATTACCAGAAATTATTCAGATTGTCTAAAGAGTATTTCCTCATTTGAAAAAGCATACAAATCTGAAAAAATTATTGAAGAAATAGAGAAAATAAAAGCGCTTTGTATTACAGCCCGACAAGAAAATGGCAATGCTGTTATAAAACCTGAAATTGAATCAATCATTGTAAAATATAAAGATGATGCTCGTTTTATTTTTGCTTTAGGCAGAGAATTAGAATTTAGAGGAAATATTACGGATGGTTTGGCCTTAATATCACTAATTGAAGAAACAACTTCTAAATCCTACAGCCAGCGTGATGTTGAATGGGAGGGGAACCGCATCAAGACATCAGGCAACCTCCAGGAGTTTTCTCGTTATTTTGATTATTTGGATTTTGTTTATTCTGCAAAAGAGGTTCAGACAATCGTTACTACTATAGAAAAGGGATTTAAGAACGATTTTCAGAATCAAATTTATGCTAAACTGCTGAAGGATAAAGATTATCTTAAAGATTTATTAGGAACAAAATACCTTAGAGAAAACCAGCTCAATAATGCTTTAATTGCTTTTAGATCATTAGACAAAAAATACTGGGAGGATAATTATAACGCTTGGGAAAGAGGTGATTATGATGATGATTATGTTTTTGATCAAAATCCGTTTTATGATTTCAAGCAGACAAAAAGCTTTATAGAACATAAAGAAAAATATATTGTTACAAAATTGTCTGTAACCGAACATTTAGTAAAGTATATCAATTTAGCCAATAATCCAAAAACAAAAGATCGGGATTATTACTATTTTATTATTGCAAATTGTTATTACAATATGACAAATTCTGGCAATTCATGGATGATGCGCCGTTATTCGAGCTATAGTTATGGTAGTAATGAAGAAAATGAATCTTATATTGACGAAATTGAATACAGGAATAAGATAAAAGCAGTTACAAACTATAAACTTGCTTATCAAAATGCCAAAACAGAAAAGTTTAAAGCATTGTGTTTAAGAATGATGGATTATGCTGAAAAAGACGAGTATTCGAGTTCAAAAAGAGTAGAAAAACAGTTTCCTGATTTAGTTTCAGATCTTTCGGGATGCGAAAGTTTAGAAGGGTATTTTAAAGCAAGAAGATAAAAATCACCTAAATAAAAAAAGTACGTTTGCGATGAAAAAAATCATCTTTTTTCTATTTATTTCTTTTGTTTTATTGGGATGTTCCAATAAAATAGAAACTGTAGAAAAATCGTTTTATTACTGGAAAAGTGATTCTTGGGATTTTTCTGAAAAAGAGAATAGTATTTTACAAACCTTAGAAATCAGAAAGTTATATGTTAAGTTTTTTGAAGTAGATCATGATAAAAATTTCGGAAATTTTCCAATATCAAAATCAAATCTGAAGCTTAATAAACAAGGCAGTTTTTCAGAAATTATTCCGACAGTTTATATAAAAAATGAAGTGTTTAAAGAAACAGATAAAAAAGGCCTGGATACTTTGGCTGCTAATATTAATTTTCTGATCCATAAATATGAAGCAAAATTCAGTCCTTTTGCTGTTGCCAAAGAGTTTCAAATGGATTGTGACTGGACGTTGAAAACAAAAGACAATTATTTTTATTTTTTGAAGAAATTAAAGCTGATTTCTAAAAAAGAAATCAGCTGCACGTTGCGGTTATATCCTTATAAATATCCTGAAAAAATGGGAATTCCGCCTGTAGATAGAGCAACATTAATGTGTTATAATTTGATCAATCCGCTGGAAAATAAATCTAAAAATTCGATTTTAGATCTTAAAGAATTAGAATCTTATCTCAACAAAAAGAGGAAATATCCGCTGCATCTTGATATTGCGCTGCCCACTTATTCCTGGATGCAGGTTTATCAAAATAATAAATTTACAACGGTAATTTATAAAAATCAGAAAGAGATTTTACCCAAGTTAAAAAAGATAAAACCATTGTGGTATGAAGTAACAGAAGATCATCTTGCGGGCGATTTTTATTTGAGAATAGGAGACAAAATTAAACACGAAGTATTACCTCCAGACCAGATAAATCAAGCCATTGAGGTAATTAAAAAAAATGTTGTTTTTGACCTTCAAACAACCGTAACATTATTTTATTTAGATGAAGAACAATTAAGCAAATACAGCGATGAAACACTTTCTGGTTTTTATACTAATTTTAGTAAGTAACAGTATTTTTGCCTGCGGATTTTATCCATATGCTGAAGATGTTCGTTTTTCCTTTTTTAATCCATCAAATTTTAAATATCGCTGGTATTCTGATTTTAATTATTCTTCACTTTCATTCAGTGTAAATCAAATACCTGCTGACGAAGAAATTACAGTTGACGCAAACGAAAAACTCTGGATACAATATTGTAAAAACAAAGTTTCGGCAGAGGCAGTAAGAGAAGTTTTGTTTGATTTTAAATTGGACGATATTACAGATAAAAGTACAAATGAGATGCTTCAATATCTTTATAAAACCAAAGATATTGAAGCAGTAGATTATTTGAAATTTGCTAAAAACTGCGAAGTTTTTAATGTCTTTTATGACAATCTTTGGGAACAAAACAATGCACAAAAGGTAAGAAACAGAACAAAACTTATCGATCAGGCAATTCTGCTTTCAAACTCTGTTAAAAACAAGAACCTTAAGCAGCGATATACTTTTTTGGCTATAAGATTAGCCTATTACAATGGCGATTTTGGAAAGATCAGAACATTGTATGCAAAGGTTTTTAAAACTCAAAAACAGGGTAATGTGTTAAAATACTGGAGTTTATACTTTAGAACGTTTGCAGAACCCGATAAAGCGACTGCCAATTTTTATGCTTCTCAGGTTTTTGCAAATGCGCCAGACAAACGATTTATGGTTTCATTTGCATTTAATGCTAAAATTCCAATTGATGCAGTTTTAAAACATGCCAAAACAAATAAAGAAAAAGCAAATGTTTATTTATTGGCCGGAATCAAAAAGGCAGATCATTCACTTTATTATTTAAAACAGGTTTATAAATACAATCCAGAATTTGACGGATTGGCATTTTTGTTATTGAGAGAGATTAATAAAATAGAAGACTGGGTTTTTACACCGTATTATTCTCTTTTTAATCCGTCTGTTGGATCTTATGATAGAAATGAAGAGAACTCAGTCAGAAATATTATGCAGCGTGTTGAAAAAGATAGAATTTATGCCGGACAAGTAATAGAGTTTATCAATAATGTGAATTTGAAAAAAGTACATGACCCTGCATTATGGAAAACGGGAAAAGCATATTTGGCTCTTATAACAAAGGATAATCAAGGCTGTTTAAAACAAATTTCAAAATTAGAGAAAAGTGTATCCAGAAAAGATTCACTTTACAATCAGATTGAGATTATAAAAGCGCTTGCATTAACTGTAAATCAACAAGTTGGCAAAGCTGTGATTCTGAATGATGTAAAACCAATTTTGCTTAAAAATAAAACCCAAAAGAAATTTTTATTTGCTGTTGGAAGAGAATTAGAATATAAAGGAAATAGGATTGATGCTTCATTTTTATATTCGAAGCTAGAAGAGAATGACAATAATGATGATTATAATAATTATGCATATTGGAAAAGTTCTAAAGCTAAAATAGGCTATTATACCGATTATTACTCTGATTATTTTACCTATATCAATGTTTTTTATTCACCAGAACAAGTTCAGGCTATTGTAGATGAGACGCTAAAAAGTGAAAAGGATTTAGATAAATTCTCGTCTTGGAAATATAGTTTTATGAAAAAAGAAATTGTTAGACTTTATGATTTAATTGGTACAAAATACATTCGCCAGAATAAATTAGAACAGGCTTTATTTTATTTTGGAAAAAATGAAGACAAAACAGAACATAAAATTAATTGTTCTGATTGTTTCTGGGAGAAAGAAGATTGTTCGAATAGGTTTAAAAGTCCATTTTTTGTATTAAAATATACACCTGAGTTTGTTACTCAAAAAAAACTTTACAGCCTTAATAAATATACAGTAACTCAAAATTTAATTTCATATTTAAAAAAAGCTTCAAAACCTGATGAGAAAAACAAAGATTACTACAATTTTTTGATTGCAAACTGTTACTATAATATGACTTTTATAGGAAGCCTTTCGGAAATGAGACGCTACGGATCTGGTGAAGAAATTAGTATTAGAGATTTTCCGGTAGAAGATAACAATGAGTTTTACGAATGTAATTTAGCAAAAAAGTATTATACTCTGGCTTTTAAAAATGCAAAAACAACTAAGTTTAAAGCTTTGTGTTTAAGAATGGCAGGTAAATGCGAAGCAAATAAATTGGCATATCGATATCCAGATGATTATGAAAACCCAATTAAAAACTATAATACTTTTCTTTTGAAAAAAAATAAATATTATCAAGATTTAAAATCAAAGTATGCTGATGATTATGAGGATTTGATTTCTGATTGTAATGCTTTTGAGGAATATTTTAGAGCAAGAAGATAGATTTATTTAATTATTTAACCCGACAGGTTGTAAAACCTGTCGGGTTTGTTATTTATAAATTTTAGTTTTTATTTAGTCTTTTCAAAATCAAAAACAAAGGATAAGAAACCAAAGTTATCCCAACAATAATAATAAAGCTTTTAGGATCGCTGTAAATAAAGCCAGCTAATAAAGCTATAGAAGCAATTATGGCAATTATAGTAGTCCAAGGATACCAAACCGAACGATATGGCCTTGGTAAATCGGGTTCTGTTGTTCTTAATTTTAAAAGGGAACAATACGATAATCCCCAAACAATAATGGACATGAAAGCGGCAAAGGAGAATAATATTTCAAACGAGCCGACAAAAACAATTAAAAATAAACTGAAAAAGGATGAAACTAAAAGCGCTGTAATTGGCGTTCCACCTTTATTCACTTTCATTCCTTTTTCTATAAAAAATCCGTCGCGGCTTAATCCGTAAAGAATTCTTGGCGGAATCATCATAAAAGCATTCAAAATACTGATTAACGAGAATATAGAAATAACAGTTACGATTAAAGCTCCGTTTTCTCCGAAAAGAATTTTGGCAACATCGGCGGCCGCAAGATTAGATTTTGCCAGAGTTGCAATTGGTAAAACATGAAAGAAAGCAGCATTGACCAAAACATAAATTGCCACAACAAGCAAAACGCCGCTGTATAATGATTTCGGAATATTTTTACTCGGATCATCATTTTCTTCTGCAAAAAAACAAACGGCGTTCCAGCCATTATAAGTTCCGATGATTAGCTGTAATGATTTGAAAAATCCAAAAATTAAACCGATTTGAAATACGGTACTATCGGTTTTTATTGCAGGAACTTCAACGCCGGCATACATAAAACAAGCTACAACCAGCGCGACAAAACAAATCACCTTTAAGAAACTTGTAATCTGCTGAATGGTGCTTCCGTTTTTAACACCGCTTAAATGAATCAGTACAAAAGCCGCTAATAAAGAAATGGCTATTACGGTCGAATAATTGGCTAGAGATGGAAACAAAATAATCATGTATTCGCTGATGACGATGCAGTAAAAAGCAGGCGGAATGGCATTGGTAATATAATCAAACCAACCCGAAAGAAATCCTGCATAATTGCCAAAAGCTCTTTTAATATAATTGTAAGATCCTCCGGCTTTTGGTAACATAGTGGCTAATTCTGCATAGGAATTGGCACCCAAAAAAACGTATAAACCGCCAAAAAGCCATGAAGCAATGATCAGCCAATAATTATCGAGCATTTGGGCAATTGTTCCCGGAGTTCGCAAAATTCCGACTCCAATGGTTCCTCCAATTAAAACAGCGATATTAAAACTTAGGCCTAGAGTTTTCTTTAATTGGTTGGTGGTAGAATCTGACATATTTGGATTTTAGTTTGGGAATTTTAACCTTCGCAAAAGTAATTATAATTGAGCGACTTTCTTATAAATAAAAAAACCTCATTTAAGAATAAATAAGGTTTAGGGTATTTTTGAAGGTTTGTTCAAATTTGCTGATCTTAATGCGTTGAATGTAATTCAGAAAAAAAGTAATTTAAAACACAGAAACATAGGTTTTAGATTGTAAAAAGTATACAAAAAAAATAAACTAGTTTCTTTACACATAGCTGTGTTTGTTACACTCCAATGGATTGATCTTATAAATTTGCTTTTATTTTTTCGATGACTGCTTCGTATTCTGTATCAGACAAATATGTTTTTTGAGGATTCATTTCAAAAACTCCTCCAAATCCGTAACCGTCTTTATATTTTGGAACAATGTGAAAGTGTAAGTGCGATAGTGTATCTGCATAAGCACCATAATTAATTTTAGTCGGATTGAAAGCTTTTGCAAGTGCTTTGGCAGCAGTGGCAACATCTTCCATAAATAAATTACGCTGTTCATCGCTTAACTCATAAAATTCGACACCATGATCATTGTACACTACATTGCAGCGTCCAGTAAAGGATTGTTCCTTGAAAAGGAAAAGTTGAGATACTTTTAAATCTTCTATTTTGATCATTAACTGGTGCAAAGTATCATTGTTTTGGCAATACAGACATTCTGAAACTGGACTTGGCATATATTTGATTTGTATTTTATTAGTTAAACTTTTTTATAATTTATATTCTACTAACAAAAATAGTTTTTTATCTTAAAAACCAAAGCTTCTTCTGTTTTTTCAAAAAATGAAAATCCAGAAAAAGCTTTGGAAGACTAAAATCTAATTCAAACTTTTATAATTTATAGCGTAAGCTTATCATTACCTGACGTGGTGCAATAGGGTTTACACTGTAATTCTCGTGAACAGTATAATTCAATTCATTAGTAATATTTGACAATTTGGCTAAAACCGAGAACTTATTCCAGTCGTAACCCAAAGAAGCATCGATAGTTGTATACCCTTCCAGCGGAATATCACGATCTCTAATCGTTATCGTGTAAGTAGGAGGCGTTGTTGCCGGTGTAACTGCTGTCCATAAATAATCATCATTCCATCCTCCTGTGCGATCGCCAACATAGTTTGCAACAGCTCCAAAAGTCAATCCTTTTAATGAACCAACAGGCAATTTATAGAAAAAACTTAAGTTGGCAGTATTTCTTGGCGTTCTGGCTAAAACATCACCAACGACTAAACTTCCGTTTGTTCCGGATGATTTAGAAACTTTAGTTTCATTATAACTATAACCCGCCATAATATTTAATCCTTCAACTGGCCTTGCGGTAATGTCAATTTCGACACCTTTTCCTTTTGTCGCACCAACTAATTCTTTGATTGTAGTTGAAGCATTTTGCGTTACTCCATCTGCTAAAAACGGAGCTGTCTGTGCTAAATTATTATTCGAAATTTGATAAACCGTTACGTTTGTACTTAGAAGACCTTTCCAGAAATCTTTTTTTACACCCACTTCATATTGATCAATAATCGATGGATCTAAAGGTTTTAAGTCTACTGTAGTTCCTGTATTTGGAGTAAAAGAGTTAGAGTAACTTGCAAACAAAGACAAATCTTTAGTAGGCTGAATTACCAATCCTGCTTTAGGAGAAAAAGCTCTGTTTAAAGTTTTGGCTCCTTCAACAGCCACTGCATCATCGAGAGTAGTGGTAAGGGCATCTTTCCCGCTCACTTTAGATATTGTTTCTTTAGAAGTTGTAACCTGACTTTCCTGCCATGACCAGCGTAATCCTGCTAAAACTTTTATATAATCTGTAATCGAAATTAAATCCTGAGCGTAAGCACCAAAACGCTGTGTTTCTGTAGTGGCCAATTGTGTTGCTCTGGTCGGAAAAGGAATATTCATACTCTGCGTGCTGTAATCGTAATTATAGAGATTAATTGCAGTCGCTTCTGTTGTAATTGCGGTAGTTCCGGTTGGAGTTGCATAAAAACCAAAAGTATAACTAGGAGCAATAGAGTTTTCGTAATCAAATCCGGTAAAGATTTGATGTTTGATGCTTCCTGTATTAAAAGTTCCCTGCAAACTCAATTGATCTCCAAAAATCTGCTCTGCACCGTCAGATTTTGTTAAACCGCGTTTCCAGTTTCCATTTGCTTCAACGGTGCTTAATTGCGCTGTAGAAGTCTGAGTTCTGCGGTACGATTGAAAAGAAGAATTAAAATTTAATTTCCAGTTTTCATTAAAATTATGATTTAATAATAAAGAGGCACTAGAAGATTTAGTATTTGCAGTCGACCAAAGCGCTCCGAAATATTCGTTACGAGGCAAATCTAAAATGGTTTTTCCAACAATTCCGGTTCCAAAATCTGGAGTCCAGTCGGCACTAAGATAATCTCCTTGTAAGGTAATCTGCGTTTTATCTGAAAGGTGAAATAAGAAAGACGGATTAATATAAATACGTTCGTTTTTTACATAATCTCTAAAGCTTTCTGAGTTTTCATAAGACGCTGTAAAGCGATACGCAATAGAATTATTCAAAGGTCCGTAGATGTCTAAAGACGGCTTGTAAAAGGAGTAACTTCCTACCTGCATGGCTACTTCACCACCGTGCGTAAATTTTGGTGTTTTGGTCACCAAATTCATAATCCCGCCCGGCGCCACATTTCCATACAATAAAGCAGAACCTCCTTTTAAGAATTCTACTTTTTCTAAAGAAGAAACTTCCGGGATTGAACCGGCATTATAACGAAAACCATTTTTAAACATATTATTGGCAGACATATCATAACCTCTTGAGAAGAACGATTCCTGTGCTCCGCCGCGTGCAGATCCTACATAAACACCGTTTAGGTTTTTTACCACTTCGCTTAATCGTATCGACTGTTGCTGTTCGATTACAGCACCGTCAATAATCTGAACACTTTGCGGTAAATCCATTACTTTGATTCCAGAACGAGCAGCTTCAACTGGTTTTTTGGGTTTGTTTCCTGTAATTAAAACCTCATTTAGTACTTCTCCTTTTTTATTTTTTACAGTATCATTTATAGTTCCAGAGGTTTCAGAGCTCGAAATCTGCTGGCTGTATGATACAAAACTTAGTAATCCGAATGCAAATAGTAAATTATATTTCATGATGTTTATTTAGATTCAATAAAAATAACTGATCGCAAATATACAATGGCATAAATGTTTTAACAAAATTTGAGAGTATATTTTCTTACTTAAACTTTGCTTATTTCTTTCTTAAGATTGGCTTAAGATTTTGGTTTTAATACTTTTTTGTTTATCAATTATAAAGTTGAATCAGTAAAAAAAGAGCATAAAAAAACCTTGCCGAGAAGCAAGGTCTTTTTTATTGAAAATTAATTTTACGAATATTATTTCACTGTAATTTGGTAAGTAGCCATTTTCCAGATTTCATTAAATTTTTTGCCATTATGCTCGCCTTCCGCTTTATCTGTTTGAGCATATTCTACCATATAATTTCCAGACCAAATTGGGGTAAAAGAAAATTCACCTTTATCATTTGTCCATAATTCTTTTTCCCATCCGTTTGGAGCAATTACTTTAATTTTGGTTTCTTTTGCGACAGCACCTTCATACAAAGCAAATCCAGAAACTTTTACATTCTTTTTTGCAACGTCTGCATTTTCAGAAAATACCCCGATTTTATTACTATTTGCAGTCGCTTGGTTTCCTGCAGTTTTATTTCCTACCACTACAGTTGCGCTGGAGTTGTAATCTAGTTTCATTGTTCCGTAAACATCTCCAACAGTATGGTGCATTACGATAGTGTAAACTCCCTCTTCGTCTGGCGTAAAAAAGGCTTGATATTTATTGTCTAAAGCTTTTGAAGTAAGTTTAGTTTCTTTTTTTGAAGGGCTGATTAAAACCAAAGAGAAATCCTTTAAATCTGAAAACCATTTGTCTGCTTTTGTAATATCATTATCTGAAAACTCTCCAAAATAAATTGAAATTTCCTGAGCTTTTCCTTTTGTACCAGTTGCTTTAGTTTCAATCCAAAGGGCGTGAGCAAATAGAGAAGGAGCAGCTGCAAACATTAAAAGTAAAAATGTTATTGTTTTTAAAGTTTTTGATTTCATAATATCAAGTTTAAAATGTTAGGGATATTTTTTACAAACTTAAGTTTTATTTAGAATAATTAAAAATTAAAAATCATAAAAAACCCCGAAATCATTTAATATTATATGCATTTCGAGGCCTTTTGTGATTTAAAATTATTTGAATTTGCGCAAGAAACTTTCTGTATACAAGGCAGAGAAGAAATTATAATTTTTGTGGCAATCCTTATTTACTTGTGGTTACTTTCTTTTTCTTGTTATTTCTTCCCCACCAGATTAAGAAACCTGTAATAGGCAGACTTGCGGCAACCAGACTCGCAAAAAAGGCCAGTACTTTGCCTGGAAAACCAAGAATACGGCCTACATGCAGATCGTAGTTTATAAAGCGGAATTTTTCACCATTATTTTTGTCTTCATAACGTGTTGTTCTGAGTGGTTTGGCAGTGTAGCGGTCAAAATCTATGGCTGTATCGTCAAAACGGCTTTGATATCTGATGAAAGTATTATAAACCGCCAGCGAATCGTTTTCTGTTGGAATAAACAAATAGTAACTTTCTGCTTTTGGATCGGATTGTTTTATAGAAGCGTAAATCTTATCAATCGAATTGCTTTTTGTGTATTGAGCAGTATCAGAAACTACTTTTTCTTTTTTGAATGTTTTTCCTCCATTCAACATCCATTGTATTCCTTTATCATAGCAGTCAAACGCCCAGACTAATCCTGTCAGCGCAAGTATCAAAGCAAAAATCATCGTATAATATCCCAGAATATTATGCAGATCGTAGTTTTTGCGTTTCCATTTTGTCGAGTCTTTCCATCTAAACCAAAAACGCTGTTTGGCAGCTTGTTTGTTTTTAGGCCACCAAAGTATAAGTCCCGTAATTAAAGAAATTATAAATATGATGGTAGCAGTTCCTGTAATAGGATCTCCAATTTTACTGTTTAAGCATAGCGTTTGATGCAGCATTCGGATAAAAACGAAAAATTCGAAATTATATTCTTCCTGTTTTTTGACGGCTCCATTATACGGATCTACATACAGATAAGTAGTTTGATATTGGTTCCAATACCAAAATGCATCCGGGTTTAATTCTTCAAAAAACCAGACAATTACAGTACGATCGTCTTCATTAATTATTCGACATCCCGAAATAGACTGCTTCGGATTTTTATTGGCTTTTTTTGCAATTTCGATTATCTCGCTGAGAGGCAGTTTTTTGTCTTTTACCTGATCGGTAAAATAATAGTTGTGAACCACAGGCCGCAATTCTTCTTCAAAAACATACAAACAGCCCGTAATACCGAGTATGATTACAATTAAGCCGGAAGACAATCCCAGCCAAAGGTGAATTTTAAGAATGAGTTTTTTAAATGTCATGTAAGAATTCTAAAAAGGTTTATAATTAAAAGCGCCTCAATTCATAAAATTGAGGCGTCAGTTTAAGTATATTAGGTTTTAAAACTTGATAGTTAAATTAGCCAATATGCTGGTTGGTGCCTGCGATGAACCCCAGAAATCCCAGTATTTTTGATTGGTTAAATTATTAAATTTCAAGCCAACTCTCCATGTAGGTTTTTCGTAGTATACTGTTGCATTGTATACCGTATACGATGGTATGTAAAAAGTATTATCGGCTGTAAAATAGTTTTTGTCTACATAATTAGCACCAGCACCAATTCCTAAACCTTTCAATGTATTTTGGAAAGTATAAGTTGCCCAAAAATTCACTACATTTTCTGGAGATGATGTCGCTTTGTTTCCTTCAATTGCAGGTACAGATGCTTTTACAATTCGATTATCATTGTAAGCATAACCAGAAATAATGCTTAATCCATTAAACGGAGTTGCCATTAATTCAAAATCTACACCTTTGCTCACTTGTTTACCATCTTGTACTGTAAATCCATTAGAGTCCAATCTGGTAGCATTATCAATTGTAATGTTGTAGTAACTTACAGATCCGCTTAATTTTTTGTTGAAAGCTTCTGCTTTAATTCCTCCTTCGTACTGGACAGCATAAATTGGGTCTAAAACTAATGGAGTACCATTTGGCTGTGTAATAGGCTGCATGTTTTGGAAACCGTTCATATAATTTCCAAAAACAGAAACCTGATCTTTTACCACTTCATATACCAATCCTAATTTTGGAGAAAGAGCCGTTTGGCTGTAACCTTCTGTAATTCCTACTTTTGCACGTTCAAAATTATCCAGACGTAAACTTAACATAGCAGAAAATCGGTCTGTAAAATTTACAACATCAGAAGCATACACACTCAAAGTTTTCTGATCAGCAACTGCTGACGTTGTTAATGCAAGTCCCGCATCAACCGCTTTTCTTCTAATAGGGGCAAAAGGAGTTGTTACATCTATGTTGTCAAGTGTAAATGTAGTTCCTCCAGAGAAATTAGAGCTGTAAAGTCTGTAGTTTACACCAGTAAGAAATTTATGTTTGATGCTTCCTGTAGAAAATTTTCCGTTAATGTTTTCCTGAATGTTGGTGTAGTTATTATAAATTGGCCCCCAAAGACCAACTCTTCTTGCTGTCTGCGTTGGAGAACTCCAAATGGCATAACTTTGATAACTGCGTTCTACATCTTCGCCTACAAATGAAAATACGGTTGTAGATCTCCAATTCTCTGAAATTTCGTATTCTGCCTGAGCAAAAACTTTTGTTGCTGTTGATTTTGCATCGTTATCATCATGAAACATCGATTTTTTATAATCGATTTTTAAATCGTTTGGATTTGTGATTCCAGAATTTACAGCATATGTGTTGTAAGTACGTCTTGTATTATTTACGTTATAAAGCTCTGCATCAAAGTTAAAAGTAAGTTTTTCAGATGCTTTATAAGTAAGGCTTGGTGCCAAAAGAAGTGTATTGTTGAAACCGTAATCAAGGAAACTTTTTTCTCTGTTTACAGCAAGATTTACTCTGAATAATACCGTTTTTTCCTTGTTTAAAGGTGTATTTACATCTGCTGTAAGGCGGTTTAGGTTGAAACTTCCTGTTGTGTATGATATTTCGGCAGCAGTAGTTTCAAAAGGTTTTTTAGTAACCAGGTTAACAACACCTCCAAAAGAAGAAATAGACGAACCAAATAAAGTTCCAGAAGGACCTTTCATGATTTCGATACGTTCTACGTTTCCAAGATCCACCGAAGAACGTCCGGAAACTGTTTCCATTCCGTTTCTCGCATTAACTCCTGTAGAAAAACCTCTAAAAATTAAACCGATACCTCCAGAAGGAAAGCTGATAGAAACTACACCAGGCGAGTTTTGGACAGCGCTTCTAATGTCTACAGCCACTTGTTCTACTAAAAGCTCTTTCTGAATAACACTGTAAACCTGCGGGTTTTCAAGATTCGTTAAAGGCATTCTGGCAACGTAATCTGTTTTTTTAGATAAGATGCTTTTTTTGCTGTTTACCACAACTTCTTTTAATTCTTTATTAGAAACTTTTAGTTGCAAATTAATAGCTGCGGTTTCATTTTCTGTAACAATCACTTCACTTTCTGAAGTTTCGTAACCTGTTAAAGAAACTTGTAATGTATACGTATTTGGTTTAACTCTGTTGAATTCAAAGTTTCCGTTTTCATCAGAAACGGCCCAGTATTTTGAGTCTTTTAAGATAACATTGACTCCGGCTGCCTGTTCACCATCTGAAGTGGTGATGGTTCCTTTAATTTTTCCATTTTGTTGTGCAGATAAGGCTAAGAACGAAAAGACAAAACTAATTGTCAATAGAAAACGTGACGTTTTCGGCTTAAGATATTTCATTGGTTTTAGATTGGTTTGTAATCAATATTTATTTAGAATAAATAAAAACAGCGCAAATGTATAAATTATTGTTTTTTTAACAAATAATATTTTAATTCATTTGACTTTAATGGAGGTATGATTCAATAAGAAAGAAAAGTCTTTTATTTTTTGCATAATACAACAGAAAAATTGTATGAATTTATTACGTTTAAAACAGACCATAATTCGCTTTAAAAGCTTTATTTTTGCAATCTGAAAAATAATTTCATGATTTTACCATTCTTTAAAAAAATTCAAAACACGCCAAAAGGATATCGAATAGCCAATACCGTCTTTTTTTTCCTTTCTGGTTTTGGATATTCTTCGTGGGTTTCTCGAATTCCGCATATACAAGCACAATTGCAATTGTCTGAAGCTCAATTTGGAGCTGTTTTATTTGCATTTCCGATTGGGTTAATGCTGACAATGCCTTTTACAGGAAAACTTTTAAATAAATACAGCAGCCGATATATTATGTTATTGGGAGCCATAATGTTTAATATTGTACTCTCTTTACCGGGTTTAGTTGCCTTTGTTTGGCAGCTGGTTATAGTTCTTTTAATCTTTGGAGCTTCTCGTAATATTTTCAATTTATCAATCAATGCACAATCGCTTGAAGTGCAGAAGTTGTATACAAAATCGATTATTACACGTTTTCATGCCGTTTGGAGCATTGCTGTTTTCTCGGGAGCAGGTTTAGGGTATGTCATGGTAACACAGAAAATTGCGCCATCACATCATTTACTGGGAGTAAGTGTTTTTATGCTCGCACTGACGGCTTGTTTTTATCCAATAAGTATTCATAACGAACCCGTACCTATTAAAAAGAAATTTTTCTCGATGCCGGAAAAAAATCTGGTAAAATTTGCCCTGATTTGTTTTGTATCAATGGCCTGCGAAAATACAATGTACGACTGGAGCGGAATTTATTTTGAAAACATACTAAAAGCTTCTCCAAAAATGACCAGTGCCGCTTTTGTATTTTTTGCCACAGCAGTGACTTTAGGACGTTTGTTTGGCGATCATGGAGTAATGAAATTTGGAACTAAAAAAATCCTTCTTTACAGCGGGATTTTAATCACATTAGGTTTCGCTGTTTGTTTTATTCTGCCGTATGCTTATCCAACAATTTTTGGTTATGTTTTAATCGGATTTGGAGTTTCCTGTGTGGTTCCGTTAGTATTTAGCATTGCCGGAAGATCATCAAATTTAAGCAGTGGTTCAGCCTTAACTTCTATATCGACAATTGGTTATCTCGGATTTTTACTAGTGCCGCCAATGGTTGGTTTTATCTCGGAATACTTAAGTATGAAATGGGCGTTTTTAGTAATGGCATTTTTAGGTTTACTAATGATTTTTATGGTGAATAAGATCGGGGAGAATGAATGATTCTTTTTTTAAGGTTCTGAGGGACTGAGATGCTGAGGTTTAAGGCTTTTATGCGGAAATATTGTTTTGGCAAAAATATTAAGTCACAAAGTTTTTTTTAAAGGTGCTGAGGTTTTTAGGAAGCATTATATTTTAGATTTTCTATTTATAATTGTTTTTACAAGCAAAAACAACAATACAATCACAAGCAAAACGATGCTCAATATTGACAATAGATAATAAATTACTATTGATTTGAAAAAATAATCATCGTCATTTTGATTCTGAATTACAAGACGAGCTTTAGTTGACTCTGAATCATATATTAAAACAGTATATAAACCTTTTTTTGGAACCGTCAGCGTATTCAGATATTCATATTTTTTGCCGTCTAAAATTGTAGTTTGAGAACTCCTAATCCATCGATGTTCAGTTTTTCTTGATATAGAAATCTTTAGAGTGTCTGGTAATTTGTTTTCATCTGCTTTAATAGTAAAACTCTTTTTAGGGTCTCCTTCTGCACTTAAGCTGTAAATCTTATAATATTCCTTTTCAAGCGCTATTTTCGAATTAGGACCAGCAAGTTCGATATAACTTTTTTGAGATTTTAAACTTGTGATATAAAATAAAAGGGCAGTGGTTATAAACATTACAATTGGAAAACCTAATGCAATTGTATTTTTTACTTTTTTGGTCATTTATAAACTTTGATAATTAAATTAGATTCTTAATTTTTGATTTTGATTTTTTCTAATTTTTTGGATTTATAAAAATTACCTTTTTCAAAGCATTTTAAGTTTGTATTAATTACAATTTCAAATGATTTATTTTTTTGATTTCCAATATAGATTATTGGAGAATTTTTATCATTTTCATTTTTTTTGTAACCGACTAAAAGAAACTTGTTTTCATTGACCCAAAGTATATCATCAAAATTTTTGGAGTATTCATTATAAGCAATTCTTTCCCAGAATTTGTCATTTATTCTACACAAATACACGGCTTGACCCACATCGTTATTAGAATAGTATTCTCCATTTTTCTTTTCAAGATTGAGTTGATAGCTGTAAATATCAATAAAGTTGTTTTTGCTTTCAGAATAAGAAATTATTGGATCATAAACCGTTTGAAATTTTTTTAGATTTTTAAAATTTTCTCCCAATCCATTTTCAAAATCAGCAATGCTGTCTACTTTTATAAAATCATTCCAATCAAAATTTTCAAACGAAGCTGTCCATTCGGGAATATTTTTATTTATGATATTTTTTAAATCCTTAACCTCTAAATTTTGTGATTGTCCCACATTAAATGGCAAAAAGAATAAACCAATAATTAATTTTTTCATTTTGATAGAATTATGATTGCTACTTTCATTTATCTCTAACTATCGTTTCAGTATGATATTCAAAAAAATAACTAAAAATTATCAAAATAGGTAAACTCATCCATGCTGTAAAAACCAATTCAATTCCATTTTGTCCGTCCGAAACATAACATAAAGTATTTGCTGTTGTAGAAAACACACTAAGAGCAGTTTGTATAAATAGATATTCGAAAAAATTAAAGAAAATCAAATAGGTTTTTAATTTATCATGGGTTTCTGTTTCTTTTTTCTTTAGTTTTTTGAAATACAAAATTGGCAAAGCAATCATTCCGATCCAAGAAAAGACCCAAAATGATTTCCATATATTGGTGCATTCCATTCCTAATTTATCCAAAAACAGTTGTGTGCCTACTAGCAAAATAGCTGTAAAGCCGGGAATAAATAAACCAATGACACAAAAAATCATCGTCGCTTTTATGTAGTTGTATTTCAAGGTATCCTGACTTTTAATGAGGTTTGAAGTTTTATTTTTTATGTATGAAAATCATTTATTTCTTTGTCATAATAAACCTTTCCGTAGTTAGTTTTCCGTCTAATTTTCCAGAAATTTCTGCGGTCAAAGTATTATTTGCTCCTTTTGTATACGTAATTTTTTGAGGATAATCGTGTTTAGCATTTTCAAAAATTAGTTGTTTTTCAGATGCTGCAGTCGAAGGAAAGAAAACAGGTTTCTCGTCATTTTGTCCTTTTACGGTTGCTTTATACGTCAGGGTTTCTCCCAATTGAGCCAGGACAATAGTTTCAAAATGCAAAGTATCTTTTCCTTTTATAAAATAAGAAGCAGCGCTAAAAGTACTGTCGTTTAATTTTTGCCAATTTTCAGACAAAATACCATCTGGAGAAGTATTTTCCCAGTTTCCAATTAACCAGTCTGCTTTTTTGATTTTGTCTTTCTCAACGGTTTCTTTTTTCTGGCAGGAAACGAAAGTAATAACAAGCGCTAAAAGAGTAATTTTCTGAAACATATTTATGAGTTTTGATATTAAATAGAAGTACTAAAGTATGAAAAAAAAGTTTACCGCGAATTGCACTAATTTTCACGAATTGCTTTTTGAAAAACTGCAAATGTTCTAGCCAAAGATTAAAGGGATTAAAATGATTTTTTTCACGCAGATTTAATTTAACCCGTCAGTTGTAATTAGCAAAAAAAAGTTAATTTAACACATAGAAACATAGATTTTAAAATATTTAGAAAAGATAATTTTAAAAAATCTAGATTTTCACACATAGCTCTATTTGTTAATGCAAATAAAGCGCCTTTATAAATTTACAAAATCTATATTTCTATGTTTTGAATATATTACATCAAAGGAGTTTAATTTTATAAATATCCGAGAAAAATAATTAGGGAAAATTATTGTAATTCGTGGCAAAGAACACAGCGATAAAAAATCATTTAACACATAGAAACATA
>NZ_MUHF01000030.1 GCF_002217435.1 Flavobacterium reichenbachii
CAATTTGATAATTAGATAATGATTTAAAAACGAAATTTATTCTATTAAATTTTAAGTTTTTAATCAAAATTTTCTAATAATCGCATTTTCAGATTGATGAATTATCTAATTGACACATTTTCAAATTATCTCATTAATAAACATGAAATCACAAGACGTACGTAAACAATTTTTAGACTTTTTTAAGAGCAACGGACACTTAATCGTTCCTTCTGCTCCCATCGTTCTTAAAGACGATCCAACCCTTATGTTCAATAACTCGGGAATGGCCCAGTTTAAAGAATATTTTTTAGGGAACGGAACGCCAAAAAGTCCGAGAATAGCCGATACGCAAAAATGTCTTCGTGTTTCAGGAAAACATAACGATCTTGAAGATGTAGGTTTTGATACTTATCATCACACCATGTTTGAAATGTTAGGAAACTGGTCATTTGGAGATTATTTCAAGAAAGAAGCAATCAACTGGGCTTGGCAGCTTTTGACAGAAGTTTATAAGATTCCAAAAGAAAATCTTTACGTTTCAGTTTTTGAAGGAAGTAAAGAAGATAACGTTCCGTTTGATCAGGAAGCTTGGGATATCTGGAAAACTTTGATAGACGAAGACCGAATTATTCTTGGAAATAAAAAAGATAATTTCTGGGAAATGGGAGATCAGGGACCATGCGGACCTTGTTCTGAAATTCACGTTGATTTACGTTCAGAAGAAGAAAAAGCATTAAAACCAGGGAAAGAAGAAGTAAATAACGATCACGCACAAGTAGTTGAAATCTGGAATAATGTATTCATGGAATTCAACCGTAAAGCAGATGGTTCTCTAGAAAAACTTCCGGCACAACACGTAGATACCGGAATGGGATTTGAGCGTTTGTGTATGGCTTTACAAGGAAAAACATCCAATTATGATACCGATGTTTTTACACCGCTTATCGAAAAAGTAGAGCAGATTACAGGTCTAAAATATACTTCTGATGAAATTAAAAACATCAGCGAGGAACAAAATAAAACAAACATTGCGATTCGTGTAATCGTAGACCACGTTCGTGCGGTTGCTTTTGCAATTGCAGACGGGCAATTGCCATCTAACACAGGTGCGGGTTATGTTATTCGTAGAATCTTGCGTCGTGCAATTCGTTACGGATTTACATTCTTAGATATCAAAGAACCATTTATAAATAAACTGGTAGAAGTTCTTGCAAATCAAATGGGAGAATTTTTCCCGGAAATAAAATCGCAGCAACAATTGGTTACCAATGTAATTCGTGAAGAAGAAGCCTCTTTCTTAAGAACTTTAGAACAAGGATTACAACTGTTAGAAAATGTGGTAACAGAAACTACAGGAAAAGAAGTTTCTGGTGCTAAGGTTTTTGAATTGTATGATACATTTGGTTTTCCAAAAGATTTGACAGCTTTAATTTTAAAAGAAAAAGGATTCTCTTATAATGAAGAAGAATTTGAGGTTGAATTACAAAAACAAAAAACACGTTCTCGCGCCGCTTCTGAAGTTTCTACAGAAGACTGGAATGTTTTGATTCCTGGAAATGTGGAAACGTTTGTGGGTTATGATAAAACAGAAAACGAAGTAAAAATCACTCGTATTAGAAAAGTTGATTCTAAAAAAGATGGTATTTTGTATCAAATCGTTTTAGACAATACACCTTTTTATCCAGAAGGAGGAGGACAAGTTGGTGATAAAGGAACGTTGGTTTCTGCAAACGAAACAATTGAAATTATTGATACCAAAAAAGAAAATAATTTGATCTTGCATTTTGCAAAACAACTTCCCGAAAATGTAGAAGCTGGTTTTGTCGCAAAAGTAAATACTGATTTAAGAACATCAACTTCAAAAAATCACTCTGCTACGCATTTAATGCATTTGGCACTGAGAAGTATTTTAGGTACACACGTAGAACAAAAAGGATCGTTGGTAAATCCAAATTATCTGCGTTTTGACTTCTCTCATTTTAGCAAAGTTTCTGATGAAGAGATTAAACAAGTTGAAGCTTCTGTAAATGCTCAGATTGAAGCGCAATTGCAATTAGTAGAACATAGAAATATTCCGATTCAGGAAGCGTTGGATAAAGGAGCAATGGCTTTATTTGGCGAGAAATACGGCGATAATGTTCGTATGATTGAATTTGGCGAAAGCAAAGAATTATGCGGTGGTATTCATGTAAAAAATACGGGTGAGATCTGGCATTTCAAAATTATTTCTGAAGGTGCTGTTGCAGCTGGAATTCGTCGTATTGAAGCAATTACAGGTGATGCAGTGAAGAACTTCTATCTAAACCAGGAAAACACATTGGCAGAGATAAAAGAAACGCTTAAAAATCCGCAGGATATTTTAAAATCTGTTGCTTCACTTCAGGATGATAATGCAAAATTGAAAAAACAAATTGAGCAATTATTAAAAGAAAAAGTTGGAGCGTTAAAAACTGAATTGGAGAAAGATTTTCAAGAAGTAAACGGCGTAAATTTCCTTGCTAAACAAGTAGATTTGAGCATGGCGTCTACAAAAGATTTAGCTTCGGCATTAGGAAGTTCAAAACCAGATTCGTTTGTGTTTTTAGCTTCTGTAGAAGATGGTCAGCCAAATATTCATTGTTATATTGCTAAAGAATTGGTAGCTTCTAAAAGCTTAAACGCAAATGCAGTAATTAAAGAATTAGGAAAATATATTGAAGGAAATGGAGGAGGACAGCCTTTCTTCGCATCTGGAAAAGGTAAAAATGCTAACGGAATTACTGAGGCTTTGGCTAAGGCAATAGAGTTTTTGAAGTAATTTTTTTAATCTCGCAACTATTTTCGTTCCCCAATCTGCTGGCGCCACATAGCGTAATACAATCCTTTTTCTACAATTAGATCTTCGTGTTTTCCCTGTTCGATGATTTTTCCTTGTTCTAAAACAAAGATTCTGTCGGCGTGCATTACAGTTGATAATCTATGTGCGATTAAAACGGTGATTCGGTTTTTGTCTGATATGTTTCTGATCGTTGCATTAATTTCTTCTTCCGTAATAGAATCTAGAGCTGAAGTAGCTTCATCAAAAATCAACAAATTCGGATTTCTCAATATTGCTCTTGCAATAGATAAACGTTGTTTTTCTCCACCAGAAACTTTGATTCCGCCTTCGCCAATTGTAGTATTTAAACCATCTTCGGCACGTCTTAAGAGTTTTTCGCAAGAAGCTCTTTTTAAGGCGTCGTACAAATCTTCGTCGGTTGCATTTGGTTTTACGAATAATAAATTTTCACGGATTGTTCCAGAAAATAATTGTGCATCCTGCGTTACAAAACCTAATTGTTTTCTTAAGTCTAATAAATCAATTTCTGTCGAATCAATATCGTTATAAAAAACCTGACCTTCGGCTGGAGAATATAATCCAACCAAGAGCTTAACCAAAGTTGTTTTTCCAGAACCAGACGGACCGACAAAAGCAACGGTCTGCCCTTGTTTAATTTCGAAATTGATATTTTCTACAGCTTTAAACTTTGCTGTTTTGTGTTGAAAACTTACATTCGAAAATAATAAAGACTGAATCGCTCCAACATGTTTGGGCGTTTTAGGACGAAATTCTTTTGGAGCATTTAATAAAACTCTGAAATTTTCCATCGAAACTTTAGTCTCATTCAGTGCGATAATAAAATTTCCTAATTCCTGCAAAGGACCAAAAATAAAGAAAGTAAAAAATACCATTGTCAATAAATCACCCACAATAATTTTTCCTCCAAATAAGAAATAATACAAAGTAAAAACCACACAGGTTCTTAAAAAGTGAACTGTTGTTCCTTGTATAAAACTTAAACTTCTGATGAAACGTATTTTCTCTAGTTCCAGATGAAGAATTTTAAACGTATTAAGGTTCAAACGCTTTTCTTCCTGATACGTTAATCCAAGACTTTTTACAAGTTCAATGTTTCTTAAACTCTCTGTCGTAGAACCGGCAAGTGCATTGGTTTGATTGACAATTTTTCTAGAAACGATTTTGATTTTTTTACCTAAATAAGAGCTTACTAATGCAATAATCGGCGCAGTAATTAGAAAGATTATAGAAATGCGGTAATCAATTCTGGAAACGTACAAAATCACGAATACAAACCCAATAATAGTTTGGAAAATCAAAGAAATCGAAAGTGTAATTAATTTTTCAGAATCAGAACGTACTTTGGTTAGTTTGCTTAACGTTTCTCCGCTTCGCTGATCTTCGAATTCTGCAAAAGGAAGATCGAGAGATTTTTTAATTCCATCCGTATACATTTGAGCTCCGGTTCTTTGGATTACCACATTCGTAAAATAATCCTGAAAATTTTTGGTGATTCTGGAAATCATTGCGGCGCCAAGCGAAAGTCCGAGCCAGAACGATAGAGATTTTATAAATCCCATTTCGTTTCCTTTATATTTAGCCAGTCCAACCCCGCAGTCCTGCATTAATTTTCCTGTAATAATAGAGTCTGATAAGCTAAAACAGATGTTTATAGTAGCCATAATCAAAGCAAAAAACAATAACATTTTATGCTTGATTATATAAGAATATAATAATTTCATGGTGCGATGTAAAAATTTTAGAGATGCAAAAGTAGTGAATAGATCGATGTACTCCTGTTGTTTTAGAGTATTAAAAAGCTAAATCTTTGTAAAGATTTTTTTAATTCAAAATTTGTGAAATGGAAAAGGAAAACTATTGTCCTATTTTAATTTTTTAGTATTAAATTTCTTAAAATTTATTGTTTTTGTTTTTAGAATTGACTTAATTTGAAAACTAATATAAATTTATAAAATGAAAAAAAAATTACTTCTAATAGCTTCTTTCTTACTGATGTTATCCTCTTGTTCTAGTGATGATAATTCTTCTAATCCAGAAGAGCAATTAATCTTTCCTAAAACAATTTCTTATATATATCCTAATTCTCCTCAGGATAATTATAAAAACATAATGACTTATGATGGAAATAAAATTATAAGTATGGATAGAGGAAATTCCATAATAAAATTTGTTTACGAAGGAAATTTTATTGTAAAGCAGTTGTCATTCAATGTGGATTCTCAAGGAAAAGAAACTAAAAGAGGAGAGAGGACATATAGCTATACTAATAGCAAATTGTCAAATATTACCAGAAGAGTAAATTTTTCAGAAGCTTATCCCAATGGTGAAGATTTCCTAAAATTTGATTTTACTCATAATGCAGACGGGACAATTTCTTATGTTGCGTTTATGCTTAGCTCTACCGATATAGATTATACCGGAACACTTATTTACAAGGATAAAAATTTAATTAAAAGAGATATAGATGTTGTTTCGATTCCAGATTACGGGCATGAGATTAGTATTTATGAATATGACACAAAAAATAATCCACTTAAGAACATTGTTGGATTTGATCTAATTTTACAGGAGATAGTGGGTTATGGAAGCAACAATATTGTAAAAATGACCAGAACAATTAAGGATAATCCACCAGTAGATGTAATTAAGTCAAATTACTTATACAACGAGAATAATTACCCAACAAAAAATAATGATATAGCTGATGTTAACTATATATACACTCGGGATATAGAGTATACTTATTAAATAAATGCTGCATTTTATCAACCCAAATACTTTTTGTATTTGGGTTTTTCTTTGAAAAAATAAACGAAATTTGTTTCAAACAAAATTAAGATGCAATTCAGAACTCAAGTCCCAATTCTTAAAAGTAATAATCCAATCGATTATAATTCGAAAGTGATTTCATTTGGTTCTTGTTTTGCAGAAAATATGGCCGATAAATTTGATTATTTTAAATTTCAAAATGAAACCAATCCATTCGGAATTATTTTTAATCCTGTTTCAATAGAGAAATTATTCAAAAGAGTTTGTCAACAGGAATTATTTGGAGAAAAAGATGTTTTTTTTCATAATGAGCGCTGGCATAGTTTTGAAGTACATTCAGATTTAAGTAATTCAGATCGAGAAGAGCTATTAGAAACGCTCAATAAAGCTATCGAAGTTACACATAAACATTTAGTAGAGGCAACGCATCTTATTATCACTTTTGGAACTTCCTGGATTTACAGAAATATAGAAAGTGATCAAATCGCGGCAAATTGCCATAAAGTGCCTCAAAAGCAATTTACAAAAGAATTATTGCCTGTTGAATCAATTCAGAAAAGTATTCAAAATACAATTAGTTATATTCAGGCTTTAAATCCCACAGTTCAATTCATTTTTACAATTTCACCAGTACGCCATATAAAAGATGGTTTTGTAGAAAATCAATTAAGCAAATCACATTTATTTACTGCTTTAAATCAAACTCGTGATTTTGGAAATTCAACCTCCAGCTATTTTCCTTCTTATGAGATTATGATGGACGAACTTCGCGACTATCGTTTTTATAACGAAGATATGCTGCACCCAAATTCTGTAGCGATAGATTATATTTGGGAACGGTTCAGTGAAAACTTCATTTCTGAAACTGCTCTTCAGGTTATGAAAGAGGTGGCAGAAATTCAAAAAGGATTAAATCATAGAAGTTTTAATCCACAATCAGAGCAGCATCAAAAATTCTTAATTAAACTTAATCAGAAAATCAGTCTTTTACAAGAAAAATTTCCAAAAATTCACTTCTAAAACCGTTATAAAACCGTAATAATTAAATAAGTAAAAACTTACATTGTGCTGTAATTTTGCAGCAAATGATTGGAATTATGTAAATTGTTGAGGTATATTTTTTACATTTTTGTAAATTGTATAAGCCAGCTCTTTTCGTAAAATTTAATTATTAAAACGTTTATTATAACGTATGAATAAGAAAACATCTCATTTTCTAAAAAAAACATTTCGTGTACTGCTTTGGTGCGTGGTTTCTGTAGTTGCGCTGTTACTTCTTCTTACCATTTTAATTCAGGTTCCATCTATTCAGAATTTCGCTAAAGACAAAGCAATATCATACCTTCATAAGAAGATTAAAACTAAAGTCAGCTTAGATAAAATTCTAATCAAATTCCCTAAAGATGTAGTTCTGGAAGGTTTTTATTTTGAAGATCAAAAAAAAGATACTTTGCTGGCCGGCAAGCGTTTAGTTGTAGATGTAGACTTGTTTAAACTTGTCAGCAGTGAACTCGAAATCAATTCTGTCTCTTTAGAAAACACAACAGCAAATATTTCCAGAAACAAACAAGGTGTTTTTAATTTTGATTATATCATAAAAGCATTCGAATCTAAAGAACCAAAAGTAAAAGATCCGGACAGTAAACCTTTTAAAATCTCGGTTGTAAATGTTGATCTCGATAATATCAAATTCAACTTTAAGGATGATTATTCCAAAAATGACATCCGAGTAAATCTTACCCATTTTGACACTAAATTCAAAAATTTTGATTTGGATAAAATGGATTTTGATATTCCGAACATCACTTTGGATGGACTTAAAATGGTTTTGAATCAGGATGTTGTAGAGCAGATTGCGGTGGTTTCTGTTAAGACAGTTGATACTATTTCGAAAAGAAAAGACTTTAAATTAAAATTGGGCAAAATTGCTTTGTCAAAAATAAATATATCATACGATAATAAAGATACCAGATTAGATTCTGGAATACAATTAGGAAACTTAAATTTAGCAGTTAATGAAATCGATCTTAATAAACAGCTTTTGGATTTTGATACTTTTGAAATTAAAAATCTTAAAGGAAATTTACGTCTGGGTGCAAAAGATAAGCAGATCCAGGCTCCAAGCTTAGACAGTACCGCAATAAAACAAACGGGCTGGAAAGTAAAACTTAACAATACATCACTGCAGAATATAGCGTTTAAATTTGATGATATGCAGTCAAAACCTGTTTCTAAAGGCATTGACTACAAACATCTTGATTTGGATAAATTTAATTTTGAAGCTGAAAAATTATATTACGGCAATGATACCATTTCTGGAAATATAAAGAAACTGACGATAAATGAGAAAAGCGGTCTGCAGATTCAATCTCTTAAAACAGACTTTTTTTACGGTCCCAAAAATGCATATTTAAATAATTTGTATTTAAGAACACCTCAGACGCTTCTTCAGGATAAAATTAAAGTGTCTTATCCGTCGATAGCAGCTCTTTCTAAAAACATCGAAGATCTAGCTTTAGATGCCAATTTAAACCAATCAAAAATTGGGTTTAAAGATATCATACTTTTTGTGCCTAATCTGCAAAATCAGAACCCGTTTAAAAGCAATCCTAATGCAATTGTGTATTTGGACACGCGTATAAGCGGAAAAGTTAAAGATTTGAATATTTCGCAGTTTGAAATGAGCGGTATTGGTGCGACAAAAGTTTCTCTCTCGGGAAAAATAAAAGGTCTTCCGGATGCAAAGAAATCTTACTTTGATTTAAATATTAAAAAGCTTTCCAGTACCTCAAAAGATATTAACACGTTTGTGCCGGCTGGAACAATTCCGAAAAATATTCAGCTTCCTTCGCAGATCAATGTAACCGGAAAATTTAAAGGTTCTCTACAGAATTTCAAAACCAATTTGGCCTTAAACAGCAGTTTTGGAAATGCCAAAATAGATGGAATGTTTGATCAGCGTGTAAAAAAACGCGAAATATATGATGCTTCAGTTTATCTTTTGGATTTTGATTTAGGCCGACTAATCAAAAATGATTCAATCGGAAAAATTACGCTTAAAGCCAAAGTTAAAGGCAAAGGCTTAGATCCAAAAACTGCTGATGCCGCCATTGACGGTTTGGTTCAGAAAGCTGTTTTTAATAGATATACTTACAGGGATTTGGCACTGAAAGGGAATATTGAAAACGGATCTTTTGCAGTAAAATCAGGAATGAAAGATCCGAATCTGAATTTTGATTTAGTAGCCAGCGGCGATACAAAAGACAAATATCCGACTGTAAAATTAAAACTAAATCTGGATATTGCCGATTTAGAAAAGCTGCATCTGCATGCCGGTCCGATGAAACTTAGAGGAAATGTCGATGCTGATATTGCCAATAGTAATCCCGATTTTCTTAACGGAAAAGTGTTTTTGTCAAACATCCAGATTTTGCAAAAAGAAGAACCGATTGTTTTAGACTCTATCAGGATTTTGGCTTTTGCAGATAAAGACAGCAATAGTATTAAAGTTTCTTCACAGTTTTTAAAAGCAGAAGTAAACGGAAAATACAAACTTACAACGCTGACAACGGCAATTAAAAAATCAATTTCTAAATATATAGATCTTCATAATCCTAAAGTTAATAACGAATCAGACGAGCAGCGACTGGTATTTACTTTAAAAGTAGATAATGATCCGGTATTGTTTAAGCTGATTCCGAAACTTACAGGTTTAGAGCCTTTTACCATTACAGGAAAATACAATAACAAAACAGATTCTCTCGAAGTAAAAGGAACGATTCCGAGAATTGTATACGCAGACAATACCATTTCTGATGGTAGAATTAATATTGAAGCCAAAGAAAATGCTTTAGAATATAGAGTTTCTGTGGCGACTATTGAAAGCGGCTCGCTTAAAATTCCGTTTACAAGTTTATCTGGAAAAGTAGAAAATAATATTCTCAATTATGCACTTGAAGTTCAGGATGTAAAAGAAAAACAGCAATATTACATTGCAGGAAATTTAGCCAGTGAAAATGCTAAAAATATTTTTAAAATTGACGCCGAAACCTTAGTGCTGAATTATGAAAAGTGGAATATAGATCCTGAAAATGCAGTAGAGTTTGGCGGTAAAAGACTTTATATCAATAAATTTTATCTTGATAATGCTGGTAATGAACTAAAAATCCAGTCACAAGGCAATCAGGATAATGCACCGCTGCAGGTTGATTTTGTGAATTTCAAAATTGAAACGATTTTAAATATTGTCAAAAAAGACAAGCTATTAATGCAGGGTTTAATAAACGGCTCGGCATTGGTAGAAAACGTTATGACAAAGCCAACTTTTACGTCAGATTTAAAAATTGATGATTTTGCTTTTAAAGGAGAAAAAGTCGGAGATCTTGAAGTAAAAGTCGATAATAAAACCGACAATACGCTGGCAGCAAACGTAAAATTAAGTGATGAAGGAAATGATTTAAACCTAACCGGAGATTATAAACTAGATGCAGGAACATTTGATTTTGATGTAGCTATTAATAAATTGAATATTAAAAGCATACAAGGTTTTAGTATGGATAATATCACAGAAGGAAGCGGTTATTTATCCGGTAATTTTAAAGTGACAGGAAATACTGCAGCACCAAAAATTAATGGTGAATTGAATTTTAATGATGCCGCTTTTAGAGTTACTCAGCTTAATTCTTATTTTAAAATTAAAAAAGAAAAAATCACTTTTAATAACGAAAGTATTTCATTCGATAAATTTTCTCTGCTAGACGAAAACGATAATGAATTGTTTGTAGACGGAGACATTAAATCTACCGATTTTAGAAACTTTAATTTTGATTTATTGGTTCAGGCAGACGATTTTAGAGCTATAAATTCTAAAGCAAAAGATAATGATCTGTTTTATGGAGATTTATTTCTGGATACTAAATTGAACATTAAAGGAAATCTGGACAGTCCGGTAATTGATGGAACAATTAAGATCAATAAGGAGACGAAATTTTCAGTAGTACTGCCTCAGTCAGATCCGTCAATTGCTGACAGAGAAGGGATTGTAGAGTTTGTAAACGAAGATAACATGTACCTGAAACAAACGGTTGATATGAAAAATCAATTGAATCAATCGGAGTTAAAAGGGATGAATGTAAATGTTGGTATTACCATTGATAAACTTGCAGAACTGAATTTGATTATCGATAAAGGAAATGGCGATTACCTGCAGTTAAAAGGAGAAGCCGAACTTGTTGGAGGAATCGATCAATCTGGAAAAACAACTTTAACCGGGAAATATGAGTTTAATGAAGGTGCGTATGAAATGAATTTCAACGGAATCAAAAGAAAATTTGATCTTCAAAAAGGAAGTTATATTACCTGGAACGGCGAACCAACAATGGCAAACCTGAATATTACGGCTATTTATAAAGTAAATACGGCACCAATAGATTTGTTAGGAACACAGCTTTCTGGCGAAAGTTCGGCAATTAGAAATACGTATAAACAAAAACTTCCTTTTCAGACTTTATTAAAAATGAAAGGAGAATTGTTGAAGCCTGAAATTTCTTTTGGAATTAATCTGCCAGACGGAAATTACAATGTTTCATCAAACGTAGTTGAAGTTACTCAGACAAAACTAAAACAATTAGAACAAGATCCGGCAGAACTGAATAAACAGGTTTTTGCACTTTTATTATTAAACAGATTTGTAGGGGAAAATCCATTTGCAAGCGAAAGCGGAGGAGCAAGTGCAGAATCTCTTGCCAGACAAAGTGTTAGTAAGATTCTTTCGCAGCAATTAAACAATCTTGCAGACGAATTAATTACGGGCTTTGAAGTCAATTTTGATTTGGAATCTACAGAAGATTATACGTCTGGAACAATGGAAAACAGAACCGATCTGAATGTAGCTGTTTCTAAAAAATTATTAGACGACAGATTAAAAGTAACTGTTGGAAGTAGTTTTGGAGTAGAAGGACAGGAACGTGCCAACGAAGAAAGTACCAATATTGCCGGTGATGTCGCATTAGATTATCAGCTTACTAAAGATGGGCGCTATATGGTGAGAGCGTATAGAAAAAACCAATATCAGGTTGCAGTCGAAGGTCAGGTTGTAGAAACCGGTGTGGCTTTTATTATTACTATGAGTTACAATAAATTCAGAGAACTTTTTCATCGTTCTGAAGAAGAAAAAGAATTGATCAGAGAAGAAAAACTCAGAAAAGAGAAAAAGAAACAAAAGGAAAAAGAAGAGAAAGAAAAAAAAGCAAATCAACCCGAAATTGAAATTAAAGGAAATGAACAAAAAACATAATCATATAGAAAATCAATATGTAAAGTATTTTGTAATGCTGTCTTTATTTTTTGTTTTAGGATGCAGTAATACAAAATATCTTCCCGAAGGCGATCTGCTTTATACAGGGGGTTCTGTAACGGTAAAGGATTCTATTATAAAAAAGAAAGACAGAAAAGCGTTAGAAACAGAAATGGAGGGTTTATTACGCCCAAAACCAAATAAAAAAATAGTAGGATTACGCCCAAAATTATGGATTTATAATATTGCGGGAGAACCAAAAAAAGAAAAAGGATTTAGGTACTGGCTTAGAAATACAGTTGGCGAACCACCCGTTCTTTTTAGTAAAGTAGATTTGGATTATAACGCATCGGTTTTGCGAAATTTTACCGAAAACAGAGGCTATTTTAAAACCCGTGTGAGTGCAGATTCTACTGTGAGCAACAAAAGAGTTACGGCAGAATATACCGTAACTCCAAAAAGACAGTACATCATAAAAAGTGTGACTTTTCCGGATGATTCACTGGCGATTTCGCGGATTATAGGGAAGTCACACAGAAGAAGTCTGCTAAAAGTGGGAAAACCTTACGATCTCGATATTATAAAAGCAGAAAGAGAACGTATTGATGCAAGACTTAAGGAAAAAGGTTATTATTATTTTAATCCAGATTATATTTTAGCCAAAGTTGACAGCAGTAAAGGCGATCATGAAGTTAATATTAGACTGGTTATAAAAGACGAAGCCCCTGTAAAAGCACTTACAGCATATAAAATTGATAAGATATTTGTATATCCAAATTACTCTCTATCAAATGACAGTGTGGTGTATAGAAAAAAAGATATTAAGCAATATCATGATTTTACAATTATAGACACAGCAGATACATTTAAACCGAGAATTTTTGATCGAACAATCTATTTTAAAAAAGGAGATTTGTACAACAGAAAAGATCATAATCTTACTTTAAATAGATTTGTAAATCTAGGAACATTCAGTTTTGTGAAAAATGAATTTAAACCTTCAGACAGCATACCCAAAACGTTGGATTCTTATTATTATCTAACACTTCTGCCTAAAAAATTTATTCGCGTTGAGGTTTTAGGAAAAACGAATTCAGCAAGTTATACCGGTTCTGAAATTAATGTCAATTGGAATAACAGAAACTTTTTTAGAGGAGCAGAATTATTTACAGTTTCTGTTTTTGGCGGTGCCGATTTTCAGCTTGGCGGACCAAACAAAGGAAGGAATATTTATAAGCTTGGAGCAGAAACCAGCTTGACATGGCCTAGATTTATAACGCCTTTTAACATACAAGGAAACAGTGAATTTGTACCAAGAACCAAAGCAACACTTCGTTACGAATATCAAAAGCGTACACAGCTGTATGCTTTAAATTCTTTTAATGCATCATTTGGTTATTTATGGAAAGAAAATCTCCGTAAAGAACATCAATTAAATGTTATCGACATTACTTATGTGAGTCCAAATCATGTAACACCAGAGTATTTGCAGCAGACAAAAGACGATGAGGCATTGAAGAGAGTAATCGAGAAACAATTAATTTTTGGTCCAACTTATTCCTATACTTACACCAATACAATGCAAAAACGTCGAAAAAATACGTTTTATTTTAATGGTGAAGTAGATCTTGCAGGAAACATAACAGGTTTAGCAACAAGCGCAAATGTCAAGAAAAATGATACGATAAAAATATTCGATGTTCCGTTTAGCCAATATGTCAAAATTAAAACGGATTTAAGACATTATTTAAAATTAGGAAAAGAAAGCGAACTGGCGAGCAGATTGATTGTTGGTGCAGGATTTGCCTACGGAAACTCCAGCACACTGCCAACATCAAAGCAGTTTGTAGTAGGAGGTACAAATAGTATTCGTGCTTTTAGAGCAAGATCTTTAGGACCTGGAAGTTATGTGCCAGAAGTTACAAACTCAACTTATGTTCCAGATCAATCGGCAGATTTGAAACTGGAATTTAATACCGAATACAGAGCAAAACTTTTCAGCATTGTTCGAGGTGCACTATTTTTGGATGCTGGAAATATATGGCTTTTAAATGCTGATCCTAATAGACCAGGAGCAGAAATCACCAAAGATTTTATGAAAGAAATTGCTGTTGGTGCAGGAGCCGGATTACGGTTTGATTTATCATTTTTGGTCTTAAGAACAGATTTAGCTTTTCCTCTTAGAAATCCTTCACGTCCAGACGGGCAGAGATGGGTAATTGATGAAATTAATTTTGGAAGCGGTCCTTGGAGAAAAGATAATCTGATTTTGAATATTGCTATTGGATATCCTTTCTAAAAAAGTTTGCCTTAATTTTAATGTACGAAATTGATTGAATGAACTCCAAACTGGAGATTGGTAAAATTTCTTGTGATTCGAAGCGAAAAACTTTTTAGCTCTTAAAAAAAGAAGTAAATTAGTCTGATAAAATAGAGTAATGCAAAATTTAATAAAAAGAATAATAGTTTTAGGCGCAGTTGTACTTTTGATCATTCTGGCTTTCAAATACTGTCAATTCAAAAAAGATGACGATTCTTCACTGGATTATAATACCAATTTAATTCAGCAGCAGATTCTTAACGTCGGAAAACTGGTAGTAACCGAAGGGCATTTCTCAGAAGTTGTCACGTATAAAAATCAGCAGAAATATTTGATGGATATGGTTTCTTTTGAAAAGAAAGCCCTTATCGTGGTCAATGCTGACGTTACAGTTGCGTACGATTTGCATCAGATGAAATATGATATTGATGAAAAAAATAAAACTATTACGATTTTAAATATTCCAAAAGAAGAAATAAAAATCAATCCAGACATCAAGTTTTACGATGTTGAACAGAGTAAATTAAATCCGTTTACGGGAGACGATTATAATAAAATCAACAAATCGGTAAAAGCCAATCTTGCAAAAAAAATCGAAAAATCTTCTCTTAAGACAAACGCCCAAAACAGATTAATAAGCGAATTGTCTAAGATTTTGATCCTAACCAATTCAATGGGCTGGAAGCTGCAATACAACGGAAAAACGATTAAATCTGATGCTGATTTAAGTCAGGATTTGAAATTGTAGTTTTGAGGTTCAAAGAGGCAAAGGAACATAGTTGTAAAGGTTTTTTCGTACTCTTGTGATTTCTCCCTTCGTCGAAATGATAAAAAGAAGAAAAAAACCTTTGAAACTTTGTAGCTCTGTGCCTTTGAGCCTTAAAAACTAAACAGCTTCTTTGTCAAAAATTAAATCCAAGCCTCCAGAAATAAGATGTGCAATTTCAGGGCGTTTTACTTTCAATTGATCTAAATGATTTAAAACTTCCTGAAGCAATTGGGTTTCTTCTGAATCTTTCAAAAGCTCTGCAATTTCAACAGAAAGTAACCAATCATTTGAATGATTGCTTTTTAGTTTTTCAAAAACAGTTTTTAGTTCTGATTTCGAATCTTTATTTTCTCTAATCAAGCGAACAGTTTGATATAAAACCTCCAAATCATCACGTTCGTCAGTATGTTTTGCTTTTATAGTTGTTGTTTTCGGGACAGTATTTATCAAATCAAAACTATTTACATCTGCCGGGCCAGAAAATGCAGAAACCACTTTTTTACCAATCGCCATATCGTAATTTCCCCATTCTGGTTGAAATAGAATTTCTTCGCCGTGCGTTACGGTGCAATTTCTAAAACTAATTAAAATAATCTCACCGTGTAAGTTTCTTGAACCTGTAATGATTTCACCTTCAACAATAATATTGCCTTCAAATTCTAATTTCACAGTTTCATTTTCCACAATAGAATACGCCTGTAAATCCATTGGACTCATGTCTTCAATTGCTAAATTAAAACCTTTTAATTTCCCAATCGGACTTCCAAAACCTTCTGGATGCGTCAAAGTTCCGTGACCTACCAATTCTTTTTCACGGTATGACAAAGCTGTTTTTCCAGTGGTCTGGATATAAACTGGTTTGCCCTGTTCTTCAATTACTTTAGTAAAAACGCCAGAAATCTGTAAACCTGTACTTAATTCAATTGTCCCTAAAGCGTTTGATTGTATTAATTTTTTAATTCCAGAAATACCTCCGGTACGCAAAGCCATTTTATTGGCAAATTCTTCCAAAATCAAACTCAAATAAGAAAAAGTCGGCGTTACATAAAGCTGAGGCTGTAATTGTGTGATATCAAAATTTTGATTCGCAGCCGAAATATCATAAGGGATTTTCTTCACGTTATCGGTCATGCACCAGGCACTTTCTCCAATAGAGGAAAGTAATCCGGCACCGTAAATTTTAGGATTTTCTACAGTTCCGATCAAGCCATATTCTACTGTCCACCAATGCAGGTTTCTAATTTGTGCCATTTCAGACAATTCGCCCATATTGTTCTGTAAGTCAGCAACTGCTTTTTCAGCCTCGTCAATTTTTTCCTGAGGCGTATCTTCGGCTTCTTTCAAAATCGACAGCAGTCGAATTGCTTCGTACATCTCATAATCTTTATGAGACGAAATCGCTTTACAGCCAATTTCACCAAAACGTCTTAAATATTCTGCATATTCCGGATTTGCTATAATAGGCGCGTGGCCTGCACCTTCGTGAATAATATCTGGTGCGGGAGTATATTCTATATGTTCTAATTGTCTAATATCTGATGCAATAACCAAAACATTGTAAGCCTGAAATTCCATAAATGCATTTGGCGGAATAAAACCGTCAACGGCAACTGCAGCCCAGCCAATCTCAGTCAAAATTCGGTTCATGCCGTACATACTCGGGATTGAATTAATTTCAATTCCGGTTTTTTTCAAACCATCTAAATAGGAGTGATGGGCAACTTTTGATAAATAATCTACATTTTTACGCATCACGTAGCGCCAAACCGCTTGATTTATAGGAGTGTAATCACTATAGTCTTGTGGCTTAATAAATTGCTTTAAATGTTTAGGCAGACGCTCTAATAACGGATTGGTTTCAATACTTGCATTCATTTTGAAAACGTTGTAGATTAGAATGTAAATTTACGAATTTAGACCGCTATTTTGAGATGTTTATTACAATATTTTTGTTTGAGGGTCTGTTTTATTGCGTTTTTATTTTAAAATGATAGAAATTTTAACTGCTGATTATACAAATTCCCTCGGGTTTATTCACTGAAATTAGTCCTGAAATTAGTCCTGAAATTTTCATTTAATGGTTTTCTGCATTTCTAAAATATTCAATTTTATGGCTAAACATAAAAGCCATATTGGTAGCACGCATTTTAGCTTCTTCGGTAATAACTCCTGCGAACTGAGCATCAATTGTAGTATTAAAAATTTGAATCCAGCGGTCAAAATGAGTCTGGTCAACTGGTAAATGTTTATGAGGCGGAAAAGGTGTTCCTGAGTAGGCACGCACATCAAACAAAATAGTCTGCCAGAAATTATACATTTTTTGCAAATGCTCTGACCAGCGATCTTGTAATTTGTCATTAAAAATCGGACCAATAAGATCATCTTTTCTGACATTGCCATAAAAAGTATCTACCATTTGTTTAATATCTTCTAAGGTCGAAATATCTTTAAGAGTTTCCATGTTTTTATATCTAAATTGAACTGCAAAAATACGCTTTCGCATTTTGTTTATTCCATGATATTTATCATCAGGAATATATTAACCGATTAACTGCGTAAACAAATCCTGATTGTCATTCAGATATTGAAATTCAAAACCATTCTGTGTCATATTCAGTTTGATAGACATGATATCGTTTTTGTTTTTCAATTCTAAACCAACCACGACAGAACCTACTTCACGGTTATTTTTTTTGTGAAATTGAAAATAAGTAATATCATCGTCCGGACCTAAAATGTTATTTACAAATTCTTTTAAAGCTCCGGGACGCTGCGGAAACTGAATCATAAAATAATGCATTAAACCTTCATAAAGCAGCGAGCGTTCTTTTATTTCGGCAGTTCTTTCGATGTCATTATTGCTTCCGCTTACAATGCAGACTACATTTTTTCCTTTAATTTTTTCTTTATAAAAATCAAGCGCGGCAATAGTCAAAGCACCTGCAGGTTCAACTACCATTGCTTCTTCATTATACAAACGTAATATTGTGGTACAGACTTTTCCTTCGGGAACCAGAATAATATCTTCCAGATTATAACGGCAGATTTCAAAAGTTTTATCACCAACTTGTTTAACAGCAGCGCCGTCCACAAATTTGTCAATGGTTTTTAAGATCGTATTTTTGTTTTCTTCTATAGAAGTTTTCATAGAAGGAGCGCCTTTTGGCTCAACCCCAATTATTTTAGTATTTGGACTTAAGTTTTTAAAAACCTCAGATAATCCAGAAGCCAGTCCGCCTCCGCCAATCGGAACAAAAACATAATCGATAGGTTCTTTAAAACTTTCCAGTATTTCTAATCCGACTGTTCCTTGTCCGGCTATTACTTTTTCATCATCAAAAGGGTGGATAAATGTTTTATGGTTTTTAATCGCATCTGCAGTAGACGAAGCATAAGCATCATCAAAAGTGTCACCTGTCAGAACAATTTCTACAAACGATTTTCCGAATAATTGTACTTGTTTTACTTTTTGTTTTGGAGTAGTTTTTGGCATGTATATTTTGCCTTGTATTTTGAGAAGATTACAAGAATACGCAACACCTTGGGCATGATTTCCTGCACTCGCACAGACAATTCCGTTTGCTTTTTCTTTTTCATTTAATGAAGAAATCTTGTTGTAAGCACCTCTGATTTTATACGAACGCACAATTTGCAAATCTTCTCTTTTAAGTAAAATAGTTGCTTCAAATTCGTCTGAAAGATTTAGATTTTGTGTTAAAGGTGTTGCTGCAACTACATTTTCAAGCTGTTTTTTGGCGGCAAGTACTTCGTTAAATAGATTCATGATTTTTTGTTTTTTTTGCCACGAATTACACGAATTTCCACTAATTTTTATTCTTTAATATAGAAGAAATAATTCGCGTTAATTTGTGAAATTCGTGGTGGTTTTAATCTTTGTTTAAATAAAAAAAACCTCCCGATTTGGGAGGTTCTTATAAATTATATTACTTATTTATATAACACCTCGCCATTATTGCTCAATTGCAATAATGCTGATAATAGCGATAATAATGTTATTAAAGTTTGTCATTTTTTGTTGTTTAAAAAACAAATGTACTTATAATTATTTTTTTACAGGTGGATATTGAGCTAAAATTTTGTTTACAAATTCAGCTACTTTTTCATCTTTTTTGTCCACATTTTTAGTCAAAGTTCCTAATCCTTCGCCTTGCCAAACCATTTCTTTCTTTTTGGCATCGATTAAATCAATGTATAGAGTTCCTTCTGTAGAAGTAGAAACAGAAGTCTGGTTTCCGTACATCATCCAGGGATTCCAACCCCAGCCCCAGCCGTATCCCCAGCCAGCGCTAAATTGGTTTACATTTACCTGTTCTCTGGATTTGGTAAAAATATTAACTAATAGATCTGGATTTTCACTTTTAGTAAAACCTTTAGCCTGCAGTTCATTGTCAATTGCGTGAAGAATACGTCTCTTATCTAAATCAGAAATTTCAACCTTATCAATTCCGGGCTTAAAGAAAGCATACGTTTTATAAGGCGCAAAATCTACATTTTTATCGTAATCAGAGTATACCGTAACACTGCTGCAGGAAGCAAGTACCAAAAGCAAAAAGACAGGAATTAATTTGTATGTTTTCATATTATTAAGAATTAAGTGTTCTCTATTTATGTATGATTAAAGTAAACTTTCGTCAACTAAATTTGGTAAAGTTACTTTTAATAAAGGCTCAACTTCCATTGCTCTTTTTATGGCAAAAACAGCACCTTCATTTCGAGCCCAGCTTCGTCTTGAAATTCCGTTGTTAACATCCCAGAAAAGCATTGACGCTAAACGTTTTGACGCCTCTTTAGAACCATCAAGAACCATACCAAAGCCACCATTTATAACCTCTCCCCAGCCAACTCCTCCGCCATTATGAATCGACACCCAGGTTGCACCTCTAAAACTGTCTCCAATTACGTTCTGAATCGCCATATCTGCCGTAAAACGTGATCCGTCGTAGATGTTAGAAGTCTCTCTGTAAGGAGAATCTGTTCCGGAAACGTCGTGATGATCGCGTCCTAAAACAACAGTTCCAATTTCGCCTTTGGCAATTGCCTGATTAAAGGCTTCTGCAATTTTAACTCTTCCTTCCGCGTCAGCGTATAAAATTCGAGCCTGAGAACCGACAACCAGTTTATTTTCCTGTGCGCCTTTGATCCATTTGATATTATCCTGCATTTGCTGCTGAATTTCATTTGGACTAGTTTTCGCTAATTCTTCTAAAACCTGACTTGCAATTGTATCCGTTTTTTGTAAATCTTCTGGTTTACCCGAAGTACAAACCCATCTAAAAGGCCCAAAACCGTAATCAAAACACATTGGTCCCATAATATCCTGAACATAACTTGGATATTTAAAATCGATATTATTTTCGGCCATAACAGCTGCTCCGGCGCGTGAAGCTTCTAGTAAAAAGGCATTTCCGTAATCGAAAAAATAAGTTCCTTTTGCGGTATGTTTGTTAATCGCTTTGGCTTGCCTACGCAACGATTCCTGTACTTTTTCTTTGAATAAGTCAGGATTATCAGCCATCATTTCATTAGCTTCTTCAAACGAAATTCCAGCCGGATAATAACCTCCTGCCCATGGATTATGAAGTGAAGTCTGGTCTGATCCTAAATCGATTTTGATATTTTCCTTATCGAAACATTCCCAAACATCAACCACATTTCCTAAATAAGCAATCGAAACGGTTTCTTTATTGGCTTTCGCCGAATTTACTCGGGCAACCAATTCTTCGGTCGAAGTAACGATTTCATTAATCCAGCCTTGTTCGTGGCGAATTTTGGTGATTTTCGGATTTACTTCGGCGCAGACCGTAATACAGCCCGCGATATTTCCTGCTTTTGGCTGTGCGCCAGACATGCCGCCAAGACCTGAAGTTACAAATAAATTACCTTCTGGATTTAGTTTTATTTTTCTGAAACCATTCAAAACCGTAATTGTAGTTCCGTGCACAATTCCCTGCGGGCCAATGTACATATAACTTCCTGCCGTCATTTGTCCGTATTGAGAAACTCCAAGTGCATTCATTTTTTCCCAATCGTCCGGTTTTGAGTAATTCGGAATCACCATTCCGTTGGTAACGACAACTCTCGGCGCTTCTTTATGAGAAGGAAATAATCCCATTGGATGACCGGAATACATCGTTAAAGTCTGCTCGTCTGTCATTTCAGACAAATACTGCATTGTCAATAAATATTGCGCCCAGTTCTGAAAAACAGCTCCGTTTCCGCCATAGGTAATCAATTCATGCGGATGCTGCGCCACAGCATAATCCAGATTGTTCTGAATCATGTGCATAATCGCTTTTGCCTGCAATGATTTTCCTGGATATTCGTCTATTGGACGAGCATACATTCTATAATCCGGACGAAAACGGTACATATAAATGCGTCCGTATTTTTCTAATTCTTCAGCAAATTCAGTAATTAATTCGGCGTGATGCTGCGGTTCAAAATAACGTAAGGCATTTTTTAAAGCCAGTTTTTTTTCTTCTGCCGAAAGAATTTCCTTTCGTTTTGGCGCATGATTAATCGCTAAATCGTACTCTTTTTTTGGGGGTAATATCGAAGGGATTCCTTCTTGTATTTGTTCTTTGAAAGTCATTTTTTTTGAGTTGCTAAGTTGCTGAGATTCTAAGCTGCTGAGGTTTTAATTCCAGCAAACAAAAGAATTATCTAATTTTCAAATTGTCACATTTTCTAATTAAAAAAACTAAGGATAACGGATATCCGACCTATGATAAGACTTGTGGATTTTAATCCTAAATTTTCTTGAACGAATATCCATCTTTAAATTTTAGATTGTTGATTTCAGATTTTTAAAAATTATCTAATTGACTAATTATCTCATTTTCTAATTAAGAATAAACCTCTTCATTCACACAAAAAGGCATTTTTTTATCCTCAAAGAGTGCTGTTATATTTTGTGCCGCACAAACTGCCATTCCGTTTCTAGCCTCGTAGGTTGCCGAACCAATATGCGGTAAAATACAACAATTTGAAAGTGCTAACAATGGATTGTCTTGCTTCATAGGTTCCGGATTAGTAACGTCAAGTCCAGCGCCCCAAATAATATCGTTTGTTAACGCATAAAACAAATCGTCTTCGTTATGAAATTTCCCTCTTGCTGTGTTGATAAAAATAGCATTAGGTTTCATTTTAGCAAATGTGCTTTTATTGAAAAGTTTGTTATTTTCTTCAGCATAATTAGAATGAATACTCAAAACATCACTTTCAGAAAGTAAGGTTTCAAAATCTACAAACTTCGCGTCAAGTTCTTTTTCTGCATCTTGGTTATGAGAACGATTGTGGTAGATGATATTCATACCAAATGCGGCTTTGCACTTTTGAGCCATTTCAAAGCCAATTCTTCCCAAGCCAAATATTCCCAGCGTTTTGCCGTAGAGTTCTTGTCCTAAATTTGCTAAAGCATCAAAACTTCCCCATTCTCCATTCATAATTCTTTTATGATTATAAAAGGACTTTCTGGCCACGCTCTGCATCAACAAAAAAGCAACATCAGAAGTTGCTCTACTTAAAACATCTGGCGTATTTCCAACAGGAATTTTTCTACTGTTAGCCGATGGAATATGCACAGAATCAAAACCAACAGAAAATAAAGCAATTCCTTTTAAATTTGAACATTGCTTAAAAAAATCTTCGTCTAAATTATTGGTTCCAACGTTCAGAAGAGCATCGTGTTCCTGACAGATTTTTATAAATTCCTCTCTTGATAATACATTTTCTGTGGGATTTATGGTGAAATCAATGCCTTTTTTCTGAAGCAATAAAATGCCTGCTTCTGGTATATCTTTAGTTATAAAAACTTTCATTTAATATTGTTTTTAACCTGTTAAGGTAATTTGTTAAAAGAATTAAACACATAGAAACATAGATTTTATGTGTAAAAAAGGAGACAAAAAGGAACCACATTTCTTTCACATAGTTCCTTATGTGTATTTTAAATAAGTGAAACGCCTTTTTTTAACAGCAAATTCTATGTTTCTATGTGCTAAAAATTTGACGGTTTGTTTATTCTTCCCGTTTTTTTATCAAATCCGTAAGGACAATGACGGCAGCCGCTTTTACAGCAATAGCCTCTTTTTAAATGATGTTTTTCGGTAAAGCATTTATAACCTTCGGGTGTATAGTAAAAATCTTCGCCTTCGATTAATTTATTTTCATTACTTTGCTCTTTCATAAATCTGCTTCGCGTTCATTTCGAATAAATAAAAATCAAAACTTGATTGTGATTTTATTGAAATTGAACAATTTTATAACTACAAATTTATAAATTTTACAGCCAATGTTTCTAATTGTTGCCAAATATTTAATTCCAAAAGGTTATCGGGGAATGGCTGTATTTCCGTTTGTTTTGGTAAAATATGATGTTGATAAGACGAATAGCGTTTTTGTTAACCATGAAAAAATTCATTTAAGACAACAGTTAGAACTTTTAATAATTCCGTTTTTTGTTTGGTATTTTTTAGAATATTTAATTCGTTTAATTCAATATAAAAATGGTGCTTTAGCGTATAGAAACATCAGTTTTGAAAGAGAAGCTTACGCGAAAGAAACGAATTTAACTTATTTAAAAAACCGAACTCTTTTTCAATTTCTTCATTACACAAAGAACAAAAAATAGGCTTTAAGCTTTAAAATATTAAGATATAAATTGTCACTTTTGACTTTCGACTTTAAAAAAATGAACCCAGTTTTCAATCAACTCCTAAATATTAATTTTCCGAATGATATTTCTTTGACCATTAAGCGTGAAGATCTGATTCATCCGTTTGTGTCTGGGAATAAATTCAGAAAATTAAAATATAATTTACTTCAGGCTAAAGCCGAGAATAAGCAGATGTTACTGACTTTTGGCGGTGCATTTTCCAATCATATTGCAGCCGTGGCGTACGCAGGAAAAGAACAAGGATTTAAAACCATCGGAATTATTCGCGGAGACGAACTTTTTGATAAAATTGAAGAAAATCCAACCTTGAAATTCGCTCAGGAAAACGGAATGCAATTTGAATTTGTTTCCCGCGAAGAGTATCGTTTAAAGAGTGAAACGTCATATATAGAAAAGCTGAAAGATAAGTTTGGTGATTTTTATTTGGTTCCAGAAGGCGGTACAAACGAATTGGCTGTAAAAGGCTGTGAGGAGATTTTAACAGAGGAAGATGCTGCTTTTAATTACGTTTGCTGTGCTGTTGGAACCGGCGGCACGATTTCTGGATTAATAAATAGTGCATTGCCAAATCAGAAAATTTTAGGGTTTCCAGCGTTAAAAGGTGACTTTTTAAAGGATGAAATTCGTATTTTTGCAAAAAAAGATAACTGGGATTTAATTTCTGACTATCATTTTGGAGGTTATGGCAAAGTAAATTTAGAATTAATCGAATTTATAAATGCTTTTTTTGAAGAAAACAAAGTGCCTTTAGATCCAATTTATACGGGAAAGATGGTTTTTGGCGTTATAGATTTAATCCATAAAAAATATTTTCCTGCACATTCAAAAATAATACTCATTCACACCGGCGGATTGCAAGGAATTGATGGGATGAATATAAAGTTGAATCAGAAAAAATTACCAATACTTAAAAAACAATGATTAAAAAAATTGTATTGCTCTTTATAGTTATACTTCTGGCAAGCTGTTCTTCGAGCAAACCGGCTATTGCTACTACTAGAAAAGCGGCAGCGGTTCAGAAACCTCGAGTGGCTGCAACCAAAAAGCAGACTCCTGTTAAGCCAGTCAGTAAAAGTTATCCATCTACAAATGTCACAACTGAGGTTATTCAGTCTACATCAAAAACAGTTGTAACCAGCGATTTAATCAATAATTATGTATTGCAGTACAAAGATATTGCAATAGGAAATATGCAGAAATACGGGATTCCGGCCAGTATAATCCTGGCGCAGGGAATTTTAGAATCTGGTGCAGGAAGAGGAGATTTGGCAGTTGAAGCTAATAATCATTTCGGAATAAAATGTCATAGCGACTGGTTGGGAGAAAGCGTGAGACATGACGATGATGCATCTCAGGAATGTTTTAGAAAATATCCAGAAGCTTCAGAATCTTACAGAGATCATGCTTTGTTTTTGGTCGGAAAAAAAAGATATGCCACATTATTTACTTACGAAAAAGACGATTATAAAGCCTGGTCAAAAGGGCTGCGTGCTGCGGGATATGCCACAGATCCCAATTATCCAGACAAATTAATTAGTTATATTGAACGTTACAATCTGCATCAGTATGATTGTCAGGTTACCGGAAAAAGTTATATACCAATCAATAAAACAGCTCCGGCAAGAAGTTCTTCATCCAACTCAAATTCAAATTCAAACGATCCAAATTTATACGAAGTTCAAAAAGGCGATACTTTGTATTCTATTTCAAAAAAATTCAATGTATTGGTTGATGATTTAAAGCAAAAAAACAATCTCTTGGATAATGCAATTTCAATTGGACAGAAGTTGAAAGTGAAATAATTATCAATTGTAATTTTGAATTATCAATTGTAAAAAATCTAAAATAAAAATGATATACAAAAGAAGCAGCGAACTTTTTGCCGCAGCAGAAAAAGTAATTCCGGGAGGAGTAAATTCGCCAGTAAGAGCCTTTAAAGCAGTTGGCGGCACTCCAATTTTTGTAAAAAGTGCAAAAGGCGCTTATTTATATGATGAAGACGGAAACAAATTAATCGATTATATCAACTCTTGGGGACCAATGGTTTTAGGTCATGCTTATCAGCCTGTTGTTGATGCTGTAATAGAAAAAGCAAAATTAGGGACTTCATTTGGAATGCCGACAGAACTGGAAACAGAAATTGCTGCTTTGGCTGTTTCTATGGTTCCGAATATTGATAAAATACGTTTTGTAAATTCAGGAACAGAAGCTTGTATGAGTGCAATTCGTCTGGCTCGCGGTTTTACAAAAAGAGATAAAATTGTAAAATTTGCAGGTTGTTACCACGGACATTCTGATTCATTTTTGATTCAGGCAGGAAGCGGTGCTGTAACTTTTGGATCTCCAAACAGCCCTGGTGTTACAGAAGGAACGGCAAAAGATACTTTGTTAGCAAAATACAATGATTTAGAAAATGTAAAGACTTTGGTAGAAGCTAATAAAGGCGAAATTGCCGCTATTATTATCGAAGCGGTTGCAGGAAATATGGGATGTATTCCACCTCAAAAAGGTTTCTTAGAAGGATTAAGAGAATTGTGTACTGCAAACGGAATTTTATTAATTTTTGATGAAGTAATGACTGGTTTCCGTCTGGCTCGTGGCGGCGTTCAGGAATTGTACAATATCAATGCTGATATCGTAACATTCGGAAAAGTAATTGGTGGCGGACTGCCTGTTGGTGCTTTTGCTGCGCGTGAAGAAATTATGAATTATTTAGCGCCTCTTGGTCCGGTTTATCAGGCAGGAACTTTATCAGGAAATCCGTTGGCAATGGCGGCAGGATTGGCAATGTTACAATCGTTAGATAATGATCGTGAAATTTTTACTCGCTTAGAGGAAAAAACAGCTTATTTAGAAGCAGGAATTGACAGAGTTTTAAAAGCAAATAATATTGTTTTTACCATCAATAGAGTTGGTTCTATGATTTCGGTTCATTTTGATGCAAATCCGGTTGTTGATTTTCAAACCGCTGCAAAAGGTGATAACGAAACGTTCAAGAAATTCTTCCACGGATTGCTGCAAGAAGGAATTTATATCGCTCCATCTGCCTACGAAACATGGTTTATAACAGACGCATTGACTTACGAAGATTTAGATTTTACAATTAATGCAATTGATAAGGTTTCAAAGACATTCTAATTTTAGAAATAATTATAAAGGTCCAGTTAATCTGGACCTTTTTTTATGCTCAATTGTTAATAAAAAGTTAAACCAAATTCTGCCTCAATTAGAATAGCAATCAAAATCTATTTTTGTTTACTATATCACTATTAACCTTAACATAAATGAAGAAATTTTACATTTTTGCTGCAACAATGGCGTTTTTACTATTTCCAGTGAGCCAATTTGCACAATCTAAAAAGGAGAAATCTAAAAAAGGAGAAACAATTGCTCCAGCTCCAGAAAAGAAACCAGAATCTGCAATTAAGGATTATAATAAAGTGATTACTAAAGATGCGATCACTGATGACGGTCTTTTTAAAGTACATAAAGTAGATAAAAAATATTACTTCGAGATTCCGAATAAATATCTAAATAAAGATATGCTTTTGGTGAGCAGATTATCTAAACTTCCTTCAAATTTAGGCGGAGGATATGTAAATGCTGGTTCAGAAACTAACGAACAATTAATTGTGTGGCAGCGTTTTCAAGATAAGATTCTCATTAAATCTAAATCGTATAATGCTGTAGCAAATGACAGTCTGCCAATAAGTATTTCGGTAAAATCAAATAATTATGAGCCGACAGTATTTGCTTTTGATATTGTTGCTTTTAGTAAAGATTCTGCTAATACAGTTATAGATGTTACTAAATTTTACAGCACAGATGTAAAAGCGATCAGCGGTATTTCTGCAGAAATGAGAGAAACTTATAAAGTAAAAGGACTGGACGAATCCAGAAGTTTTATTAATGGAATGAAAAGTTTTCCGATGAATATCGAAGTGATTCAGGATATGACTTATAATGCTTCAAAACCTTCAATGCTGGAAGATACAGAATCGATCAGCATCCAGATGAATCAATCGATGATTTTGCTTCCAGAAGTTCCGATGAAACCCAGATTGGCCGATCCAAGAGTGGGATGGTTCAGCGTAAGCCAATATGATTATGGAAGTAATAAATTAAAATCTGATCTTAAAACCTATATTCGACGCTGGAGATTAGAGCCAAAAGATCCGGAAGCCTACGCAAGAGGAGAATTGGTTGAACCGATAAAACCAATTGTTTATTATCTGGATCCTGCGACTCCGGTTAAATTGCGAAAATATATTAAACAAGGAATTGAAGAATGGCAAAAACCGTTTGAAGCTGCAGGTTTTAAAAATGCTATAATTGCCAAAGATGCGCCTACAAAAGAAGAAGATCCGGATTTTAGTCCAGAAGATATTCGCTATTCGGTTATTCGTTATGTGGCAAGTACAACACGAAATGCTGTTGGACCAAGCGTTTCAGATCCTAGAACGGGAGAAATTATAGAAAGTGATGTTATTTGGTATCACAATCATTTGCGTTCGTATAGAAACAGATATTTGCTGGAAACGGGTGCATCAAATCCAAAAGCAAGAACTTTAGAAACTAGCGATGAGGAAATGGGTGAAATGATGCGAATGGTGATCGCACACGAAGTAGGTCATGCTTTAGGTTTTCCGCATAATATGGGAGCAAGCAGTTCTTACGATACAGAAAGTTACAGAAACGGCGATTTTACACAGCAAAACGGAATCTCTGCAAGTATTATGGATTATGCGAGATACAATTATATTGCACAGCCGGGAGATAAGAATATTCGATTTATTCGTAAAATGGGAGCGTATGACCAATATGCTGTTAATTGGGGTTACAGAGTAATTCCTAACGCCAAAACGCCAGAAGATGAGGTGGCGGTATTGGATAAATGGATCTTAGAGAAAGCAGGAAATCCAATTTATAAATTCGGAAAACAAAGCAGTGCTTTTGATCCTTCTTCGCAAACAGAAGATATTGGAAATAATTCTATGAAAGCAAGTTCATATGGACTTAAAAATCTGGAATATGTGGCAGCTCATTTGAATGAATGGACTAGTAATGTTACCAACAATTACGAAGATTTAGATGAATTATATAAAGAGTTATTAGATGTTTGGGGGCGATATGTAGGTCATGTTGTAACCAATGTCGGAGGCGTTTATGAAAATAGTAAAAAACCAAATCAGGCAGGAAGTGTTTATGAAGTGGTTCCAAAAATAAAACAAATTGAAGCAATGAACTGGCTTCAGACAAATGCTTTTGCTTCTCCAACCTGGATTGTAAATGTAAATACTTTAAAAAATACTGAATTTGCAGGTTATTCTGAAAAATTTAGAAATATACAAGTAAGACAGTTGAATAATCTTTTAAGCGTTGGGCGTATAGGCAGATTAATGGATAATGAAATTCTGGGTGCAGATACTTATAAAGCTTTAGATTTTTTTAAAGATCTCCGAAAAGGAATCTGGAAAGAAGCAGCAACACCAGCGAACGTTACTATTTACAGAAGAAATTTACAGCGTGCCTATATTGATAGAATGGGAGTTTTAATGACTGAAGAAATTAAAGCAAACGACCGATCTGCAATTTATTACAATGTAGCGCAATCTGATCTTAGGGCTTTAGTTCGAGGCGAATTAAATGTTTTAAGAAAAACATTATCAGCTGCAAAGGCAATGGGTACAAATACAGAGACCAAATATCACTATGAAGATTGTATTAAGAGAATAGATTTAATATTGAATCCAAAATAGTATTTACAATAAAAAAGAGGCTTTACGGCCTCTTTTTTTATTATTGATTCTCTCTGTGCTCTTTCATTTTATCTTTCATCTTATCCCTTTTTTCTTCTTGCAGCTTTTTCCATTTGGTATATTGGTCTGCTTTTAGGATTGATTTCATTTTGGCATCATTTGCTGCAACTTCATCTTCCATTTGTTTTTTGAAAGCTGCTTTTTCTTCAGTTGTCAGTTTTGTATTGCTCTCTTTTCGTGCTGCTTTGCGATCTTCTCTAATTTTTTCTGCTTTAGCACTTCTGTCAGCCAATAGTTGTTTTACCTGAGCTTGCTGATTGGCATCCAAAGTCAATTCAGAAGTTAATTTTTGCAATTGTTTCTCATTACGTTGTTCAGGAGTCATTTTTTCCTTGTGATCACGTGACGGTTTTTGGTCTGTGTCTTGTGCAAAACCTGCTATTCCAACAAATAACAAAGCTGCGATAAATAGTTTTTTCATGATTTATTTTATTAAGTTTTATATCAATTAGACTATAAGAAATTTATTAGGTTTAATAGGGGAGTAATAATTATAATTTATTTAACATGTTGGAAACCATTATCAAAAGATATACAGTTCTTTACTGTGAAATCTATAATTTATATCTAAATTTATAATAACGAATAAATAACTGACAATATTATGAGTGTAATAGCATCTCAAACAGGAAATAAGATTGCTTTTTTTTCTACACAGCCTTATGATAAAAGCTTTTTTAATAAATACAACTCTGATTTTGGTTTTGAATTAGATTTTTTTGAAACCCAGCTCAATCCGCAAACAGCAACTTTGATTCAAGACTGTGCAATTGTATGCGTTTTTGTAAATGATATTGTAAACGAAGCTGTCATTAAGCAATTGGCGGCAAAAAAGGTAAGGATTATTGCACTTCGCTGTGCCGGCTTTAATAATGTCGATTTGGAGGCGGCAAAAAAATACAATTTAAAAGTCTGCCGTGTTCCTGCATATTCACCACAAGCAGTTGCAGAACATGCAATGGCAATGATTTTAACCTTAAACCGAAAAACACACAAAGCTTACAACAGAGTTCGAGAACAAAATTTCTCCCTAAACGGATTATTAGGTTTTGATTTATTCGGAAAAACAATCGGAATTATTGGAACTGGAAATATCGGGAAAGCTTTTGCAAAAATAGCTTTGGGTTTTGGATGTAAAGTTTTGGCTTATGATATTGTAACCAATGATGAAATGATAAAAGACGGGGTTGAATTTGTAAGTTTAGAAACCATTTTTAAATCGAGTGATATTATTTCGCTTCACTGTCCGTTAAATGATCAGACCAAGCATATTATTAACAAAGATTCTATTGCCTTAATGAAAGACAGCGTTATGATTATCAATACCAGCCGTGGCGGGCTAATTGAGACAGCTTGTGTTATTGAAGGTCTAAAAGAAGGTAAAATAGGTTATTTGGGAATTGATGTTTACGAACAAGAAGAAAAACTGTTTTTCAGAGATCTTTCTGCAGACATTATTCAGGATGATGCCATTCAGCGTTTAATGAGTTTTCCGAATGTTTTGGTTACGGCGCATCAGGCATTTTTTACCAACGAAGCTTTGACGCAGATTGCCTTGGTTACTTTTAATAATATAAAGTTATTATTGACTGATAATGATATTGAACATAAAGCAGGATTGCTCGTATAAATTCAACTAAACTCACAAATTGTATAGATCTATCTTGAGAATTCTGGACTGTTGGTTTTAGATTGTAGAATATTTTTCGTACTTTAAGTTTTTAAAAATCAAATTATGAAAACTAAATTTTTACTAGCAATATTCATTGTAACTCTATATTCCTGTCAAAATAAAGATAAAACAGAAGACAAGAGTATAATCAAAACAATTGCCGAAGATACTTTGTCAAAAACAGTTGCAGGAACTGCAGATGTAAGCGATGCGCCTGCAAAAGATACTAAAGCAGTAGAATTGATTAGGAACCAATTGAACGTTTTATTAAAGAAAGATTCGAATGCTCTAACTAAAGAAGACCGATTCTTTTATTATGAAGCTTTTGATTTAAATAATGATAAAAAAGACGAATATTTCGTTGGTTTCTCAAACCCTTATTTCTGCGGAAGCGGCGGTTGCTCAGGTTATATTTTAAACAATGATGGAACTTTAATAAATGCTTTTACGGTTACTGAATTTCCAATTTTTGTAACGACTTCGACTACTGAAAAATTTTATAATCTTCTAATGAAAAGTGGAGGAGTATTTCATCTCATAAAAATGAAAAACGGTAAATATCCTTCAAATCCTTCTGTTCAGGAAAAATGGAAAGGAGAGGTTACAAAAGAAGCTGCTTCTGTTTTGTATATTGATAAAGAGAACTTGAAGAAGTATTCGTTTTAAATATTTGTAAAATTAAACACTTATTAATACTTTGAAGTTGATTAAAGTGTATATTTGCATAATATTTACAAATTAACACCTTAAATGATGTTTTTAAACTTTAGAGTATCAAATTTTCGATCAATTAATGAAACTGCTGAATTGTCAATGATTCCTAGTGATTTAAAAAACCCGGCTAACATTTTCATGAAGATAAATCACAATGCTACTAAAAATAAAGATTATTATGCATTGACTTCTGCAGCTATTTATGGGCCTAATGCAAGTGGGAAAAGTAATATTATTAAAGCTTTGAGAGAATTTGTAGATTATATTAAAAGTTCTACAGATAATAAACCCAATGACCCAATTTTGTTATTTAATCCTTTTAAATTGAATAATGCTAATATTAAAATACCATCACTTTTTTCAATTGATATGGTTATTGATAATATTTTATATACTTATTCTATTGAAGTTGTTCGTGATGAAATTATAAAAGAATCTCTTTATTTTTTTCCAAAGGGGATAAGTGTTAAAATCTTTGAACGAAAAAAGCAACAATTTAATAAAGGAAATGGTTATGAAGGAATTTTCGAAGTTATTAAACAAAGAACTAACGAAAATCAATTGTTTTTAGGTAAAGCTGCTTCTGAAAATGTTGAGATTATTAAGAGGTTTTACCAAAAGATCTTAAGCATAAATATTTATACTACTGAATTATTTCATTCACACTCATTTAATAAGCTTTTTAGTAATTTGGTGTTTAAATTTAATGAAAAAGGGACTAGTTTGATAAAATCTTTGATAAAAAAGCTTGATACTCAGGTAGTCGATTTTGAAGAGAGAGATGATGTTATAAAAACATTCCATCTTGATAATAAAATGCAAAAAATTGAATTTGATTTTGAAGAGGAATCATCTGGAACACAAAGATTAGTTTCTTTTATTCCGTTGGTATTATTGGCGTTAAGAACGGGTTCTGTTATTGTAGTTGATGAGTTTGAAAGAAGTTTGCATCCAGATATTGCACAGTATATTTTAGGTTTTTTTAATGATTTAGAAGTAAATAAATTTGGAGCTCAATTTATATTTGCTACGCATGATGTCACTCTTTTAAGTCTTGAAAATAATTTAAGAAGAGACCAAATTAATTTAGTAGAAAAAAATGAAAAAGGAGAAACTGAATTATATTCAGTTTCAGACATAAAGGGAATAAGAGAAGGTAACTTTGAAAAATGGTATTTAGAAGGGAGATTAGGCGGATTACCAAACATCGCGAAGGAAACTTTTAGAGATGAATTAATTGATTTTATAAATTCTTAATTATGGCTAAAAGACCTACTAATAATTTTAAATCAAGAATTTTTAAATCAAAAATATTAATTCTATGTGAGGGACTTACGGAGAAAAATTATTTTACAGCCATGAAAGAAGATCTAAGTTTGCCTAAAACTATTGGGGTAGATGTTTTTCAAAGTAATAAAGTTGATTGTAAAGGTGTTGTAGAAGAAGCAATAAAAAAGGCTAAACGTGATGGGGTTGAAGAAATTTTCGTAGTATTTGATCATGATAATCAGGCAAAAAGAGATGAGGCTTTTAAATTGGCTGAAACTAAAAGTATAACTGTAATTTTTTCAAGTATCTGTTTTGAGAGTTGGTATTTAATGCATTATAAAAATTCAACTAAGGCCTTTTCTTCTGAAGCTGATTTAGAAAGAGAATTGAAAAAATGTGTGGGAATGGAGAATTATGAAAAAAACAATTTTAAGCATTATTCAATTTTAAAAGACAAAACGGCTATTGCAAAATCAAATGCCGAAAAGACTAGGCTGACTGTTATTAAAAATAATAGTGGGGTAGAAATTTTTAATTTAAATCCGTTTACTAATGTAGATGAATTAGTTTTTTATTTAGAAAGTCAAAAAGAATAAAAAAAGAGCTTCAAATCGAAGCTCTTTTTTTGTGCGCGTGAGAAGGGATTCGAACCCTAACTTTGAAGCCATCCATTCGACATTTTGTAATAAAAATTGTGCTCACGCGGTCAAAGTTTTAAACACGCCGTTTTTTATTTTTTCCATAAGCTTTGAGTTATTAAAAAAGTAGCAAGTTATATAATCATATAAAGTGCCTAAACCCAATTTCACGTACAAATTAATGTCATAACCTGTTATCAATGTTACTATCCAACAGATTAAATGAATATCATAATATTTTTACTCTGCCAATTCCACAAATTTAAACTCACCATCAACCACAACTTTAGTCAAACCATGTTTAGATAAGTTTTTCATAGAAGCATCCCATTTTTTACCGCTTAAGTTAGCAGTAATTTTTAATTGCTGAAGATCCATTTTATTTTCATTTCCTTTCAATAAATCTACGATAAACTTCTCTTCATCAGAAAGTTCAATTTGAGCTAGTTTTTTCTCCGGACGCATTTGCGGGAACAATAAAACTTCTTGAATAGAAGCGTTATTAGTTAAGTACATAATCAAACGATCCATTCCAATTCCCATTCCAGAAGTTGGAGGCATACCGTATTCTAAAGCTCTTAAGAAATCTTCGTCGATAATACCATTTGCTTCATCATCACCTTTTGCAGCCAAACGCATTTGATCTTCAAAACGCTCACGCTGATCAATTGGATCATTTAATTCAGAATATGCATTTGCAATTTCTTTACCACAAACCATTAATTCAAAGCGCTCAGTAAGTTCTGGATTATCGCGGTGCTCTTTACATAAAGGCGACATTTCTTTAGGATAATCAGTAATAAAAGTTGGCTGAATATAATTTCCTTCGCATTTTGTTCCAAAAATCTCATCAATCAATTTTCCTTTCCCCATTGTGTTGTCAACGTCGATTCCCATTCCTCTTGCAGCTTCAAATAATTCCTCTTCCGTTTTACCTGAGATATCAAAACCAGTAAAATGTTTGATAGAATCAGTCATTGTAACACGTGCATAAGGCGCTTTAAAGTTAATTTGGTGTTCACCAAAAGTAACTTCGCTAGTTCCGTTTACTGCAATTGCGCAATGCTCAAGAAGGCCTTCTGCAAATTCCATCATCCAGTTGTAGTCTTTGTAAGCTACATATATTTCCATAGCGGTAAATTCAGGATTATGCGTTCTGTCCATACCTTCATTTCTAAAGTTTTTCGAGAATTCATAAACACCTTCAAAACCACCAACAATTAATCTTTTCAAATACAATTCGTTTGCAATACGCATATAAAGCGGAATATCAAGCGAATTATGGTGTGTGATAAAAGGTCTTGCCGCAGCTCCACCTGCAATTGATTGTAAAACTGGAGTTTCAACTTCAAGATAACCTGCATCGTTAAAATAGTTACGCATAGCCGTAAACAATTTTGTACGTTTAATGAAGTTTTCTTTAACATGCGGATTAACCGTTAAATCTACATAACGCATTCTGTAACGCAATTCAGCATCTGTAAAAGCGTCGTGAACGTTTCCGTCTGTGTCTACTCTTGGTAAAGGAAGCGGACGAAGCGTTTTACTTAAGAAAGTAAAACCGCTAACACGAATACATTTTGCACCAACCTGAGTGGTAAATAATTCTCCTTCAATACCAACAAAGTCACCTAAATCAGTTAATTTTTTAAAAACCGTATTGTACAAAGCTTTATCATCACCTTCACACAAAACATCGCGATTCACGTACAATTGAATACGTCCTTCGCTATCCTGCAATTCTGCAAAACAAGCTTTACCCTGATCACGAACACTCATCAAACGTCCCGCAACGATTACCTTCTTACCTTCTTCAAACGACTCCTTAATTTGCTTAGAAGTATGATTTACAGGAAAAAGATTAGCCGGATAAGGATTGATTCCTAAGTTGCGTAGGTTTTGAAGTTTTTCTCTTCTAATGATTTCTTGTTCTGATAATGCCATTTTGTGCTTTTTTTTAAGAGTGCAAAGATAAAATTTTTGTTTCAAGTTTCCACTCAAAGTGTTAAGGTTTTTTGAAGCAGAAATTCTAAGCATTTTAATCTTCTTTTTATGTAAGAAAATAATTATATCTTAGCCATTCAAAATCTAAGAACTATTCACAGAAAAATGAAATATCTATCTGCTTTTTTACTTTTTATTCTCTTTGCAGGCTGTCAAATTACCGAAACCCTTACCATTAATCGAGATGGAAGCGGCGATCTCGAAGTGGTACAGCTTCGAGATGAAAATAGTTATATGCAAATTGCTTTTGAGCAATATTCTAAAGAAAATATATTTCAGGATACTACTTATGTTTTTAAAGAATACATTGAGAAATACAACGAAAATTTTTTAAAATATCAGCCAGAAGAAAAACAGTTGTTTCAAAAATATGCCAATGTAAAAGTGCATTTAAAAAAGAGTTCTTTCGAAAAAGAATTCAGAAACGTATTGTCACTTCAATTTGATCAGGTTTCAGAAATTCCAGATTTATACAAAACAGAAAACTATGCGTCAGACATTGAGCATAATTACGCCTTAACAGCAGAAAATCATTATTACAAAATAGGATATGATTTTGATGGGAAAATTTTTAAACGTTCGGTTTTAATCACCACTACAGCCGAATTAGAAAAGACAAAAGAAGAATGCAAAAGATTTGAAAACAAATATGGTGCATTAAAACTACTGCAGAGTTATGTTCTAAAATATCATTTTCCAAGGAAAATAAAATCTGTTTCAAATGAAAAAGCAATTCTCAGTTCAGATAAAAAATCACTGACTATAGAATTCCAGCTTTCAGCTTTTTCACAAAATCCGGCAGATACAAATCTAGAAGTGGTTTTAGAGTAAAAACTCCAAATAATTTTTAAAAGAAAGTATCTTCGCTGCATATTAACCTAAATCAAAAAACATGAAAAGAATTCTACTTTGTTTCTTCGTTTTATTATGTATTTCAAGCTGTACTCTTAAGGAGAAGATGATTATGAATGAAGATGGATCGGGAACTTTCTCGTACGGATTTGATATGTCACCAATGTTTAAACTGGGAATGAAAAAAAGTGATTCTACAAAAATCAATAAAGTGGTAGATACTTCTTTTACGTTCAAAGATGTATTTGATAAAATAAAAGACAGTATCTCTAAATTGCCAGAAGCAGATAAAGAAAAAATTGAGATGCTGGAAAAGGAAAAAGAGAAACTTAAAATTTTGGAGAATTTTAAAGTCAGCTTAAAAATTAATGAAGAAAAGCAACAGTTCGAATATAATATGGCATTTGATTTTCCTAGTATTACGGGTTTTCAAAATCTTGCAACACCAGCCGAAAGCTTAGAAGCTCTGGCGGCTACTGACAAAAAACGATTAGGGGCTTTTAGTGCAGTTCCAAAACCAGACGAAAAGGCTAGTGCTTCTGTTTTTTATGATGGTAAAGTTTTTATTAAGTCTATAACGCCTGCTAAAGACAATAAAAAAGTTAAAAAGAAAAAGGAAAAGAAGAAAGAAAAAGATGATGATCCATTCTCAAAAAAAATGGACGATATGTTTAAGGAGTGTAAATATATTGCCGAATATCATTTTCCTAAAAAGATTAAAACCGTTTCGATCAAAAATGCTGTAATAGCTGCAGATGGAAAAAGTTTTACTGTTGAAATCCCTCTTGAAAATATGCAGGAAAGTAATGTGGATTTTGGTTTTAAAGTAGAATTTGAATAATAATCTGAGATTTCTAATTAAACTTATTTTTAAAATAGTCTTCGTATCTTTGATAAAAATTAACAGCACGATGAAATTATACAAATTACTAAGTTTTTCTTTTCTAATAGCTACATTAACAAGCTGCACTTTTACAGAAAATATTTATATTAACGATAATGGCGCCGGAAAATTTTCTGTAGACATGGACGGTTCTTCTCTAATGGCAATGGCTGGCGACCAAATTGGCAGTCAAATGGGAGCTGACGCTAAAAAAGATATTGATTCTACATTTACTTTCAAGCAATTATTTGATGCTAAAAAAGACAGTATTGCAAAGCTTTCTCCAGAAACTCAGAAAGAATTAAAGAAGATAGAAAACTTTGTGGTTCATACTAAAATGAGCAACGAAAAGAAAGAATTTTTGATGACATTTTCTACCGATTTTAAAAATGTAAATGAGTTACAAGACATACTGCAAACCATGAGTACTTTGCAGAAGTTAGATAAGGGAGGAAGCAGTACAAGTCCTTTTGGCAGTAATTTTGGAAACAATAACAGCAAACTGAGTTATAATTATGATGGAAAGAAATTTACGCGTAAAGCAATAATTGAGAAACAGAAAGCAGAAGAAAAAGCAGCCGATCCTAATCAGGATATGTCTAAAATGGTTTTTGCTTCATCAAGTTATATTTTGAAATATCATTTTCCTAAAAAAATCAAAAAAGTTTCTAATCCGAATGCTCTCTTTAGTGAGGATAGAAAAACAGTTACGATTCAATACCCATTTACGGATTATATGGAGAATCCGGACAAACTTAACTTTGACGTAGAGTTTGAAAAATAATAAAAATGAATAAAAAAATTCAACTTCAGGATTTAGGTCAAAAAGATTATAAATCTACTTGGGAATATCAAGAAGAACTTTTTGGGGCTATAGTCGACTTAAAAATAAAAAATAGAAGAGAAGAACTCGATTTAGAGACACCAAATTATTTACTGTTTGTAGAACATCCTCATGTTTATACATTAGGGAAAAGCGGCGATTTGGAAAATCTGTTATTAAACGAAAAACAGCTCGAAGCCAAAGGAGCAACTTTTTATAAAATTAACCGAGGCGGTGATATTACGTATCACGGTCCTGGACAGATTGTAGGTTATCCAATTCTTGATTTAGAAAACTTCTTTACAGATATTCATAAATATTTGCGTTTTCTGGAAGAGTCAATTATTCTGACTTTAGAGGAATATGGCTTAAAATGCGGCAGGAGTGAAGGTGAAACGGGCGTCTGGTTAGATACTGGAACTCCATTTGCAAGAAAAATTTGTGCACTTGGTGTACGTGCCTCACGCTGGGTAACGATGCATGGATTTGCTTTGAATGTTAACGTAGATCTAGGATATTTTGATAATATAATTCCGTGTGGTATTCGCGGTAAAGGCGTTACTTCTTTAAACGTAGAATTAGTAGTAGAAAAAGTAGATGAAGAAGAAGTTAAGAATAAAATTAAAAAACATCTAACGGCTCTTTTTGAGGCAGAATTTATTCAATAACAAAAAAAAAAAAGATGAAAAATTCTGAAGAAAATAACAATTATAGAATTGCTGTTCCATCAGAATTTGAATCTGTTTTTTCTCATTTTTATTTTGCTGAAAATAAAACAGATTTTCCCATTACTAAAACTTTACTTCCTAGTTTTCAAACTATACTTGTTTTTAATTTTGGTGCAAAAGCGTTCTTAAAATCACATCAAAATAATGTTTTGGAAGCAGAAAAATGTCTTGTTTTGGGTCCGATAAAACAAGCAATTGATTATACATTAGAACCTGATTCGGAGATCTTAGTTGCGAATTTTAAAGAAGATGCTTTTTACAGATTCTTTGGTAATGCTCTTTTTGATTCATTGCCTATTCATCCAGATGATTTGATTAATGAAAATTGTTTTACTCTTTTGTGGGAAGAACTTCAAAAGTTTAATAATACTGCCGAACGTGTTAATTATATTTTAGATTTCTGCAAACCTTATTTAAAGGAACAAAACGAAATATCTACACTTTTAACCGAATTTCAGAGGGAGAATATAAATCCGATAAAAGCAATTGCTTCGCAAACTAATCAAACCGAAAGAAATATTCAGCTTAATCAAAAGAAGATGTTTGGTTATACCATTAAAGAAGCCAATCGCTATGAAAGATTTTTAAAAACTGTAGATCAGATCCAGAAAAATATAATTAACGAGTCTAAAACAGATTGGTTAACACTTGTTGATCAATTTGGTTATTATGATCAAAGTCAGCTGATTCATGATTTTAAATATTATATGAATATTTCACCGACCAAATTCTTAAAATTCCAATCGGACATCTGCAGTTCAAAACTTTAATTCTATTTATCATTTCGTTTTCTTACAATTGTCGGCAAAATCTGCGCTATACATTTGTCATGTTCAATCTTAAAAATAGAAAACATGAAAAATTTAATTATTTATACGCATCCAAATTCAAGTAGTTTAAACCATTTTTTTAAGCAGGTGATTATCAAAAGTCTTGAGGAATCTGGTCACGAGGTTGAGTTGCGAGATTTGTATCAAATAGGTTTTAATCCTGTTCTTTCTTTAGGAGATATAGAGGGGCAAAGAATGGGAAAAGTTGCAGCAGATATAAAGGAGGAGCAAGATTTTATAGAATGGGCGGACCGAATTATCTTTATTTACCCAATTTGGTGGACGGGAATGCCGGCAATTATGAAAGGTTATATCGATCGCGTATTTAGTTATGGATTTGCATATCGTTACGATCAAGGTATTCAGAAAGGTTTACTAACAGGAAAAAAGACCATAATTGTTAATTCTCATGGGAAGTCCAATCAGGAATACGAAGAAATTGGAATGGACAAAGCTTTAACATTGACATCTGATAAAGGAATTTTTAACTATTGCGGGTTAGAAATTCAAAAACATTTTTATTTTGATAAAGCAGATCGGGCTTCTACAGATAATATAGTAGAATGGGAGAGTCAGATTTTAAATTTTTTCAGAGAGAATTCGCTATAACAATAAATCAAAAGACTTATCAAAGGATAAGTCTTTTTGTTATTCTATAAAATTTAGCTCTAATTGTTCTGGCAGCAGCCTAAAACTCATTCGATGATATTTTGTTGTTCCAAATTGTTTAATGGCTTCGCGGTGTTCTCTTGTTGGATACCCTTTGTTTTGTTTCCAGTTGTACATCGGAAATTCCTCGTGAATTTTATTCATATATTCATCACGATACGTTTTAGCTAAAACAGAGGCGGCGGCAATGCTTAAAAACTTAGAATCACCTTTTATTATACATTGATTAGGAATTGATTTTAATAAATCAATTTCATCTGAAGAAAACTGCTTTCCAAAAGTATTCTTTAAACCCAACTTTGCATTAAGAGAACGATTGCCGTCTACAATAATATATTCAGGAATTTGATTTAATTTTAGGATGCATTCCTGCATGCCTTTCATAGAAGCATTAAGAATGTTAATTTCATCAATTTCATCTGCATGAAGATGGGTAACAGAATAGCAAATAGCATGCTGTTCTATAATGGGTTTTAAGTTTTCTCTGACTTTTTCTGATAACTGTTTACTGTCATTTAATATTTCACTAACAAAATCTGCTGGTAAAATGACCGCAGCAGCAGTTACTGGTCCGGCTAAACAGCCTCTTCCGGCCTCGTCAGTGCCCGTTTCTAGTGCAAATCCGGAGAAATTTTTTGAAAGCATTCGTTTTTTTAAATTAAGATTACAAAAATATTGAAAATTATTTTTGCTTTTCCCCTTTTGTTAGTAGGAATTATCAAAAGATCAAAAAAGTTGTTTAATTAAATGATGTTGATAATAGAATATGATCTTTTTTATGGTTTTGATTAAAAGAGGGACTGATTTGTTAAAAAAGAGTTAATGTTTGGTTTTTTGTTAAATTGAATATATGATATTATACAAGGAAAAACATTGTTAAAAATTTTCAATTTTGATCAATTTGTAGTGTTTGTTGAGGTATTGTTAATGTTTTTTAAAAAAATTAAGATAAAATAGTTTGGTATTTTAAGAAATAATTAAGATGTTTGCGACATACTAATTCAAAATAAATTAAAATGAAATTAAAATTACAATGGATTTGTACGCTACTATTAGCGTTATCTATGCAGTTTTCTTTTGCTCAAGAGCGAACTGTATCTGGAAAAGTGTCTGATCAGACAGGCGTTATTCCAGGAGTAAATGTTGTTGTTAAGGGAAGTAAAGTAAGTACTTATACTGACTTTGATGGTAGTTACTCAATAAAAGCAAAAACAGGTGATGTTTTAGTTTTCTCATATGTAGGTATGAGTAACAAACAAGTTACTGTTGGAACTTCAAACAGTGTAAATGTCTCTTTAGAGTCTGAAGCACAATTAATGAACGAGGTTGTTGTAGTTGGTTATGGTGTTCAGAAAAGAAAAGAGGTTACAGGTTCTATTTCTAAAATTGCTGGGAAAGACATTTCTAATTTAGTAACTCCATCTTTCGAAGGTGTTTTAGCTGGTAGAGCTGCGGGTGTTCAGGTTTTAACTAATAGTGGTATTATTGGTGGAGCTCCAAAAATTAGAATTAGAGGTATTGCATCTATTTCTGGTTTGACTGAGCCTTTAATCGTTGTAGATGGTGTGCCTATTTATTCTGGTGATGTTGGTGGTGTTTCTGCTACAAATGGTTTAGCTGACATTAATCCTGATGATATCGAATCTTTTGATGTTTTAAAAGATGGTGCTTCAACAGCTATCTATGGTTCTAGAGCAGCTAACGGTGTAATCTTGATTACAACTAAAAGTGGTAAAAAAGGAACTCTTAAAGTTACTTACTCAAGTGTTTTTGGTGTAGCTAGTGCATACAAAAAATATGATTTATTACAAACTCCGGACTTCATTACAATTTCTAATGAAAAAAGAGCAAATGTACCTGTAGCTGCAGGACAGCCACAATTAACCCCATGGGCTGCCGGAACTACATATAATACAGATTGGCAAAGTGCAGTATTGAGAAATGCGCCACAAATGACGCACAATCTTAACTTTAGCGGAGGTTCTGATAAAACTAAATATTATTTGTCTTTAGGTTACACAGATCAAGAAGGTATCAATATAGCTAACAGTATGAATAGATTTTCTATCAGAGCTAATATTGATCAAGAGATTAACAAATGGTTGTCTATTGGTACTAATTTAACAGTTAGTAGAACAGAATATTATGGGTTGAATATTAATAGTAATGGTCTTTCTGGAAATATTTTCAATACTATCAGACAATTGCCAAATACACCTATTTATGATGCAAGTAATCCGACAGGATACAATTTAACGCTGCCATTAACGACTAATGTTGTTGGTAAGTGGGATAACCTTGCTGTTCAAAGTGAAGGTATTTCAAACATTGTTTATATTCTAGATCATAATATTTATAAATCAAAAACTCAAAGAACATTGGCAAGTGTTTTTGCAAATGCAAAAATAACTTCAGATTTGAGCTATAAATTACAAGTAAGTTCTGATAATGCTATAACCACAGGTTTTCAATATTGGAACCCAGTTCATGGTGATGCAGCAGGTAGAAACGGATACTTATACAATGATGTTCAAGACATGCAGAGATGGAACTGGCAAAATATTTTAAACTACAAACATACTTTTGCTGAAAGCCATAATTTAGGAGTAACTGCGGTTGCCGAATATCAAAAATCGCAAACAAAACTATCTTGGGGTAATGGATCAGATTTATTAAGTGATTTTTATAACAAAAACTTAGTAACTAATTCATACTCAACTAAAGATTCTGGAGGAGGAGTTACTGAAAAAGGTATTATTTCTTATTTAGGACGTGTAAGTTATAATTATAAAGAAAAATATTTCCTTCAAGGATCTATTAGACGTGATGGAATTTCACAGTTCGAATCAGATGTTAGATACCACAATTTCCCTGGAGTTTCTGCTGGTTGGACAGTTTCTAAGGAAAATTTCATGCAGGGAATCAGCAATACAATTTCTGATTTTAAAATAAGAGCATCTTATTCTGAAGTAGGTAACGTAGATGTATTAAATGGTAATGCTTATCCTTCTAAAGGATTAACGATTAGTTCACCATATGGTATATCAAATGGTCTTGGATATTCTCAATTTGGAAATAGTGTATTGCAATGGGAAACAAGTACAAAAATTGATTATGGTGTAGATTTTGGTTTCCTAAACAATCGTTTGACTTTAGGTTTTGATTATTTCAAAAATGATATCGATGGTTTAGTTTTAGCTGCACCAGTAGCGCCTTCATTGGGTATTCCAGGTAGTGTGATCAACAGCAACGTTGGTAAAATGTTCAACGAAGGGTACGAATTTGCAGCGACTTTTAAAGCAATTAATACTCAGAACTTTTCTTGGGATGTTGCGGCTAACTTAACACTTGCTAAAAATGAAGTTACTGAATTGCCAAGTGGTGATATAATCGGTGGATCTTATACAACTGATACAAATATTGCTCCGAATATCATTATTAGAAAAGGTGAGTCAATTAACTCTCTTTACGGATTTGAATATTATGGAGTAAATAAAGCAAATGGTAATCCTGTTTATTATAAGGCAAATGGTTCTTTAGTACAAGGTCTATTACCAGGTTCTACTTATGCTGAGTATAATGCTGCAAATCCTGCAGACGTAAGCAAAACTGCGACATTAACAAATTCTGACAAGAAAATTTTAGGTAATACTCTTCCTACTTATTACGGGTCATTCTCATCAAACATGAAGTATAAAAATATTGATTTCGGTTTTATGTTTAGATTCAGTGGAGGTAATAAAGTTTTTAATTCTACAAGAAGAGAATTAATGACTCAAACTTTTAGTAATAACGGAACTGAAATTTTAGGAAGATGGCAGAGTGTTGATAATCCTGGAGACGGATGGACACCAAGATTATATGCTAGTACAAACAACACAACAAACTTAAATGGTAGTGCAACTTCTCGTTTCGTAGAAAAAGGAGACTTTATTTCTCTGGATAATATCAGCTTAGGTTATTCTCTTCCAAGATTATTATTAGATAAAATTGGAGTTGATTCATTCAGACTTTTTGTACAAGCTCAAAATATTTGGTTAATTTCTGATTATAAAGGTATTAATCCTGAGATGGAAACAGCTGGTGTAGATATTAACGGAACTCCTCGTTCTAAAGTAGTATCAATGGGAATTAATGTAAGTTTATAATAAAAACATATGAAAAATATAATAAAAACAATTTTGCTTTCTGTAGTTGTATTCGGGATGAATTCATGTACAGAAGAAAAAATATTAGACTTAGAGCCAATTAATCAAATATCTGAAAGTGTAGCATTTTCGACTCCTTCCTTCATTGCATCATCAATGAATGGTGTATATAATGCAGCAGCTCTTGGTCAGTATAACACAACAAATCCGAATGGTGGTAGAGGTTATATCTGGGGTGCAGCTTTCGTTGAGCAAGGAGACTGTAGAGGAGAAGATGTTGTAAACACACAAGCATTTTTTCAGGTTACTTACGAAGGAAGTTATGATGCCAATACTTTAAATAATATGTATTACTGGGTTGATGGTTTTAGACTAATCAATAGATGTAATCTTATGATTGAAGGTGTTAACGGTGCTGTTGCTAAAGGTATTATTACTCAAGCGGTAGCTGATGATTATATAGGGCAAGCTAAATTTTTAAGAGCAATTACTCATTTTGAATTGTTAAATTTCTTTGCTAGACCTTACAACTATACTGCTGGTGCTACTCATCCTGGTTTACCATACAGAGAGGTAGGAGTTAATACTACTGCTGAAATCGCATCAGAAACAGCAAAACCAAGAAACACAGTTGCAGAATGTTATACTAAAATCTTAGCAGATTTAACAGATGCAGAAGCTTTAATTACTTCAAATGGTTTTAACAATAGTACAAGAGTGGTTGCTAAGGCTACAAAATCTGCAGCAATTGCTTTTAAAACTAGAGTATATCTTCACAAGAGAGACTGGGCTAATGTTATTGCAGAAGGAACTAAATTGACTACAATGACTTTACCAAATGCATATGCTTTAACGTCTGCATCTAATGGTGCTTTTCTATATCCTACTAATTTGAGTAACACAGAATCTATTTTCTCAATTCAGCATTCTTCTACAGCTAATCCAACAACAAATGGTGCTTTGCCAAGTATGTATAAGCAAAGAGTCTTGATCGCAATTAGTCCAATTATCTGGAGAAATCCATTTTGGTTAGCGGATGATAAAAGAAGACAAGAAGGTGTAATGATTAATACACCAGCTTCTGGTGCTAAATATTCAAATAAATATACAGATGTAACAAATAATACAGATGCTGCACCAGTTATCAGATATGCAGAAGTATTATTGAATATGGCAGAAGCACAAGCTCGTTTGTCTAATTTACCTGCAGCTTTAACGTTATTGAATTCAGTTAGAAATAGATCTTTAGCTACTCCGGCTACGCAATCTTATACTGCTACATCATTTACTACAAATGCTTCTATGATGGCTGCTATTATTGCAGAAAGAAGAATTGAATTTCTTGCTGAAGGACGCAGATGGTCTGATATACAAAGATTACAAGATGATGATTTAGTCCCTATTGTTGGTGTTCCTGCTAAAGTTGCAAATGGAGTTCCTCCGGCAGCTGCATATACTTTAGGTACTCCTTATGATGGACCATTATCTATTGCAGCGATTCCTAAGACGGATCGTAGAATGTTATGGCCTATACCTCAAGTAGAAAGAAATACGAATCCAAATGTTGCTCAAAACGATGGTTGGGAATAGTTTCTATTCTAAATAATTTAAAAGCCCTCAATCTTTTTAGATTGGGGGCTTTTTGCTAAATAATACTTTTCTTTAAAACTTCTAAATACTAACGATTTGTTTTTTTTCGTTTATACGTTTTTATCATTTACCTTTGCTTAGCAAATTTTGTCAAATAAATACATATAAAGCCATCAAATGAGAATTTTCATTTTTCTATATCTTTTAGTTATACCATCTTTATTGTTTTCGCAGGAAAAAAAGACATCTAAAAATAATCTGGATATGAATACAAAATATTCTAGTATCACAGATACGGTAAAAAAGAAAAAAGCTAAAGTTGCTACAATAGATCAATATCAGATTATTACCTTAGAGCATGATACCACTTATGCAGATACGTCGCTGACACTAAAAAGCGCATACAAACAAAATCATATTAGAAGAGATGAATTTGGACTTTTGCCATTCTCTAATATCGGACAGCCTTATAATACATTGCAATATAGTTTGACAAGTTTTTCTCCTTATCCGGAAATTGGTTTTAAAGCAAAGCATTTTAATTATATCGAAGCAGATCAAATTAAATATTACTCAGTGGCAACACCATTGACAGAATTATTTTTCAATACCACAATAAATAAAGGACAAAATGTTGATTCTTTCATAACCTTAAATATTTCAAAGAACCTTAATTTTTCTATTGCTTACAGAGGATTACGTTCTGAGGGAGATTATATTAATCAATTGGTAAGTGCAGGGAATTTTAGGTTTACAACGAGTTATGCTACAACCAACAAAAGATATATTTTAAATGCTCATTATGCTTATCAGGATGTAATGAATGAAGAAAATGGTGGTATTACAGATCCTCAATATTTTGAAAGTGACAATAAAGACTATAAAAATCGTCAGAGATTACAAGTTTATTTGACAGATGCAGAATCTTTTTTAAAAGGGAGGCGCTTGTTTTTTGACCACGCTTTTAGAATAAATCCAAAGGGAGGAGATAATAATTTGTATGTAACACATCAATTTAATTACGATAATAAAACTTTCGAATACAAACAGCCAACTGTGATTTCTATAGTGACTAATAGAAGGATACAGCGTTTTGGAGAATCTTACGTGGCGAGCAATATTAATGATCATACAAAATTTGAAAAATTATATAATAAAGCAGGATTAGCATATGAGAATTCTCTTTTAGGAAAGTTTAATTTTTTTATTGATGATTATAGATCGAACTATTTATATAACCGTGTTATAGTCCCAACAAATGGACCGATAATTCCGTCTCACTTATACCAGCAGTTTAATAATGTAGGCGGGCAGTACGAGTACCAGAAAAATAAATGGAACGGCCGATTTTTATATTCTAGATCGATTTCAAATCAGTCCCTTTCTGATTTAGATGCAAAACTGCGTTACGATTATAATGATAAGATAAAGTTTGATTTTAGATATAGAAATATTAATAAACTGCCGAATAATAATTACAATTTATATCAAAGCAGCTGGGTAGCTTACAATTGGTCAAATAATTTTAAAAACGAAAAAATAAATTCGCTTAGTGCTGAAGTTTCTACTCCTTGGGCAAACCTACAAGCGCAATATACTGTATTAAAGGACCATTTGTATTTCAGAGATGATTCTACTCCAAATCAAAAGGACAGCCTTATTCAGATCATTAAACCATATCAGTATGATAATGTGATTAATTATTTAGAGATAAAAGCTAATAAAGAATTCAAATTTGGAAGATTTGCGCTTGATAATACCTTTCTTTATCAAAAAGTCGATCAATCTGATTTAATATTAAATGTACCTGATTTTGTAACGAGAAATACATTTTACTATTCTGGCTACTTTTTTAAGAAGGCACTTTATATGCAGAGCGGAATTACATTTAATTATTTCACAAAATATTATGCAGACAATTATAACCCAGTTATAGGAGAGTTTTTTGTTCAAAAGACAGATAAGATAGGGAGTTATGCAAATTTTGATTTATTTGTTAATGCCCGAATTAGACAAACACGATTTTATCTAAAAGCAGAACATTTAAATGCTGCTTTCTCACGAGGTAATTATTATTCAGCGCCTGATAATCCATATCGAGACTTTGTTATTCGATTTGGTTTAGTTTGGAATTTCTTCCAATAATTAGAGTTGATTCACTTAAAAACCAAATATTAAATTTAAATAAAAATGGACTTTTCAAAAAATATTTTAGAAACAATAGGTAATACACCGTTAGTAAAACTCAACAAAGTTGTTGCTGAAATTGATGCATTAGTACTAGCAAAAGTCGAGACATTTAATCCGGGAAATTCTGTAAAAGATAGAATGGCCGTAAAGATGATTGAAGATGCAGAAGCTGACGGAAGATTAAAACCTGGTGGAACTATTATTGAAGGAACTTCTGGAAATACAGGAATGGGACTTGCACTTGTGGCCATTATCAAAGGATACAAATTGATTTGTGTTATCTCAGATAAACAATCTAAAGAGAAAATGGATATTTTGCGTGCCGTGGGTGCCAAAGTAGTAGTGTGTCCAACAGATGTCGAACCAACAGATCCTAGGTCTTATTATTCTGTTTCGAAACGTTTAGCAGAAGAAACTCCAAACTCCTGGTATGTAAATCAGTACGATAATATGTCAAATTCTTTGGCACATTACGAACAAACAGGACCTGAGATATGGAAACAAACGGATGGTAAAATTACTCATTTTGTAGTTGGAGTAGGAACTGGAGGAACTATTTCTGGTGTTGGAAGATATTTAAAAGAAAAAAATCCAAATATCAAAATTTGGGGAATTGACACTTACGGTTCTGTTTTTAAAAAATACCATGAAACTGGAATATTTGATGAAAATGAAATTTACTCTTATATCACAGAAGGAATTGGAGAAGATATTTTACCTAAAAATGTTGATTTTTCTTTGATTGATGGTTTTACAAAAGTAACCGATAAAGATGCGGCAGTTTATACTAGAAAAATTGCTCTTGAAGAAGCTATTTTTGTAGGTAATTCTGCTGGTGCATGTATAAAAGGATTATTGCAGCTAAAAGAACATTTTAAACCAGATGATGTTGTTGTGGTTCTTTTTCATGATTCAGGAAGCCGTTATGTCGGTAAAATGTTTAATGATGATTGGATGCGCGAACGAGGTTTCTTAGAAGAAAATATTACTAAAGCAGAAGATGTAATTAAAGATCATATAGACAAGCAATTAATTGTAGTTCGTACAGAGGAATTGGTTTCGCATGCTATCGAGCGTATGCGTAAATATAAAATCTCGCAGATTCCGGTTGTTGATATCAACGGATTTGTAGGTTCTGTAGACGAAACGGATTTATTTAGAAGTTATGTAGCTGATAAAAACGTTGCCGAAAAACCAATTAAAGAAGTGATGGGAAAACCATTTCCGATAGTAAAATTAGGAACGCCAATCGAAGAAGTTTCTAAATTATTTACAAAAGAAAATGACGCTGTATTGGTAGATTTAGAAAATGGAAATCATCATATTATTACTAAATATGATATCATTGGATCGATAAAATAAAATTTTAAATCGATAGCTAAAAATCCATAAATCTGATTCACAATCAGATTTATGGATTTTTTTTTAGAAATATTATGCCGCAAACTATATCTTTATGTTATATAGATTTAGAATAATTAATCTGGAGATGTTGATAATTCGAGAGTTATATTTACTAAAATGGTAATCTTTAATTTGTAAGATTAGTATTATTTTTTTGTAATTTTATCTTTTTAAAAATTATAAAAACAAAAAAATGAAAGAAGATTTTCTTCATTATCTCTGGAAGTTTAAAAAATTTGACATATTAAATTTGCGTACAACTCAAAATGAGTCGATCACAATAATTAAAACAGGAGAATTTTTAGAAAGCGCTGGTCCAGATTTTTTTAATGCTCAAATTATAATTGAAAATCAAAAATGGGCCGGAAATATAGAAATTCATTTAAAATCTTCTGATTGGTATCTTCACCATCACGAAAAAGATCCCGCATACGAGAATGTTATTTTGCACGTAGTCTGGGAGCACGATACGGCAGTATTTAGACAAAATAATACTGAAATTCCTGTTTTGGTTTTAAAAGAATACGTTCAGTCAGAAATTATAGATAATTATAATTCGTTATCATCTCCTAAATCCTGGATATTTTGCGAAAAACAAATCGCTCAAATTGACGAGTTTGTTTTTAAAAACTGGCAGGAACGATTGTTTTTTGAACGATTAGAGCGTAAATCAAAATTTATTTATAACTTATTAGAAGAGAAAAATTCTGATTGGGAAGCGGTTTTGTTTTGCTTGCTGGCTAAAAATTTTGGATTAAATACAAACGGAAATAGTTTCCTGCAGATTGCTAATTCCATTCCTTTTTCAATTATTCGGAAAGAAAGTTTTGAAATTGAAAATCTGGAAGCTTTACTTTTTGGAAACTCAGGTTTGTTAAATAACAATAAAGAAGATGTTTATTTTAAAGATTTAAAAATTAGATATTATTACCTCTCTCATAAATATCAATTAAAAAAAGTAATTGTAGAGCCACTTCAGTTCTTTAAGCATCGTCCAGATAATTTTCCCACTATAAGACTCGCTCAATTGGCAGGTTTATATAACAAACATCAAAATTTATTTTCAAAAATTATAAATGTAAAATCTGTTAAAGACGTTTATGATTTACTCACTATAGCGCCTAGTGTATATTGGAAAAATCATTATCAGTTTGATAAAGAGAGTTCGAAAAAGGCAAAAATATTGTCGAAAGCGTTTATAGATTTAATGATTTTAAATACTATAATTCCTCTTCAATTTGCTTATTTCGAAAGAATTGGCGATTCTGATTTGGAAGATTTAATTGCCTTCATGAATGAGGTTGCGCCAGAGAAAAACTCTATTATTGAAAAATTCGAATCCTATGGGGTGTTTTCTAAAAATGCTTTTGAAAGCCAGACTTTGTTGCAGCTCAAAAATGAATATTGCAACCTAAAAGCCTGCTTAAAATGTGCAGTAGGAATGGAGCTGCTCAAAAATAATTAGTTGTTTAAAAAAATAGCTGAGAGATATATTTTTGTACTTTTGAAAAATAAATATAATAGAAAATGTCAGCCATTTTAAAACTTAAATTCTTTCTTGAAAAATACGGATTTCATGTTTCATCTCGTTTAGCAGATAAATTAGGAATGCGTGTTACTAGTGTAAGATTGTTTTTTATTTATATTTCGTTTGTCACTGCAGGTTTAGGATTTGGAGTGTATCTGACATTAGCATTTTGGATTCGTCTAAAAGATTTAATTAGGGCGAAGCGTACTTCTGTTTTCGATCTATAGAAATACTTTTAAAACATAAAAAAAGGATTATAAAGTAATTTACTCTATAATCCTTTCTTATTTTATGATTGAAATATTACTTTTCCGGATTGTTTAGTTTACTGTTTTTCTTTCCGTAAACAAAATAAATAAGAATACCTAAAGCCATCCAAATTACAAGTCTTGCCCAGCTTTCGTTTGGTAAAGAATACATTAAAGCCAAACAAATCACAATACCGGCAACCGGTACAAAAGGAACCCAAGGAGTTTTAAAAGCTCTTGGCACATCTGGCATTTTTTTACGCATTACCATTACACCTATACAAACCAATACAAATGCCAATAAAGTTCCGATACTTACCATGTGTCCTAAATCACTAACAGGTACAAGTCCGGCAAATAAGCTTACAAATACTAAGAAGAAAAGATTTGTTTTCCAAGGTGTACGGAATTTTGAGTGAATCTCACTAAAAAATGAAGGCAGTAAACCGTCTTTACTCATTGTATAAAACACACGGCTTTGTCCCATAAGCATTACTAACATTACAGAAGTATATCCAGCTAAAATGGCTATTATTAGACCAGTTTGTAAAAAGTCGTATCCTGTTACTGCAAAAGCAGTAGCAGCAGGTTTTGCATCTCCAGCAAATTTATAATAAGGAACAAGTCCCGTCATTACGTGAGAGAATAAAACATATAAAAGTGTACAGATAACTAGTGATCCTAAAATACCGATTGGCATTCCTTTTTGTGGATTTTTAGCTTCTTGTGCAGCAGTAGAAACCGCATCAAAACCAATAAAAGCAAAAAATACAGTACCAGCTCCAGCAGCAATTCCTGACCATCCAAATTTTCCAAATACACCAGTATTTTCAGGGATATAAGGAACATAATTAGTAGGATCAATAAATTTCCATCCCAGTACAATAAATATAATAACAACGGCAACTTTTACCACTACTAATATATTGTTAATCGTTGCTGATTCTTTTGTTCCTTTAATTAATAATAAAGACAATAAGGAAACAATAAATATTGCAGGTAAGTTTATAATTCCTCCTTCTATCACGGTGCCATTACTTAATGTTAAGGTTTCCCAAGGAGAGCAAATTAAATCGGGAGGCAGGTGTATATTAAACTTAGCAAGCAGTTCTAAAAGGTACCGAGACCAGCTTACGCCGACAGTTGCGGCTCCTAATGCATATTCTAAAACTAAATCCCAACCGATAATCCAAGCCATAAATTCCCCCATTGTGGCATAAGAATAAGTGTAAGCACTACCGGCAACGGGTATCATTGAAGCAAATTCAGCATAACATAGACCTGCAAATGCGCAGCCTACAGCAGCTAAAATGAAAGAAATTGTAACTGCAGGACCTGCATGGTCAGCAGCGGCAATTCCGGTTAGCGAAAATAGTCCCGCTCCAATAATTGCTCCAACTCCAAGTGCAACAAGCGAACGTGAAGATAAGGTTCTTTTTAGTCCTTTTTCAGATTCGGATGCTTCACCAAGCAATACCGAAAGTGGTTTAGTTTTCCAAATTGACATACTATTATATTGGTTTATTGTTATTAAGTCCCAAATGTATCGCTTTTTACAAATAATAAAAACAATTATGTTGTTTTAAGTTATAAAATATTTAATTTTTTTGCACAACTCTCAATAAAGCTTTCTTAGTTGTTGAGATTCATTAATTTAATTCCCATTTGATAATAGAATAAGTAATCTTTCAAAATTTATATTTTTTACTATTTTTCCTAATAATATTAGATTTTTTCTTTAATTTATATTTTTAAATAATATTCATTATAGTGCAAAGGAATGAGCTTTAAAGGGTTTACATCATATTTTAATTTTACAAAACAACAGCGAACTGGCGTTTTTTTATTGTTTTTGGTAATAATAGTTTTGCAGCTGATTTATCTTTTTAGTGATTTTGTGCTTCCTGAAAAATATTTTCCTGAAGAATCACAATGGATTGCCTTGCAGTCTGAAATAGATGCGTCAAAATCATTAAAAAAGAATGAAATACGTAAAGTCTATACTTTTAATCCAAATTTCATTACTGATTATAAAGGATATAAGCTCGGTATGTCTGTTCAGGAAATCGATCGTCTGCTGGCCTTTCGTAAACAAAATAAATATGTAAATTCTGCGGTGGAATTTCAGAAAGTGACCAATATTTCTGATTCATTATTAAAAGCGATTTCTCCTTTATTTAAATTTCCGGATTGGATTAATAATAAGGATGAAACTTCCGGTAATAAAAAAGAATACAAGGAATATAAGAAGTACAAAAATGAGTCTTTCGTAAAAAAAGAAAAAATTATATTAATAGATATAAATCAAGCAACAGAGGCTGATCTGATTAAAATTTTTGGTATAGGTGAAGCCCTTTCGCAGCGTATATTAAAACAGAAAGAAATTTTAGGTGGATATGTTTCAATGGAACAATTAAGTGAAGTTTGGGGACTCTCTCCTGAAGTTATTTATGAACTCAATGCACATTTTAAGATTTATGAAGTTCCGAATTTTAAGAAAATAGCAATAAACGATGCGTCTTTAAAAGAATTATCTCAGTTTTATTATTTTAAATATGGTTTGGCAAAACAGATCATAACTTATAGAAGTATGAATGGGGATTTTAAAAATATTGAGGAATTGTCAAAAATTAAAGGTTTTCCTGTTGAAAAAGCAAAAATAATTAGTTTATATTTGGAGTTCTAAAAAAAAAGTAAACGATGAATTTTGATTATAATGAAACGCAGTCTATGATTGCTCAATCTATAAAGGACTTCGCTGAAAAAAACATAAGACCCCATATAATGGAGTGGGACGAAGAGCAGATTTTTCCGATTCCCCTTTTTAAAGAATTGGGTCAAATGGGTTTTATGGGGGTTTTAGTGCCAGAAGAATACGGCGGATCTGGATTAGGTTACCACGAATATATCACTGTTATAGAAGAAATTTCAAAAGTAGATCCTTCAATTGGTTTATCTGTTGCGGCTCATAATTCGTTATGTACCAATCATATTCTAACTTTTGGTAATGAAGAACAAAAGAAAAAATGGCTTCCAAAATTAGCTTCTGCGGAATATATTGGAGCTTGGGGTTTAACGGAGCATAATACAGGTTCTGATGCGGGTGGTATGAATACAACAGCTGTTAAAGATGGTGATTTTTGGATTGTAAATGGAGCTAAGAATTTTATCACGCATGCAGTTTCTGGAGATATAGCAGTTGTAATTGTTCGTACAGGAGAAAAAGGAGATTCTAAAGGAATGACCGCTTTTGTTTTTGAGAAAGGAATGAAGGGATTTTCGTCTGGAAAAAAAGAAAATAAACTGGGAATGCGTGCGAGCGAAACCGCAGAATTGGTTTTTGACGGCTGTCGCGTACCAGATGCCAATAGATTGGGTGAAGTTGGCCAGGGATTTGTTCAGGCAATGAAAATTTTGGACGGAGGGCGAATTTCAATTGGCGCTTTATCGTTAGGAATAGCAAAAGGTGCCTACGAAGCGGCTTTAAAGTATTCTAAAGAAAGACATCAATTTGGACAGCCAATAAGTAGTTTTCAAGGAATCTCGTTTAAATTAGCCGATATGGCAACCGAAATAGAAGCTTCGGAATTGTTACTGCATAAAGCAGCCTTTTTAAAACAACAACATAAACCCGTTACCACAAGCGGAGCAATGGCGAAAATGTATGCTTCAGAAGTTTGCGTTAGAGTAGCAAATGAAGCAGTTCAAATTCACGGAGGTTATGGCTACACTAAAGATTTCCCTGTAGAGAAGTTTTATAGAGATTCTAAATTATGTACTATTGGAGAAGGAACTACAGAAATACAAAAATTAGTAATTTCTAGGAATTTGCTAAAAGAGTAAAGAGCAAAAGATTTTACGAAAATCTTTACCTATTACTATATTTTATTTTCTTTTAAAATAATTCAGCATTTGTAACTTGTAATTCAAAATTAATATTTACTTTTGCACCCTTAACGAGAGGAGGTGTCAATATTATGTTAATTATACCAATTAAAGACGGAGAAAATATCGATAGAGCATTAAAGCGCTATAAAAGAAAATTTGATAAAACAGGAACTGTTCGTCAACTAAGAGCACGTACTGCTTTTATTAAGCCTTCTGTAATCAAAAGAGCTCAAATTCAAAAAGCTGCTTACATTCAAAACTTGAGAGACAGTTTAGAAAGTTAATATTAAGCTTTGTAAAAATAATTACCGTTAGTTATCAAAAATTTTGATACTAACGGTTTTTTTATGCTTAATTTTGAAATTGCTAAATCTTATAAGTAGAGTTTGTAAACCCTGTTTCTGTGTAATTAAGTCTTATGGAGTCGAATAAAGAAGCATTTCGTAATTATCTTCTCTTGGAAAAAAAATATTCCATTCATACTATCAATGCATATTTGGCTGATATAGAGTCTTTCGAATTGTTTAATAAGACTCAGTTTGAGCAAGAGAGTATTGATAGAGTTAATTACAGTCAAATTAGAAGCTGGATTGTGTCTTTGGTAGATCAGGAAGTTGCTAATGTCTCTGTAAACAGAAAAATGGCCTCTTTAAAGGCGTTTTATAAATTTCTTCTAAAAACAAAACAGATAGAAGTGAGTCCAATGTTAAAGCATAAGGCTTTAAAGACTCCTAAAATTGTTCAAATTCCGTTTTCTGAAAAAGAGCTGACGGATTTAATTGAAAGTGTTGGTGATCCTGTAGGTTTTGAAGAAATAAGAGATAAGTTGATTGTTGAAATATTTTATACTACTGGAATACGAAGAGCAGAATTAATAGGTCTGATGATTCGTAATGTTGATTTGTCTTCTGGTGTGATTAAGGTTTTGGGTAAAAGAAATAAAGAACGTATTATTCCTGTTTTGCCTGTTGTAAGGGAGCAGTTCAATTTGTATTTAGAAGTAAGAGCTTCTGTTTTGGAAATTGTTGATGATGAGTATTTCTTTATTTCAAAAAAAGGGTTAAAATTGAATGAATCTTTTGTGTATCGATTAATAAATTCATACTTTAGTAGGGTCTCTGAGAAAGTAAAAAAAAGTCCTCATGTGCTTCGGCATACTTTTGCGACTCACTTGTTAAATAACGGAGCAGATTTAAATTCAGTTAAAGAATTATTAGGACATTCTAGTTTAGCATCAACTCAAGTGTATACTCATAATAGTTTGGCAGAACTTAAAAAGGTATATAAAGATGCGCATCCGAGGAATAAGTGATAATTCTGAAATGTTAAACCCTAAAATTTATATTATGAAGGTAGATGTTCATGCGGTTAACTTCACTGTTGACAGAAAGTTGGTGGATTTTATTCAGGAAAGAATGGATAAATTAGAAAAATACTACGATCGTGTTGTCTCGGCAGATGTTTTTTTGAAAGTTGAAAGAACAAGTGATAAAGAGAATAAGGCGGTAGAGATAAAAATTAATGTTCCTGGGGATGATTTTTTGGTTAAAAAACAGTGTAAAACATTTGAGGAGGCGGTAGAACTTTCAGCTGAATCGTTAGAACGTTTATTAGTAAAAAGGAAAGAAAAAATTAGAGCACATATTTAATTGAAATTTTTTTAAAAAAATGTTTTGATTCAAAGATAAAATAGCTACATTTGCAGTCCGTTAGAAATAGCGGACTTTTTTAATGTAATTGCCAGCGTAGCTCAGTTGGCTAGAGCAGCTGATTTGTAATCAGCAGGTCGTGGGTTCGAGTCCCTCCGCCGGCTCTAAATATTTCAAATGCGATTTGAAATTGTTCATGCAATTATTGATTAAAAAATGGGGAGATACTCAAGCGGCCAACGAGGGCAGACTGTAAATCTGCTGTGTGAACTTCGCAGGTTCGAATCCTGCTCTCCCCACAATTTTGATTTTAGATTAGTGATTTCAGAATTTAGATTTATAAAAATATTTGAATTTAATTCGCTTTTTGTTATTAATCTAAATCAGAAATCTGGATTCTAAAATTAAAAGCTCTGCCGGTGTAGCTCAGGGGTAGAGTGCTTCCTTGGTAAGGAAGAGGTCTCGGGTTCAATTCCCGACATTGGCTCAAGTAAGTAGGAAATTGAAAATTAATATATAACTAAGATTAAAAATTAAGTAAAATGGCAAAGGAGAATTTTAATCGTTCCAAACCGCACTTAAACATAGGTACAATTGGACACGTGGATCACGGAAAAACTACATTAACTGCAGCAATTACAAAAGTATTGTCTGATGCTGGTTACTGTCAAGCAAAATCGTTTGATCAAATCGATAACGCTCCAGAGGAGAAAGAAAGAGGTATTACTATTAATACATCACACGTAGAGTATGAAACAGCTAACCGTCACTACGCTCACGTTGACTGTCCAGGTCACGCGGATTACGTAAAGAACATGGTTACTGGTGCTGCTCAAATGGACGGAGCTATCTTAGTAGTTGCTGCTACAGATGGTCCAATGCCGCAAACTCGTGAGCACATCCTTTTAGGTCGTCAAGTTGGTATTCCAAGAATCGTTGTTTTTATGAACAAAGTGGATATGGTTGATGATGCTGAATTGTTAGAGCTTGTTGAAATGGAAATTAGAGATTTATTATCTTTCTACGAATATGATGGAGATAATGGTCCTGTAGTTCAAGGTTCTGCTTTAGGAGGATTGAATAATGATCCTACTTGGGTACCAAAAATCATTGAATTAATGGCAGCTGTTGATGCTTGGATCGAAGAGCCAGTGCGTGACGTAGCTAAACCATTCTTGATGCCGGTTGAAGATGTATTTACAATTACTGGTCGTGGAACTGTTGCTACAGGTCGTATCGAAACAGGTATTGCTAATACAGGAGATCCAGTTGAAATTATTGGTATGGGAGCTGATAAATTGACTTCTACTATTACAGGAGTTGAGATGTTCCGTAAAATCCTTGATAGAGGTGAAGCTGGAGATAACGTAGGTTTATTGTTAAGAGGTATTGATAAAGAATCTATCAAAAGAGGAATGGTTATCATTAAGCCAGGATCAGTAAAACCACACGCTACTTTCAAAGCAGAGGTTTATATCTTGAAAAAAGAAGAAGGTGGACGTCATACTCCATTCCATAATAACTACCGTCCACAGTTCTACGTACGTACAACTGACGTAACAGGAGTTATTACTTTACCAGAAGGAGTAGAGATGGTAATGCCAGGAGATAACTTGACTATCAATGTTGCTTTATTAAGCCCAATCGCAATGAGCGTAGGTTTACGTTTTGCTATCCGTGAAGGTGGTAGAACTGTAGGTGCAGGTCAGGTGACTGAAATCGTAGGATAATCCTATAAAAATTATATAAAGCCAGTTGATTTTCTTAACTGAAATCACTGGCTTTTAATTACGGGCGTAGTTCAAGGGTAGAATAGCGGTCTCCAAAACCGTTGATGGGGGTTCGAATCCCTCCGCCCGTGCAATAAAAAATTTATCAAATGACAAAAGTTACTAATTATTTATCAGAGGCTTTCGAAGAGTTAAAGTCAAATGTTACTTGGCCAGCTTGGGCTGAAGTACAAAAATTGACAATTGTTGTAGCTGTATTTTCGATTCTATTTGCTTTGGCAACATGGGGAGTAGACGAATTTTTTGCAAAAGCTTTAGCTGGATTTTTTAACTGGTTAAAAGCGTAAATTTTTTTGTCATGGCAGATAATAATGTGAAGAAATGGTATGTGGTTAGAGCTGTAAGCGGACAAGAAAATAAAGTCAAAGCTTATATCGAAACTGAGATTGCCAGATTAGGTATGGGTGATTATGTTTCCCAGGTTTTAGTGCCTACTGAAAAAGTGGTTACTGTAAAAGAAGGGAAAAAAATGTCTAAGGATAAAGTTTATTTCCCTGGATATGTTATGATCGAAGCTAATTTAGTTGGTGAGATACCTCATATTATTAAGTCTATTACTAGTGTAATTGGTTTTTTAGGTGAGATTAAAGGTGGTGAGCCTGTTCCGTTAAGACTTTCTGAGGTGAATCGTATGTTAGGAAAAGTAGATGAGTTGGCTGTAAATACAGATACTCGTGCTATTCCATTCAATTTAGGAGAAACTGTGAAGGTTATAGATGGTCCATTTAATGGATTCAATGGTACAGTTGAAAAAATTAATGAAGAAAAGCGTAAACTAGAAGTAATGGTTAAGATTTTCGGAAGAAAAACTCCACTAGAGCTAAGTTTTATGCAAGTTGAAAAAGTATAATTTTTTGTTACATATATAATAACCATTGTAATCGCTTCCATAGATTGCAGTGTTAAATTTTTTAAAAATGGCTAAAGAAATTAGTAAGGTAGTTAAACTACAAGTTAAGGGAGGTGCTGCGAATCCGTCGCCACCGGTTGGACCTGCTTTAGGAGCTGCTGGGGTAAACATCATGGAGTTCTGTAAGCAGTTTAATGCTAGAACTCAAGATAAACCTGGCAAAATTTGTCCAGTGCAAATCACTGTGTACAAAGACAAATCATTCGATTTTGTTGTTAAGACTCCTCCAGCAGCAGTTCAGTTAATGGAAGCTGCAAAGCTAAAATCTGGTTCTGGTGAGCCTAATCGTAAAAAAGTAGCTAGTGTTACTTGGGAACAAATTAGAGCTATTGCTGAAGACAAAATGCCTGACTTAAATGCTTTTACAGTAGAAAAAGCAATGAGTATGGTTGCAGGAACAGCTAGATCTATGGGTATAACCGTATCAGGAGATGCTCCTTTTTAATTAAGAAAAAGACATGGCAAAATTAACAAAAAAGCAAAAAGAGGCTGCTTCAAAAATTGAAAAGAACAAATTATACTCTCTTAAAGATGCTGCGGCATTATTGAAAGTTGTTGCTTCTGCAAAATTTGATGAGTCTGTTGATATCGCAGTTCGTTTGGGTGTTGATCCAAGAAAAGCGAATCAAATGGTTAGAGGTGTTGTAACATTACCTCACGGAACAGGTAAAGACGTTAAAGTATTAGCATTGGTTACTCCAGATAAAGAAGCGGAAGCTAAAGAGGCTGGGGCTGATTATGTAGGTCTTGACGATTATTTACAAAAAATTAAAGATGGTTGGACAGATGTTGATGTTATCATCACAATGCCAGCTGTTATGGGTAAATTAGGTCCATTAGGTCGTATTTTAGGACCTAGAGGTTTAATGCCAAACCCTAAAACAGGTACTGTAACTATGGATGTTGCAAAAGCTGTTCAAGAGGTTAAAGCTGGTAAAATTGACTTTAAAGTTGATAAAACTGGTATCGTGCACGCAGGAATTGGTAAAGTTTCTTTTGGAGCTGAGCAAATTGTTGACAACGCACACGAAATTATTCAAACATTAATAAAACTTAAACCAACTGCTGCTAAAGGTACATACATTAAAGGTATCCACCTTACAAGCACTATGAGTCCTGCTATTGCATTAGACCCAAAAGCAGTATAATTGGTAGTTAAAAATTTTTAGTATGACTAGAGAAGAAAAATCAATCGCGATTGAAAATTTAACTGCGCAGTTAGCTGGTACAAATATCATTTATGTATCTGATATTTCTGGTTTAAACGCAGAAACAACTTCAAACTTACGTAGAGCTTGCTTTAAAGCAGGAATCAAATTAGAAGTTGTAAAGAACACTTTGCTTGCAAAAGCAATGGAAGCTTCTGCTAATGATTATGGTGATTTACCTACAGTTTTAAGTGGTAATAGTGCTATATTTATTTCTGATGTTGCTAACGCACCTGGAAAAATTATCAAAGATTTCCGTAAGAAATCTGATAAACCAGTTTTAAAAGGAGCTTACATCAATTCTGAAATATACATTGGAGATAACCAATTAGATGCATTAGCAACTATTAAATCTAAAGAAGAACTTCTTGGAGAGCTTATCGGATTGTTACAATCTCCAGCTCAAAGAATTATTTCTGCTCTTCAGAACAAATTCGCTGGCGAGGAGTCAGAAGAAGCATAATATTAAAGACCAGTGTCTTTTGTATTATTAAATTCGCACACACAAATAAATTATAATTTTACAAATCATTTTAAACGATAGAAAAAATGGCAGATTTGAAACAATTCGCAGAACAATTAGTTAACTTAACAGTTAAAGAAGTTAACGAATTAGCAACAATATTAAAAGACGAGTATGGTATCGAGCCTGCTGCTGCAGCTGTAGTAGTTGCTGCTGGTGGTGGAGAAGGTGCTGCTGAAGAAGCACAAACTGAATTTACAGTTGTATTAAAAGAGGCTGGTGCTTCTAAATTAGCAGTTGTAAAATTAGTTAAAGAACTTACAGGTTTAGGTTTGAAAGAAGCTAAAGATGTAGTTGACGGAGCTCCAAGCAACGTTAAAGAAGGTGTTTCTAAAGAAGAGGCTGAAGGTCTTAAAAAATCATTAGAAGAAGCTGGAGCTGTAGTTGAACTTAAATAAGTTTACTCGGTTTTAAGAACTAGGTTTAGGTCCTGAGTTAACACTCAAAGGCCTAAACCATTTTTCGTATAATAAAATAGATCAAGTTTTATTATCAAATAGTTTAAAATACGAAAAAGTTTTTGATCAATACGAAGAAAAAAAATTGAACAGATTTTATCGGTTTATTTTTAAAGATGTATTGATTATAATAAGAAAGTATAGATTAAACAGTGTGTTTTACACAAAAAATTACTTTTTTTTAATCAAAATTTTGTCCATTGATGATAACAAATCAGACTGAAAGATTGAATTTTGCCTCTACAAAAAATATTCCTGACTATCCGGATTTTCTAGATGTTCAGGTTAAATCTTTTAAAGATTTTTTTCAATTAGAAACTAAATCTGATGAAAGAGGCAACGAAGGATTGTACAATACCTTCATGGAAAACTTTCCAATTACAGATACAAGAAATAACTTTGTATTGGAGTTCCTTGATTATTTTGTTGATCCACCGCGTTATACAATTCAAGAATGTATAGAGAGAGGTCTTACTTATAGTGTGCCTTTAAAAGCCAGGTTAAAACTATACTGTACAGATCCAGAACATGAAGATTTTGAAACTATTGTACAAGATGTTTATCTTGGAACAATACCTTATATGACTCCAAGCGGTACTTTTGTTATCAATGGTGCTGAGCGTGTGGTAGTATCTCAACTACACCGTTCTCCTGGGGTTTTCTTTGGTCAATCATTCCACGCAAATGGAACAAAACTTTATTCTGCCAGAGTAATTCCTTTTAAAGGTTCTTGGATAGAATTTTCTACAGATATCAACAGCGTAATGTATGCTTATATCGATAGAAAGAAAAAATTACCTGTTACAACTTTATTCCGTGCAATTGGTTTTGAAAGAGATAAGGATATCCTTGAAATCTTTGACCTTGCTGAAGAAATTAAAGTTTCTAAAACTGGTATTAAAAAATATATTGGAAGAAGACTTGCTGCACGTGTATTGAACACATGGCACGAGGATTTCGTTGATGAAGATACCGGTGAGGTAGTTTCTATCGAACGTAACGAAATCATCCTTGATCGTGATACAATTATCGACAAAGATAATGTTGAAGAGATTATCGATTCTAACGTTAAATCTATTTTGTTACATAAAGAGGATAATAATCAAGCAGATTATGCTATTATCCACAATACATTACAAAAAGATCCAACAAACTCTGAAAAAGAAGCTGTTGAGCATATTTACAGACAATTGCGTAATGCAGAACCGCCTGATGAAGAAACTGCTCGTGGTATTATCGATAAATTGTTCTTCTCTGATCAACGTTATAATTTAGGTGAAGTTGGTCGTTACAGAATGAACAAAAAACTTGGTTTAGATATCCCAATGGAAAAGCAAGTGCTTACCAAAGAAGATATCATTACCATTGTAAAATATTTGATCGAATTGATCAACTCTAAAGCAGAGATTGATGATATTGATCACTTATCAAACCGTCGTGTTAGAACAGTTGGAGAACAATTGTCTCAACAATTCGGTGTTGGTTTAGCACGTATGGCTAGAACTATTCGTGAGAGAATGAACGTTAGAGATAACGAGGTGTTTACACCAATCGATTTGATTAATGCTAAAACATTATCATCGGTTATCAACTCTTTCTTTGGTACTAACCAGTTATCTCAATTTATGGATCAAACGAATCCATTGGCTGAGATTACGCACAAAAGAAGACTTTCTGCACTTGGACCAGGTGGACTTTCGAGAGAGAGAGCTGGTTTTGAGGTTCGTGACGTTCACTATACACACTATGGTCGTTTATGTCCGATTGAAACTCCTGAGGGACCAAACATTGGTTTGATTTCATCTCTTGGTGTTTATGCAAAAGTGAACGGAATGGGATTCATTGAAACTCCATACCGTAAAGTAACTAATGGTGTAGTTGATTTAGAGAGTACTCCAATTTACTTAAGTGCTGAAGAAGAAGAAGGTAAAATGATTGCTCAGGCAAACATTGAAATGGATGAAACTGGTAAAATTACAGCTAGCAATGTTATTGCTCGTGAGGAAGGTGACTTCCCGGTTGTTGAACCATCTGTAGTTCATTATACAGACGTTGCTCCTAACCAGATCGCTTCGATTTCTGCTTCATTGATTCCTTTCTTGGAGCATGATGATGCGAACCGTGCGTTGATGGGATCTAACATGATGCGTCAGGCGGTTCCTTTGATCCGTCCTGAAGCTCCGATTGTTGGTACAGGTTTAGAGCGTCAGGTAGCTTCAGATTCAAGAGTATTAATCAATGCTGAAGGGCATGGAACTGTTGAGTATGTTGATGCTAACATTATTACTATTAAATACGATCGTACGGAAGACGAGAGAATGGTTAGTTTTGATGCTGATGAGAAAACATACAACTTAATTAAATTTAGAAAAACCAATCAAGGTACTAGTATTAACTTGAAACCTATCGTAAGAAAAGGTGATAGAGTTATTCCGGGACAAGTATTATCAGAAGGATATGCTACTCAAAATGGAGAATTAGCTTTAGGTAGAAACCTAAAAGTTGCGTTCATGCCATGGAAAGGGTATAACTTTGAGGATGCGATTGTAATTTCTGAAAAAGTAGTTCGTGATGATATTTTTACTTCTATCCACGTTGATGATTATTCATTAGAGGTTAGAGATACTAAGTTAGGAAATGAAGAGTTAACAAACGATATTCCTAACGTTTCTGAAGAAGCTACTAAAGATTTAGATGAAAACGGTATGATCAGAATTGGAGCAGAGGTTAAACCTGGCGACATTCTAATCGGAAAAATTACACCAAAAGGAGAATCAGATCCTACTCCGGAAGAGAAATTGCTTCGTGCAATCTTCGGGGATAAAGCAGGTGATGTAAAAGATGCTTCATTAAAAGCTTCTCCATCTTTACACGGTGTAGTTCTTGATAAAAAATTATTTGCAAGAGCCGTAAAAGATAAACGTAAACGTACTCAGGATAAAGATGCTTTAGGCGCTTTAGAAATGGAGTTCGAAACTAAATTTGTTGAATTAAAAGACAGATTGGTTGAGAAATTATTCCTGATCGTTAACGGAAAAACATCTCAAGGTGTAATGAATGATTTGGGTGAAGAAGTTTTACCAAAAGGTAAAAAATATACTCAAAAAATGCTTTACGCAGTAGAAGATTTTGCTCACTTAAGCAAAGGTCAATGGGTTGCTGATGATGCTACAAATAAAATGGTGAATGATTTAATTCATAACTATAAAATTAAGCTGAACGACTTACAAGGATCTTTAAGAAGAGAAAAATTCACTATTACAGTTGGAGATGAATTACCATCTGGAATCTTGAAATTAGCGAAAATTTATATCGCTAAAAAACGTAAACTGAAAGTAGGGGATAAAATGGCTGGACGTCACGGTAACAAAGGTATTGTTGCAAGAATCGTTCGTCATGAAGATATGCCTTTCCTTGAAGACGGAACACCAGTAGATATCGTATTGAATCCACTTGGGGTACCTTCACGTATGAACATTGGTCAGATTTATGAAACTGTTCTTGGATGGGCTGGTATGAACTTGGGTAGAAAATTCGCTACTCCAATTTTTGACGGTGCTTCTTTAGATCAAATTAATGAATTAACTGATGAAGCTGGAGTACCACGTTTCGGACATACACACCTTTATGATGGTGGTACTGGAGAGCGTTTCCATCAAGCAGCGACTGTGGGTGTAATTTACATGCTTAAATTAGGACACATGGTTGATGATAAGATGCACGCACGTTCTATCGGACCATACTCATTAATTACGCAACAACCACTTGGAGGTAAAGCTCAATTTGGAGGTCAGCGTTTTGGAGAGATGGAGGTTTGGGCACTTGAGGCTTATGGAGCATCAAGTACACTTCGTGAAATCTTAACAGTTAAGTCAGATGACGTTATTGGTAGAGCTAAAACTTACGAAGCTATCGTTAAGGGTGAGTCTATGCCAGAACCAGGATTACCTGAATCATTCAATGTATTAATGCATGAATTAAAAGGTCTTGGACTTGACATTCGTTTAGAAGAATAATAAGTATTAGGAAGTTATCAGTCCCGATTTTTATCGGGGCTGATTACTCATTTATAAAAGTTTTTAGGATTTATACCCGTAACCCGTTCCGATTTTTTATTTAAACCTGAAAAGTTTTGTAATTAGCACTTCAATTTAGTTTGAAGTTTAGAGAAGTAATCCGAGGTAGTGTTTAAGTCCAAAGTTTGAAAGTCCAAAGTCCAAAGTCATTCGTGACTTTAAAAACTTTATGACATTTGACTTTAGACTGAAATAAAATCAATTTTTAATTGCAGATAAATCAATAGTAAAAACTATGATGAATAATAGAAACAATAATAAGGATAAAAATCCAGTTAAAAGGTTTAACAAAATCTCAATTGGATTAGCTTCACCAGAATCTATCTTGAAAGAATCAAGAGGAGAGGTGTTGAAACCAGAAACAATTAACTACAGAACTCACAAACCTGAGCGTGACGGACTTTTCTGCGAAAGAATCTTCGGACCTGTTAAGGATTTTGAGTGTGCTTGTGGAAAATATAAAAGAATTCGTTACAAAGGTATCATCTGTGACCGTTGTGGTGTTGAAGTTACTGAGAAAAAAGTACGTCGTGATAGAGTAGGACACATCAACCTTGTTGTGCCTATTGCTCATATTTGGTATTTCCGTTCTCTTCCTAACAAAATTGGTTATATCCTTGGTCTTCCATCTAAGAAATTAGATATGATCATTTACTATGAAAGATACGTAGTAATCCAGGCTGGTATTGCTAAAAATGCAGATGGAGAATCATTACAAAGATTAGATTTCTTAACTGAAGAAGAATATTTGAATATTTTAGATACTCTTCCGCAAGAAAATCAATATTTAGATGATATGGATCCTAATAAATTTGTTGCCAAAATGGGGGCAGAATGTATTATGGATTTATTGGCTCGTATTGACTTAGATGCTTTATCTTATGAATTAAGACACAGTGCTAATAACGAAACATCTAAACAACGTAAAACTGAAGCTTTAAAAAGATTACAAGTTGTTGAGTCTTTCCGTGAGTCTAACTTAAACCGTGAAAATCGTCCTGAGTGGATGATTATGAAAGTGGTTCCTGTTATTCCACCAGAATTACGTCCGCTTGTGCCGCTTGATGGAGGTCGTTTTGCAACTTCAGATTTAAATGACTTATACCGTCGTGTAATCATCCGTAACAACCGTTTAAAAAGATTAATGGAGATTAAAGCTCCAGAAGTTATCTTAAGAAACGAAAAACGTATGTTACAGGAATCTGTAGATTCATTATTTGATAACACTCGTAAAGCTTCTGCTGTTAAAACAGAATCTAACAGACCATTAAAATCATTATCTGATTCCTTAAAAGGTAAGCAAGGACGTTTCCGTCAAAACTTACTTGGAAAACGTGTGGATTATTCTGCTCGTTCGGTAATTGTTGTTGGTCCAGAATTAAAATTATTCGAATGTGGATTGCCAAAAGATATGGCATCTGAATTATACAAACCTTTCGTTATCCGTAAATTGATAGAAAGAGGTATTGTTAAAACAGTAAAATCTGCTAAGAAAATCATAGACAAAAAAGAGCCTGTAGTTTGGGATATCCTTGAAAATGTAATTAAAGGACACCCAGTATTGCTTAACCGTGCTCCGACGTTACACAGACTTGGTATTCAAGCTTTCCAGCCAAAATTAATTGAAGGAAAAGCGATCCAATTGCACCCATTAGTATGTACGGCTTTCAACGCCGATTTTGATGGGGATCAGATGGCAGTTCACTTGCCATTAGGACCAGAGGCTATTTTAGAGGCACAATTATTAATGTTGGCTTCTCATAATATCTTGAATCCTGCAAATGGTGCTCCAATTACTGTACCTTCTCAGGATATGGTCTTGGGTCTATATTATATGACCAAAGAACGTATCTCAACTCCAGAACATGTAATTTTAGGTCAAGACTTAACTTTCTATTCTGCTGAAGAAGTAAACATTGCATTAAACGAAGGAAGATTAGAATTGAATGCTCGTGTGAAAATTAGAGCAAAAGATTTTAATGACGCTGGAGAATTAGTGTTCAAAATCATTCAAACAACTGCGGGACGTGTATTATTTAATGAAGTAGTACCTGAAGCAGCAGGATATATAAATGACGTATTGACTAAGAAAAACCTTAGAGATATTATCGGACACATTTTAAGTGTGACTGATGTACCTACAACGGCAGCTTTCTTGGATAATATGAAAGATATGGGTTATAAATTCGCATTTAGAGGAGGATTATCATTCTCTTTAGGTGATATTAGAATTCCAGAACAAAAAACTAAGTTAATTGCAGATGCGAGAGAACAAGTTGAAGGTATCTCAACTAACTATAACATGGGTCTTATTACAAATAACGAGCGTTACAACCAAGTTATTGACGTATGGACTTCAGCAAATGCGCAGTTAACAGAATTAGCAATGAAAAATATTAGAGAAGACCAACAAGGTTTCAACTCTGTATATATGATGCTTGATTCAGGAGCGAGGGGTTCTAAGGAACAGATTCGTCAGTTAACTGGTATGCGTGGTTTGATGGCTAAGCCTAAAAAATCTACTGCTGGTGGTGGTGAGATTATTGAAAACCCGATTCTTTCTAACTTTAAGGAAGGTCTTTCGATTCTTGAGTACTTTATTTCTACTCACGGTGCTCGTAAAGGACTTGCGGATACGGCTCTTAAAACTGCCGATGCTGGATACTTGACAAGAAGGCTTCATGACGTTTCTCAAGATGTTATTGTTAACATCGAAGATTGTGGAACTTTAAGAGGTGTTGAAGTTTCTGCTTTGAAGAAAAATGAGGAAATCGTTGAATCATTAGGGGAAAGAATTTTAGGACGTGTTGCATTGCAAGATGTTATAAATCCACTTACTAATGAAGTAATGGTTCAATCTGGCCAGCAAATTACTGAAGCAATTATGAGAACTATCGAAGCTTCTCCAATTGAAAAAGTAGAGGTTAGATCTCCATTAACTTGTGAAGCTTTAAAAGGTATTTGTGCTAAATGTTACGGTAGAAACTTAGCTACTGGTAAGATGACACAAAGAGGTGAAGCTGTCGGAGTTATTGCAGCTCAGTCTATTGGTGAGCCAGGTACACAGTTAACACTTCGTACGTTCCACGTTGGAGGGGTTGCTGGAGGTATTTCTGAAGAGTCTAGTATTGTTACAAGATTCAACGGTAGACTTGAGATTGAAGATTTAAAAACTGTTAAAGGTGAAGACAGCGAAGGTAATGCGACTGATATCGTAGTATCACGTTCAACTGAATTGAAATTAGTTGACGAAAAAACTGGAATCGTCTTAAATACACATAACATTCCTTACGGTTCTAGCATCTTTGTTAAAGATGGAGAAACTGTTGCTAAAGGAACTGTAATCTGTAAGTGGGATCCATATAATGGTGTAATTGTTTCTGAATTTACTGGTAAGATTGCTTACGAAGATTTAGAGCAAGGACAATCGTTCATGGTGGAGATCGATGAGCAGACTGGTTTCCAGGAAAAAGTAATTTCTGAAGCTAGAAACAAAAAATTAATTCCAACTTTATTAGTTTATGGTAAAGAAGGTGAATTGATTCGTTCGTATAACTTACCAGTAGGTGCCCACCTTATGGTTGAGAACGGTGAGAAAATTAAAGCAGGTAAAGTATTAGTAAAAATCCCTCGTCGTTCTTCTAAAGCAGGCGATATCACGGGAGGTTTACCAAGAATTACTGAGTTGCTTGAGGCTCGTAACCCTTCAAATCCAGCGGTTGTGTCTGAAATTGACGGTGTTGTTTCTTTTGGAAAAATCAAAAGAGGTAACCGTGAGATCGTTATCGAATCTAAATTTGGTGAAATTAAAAAGTATTTAGTTAAACTTTCAAGCCAAATCTTAGTACAAGAAAATGACTTCGTAAGAGCGGGAGTTCCATTATCTGATGGTGCAATTACACCAGATGATATCTTAAGAATTCAAGGTCCAGCTGCTGTTCAACAGTATTTGGTAAATGAAATTCAAGAGGTATACCGTTTACAAGGGGTAAAAATTAATGACAAGCACTTTGAGGTAGTTATTCGTCAAATGATGCGTAAAGTAAGAGTTCAAGATCCGGGAGATACATTATTCTTAGAAGATCAATTGATTCATACTAAAGACTTTATCGTTCAAAATGATAAGTTGTATGGTATGAAAGTAGTTGAAGATGCTGGAGATTCTGCTGTATTGAAACCAGGTCAGATTATTACACCTCGTGATTTACGTGATGAAAATTCATTATTAAAACGAAATGATAAAAATCTTGTTGTAGCAAGAGACGTAATTACTGCAACTGCAACGCCAGTTTTACAAGGTATTACGAGAGCTTCGTTACAAACTAAATCATTCATTTCTGCTGCTTCTTTCCAAGAAACAACAAAAGTACTTAACGAAGCTGCTGTAGCTGGTAAAGTAGATGATTTAGAAGGATTAAAAGAAAATGTAATTGTTGGACACAGAATTCCTGCAGGAACTGGTATGAGAGAATACGATAATACTATCGTAGGATCTAAAGACGATTACAATGAAATGATGGCTAATAAAGAAGAATATATTTATTAATTAGGAACTATGAGTAATCCGAAACAACAACAAGAGCAAATTAATATTGAGTTAGACGAAACTATTGCAGAAGGAATTTATTCTAATCTTGCGATTATCAATCACTCATCATCAGAATTTGTTTTAGATTTTGTAAGCATTATGCCAGGTATTCCTAAAGCCAAGGTAAAGTCAAGAATTGTTTTGACACCACAACATGCTAAAAGATTATTGCGTGCAATTGGAGAAAATATTCATCGATTTGAAGCCGCTCATGGCGAAATCAAAGAGACCGAACAAGCACCAATACCGCTTAATTTTGGTCCGGCAGGACAAGCATAAATTATTAAAGCCCCTTTTTAAGGGGCTTTTTTTTTGAAATATAAAACATGTAGTTCGTCCGATTTTATTTCACTTCGTCGAGTATTTTTCCTTGATGAATTCTATTGTTTTAAATTAGCAACGCAATTATGAAAAGAATAAAATTTTAGAATATTAATGACTTGATAAAGGTTGATTAATTCAAATTAAAAACAAAAAAGCGCTAATGAAAATTAGCGCTTTTTTTATGAAATTGTGTAAATAAAAATTAATCAAATTCTGATGTGAAAAATAATTTTACACTTTGATATTTACTTTGTGTCATTTGAATAGTGAAATCCGAATCGGCCAAAAATACTAATTGTCCATATTTGTCGTGCGCGAGAAATTTTTGTTTGATACGCTTAAATTCCTTAAATTCTTCATTTTTTGCGTCATCCGGTTTTACCCAGCATGCTTTGTGTACAGGGAAATTCTCATAAGTACATTTTGCACCGTATTCATGCTCTAAACGATATTGAATTACCTCATATTGAAGCGCACCAACCGTTCCGATAACTTTACGATTGTTCATTTCTAAAGTAAATAACTGAGCAACACCTTCATCCATTAACTGATCTACTCCTTTTTCTAATTGCTTAGCTTTCATCGGATCGGCGTTGTTGATGTATCTAAAATGTTCTGGAGAGAAACTTGGAATTCCTTTAAAACTCATAATTTCTCCTTCAGTTAGGGTATCTCCAATTTTAAAGTTTCCAGTATCATGTAATCCCACAATATCTCCAGGATACGAAATGTCAACGATTTCTTTTTTCTCTGCAAAAAAGGCATTAGGACTCGAGAATTTTAAATTTTTCTTTTGACGAACGTGATAATAAGGTTTATTTCTTTCAAAAGTTCCAGAAACAATTTTGATAAATGCTAGACGATCGCGGTGTTTAGGATCCATATTAGCATGGATTTTAAATACAAATCCAGACATTTTGTCTTCAGCTGGATCAACTAAACGAGTTTCAGAATCCTTAGGTCTAGGAGATGGTGCAATTGCAACGAAGCAGTCTAATAATTCTCTAACTCCAAAATTATTCAAGGCAGAACCAAAAAATACAGGCTGAATTTTTCCGTCTAAATAATCCTGACGTTCAAATTTTGGATAAACTTCATCGATTAACTCTAATTCTTCACGAAGTTTTTCCGCTGCTTTTTGACCCACAATTTTATCTAATTCAGGATTGTTTTGTACATCAGAAAAAGCAATAGTTTCTTCGATATTTTTACGGCTGTCTCCACTAAAAAGATTAATGTTTTCTTCCCATAAATTGTAAATTCCCTGAAAATCATAACCCATTCCAATAGGGAAACTTAAAGGCGTAACTTTTAGACCTAGTTTTTGTTCTACTTCATCCATAAGGTCAAAAGCATCTTTTCCTTCACGGTCTAATTTGTTGATGAAAACAATCATCGGAATATTGCGCATTCTACAAACTGCAACTAATTTTTCAGTTTGTTCCTCAACCCCTTTTGCAACGTCAATAACAACGATTACACTATCAACAGCCGTTAGAGTCCTAAAGGTGTCTTCAGCAAAATCCTTGTGACCAGGAGTATCCAGGATGTTGATTTTTTTATCTCTATAATTAAAAGCAAGCACAGATGTTGAAACCGAAATCCCTCTTTGGCGTTCGATTTCCATAAAGTCACTCGTGGCTCCTTTTTTAATTTTATTGTTTTTTACAGCTCCAGCTTCCTGAATTGCACCTCCAAACAACAATAATTTTTCTGTTAAAGTTGTTTTACCGGCATCGGGATGCGATATAATTCCGAATGTTCTTCTGCGTTGTATTTCTTTTAAAAAGCTCATATTTTGTATAAATAGGATGCAAAAGTACTATTATTTACTGCCAATTAAAAATAAATACTATTCTGTTTTTAATCTTGATGCTTTGATTTTAAGCCTGAATCAGCAATAAAAAGCGCTAGAGTTGTTGGTTTTTAAAGATTCGATTTACTGTGGCATATAATTTTTTGTTAATAGTATAGCTGATAGTTGTATTATGTAATTGAATTGTTATTTTTGTTCGTGATAAGTTAAAATCAGCTAGAACTTAATTATTTAGTATTTTTAGATCCTTTTCTGAAATTATAGATTTAATGAGTTTTGGTTTAAAGGAAATTCTAAAGCAAGATCTTTACATTCAAAATTAAATTTAAAATAATGTTATTAAAAAAATTACAGCTAAAAACAATTGATTGCAAGCTAGTGTTAACAATATGTTTTTTACTTTTTTTCAACTCAATTATTTCGGCTCAGGAAGTTATTAAAGATGCTGTAGCAGAAAAGCCGGCTGAGGCTCCGAAAACTGGAGGCAGACAGAAAATAGATGGTATTATTGCCACTGTAGGAGATTATATTGTTTTGGATTCTGATATTGACAAAGGATATTTGGAGATTGCAAGTCAAGGTGGTTCTGTAAAAGATATTACAAGATGTCAGATGCTTGGAAAACTTTTGGAAGATAAATTATATGCGCATCAGGCGATTCAGGATAGTATCATTGTGAGTGATGCTGAAGTAAGAACTATGATGGACGACCGTTTGAATTATATGATTCAACAAGTTGGGGATATTAATAAAGTTGTAGAATACTATAAAAAAAGTTCTGTAGAAGAATTTAAAACTTATTTTTCTGACATCTTAAAAGAGCAAAAATTAGCCTCAGAAATGAGAGATAAAATTGTTAAAGATGTGGAGATTACTCCAGAAGAAGTTCGAAATTTCTTTAAGAAAATTCCAAAAGAAGAATTACCGACTTTTGGAGCAGAAATGGAAGTTGCACAAATCGTGGTAGAACCAAAAGTTTCTGAAGAAGATAAACAAAAAGTAAAAGACAGATTAAACGCTATTAGAAAAGATGTTTTAGAAGGTTCTAGTTTTGCGACAAAAGCAGTTTTGTACTCACAGGATCCTGGATCTGCGCCTAATGGAGGTTATTATAAAATGACAAGAAAAACTCCATTTGTTAAGGAATTTAAAGATGTAGCTTTTAGTTTGCAGGAAGGTGAAATTTCGGCTCCTTTTGAAACAAATTTTGGATATCATATTATTATGGTTGATAAAATAAAAGGACAAGAAGTAGAATTACGTCATATTTTAATTTCGCCAACAGTTTCTGAAGATGCTTTAAAGGCTGCAAAAGAAAGAATCACCAATGTTAGAAATAAGATTGTAAATAAAGAATTAACTTTTGCAGATGCAGCAAGAACAGAATCTGATGAGAAAGAAACCAGAACAAACGGAGGAACTTTAGTAAATCCTAATACACAGGATACACGTTTTGAATTGACAAAAATGGATCCGACTTTATACAGCCAGGTTTCTAATTTGAAAGACAATGAAATTTCACAGCCGCTTTTAAACACAGATGAAAAAGGTAAAAAAACGTATAAATTAATTACAGTTACCAATAGAATTGAAGCACATACGGCTGACTATGCTAAAGATTATACTAAAATTAAAGAATTAGCATTAAAAGAAAAACAAATCGACGCAATTGCTAAATGGTTTGATACAAAAATTAAAGATACTTATATCAAAATTATCGGAGAATACAGAGAATGTAGTTTTGCTAATAATTGGTTGAAAAAATAATTTTTATTAAATAAAGAAAAGAGTTAGTTTTATGATTTCATACAACTAACTCTTTTTAATTTAAAATATATTCATAAATGTCTGACGTAACAGCAATTCATAATTTAGTTCAAAAAAGAAACGAATTAAAAACAGAGATAGCAAAAATCATTGTAGGGCAGGACGCCGTTGTAGATCAAATTTTACTTTGTATATTTTCTGGAGGACACGCACTTTTGATAGGTGTTCCCGGTTTGGCAAAAACTTTAATGATCAATACTTTGTCTCAGGCTCTGGGTTTAGATTTTAAAAGAATTCAGTTTACACCAGATTTAATGCCTTCTGATATTTTGGGAAGTGAAATTTTGGATGAAAACAGACAATTTAAATTTATAAAAGGACCAATCTTCTCTAATATAATTCTTGCAGATGAGATTAACAGAACTCCGCCAAAAACTCAGGCAGCTTTATTAGAAGCTATGCAGGAGCGTTCTGTGACAATTGCAGGGCAAAATTATAAATTAGACTTGCCGTACTTTGTATTAGCAACTCAAAACCCAATTGAGCAGGAAGGAACTTACCCGCTTCCAGAAGCACAGCTTGACCGTTTTATGTTTGCTGTAAAATTAGAATATCCTAGCTTTGAGGAAGAAGTACAAGTTGTAAAACGTACCACTTCTGATATTAAAACAACAATAAATCCGTTATTTACTGCACAGGAAATTATAGATTTCCAACATTTAATCCGCAGGATTCCTGTTGCTGATAATGTTATTGAATATGCAGTAACTCTAGTGAGTAAAACGAGACCGGATAATCCTCTGACAAATGATTTTGTTAAAAATTATCTGGATTGGGGAGCTGGACCGAGAGCTTCTCAGAATCTAATACTGGCAGCAAAAGCACATGCAGCTTTTAATGGTAAGTTTTCGCCAGATATAGAAGATGTAAAAGCAGTTGCTGTTGGAATTTTAAGACATAGAATCATCAAAAACTATAAAGCAGATGCTGAAGGAATTACAGAAGAAATTATCATACAAAAACTAATGTAGTTTACAAATAAATAAAACCCTAAACAAGATGTTATTTCTAGTTTGGGGTTTTTAATTTAATTTATTTTGGCAGTTTCGTTGATTAAAAAAATCGGTTTATTGTAAAGCAGTTTTAGATACATAATCTTTATAAAAGAAGTGTATTTTTTGCCATCGCATTCATACCACCAATAAGAGTTGTAGTGAATGTTGTTTTTCTCCATTTTATTGAACCATATTTCTTCCTTGTTTACTAAAATTTTATTTGTTTTGATGATTTTGTAGCCATCGCCAGTCCAGCATACTAAAGGGTTATGAGATGGAGTTTTGATATAAGTTAATTTTTCTTCAGTTTCAATCTTAAAAACCTCAAGATTTACCCAGTTTCCTGTTTTTGTATTGTAATTGGATTGTACCTCTTTAAGAAAGTCGTTCCTGTTCTCATTTTTAATTTTTGCACCTGTTATCATAATAAGTAAAAAAGAGACTAATACTATAATTGCATTTGGCTGTATTTTTTGTACAGCACTATTAGTCAATTTAGGCTTTATATACTGTATAATCACAAGCATTGGGAGGATTTGATAAAATGCAAAGCAGATCAAACCTATAGTATGGTGTAAAACATTTTCCTGAGTGCAATTAAAAATTATTAATGTTATAATTCTGAAATAATTAGATATGATATTTAGAAAAATAATTAGAATACAAAAAACAAGTATTTGGAATATTCCGTAATGTTGTTTCTGTTTTCTCTCTTCTAAGGTTAACAATATTGCGCCAGATAATAATCCGGTTTTAAACATTGATAATCCCATACAAGCGGTATCAATTGTTATTTTAGCGTTGTTGATATAAAAATTAACACCTTCTATTTTTTGTATAGGTATAAAATTTTTCAACGTGAGATACACTACATAACAAAGACTTTGTTTTATTTCTGAAGTCAAATGGACAAAAAAAGTGCTGAAAAGTGTCGAAAATAACACAATGCAGATAAATGCGATAAAAGAAAATTTACCTGTAAAAAAATGAAAAATCAAACACAGAAATAAAATTACAGCCAGAAAATGAACCGACTTTGTATGCAGTCTGTAACTGACAAATTCAAGCAGTAAAATGAGTATTATTAGAAAATAATTTATTTTAAAGTTTGACTTTCTGCCTCCAATAACAAAAAGGGAAAATGAAATAATTATACCAAAAAAATCACTGTTTAAGCCAGATAGCAATATCTTGCTGTTGCTTACAAACACTATAAGTATTGCAAGAACAGCAAGGAATATTTTACTTTTTTTAGAAATTAAATCATTCATTAACAGGCTAATTTTTTCTTTTTGAAATAGAATAAAATAAAACACAAACTTATAATGAGCATTGCCCATTCGTGAGGTTCTGGAACTGCGCCGTCATTGTTGATAGAAGCATTTCCTAAAGTGTTGATGTTTTTTTCAATTCCATTATCTGCATAGTCCTGATCTGTTTCTAAAACTATCAATGATGAAATAGGAGTTACAATATTGGCATCTTTTGCTAAGTCAACATATTTATTTTGTGCAAGAGTATCATTTTGTATCTCAACCTGATCGTTCAAAACTTTTCCAAAACAAAACATTCTATATAAATGATTAGAACCATTTCCAGTTTTTTGAATCGCAGGATTTTCTGAAATAGAAATTCCGGCAGTTTCTATATTAATGCTGTTTTCGCTGGTTTGAAATTTAAGAAAGTTATTGTGCTGCACCAGATTTAAACAGTTATAAATATCAGTTTTAATATAATCAACATACTTTTGCTCCTTTACAGTCTGCCAGAAAGGATTTATCTCTTCAGAAATATTAATGACTTTAAGATTTTTATTTTTTACATCTTTTTTAATCTTTTTTAAATAATCAGATGATTCTAATTCTTCAAAATTGGCAGAAAATGTACTGCATTTTGTGATTATCAAACTGCTTTTTTCTAAATCAAAAAGTGGTAACAGAGAGTAATTCAATTCTTCAAATTGATCCCAAATGTCTATATAATTAGAATTATTTATTTCGGTTTTAGAGTTATTTAGTATAACGAAATACTTTTGGCTATGAAGTTTTAGTAATTCTTCGATTTCTTCAATTTTCCAACTGTTGTTAAGATCAAGAATAATTTCGCTTGGTTTAAATTTGATTTTTTCCTTTACAATTGGCTTTATTTCGTAGCTTTTATTTTTCCATGTAAATGCACTTTTTGCAACTTGTTTCTTCAGGGGGAACTCTGCTTTCCAGTCTTCTAAACCTTTAGAGTTATTGATATAATAATTGTTTTGAAGATCGAAATCTTTTGATGCTTCAAATTTTGTGTTTCCGCTAACCTGAATTCGTGAAACTGTTGAAGCTCCGTTAATATTTGGTCCTTTAATGTTTAAGCTCTGATAGGCCATTTTATCGTTTATAACTTTTAATGGAGTTGTAAAACCGCATTTAAAAGTACGGGGTAGATCGTTGGTAATCGGGAAAACACGCACAGTAACTCTATTGCCTTCTTTCCATTGCATCAGCGAAGGATCGCGAGCTTCTACACCAACAATTTGCTTATAGGCCTCTTTGGCTTTTTCCTTGGTTGTCAAAACACCTTTTCTTTCTATTCCATTTACCCAAAGTGATAACGATGTTGCTACAGAGCCTTCGGGAAGTTGAAAAGAGTATATCGCTTCATTTTGCTGCCAGCTTTCTTTATCGCACACTACATCAATTGTTATTTCTGTGTAGGCTAATCTGTCATTTGGGTAAATTTTTACATCTTCTTTAATATTTTTAGTCAGCAGATCTTTGCCACTCCATAATTGCTCTTCGGTTTCCAGTCTTTTATCAAAATTAGATTTCAGGATATTGACTTGGTCATCTGCACTTAAATTATTATTGGGAATAAAATAATAAGCAATATTTAAAAATGGATCGTGTGTTTTTCTTTCATTATATTGAACGTTACTTCCAAATTCCCCGAAATCCCTCATGGTAAAGAAATTATCTGAATAAAGGTAAACGATGTCTTTTTTTAATAGAATTTCATTAAGAAAATTAGGTTTTAGATTTTGTGAAATTTTGATATAAGCAGGAAGGTCATCATTTTGTTCAAATGTTTTTGTAACGCTGTATTTGTTTATTTTCTTACTTTCATTATTGAGTAGTATTATAAAAATAAATAGAGTTGCAAAAACAGCTGCTATTCCAGAACAAAACGCGTAAAAATTACTTTTGTATTCGAAAACTAATTTTGAAAGTTTTAGAGCATGAATCATCAGTACAATTCCCGGAACCAAACCGTAAAAGCCCAATCCTAGGGCAAGAATACCTATTACTGAAAATATAAAAATTGGAATAAGGTAAACAGCATAATAAAGAATCAAAATACAAGAACACCCATTTATAAAATAAGAAATCAGGTTAACAGATTTGTTTTTTAAATTGTTGTAAATAATAAAGTTAGAAAGACAAAATAGAAACGTTGTAAGGTATACCCAAATAGGCAGGTTTTCAAAAACATTAATATGAATATTAGTTGAAAAACATCCTACAAACCAGTTGAGGAATAAAAATGGTACTAAATGCTGATATTTTTCTCTATTTCTTAAAATGTTGAAACTTACAATAGCTCCGTAAGGAAGCAAAATAATGATGTTAATAATAGAAAGCATTTGGAAGCTTTTGTAATCAATCCTGCTTCCTAAGATAGAAACCATAAGCAGGAGGGTGCTGAATAGTGTTACAGCCAAGCTGATTTTTACACCAATGCGATCGTAAAATATGCGGTTTATTTCAGTTGTATTCATTTGTTTTTGGTTTATAATTAAAAGTACTTTGAGTTGCAAAGTTATAATAATTATTGAAAAACAAACTTTTTATTTGCTTTTTTTATTATTAGTGATTGTTTGAAATTTTTCTACTTTGTTTATAGTTATAGATGATCCGGAATTAGAAGAAAATTGATCAACTATAACGTTATAATTCTTTATTTAGAAAGATTCTTTGCTAAAAATGGGGTAAAATCTGACATCCTTCTTAACATTAAATTTCGACTTTGTTAAAGAAAAGATTTTAAAATGTTAATAATTCATTTTTTTAATTCATAATTGAGATTTTAGTAAAAACCAGCAATGAAAATCGTTTTTTAGCAATAATAATTTTTGAAAAGGGGAGTTCTATTATATTTTTTTTAATTATCGGCATTAATACGTAAATTTGCGAAAAAAAATAAATCTGCCTATATTATGAACATTTATAAGGATTATATCCAAGAGATTGAAGAAAGAAAAAATCAGGGACTTCACCCAAAACCAATTGACAGCGCTGCATTATTAAGTGAAATCATTGAACAAATCAAAGATTTAAACAATGAATACCGAAATGACTCGCTTAAGTTCTTTATTTACAATACTTTGCCTGGAACAACTAGTGCAGCTGGTGAAAAAGCTAAGTTCTTAAAAGAGATCATTCTTGGTCAATCTGTTGTGAGCGAAATTACACCTGCTTTTGCATTTGAATTATTGTCGCACATGAAAGGAGGACCTTCAATAGAAGTACTGCTTGATTTAGCTTTAGGTAATGACACTGCTATTGCAGAAGAAGCTGCAAAAGTTCTTAAAACCCAGGTTTTTCTTTATGAAGCGGATACAGACCGATTAGTAGAGGCGTTTAAAAATGAAAATAAAATTGCTAGAGAAATTCTTGAAAGCTATGCTCAGGCTGAGTTTTTTACAAAACTGCCAGATGTAGCTGACGAAATTAAGGTAGTTACTTATATTGCTGGAGAGGGCGATATTTCTACAGATTTACTTTCTCCGGGTAATCAGGCTCACTCACGTTCTGACCGTGAACTTCATGGTAAATGTATGATTACTCCTGAGGCACAAGACGAAATTAAAATGCTTCAAGCACAGCATCCTGATAAAAGTGTGATGTTGATTGCTGAAAAAGGAACAATGGGTGTTGGTTCTTCAAGAATGTCAGGTGTAAACAACGTGGCTCTTTGGACTGGTAAACAAGCAAGTCCTTATATTCCGTTTGTTAATATTGCTCCAATTGTAGGAGGAACAAATGGTATTTCTCCAATTTTCCTAACCACTGTTGATGTTACTGGCGGAATTGGTTTAGATCTTAAAAACTGGATTAAAAAAGTTGATGTAAACGGGAATGTTGTTCGTAATGAAAACGATGAACCAATTCTGGAGCAAACCTATTCTATTGCTACAGGAACTGTTCTAACAATAAACATAAAAGAGAAGAAACTTTATAGCGGTGATGAGGAAGTAATGGATATTTCTAAAGCATTTACTCCTCAGAAAATGGAATTCATTAAAGCTGGTGGTTCTTATGCTATTGTCTTTGGTAAAAAACTTCAAACATTTGCTGCGAGAGTTCTAGATGTAGAAGCTCCGCTTGTATTTGCTCCATCAAAAGAAATTTCTCATGAAGGACAAGGTCTTACAGCAGTAGAAAAAATCTTTAATAAAAATGCTGTTGGAATCACTCAAGGAAAAGTATTACATGCTGGTTCTGACGTTCGTGTAGAAGTTAATATCGTAGGTTCGCAAGATACGACTGGTCTTATGACTGCTCAGGAATTAGAATCTATGGCTGCAACAGTGATTTCGCCAATCGTTGACGGTGCATACCAGTCAGGCTGTCACACTGCTTCGGTTTGGGATAAAAAAGCTCAGGCAAACATTCCAAAATTGATGAAATTCATGAACGATTTTGGTTTGATCACAGCTCGTGACCCAAAAGGTGTTTATCACGCAATGACTGACGTTATTCACAAAGTGCTTAATGATATTACTATAGACGAGTGGGCTATCATTATTGGTGGTGACTCTCATACAAGAATGTCTAAAGGTGTTGCCTTTGGTGCAGACTCAGGAACTGTTGCTCTTGCATTGGCTACGGGTGAGGCTTCAATGCCAATTCCGGAATCAGTAAAAGTGACGTTCAAGGGAGATATGAAAGGTTATATGGACTTCCGTGATGTGGTTCATGCAACTCAGGCCCAAATGCTTCATCAATTTGGTGGAGAGAACGTTTTCCAGGGTAGAATTATTGAGGTTCATATTGGAACTCTTACTGCTGACCAAGCGTTTACATTTACAGATTGGACTGCAGAAATGAAAGCAAAAGCTTCTATCTGTATTTCTGAAGATGATACTTTAATCGAGTCGTTGGAAATTGCAAAAGGCAGAATCCAGATCATGATCGACAAAGGTATGGATAACGAAAAACACGTTCTTCAAGGATTGATTAATAAAGCTGATAAGAGAATCACAGAGATTAAATCGGCAGAGAAACCAGCATTGACTCCAGACGCAAATGCGAAGTATTATGCTGAAGTTGTGGTTGATCTTGATCAGATTTCAGAGCCAATGATTGCTGATCCAGACGTAAACAATATTGATGTTTCTAAAAGATATACACACGATACTATCAGACCTCTTTCTTTTTATGGAGGAATTAAAAAAGTAGACCTTGGGTTTATCGGTTCTTGCATGGTTCATAAAGGCGACATGAAAATCTTGGCTCAAATGCTTAAGAATATAGAAGAGCAGCAAGGTAAAGTTGAGTTTAAAGCGCCGCTTGTAGTAGCGCCGCCAACGTACAACATTGTTGATGAGCTTAAAGCAGAAGGTGACTGGGAAGTTTTACAAAAATACTCTGGTTTCGAATTTGACGATAATGCTCCTAAAGGTGCTGCACGTACGGAATATGAAAACATGTTATACTTAGAGCGTCCAGGGTGTAACCTTTGTATGGGTAACCAGGAAAAAGCTGCTAAAGGAGATACTGTAATGGCAACTTCTACTCGTCTTTTTCAAGGAAGGGTAGTAGAAGATACAGAAGGAAAAAAAGGGGAATCATTGCTTTCTTCTACTCCAGTAGTAGTCCTTTCTACAATTTTAGGCAGAACTCCTACAATGGATGAGTATACAGCTGCAGTAGACGGAATCAACTTAACTAAGTTTGCACCGTCTAATAAACAGTTAGTTATGTAATCTGAATATTAGTAATTATAATTCAAAGTCCGAGTCATAAAACTCGGACTTTTTTTTTAATAACTGCTCTATTTTTTGTATCTTGTGATGTTCAAAAAACAATAATAAAACAAACAAATCTTATGGCTTTTGATATTGAAATGATTAAAAAGGTGTACGAAAAGATGCCAAGTCGTGTTGATAAAGCACGCGAAATTGTCGGTCGTCCACTTACTTTAACGGAGAAAATTTTATACAATCACCTTTGGGACGGAAATCCATCTAAGGCGTTTGGAAGAGGAATTGATTATGTTGATTTTGCACCCGATCGTGTTGCATGTCAGGATGCAACTGCGCAAATGGCATTATTGCAATTTATGCACGCAGGTAAATCTAAAGTAGCAGTTCCAACAACAGTTCATTGTGATCACTTAATCCAGGCAAAAGTAGATGCAGCAACCGATTTGGCCAGAGCAAAAACACAAAGCAACGAAGTTTTCGACTTTTTGTCGTCAGTTTCTAATAAATACGGAATTGGTTTCTGGAAACCAGGAGCAGGAATTATTCACCAAGTAGTACTCGAAAATTATGCTTTCCCAGGCGGAATGATGATTGGTACCGATTCTCACACTGTAAATGCAGGTGGTTTAGGAATGGTGGCTATTGGTGTTGGTGGAGCCGATGCAGTAGACGTTATGTCAGGCATGGCTTGGGAATTAAAATTTCCTAAATTAATTGGAGTTAAATTAACTGGTAAATTATCAGGATGGACAGCTCCTAAAGATGTAATTCTTAAAGTAGCGGGTATTCTTACTGTAAAAGGTGGTACTGGTGCTATTGTTGAATATTTTGGTGAAGGTGCAACTGCTATGTCTTGTACTGGTAAAGGTACTATTTGTAATATGGGTGCAGAAATTGGAGCTACAACTTCGACTTTTGGTTACGATGATTCTATGAGTCGTTACCTGCGTTCTACAAACAGAGCCGATGTTGCCGATGCTGCAGATAAAGTTGCTTCTTACTTAACTGGAGATCCAGAAGTTTATGCAAACCCAGAACAATATTTTGATCAGGTTATCGAAATCAACTTAACAGAATTGGAGCCACACTTAAACGGACCTTTTACTCCAGATTTAGCTACGCCAATTTCTAAAATGAAAGAAGAAGCAATCAAAAATAACTGGCCATTACAAATTCAGGTTGGTTTAATTGGTTCTTGTACCAACTCTTCTTACGAAGATATTGCACGTGCAGCTTCTTTAGCCAGACAAGTAAGTGCTAAAAACTTAAAAACCAAATCTCAATTTACGATTACTCCAGGTTCTGAAGTAGTTCGTTATACAATCGAAAGAGACGGATTTATCGATACTTTCGAAAAAATCGGTGCTACCGTTTTTGCTAATGCCTGCGGACCATGTATTGGTATGTGGGACAGAGATGGTGCAGAGAAAGAAGAAAGAAATACAATCGTTCACTCCTTCAACCGTAACTTCTCAAAACGTGCAGATGGTAACCCAAATACCTTAGCCTTCGTAGGTTCTCCAGAATTGGTTACCGCTATGGCTATTGCAGGAGATTTAGGTTTCAATCCATTAACAGATACTTTGATCAATGAAGATGGAGAAGAAGTAAAACTGGATGCGCCAACAGGAGACGAATTGCCTCCAAAAGGTTTTGATGCCGAAGATCCGGGATTTCAGGCTCCCGCTGCAGATGGTTCAGGAGTTCAGGTTGTAGTTAACCCTGAGTCAGAACGTTTACAATTGCTAGCTCCGTTTGATGCTTGGGATGGTAAAAATATAACAGCTGCTAAATTATTAATAAAAGCATTCGGAAAATGTACGACTGACCATATTTCTATGGCTGGACCTTGGCTGCGTTTCCGCGGACATTTAGATAATATTTCAAACAATATGCTGATTGGAGCTGTAAATGCATTCAACCAAAAAACAAATTCTGTTAAAAATCAATTAACTGGAGATTATGAGGCGGTTCCCACTGTCGCTCGTGCTTATAAAGCAGCTGGAGTTCCTTCTATTGTTGTAGGAGATCACAATTACGGTGAAGGTTCTTCTCGTGAGCATGCCGCAATGGAACCTCGTTTCTTAGGTGTCAAAGCGGTATTAGTAAAATCTTTTGCTCGTATTCACGAAACAAACCTTAAAAAACAAGGTCTTTTGGGATTAACTTTTGCTAATGAAGCCGATTATGATAAAATCCAAGAGAATGATACAATCAACTTTACAGATTTAACGGAGTTTGCTCCTGGAAAACCATTAACGTTAGAATTTGTTCATGAAGATGGTACAAAAGACATTATCTTGGCAAACCATACGTACAACGCAGGTCAAATTGGCTGGTTCGTTGCTGGTTCTGCATTAAACTTAATTGCGGCAGGAAAAGCTTAAATTTTTAAAGTTCAATTATACTAAAAGTGCTCTGTGAAAACAGGGCATTTTTTATTAGGAGCTAATCCGGCTGTCCGCTATATCTTTTATGGCTCCCGATAGCTATCGGGACCGCCATAAAAGGATGTCGCTTCCATCCGGGCTATGGCAGTCGGTTTCAAAAGAAAATTTTCGAAAAGAGTTTCAGAATAAAAAGATTTAACCGTTCGATTTTACACTATTTTTTTCTTGTGATAAGGTTTTTGTTTTAATAGGTTTAGTGTGCTTAAATTCTTCCAGATCAATACTGAATACTTTTGAAGAAGGGACTTTAGAATAGCTGTTTTCAAAACGGCCTCCTAAAATGTATAATTTGTTATTATCGTAATACATGGCCGAATATTTTAATTCAATATCAATTTCATATTCTTTCAATTGTTTTGTTTTTATATTATAAGTGCACATTTTTTGATCTTCAAAAAAGTAGATAATATTTTCATGAAAGGTAATAGCCGGCCTTTCTAATTCAGTAAACAATTCACCTTCAATCTGCCAGCTTTCAGTCGTTAAGTCAAAAGTTTCAATTTGAGAAGTGGGTTTTCCGTCATTACCGCCAATGAGATAGATTTTTTCGCCAATTATAGTTCCTGTCGTTTCTTTAGCGGTGGGCATAGATGCAAGTTCATACCAATTTCCTGAAGTAATGTTGTATAAATGCACTTTGTTGGTAAAGGCTTTTACATCTTTTTCGCTTCTTTTTACAGAACCTCCCATTACAATAATATTGTCGCCATAACTAAACGAAGCAAAATCTGCTGCTTGATGAGGGTTTGTGTTATCTAATTTAATACTTTGTTTGTCAAGATCTAAAACTTCGATCTGATCTTCTAAATATTCCCAGCTGCTTTTAAAGTTTACTAGAATTCTTTTACCTCCTAAAACATAAATCAAATTATTGTAATAATGCAGGCTGTGATAGCCTCTTGCCTTTAAATTTAATTTTGAAGATTCCCAAGTATTGGTTTTAATATCATATATAGAAAGATATTTTTTATAATGTCTTTTTGTAAAATCTACATTCACTCCAGCCATATAGTCGGCTATAGTGTAGCCAGCTCTTTCTGCGCGGCCTTTTTCTAAGTAATTTATTTCAGGATATGCATCTCCGCCGCTTACATAAATTTTCCCGTCTTTTAAAAAAGAGCCAAATGAAAATACAGGATTTTTTAACGGACTCAGCATATTAAAAGAAAGGCTTGTTTTTAATTTTGCGTTCGATGAAATTGCTACTTCTGATAAATTTTGAACACTTTCTTCAAGGTAGATTTTAAATTTATGTTTTGTTAAATATTGCAGCGAGTGTTGCACGGTTTTGTAGCCTATATGAGAAAATTCTAATATTTCATCTGCTTTTAGATTTGAAAAAGCAGCTGTCGAAAATTCTCCTGTTTTATTAGTTATAGTTCCAGTTTTGCTGTTTACAGCAAAAATATTAACATCTTCAAGAGGTTCATTATTTATAGAAAATACAAACCCTTTTTGATTTTGTGCAATTGAAATTAATGGGAATAAGAGAAAAATAAAGAGTAGTTTTTTCACAAGTTTTTGAAAGTTAAGTTAATATTAAATTTAAAATTATGGTGTTTTGTAAAAATCTGCATTTCAAAAAGTTGGCTCAATTTTTATACCGAACATCTTAATTTGGATGAAATTAGTTGTTAAAAAATGTGTTTCTTTTAGTTTAAAAAGTTAAATTCGCTTTTTACATAATATATTCGCCTTCTTTAGAGTTATATCATTTAGGCTTAAAGTTATATTATTTAAACTTAAAGAAGTATTCATTAAACTTTAATAGGTATGGTTTTTAGATTAATTATAGTGTTGTTTTTTTTTAGTGTCGGAGTTTTTTCTCAAGAAAAATTTATCCAGCACAAAATATCAAAGGGAGAAAATCTAACTATAATAGCTAAAAAATACGGACTTAAAGCCAAAGATATACAAGACGCAAATCCCAGCGCTCCTAAGGTTTTAAAACTCAATTCGATTTTATTAATTCCCAATAAAAACCAAAAAGATGTTGTAGAAAATACTGGGAATAATACCCCAGGTTTTCATGAAGTTTTAGCAAAAGAAACACTTTGGGGAATTTCAAAAAAATATAATGTTTCTGTTGATGATTTAAAAAAGGCGAATCCGCTTTTGGAGACAGAAGGCTTAAAAATTGGACAGCAGATTTCTATTCCATCTCTTTCTTCTAATGACTTAAAAACTGTTGCAGAAAACGAAAAAACAGTAATCTCAACTGATGTAGAAGTTTATAGAGAGGTTTTGCCCAAGGAAACCAAATATGGAATTTCTAAAGAATACGGTATTACAGTAGCAGAATTAGAAAGACAGAATCCAGCAATTAAGGGGCAGACACCAGCAGGTTTCCTGCTAAAAATTCGAATTCCAAAAGAAAAAGCCGATGCTATAGAGGCTCTAAAAGCAAATCAACAACTAAAAGATATACCCGCTATAACTTCATCAGAACAAATTGCAGAAAATAAACCTGAAATAAAAACAGATTCCACCTATGTAAGAGCAGGAAATCATTCTGATCTGGTAAACCAGCTAATTTCTAATGCAACTCAAAATATAGGAACCAGATATCGATCTGGAGGTACTACAAAAGCTGGTTTTGACTGCTCTGGATTGATGATTTGTACATTTAATAATTTTGATATTAAATTACCTCGAAGTTCTATAGAACAATCCAGAATTGGAACAAAAGTTAGCAGTGATGAAGCTCAAAAAGGAGATCTAATATTTTTTAGAACCAATGGAAGGCGCCAGATTAACCATGTTGGTATGGTGGTTGAGGTTGCAGATGGAGAAATAAAATTTGTTCATTCTTCTACACATGGCGGTGTTATGATATCTTCTACAAAAGAACCTTATTACGAAAGAACTTTTACACAGGTTAATCGTGTTTTGCAATAAGTTCAAAAAGAAGCATAAATAATCAATCTCTTAAAAGCATATATTGACGGAATAGCTGGAAAATAAAAATAAATCCTTTTCTTAAACTCAGCAGCGAGTTCTTCAAATTCATTTTCTTGCAGGCGCTCTTGATAAACAGTAAGAGCAGATCCTGAAATGAAATCAAAAAAAGTATCTTTTTTATCAGAAATAAGAGGATACACTTTTTCATATAAAACGATATCCTTTCCTCCATTATCAAAAAGAATTTTAGCATATTCATCCAGAGTCAAAACTGGAGATGGGCGTGTCCAATTGTTTAAATAAGAAGAATATGGTTCTTCCTGCACTAAATTAAGCAGTATTTTATTGAGTATATTTTCATTTTGCTGAGGCATTTGTATGGCCAATTGCCCTTTTGTATTAATTCGGGATATTATTTTAGGAAATAATTCATAATGGTTGTCTATCCATTGTAATGCTGCATTAGAAAAAATCAAATCCCATTTTGTATCCTCATCTAACTGATCCGGAATTGATAATTGTTTAAATTTAAGATTCTCCTGACTTGTTGTTTTTGCCAGCATTTCTGCAGAATTATCAATGCCCAGTACAACAGAATCTGTAAAATTTTCAGAAAGCTTTTTTGTCAGCTCGCCAGTACCGCATCCTAAATCTATAATTTTAAGATTTGGTTTATTGATAATATGACTTGTAAGATCATCAAAAGGTTTAAAACGGTCTTTTTTAAATTCGTTGTATTTTTTTGGATCCCAAGTCATAGTATTATATTATTTTAAATTAAAAAATCTTAACGCTTTAAATTAAGTGGTTGAGATTGTCCCATTTGTTTAAAAGTTCCTGTAATAACTTGATCTTTATCAAGAATTCCTTCATACTCTATAGCTAGTTGTTGTACAGTAAACTTTAAAGTTGAATTTTCAAATTTCGTCGCAGTGACTGGTATTCCAAGTGCTTTCTGATCAGGGCTGTCCAAAGTAGCACTTAAGCCATTTTCAGTTTTTATAATATGCAGCACAAGATTAAGTTCTGCTCCTGGAACTTTAAGAATACCTTTCCAATCACCTGTAATATCTTGAGCAAATGTATATAATGAAGAAAAGAGTAATACAATTAGAAAAATATTTTTTTTCATGTCTTTTGATTTTTAAAAACGGTTAATTAAAGGGTCAAAATTCTGAAATAAAGTTAAGGATTTATACTTATAAATCGCTTGAAAAAATGAATAACCATAATTACAAATTTTATGAGACTAAATACAAATCGTTGAATAATAATCTAAAATCTATAATGCAAATTCTAAAATTTCTAAAAAAAGTATATCTTTAACAAACCCTAAACCAAAAACAATGCAAGAAGAAAACCAGGAACATTTTAAAAGAGAACTCGGATTATTAGACGGAACCATGCTTGTAGTGGGATCTATGATTGGCTCTGGAATATTTATAGTAAGTGCCGATATAGCAAGACAAGTTGGTTCTGCAGGATGGCTTACTCTGATTTGGCTCGTATCAGGTTTAATTACAATCATAGCCGCTGTGAGCTATGGCGAATTAAGCGCAATGTTCCCTAAAGCGGGAGGACAATATGTATACTTAAAAGAATCGTACAATAAATTAATTGCCTTTCTGTATGGCTGGAGTTTTTTTGCTGTAATACAAACTGGAACAATAGCAGCCGTAGGTGTAGCTTTTTCTAAATTTGCAGCTTATTTGTATGAACCTTTTAGTGACGAAAATATATTATTTAAATTAGGCTCTTTTGAACTTAGTGCTGCTCAGATTGTTTCTATTTTTACAATTATCCTGCTGACTTTTGTAAACAGCCGAGGTGTAAAAAACGGAAAGATTCTGCAGACAGTTCTTACTATTATCAAAATTTTATCATTGCTGGGATTAATCGTTTTTGGATTAACGCTTGCTGCGAAAGCTTCGGTATGGGACGCCAACTGGACTAACGCATGGGAAACATCTACGTATATTAAAGAAAAAGGGTGGTTTCCAATAAGCGGTACAGCTTTGATTGCTGGTATATCGGCTGCAATGGTGGGCTCTTTATTTTCGAGCGATGCCTGGAATGGTGTTACTTTTATTGCAGGTGAAATTAAAAACCCAAAACGAAATGTTGGTCTTAGTTTGTTCCTGGGAACTTTTATTGTTACTATCATTTATGTATTGACTAATTTAATGTATTTGGCTGTTATTCCGCTTAACGAAATTGCAACTGCAAAATCGGATCGTGTCGCAGTTGTGGCTTCTCAATATATTTTTGGTGACAATGGCGCAATTATTATTGCAATTATGATTATGATTTCGACTTTTGCCTGCAATAACGGATTAATTATGGCAGGTGCAAGGGTATATTATACAATGGCAAATGACGGTTTGTTTTTTAAGAAAGCAACTGCATTAAATAAATTCAGCGTACCGGCATGGGCTTTATGGGCACAGTGTATTTGGGCTTCTGCTTTGTGTTTGACAGGAAAATACAACGCTTTGTTGGATTTTGTTATTATTATTGTTTTGATTTTCTACATTTTGACAATTTATGGCATTTTTATTCTGAGAAAAAAAATGCCAGATGCAGATAGACCTTATAAAGCTTTCGGATATCCATTTTTGCCAATGTTATACATTATAATCGCTTCGGCAATTTGTATTTCTTTATTGTTTACAAAATTTTCGACTTGTGGCTGGGGTGTTTTAATTATGCTGGCTGGAATTCCAGTTTACTACTTAACAAAACCAAAAGGATCATAGAGTTTAATAAGAAGTGATTAAAATTTGTTTAATCGATATATTCCTTACCATATTCCGTATAAAAAAAAACGACATTGCTTAAAGTAAGCAGTGTCGTTTTAATTAAATAATCATTAAGATAAAACAGTTAAACTGCTTCGGTCTCTACAGAAGATTTTATTGTTGAATTAATAATAGACATAGTAAGCGGATCTAATTCTCCAGAGAAAAAAGCATCTAATATATTTTGAAATATAGGATTAGTATTTTCTGCTAAAAAGAAAAGTGTCATGCAAGAGCGTAATTTACGAGCATCTAAGTCTCCAAAAATTGCTTCAGCAGATTTCTTATTATAAGTTAATAAGAGTTCTGAAATTTCTATAAGATGTTTTCCTAATATTGGATGTTCCAAAAATTCAGAAGCTTCTTTCAGATCGTTAATGGCATAAAGATTTGCTGTATCGCTTGTACCCAATCCTTTAATCTGAGGAAAAATAAACCACATCCAGTGCGTTTCTTTTTTTCCTTTATTAATTTCAGAAAGAGCGGTAAGGTAAAGTTTGTTCTGCGCATCTAGAAAACGCGATAAATCATTGTTAGGATAAGCCATTACGGTATATATTTAAAAAAGGGTTGCAAAAGTAGTAAAAAAGATAGGGTCTGCCTAATAAAAGGTTCATAACGTGTGTGTTTTAACTTTTTAAAGAAGTAATATCTTATGTTTGTTAAAAGAAAAACACTTTTTTTTAATTCTATAAAAATCAAATATTTCTATTGGTTCTTCTAAAAGTAAGATTGATCCTCGGCAAAACGTCCCGTGCTGTTTTAGGAACCTGATGCTGCCAAAAACTATTAGTAGTTCCTGCCATTAATAAAAAGGAACCATGATGCAGCGGAATCTCAACCGGAGCAATATCTTTCCTGTATTTATGACGAAGTTTAAACATTCTCGTCTCTCCCAAAGTAACTGAGGCAATAATAGGATCTGGACCTGTATTATGTTCTTTGTCGCTGTGCCAGCCTACGCCATCTTTTCCATTTCGGTACAAATTCAGTAAAACAGTATTAAAATCGAGCTGTGTTTCTTTTTCTACACGACTTCTGATCTTTAATAATTCGTAAGTCCAATCAGGCCCTTTTGGGTCTGCGCCGGGATTATCCTTGTCTTCGTACCAGGAAATCATTCTCGGAACCGTAATATTTTTGTCAAAAATTTCCATTTGATATTCTCTCCATTTAGTTTTACGAAGTATTCTTTCATAAAGACGGTCAGATTCTTCTTTAGTAAAAAAATTATCGATTAAAATAAGTTCCGAATCAGGCAGATCATATATGATTTTACCACTGCTGCCTGTAGTAAATAATTCGGTATCGCTAAATAGTGTCATAATTCAGTTTTTAGTTTTACAGCTCTATTTCAAATTTTATTTTATAAAATGTTTGTTAAAGAATACTTTTCCCGGATGTTTTTCTGCGTATGAAAAAATTAACTGCTCAATATATTGACTGCTTTTATAAAGCGTCACATAGCTTTTTACTTCAGAAGCGTCGTTAATTGCAGCATCTCTTGGAATATATCCCATTCCATGAAAATGCCCGTTTTCAATCCAAATACAGCTTCGTTCATCTGCTGATCTTCCTTTATCTATAATGGCAAAACTGGGTCTGTTATTTAATAAAAAATCAATTGCATTGTCAACTTGTTCATTATGGAGTAAAATGTCTGGTAAACTTTTTACTTCATTATTCTGAAAAAGCTCTCCTTCTTCCGGCCTTGAATATTTGCAGAACCGATGATCAATTTCAAATTGTTCTGCTAAGCTTCGCAGTAAATTGATTCCGTCATATTGGCTGTTAAATTCATGAACACAGATTTGAAATTTACTTACTTTTCCTATTGCCAGATATTTATAACCATTTCGTGCTTCATATTGATAGATTCCAAATTTTGCTTCAAAACGTTTTAAAGCTCTGTTATAAGTCGGCCAGAGTTTTTTGATTTCAGTACATTCTAAAAGAAGTGCCATAAGTTCTGTTGCGCAGACTTCGAATGAAATGCCGCAAATATCTCTTAAGAAATGCTGTCTTTGCGGTTTGATATTATTGCCTGTAAAATGCGATGTTACCCTTTTTTTTAAATTCACAGCTTTTCCAACATAAATTACCTTCTTTTGTTGATTATAAAAATAATATACACCAGGTTTTTCTGGTAAATTATTAAAATCTTCTGGAGGAAGATTTGGCGGTAAACGCTGATCCTGAGCCGTTTTTTTGAGCATTTTATCTATTTCTCCTGCATCGTCCCATTCTAACAAAAGAGAAAACAGCAGGGCTGTAGCATCTGCATCTCCGCCGGCGCGATGTCTGTTTTCTAAAGATATATTTAAGGAGTTGCAAAGATTTCCCAAGCTGTAAGAACCTAGACCCGGTTTGATTTTTCTTGCGGCACGAACAGTACACAGTTTTCTTGCAGTCCATTTAAATCCCGCTTGTTCCAGCTGATGATGGACAAAAGAATAATCGAAGTTGACATTATGTGCCACAAAAATACGATCTGTAAGCATTTCTAATACTTTTTCAGAAATGTCATCAAAAATAGGGGCATTGGCAACCATTTCGTTGTTAATGCCCGTTAGTCCAAAAATAGAAGGCGGAATATCTTTTTGAGGATTTACAAGCGTTTCGTAACGGTCAATTACATTTTTGCCATCATGAATAATAATAGCAATTTCGGTAATGCGGCTGCCACTGGCATTTCCGCCTGTGGTTTCAATATCGACTATGGCATATTCCATATTTTTCATCTCTATGTAACTTAAATTCGATTGTTTTTCTGTTGTTTTTATTAAATTTAAAATCTTAATCAGGTTTATCTTTTATCTAAGAACATTTAAATTTTAACCGTAATAACATCTTTGAGTGAAGTAGAAAACTTAGGAGATAATCTGTTCTGTCTCATTTTCCATTGACGTCCCAAAGACTGCACGCCGAATTTTATTTTATTGTTACCATAACTCTGATTCATTTTATCAATCGCTTTCATTAAAGGCAGATGTTTAGGATTTGAAGTCTCAAATAAATTAAGCTGAGTTTCGCTATTTGGCGTTAATCCCATTACAATTACACCTGCTTTTTTATAACGATAGCCTTTTTTAAAAATAGCTTGAAATCCTTTTTGCGCTGCCTCATTAAGCTCTATTGTCGAATTGGTTGGGAAATCTGTAGTGATGGTAATACTTCGTGAATAAGTTGATTCCTCATTCTTTAAAAAACTTGTTTGGATAAAAACAGTCACCATATTACAATGACAATCCTGACGCCTTAATTTCTCAGCACAAGAAGCTGTAAACGTGCTGATTCGTTCTGAGATTTCTTCATAAGTGGTATATTTTTTTTCAAAAGATCTGGTAGTGGCAATCATTTTTCGGTCTGTGGCTTCTTCCAATTCCAAAGTTGGTTTACCTTCTAATTCGTGCTTTAGTCGAAGCCCGACTACAGACATTTCTTTTCTCACCCAAGCATCTGGAAGTTGAGTAAATTCATAAGCCGTGTTGATTTTTTTTAATTTAAGTCGTTTGGCGTGTTTTCTCCCAATTCCCCAAACATCTTCAATTTTAGTCCATTTTAATGCTTTGATTCTTTTTTCTTCAGAGTCAATGCAATAAACATCCTGCGTACGATCTGCAAATTTTCGGGCAATTTTATTCGCCATTTTAGCCAAAGCTTTGGTAGGGGCAAAACCTATACTAACAGGAATGCCTGTTCCTTGTGTTACTTCTTTCCGCATCTTTAAACCCAGCATATTGAGATCAAATAAATCGTAACCTGAAAATTTCAGAAAAGCTTCATCAATACTGTAAATTTCGATTTCAGGAGTATAAGTCTGAAGCAGGTTCATTACGCGATTGCTCATATCGCCGTACAGCGGATAATTAGAAGAAAAAACAAAAATGTTTTTTTCTTTAAAAATGGATTCATACTTAAAAGCGGGAATCGCCATTGGTATGCCCAAAGTCTTGGCTTCATCAGAGCGCGAAATAACACAACCATCATTGTTAGAGAGAATAACGATAGGTTTTCCTCTTAAACGCGGATCAAATACTCTTTGACAAGAAGCATAAAAATTGTTACAATCGACTAAAGCAAACATTTTTAAACATATTTTTTATTTCTATTTTAACCTACTGAGTGTAATTATTTTTAACACATAGAAACATAGTTTTTAAAAAATTAAAATCAGGTGTTTCACTTACATTAATAAACATAGCTATGTGTGAGAAACTAGTTTCTTTTTATATTCTTTTACACATTTAAAATCTATCCGAAGCGTCGGGACTATGTGTTAAATTGTTTTTTGTGATATATCCATCAACAGCTTATTTTAAAAAGATTTAATACTATGAATTACAATTCCCCAAATCACAAAATTATTTTCTGGAGTTACTTTTATAGGTTGATAATCTTCATTTTCGGCAATAAGCCAGATGACGTCTTTTTCTATTCTGATACGTTTTACAGTAAATTCACCATCAATTTGGCAGACAGCAATTTTATTGTTTTGAGGTTCCAGGCTTTTATCAATAATCAATAAATCGCCATCATTGATACCAGCATTTTTCATAGAATGTCCTTTTACTCTGGCAAAATAAGTAGTGTATTTATGTTTGATAAATTCTTTGTTGAGATCAATCGATAATTCGATAAAATCATCAGCAGGCGAAGGAAAACCTGCGCTGATACCAACGTCAAAAAAAGGGAGTTTTATCTCCGAACTTACATCTGGGATGTAAAACTCCATTGATTTTGTGGTATTTATATTTCTCGATTTCATAATCACTTCAAAAAAGGTTTTTTGTGAATTACAAAATTAATACAGATGATAACAATTTTTTGTATATTTGCTGTTCCAAATTATAACAAATTAATTATGTCCTTATTTTCAGATAACATCAGAGCATTGAGGGTTAAGCATAAAATATCACAAGAGAAATTAGCTGGAAACCTGAGTATTACAAGAGGAAGATACGTAAAATACGAAGACGGAACTTCGGAAGCACCGTATGATATTTTAAAGAAAATCGCTTTGTATTTTCATACCAGTATTGATTTGATCTTATCGGTCGACATTCGTAAAATTAACATCGAAAATTTGATTAAACTCGAAGGCAACCGACTTATTCTGCCCATTCAGGTTGATAATTTTGGTGAAAATTATATCGAAATTGTATCTCAAAAAGCAAAAGCGGGTTATCTAAATGGATATGCCGATCCGGAATATATTGAAAGTCTACAGCAGGTTTCGCTTCCTTTTTTAGGACCTGGAAAACACCGCGGATTTCCTGTAGAAGGCGATTCGATGCCACCGCATGAAGATGGTTCGATTATCGTGGGTCGCTATGTCGAAAGGCTGGGAGAAGTTATGGATGGCAGGACGTATATCCTAATTACAAAAAGCGAAGGAATGGTCTACAAACGTCTCAACAAAAATAAAAAGAACGCCTTGGTTTTAGAATCAGATAATAGTTTTTATCCGAATTATGAAGTAAAAGCTTCTGATATTCTAGAGATTTGGGAATACGAATGCAACATCGGCCGATCAGACAAAAAACAAACATTATCGGAAACGGAAAGTATGAAAGAATTGCTTTTGGAAGTAAAAAGAGAAGTGATGGAGATTAAGAATAATACTTCGAATACGTAAAAGTTTATATTAGCTTTAAATTGCATTAGATCAAAATATTAAAATAAACAGTGATTTTTATGAAATACTTATTATTCTCTTTTTTACTTTTTAGTTGTTTTACTTTTTCTCAAACCAAATCTATTTTAGAGAATATCAAAATTGATAAAAACACTAAGCTTATTGGGATGTATCCTCAATATGATAAAAATAAAACATATAAAAACTTGAATTTTTATATAAATGATCAAAATATAATCACAGACTTAATAAACAAATTATCTTATGAGAAAATTGTTAAAAATAGAATTGAACGTAACGATTTTAGAATATTAGTTTTACAAGGAAATGAAGTGTTAGAAAATTGGATGCTAAGTCCGGCAAATTCTAATATAAATATGAATGGGACTTTTTATGAATTTAATTTTAAAATAATCAAAGAACTTTCGAAAAAATATCCTTTTGATTATACTTTTTTTAAAAAAGAATTTTCAACGCAGAAAGAATATGACGCATTTGTTTTATCTCTTAGAAAAGATAATAAGTTTCTTTTTTCTTATGAACCCGATTTTAAATTTGAGGGAACTTTTCAAATTAAATTTTTAAAAAATAGCCAGTTTCCAAACCCTAAAGTAATTGATGAATATTTAAGACCAAAAATTCTTAAAATTGCCAAAGAAAGTGAATTCAATATTACTTATATATTAGATAATTATAATAAAGAAAATACAGATCAATATACAATGACAATTGAAGCGAACAAGGATATTTTTGATAAGCTAAAGCTGGAAAATTTGAAACAAAAAAATTGGCAAAATAATATAGCAACAGGAATGTTTTTTATGCGAAAAATATAAAACTAGAAACATATATTATTCTATGGAGATTTTTGGAAGCCCATAAGTTTATAGAGGAAAAAACTATTTCTCTTTTAGCCATTGTTTCATTTCTGAAATTACATCTTCATTTTTATCAAATTGATCATGTTGGATTTGATCTCGACTAATTTTAATGGAAGAATTTTGTTTAGGAGTAAGTTCATGCAAATCTTGCTCAAATGTTTCTTCTTTAATATTCATAATGTCTATTTCTATTTAGTCAAATGTAAATAAATTTTATAAATAAAAACTAAACCTTCAACGAAAACCAAAAAGTACTCCCCAAACCTAAAGTACTCTCAACCCCAACATTCCCATTCTGAGCTTCAATAAATTCTTTGCTAATTGCCAATCCCAATCCCGTTCCTGATTTTTGACTTCCCGGAACTTGGAAATATTTATCAAAAACTTTGTCTTTATAACGGGCATCAATTCCTTTTCCAGTATCGATAACCTGAAATACGATTTGGTTACTTTCTTTTTTCAGTTTAATAAAAATGGTACTTTTTTCAGAAGAATATCTTATGGCATTTGATAAATAATTAATCAAAACCCAGCCCGTTTTTTCGCTGTCCGCTTTTACATCTGAGAGATTTTCATCGGCATCAATAACCAATTTAATCTGTTTTTGATCGGCCTGAACTTTCACGGCTTCAACGGCATAAATTACAATTTTATGCGGATTGCTTTTTTCGATATTCAGTTGAATATTTCCTGTTTCTAATTGTGACAAATTCAATAGTTCTCCGGTGATTTTCAGCAATCTTTGGCTGTCATCTTTTATGCTTTCGACCAATTGTTTTTGGTCGTCATTCATATCGCCGGTTTTGGTATTTTCAAGCAATTGAAGGCTTAATTTTATAGAAGCAATTGGTGTTTTCAATTCGTGTGAAACGGTTGCAATAAAATTGGTTTTTGCAAAATCCAGTTCTTTAAATAAAGTAATGTTTCGAAGAATAATCACATCGCCAATATTAATTTCCTTTTCTTCTCCAGTCGGAATTATAGTAATATTCAGAATCTCTTTTTCGAAATAACTTTCTTTTCCGTGTGCATAAATTTTCAGCGGTTGTTTTTTAGGAGTTTCTGAATCTTCTTTCAAAATCAAAGACCGAATCAAATCATTGGACAAGGCTAGAGTAGAAGCCGATTTTCCGATAACATCTTCCAATTTCAGACCAATAATTTTCAACGATTCATCATTCGCAAACAAAACAATTCCTTCATTGTCCAGACCAATAATAGGATCGTGCATATTATTGATTAAAGTTTCCAGTCGTTTCTTTTCAAAGAAGAGTTTGTACAAATTACTATCATTATATTCCTGAAGTTTTTGTGCCATCGTATTAAAAGATTTAGCCAGATCTCCATATTCGTTATGATTGGTAAAATGCACACGTTCGGAATAGTTTTTATTGGCAATTTCCTTAATGCTCAACGTCAATTCTTTAATTGGATTAGCAATATTATTCGGCAGATTAATCAATAAATTAAAAGCGATCAAAAAGCACAAAGTTCCAACAATGGCAATCCATAAATTAGCAGTTTCGGCGGTATGTTTTGCAATATCGCTTTTCTGTTTTATGGCATTCATATTGAGTTTCATAATCGCAAAAATGTCTCGTCTGATTTGAGTTTTTAATGCTTCATCTAAACTATTTTTTTCTAAGAGAAGAAAGTTTTTCTTAAGATTATCGGTTTCTTTTTTCTCACCGGATTCCGTAACATTCTGCGTTTGTTTTTCAAGATTTTCTTTAAAAGTAACAATCGCATGATTTGTATCATGGCTGATTTCATCTAATGACAAAAGCATATTTCTGGAATATTCCAGCGTATTATAATTCGCTTTCAGAATATTCTCAGTGTCTGCTTTTATCAAAAAAACAGAATAAGAACTCACTAAAGAAAGTATGATAATCATTAAAAATAACAATCCAACTCCCAGATTCAATTTGGTTTTAATTCTCATTTTATAAAACATTTATTTTTTTGAACTTTTTTGAACCATATAAGTGATATAAGAAAATATTAGAATTGTTTTTTAACCGCAAAGGGCACCAAGGTTTTTTCTAACAATATGTGTATAAACACAAAGTTCGCAAAGCTTTGCGAACTTTGCTTTGTTATCAATTACGCAAGCATAAAAAAACTTCGCGACCTTTGCGGTTAAAAATTCAGCCCCCTAATTAAAATGAACTTATATAACTTATATGGTTTAAAAAAAATTACGACAAAATAACAAGATCGACATTTGATAAAGACAATTTATTTAGCAAACGCCTGAAAATTGTTGTAGACAAAATTACTTTAAATAAATTCAAATGCGGTTTTCCGATGCAGACAGTTGTAATTTGTTTTTCTTCAACGGCTAGTAAAATCGCGTCAGCAATATTTTCGTTTTCTATTTTGATCACTTCTGCACCTAATTGCACTGCCAGTTTGAAATTATTGATTAAATGCCGTTGTTTGTCCAACGCAATTTTTGTACTGCTTTCCTTTGGAGTTTCTACATACAAAACATACCAGGATCCGTTGTAATAACTCGCTAAACGCGCGGCTTTTCGAATCACAATTTTAGCTGTTTTATCGTTACTGCTAATGCAAGCTAATAATTTTTCGTGTCGTAAAGCATGTAGATTCGGAACCTCATTTTCAACTTTTCGAACCACCTGACTTGCAACTTCTTTCAAAGCCAATTCACGCAATTGAAGAATTTGTTCCGATTTAAAAAAGTTCGTTAATGCCGTCTGGATTTTATCAGCCGTATAAATTTTCCCTTCTTTCAAACGCGCAATCAAATCTTCAGCCGTCAAATCGATATTCACAACTTCATCTGCCAATCGCAAAACATTATCCGGAATTCTTTCCTGAACATCAATTCCTGTAATGCGTTTGACATCTTCATTCAAACTCTCAATATGCTGAATATTGACTGCCGAAATTACATTAATTCCCGCATCCAAAATCTCCAAAACATCCTGCCACCGTTTTTCATTTTTGCTTCCTTCAATATTTGTGTGTGCTAGTTCGTCGACAATAACAACTTCTGGTCTAAGATTAATAACCGCCTGAACATCGAGTTCCTCCAGTTTTTTTCCTTTATAAAAAATCGTCCGTCGCGGAATGACAGGCAAACCCGCTAAAAGTTCATGCGTTTCTTTGCGCATGTGCGTTTCGATGTAGCCAATTTTTACATCAATTCCGTTTTTCAATAACGAATGCGCTTCCTGAAGCATACGAAAAGTTTTCCCCACACCGGCACTCATCCCAATGTAGATTTTAAACTTTCCTTTTCGTGATTTCTGAATTAAATCGAGAAAGTGCTGTGCGTTATTTTTCTGTTCCATAAAAATATGCTTTAAGCAATAAGCTGTAAGCTTTAGGCAGTATAACTTTTGAAAAGCTTACTGCCTATAGCCTAAAGCTAGAAAGAAATCGCCAGCGAAGTCGTTAAAAACGTATTGCTATCCGTTGGCAGATTATTTTTTATAAAAATTTCATCTTTGCTCGAAAGATTTCTCGCTTCAATTCTAAACATAACATTATCAGTAACCAAGTAATCAAAGTTAGCCGAAAATCCGTAAGTTTTAAAGCCATTTGGCGTTTCCGTTGTGATAATAACTCCTTTTTCATCACTGTAATATTCACCGCGTGCCGCTAACTGAATCTTATCTGTTGGTTTGTATTGCAGAATCAAAACAGGCGAAAACCAAGTATCGTATTTATCACTCTTTTTAGCCGATTGTTGTGAACCAACATCAAAACCAGCTGTTACATTTGTCTTCTCCGTTACTTTAAACTGTCCGTAAAAGTTATTAAAATAGCGCCATTTTTTGTCAATATCCGGCTGCTCATTTCCAACATACGTACTCCAGTTCAAAACCACTTTATCTGATGGTTTGTACGTAATCTGCGTTCCAAAAGCCGGCGTCTGATTGCCTTCTACTTTCTCAATTCGTTGCCAGCCATTCAAATACATTCCGGCCAAATACCATTTTCCAGATTCAGAGGTGTAACCAATTTTAACTCCCGCTTCATAATAAGGAGAATTCTCCGCGAGAATACTTCGCGTTAAAGTCTGGCAATCCTTCCCAATCGCACTTTCAAAGCCAATATGTGCAGGCATAATTCCCGCATCGATCCATAAATTATGACTTTGCGAAATCTTAACACCAACATTTGCTTCGTAAACATTTTTCAGCAAACCTTGCTCCGCCGACATATTATATTCGGCGTAAGTTCCCGCCATCAAAGCAAAATTCCCGCGAATATTTTCTTTCGAATAATTCACTTTTGCCAAACCCAAATTCAGGTTTACTTCATTGCTTTTGTTATAATTATAAAAAAATCCGGGGCGCGTATGATCCTCCGGTTTCCCAAAATCATAACTATAATAAGCGTCTACATATCCTGAAAATGTCAATGGACTTTTAGATTCTTCTTGTGCGTGTAAATTGCTATAACCAAAAGCGATTAAAGCTGTAAGTATTATTTTTTTCATTTTAATTTTGGTATTCAAACCCGAAAAGGTTAATTAATTATTTAGTAGATTTTTTAGGAGCTAATCCCGCTGTTCCTTCCAATCTTTTGTGCCGAACCCCGGCACAAAAGGATTTTCCCTCCCATCGGGGCTAGGACATTTGGGGTAAAAAGGCGTTTTGTATTATAATAGTTTTTATATCCTAACAGGTTTCCAAAACCTGTTAGGTATTATTTTAAGTTTAGTTTCCGATTCCAATTCTCGCCATAGTTGTCATTTCCCAGGAGAAATCTTCGTAAGAAACTCCACTAAGAGTATCAATCTTTGTCGATTTAGCAACGAAGATTTGCTTCGCCTATTCGCTATTGCTCGGGTCTCCTTCGTCGAAATGACAAACTGAGTGGTTACTTTATGTTTATGCAGATTTTATCATACCTAACAGGTTCTGGAAACCTGTTAGGATAAAAACCTTAGAACCTTAGCGACTCAGTCCCGAAGCTTCGGGATCAGAACCTTTTTTAGCGTAACTGATCCAAAGCCACATTCAATTCCAAAACATTAACCGTTTCAGGTCCCATAACAGCTGTATTAATTTTAGACTCCACCAAAGCTTTTACTTTAGCTTCATCTAGTTTTCTTTCTTTAGCAATTCGTTTTACCTGAACCAAAGCGCCTTGCGGAGAAATATTCGGATCCAATCCACTTCCCGAAGCAGTTACCATATCTGATGGAATCTCAGATTTTTTCAAATAAGGATGAACAACTAAAAACGTATCAATTCTTTTTTGAACCAAAGCCAGATAATCAGCATTGCTTGGTCCTTTGTTGCTTCCGGCACTTCCGGCAGCATTATAATCTACAGCCGAAGGTCTTCCCCAGAAATAATTGGATTTGTCGAATTTCTGACCAATTTTTTGGTAACCAACCACTTTTCCGTTAACCGAAATCGTTTCTCCTTTTCCTTGATTAGGAGCAAATTGTGCAATTCCGTAAATCGCTAAAGGATAAATAACTGCGAATAAAATCAAAGTAATCACAGTAAGTTTTAATAGTGAAAATATAGTTTTCATTTTTTTGAGATTCTAAGGGACTAAGTTGCTAAGATTCTAAGTTTTTTTTCAGAAGCTTAGCAAATCGAAGTCATGTTTTTAATTTGAGTTTTTAAAGATTCCTTGATTTTACGATTCTAAGAGAAAAACCTTAGCCCCTTAGAATCTTAGCATCTCAGAACCTTACATAAATAAAGCAACGAGCAAATCAATTAATTTAATTCCGATAAAAGGCACAATCAATCCACCTAAACCATAAATCAAAAGGTTTCTTTTTAAAATTGCACTAGCCCCAATTGGACGATAATCAACACCTTTCAGCGCAAGCGGAATCAAAATCGGAATGATAATCGCATTAAAAATTACAGCTGATAAAATCGCGCTTTCAGGACTGTGCAAATGCATAATGTTTAAACCTTGCAAAGCTGGAATCGCAGTAATAAAAAGAGCAGGAACAATAGCAAAATATTTCGCAACGTCATTTGCAATAGAAAAAGTAGTTAAAGTGCCTCGAGTCATTAAAAGCTGTTTTCCAATTTCAACAATCTCAATTAGTTTCGTTGGATCATTGTCCAGATCGACCATGTTTCCTGCTTCTTTTGCAGCCTGAGTTCCGCTGTTCATGGCAACTCCAACATTTGCTTGGGCAAGGGCAGGAGCATCATTTGTACCGTCTCCCATCATGGCAACCAATCTTCCTTCGGACTGTTCTTTTTTGATGTAATTCATTTTATCCTCTGGCTTGGCTTCGGCAATAAAATCATCAACTCCGGCAGCTTCTGCAATAAATTTAGCTGTCAGCGGATTATCTCCCGTAACCATAACCGTTTTGATTCCCATTCTGCGTAAGCGCTCAAAACGTTCTTTCATTCCGGTTTTTATAATATCCTGAAGTTCGATAACGCCTTGAATTTCATTGTTTTTAATCACAACTAGTGGAGTTCCTCCGTTAGAAGAAATCGTAATGACTTGTTGTGCAGTATCTTCAGGAAATGCATTTCCAGCTTGTTGTGCAATATTCCTTGCAGCATCTTGCGCACCTTTTCGAATATTAGTTCCATCTTTTAAAATAACTCCTGAAGTTCTGGTTTCGGCGGTAAATTTTATAGTATGTGAAATGTTATCTGTGAAATGTGACAGGTCTTCCTGCATTTTACCGTTTAAATTAATTGTTTTACTCAATTCAATAATACTTTTCCCTTCCGGAGTATCATCTGCAAGCGAACTCAAAACGGCAGATTTAATAAAATCATCCAAAGAAATTCCTTTTGTCGGATAAAAATTGGTTGCTTTTCTGTTTCCAATCGTGATTGTTCCGGTTTTATCCAAAAGCAAAACATCAATATCTCCGGCAGTTTCAACGGCTTTACCAGATTTTGTAATTACGTTGGCACGCAACGCTCTGTCCATTCCCGCAATTCCAATTGCAGAAAGTAAACCTCCAATTGTAGTTGGAATCAAACAAACAAACAAAGCAATAAAAGCCGCAATCGTGATGGGTGCATTGGCATAGTCGGCAAACGGTTTTAGCGTAACGCACACAATCACGAAGATTAAAGTAAATGCGGCTAATAAAATAGTTAGGGCGATTTCGTTTGGCGTTTTCTGACGGCTTGCACCTTCAACCAAAGCAATCATTTTGTCTAAAAAGCTTTCGCCAGGTTCAGATGTTACAATTACTTTAATTTTATCAGAAAGTACTTTTGTTCCTCCGGTAACGGAAGATTTATCTCCGCCAGCTTCCCGAATTACCGGAGCACTTTCTCCCGTAATGGCACTTTCGTCAATCGTGGCTAAACCTTCGATAATCTCACCATCGGTTGCAATTAAATCGCCTGATTCGCAAACGAAAATGTCTCCTTTTTTTAATTGTGAAGAACTGATATTTTTGATTTCTCCGTTAGGCAAAATTTGTCTTGCCGGAGTTTCTTCCCGCGTTTTTCTTAAACTATCGGCTTGTGCTTTTCCTCTGGCTTCGGCAATAGCTTCGGCAAAATTGGCAAACAAAAGTGTCGCCAGTAAAATTAAAAACACAATTAAATTATAAGTAAAACTACCTTGGTCAGTTGCGCCCATTAATATGGAAATGCAAACGGCAAACATAATGGCAGTTCCTATTTCTACGGTAAACATTACCGGATTTTTGATCATCATTTTTGGATTCAGCTTGACGAAAGATTGCACTAAAGCTTCTTTTACCTGCTTACTTTCAAACAATGAAGTGGATTTATTAGTTGTCATTTTTGATGTTATTTTGTTTAACTGATTTTTTAAACACATAGAAACATAGATTTTAACTTTGATGAAAATGCGTTTCACTTGCATTAACACATCCCGAAGCTTCGGGACTATGTGTTAGAAACTAGTTTCTTTTGATTTTCTTTTTTTAGTAAAGAAAAACTATGTTTCTATGTGTTTAAATATCTTCAGCATTGAAAAATGAGTTATTATTTTAGTGTAAAATATTCCGCTAAAGGTCCAAGTGCCAATGCAGGAAAGAACGATAAAGCGGCAATAATCGCGATCACAGCAAAAACCATTACACCAAAAATAGAAGTATCAGTTTTTAAAGTTCCTGCACTTTCCGGGATGTATTTTTTGTTTGCCAATAATCCTGCAATTGCCAATGGTCCAACGATAGGAATGAAACGACTTAACAGTAACACAATTCCGGTAGTGATATTCCAGAACGGATTGTTATCGCCCAAACCTTCAAAACCAGAACCGTTATTGGCAGCACTCGAAGTATATTCGTATAACATTTCAGAGAATCCGTGATTTCCAGGATTGTTTAACCAGCCTGTTGCGTTGCCGCTGAACCAATAACCCATTGCGGTATCATGTGCAGCAAAATAAGAAGCCAAAGCTGTTCCGGCTAAGATCAATAAAGGGTGAAGAATGGCAATAAAAGCAGCAATTTTAACTTCCCGCGCTTCGATTTTCTTTCCTAAGAATTCTGGTGTTCGACCCACCATTAATCCGGAAATAAATACAGCCAGAATAATGAAAATATAGAAGTTTAAAATACCAACACCGCAACCGCCGTAAAACGCATTGACCATCATGGCAAGCAATTGCATAGCTCCGGAAACCGGCATTGAACTATCGTGCATACTATTTACAGAACCTGTAGAAATTACAGTTGTAGCAATACTCCAGAAACCTGAAATGGCGGGCCCAAACCGAACTTCTTTTCCTTCCATTGCTCCGGTTGCCTGCGCGATTCCCATTTTTTCGATAGCAGGATTTCCGTTGATTTCCGTCATCATTGTTGGGATAACGAGTAATAAGAATCCAATTGTCATTACTCCGAAGATTACATAGGATAATTTCTTTTTCTTTAAATAAAAACCTAAAGCAAAAATCATAGCAAACGGAACAATTAATTGTGCCCAAAGTTCAACGGCATTAGTAAAATAAGTAGGATTTTCTAACGGATGTGCCGAGTTGGCTCCAAAAAATCCACCACCATTTGTACCTAAATGTTTAATGGCAATAAAAGCAGCAGCAGGGCCGCGGGAAACATCAACGTGATCGCCTTGTAAAGTGGTGATTGAATCTTTACTGTCAAAATTCATTGGAGTACCGCTGAATGCTAAAATAGCAGCTACAATGACAGAAATTGGTAATAAAACACGAGTACAGCTTTTGATAAAATAGTTGTAAAAATTACCTAATTTATCTGTAGTTCTTTCTTTCATTGCAGTAAAAATCATTGCTGCAGCTGCCATTCCGACACCGGCAGAAACAAATTGCAAGAACATCAAAAACATTTGTGATAAATAAGAAACGCCACTTTCGCCTGAATAATGCTGTAAATTACAATTGACAACAAAAGAAATAGCCGTGTTAAAAGCCAAATCTGGTGACATTGACGGGTTATTATCAGGATTTAAAAACAAAGATCCTTGGAACAATAAGATAAAGAAACAAAGAAAGAACCAAATCATGTTGATGCTTAAAAGTGCTTTTAAGTGTTGTTTCCAGTTCATTTCTTCAGTGGAATTAATTCCGCTGATTTTAAAAATAAATTTTTCAATTGGATTGAAAATCGGGTCAAGCAATGTTTTATCGCCCAAATAAACTTTAGCAATATATTTTCCTAAAGGAATAGCTAAAACTATCGAAACGATAAAAATACTGATGACGCCTAATAATTCTGTGTTCATAATTGTGAGATTTTAGTAAAATGTCAGATGTGATTTGTAAAAGGAGATTGACGCAAAACATCTAACATCTCACTTATAACTTTTTGCAACATTAAAATTTTTCGGGTTTGATTAATACATAAACCAAATAGCCGAAAACGACGATGGAAACAATAAATAGTGCAGTCATGATTTAGATTTTTTCAAAAAATTCAACTGATTTAAAACAAATTGCAAAAAGCAAAACTGCCAATGCGAGTAAAAGAATAGTGATTAACATATTTTTATTTTAGATTTTAGATTTAAAACTTTTAGCGATTAACCGAATTAACTATTGACGATTAAACAGCTAAGCAGTTAACCGATTAAACTTTCTAAACGCCCGAAGTATTAACCTGCTTGATATATTCCGCTTTAAGCGTTTGAGGAAAAAGATGAGAAATATTGCAGTGGCGTACTTCCATAAAAGAAGAAACCGAGAAAATATACACATTAGAAATAGCATTTTTTGTTTCCATACTTCCATTTATGAATAGACGTTCAGCAAGTGCCAGACATTTTTTTGCCCGCACGATATTACCAGAAATAATAGATTTTTTGGTGATGTCCGCAAAGCGTTCAGCTTGTTTGTAGATTGAGGTGACTTGATTTTTCATGAGAATGAATTTTTATGTTCTTCCTCCTTATGCCAAAATATGTTCCGAAAAAGTCAAGTTACAGCTAAAGTGCTGTCAATAAAAGGAATGTAGTTTTGTGCCAAAAATTGAGCATAAAAAAAGCCTATCAAAATGATAAGCTTTTATTGAAATGATAAGGTTTGTTTCGTTTTCTGCCAGGTTTTCAAAACCTTGTAAGTATTCGATTTATGTTGTAAATATTCGTTCTTTAAAATTTAAAGCTACAAGGTTTTAAAAACCTTGCAGGATTAAGGCTGTATATTATACTCTTCTAATTTTCGATACAAAGTCGCAATTCCAATTTCTAATAATCTAGCCGTTTCCGCTTTATTGCCTTTTGTATAATTTAAAACCTTCTGAATATGAAGTTTTTCTATGCTCTGCATCGAAAAAGCCGATATCGATTTGGTGTTTTTTTCAGGTTGATGCAGCATTTCGTAAGGAAGAACATCCGAAGTTAAAGTATCGCCATTACTCAAAATAACCGATCTTTCGATGATGTTTTTGAGTTCTCTAATATTTCCCGGCCACGAATAATTTTCTAATTTCTGCAGAAAATTATCGGCTATATTTAAGGTTTTTTTATTCGTTTTTTCAGAAAACTGCTTGACGAAATAGTGGGTCAAAGTTGCAATATCTTTAATTCTTTCGCGTAAAGGAGGTAGTTTTATTTCGAAAATATTCAAACGAAAATACAAATCAGAACGAAAACGATGTTCGTCGCTTTCTGTTTTTAAATCTCGGTTTGTCGCGGCAATTAATCTGAAATTTGATTTTTTGGGTGTGGTATCGCCAACAGGAATATATTCGGAAGTTTCTAAAACACGTAATAATTTTGCCTGAAGTTCGATTGGCATTTCTCCAATTTCATCTAGAAATAAAGTACCGCCATTAGCTTCTTCAATAAAACCTTTTTTATCTTTTAAAGCTCCCGTAAAAGCACCTTGTTTGTGGCCAAATAATTCACTTTCCAGAATTTCCTTGCTGAAAGTACTGCAGTTTAAAGCAACAAAAGATTTTCCAACACGATTGCTGTTTTCGTGAATTGCCTGTGCAAAAACTTCTTTCCCGGTCCCCGTTTCACCTGTAAGCAAAACCGTAGAATCTGTTTTGGCAACTTTTTGTGCAAGATCTATAACCTGTTCAATTCCTTTCGATTTTCCGATAATGCTGCTGAAAGAATACTTATCGCCAATGCGTTTTTCGAGTTGTTGTACTTTTTTCTGTAACTGCACTTTTTCGACAGCTTTGTATAAAAGCGGAATAATTTTATCGTTATCATCGCCTTTTACAATATAATCAAAAGCGCCATTTTTCATCGCCTGAACGCCATCTGGAATGTTTCCAAAAGCAGTTAACAAAATAACTTCTGTCATTGGAAAACTTCTTTTTATATTCTGAAGAAAATCAACGCCGTTTCCGTCAGGCAGTTTCACATCGCATAAAACGACATCAACATCTGTTTGTTCTAATTTTTTAAAACCTGATTTTAAATCTTTGGCTTCAATAACTTCAAATCCTTCCGATTTAATAATGCGTGCCAGCAGACTTCTCAGTTTTTCTTCGTCGTCTATAATTAAAATTTTATGTATCATTTAAGGAAATATAACTCGAAAGTTGTTTTTTGAAATACAAATTTAGGTTTTAAATCATTTGTCTTTTTTGATTCGGTCGAAATTATTTTTCAATGTGTAATCAGTTTTTAAAATACTTTTTCTTAAAAAGGAAGTAGAAATATTTGTACCTACAAATATTATAATTCTATTAACATTAGAAAGTAAAGTGCATCAATATAAATGAGTTAATTTTGTGTCTTAGCATTATTTTATATGAAAAAACCAATTTCAGTTTCAATATTAGAGCTTGCAATCATTACGCAAGACAGTAACGCATCAGAAACATTTAAAAAAACAAAAGACATCGCGCAATTAGCCGATAAACTCGACTATAAAAGAATTTGGCTCGCAGAACACCATAATATGGCACACGTTGCAAGTACGGCAACAGTAGTTTTAATTGGGTATGTTGCAAGTCAAACAGAGAATATCCGTGTAGGCTCAGGCGGAATTATGCTGCCAAATCATTCTCCTTTAGTAGTTGCCGAACAATTTGGAACATTAGAAACACTTTATCCAAACCGAATCGATTTGGGTTTAGGAAGAGCTCCGGGAACAGATCAGCCAACAGCCGAGGCTATTCGAAAAGATTTTTTTGAACAAGCACAGCGATTTCCGCAAAATGTGAGCAAGCTTCAAGAGTACTTTTCAGACGAAAATGCAACTGGAAAAGTTCGTGCATTCCCCGCTGAAGGCTTAAAAGTCCCAATATGGATTTTAGGTTCAAGTATGGAAAGTGCTGCTTTGGCCGCAGCTTACGGATTACCTTATGCTTTCGCAGGACATTTTGCTCCGCGTTTAATGATTCAGGCATTTGAGTTCTATCGAGAAAACTTTCAGGCTTCAGAGTATTTAGATAAACCAAAGACAATGGCATGTGTCAATATAATCGCTGCAGACACAAATGAAGAAGCAGAACTATTATCTACAAGTTTGTATCAAATGTTTTTAAATTTAATTAGAAATGATCGCAAAGGATTGCAGCCTCCGGTTCCTTCACTTGATGATATCATGAGCGAAGAAGAACGCTTCCATGTTAATCAAATGACAGCTGGAACTTTCACAGGGAATAAAGAACAATTAAAAACTGATTTAAAAAAGTTTATAGATTACGCAAAGGTCGACGAACTTATGGCAACAAGTCCAATCTTTGATCATGAGGCAAAACTCAAAAGCATCCACATTACAAAAGAAGTAATAGATAGTATAAACGATTTATGACTACATTTTTCTTCTCCTATATATAAGGTAAGATTTCACTCCCGAAGCCCGACAGTTTTCAAAACCTGTCGGGTTTATTTTTGATACCTATATATAAGGACAGCTTTTAGAATTTAAATTAGGAGCTATTCCCGCTATCCGTTTCAATC
>NZ_MUHF01000031.1 GCF_002217435.1 Flavobacterium reichenbachii
GCTACATTTAATAAAGATATACGACTTTTAACACTGCCAGACGGTACAAGAGTTTGGTTGAATCAGAATTCTGAAATTCATTATCCTTCAAATTTTCAAGAAAATGAAAGAACGGTAACTTTAAAAGGAGAAGCTTTTTTTGAAGTTAAGCGCGATACTTCCCGTCCTTTTATAATTAGTTCCGGAACTATAAAAACGACTGTTTTAGGAACTTCTTTTAATGTGAAGGCATACGATGACAAACAGCCCGAAGTAAATGTAAGAACGGGTAAAGTTAAAGTGGAAACTGCAGAAAATGCTGTTTTTCTGGAAAGAGGTTACAAGGCAGTTTACGCATCAAAAACTTCAATGGTTAATAAAGAAAAAACAGATGTTTATGAACCGGATTGGAAGAAAGTTTTAATTTATGCCGACGGATTAACGCTGGAAGAGGTTTTAAATCAATTAAAAATCGACCACCAATTTGAAGTTACTTATTTAGAAAAGGATTTAAAAAATCTTAAAATACAAGGAACTCTGGATACCAGACAAGGTTTTGATGAAATGCTGCAGACAATTGCTTTTGCATTAGAAATTAAAATTAGAGCCACAGGAAACAATACTTATTTGATAAGCAGATAACAACGGTTGTCTGTATAAAAAACGCAGATAGATTAACCTTGAAATGAGGATTTAATTTAAGCTGTACAGGATCTGTCTTGAATTTTGCGAAATAAATTAACCAAAAATATCATATTAAAATTAATCAATACACTAACAATCATCAATTATGAACAATAATCTTTGCAGGCAGTTTGCCTTTTGGATTTTATTTTTCGGAGTCTTCTTCGGATCAAATACAATTTATTCACAAACCGGAACCGTGTCGGTGGATTTTAAAAATTCTTCGCCCCAAAAAATCATTGACAATTTAAAATCCCGTACACCGTATCAATTTATTTATCAGAAAGATCTTGATCTTAGTGTGCCGCTGGTTACTTTAAAAAAAGAGAATGTCTCGATTGATGAAGTTTTGACTGATTTGCAAAACACGACAAATTTGAATTTTAAAAGAAATGAGAATAATATAGCCGTAAATAGTAAAGATTCGGCCAAAAAAAAAAGAAAAGGAAAAATTACAGGTAAAGTTGTAGATGTAAACGGACTTTCGCTTCCAGGTGTAAATATTAAAGTGTCAGAATTAAATTTGGGAACTCAATCTGATATCGACGGTAATTATGTTTTAGAATTAGAACCCGGCGAGTATACAATTGAGCTGAGTGCAATTTCATTTCAAACTCAAAAAATTACAGCAGTAAAAGTATCAGAAGGAAGCGAAACACCATTAGTAATTTCGTTAAAAGAAGATACACAGTCACTAAAAGAAGTAGTTATTGTTCAGGACTATAAAAAAGCTACGGCATCTGTTCAGGGATTGTTATTGCAGCAAAAAAAGGCGGCACAATTTTCTGATGGTATTTCGGCAGAGCAGATTGCCAGAACTCCAGACAGAGATGTGGCAAGTTCGCTTAAACGTATTACTGGCGTAACTACAATTGATAATAAATATGTTGTAGTGCGATCGATGGGAGAAAGATGGAATCAGGCTGTAATGGACGGAATTACGCTGCCAAGTACAGACGCTTACAAACAGAATTTCTCTTTTGATATTATTCCGACTGCAATGGTAGAAAGTATCGTAGTGAGTAAATCTGCGACTCCGGACATGTATGCTAATTTTGCCGGAGGATACGTAGAGGTTAAAACAAAAGACATTCCTAAAGAAAATTTTACCACTTTCTCTATAAGTTCCTCTTATAACAGCAGAAGCACGTTTAAAGAACGAATAACAAAACAAGAAGGAGATTATGATTATTTGGGTTTTGATGACGGAAGGCGCAATTATCCGACTAATCTTGTTGGGATGCCTTTACCAACAAGTGAAGCCAATGCAGGACCTTTTGTAGAACAGTCTAAAAAGTTTACTGAGGATAATTTTACGAGTTATAAAACTTATGCTGCGCCGGGAAGTACGCTTCAATTTGCTTTAGGAAGAGCTTACGAATTAAAAGATAATACTAAAATTGGATTTGTAGGTTCTTTATTCTTTAAGAATACACAGGAAAAACAAGATATAGAACATACTCAAAGAGCCGGTAATGCTGATAATTCTGTTTTTGTTCCAGAAGGAGAAGGTATTGCATATTCTACACTTACAAAGTACGGATTTAGAAATTCTGGCGCAAATTACAACTACAATTCTACGCTGGGAGCAATGTTTAATGCAGCTGTTCAGTTTGGCAATCACAAAATAACCACTCGTAATATGGTGATGCATATTTACAATAACCAGCTGACTCAAATAACGGGATGGAGTGACAGCGAGTCTATATCAGATATTTTAAACGGAACGATTCTTTCTAGTACAAGAGAAAGTAATTATCCTGTTTATCAGACTATTGTACAAAATAAAGTAGAGGGAAGCCATAAATTTGAAAAGTTAGATATAAATTGGTACGGTGCCTACAGTACTATTTCAAAAGACACCAAAGACGCTACTTTTATAGATGCTTACAGAAAGAAAGTAGGTGATGATGTTTTGCTTTATCATTACGTATATAATTCTGAATCAATATTTCCTTTTAGCCGAAGCAACTTTACCAATGACGAGGTTGATTATAATTTTGGCTTAAACTTAAAGTATTCCTTTGACTTTAGTGATTCGTTCACAAACGATATTAAAGCGGGTTATTTTGGTACTTATAAAAAAGCAACCAATCAACAAGAATCTGCAAAAATGGTGGTTCTGGGCAGTACCGACAGAGCAGAAATTTATGAGCCATTATCACAATTTTTAGACGGTTCAAACTATTATTATGGAGGTTTTGGCTGGCAGGATTACGGCGTATACGGTAATAAATATGTGGGAGATGTAAAAGTACATTCTCCGTTTTTAATGCTGGACAACAAAATTGGCCGATTTGTGAGATTGGCGTGGGGCGTAAGAGCAGAAAGTTATATCTATACACAAATACAAAGTCAGTCTGAAAAAGCAGGCGATTTTGGCATAGAACAAAAGGATGATAAACTTTGGCAGTTTTTACCTTCTGCAAGTTTAATCATCAGCCCGACTAAAAAAATGAATGTAAGGCTGGGATATAACAAATCGGTGCTGCGTCCTCAATTTGCAGAACGTTTAAGCATTCCTTATTTTGATCCTGTACAGTCTGCCAGAATTTATAACTACTCGGGTGGAATGATTTCCAGCGTGGCAAGTAATTATGATGTTAAATTAGAATGGTTTCCATCTGGAGGTGAAATATTGTCTTTCGGAATTTATCATAAAGATATAGATGATCCCATTGAAGCAGTGGGTAATTTAAATCCGTCCAGAATTAGAAACATTTATAATCTTAACTCTTACAATGCAAAACTTTGGGGAGTAGAATTAGAATTTTATAAAAGCCTGTCTTTTCTTGGCGAAGGACCAATTTTAGAAAAATTATTTATTTCTGGAAATGCTTCTATTAACGACACAAAAGTAACATCATATGTTCAGATAGATGGCGATGGCGGACTTTATGAAGCCAACAGACCTCTTTACGGACAATCACCCTATACATACAATTTAGGTTTGGACTACATCGGAGAGCGTATGGGATTTAGCGTTAGGCATAATGCTATAGGAGATCAATATGTGCTTGTAGGATTTGATTACCAATCTGAAGAAATCAGAATGCCTTATTCTGTAACGGATGCGCAGGTGAGTTATAAGTTTTTTAAAGAAAGAAACCTTGAACTGAAATGCAGTATGAAAAACATATTTGATACTGGAATTGAAACATACGACAATTCAAATAGCTATACTCATATAGAAGGTGCTCCGGTCGGATCTAATCCCAGAGAAGTGTACAGCCTTGGAGCTAATGCTACAAAAAGATATGATGAAGATATTGATAAAGTATTGTTTAAAGCAAAAAGCGGAAGAACAATAAGCTTATCTATAAATTATTCATTTTAGACTCAAAAAAGACTGCAATCTTAAGATAATCAGTACTGCATATTAAGAAACGGTTAACAATAAAAAAAGTGATGACATTTTGATTTTTCGAAATCTAATGTATTTAAGATGTAAGTATTAGATTTCTTTTTTGTTTAGTGCATTAGACAAAAATTAAAAAAAATACGCTGCGAAAGTCTTTTATAAATAAAAGAATGGAACCTTAATCCTTTTACTGCGTTAAAAAAATCCTATGAGTGAAAGATGGATAATTAGGTATAAGCCCCGATGGTAAAGCGGGATCGTTTATAAGAAAAGATCTTTACCAAAAACGAGAAAGACCTAAGGAAAGATATTTTGCTGCTCTCTCCAAAGGCCTAGTTGTAATGCAGCAAATATAGCATTAATTAAATTATTATGAAAAAAATTTTTCTATGTGCAATGATAGCTCTTGCAGTGAGCTCTTGCCAAAATGATGATTCTTCTGCTGATTCTTCTTTTTCTATGAAAGCTTCAGGTGCTGATTATGTTCACCCTGCGACTGTACAAACAGTAAGCGGTGCTATAACATCAAACACTACCTGGACAAACGACAGAGTTTGGGAAATTGATGGCGTAATTACTGTAAAAGATGGTGCTAAACTTACTATTGAAGCAGGTACATTTATTAAAGCTAAACCTTTGGCTCCTGGTATTGCTACAGGAGTACTTGTAATTACTAAAACAGGTCAGATCGATGCACAGGGAACTGAAACTGCTCCTGTAGTTTTTACAAGTTATAATTTATTAGATGATGATGCTAGTACTACTGCTCTTCCTGGGGATTTTGGAGGAGTTGTGCTTTTAGGAGATGCTGAAACGAATACTGGTTCGCTTACAAATATTGTAGAAGGATTAGACGATCAGCCAAATTTTGCTGAATTTTATTACGGAGGATCTAATAATGCTCATAGTGCAGGTGCTTTAAACTATGTACGTATAGAATACGCAGGACGTATTTTAGATACAGATGTTGAAATCAACGGTCTTACATTGGCAGGAGTTGGAAACCAAACTGTAGTAGATCACATTCAGGTTTCTTACGGAAAAGATGATTCATTCGAATTTTTTGGTGGTAAAGTAAATGCAAGCCACTTAGTTTCTTTTGCACCAGATGATGACAATTTTGATTTTGATTTTGGATACACAGGAACTGTTACAAAAGCTGTAGCACTTGCAGACAGCAATTCTACTCACAGTTTAAGCGGAGGAAATCCAGATTCTAATGGTATCGAATTAGATAATAACGCAACAGGTACAGCAACAACGCTTATTACACGTCCTGTTATTTCTCAATTATCAATCATTGGAGTTAGCTCTAATACTGTAGCAGATTTATACGAAAATGCTATACATGTACGCAGAGCTGGTAATGTAAGCCTTACTGATGTTACTGTGACAGGATATAACACAGGAATTAGATGGGATTCTCCTTCATTACCAAGCGGTTCTTCTTATTTAAGAGTTTCAATCCACGGATTTGACAATCCAGTATTACCAGCTGGTACAACATTAACAGGTATTGGTACTAGTACTTCTACTGCAGATCCAGCTCCAAGATGGAATCTTGCGCAGCCATTCTTTAACAATGGTTCATTAGATTTTACAGGTACTACAGGTGCTTTTAGAACAGAGCAGCTTTGGACTAACAACTGGACAAGATTCTAATTTTTGGTTAAGCATAAATAAGTTAGTTATTATAATTCTACATGGGCAGTATATTTCTGCCCATGTTTTAAAATTTAAAAAATGAAAAAAAATCTACTTTTATTAGTTTTTATAATATTTACAGGAATATCATCTGCTCAATATACAATTTGGGAAGATGATTTTGATGATTCTGATGCTTCAGACTGGACCTTACTGGACAGAGACGGAAATGGAAGCAACTGGATTGGGAGAAAAAATATTCAATTAGACGCTAATACCGGCGCTATTGTAGACGGTACAATTGATGTTTTAGGAACTTACAATATCGATTTGACAAATGGAGGATCATCATTACCAACAACCGAAGACAATCTTGCTGTATCACCTGTTATAGATGTTTCCTTTTATTCGGGAAAAATAGCACTAATTATAAATGCACAAACCAGTATTTATGATTCCAGCCAAGACTTATTAATTTACGGTTCTACATCTCCTGATCCCGCCGCATTTACTCTTTTAAAAACGATCACAATAGAAAGAAATACTATAGAAGATGCAGAGTTCAAAGATTATACAATAGATATTTCTCAATATGCAGGAAAGCCAGCAGTTTATATTGCTTTAGGAAACAAACCTAATATTCCTTTTATCGGATATGAAATCAATAAGATTTCTGTATCTGCAGAAGCTTTACTGGGAGTTGACGATGTGGCTTTAAAAGCATCACTCTGCACATTAAAACAAAATCCTGTGAATGATTATCTGCAATTGGAAATCGCTGAAGAATTTCAGACAGAAGAAACCAAATTAACCATTTATAATACCAACGGACTTATAGTTAAAGAATCCTCGTTTAAACCAGAAGGTTTATCTGTTGAAGATTTATCACAGGGAATATATTTTCTAACAGTAACGAATAACGGAGTTTCTAAAAAAATAAAGTTTCTAAAAAAGTAATAACCTAAACCTTTATTGATTTTCTAATACACAAATGAAGACAAAAACAAATATCAATATGAATACTAGAATGTTAAGAGCAGTAATTTTTTTAGCTGTAATCAATCTTTTTGCATCTTGCACCAACGATAATATGGTTTCTTATTATGGAGAAGAAACCAACCAGCCGGGCAAAGTAACTATAAACGCTTACAGCGCAGTAAACGATTCTTTGCAGATAATCTCAAATGGTAAAGCACTTGAAATTGGAAAAGATAAAAAAACAGCCTTTACAAAAAAGATTGATAAAGAATATGATTTTGTTTATTACGGAGACCAGACAAAAACTATTGAGATTACCAATAAAGTAACAAAAGAGGTCTTACATACCTATCATTTTACAGCAGAAAAAGTTAAGGATACACTCTCTTTTTTTACCAAAGATGGTATTTGGATAGACAAAATTACTTCAATAAAAACTGGGGTTTTAAGTAAGCCTGCCAATAGCGGTTATAGATTTATATTTCCTAACATAAATAAATATTCTAAAAGCGGTTATGAAGGTAATATTGACGGAATCATTCGTAAAATAAACGGACAGTTGCTGGGAGTGGCAGAAAATATCAATAAAGATAAATTTAATCCATTTATAGAATTTCCTTTTAGCTCGCCGCCAACTATTTTGATGGAACTGGTAAAACACGGCACAACAGAATCGTACATTCCTGGTCAGAAAATTATTGTGATTATGACAATGTCCGTAAATAAATCAAAATTGATTGTACTTGAAGAAAAAAGTGATGCCAGCGGAATCTTTACTGGTGTAGACGGAACTTTGAATTTGACAGATTACTTCGTATTTAAATAAAAGACCATTAAGGTCTTTTTCACTCAATTTAAATTCATATTCAAATAGTATTAAAATGAAAAAGAAAATCTCTACTTGTCTTTTCTATGGAATTATTTTACTTATAGAGGTATTAATTCTTTCTTGTAGTGCCGATGATGACATTCAGTTTTATAACGAAGGTACAAATGAATATATAAACGAATGGATGTACAGACAGATGAAAAAATATTACCGATGGAATGACGGAATGCCCGCACAAGGCGATCTGTCGGCTAAGCCAAAGGAATATTTTGCAAAATTGCTGCAAAAAGAGGATATTTACTCTTATGCCGTACATCCTGAAATTCCCGAAACAGCACCGCAGAGTTTGAGAAGAAAATTTGGATTTGATGTTTCTTTTATCGATTTCGAAGGAAAATATTACGGCGTCATCCTATATGTATTAGCAGACTCGCCAGCCAAAAATAACGGTTTAAAAAGAGGGCATCTTATTACGCATATCAACGGAACCATAATTAACGAAGGTAACTATGAGCAATTGTATAAAAATATGATATTGACTGCTTCATTAAGTTTAAAGTTAACAGCCTATTCTTTGCAATCGGGTTTTTCTGCCTCAAAAGAAGTTTCGTTAATACAAGGATTTAGTTTTTTGCAGCCGATGCCTTATCAGGTCATTTCAGCTCAAAATACTAAAATAGGATATTTAGAAATTCCACATTTTGATGTGGGTCAGGCACAGCAATTTTTGCAGATTTTTCAGGATTTAAAAAGTAAGTCAATTACAGAACTGATTGTAGATTTACGTTATAATGGAGGAGGAGATATAGCATCTGCTGCTGCCTTAAGCATACTCATTGCTCCAAACATTAAAGCAAGTGATCTTTATGTAAAGTTTGAAGGAAATGCAAACGGAGGAACTGTAAACCAAACTTTTAAGCAGGCATTGGAAAGTAACGAAACAAAAATAACTTTTGATGCCCTACGCGCCGCACATCCGTCTATTGACAAGGTTTATATTTTGTGCGGTAAAAGAACAGCATCGGCATCAGAATTAATCATCAATAATCTTAAGCCGTATATGAATGTAATTACAATTGGAGATAAAACTTTGGGAAAAGATGTCGCTGGTTTTCCTATTGAAGATGATCGAATTTCAGGAAAAAAAGGATGGATTTTGTATCCTTCAATATACAAATTGTATAATTCTAGAAGTGAAGGTAATTATACAAAAGGTATTGAACCCGTTATTTATGCAGACGAAATACAACAGCCAGAAGTTTTTGCGTTGGGAAACAGCTCTGAGGTTTTATTAAAAAAAGCTCTAAATACCATTTTGGGAACCGAAAGTAAAATGAAAACCTCATCGACGGCAAAATCACTTAATTTACGTGCTGTCAGCAGTGATGCTGATGAGATATTACTGCTGAATCCAAAAGTTTTTTTAGATTCAGACAAACCATTTTAGCCTTTTGTTTCAGCATCAAATACTAAATATAAGCTGACTAAAATTTATTCGTTGTATTGATTGGAGTAGATTGTATTTTTATAAAGCTCTACTTTTCGGCCGTCGGGATCAGAGATAACAGTCATATATCCAAAATCAGTTTTTGCAGGCTCAAATAAAAAATTTACTTCTAAATCTTTTAAATTTTGTATGATTTCATCAAAATTGTCAATTCCAAAACCCAGACGTAAATTCTGATCGGGTTCAGTTTGACTTTTTGTTAAAGGATAAATTTCTAAAATTGTTTTCCCAATTGAAGCTCCATAATGAAAGGGAGAATTTCCATGTTTATGATAGTCAAATACCAGTCCTAATAAAGTATAAAAGGCTGCAAGTTTTTCAGGATCGCTGCTCCTTAAAACTAATAATCTTAATTCCATTGCAACATCTTTAAGTATTAATTTATCCCAGAAAATTCCTGATAGTCATTTCCAATTCAGATCTCAGATCACTCATAGAATAGTGTTTGGTCATAAACTGGGCTGCATCATGCTGCATAGCAAAATTTTTGTCTGCTTCATTAGAAGAAGTAGAATAGATAATAACAGGAATGTCTTTAAAATTTTCATTCTGTTTGATATGTTTTAAAAACTGTCTTCCGTCCATAACCGGCATATTAAGGTCTAAAAAGATAAGATCCGGTTTTTGGAAAGCAACAGAATTTAATCTTTCAAATGCTTCTGCTCCGTTTTTGGCTTCTTCATATTTTACCGCTGCATCCAGCGACATTAAAGATTCTTCAAATATCTCGCGGTCGTCAGAGTCATCGTCAATCAAAAAAACTGTTTTCATATATGGGTAGTTAAGTCAGTATACACAAGTATAACGTTAAAAAAACATAATTATTACTGTATAGAGCTATTATCCTGTATAAACGGGATGATAATAGTAAAGGTTGTTCCCACACTTTCCTCAGATGCTGCCGTAATCTTGCCGTTATGATTATGAAGAATTTTGCGGCACATAGCGAGACCAATTCCCGTTCCTGCAAATTCATCTTTTCCATGTAACCTCTGGAAGATATTAAAGATCTGTTCTGCATAATTCTGACTGAAACCGATTCCGTTATCTTTTATTTCTATTTTCACATATTCGCCAGCGTTCAACTCGGGAGCCAGAATATGTTTATTACTTTCTGAAAGTTTTTCTGAAGTAATACTTATTATAGGAGCCATATCGGGTTTGCTGTATTTTAGTGCATTTGAAATTAGATTGCCAAACAGCTGTGACATCTGCAGCGGTATAGCTTCAATAACAGGCAGGTTATTAAAAAACAGAGAGGCGTTTTTTTGTTCAATCGTCAGATCAAAATCGTTAATGATCTCTTTTACAATGTCATTCAGATTAACAGATTCAAAATTTTTAGAAGCACTGGAAAGCTGAGAGAAACCCAATACATCTTTTATAAGATTCTCCATTCTCTTAGTAGAATTGATAATCTTATCGATATACATTTGTACTTTTTGAGGATTTTTTTCCAGATTGTTTTGGAGCATTTCTGTAAACACACTTATTTTTCTCACTGGTTCCTGCAGGTCATGAGAGGCTATATAAGCAAACTGTTTCAATTCCTGATTGTTAATCTCCAGTTCTGCATTGGCAGCGTGCAGTTCCTGAGTACGTTCTTTTACTTTAAATTTAAGTTCTTCCTTTAGTTCGCGCTCTTTAGTCACGTCCTGGGCTGTTCCGCTAAGGCATTCGGGAGCATTATCTTTACCGTAAATCACCTGAGCATTTGCATGTATGATACGAACTTGTCCGGTTAATTTATTTATAATAGGGAATTCGTAATCATAAAAATCTGAAGAGCCGGGTTTTAAGGTCTCTTCAATAGAATCTATTACTTTTTGTCTATGAGTATCGGCAATTAAGTTAAACACTTCATCCTTATGCGTATTATGCGTATCCAGACCCAGCCAGTGTTTAAATCTCGTAGAGCATACGATAAAACCAGTTGCAATGTCAATTCTCCAGGTAGCCAGTTCTGCCAGCTCTATGGCGCCTGCAAGTGCGATCCTTGTTTCGTCCAGCTTTTTTGATGCAATAACCTGATTGGTAATATTAATAGCGATATTCATAATGCCATAGATTTCACCTTTTGAATCCCGTATAGGAGTATAAGTAAAATCAAAATAATGCGTGCTTAAAACCCCGTTGATTTCTAAGTCTGCAGGCATAGAACGGCCGTAATACGTTTCGCCAGTCTGGTACACATCATGCAGGATGTCTGCAAAAGGCTGTCCTTTGAGTTCCGGAATCCCTTCTTGCAACGGCTTCCCGATTACAGATTTATTCTTGCCCCAATAACCAATCATTATATCATTGGCAATCTCAATTTTCATGTCGCTGCCGGTAAAAAGACAGATGGCAACAGGAGACTGCTCAATCATCAGGCTTATACGTTTCTCACTTTCAGCGAGTGCTTTCCTGCCTAAAATAATTTCATCCATGTCCATGCAAAAGCCGGCATATCCTGCGTATTCGCCGTCAGCGTCGTAAAACGGATCACCAGCAGCTCTGCACCAAATAATTTCTCCGGTTTTTTTTCTAGCCCTGAAAAGAACATCAAAATGGTATCTTTTCGGAATAGCTTCTAAATATACTTTTACGGCAGTTTTTAAATCTTCTTCTATAATAACAGAAGACCAGCCTCCGCTGAGCAGTTCCTGAGCGGTAAATCCGGTAAATTCTACCAGTGTTTTATTAAAGTAAGTTAGTGTGCCTTCTTTATTAGAAAGCCATAAACCAGTTGGAGAACTGTCTGTCACATTTTGAAATAATGTATCGGCTTCAAGTTTATTTTTTTTCAGATTAGATTCGGCTTGTTCCAGTGCAAGGCGGTTTTTTTCCTGTTCTGTAATATCAGCAACACTTCCGGAAAAAGCCAATGGTTTTCCTTCAGAATTGATCATTCTTGAAGCAGAAATAGCAATTCGGTGAATACTTCCGTCATCCCAAACCACCCTCGGAGTATAATAAAAAGTTCCGTTTTCGAACCCTTTTTTCATGGCTTCAGATCGCATAACTAAATCTTCGGGATGAACATATTTAAGAAAATCTCTTCTTGTTAAATTGTGTTTTTTAGTTCCGGAAAGAATTATTGAAAATTCAGGCGAATAGTCAATGCTGTTGTCATCAAAGTTTACATTAAACAATCCCAATCCCAAACTTTTTATGGTAAGATCTGTGAGCTGGCGTGATTTTAGGAGTTCTTCGGCGGCTTTTTTATGAGCAGTAATATCCTGTACAGTTCCGTTAAGGCGGTATGCATTCTTGCTTTCATCAAACCATGATTTTCCTAAAGCATGAACCGTAATTTGTTTTTTGGTGTCTGGATTTATGATGTTGTATTCAATATCATATTTTCCGCCAGACTCATATTTCAGCGATTCAGTAATAGAGTTGATCACACGCTGTCTGTCCGATTCTGCAATAGCCGCTGTGGCGTTGCTTAATAGGATTTCGTCATCGGCTTTAAGTCCAAACCATTCTTTTAATCGGGAATTAGCAGCAAATCTATTTGTAATTGGGTTTAAATCAAAAGTACCAAACTCGGCTGCATTAATAGCAAATTCAAGTTCGTCTTTATTTTCTTTTAATTTTCGATAATAATTAATTTTATCAGTGGTTTCGTTGCAGACTACCAAAACCCCTTTTATATTTCGTTCATCATCTCGAACAGGACTGTAGCTAAAAGTCCAGTATCCGTCTTCAAGTCTGCCATTTCGATATATCGGCACTAGGAGATCCTCATACCAAATACTTTCTCCTGTAGTTAAAACTTTGGTTATTAAGGGATAAATGAAATCCCACATCTCTGTCCAGCACTCAATTGCTTTCTGTCCAATTGCTTTAGGATGTTTTCCTTCATTACCAAGAATGGGTCTGTAGGCATCATTATAAAACTGAATGAGATCATCTCCCCACCATAGAAACATAGGGAATTTGGAAGACAATATGGTAGCCAGCGTATTCTTAAGACTTTCCGGCCATTTTTCCGGAACACCTAAAGTGGTCAGGGACCAATCAATATTTTTAATAATTGAAGCAGCTTCTCTGCCGTTTTGTAGAAAAAAGTAATCTGGGGCAGTATTTTGGTTGTCCAAATTTTATTATATTTAATAAGACAACTATCTTTTTAATGTCCTACGAATTCCCTGTAAATTTAAGGAAATAAACGATAAATCAAGGATGTCTTTTTCACTTTTTAAAGTACTGGGATAATTCAAAATAAAGTAACAGAATTGTACTACTTTATTGCAATTAATGTTTCTTTTTAGAATTTTATTTATTTTATAATATGTTGATAAGTAGTGAATTATGTTGATATTTTACAGATTGTAATTTAATTCTGATTAAGTATATTTGGTAATGATTTAACAGTCTGTTAACCTAAATACTTTAAAAATGGATAAAGCTATAAAATTACAAGTAAGAAAAGAATTAGACGGTCATCAGCAATTAACGGTAATAAAATTAAAAGGAAGTCTGATTTCTAAAGGATATACTGAAATTATTCATATACTCGATCAGGATAATGATTTTCATATCAATTCTTTTGAAACTCCTGTTGAGCAAAGAAATGAAGTCAAGGAATACATACAAACATTTATAAACAGAGAAAACTTATCGGATACCATTACACTTTTTAAATAGTTTTAGTACTATTTTGTCATCCTGATTAAAACTAAATGGCAGTTTCATAAATTTAAAAAGCCGTCTCGGAGACGGCTTTTGTATTTAACTATAGGTTGCGATTAGGATCTGTACCTTCCTCATTATCTAAAGATTCATCATCTTCATCTTCAAAAGATTCACCATCTTCCTCATCCAGACCTTCGTCATCAAATTCATCATTTCCCAGTTCGTCATCAGAACTTTCACTATCAAATTCCTTATCAAGCTGGTCATCATCTAATTTTTCTTTGTAATCATCTTGTCCAAAGTTTTCGTTGTCAAAACTTTCGCTTCCAAGCTCTTGATTATCTGATTGGTCATTGGACAAATCATTTGCATAATCCGGTTCTGCATTTTCAGTAATAGAATGATCTATTGGAGAGTTTCCGAATTTATTTTCTTCATAACGGTTATTTTGTGCTGCTAGATTCATAGTAAATTTTTTTAAGTTATTTTTTAGTTTTAGCAGCTCCTTTTTTGTCTGCAGTTTTAGAACTGCTTTTTGAAGCTGTTTCTTTCTTTTCAGTTTTATCGTCAGTTTTTTTATCAGTCTTTTTATCTGATGCTTTCGAACTGTCTGCCGCTTTAGTGCTTGCTGTTTTTTTATTGTCTGTAGTTTTCATAATATGTTTTTTAAATTGTTATTGTGTAAATGTATCAACGTCAAGTATGTGATTTTTACATATAAAACAGGATCTAATTACATAATTCACAGGTTTTTATATGATATTTTAAATTTGATATAAATACCCAGTAATTTGAAGTGTATCCTGCTGGTAATTTCAAAAAATAAAAAAGCGTCTGTATCGTAAATACAGACGCTTCCAAGAAAAAAATAAACAGGGAAATAAAATTTTATAATTATATTATTCTGCAGCTACAGGATTTACAGTGTTTAATGCAACATCATTAAGTACACAGTCGGCTTCTTTTTCTTCTGCAAGAGTTTGTGTTAATAGTTTTGCAGCGTCATTTTCTCCCAATGTTTTAGCAAATGCGACCAATGTGCCGTATGTGGCAATTTCATAATGTTCGATTTTTTGAGAAGCAGCAATAATTCCAGCATCTCTAACAGGTCCTGGAACTGTTTCTAAAAGTATAGAATCTCCTTCTTTTAAAAGTCCGGCCATTGCTTCGCATTTTTTTCCTTCCGCTTTTTCTCCCAAAAGATCAAAAACTTGTTCCAATCTTGAAACTTGAAGTTTTGTTACAGCAAGATGTTCTAAAATAGCGCTCGAAAGTGCTGGTGATGATGCATTTCCTGCCATTTTAGGAAGAGCACCAACTAGTGCATTTTCTGCCCAGTAAATATCTTTTATACTGTCAATAAACAGGTCTTTTAATTCTGTCGCAGCATCAGATGATGGCTCTACAATATCTATTTTCGCATTACTTTTCACAGATTTTGGCTGTGTAGTATTTGTTTGATTTGGTTTTTCTGAATTTTTCATATTTTATTTTTTTTGATATTAAAGATATAAGTTTGGTTCGCGGTCCCAGAAACGGTGTGATGTCATTGCGTTTATAAACTCCTGTGCAAATACATCTGTCGCCGGTTCGCTGGTAAGGATAATTCCGTTATCATCATTGGTTAATTTTGATGCAAATGGAGCAGCATTAATTACTTCTGTTGCCTGTCCGTCTGCGCCAATAACTTTACAATGTTTGTATGCGTCGTTAAGATATTCCAAAACATCATCGTTTTCTGCCAATGCAGTAACATTTAGTCCATGAGGAATATAAACAGCGTCAAATAATACCGACGATGCAGTAAGGAAACTGTGTTCTACGGCAATAGCACCATCATTGTCTGTTAAAACAGAACCTAAATGCGGCGCAATTACACAACCTTTGGCTCCTTGTTTTTTTAATGCATTTTTCATATTCAGTACTGCACTTTCAGAAACGCCGTCAGAGCAAAGAATCGCTACTTTTCTTGATTCTATGGTAGGGGAGTTGGTAGGATTATTTATCATACTTAGAGCATCAGAAGTAGAAACGGCTTGCTCGATAGTTTGAGGTTCCTGATTTCCACCTTCATTTTCTGGTGATACTCCTTTATTTACCGGAAACTCAAGAGTTGACGGTACTTGAGCTCCTAATCCAAGCGCTACTTTTTCGGCCAGAGTAACATCAACCTGAGAAAGTAATCCCAGCATTCTAACTCTAATTGCAGTGGTTTCTACTTTACCCAATTCAAATCGTAATGCTTTTACAATATGACTTTTCTCTTCTGGAGTCTGGCTGTTAAAGAATAATTTTGCCTGTCCAAAATGATCTGCAAAACTTTCACTTCTTTCTCTAACTTTATGTGCTTCAATTCTTTCGTTAAAACTTGAAAATCCACCTTCGGCAATTTTAGCCTGATAAGGACAACCACCGCCTAAGGTATTAGGATGGTAACTTACTCTGCCCACGTTTACTTCCTGACGCATAAGTCCGTCACGTTGGTTGTTGTGAACCGGAGCAATGCTTCTGTTGATCGGAATTTCATGAAAATTTGGTCCACCCAATCTTGTAAGCTGTGTATCGGTGTAAGAAAATAATCTTCCTTGCAGCAACGGGTCGTTAGAAAAATCTATTCCGGGTACTACATGTCCTGGATGAAAAGCAATTTGCTCTGTTTCTGAAAAGAAGTTATCAGGATTTTTATCCAATACCATTCTTCCGACAATAGTTACGGGAACTAATTCTTCGGGAACAATTTTTGTTGGATCAAGTAAATCAAAATCATATTTGTGTTCATCTTCAGCAGGAATAACCTGTACTCCCAATTCCCATTCCGGAAAATTCCCCATTTCTATAGCATCCCACAAATCTTGTCTGTGAAAGTCTGGATTTTTTCCAGAAATTTTCTGAGCTTCATCCCAAGCAACTGCGTGAGTTCCTAATTTTGGTTTCCAGTGAAATTTTACAAATACAGATTGATTTTCTGCATTGACTAATCTAAAGGTATGTACACCAAAACCTTCCATCATTCTATAACTTCTCGGAATGGCACGATCAGACATTGTCCACATAATCATATGCATCGATTCTGGCATAAGCGAAATAAAATCCCAAAACGTATCGTGTGCAGATGCTGCCTGAGGCATTTCATTATGCGGTTCTGGTTTTACGGCGTGAACCAAATCAGGAAATTTTGATGCATCCTGAATAAAGAAAACAGGAATATTATTTCCCACAAGATCAAATATACCTTCTTGGGTGTAAAATTTAACAGCAAATCCGCGTACGTCTCTTGCTAAATCTGTAGAGCCGCGCGATCCTGCTACTGTAGAAAATCGTGTAAATACGGGAGTTTTTAAACCTGCTTCCTGCAAAAAACCTGCTTTGGTTAATTCTGGAATTGGATTTGTTACTTCAAAAAAACCATGTGCTCCAGATCCTCTTGCGTGTACCACTCTTTCTGGAATTCTTTCGTGGTCAAAATGAGTAATTTTTTCTCTTAAAATAAAATCTTCTAATAAAGATGGACCTCTTTCACCAGCTTTCAGCGAATTGTTATCATCATTAATTAAAACACCTTGATTTGTTGTAAGGACTTTGTTTGTGCCGTCAGATTTGTTTGTAGACAAATCGCGTTGTTTCTCGTTTTGAAAATTTTTCATAAAATAATCTTATTAGTTAACTTTTTTTGAAAGTGCTTAAATATCTATTACTATTATAAACTGATTGTATGGAGGTTATAGTTGCAGATTTTAAGCAGCTCAAATTTAATTTACATTAATAAGCCGTTTTTATATAATTAGATCAGATGATTATAGGATTACCATGAAAGAAAAAAGCTGCTAAATTAAGATTCTAAATTATGAGGGTATAAATGATGATAAAATATATAATTTGTATGATTATCAATGACTTAAATAATTAAAATTAGTATTGATGGCAATCATATAATTTTAAAATTTAGTTTTATAAAAAATCATCCTTTTTTACTTACAAATTTGTATTACAATAATTCTATTTATTTGAAAATGAATTTATTAACTAAAAAATATTAATTATGAAAAAGTTATTTTTAATCTGTACAATGATTTTTTGTTTTGGATATGCGTCTGCGCAGGAAACTCCAACGAAATCTAAAACTAAGACCGACACCGTTTACAACAAAAAAGGTAAACAAAATGCCGAAAAAGGCAAACACAAAAGCGATACGTTGAATACAAATCGTACACAGAAGAAAGGAAAAATGAAATCTTCTGGTACGCCAACAACTAAACCGCGCAGGGATACTATAAACGGACCAACAACACCGTAACTAGTTATCTTGGTTAAAACAATAAAAGCCTGTTATGAAACTCATAACAGGCTTTTGATTTAATATTGAGTATACAACGGTTAATTTTCGCTGTAGCTTTTAAGTAAAGAGGTTTCCAGTGGCAAATAGATATTAATAGAAGTACCTTCTCCCGGATTGCTGGAGGCGTTTACAAAACCTTTATGGTTTCCTACAATCTGTTTTACAAGTGTCAATCCGAGACCTGTACCATATTGTGATTCATCACCTTGCAATTTATAAAAAGGATCAAATATAAGTTTTTCGTAATCTTTATTAAACCCTTTGCCATTATCACTAACTGTTATTTTGATATAATCTGTATACGGATCGACGTCAATTGAATTAAATTCTTCGATTTCGGGATAACTTACGCTTATCTTTATTTGAACCTCGTTGTCCTGTTTCGAATATTTTACAGCATTGGTAATTAGATGTGTAAAAAGCAGATGAATCTGCCAGGATATAATATTCATGGACGGGAAAGCATCTGCAGTTATAGTTGCATTGCGTTCTTTGATAATGGTTTTAAGATCAGCAAGTACTTTTTTTATAATTAAGTTGAGATCGGTTTTCTTGAATTTTTTCTCGGTAAAGTTAATTTTAGAGAAATTAATAAGATCTTCTATAAGCTGATTCATATTGACCGCAGTGTGCAGCAGTCGTTTTAAATTATGATTTCCAGAATCTGATAATCCAGATTCGGTATCTGTAATTTTTTTTCCGAACATGTAAATTTTCCTGATCGGTTCAAGAAGATTATTACTTGCAGCAAGTGTAAAAGATTCCAGCTGTTTATTATTACTTTCTAATTCGGTATTTTTAGTTTTCAGAGATTCATTGCTTTCTTCGAGATCTGTAATGTCTTCCATTGCGATCAGCATCATTCCTTCTGGTATTGAGTCAACAATTGGCGCCGCATTTACAAGCATTGTTTTTTTTCTGCCAGAATGAAGATTAAATTCTATTTTAATATTTTCTACGATTTCATTACGGCGAATTTTTGTCAAAATATTTTCTTTGATCTGAGGGCTGTTCCATTGCGAATTTTCAAGTTCAAATATAGAAAATCCTTCTGTCTGCTCTTCCTGAGTTCTAAAATAGCTGTAAAATGCCGGATTGGCATTTCTTACGATAAAATTTTTATCGATAATAAGAAGCGGTTCTTTTATGGTTTTTACAATCGATTCGTAAAAATTCCTCATAGAAGACAACTCATGTCTGCTTTTCTGAAGTTCGTCATTTGTGCATAACAACTCTTCGTTATTAGAAAGAAGTTCTTCTGCAGAAACTTCCAGCTGCTCATTCAAAAGCTGTAATTCTTCTGTTCGTCTGAGCAATTCTTCGTTTGTTGTTCGTAGTTCTTCAAAATAAATCTGCTGTTCTTCCGTCAATTGCTTAAAATCTTCGTGAAGCAGTGATAATTCTTTTTCAGTATTGGTAACGCCGTTTTTTTGATGAGTTAATTCAACAATTGGTTTTCTGTTAAAAATCACTAACAAAAGTTCGGCATGCGATGCGATATTTACGACTTCAAAACAAGTAAGATAAGATTGATTCTTTACAGATATATTGGAACACTCGATATTTTTCTTTTCATTTCTGGCTTTTAAAATGGCATTTGTAAGTTCATAACGAATCTCATGATGAACCATATTTATAATATTAAAACTCGGTTTGCCGGTAGGAGGCTGTAAAAATGAACTGGTATCGCCATGAAAATGTAAAATTTCAAAATCTTCATTAATTAGAACCGCAACTGGCGAAAATTCTTCTAATAATATATCGGCAGTTATTTTTTTGAAATCTTTTCTCAACGAAGAAGCTGTCGAAGCAATAGTATTTTTTATTTTATCATCAGCATTAGGGAGAATATAAGGCATAGAATGAACGGAAGCATCTTTACGCACATATATCTTTTCTTTTTTGTCTACAGCAGCAAACAAATTCTTGACATTTTGTGCCGTTTCAGCTCTTCCCAGAAATAGAAATCCTTTTTCTCTAAGGGCATAATGAAATGAGGATAAAACCTGATTCTGAAGCTCTGGATTGAAATATATTAGAACATTGCGGCACAATATAAAGTCGATTCTGGAAAACGGAAAATCTTTGGAGAGATCATGAACTGCAAAAATGCAATTATTTCTTATGGATTTATTAATATGATAACCACTGTCTTTTTTTGTAAAATACTTTGCTTTTCTTTTATCGTTAATGTTTTTTAAATCCTGAAGTGTATATACTCCCGCACGAGATTTCTCAATGCATTTTTCGGACAAATCCGAAGCAAATAGCTTTACGGTAAAATCCTGGTTGTTTGTGTTTTGCAGATATTCGTCTAATATTATTGCCAAAGAATATACTTCTTCACCAGTAGAACATCCTGCAGACCAAATTCTTATTTCTTTGCCAGCAGCATTTTCAATAAGCGACGGAAAAACAGTTTTAGGTAAACTGTCAAAAAACTGCTGATCTCTAAAAAAGTAAGTAACCGAAATAAGAAAATCATTGTATAATAAATCCTGCTCGCCACTATTATTTTTAAGTAATGTCAGATATTTTGCAGCACTCTCTTGTTTGGTAAGAACCATTCTTTTGGCAATTCTTCTGCGAAGCGTCTGGTGTTTGTAATTATGAAAATTGGTACCAGTTTTTAAAAATATAATATTTATGATGCTGTTATAAATATCTTCATCAAATGCAGAAATTTCTTTTTCTTCGTATGCATAATTTTCAAGATAACTATTTTTTATCTCCAGTAATTTAGAAACAGTATCTTCTGAAGTGGTAAAGTAATCAATAAATTCAGAAATGGTTTCATCTAAAGAAAAACCGCTTTTGCTGACTGCAGATATGGTGGCGCCCCCAAATTCCTTTAATTTCTTTAATCCCGCGCTGCAATCGAGAGAAGACCACGAAAGCAGTAAACCAACAGCATAAGATTGGTATTTATGAGCAATAGCATCATAAAACATATCCAGACTGTTTGTAGTTTTTGAACTTCGTGTTGAGGGTTCCAGTTTTAATATTCCTTCGTCTAAAACTAAAAAGTTATTTTGCGGAATGACGTAAATAGTATTAGGATGCAGTTCTAGTATATTAACAACTTCATGAACGGGTATTTTAGAATGTTCCAGAAGCATTTCTGTCAAATTGCTGTGCTGCTGTCCGGCCAGATTTTCTATAATTAAAAATGCTGCGCCAGAATCTGTCGGAACGTCGGCTATGATTTTTTTTAGAAGATCAATTTCAGAATAAGCTGTTCCTATTCCTACTACAGGGAAATGTAAATTTGTAATTTGATTTGATTTAACTTCAGAAGTGTCCATATATCTTTAATTTAAAATAAGCAGTTTGTTTAGTCTGCCATAAAAAGAATCATTTTCCCCCGCTGAATATTCGATACAGAATCTAATTAACAACCAAATTAAAATATAGAAAAATATAAATCATCAAATTATCTGACGTTTCAATTGAATACCATATCTGTTATGCAAAGGAAAAATCAGGTTAACCAAAGAACGTCTAGATTACTTTATAAAATGAAGAGGCAGTAAATTGAAAAATATTTTTTTTAGCACTCTTCAATATTGATTTTAATTGAAAATGTATTTTTATCAGGGGAGCATAAAATTATAAAAAACACAGCGTTGATTATTATACAATTAACCTTGATTGTATTATAATTTTCATGATTTCTCAGTTATAGAGAACTGCGTTCGATATATAGAAATTTGTTTTTTATGGAGCCTTTTTTTTCTGAAAGTATAAGGTCGGCAGCAAGCGCTCCCATAGCTCTAAAATCGGTACTGATTACCGTAATATCCAGCAAGGATTTAAGTGGAGTTTCATTATAAGAAATGATTCCTATATCTTTTCCCAGCTTAAGGTTTTTAGCCTTAAGCTGCTGCATTAAAACTACAAGATCTGATTCCTGAATGGTTATATAAGCATATTTTTGATCTAATTCGATGTTTTTATTAATGTGATTTATTATTTCAAAATCAAAATTATAAGTTACACAAAATGATTTAAAACCTGTCATAATATGCTGCGGATACGGAAATACGCCTGTATTGGGATGAACTAAAATTATCTTTTGATACTTCTTGAGTTTATCCATTGCTTGTTCTAGTGCATTAAAGATGTCGTTTTTAAAGTCTTGATAAACTGCGTTGTAATCTGCATCGATTCCCTCTTTTACAGTATCAAGCAGAATAAGTTTGTCTTTTGGCATATTCTCAAGAGCATCTACAGCTTTATCTTTATGTTTGATTAAATTATAACCTTTTTCGTTTGCAAAATGCGGCATTATGACATAATAATCAAATAGTCCTAAGTTTTTTTTAAGCGTATCAACAAAGAGATTTTCGTCGCAATAATAAAGTGATACAGAAACATTTCCTTTAGATCCGATTGCATCTACAAAGGCATTGCAAATTTCCATTTTATAAGAACTTGGCTTATTAATTAATAAAAAGATATTGAGGACATCTACAGATTCGTTACCATTAATAAAATAACCAAGTCCAATAACAGAATAGATTAGATTTCTGGCACGCAGGTGTTTATAAGCTTTTTCGATCGTATCTCTTGATAATGCACTTTTCTGGCTCAGCTCGGTAATTGAAGGCATTTTTTGACCAATTTTCAATTTTCCCAGATTAATTTCATCTGTAATGCATTCTGCTACCTGTATATACTTTGGCACACTGGAGTGCAGCGTAATATTGATGTCTATCTTTTGTTCGTGCTGCATATCTTATATTTTGCTAAATGGGCAATTATTAAATTAGGTATGAAGTAAAGTAGTTGATTATTGCTCTTTTTTTAAGGCATTTAATTCGTCGGCAGAAATTATTAAAACCGTTCCGTGTCGTGTTCCCTCCGGAAAACTGATTTCTTCAGATATATCCTGCCAGCCTGATGTTGTTTCTTTTACTGCTCCGTATTTCTTTTGTGTATATTTATCAAAATAAACGACCCAATTACTGTCAATTTTTACAGCAGTTGGTCCTTCTGCCCAGTAATTTCCTGTAACGGCTTTACTGGCTTTGCTGTAAGGACCAGTGAGATTTTTGCTGAAAGCGGTCTTAATATTTTTCTGAACAGGATTTCGTGTTTCGTCTTTTAAATACATAACATATCCCTGATCTTGTTTTACAATAGAAGCATCTATGCTGTTAAAGCCGGGATCGTAAAGTAATTTTGTTTTTTTAAATTTCTTAAAATCCTTGGTTGTCGTGTAGTAAATTCGATGATTGTAGCCTTTCTCTTCGTCGGATTTAGTTTCTAAAAATTTTCCATCAATCGTAGATGCCCAATAAATCATATAACTTTTTGATTTTTCATCATATGTAATTTCGGGAGCCCAGGTATTTCGTGTTTTATTTTCTTCTTCCATTACAGGAATAAATTGCTGTTGTGACCAATGAATTAAATCTTTAGAAGAAGCATAACCAGTTCCTTTATCAGTCCAGCTCACGGTCCAGACCATATGGTAAAATCCGTCGGCACCTTTTACAATGCAGGGATCTCTCATTAATTTGTGTTTTCCAACCTCAGGTTTTAGAAATGAAGTATCGTTTTTAAGAGCATTCCATTTATAGCCGTCTTCGCTGTATGCAAAATGAAGTCCGTCTTCGCCATTTCCTTTAAAATAGCTAAAAAGGTATATTTCTTTTTTCTGTGAATAAGCAGAAAAAAAAGTAGATAAACATAATAATAAAATTAGAGCTCTTAAGCTTTTTAATGTATTTGATTTTACCATTCGGTTAGATTGTTTTAGTAAATAAAAACTTCAAATCTACACTTGTATTATCGTAAAATTATCTGACCTTCTATAAATTACCATCCTGTAGCATCCTGCTCATTTAAATTATTATATAATTATTTAAAAGTTGTATTAGTTGTTATATTGATTATTTTTAGGTTAATAAATACTATTAATAAAAAAATAAATTACTAAAATTTTTAATATAATAATTTCATTTTTCGCAATGCTTTTTAGTTGTAAAATAAGGGCTTCTGGCGTTTTCTTGTTAAAATAAATGTAATAAAATTGAATAATAAGCTGATAGCTAACAGGATACTACAGGACAGTACGGACTTAACTTCTGAATAAATTTGAGTTAACTAATTATTAACCAAATTTTAACTTTTATGAAAAACAAATTAAGTGTTCTGCTGGTGCTTTTTACAGTGCTTTTGCATATAGGAGCATATGCGCAGAACAAAGTAGTTAAAGGTACTATTACAGATGCTTCTGGACTGCCGGTTCCTGGAGTTAATGTACTTATTAAAGGAAGTCCAAATGGTGTCAGTACAGATTTGGACGGATCTTATTCGATTAGTGTTCCTTCGGGAAGCATCTTGGTTTACAGCTTTATTGGTTTTAAAAAACAAGAAGTCACTGTAGGTGCCGCAACGGTTTATAATGTTGTATTAAAAGAAGATGATAATTCTCTGGAAGAAGTTGTAGTTGTAGGATATGGAGTTAAGAAGAAAAAAGATCTAACTGGTTCTATAGTAAGTGTAGGTGCCGACGAAATTGCTTCCAGACCTGTTGTAAATGCAGTACAGGCAATGCAGGGAAAAGCAGCCGGTGTTGATATTTCTACCAATGAACGACCTGGGACTGTAGGAACCATTACAATTCGCGGCGCACGTTCGATTTCAGCATCAAATGCACCGCTTTATGTGGTAGATGGAATTCCTTTAAATTCAAAACTTATAACAGATTCTTCTACAGGAAAAATTAGTGTAGATGCCAATTCTGGAGGTATAGATTTTTTAAACCCAACAGATATAGAAACAATTGATGTTTTAAAAGATGCCTCGGCTACTGCTATTTATGGATCACGTGGTGCTAATGGAGTTATCATTGTGACTACAAAAAAAGGTAAAAACGGCAGATTTACTTTAAATTATGATACTTCGATCATGACAGAAACCATTCATGAAAATGCTCCAATGATGAATTCTGCACAATACATTGAGTTTCGCCGCTGGGGAAGATATTATTCTAATCCGGCTGCTTTTCCAAAAGGAGATGCACCTAATATAGAAAATGACAAATTAATTTTTCTTGCATCTGCAGATCCTTCTGCCTGGGCAAATATCGAAAAAGGCTGGAGAGATGCCAGCGGTAATTTGACCACAACATGGGACGGTTCTAAAGTGGCCACTACAGACTGGACAAAATTTGTTACCCGTACCGGAATTACCCAACAGCATACTGTTTCGGTTAGCGGCGGTACAGAAAAAATGAAGGCTTATGGTTCTTTTGGATATCTAAACAACACAGGAACATTGCAAGGACAAAGCTTTGTGCGTTACAGCGGTACTGCCAATGTTGATATTACCCCAACAAAATGGTTTTCTATGGGTATAGGACTTAATACCAGTTATGGTGTAAACGAATACGGACAATCTAACGTAGGGAGAACTGCGGTTACCAGTTCTGGCGGAATTTACGCAACGGCTCGTACCAATCTCCCATATGCGGTTCCTTACGATAGTAACGGAGTAAGAATTGACAATCCGGGAGGAGATTCTACTATAAGAACTCCTGTAGACGAATATAAATATTCGCAAGATCAACGTGTTACATTACGTGCTTTTGGTAGTTTGTATGCGCAGTTTGATTTGGGAGCAATATCAAAATCACTTGACGGATTAAAATACCGTATAAATTTTGGTCCAGATATCACTTCGTATCGAGACGGAGTGTATTTAGATGGGAAATCTGCTATTCGTTCGGGAACAAGTTTTGCTTCTTTAGCTAATGAAAGAACAATTTCCTATACATTAGATAACCTTATTTTCTATAACAAAACAGCTGGGAACCACAATTTTGGTGCGACTTTATTAATGAGCCAGACCGAATATCATAATGAACAAAGTGCTCTTTCTGCTAATGATATAAAAAATCCTGCCAATAAATGGAATGCCTTAAATCCTGCCAATGTAACGCTTGCAGGATATTCTTCTGGTTTAACAGAAACAGGCTTACTGTCTTACATGGGAAGAATAAACTATGGCTATGCCGATAAATATCTCCTAACTGCATCGGGTCGTTTTGATGGCGCTTCGCAACTGGCATCAGAAAACAGATGGGCATTTTTTCCAAGTGCTTCTGTCGCGTGGGTAGTAAACAAAGAAAAATTTTTAGAAAACGTATTGTGGATTAATCAGCTTAAGATGAGAGTTGGTTACGGGGTTACCGGAAATGCCGCAGTGCCTGCTTACGCAACGCAGCCTCCGTTAACAGGAATTGTATATCCTAACGGATCGGGTGTGGTAAATAATACATCTTTGGGAAATATTGGTTTAGGATGGGAACAAACAGCACAGTTTAACTACGGTATTGATTTTTCTCTTTTTAACAGCAGGATTTCCGGAGCCTTAGATTATTATACAAGCAAAACAACAGATTTATTATTAAAAAGCAGTGTGCCAACGGTGATTGGTGTAAAAGATACATATCAAAATGTTGGTGAAACAGAAGGAAACGGTGTAGAGCTTACATTGAATACTATAAATGTATCTTCAAAAGATTTTGAATGGTCTACTAATTTAAGTGCCTCTTATCAGCAAAGTAAAATTGTATCACTGCAAAATGGAAAGTTTGATGACATTAACAATAATTTATTTATTGGAGATTCTCAAAATGTAATTTATGGTTTTGAATCAAACGGAATCTGGAAACCTGAAGATGCGGCAGAAATGGCAAAATTTAATGTTGCCGCCGGATCTAATATTTTTTCATTTGGTAACGCCAGACCTGTTGATCAAAATGGTGATTATAAGATTGATGCTAATAATGATCGCGTTATTATTGGTTCAAAAGATCCAAAATATATTGTGGGTTTAACGAATACTTTTGTGTATAAAAATGTAGAATTGTCATTCTTTGTATACGGCCGTATGGGATACTTCTATGACACGCTTGGAGAGAACGAAGGCGCAAAAGGAAGCCAGAGACAAATAAATTATTATACCGATAATAATACCAATTCAGAATATCAGAAACCTATTTATTCTGCAGGAACAGGAGATCCTTATTTTCCTGTATTAGGATATCGTGATGGATCATTTTTAAAAATCAGAAACATTTCTATCGGCTATCATTTCGATAAAGATTTAGTACAAAAACTTGGATTGACCAAATTGAGAATGTATTGTCAGGCAAGCAATCCGGGGATGATTTTCTCTAAAGTAAAATGGACAGATCTGGATACACAGACCACAGCGTCAAACAGAGGTTTCACTTTAGGGATGAATGTAGAATTCTAATTAATTAAAAACAATCATTATGAAAAATTATAAAAACCGATATATCAATTTAATGCTTGTTGCCGCATTAATTCTTGGAAGCAGTTCCTGCAATAAAGACTTTCTTGACGAAGAATTGACTACAGCTTACAGTAAGGAATATTATAAAACCGAAGCTGGAATTCAAGCTTTGGCAATTGGAACCTATTATCAGGTATTTGCTGCAGAATTTGCCAGCGAAGTGCCATTAACTGCAACAGAGTCAGGAACAGACGAGTTTCATGCCGGAGGAGATCCTTCTAACTGGATATGGAATTCATATTCTTCGGGTTTCAAAGCTTTTGTAACTGTTTCAAATGCTAATACAGTTGCTGCAAACACCAACTGGGATAATTTGTATATCGGAATTGGAAATGCTAATCAATTAATTGAAGCAGCAAATGAAATCGCTTCCAGCAATGATGCAATCAAGAAAACAGCATTGGGCGAAGGTTATTTTCTGAGAGCTTTTAATTATCTAAAACTAGTAAGTCAATATGGGGGAGTGCCGCTAAAATTGACAACCAGTTCAAAAGTAGAGTTGGAATTTAAACGTGCCACACCAGAAGAAGTTTTGGCACAAGTTATTGCAGATTTTATACAAGCACGTAATTTACTGACCAATGCAGGTGCGCCGGCTAAGATTACTAAAGATGCAGCATCGCATTATTTAGCCAAAGCATATTTAACCCGTGCAAGCGAAATTAACGACAGCTGGAACAGTGCTACAAAATCGACAGATTTACAGCAGGTAGTTGCTTTATCTGACGAAGTTATTGCCACACATCCGCTCGCTGCTAATTTTGATAATTTATGGAATTATACTGTTGCAGACGGAGCAAATGAAAAACTTCCAGAATTAATCTTATCTGCACAGTTCAATGCCAGTACATTGACTACAGGAGGAAATCAGCAGCATTTGCATTTTTTGTCTACCTACGATCAGCTGCCTCAAATGAGACGTAATCTTGCCGGCGGAAGACCTTTCAGCCGTTTGGCACCAACTTATTTTGTATATGATGTATTTGATCATATTAACGATTCTCGTTTCTGGAAAAGTTTTCAAACAAAAAGTATCATCAATAATAAATCTGGAAATTACTATGTAAATGGCGATTTAGGAATTATGTATATTATAAACAGTGCTTCGGATAATCGTTTTGCTAAAACAAAAAATACAGACGCTATTATATACTCAAAAACCGGAAAAACAATTCCAACCGTTTATGTAGCTTATGCAGCAGATAAAACGGGTTTAATGGCAGATGTAAGATTCCCTTCTTTAAACAAACATTTAGACGGAAACAGAATAGATGTCAGCAATACAAAAGGATCACGTGATGTGGTTTTAGCACGTTCTGCAGAAACCTATTTAATGGCCGCCGAAGCAAAGGCAAAGCTGGCAAAAATTGGTTCTGCTTCCTTTGCAGATGCGCTGGCTTATGTAAACATTGTCCGCAATCGTGCGGCTTACAAAGCGGGAGAAAATCGTGCGGCTTATACAGATGGTTTAGCAGCATGGACAGTATCCGGACAGGCTGGAATTCCTATTTCTTATATCCCAGAAAACTCTTATTACGAATCTAATAATATTGCAGTTTCTACTGCGGCCACAAATTTATCTATTACAGGCATCGGAAGCTTTCCTGCAGAAGATCTTGCGGTTATAGCAAAATTAGGTTTGGGTACTGATTATGATCGTGTTTTATGTCTTATTCTAAATGAACGCACAAGAGAACTTTGCGGCGAGTTTCACCGTTGGGAAGATCTAAGCAGAACAAAAACTTTACTATCCAGAGCAAAAGCCTATAATATCGAAGCAGCACCAAACATTCAGGAATTTCATAATCTAAGACCAATTCCGCAGACTTTCCTAGATGGTGTTTATGCCAACGGAAGACCATTAACGCCAGGTGAAAAAGCTGCAATGCAGAATCCTGGTTATTAATTTTTAAAGTAGACTTATAAAATACAGCCTTTATCGGGACTTCATTTATATGGAGCTGCCGATAAGGCTTTTTTAAAAAGATAAAGATGGAAAAGAATACAATTCGTAATGCCTTCAAAATGAAATTAAAAAAGGGTTTTGAAGCAGAATATAAAAAAAGACACGACGAAATCTGGCCAGAATTGTCGGCATTGCTTTCTGAAACCGGAATACAGGATTACAGCATTTTTTTAGATGAAGAAACATTAATTCTTTTTGCAGTTCAGAAAATAAGTCCTGAGTTTGACAAAAATTATCTGCCCAATCACCTTATTGTTAAAAAATGGTGGGCATATATGGCAGATATCATGGAGACAAATCCAGATAATTCGCCTGCTGCAGTTGCATTAAAAGAAGTATTTCATCTCGATTAATTTTTATTTATTAAAAAAACATACTATGAAAATATCTAAAATTATAAGCCTTTGCGTTTTTGTAACCGGCAGTTCCTTATATGCCCAAACCAATGATGTTACTGCACCGCTCCATGCCATGCAGCCAGATTATATAACACCTTATGTTGTCCCGGAAAAAAATAATATTGAAGCAGTATTAAATAGAGTTTATACTTTTTTAGAAGAAAATACCGCTTCAAAAGCTTTAAACGCAAGTGATAATTCAGAAGTTACAGATTTTAAAAAAACAAAAGGAAAAATTATATTTTCTCCGGGATCTTTTAGACTCACCAGTTATGAATGGGGTGTCACGTATGCAGGAATGCTGTTAGCAGCCGAAGCAACCGGTAAAAAAGAATATGCAGAATATGCAAATAAACGTATCAAACTCATTACAGATATTGCGGTTAATTATAAAAGTGAAAGTTTAAGAGATTCGCCTGTACACGGCGTTTTACAGCCAAGAGCTTTGGATGATGCAGGTGCTTTGTGTGCCGCGTTTATAAAAGCAAAAAAATATCCTAATAATTCTACTAATGCAGATCCTGTAATTAATAATTTAATAAAATACATAAGTGAAAAAGAATTTCGACTTAAAGACGGAACTCTTGCAAGAAACAGACCGCAGCAAAATACGCTCTGGCTGGATGATTTGTTTATGAGTGTTCCCGCTTTGGCACAAATGGGAAGTTATACCGGAGATTCAAAATATTTTGATGATGCCGTAAAGCAGGTAAATCAATTTTCTGAGAGAATGTTCAATAGTCAAAAAGGGCTATATATGCACGGCTGGGTTGAGTCTATGCAGGTTCATCCTCAGTTTCACTGGGCAAGAGCAAATGGCTGGGCCGTAATGACAATGGTCGAATTGTTAGAGGTGCTTCCTAAAAATCATCCCGGTTATCCGCAGGTTTTGGCACAGCTTCAAAAGCATATTGCCGGACTAGTGCAATATCAGGATGGAACTGGTTTTTGGCACCAATTGTTAGATCGAAATGATTCCTACTTAGAAACTTCAGCGACAGCGATCTATACTTATTCGATTGCAAGAGCTATTAATCGCGGTTACGTAGATAAACTGGCTTACGCTCCAGCGGTTTTATTAGCGTGGAATGCTGTAGCTTCTAAAGTAAATACAAAAGGTCAGGTAGAAGGAACCTGCGTAGGAACGGGAATGGGTTTTGATCCGGCATTTTATTATTATCGTCCGATAAATGTATTTGCTGCACACGGTTACGGACCTGTTTTACTGGCGGGTGCAGAAGTAATTTTACTCTTAAAAAATAATCGGTTTGAAGTAAATGACAGCGCTATTCAGTTGAAAGCTAAAGGATAAGTTGAAACATTTTGAAAATAATTTTATGAATTTAAAATCAGCAGCAACTCTATTTTTACTTTTAAGTACGGCAGTCAATTTCGCGCAGATAGGGAAACGTTTTCCGTCAGAAAAAAAGATTATTAAAGATCCTGTTACGGGTTACGAATTGATCTTTTTAACGACAACCGCTGCAGGTGATTCTAAAACATATCCAACACATCCGCAATGGACTTCAGATGGGAAATGGCTGATTTTTAGAACAAAAAGAGCTAATGGTGATGCTGTAGCAGTAAACGAAAAATCGGGCGAAATGGTTCAGGTTACCGAAGGAGGTTACTCGGGAACGCTCTGCATGGCTCAAAAATCGATGAAGCTGTATTTTATGCGAAAAGCAGAAAATAAAATGCAGATTATGGAAGTGAATCTGGAAGCTGTTTTTAATGACAGCCAATCGGGAAAAATGAGACCATTATCAACTTATGAACGTGTCTGCGGTGTAACTTCACCAGAAATGGGAGCTTCTGGCGATATGGCTTTAGATGCAGACGAAGACAAAGTTTATTTTAGAATAGGAAAAGAAGAAGCTGCAAAATATCTGAATCCTGATATTAAAATTGAAAAAAGTTTTGGTCCGCGAAATATGGGTGCGGGACCGGGAGGCATTAGCAGTATGAATCTAAAAACAGGAGAATTTAAACATGTGATTTCAGTACCGTTTCAGGTAGGACATATTCAGTCTAATATCTGGAATCCGGGTGAATTGGTTTTTTGCTGGGAAACGGGAGGCAAATCGCCGCAACGAACCTGGACGGTAATGGCAGACGGAACAGGTTTGAGACCTTTGTATCCCGAATCTGATTTTGAATGGGTGACGCACGAAGCTGTAATTTCTAAAGATGAGGTTGCAATGGCTATAATGGGACACCGCAAAATTGATGTTCAGAAAGAAATTCCTGTTGAGGTTATAAACGGCGGCAAAGTGAGAAATCCTGAAAATCCCGGTCAGGAAAGTAATTGGGGAAATTCGGGAACACGAGAAAAACCTACAGGCTTAGCGATTGTTAATTTAAGAACACGCGAAATGATTATTGCAGGTCAAACGAAACAAGGAAGCGGTCTGTGGCATGTACACGGATCATCTGATGGAAGATGGGCTGTTGGTGATGATTTTTCCAGAAGTTTATATTTGATAGATCGAAAATCAAACGAAATGATTATGCTGACCACAGGACATAAAACAACCGCCGAAGATCACGTACATCCAACTTTTAATAGAGAGGGAACAAAAATTCAAATTCAGTCTGCTATGATTTCTAAAGACAACCGCACAATGAATATTTGCATCGTAAATGTTCCTAAAGACTGGTTGCAACGTAAATAAGAAATCTAAAGTAATTTTTGATATTTAAAACAAACCGTCTTTCAAAAAAGATATACATGAAAAACGTACTATTTTTAGTTTTTGCGTTAATAATAGTAAATTCCTATGGTCAGGAGAAAAAATCTATTGAATTTCCTATTGTAAAATCCAACGAAATTGCTTCAATATATATTGATAAAAATACAGATGCATTAATTATTTGGGCGGTAAATGAACTGGCAGATGATATTCTGGCACTCACAGGAAAACGACCAGCCATTATTCAGACAAAAACATTTTCTGAAAAAGGAATTTACATCGGTCAGGTTTCAGATGAGTTATTCAAATCCAGGACAAATCTGAAAGCAATATCAAATAAATGGGAAAAATTCTGCATTCAAAAAGATAAAGATAAGTTACTGATCATAGGTTCTGATGTAAGAGGAACGGTTTATGCTATTTTTGAAACAGCAGAACGTCTTGGAATCTCGCCTTGGAAATGGTGGGCAGATGTACATCCGATAAGACAAGAAAATCTTTCTTTAAAGCTTCCTCAAAAAGACATTATTTCTTCGCCTTCAGTACAATATCGAGGTATTTTTTTGAATGATGAAGATTGGGGATTACAACCTTGGGCTGCGAAAAATTTCGAAAAAGAAACAGGTGATATAGGTCCAAAAACGTACGAGAAAATATTCCAGCTTTTACTGCGGCTGAAAGCCAATACAATCTGGCCGGCAATGCATCCGTCAACAAAGGGCTTTTTTACTATTGACGGAAACAAAGAAATGGCGCAGAAATATCATATTGTTATCGGCTCATCGCATGCAGAACCCATGCTTCGTAATAATGTTGACGAATGGAAACCAAAAATTAACGGCGATTATAATTATTTTACCAATAAAACCAATATCGATAAATATTGGAAGGATCGTGTAGACGAAATTAAAACGGCTGATAACGAAACGATCATGACATTAGGAATGCGCGGTGTTCATGATAGTAAAATGGAAGGGGCGAAGGATCTAAAAGAATCCATTGAAATGGTAGAGAAAATAATTTTGAATCAGCGCGCAATGCTGTCTGATGCTTTTAAGAAACCACTGAACCAAATTCCGCAAGCTTTTATTCCCTACAAAGAAGTTTTGGAATTGTATGATAAAGGACTAAAAATTCCAGATGATATAACTCTTGTATGGCCAGATGATAATTATGGATATATTCGTCGTTTGAGCAACGAAAACGAACAGAAAAGAGCAGGAGGGAGTGGGGTTTATTTTCACATAAGTTATTGGGGAAGACCTCACGATTATCTTTGGCTGTGTACTACACAGCCTGGTTTAATTTGGTATGAAATGACAAAAGCATACCAAAATGGAGCTCAAAAAATGTGGATTGTAAATGTTGGCGATATTAAACCCGCAGAATATGACATGGAGTTATTTCTAGACTTGGCGTGGAATATCAACAGTATAAAGCCTGACGGAATAAACGATCATTTGAAAAATTGGATTTCAAGAGAATTTTCTAAAGACATTTCAAATGAATTGAGCTTTGTTTTAAGTGAATATTATCGTCTGGCATCACTTCGCAAACCAGAATTTATGGGGTGGAGCCAGACTGAACCTACAACTCCGGTAAAACAGTCTGATTTTTCTGTAGAGGAATCAATTAAAAGGATTAAGGCTTACAAAACATTAATCGTAAAAGTTGATAGTTTGAGTGCTTTTGTCCCTAAAGAAAGAAAAGATGCCTGGTTTCAATTAGTAGAATATCCTGTAAAAGGAGCCGCTTATATGAATTATAAATTTTTACACTGGAATTTGGCGGGAGCTGCTTCGGATGTTAATGAAAAAGAAAAATATGAAGTTTTAGCCGCGCAAGCTTATCAGAAAATAAAAGAACTTACCGATTTCTATAATACTAAATTAAGCAATGGAAAATGGAATTACATGATGTCGATGAACCCTCGAAATCTTCCAGTTTTTGATTCCTTAAGAAAGAATACCTTATCTAAGGTTATTTCAATTAAATCTTTAAATAAAATTGAAATTCAGGCCAGTCAATTTACTGCAAAAAAAGAGGTAAAAGGATTTCAGTGGAAGGCTGTAAACGGATTGGGCTACACCAATAATGCGGTTACTATATTTCCGTTTAAGCACCAGTATTTTAAAACAGAAAAACCGTCGGTTGTTTATGAATTTGAAATTAAAACCGCTGGTAATTACGAAATTGAAGTAAAATTTCTTCCAACACATGCTAATAATTTTGATCATGAAGTCAGTATTCAAATAGATGATAATACGGAGGAAACTTTTAAAATTAATACCAAAGACCGCAATGAAACCTGGAAAGAAAATGTGCTGCGAAATAGTGCCGTCGTAAAACTTGGTGTATTAAGTCTTTCAGCAGGAAAATATAAAGTAAAGATTGAAGTAAATCAAAACGGAATTGTTTTGGATCAGTTATTAATTACTGGTGTTTAAAGCGGAACTATCTGCATAGATTTTAATAAAGAAATAGAGTTATGAAAAAAAATGCACTTTTTACAGTCCTTATACTATCGCTTATTTTTTTATCTTTTAAGAGTAACAGATCACTTGTAACACTCACTGAAGTTGTTGTAAAAGCACCTTTTGAAATGCCTGCGATCAAAATTCCGGATTTTAATAAATGCAGTAAGTTTGTTATTACAGAATTTGGAGCCGTTCAGGGCAATAAAGAAAAAATTTCTGAGGCTATAAATAAAGCAATTTCCAAAGCCAGTAAATCTGGAGGAGGTATTGTAGTAATTCCTGAAGGAGAATGGATTACTAAGAAAATACATTTTAAAAGTAATGTCAATCTTCATTTAAATAAAGGTGCGGTTTTGCTTTTTTCAGAAGATCCTAACGATTATCTGCCAGCAGTTTCTTCTACTTGGGAAGGTTATGAATGTTATAATTATTCGCCTTTGATTTATGCGTATAAATGTAAAAATATTGCCATAACCGGCGAAGGTGAACTAAAAGCAAAAATGGATATTTGGAAAGAGTGGTTTGCAAGACCCAAAGCTCATATGGAAAGTTTAAAAAGACTTTACTATCTGGCGTCTTATAATGAACCTATGAAGAAGAGACAAATGGTAAATGATTCGGCGCATTTTCGTCCCCAGTTTATTCAGTTTAACAGATGCGAGAATATTTTGATGGACGGAGTTACGATTACTAACAGTCCGTTTTGGACTATTCATCCATTTTTATCTAAAGATGTAGTGCTTAGAAATCTTAAAGTTTATGCGCACGGTCATAATAATGACGGAGTTGATCCAGAAATGAGTCAGAATGTTTTAATAGAAGATTGTGTGTTTGATCAGGGAGATGATGCAATTGCAATAAAATCAGGCAGTAATCAAGATGCATGGAGATTGAATACGCCATCAAAAAATATTGTGATGCGCAACTGCATCATTAAAAACGGACATCAGCTCGCAGCGATAGGAAGTGAACTTTCCGGAGGTATTGAAAATGTGTTTATTGACAATTGCAGCGTTGTAGAAGGTGCAAAACTCAATCATCTTCTTTTTATTAAAACCAATGAGCGCCGCGGCGGTTATGTGACTAACATTCATATTACGAATATAAAATCAGGAAAAATCGATGAGGGAATCCTAGGAATTGAAACCGATGTTATGTACCAATGGAGGAATTTGGTACCGACAATAGAACGCAGATTAACTCCCATCAAAAATGTATATCTGGAAAATATAACCGCAGGAGAAGTAAAATTTATTTCAAGAATTTTGGCCCAGAAAGAACTTCCGGTTCAAAATGTTTTTTTGAAAAATATAACTGCAGCTAAAATTAAAGAGAAAAAATCCATTCATGAAAATGTAATAAATTTTGTTTCCGAAGATTGATTTCACTGAACAGCAGAATATAAAAAATTATTTAATGATTATTTAAAATTCTTTTAAGATTTGCAGTTTTCTCCGTGAGATTTTTCCAATAACGTTTTGGCATATGCTGTAAATGTAATTTCATGTTTTTTCTCGATTCAATGTTTACATTATTGAAATACTGAACCCAGAGATTTTGAAAAAACTCTTCTTTTTGATCACAGATTTCAGCAAGAAATTTAGAAGAATTTGTGTCAGCATTAAATTGAAGTTCAACCGTTGTTACATTTTCGAGATCATAATAAATTCCGTATTTGCGTTTAACATCGTAAATGAGCCAGCGCTGATCGGCGTATCGGTTTTTAAAATGATTTTCTATGAGTGGCAGCACATCGCAGTCGGGTTCAATTACAGCATAGTATAATCCATCTTTTGTAAGTTTAAAACGAACAAAAGCTTTCATGCGATGACTTTCTCTTCTTGTCATTTTCGCGGCTTTTCTCACTTCCCAAACCTCATGACTGCCAAAGTCTTCTTCTATATTCTGGGTACTCGAAAAAACGTATTTTACAAATCCAAACATAATTTCTTCAGCCTGACTAACTTCGGACAAAAATGTACTGTAAATCCTTGCTAAACCATCATTAGAAAGACGCTTTTGCAAGCCTGATAAAACCCGCTCGGCCTTTGATAAATCGGTAACGACAAAATAATCAGTCGAAAAAAGCAGTGCAGATGAGGGCTCTTTTTTAGCAAAAACAACATCGGTCAGCTTCAACTCATAGATATCAAAAACTGCGGTAAGCCATCCTTCATAAGTTGCGTCATAAATAACTTGTGTCATATTAGAAGAGAGAAAGTTGAGATGAAAAATCGTTTCTGTATTTACTTTTTTGAGTGTCCATTATGTGATCCTTAATCTGAATCGCCGTATAATCTTTTGTCAATAAAAAGGGTGACGAAAACGCCAAAAAATATTTGGCTCTCGTATACGCAATACCCATTTTTTGCAAATCCTGCGGATCAAGTTTTTTAAATTTTCTGGCACCTACAATTTTCTGAGCACTCAAAAAACCAATTCCGGGAATACGTTTGATCAGTTCTATATCTGCTGTATTAATATCAACAGGAAATTGATGTAGATTTCGCAGTGCCCAGCCAAGTTTCGGATCAATATCCAGATCGAGATTGGGCTGGTTAAAGCCCACAATTTCATTTACATTAAACCCATAATAACGTATGAGCCAATCGGCTTGATACAACCTGTTTTCACGAATAATAGGAACGGGCGTGCCAATAGCAGGAAGACGGTTGTCATTATTACTTATAGGAACATAACCTGAATAATAAACACGGCGCATATTCATCTGCTGATAAAAATAATCTGCCATTCCTAAAATTTCAAGATCACTTTCTTTTGTAGCGCCAATTACCATCTGTGTGCTTTGTCCTGCCGGTGCAAATAAGGGAGCTTTATAATTTTTCTTTCTCTCTTCTTTATGTCCGGCAATTTCAGTTTTAAGATATCCCATTGGTTTAATCACGTCTTTGTGATTTTTGTCGGGAGCCAGCAGTTTAAGACTTTGTTCTGTCGGCATTTCGACATTTAAGCTTAAACGATCTGCATAGATTCCGGCTTCTCTCAATAAATCGTCACTCGCACCGGGTATTGCTTTGAGATGAATGTATCCGTTGAAATTATGTTCTAATCGTAATTTTTTTGCAATTCGCACCAAACGTTCCATAGTGTAATCCGGATTGTCAAAAATGCCCGAACTCAAAAACAATCCTTCTATGTAATTTCTTCTGTAGAAACCAATGGTAAGCTCTACAACTTCATCAACAGTAAAAGCGGCACGTTTTATATCATTACTTTTTCTGGAAACACAATAAGCACAATCAAAAATACAATGGTTTGTGAGCAGAATTTTTAAGAGTGCCACACAACGCCCGTCTTCAGTATAAGAATGACAAATACCATTATTGCTGGCATTTCCCAGTCCCTTATCTTTGTTTTTCCTATTACTTTGACCTGATGAACACGATACGTCATATTTTGCTGCATCAGACAAAATACCCAGCTTTTCCATTACTCTTTCATTTACCATTTTGATATTTTGTTTTTGTAGTTTAATTTAAATAAGAATTTTGAGACCTAATTATTAATAGAGGTAAGCTATTGATAATGATTGAAATAGGTGTTGAATAATTCTTCTATATTTCATACTTCAAATTTAGCTCATATTATAACAATATAAGGGCTGTTCTATGTTATAAAATGTAACAAAATAACTTTTGTTTTTTTAAAAGGAAAATTAATAAGCGCAAATAGTACGTAGAAGATTTATTCTTTTAATAAGATTAAGGCGTTTAGGCGTTTTTAATTTAAAATAGTAAATGCGCATAACCATCCCTAATTTTGAATTTAAACAATTTTAATGCTGTCTATCAATAAACTAGGTTATTTAAGAATTTTTGTACTATTTTGATATAGAGCATCTATTTATTGTTATATTTGTATAGAACACCAAATATCACAAAAAATGCAAAATAACGTCTTAACAGGCTTAAATGATCACGAGAGCAAATTAAATTCAATCTGGATGCAGCTTCTTTTAGAAAGAGGAGCAACAGATGGAGCAACGGAAGAGGAAGAGTCCAAAGAATTTACCGCTCTTTTTTTAGAAGCTTTAAATCAGGGAGGTAATAGCGATAACTTGAATTCTCATGCTTTTGAAAAGCTTTATGATTTACTATCGGGAATTTCAATTTCCAGAGCAAAAAGAGGTTTTTCTCCTAGAGAAACTGCACAATATATGATTTCTTTCAGAGACGCTGCTTCACAGATTCTTTCTGAAATTGCAAAAGATCCTGCAGTTTTATTTGCTGCAAATCTTGAATTAAACGCTGTACTGGATAATTTGATTATTATGAATTTTGAGTCTTATGTTAGAGGACGCGAAGATGTAATTTCAAGACAAACAGATGAAATCAGTGAAATTTCGACTCCTGTTATCCGTGTTTGGGATGGTGTTGTTGCCCTGCCGATTATCGGTACTTTAGACAGTTCAAGAACTCAGATTGTAATGGAAAATCTTTTACAGCAAATTGTGGATACAGAAAGCTCAATTGCTATTTTAGATATTTCTGGTGTACCTGCTGTAGATTCGCTTGTAGCACAGCATTTAATAAAAACAGTAAGCGCAACACGTTTGATGGGTGCAGAATGTATTATTAGCGGTATTAGACCTGAGATTGCTCAAACTGTTGTACACTTAGGAATTGACCTTACAGGAATTATTACTAAAGCTACATTGGCAAGTGCTCTTCAGACAGCATTTGAGATGTTGCAGCTTAGTGTTGTGAAAAGAAAATAATCTATTTAGATTTTGAATGATATGGAAAGAATTCCTATACTTAAGATGGGAGATTTCCTGTTGGTAACCATACAAGTTGATTTGTATGATCAATTAGCAGAAAATCTTGAATCTGATTTAATTAATACAATAAATAAACACAACTCAAGAGGAGTGTTAATTGACATTTCTGCTGTTTCAATCATAGATTCGTTCATGGGGCGAATTCTGGGTAATATAGCAGTGATGGCAAAAATAATGGACGCTCAGACAGTGGTTGTAGGAATGCAGCCAGCTGTTGCTATTACACTTGTTGAATTAGGATTGTCACTAAATGGCGTTATTAGTGCACTAAATGTTGAAAAAGGCATGGATCTGCTTCGCGCAAAAATGTATAATGGCGATAACGAAGGACAGATAGATGATAACGACGACGAATAAAGAAGAAATTGCTATCATAAAAGAGCAGGACGTGGTACCTATGCGTAATCGCGTTCGTGATTATGGTGTAAAAGTAGGTATGAGTATCTTAAATCAAACCAAACTTATTACCGCAGCAAGTGAACTTGTCCGTAATCTTCTAAAATACGGAGGAGGAGGAAGAGTTATTGTCGAAGAAGTTACTAACGGCCGTGATAAAGGTGTTCGTTTAACTTTTATTGACAACGGTCCGGGTATTGTTAATATTGAATTGGCAATGAAGGATGGTTATAGTACAGGAAAGAGCTTAGGTCTGGGGCTTCCCGGGACAAAAAGACTCGTTAATGAATTTGATATAAAAACAGAAATGGGAGTAGGAACAACTGTTACTATAATAAAATGGAAAAATGGATAGTACATTTTCCAGTTACAAAATTGAAGACCGCAGTTTAATTGCTTTTATAAAAAGAGAAATACATAATCTGGCGATTCAATCCGGTTTTACTACACATCGCGCGGCAGAAACTGATATTATTGTCGCAGAATTGACTTCAAATCTTATAAAATATGCAGGTGGAGGAGAATTTTTATACCGATGCTGTAAAGATGAGAAACATAAGGAAATAGAAATATTTTGTATTGATAATGGAGTAGGGATTGATAATGTTGTAAAGATAATGAGAGATGGATACTCGACTTCTAATACGCTCGGAGAAGGTTTGGGAGCGATTAAAAGACTGAGTAATGATTTTCAAATGTATTCTATAAAAAATTGGGGTACAGTTCAATATATTAAAATTGGCGAAAAAGCAGATGCAGGTATTGTACCTGCAGCACCTGTTTTTAATCATGCTGTATTGAGCGTGAATTATCCAGGCGAAAATGTCTGCGGTGATGCATATCATATTAAGTATTCTGAAGATGGTTTTAAGATTTTTGTAGGCGATGGTCTTGGACATGGAGTTAATGCACATGATGCAGTACAAATGGCAATAAAAGTCTTTGAACGATCTACATCCTCAGATGCAGGTACTATACTTAAAGAAATGCATGAAGGCGTAAAAAAAACCAGAGGACTTGTGGCTACTGTAGCCGTTGTGGATTATAAAGCACAAACCTGGAATATCTGCGGTATTGGTAATATTAATACTCGTATTTACAGAGGTTTAGAGAATAAAACATATACACCTTATAACGGAATTATCGGTCTTAATGTTCCGCGAACAATCAGCAGTACTATTGTTCCTTACTTAAAACACCAAATCATTATCATGCACAGTGACGGATTAAGAACGAGATGGAATCTTAACGATATGATGTCCATTATTAAACAAAGCCCAGGAGTAATTGCAGCATCACTGTACAAAGACAACTTAAGAGGTACGGATGATGCAACAATCTTGGTAGGAAAAATAAACTGAGATCTATGAAAGAGATTGTAAAGATAAATCTTGATAACGAAATGGATCTCATATTGGCTCACAAGCGCTCTATGAAAATTGCAGAAATGTGCGGCATGCCTTCTTCTGCGCAGACCAGATTTTCGACTGCAGTATCTGAAATAGCACGATGCTCTATCGCCAATGGTAAAGATTCTATATTGACATTAGGAATTAATGTTATAAAATCGACTCATAAAGAAATATTAGCAGTCATAAATGATTCTATTGATTTAAAAAAGTGCAATCCCGAGGCTTTTAAATATGCGTCCAAAATTTCGGAAAATATTGAATACAGTTTTGCAGATAATTATTCTATTACGCAGTTAAGTCAGAAGGTTCTTTCTCCTGGTCTTCTTTCTGATGCTAAAATTAAAACGTTAGCAGATTATTTCAAATATGAACCGCCTTTGTCTCCTTATGACGAAATAAGAAAGAAAAATATCGAACTTATTGCACTTTCAGAAAAATTAGGAGAAAGTGAAAACCGATACAGGCAGTTATCTAATACTATTCCGGTTTTGATTTGTATTGTCAACGAACGCAATCAGGTGTTGTTGACTAATGATTCACTGCGCGATCATGTAAAAGCTCCATTGAATGTATTTGATAAAAAGGAAATAAAAAAGTTTATACATCCTGATGATGTTGATCTATTATTAGAAAATTGGAGTAAAACTAAAAAGAACAAATCGCATTATGCCGGAGAGACCAGAGTCAAAAAAGACTCTTCGTATATATGGCATTTGGTTTCTATTATACCGAATAAGACAGAAGACGGAACTTTTAACAGCTGGCTGGTTTATTTTGTAGACATTCATGCTCAAAAAACGGTAGAAGAAACTCTCAAAAATAACTCAGAATTAAAAATAATTCAACGGGAGTTAGAAAGTGCCAATTCAAAGCTTATTTTCAAAAATAAAGAATTGCAGCAATTTGCTTATATCGCAAGTCATGATCTTCAGGAACCGCTTAGAAAAATTAGAATAATGCTGTCTCGTGCGGGAGAAGGTTTAACAGAAGAGCAAAAAAATAATTTTTATTTTGATAAAATTACAAATGCTGCAGGCAGAATGTCGGACCTGATCACAGATGTGCTTAATTACTCGAGAATAGATAACAATGCACAAGTATTGTCTAAAGTTGATCTAAACGAAATTGTACATGAAACTTTAAACGATTTAAGTTTAGTTGTTGAAGAGAAAAATGCGATAATCAATCTTAGTAAGCTGCCAGAAGTTTTGGGACTCAATACACAACTGCGTCAGTTATTTTTTAATTTGATAAATAATGCACTCAAATTTAATTCAGGACAGCCTACAGTTACAATTGAAGCATTACCTATTGACACAACAAGCCAGATAACAGCAGATACATTTGCTCCTGTGGGCAATTATCACTGTATCATAATTGCCGATAACGGAATTGGTATGGACAGCCATTATTCAGGCCGTATTTTTGATATGTTCCAGCGTCTGCACGAAAGAGATCAATACGGAGGCAACGGAATTGGTTTGGCGCTCTGCAAAAGAGTGATCGAAAATCACAATGGCGTCCTCAATTTTATTAGTAAACCAGGAGAAGGAACTACTTTCTTTATTTACCTGCCGAGATAAAATTCAGAATCTTATAGTTTAAAGATTAAGCGCGCTTTATATTATTATTTCGGGTAAGTTTTGACTCTACATAATGATGGATTTCAAGAAAGTCATCACTTCCAATTTTTATGATAATACATTTAAATTGTTCCGCCGTTATATTCCAATAAGACGCATAAAATTCAAGGTGTAAATTTTCGATTTGTGTGTTATTTATCGTGTCCATTTGTCAGTTGTTTTAAGGTTTAATGATAAAGTAATAGTTTAATTAAAATCTCTAAATATCTAGAGTAGAAAGGATTTCTTTTATAGAAAACACTGCGCCGCAAACAAACTCATCTGCCGCACCATAATAGATTGTTAGTTTGTCTCCATCAACCACATGACCATTTGTAAAAACTACATAGCCAAAAAAACCGCTTAGTTCGTAATTTTCTTGTGGGAGCATAATAGGTTCTACAGAACGGGCAATAACTTTAGAAGGATCGTTTAAATCCATAAGAAAAGCTCCAAGACAATATTGATGTTCGGCATTGGCACCATGATAGATTTCGAGCCATCCTTTTTCTGTTTTTATGGGTGCAGCGCCCGCGCCAACTCTTGCTCCGTCCCACATTCCGTGTCGTGTTTTTAAAATGCATTGATGATTTCCCCAATGAATTCCGTCGTTTGATTCTGCAAGCCAGATAAAATTCCCGCCAATCTGCGGACTTGACGGACGATGTAATGCATAATATTTTCCGTTAATAAGTTCCTCAAAAATGGCGCAGTCTTTATTATGAGGCGGAAGAATCATACCCTTTGTCTCAAAGTTTTTCCAATCTTTTGTAGTACGCATTCCGACCCCTACACCGTTTTCTGAAACAGCGGTATAAGTCAAGTAATAAGTATCTTCTATTTTGCTTACACGGCAGTCTTCAATTCCAAATTGTTCCAGTATTCCTATACCAATTAATGGCTTATAATCTTCTGGTTCATAAAATTGAATTCCGTCATCACTGCATAAAATTCTTAAATGAGAAAGGGTAGTGAGATAATCCAAACCTTTATAATTTACAACACGTGCATCATTTGCAATAAGATCCGGATCGTTTAAAGGTATTTTTATTATTTCCACTTTTCCGGAAGAATTAATTACCGGAAAGAAAATTACACCTTCCTCCTGAGTAATTGATTCTGCCACTCTGACCAAAAGCCAGGTTTTGTTTTCAAATACAAATACTCCCGGATTAAGCAGACTAATAATCTGTAGTTCTGGTGTACTTGCTGTTAAATCTTTAGGCATTAACAAGGGATTTTCGGGAAAACGTCTGGCAATATCGCTCATCGGATAATTATTAATGGAGTGAATTATAAAGTAAATAAATTCCTTAAACAAATGTCTTATATAATAGAAGTGCAGGTTTATACAATTTTCATTTAATACTCTAAATGATAAACCATAAGATTCTAATAAACATATAATAACGGACGGAAATGATATAAGAAAGATGATAATTGATGCTCTAATTTTATAATCAAACTAAAACTATAAAAAGATGTTCGCAAAAGGTCAAAACGTACAACAGGAATTCGGGAATCAGGTCATGACAGTAATCGGATTTGAGCCTGATTTAATAGAAAATGTCATCACGCAATGGGAAGATGAAGAAGGAACTATTGTTACCGGAAAATTTATGGAATCGCAGTTACAACTAGTAGATGAATAGAAGAAATTGGTATAATTTAGATTATTTTACTTTCAAATCAATTTCTATCCAAACCGGAGCATGATCACTGGTTTTTTCCCAGCCGCGCACATGGCGATCTACACCTCCGGATTTTAATTTTTTAGCTATTTGAGGACTTAGCAAGAAATGATCAATTCTTAACCCAGCATCACGCTCGTAGGCATTTCTGAAATAATCCCAAAAAGTATAAATTTTCTCATTTGGATATAAATTCCGAATAGCATCTGTCCAGCCCAGAGATACAAGCTCCTTAAAAGCTTGGCGGACTTCTGGTCTAAAAAGCGCATCGTTTATCCAGCGTTCCGGCTTATATACATCAAGTTCTGTCGGCATTACATTATAATCGCCTACTAAAATTACCGGAGTATTTAAACTTAAAAGAGTTTCGGCACGATTATGAAGTCTTTTAAACCAGTTTAATTTATATTCTAACTTAGGACCCGGAGCCGGATTCCCATTTGGCAGATAAAGACAGGCAATAACAACACCATTTATAAGAGCTTCTATATAACGACTCTGAAGATCCTCTTCGTCGCCGGGCAGTGTTTTAGTTATTTCCTCAATTTCAATATTTTTAGATAATATAGCAACTCCATTCCATTGTTTTTGTCCGTGCCAGATAGCATTATAACCAGCCTCATTAATAGCTTTTATCGGGAATTTATCCTGAGGCGCTTTTAATTCCTGAAGACATACAATGTCTGGAGCAGTTTCTTCAAGCCACTTTAGCAAAACATTTAATCTGCCGTTTACTCCATTTACATTGTAGGTTGCTATTTTCATAATTCTTAATTGATTTCTATTTCTAATTTACAAATAATAATGATATTTTGCCTGAAATTATTATTTAAAGTTATAATTAAAGTAACTGGTTTTTAATAGATGATTGTCAAGTATTACACTTTATTAATATCTGCTTTATCTTCTCTCGCCAACCTGCTGGCGCCACATAGAATAGTAAAGTCCTTTTTGATCCAGTAATTCCTGATGAGAGCCCGTTTCAGAAATTTTTCCTTTTTCTAAAACATAAATAGTATCAGCATGCATAATTGTAGAAAGGCGGTGCGCTATTAAAATAGTCATTCGTTTTCTGCTCAAAGAGATTTCTCTAATAGTGGCAGTAATTTGTTCTTCTGTTATAGAATCAAGTGCAGACGTAGCTTCATCAAAAATAAGAAGCTGTGGTTTTCGAAGTAATGCCCTGGCGATAGAAAGACGCTGTTTTTCTCCACCCGAAAGTTTCATGCCGCTTTCGCCTAAAACCGTATTTAATCCATGCGAAGCTTTCGCGATGAGTGCTGTCGCCGAAGCCTTATTCAAAGCTTCATTAATCTCGTCATCTGTAGCTGCGGGATTTACAAAAAGTAAATTCTCTTTTATCGATCCAGCGTATAACTGGGTGTCCTGAGTTACAAAACCAATTTGTCTTCGTAACGGATTGTATCGTATTTGATCTGAATTAATTTGATTAAAATAAATACCTCCATCTACAGGAACATAAAGACCTACAAGCAATTTTACTAATGTCGATTTTCCTGAGCCGGAAGGCCCGACAAATGCAATTGTTTTTCCTAAACTTATTTTGAACGAAATATCATCAATGGCATTGTAAGTGGCAGTTTTGTGTTTGAATATTACGTTTCTAAATTCGAGATTTTCTAGTTTTTCAACCTCTATAGAATTTTCTGGACGTTTCTCTATCGGTCTGTTCATTAATCTGTCAAACGTTTTTAAAGAAGCGTCTGCCTCTCTGTAAAGTATAATCATGTTTCCTAAATCCTGAAGCGGCGTAAAAATAGCAGTCGATATAAACTGCATTGCAATGAGCTCGCCAGTAGTAAGTACTTTTCTAAAAATGAGCCATAATAAAATAAACAAAATAGACTGTTTAAGAAGATTAAGCATATTGCCCTGTAAAAAAGACAGTACACTTACTTTTTTAGCCTTTATCATTTCGAGATTGTATATTTTTAAAGTCTGCTGGTTCATTCGTTTAATCTCAGAAAAAGTAAGGCCAAGACTTTTTACCAGTTCAATATTTCGCAGGCTTTCTGTAATTACGCCTGCCTGTTTATCCGTTTGCTTATTTATAGATTTCTGAATGCCTTTAATTCTCTTAGAAACCAAACCGGTCAGAGAACCTAGCAATAATACTCCAACAAAAAATACAGGAACAAGTAACCAGTTTTTATTGATGCTGTACCAGATCAGAAAACCAACTCCAATAAGAGAAGAGTACATTACATTGATAAAGGAATTTATAAAACGCTCAGAATCTGTTTTTACCTTTTGAAGTACAGAAAGCGTTGTACCGCTTCTGCTTTCTTCAAATTCCTGATATGAAAGCCTTAAAGTTTGTTTTAAACCATCATTAAAAATTGACATTCCAAAACCTGCAACAGCTTTTCTGGTAATATAATCCTGGGCAGCTTTACTTAATCTGGCCAATATTCCGATTCCGAGTGCTATACACAGCCAATATATTATTTCTGACAGTAATTCTTTTTCTTCGAGATTATTTTTATTTGTCGCGTATTGATCAATAATTTTTCCGAAGATTATCGGATCAATTAAAGTTAAAAGCTGTGCGATTCCTGCCAGTAATAATGCGAGAAAAATAAGATTACGATGTGGCTGTAGATATTTCCAGAGTATTTTCATTAAGAATTTCTTTTAGAAGAAATCTAAAGTTAAGATTAAAATTCTGGATGGAGTTACATTTGCTTTTACATGATTTTAATATAAATCATTTTTTGGCATTTTCCTTTAAAGTCTTTTTTCTTTGAATAATGAAATTGTCAATTTTTTCAAGAAACTCGCTGTCAAATTCAGAATAAGCTCTCAAATGATATTTCTCGTCTCGCTGGCGCATCACCAAACGAATTTTTTGCACCATCAGCCAGATTGGCTCATAGCGTTTGTGGCCTAATAAATATTGAATTTTTAGAATTGATATTTTTCTTTTTGAAAGGGTGATCAGTTCAATACAAATCATCCAATGCCTAATTGGGAGATTAGAGTTTTCCATTACAGTACCGGAGCGCAAACTCAGACGGCTGCCGCATTTTTTGCATTGAAATTTCAAATCAATACTTCTAAAAGAGTGTTCGTTATGATTGCATTTTTTACAAACCAGACCATTTTCAAGACGTTTGTTTTTGAATTCCTCGATGCAGGTAGATTCATCAGGATATTTTTCGAAAAACGCTCGTAACTCCATTCTTACAATTTGAAAATTATACTTTAAATATAATTTAATCTGCTTAAGAAATACATACTTCTAAAAACAAAAAAGGAATATTCAATCGAATATTCCTTTTGTAATTATGGTAAAAACTTGATTTTAAAGTTTTTGCGCTATTTCTTTTTTATACTTGTTTAAGATAGACTTTGTCATTCCTAAATTAGCCTTTGTAGAATCTACCGCCAGGTAAATGAAATATTCTCCATTATCAGAAACATCAATAATATGAATTTGAGATGTTAAAGTAATCATGACATTATCAATTTCCTGATTGTGTAAATTTAATGCTTTGATCGCGTTCATTTTTGCTTTTACCACCTCAAGGTTAAAAGCAGATGCCAATTCCGGATCAAAATCTGAAAGTACAGAGTGTGAGTAAAAAGACATTCCACTTTTTATTTCTGCAACCGAAACTGCAATAAAACCTGGTACGTTTGTTTTAAGATCTTCTCCAAATTGTTTTAAAAAATCAGACATAGTTATGAATTTAAATTTGCTTATTAAAATTGTATTCTCTTAGATTTCGCGCAAAATTAAATATAGATTATTATAAAATTATCCGCTATTCGTACCGGACTGCTTTATTTAAATGAATTAATTAAAAAATATTCAGTTTTAAGGAATATGAACTATTTTTCTTATTCAAAACAGCACTCTTAATTCCTTTTTTTAAGCTGTATGGAGAGAACTTCTTTACTTAATTATAAGCAGGTTTTCTCCTTTAAAAAATTTTATAATAGAGATTTGATAAAAATAGAAGAAGTATATTGAAGCATTTTTTTTACATTTAACAGATCTTAAATCTGATAATATGGACTTACCAAAAAAAGAAGAAATTAAGCAGGAAGTATTTGATCTGTATGATGATTATGCTCACAACAGACTTTCTCGTCGTGATTTTGTACAAAAATTATCTCTTTATGCTGTAGGTGCACTTACCGTGCCGGCATTGTTGAGTTTTCTCTCACCAGATTATGTAGAAAATTTGCAAATAAAGCCTAATGATCCCAGAATTACAGAAACCTATATAAATTATAATTCTCCAAAAGGCGGCGGTACAATCAAAGCATTATTGTGTATTCCTAAAGATCATAAAAAGAGGGTGGGAGGTGTAGTTGTTGTACACGAAAACAGAGGATTAAATCCTTACATTGAAGATGTAGCAAGAAGAGCAGCATTGGCAGGATTTATAAGTCTTGCTCCAGATGCGTTAAGTCCGCTAGGCGGCTATCCAGGAAACGATGATAAAGGACGCGAAATGCAGAGCACAAGAAATAGAAATGAAATGCTGGAAGATTTTATTGCTGGCGCAGAATATCTCAAAAATCATGAATTCTGCAACAAAAAAGTTGGAGTAGTAGGGTTTTGTTTTGGAGGATGGATCTCTAATATGATGGCTGTCAGAGTACCGGATTTAGCGGCAGCTGTACCTTTTTATGGAGGGCAGCCAACGGCGCAGGAAGTTCCAAATATTAAGGCACCGCTGCAATTGCATTATGCAGGATTAGATACTAAAGTCACAGATGGATGGCCCGCTTATGAAGAAGCCCTAAAAGCGAACAATAAAGAATATACAGCTTATATCTATCCTAATGTTAACCACGGTTTTCATAACGATTCGACACCGCGCTACGATAAAGCTGCAGCAGAATTAGCATGGAAACGTACCATTGATTTTTTTAATGAAAAATTATCAAAATAGTTTTGTGTTGAATTATAAGATCCTTATTTTTTATTGAATATGATTAGAACAATATTTTTGTATGCAGTCGGTTTTCTGATTTTTACACTGGCTGTGTTTTGTTTTTTATTTAATAGTAATCAACCAGTTCAATTAGGGTGTGCGACTCATTCACCGCAATATTTTTGCGGTACTAAAGATACTCCACAAGATGCCGTGGCGGGAAAAGAAGTATTCAATAGAACTTGTGCGGCATGCCATAAATTAGATGCTAAATCTACAGGCCCTGCTTTAAGAAATACGGATTCTATTATTTTTAAAAAATGGATAATAGAAAGAAATGCAAAAATTGACACCACAAAGCTTTACAAACAAGCAATCGATTATCATCGGTATCTAGCTAAAGAAAGTATGGATTCTTTGGATATAGAAAACCTGTATCATTTTATTAATCGAAAACCTGTTTATTAATATGGATTAAAAGCTGTTAAATTATTTTTGAACTTCTTTGATAGTCTGAACAAAAGCTTCTACAGGCTGTGCCCCAGAAACAGCATATTTGCGATCAAAAACAAAGAAAGGAACGCCTTGAACGCCAATTTCTTGTGCTTCGGCGATATCATCCTGAACTTCTTTTAAAAATTGATTTTCATTTTTCAGAAGTTCTAAAACTTCGTTTTGATCTATTCCCGCTTTATACGCCAATTCAATTAATGTTGGTCCGTCATTTAGATCTCTTCCTTCAGTAAAATAAGCCTTAAAGAAAATTTCCTCCATTGCATCTCCTAACTTTTTGGTTTTTGCTAATTGAATGATTCTATGCGCTTCCAACGAATTCGAAATAACAGCTTTTTCAAAATGATAATCTAAACCAACGCTTTTTGCACGTTCAGTTACACCTTTGTGCATTTCTATTGATTGTTCTACAGACATGCCTTTTCTCTCGGCTAGAAACGTATATACATCTTTGCCGGATTGCGGTGTAATGGTTGGATCAAGTTGAAAACTTTTCCACTCAATTTCAAATTCATTGTTAGGAAATTGAGCCAAAGCCGATTCCAATTGTCTTTTTCCGATATAACAAAACGGACACATGATGTCCGACCAAATTTCTATTTTCATACTGCAAAGTTAAAGAAAATTTGTTTTAGGTTTTTATTTGTTTAAAGTTTCAGGTTTCAAGTTTCAGGTTTGTACGTATTGTGTTTTATTACCGCAAAGGCACAAAGGTTTACGCAAAGTTCGCAAAGCTTTGTGAACTTTATATTTTATAAAACGTTATAAACACGAGAAAAAAAACTTTTGCGTGCTTTGCGGTAAAATCTAAAAAAGTTAATCGCATTTCAAACCTGAAACTTGAAACCTCAAACCTGAAACAAAAAAAAATCCCAAACTAAAAAACCGCAACTCTTATAAAAGAATTGCGGTTTTTAGGTATAAAAAATGGTTGGTTAATAGCGATATTTTTTTTTACAATGATATATCTTTAAATTTAAACTAAAAAATATCCCTGTAACAAAAAGAAGTTTTGATGTTAACTATTTAACATCACGGGCATTACAAGCATAGTAACTGTTTCTCCTTCTTCTAGACCGTCAACAGGAGTTAGAATTCCGGCTCTGTTTGGTAATGACATTTCAAGCATAATCATATCTGACTGCAGGTTTGTAAGCATTTCTGTTAAGAAACGAGAATTGAAACCAATTTGCAAATCATCTCCTTGATAATCACAAGTCAATCTTTCTTCTGCTTTGTTTGAGTAGTCAATATCTTCAGCAGATACATTTAATTCTGCTCCTGCAATTTTTAAACGAATTTGGTGCGTAGTTTTGTTTGAGAAAATCGCAACACGACGAACAGAACTTAAAAATAAAGAACGATCAATCATTAATTTATTTGGATTTTCTTTTGGAATAACCGCTTCGTAATTTGGGTATTTTCCATCAATCAAACGACACATTAAGATATAGTTGTCAAATGAGAAAGTCGCATTTGAGTCGTTGTATTCAATTTTTACTTCAGCATCAGAAGATCCTAAAATACTTTTTAAAATATTCAAAGGTTTCTTAGGCATGATAAAATCTGCAACCTGAGATGCTTTTACATCTGTACGCGCATATTTTACCAGTTTGTGTGCGTCTGTTGCAACAAAGATTAAACCTTCTGGAGAGAACTGGAAAAATACTCCAGACATTACCGGACGTAAATCATCGTTTCCGGCAGCAAAAATAGTTTTACTAACCGCAGTTGCCAATACTTCTGCAGGAACTAAAGTTACAGATGGCTCCTCTAGATGTACAGCTTTAGGAAATTCTTCTCCGGCTGCATATGCTAAAGCATATTTTCCAGAATTTGAACTAATTTCTACTGTATTATTGTCTTCAACTGTAAAAGTTAAAGGCTGTTCTGGAAAAGTTTTTAAAATTTCAAGTAAAAGTTTAGCAGGCACAGCCACACTTCCTTTACTTGTAGAATCGATCGATAATGAAGCAGACATTGTCGTTTCAAGATCAGAAGACGAAACTGTCAATTCATTATTGTCTAGTTCAAATAAAAAGTTATCTAAAATAGGCAGTGTATTGTTACTGTTGATAACACTACCTAAAACTTGTAATTGTTTTAATAAGTACGAACTCGATACTATAAATTTCATCTGTTTTATTTTATTTTTTGATGTTTCTTTAGTTATTAATGACTAAATATACTGATTACAAATATATCGTAAACTATCTAAAGTATTACATTTTTTTTATTAACATCTATTTGCTGTACTTTCTTTTTCTGATAAAGGTAAATGCCAGTCCAAAAACCAATAAAATTAGAATTGGAAGTCCGATAGTTATGAATTGTGTTGTGCTGTAATTTTCATAAACTTTTTCTTTGTCCAATAAAGGCAGTTCTACGTCTTTACTTCTAATGTTAATAAGTCCGGTATCATCCAGCAGATAATTGATACAGTTCATCATAAAATCTTTATTGTCATAAAGGTTTCCTGTGCGCTGATCGTAACCCAATTCTACCGGTTCAAGGTTTTTATCTAATTGATTTCTGGCAAGATCTCCATCAGAAATTACAATCATTTTAGTAGGTTTGCTTTTTGCTGCAAACGAATTCTCTTTAAAAGGCAAAACGCGATTCTCAAAAGCAGAATGAAAGGAACCTTCTAGTAAAACGGAAAGCGGTATGTTTCCTTTATTAAGATAATCTTCTGGTGAAGTTTTCTCTGTAACAATGTTTAAACTGATTTCTGCAGGACTTCCAATCTTTTTGGAATATTGAGACGATTGTAATAAAATTGTTTTTTTGATTCCGTTTTTTAAAGTATCAATCGGATTGGCAAAATCAAATCGAATACCGCCTAAATTTTTCACAATCGGATGCTTGCTTACAGGATAAACCTGAGGCGCAAATTTCCATATAAAATCTTGATATTGAGTTGCACTTCCTTGCTCTCCAGTTGCCAGCTTTATTGGGCTTCCTTGTTCGTCTTTTACCAGATCCGGATTAATTCTGAATCCATATTTAAAAAACATATCATTTAAATTCAAGTCTCTCGGGTATGCTAATGTAGCACCAGACTGATTGTAAAGGCTGTCCATATCGGCAGCAACCTGATCGATAAGCCACAGTGTTTTACCTCCATTCATAATAAACTGGTCTAAAACTTGTTTTTCTTCGTCAGAAAAAGTTTCAGTTGGTTTTGAGATAATTGCTAGATCGTATTTTTTTAGAGCATCTAAAGTTCCGTTTGGATTTTTTGCAACAGAATCTAAGGTAAAAGGTCCGATGTAATAGCTTTCGCGAATCTGCATCAGCATTTTGGCAATATGAATTTCTTTCATTTCACCATTACCTCTTATAATCGCAACTTTTTTCTGCTTGGCTTTGGTAATTTTATTAAGGGCGTCTGCAATAGAATATTCTAAATGCTGAATCGATCCAATTACTTTTTGCGTCGTAGAAGAACCCATAATATTTTTAAGCAAAGGAATATTTACTTCTTTATTATTGTAAACCGCAACTGCCCACGGAAAAACCATTGCCTGAGATTGTTTTCCCTTATCATCAACCGTGATGTTTATTGGAGTAAGGCCTTTTTGAAAAAGTGATTTTGTCAAATCTGCACTTTCCTCTTCATTCTCAAGCGGATTTACAAATTCGAAAGCGATATTGCTGTTGTAAGCCTGAAATTCTTCTAATAATTGTCTGGTTTCCTGCTGCAGACGCACAAAATCTGCAGGAAGATTTCCATCCATATAAATTTTGATGGATAATGGATTCTTTACTTGCTTTACAATATTTAAAGAAGTTTGAGATAACGTATATCGTTTGTCTTTGGTTAAATCAAATCGGTGGAAATACAAACTTCCGAGTACATTTAAAACAATTAAAATAAAAATTGTAATACCTAATGTTTTAATATTTTTTTGAGTTGATGCTTTCATTAGGCCTTAAAAGATTTTAATTTATAAACGGTAAAAGACAAGAATAAAATGGTTATGCTCAAAAAATAAATAACATCTCGGGTGTCAATTACTCCTCTGCTCATACTTTTATAATGATCCTGCATACCAAATCCTGAAATAATTGCAGAAGAGCCTGGAGCCAGTGATGCTAAACCTTCAAAACCAAAATAAAAGAAAAAACATAGAAAAACAGAAATAATAAAAGCAACAATTTGATTTTCTGAAAGGGTAGAAGTAAAAATTCCGATTGCGGCATATGAAGCAATTAAAAATAACAATCCGAAATAAGAACCTATTGTGCTTCCCATATCAATATTTCCTTCGGGCAGACCTAGATTTGAAATTACTTTTACATAAATAAAAGTTGGAACAATTGCCATTATGATTAAGAATAAAGATCCTAAAAATTTTCCGTTTACAATTTCCCAAATCGACAAGGGTTTGGTTAAAAGCAATTCAAGAGTTCCTTGTTTTTTTTCGTCAGAGAAGCTTCTCATGGTTACGGCCGGAATAAGGAAGATAAAAATCCAGGGTGCTAAAGTAAAAAATGGAGTTAAATCTGCATATCCTGTATTCAGTATATTGTAATCTCCTTGAAAAACCCATAAAAAGAGTCCGTTGCTGATTAAGAAAATCGCAATGACCAAATAGCCGATTGGGGAGCCAAAAAAGGATTTTATTTCTCTTAAAATGATTGATTTCATTCGTGTTCTTTTGTTTTTATTGTTTCATGTTTCATGTTTCAAGTTGCCCGCTTAACGTGAAACTTGAAACATGAAACTAATTTAAACTTACCAATTTATCCACGCTCCACGCTTCTGGTTTTGCATTGAATAGTTTTTTTGTAAAATTCCATACTGTATTAAATAGTTCAGAATTTCTGTAATTTTCTAAATCTGCTTCGGTTTCCCAATAACTGTAAGTAAAGAAAATACATTTGTCATTTTTATCCTGATATAATTCTAAAAAACGATTTCCGTCTGCATTTCGTATTTTATCTTTCACAGATTCAAAAATCTCCAGAAAATCCGGAATTTTATCTTCGTGAAAACTCATTTTTACTATTTTTACGAACATATATTCAATTTTAGATTTCTGATATTAGATTTTAATTGAAAATCGCTTACAGGTGCGCAAAAATACCAAAATTGATTGTTGTTTTTATAAAAAAATAAAATAATCTAAAACCTAATTTTTTATCTTCAAAATACTCAAACATAACCTGCGGTTTCAACCACGGGAACACAATGCAGGTGAAAAATTTGTTTAGATCTGCTAAATCTGCGTGCCAATTAATCTAAAGTTTTATGAAAACTTAATCGTAATCACATCGCGGTAATTTAGTCCCAATAAACTATTGGCAGAACCCACTTTAGAAGGATTTCCTCTAAAAATAGCAATTTCAAGAAATCCGGCTTCATTAAAAATAGCCAGCTTTTCGCCTTCGTAAGTTTTTATCGGATACTTATCAGAAGTAGCAATGGCGGAGTAGTTGGGCAGAATTGTTTTAATGCTTTTTGGTTTCATTACAATCTCATACGGACGGCCTTTTGCAGCTTCTAAAAATTGCTGTTTAGAGATATTCGTCACCACGTTCCCAAAATGATCAATATAAATTACATATCCTTTAAGCGAATTCCCGTCGCTGGCAACTATTGCCTGCAGTTCAGTAACTTCTTTTACGCCCGTAATTTCTTTTCCGATAACATTCAATAAACCACCTTTGGCAATATGACAGGCAACTTGTATAAAAATATCTAAATCTGTAGATTCGATCGGAAAGCGATCATGAATATTTACAGCGACAATTTTTTGCGGTACAATTTTTTGTGTGAGCATGCTCAGAATTCCATTATCAGCGCAAATGAAATAATGATCGTTCCACTGCATGGCAATATGCTGATTCTCTTTATTGCGTTCAAGATCAACTCCAATTAAGTGAACGGTTCCTTTTGGAAAGCTTAAATAAGAAGCTCCGATAACATAACTTGCTTCGGCTGTGTTAAATGGGTCAATATCATGAGAAATATCAATAATTACAGCCTCTGGAAACTCTGATAAAATTTTACCCTTTAACGAACCAACAAAGTGGTCTTTTAAGCCGTAATCAGTAGTAAGGGTAATTATTGACATAATTTTGTTTATAACTATTGGTAGTTTTTAAATCTAATTTTCATTAAATTTGAGAAATGCAAATCTAATAATACTAAATGCAAATTGAAAGAAAGAAAAGACAAATTGCATTGAAAGATATGAACATACCCGACAACAATAGATTTACAAAACAAATTTATTTTTAATTTAAAACTACCTCATTTGAACGAAAGAATAATCGAGCTAATAGATATCGCTCCAAAAGAGTTTTGGGGTGCTCAGGACAGCCATCTTGAAATCATCAAAAAGTATTATCCAAAGCTTAAAATAGTAGCGAGAGGAACAACTTTAAAAGCATTTGGCGAAAAGGAAGTGTTAGATGAATTCGAAAAAAGATTTCAGAGATTAATGCTCCACTTTACCCGATACAATAACATCGATGATAACGTAATTGAACGTGTAATTATGAGTGATGGTCAGGATGATAAAAGATCTTATGATCATGACAAAATATTAGTTCACGGTGTTGGCGGTAAAATAATAAAAGCCATGACGCCTAACCAGCAGCTGCTTGTAGATACCATCAAAAAAAATGATATGGTATTTGCAGTTGGTCCTGCCGGAACCGGTAAAACATACACAGGTGTAGCAATGGCAGTTAAAGCACTTAAAGAGAAAGAAGTAAAAAGGATTATTTTGACAAGGCCGGCGGTAGAAGCAGGTGAAAATCTTGGTTTTTTGCCCGGCGATATGAAAGAAAAACTGGATCCTTATATGCAGCCGCTTTATGATGCTTTACGCGATATGTTACCCAACGAAAAGCTCGAAGATTACATTTTAAAAGGAATTATTCAGATTGCGCCTTTGGCATTTATGCGCGGGCGAACGCTTGACAATGCCTTTGTAATTCTGGATGAAGCACAGAATACAACTCACTCACAGATGAAAATGTTTTTGACCCGTATGGGAAAAAACGCCAAGTTTATGATTACAGGTGATCCTGGTCAGGTCGATTTGCCTCGAAGAACTATTTCTGGTCTTAAAGAAGCTATTTTGGTTTTGAAAGACGTTGACGGAATCGGAATTATTTATCTTGATGATAAAGATATCGTACGTCACAGATTAGTAAAAAAGGTAATCGATGCTTACAAACAAATAGAAAACCACGATTAATTATAGTGAAATGTTAAATGTAAATCGTGAATTGTGTTTTAACATTTATTGATATTCGTTTTATTCATATTCTTTTTAGAAATGAGTAAAACGAATATTTTTTTTAATTTTTAATAACTATTGAATGAAGTTTAAAGCATTTAGTTTTTTATTGTTTCTCTGTTTGATTTCGTGTCAAAAAAAGGAAACTCCTAAAAATAAATTTACTGGAACTTGGTATGATACGGAATATATAGTTCCAGGAAAATCAAGTATCAAAATAAATGCTGATAGCAGTTTTAATTATAGAGGTGCGGGGTGTGATTGGAGAGTATTTTCGAAAGGAAAGTGGAGAATGATTGGCGATTCTATTGAATTAAACAGCACAAAAATAGATACTTGTTATATAGCTTTTCCTTTTTTAGATTGCACTTTTTTTGACAGGAAGGATAAAGCGCCTTTACCATTATTGACAATGCCAAATTGTGAACCAGATGAAGGAAAAAGCTTTTGTCTTTTTACAAAAGAAATATTTTATATTAAAAATGATTCATTGATTTGTAAAGTAAAGCCAGAATCAAAATGTCCTGATACTTTGAAAATTATTTTTGCTAAAACTCAAAAAATCAGAAAATGAAAAGTATAGATGATTTTTATTTAAACCAAGAAGAACCTATAAAAGGGATACTTTTCGCATTAAAAGAAATCATTTTAAAACAGGACCAAGACATTACAAATGTGCTTAAATACGGAATGCCGTTTTTTTGTTATAAAGGAAAGATGTTCTGCTATTTGTGGATTCATAAAAAAAATAAACAACCATATATCGGAATTGTAGAAGGGAAATATTTTGATGAACCGTTTTTGCTTCAGGAAACACGGTCCAGAATGAAAATTATGTTGTTTGATATTGATCAGGATTTACCTTTAGAACAAATTGAAATGGTTGTTCAGAAAGCACTAAATTTATATAAATCGGGAATTATTAAAATTTAATTATTTAAAATTCAGTATTTGATGAAATAGTTAAATAAATAATAAACTTCTTCATTTTAAAATCTACAACTGCTCTAAACTTTGGTCTTCTGAGCTTAAAACCATAAATTTGTACATCATAAACATTTGATTATAAATATGACTAAACTTAAAAATATAAAAGTTGTCGTTACAGATTTAGACGGAACTTTACTCAACACGCAGCACAGAATATCAGATTATACCAAATCAATTTTTCAGGAACTTCACAATCAAAATTATCTTATTGTTGTGGCTACAGGGCGTCATCATCTTGATGCTATGGCAATTATAGATAAGCTGGAAATTCCGGTTTATTTGGTAAGTTCAAACGGAGCGAGAATCCATTCGCCGGAAAAAGAAGAACTTTTTGCATTTAATTTGGATAGTGATATTGTAAAAGCAGCTTTAAATGTTGAAATAGATCCTGAAATTACAGTGGTTTTATTTAAAGAAAACGTTTGGCAGACCAATAAAATAAGTGAAAAACTTAATGCTTTTCAGGAAAAATTAAATTACCGTCCAGAATTAGTAGATTATAAAGCTTTAGAGGATTTTGGCGCTATTAAAATTTTCTTTTCCTGCGATAATCATGAAAAATTAGTAAAATTAAAAGACGATATTTTAGCCAATTCATCAGAACATCTTCATCATGCTTTCAGTCTTCCGACTTGTTTAGAATTTATGGATAAGTCTATCGATAAAGCTGTTGCGATCGAAACAGTTTTAGAAAAAGCAGGCTTTACGCTGGCAGAAGCAGTTTCCTTTGGTGATGGTTTCAATGATGTGCAAATGTTATCTGTATCAGGAAAAGGACTGATTATGGGGAATGCTCCGGCATTATTAAAAGAAACACTGCCGAATCTCGAAGTCATAAAAACAAATGCCGAAGACGGTGTCGCAAGGTTTATTGCAACGAGAATTCTGGATAAAGAATTTGCTGCAAGTTAAATTTAAGAGATACATTTTTAGAAAATCCTCGAAAACCTTATTTTCGGGGATTTTTGTTTTTTAACATTCATCAAAAATAGTTCTTACAAAACTTTTTTTTAATTGCTTTCAAAGTGTATTTTTACGATCTCAAATACTACAATCATGACAAAAAACATTTTTATTCTTGCCTTTTTAGTTTTTTCTATAGCTGGAAACAGTCAAAATTTAAAATTAGAAGAAATTATGAAAGGGGAATCTTTTATTGGAAATCAACCTACAAACGGACGCTGGTCTCCAGATGGCAAAAAAGTATATTTTGAATGGAACCCGAAAGATGAGTGGGGCGCAAGTACTTATTTCTGGCAGAAAGGAATGGCAAAACCAGAACCTGCAACACCACAGGAAGCCGCTTTTTCGCAGTTTGATTTTTTAGGTAAACCAGGATCAGATGTGGTTTATTATATAAATAAAGGAAGTTTGTATTCGTATTCAATTCAGACCAAAACAACTAAGAAATTATTGCAGCAGTCTGCACCAATTTCTGATTTGAAATTAGGAAGTCAGAACGGAATATTGTTTTTTGAGCAGAATGATAATATTTTTAAATACAATACTAAAGAAGGAACGGTTTTACAAATTACCAATTTTAGTAAAGGAATAAAAAAAGATCCTAAACCAGAAAAAGAAACTTTTTTGAACGAACAGCAAAAAGAGTTGTTTCAGTTTATTAAAGATAAAGATGCTAAAAAACAATGGAATTTAGCTAAAAGCAAAGCGGTAAAATCTGATTTTGCAAAAAGTTATTTTTATGGAAATGATGAATTTAGAGGATTAAACATTAATCCAAACGGAAATTTTGCCACTTTTAGTTTAATAGAACTTCCTGAAGTTAAGAAAGAAAAAATGGAAGTTTTTATCACTTCAGATGGTTATAACCAAACTCCTGATACAAAAGAAAAAGTTTCTGTAAAGAATCTGGTAAAAACACGTTTTGGTATTTATTCGGCTGTTAAGGATTCTGTTTACTTTGTAAATTTTTCGACTTTAAGTCATATTCAGGATGTGCCTAAATATTACGAGCAGTATGATAATTTAAAAAATAAAGCAAAAGAAGATAAATTATTAGTTGCCAGCACTCCGGTTTATAATGAAGACGGTTCATTGGCAATTGTATCGATAAGAAGTCAGGATAATAAAGACAGATGGTTGGTAAATTTGAATCTCGACAAAGGAACTTTTGAAGAAATAGAACATCAGCATGACGAAGCCTGGATTGGCGGTCCCGGAATACCGTCTTACCCTTTTTCTTCTGGAAATTTGGAATTTTTAGCAGATAATGAAACGATTTATTTCCAGTCTGAAGCAACAGGATATTCTCATTTATATACTTACAACCTAAAAACAAAAAAGAAAACACAACTTACAAATGGTAATTGGGAAGTGAGAGATGTTGTATTGTCTAAAGATAAAAAGACATTTTACATCACAACAAACACTACACATCCGGGAAACAGAGTTTTTTATAAATTGAATCCTGCAGATGGAATTTTACAGCCAATTATTACTAAAGACGGAGCGAGTGAAGTAGTTTTATCTCCAGATGAAAAATCGCTTCTTGTTCGTTATTCTTATAAAAATATACCTTGGGATTTTTATATTGCGGAAAACAAAAAGAATACAACTTTGCAGCAAATTTCGTATTCGCAGTCAGAAAGTTTTAAAAAATACCAATGGAGAGAAGCTCAGGTTATTACTTTTAAAGCACAAGACGGAACTCCGGTAAACGCAAGATTATATACGCCAAAAACTGAAAATGCCAATAAAGCGGCAGTAATTTTTGTTCATGGTGCAGGATATCTGCAAAATGCACATAATTATTGGAGTAATTATTACAGAGAATATATGTTTCATAACTTACTAACTGATTTAGGTTATACTGTTTTGGATATTGATTATAGAGGAAGTGACGGTTACGGACGCGACTTTAGAACTGGAATTTATCGTTTTATGGGAGGAAAAGATTTATCTGATCATATTGACGGAAAGAAATATCTGGTTGATAATCTTGGAATTGATGCGAACAGAGTTGGTATTTATGGAGGTTCTTACGGTGGGTTTATTACTTTAATGGGAATGCTGACAACTCCAGGAGAATTTGCTTCGGGTGCTGCTTTGCGTTCGGTTACAGATTGGGCACATTACAATCACGGATATACAGGGAATATTTTAAATTTTCCTGAGACAGATCCTGAAGCATACAAAAAAAGTTCTCCGATATATTATGCAGATAATCTAAAAGGAAACTTGGTAATGCTGCACGGAATGGTAGACGACAACGTAGAATATAAGGATATTGTTCGTTTGTCACAACGTTTTATCGAATTGCAGAAAAAGAACTGGACTCTGGCTTCGTTTCCTGTAGAATCGCATGGATTTAAAGAAACATACTCATGGATTGACGAATACAGCAGAATCTTGAATTTATTTAATTCGACACTTTTAAAACAATAATTTTTTTCTTTGCGTGCTCTTTTAAATAGTTTTAAATTTGCATTCATAAAAAACAACACAACTAAGGAAAATGAGCAATACAATTACAACTACAAATTTTAATTTCCCGAATCAAAAATCTGTTTACCGCGGCAAAGTGAGAGAAGTTTACAATATAAACGACGAACTTTTGGTCATGGTAGCAACAGACAGACTTTCGGCTTTTGATGTAGTTTTACCAAAAGGGATTCCGTACAAAGGTCAGATTTTAAATCAGATTGCTACAAAATTCATGGAATTAACACAAGATATTGTTCCAAACTGGCTTATTGCTACACCAGATCCAAACGTTGCTGTTGGGCATTTATGCGAACCTTTTAAAGTAGAAATGGTTATTCGCGGTTATGTTTCAGGTCACGCGGCTAGGGAATATGCTTTAGGAAAAAGACAAATCTGTGGTGTTACAATGGCAGAAGGTCTTAAAGAAAATGATAAATTCCCGGAGCCAATTATTACGCCGACTACAAAAGCAGATAACGGATCTCATGACGAAGATATTTCTCGTGAAGATATTTTGGCTAAAGGAATTGTAACAGAAGAAGATTATATAGTATTAGAAAAATATACTCGTGATTTATTCCAGAGAGGAACTGAAATTGCTGCAAGCCGTGGTTTAATTTTAGTAGATACAAAGTATGAATTCGGAAAAACAAAAGATGGAGTTATTGTTTTGATTGATGAAATTCATACGCCGGATTCTTCACGTTATTTTTATGCTGACGGATATCAGGAAAGACAGCAAAAAGGGGAGGAGCAAAAGCAATTGTCTAAAGAATTTGTACGTCGCTGGCTGATCGAAAATGGTTTTCAAGGTCAGGAAGGACAACAGATTCCAGATATGACAGATGCTTACATTGAATCTGTGTCTGAAAGATATATCGAATTATATGAAAACATTCTGGGTGAAAAATTCGTAAAAGCAGACATTGACAATATAGATCAACGTATTGATAAAAATGTATTAGAATACCTTTCTTCTAAATAGTAACTTCGGGTTTAAAACTAACTACTTTAAACCATGAATTTTATCATAAATAAAAAAAATGTCCTGTTATCTCTTTTGATGGTAACAGGACATTTTGTTTTTTGCGCAGGTTGATAAGAATGCAACAAAGGAAACAAAAAACTTATATCGTAATTTAAAAATAATTTCAAAAAACAATATTCTTTTTGGGCATCAGCATGCACTCGAATATGGTCATGGCTGGTCTAATGAATCTAACAAGTCAGATGTTAAGTCTGTCACAGGTTCACATCCTGCAGTAGTTGGGATTGATTTTAGCGGATTTTCTGGGCAGTCTAAAGATGAAATTCAAAAGAACAAAGAAGGCTTAAAAAAAATTGTCGTTGATACATATAAGAGAGGCGGTATTACAACAGTTTCCTGGCATTTCTTAAATCCTGTTTCGGGTGGTGGATTCTATTGGAAAGATTCGATTTCAAAACCTGCAATGTCTTTAATTAAGCCGGGAGGAAATTATAATAAGCAATACAAAGAAATTTTGAAAACTATTGCCGATTTTGCTCATTCTGTAAAGACAGAGGACGGCACTTTGGCACCAATGATTTTTAGACCGTATCATGAATTTGACGGAAACTGGTTTTGGTGGGGTAAAAAATATACTTCACGTGAAGATTTTATAGCCGTTTGGCAGTTTACAATTTCATATCTAAGAGATACATTAGGCGTTCATAATTTTATATATGCTTTTTCTCCAGACAATCAATTTACAAATGAAACAGAATATTTAGAGCGTTATCCCGGCGATGATTATGTAGATATGTTTGGTATGGACGATTATGCAGACTTTGGAAGAGACGGAAAATACGATTTAGAAGCTGGACTTAAAAAACTAAAAATAATTTCTGATACAGGTATAATGAAAAATAAGCTTGCAGCATTTACCGAAACAGGTCTGGAATCCATTCCTAATCCTTCTTGGTGGACAGAAATTTTATTAAAAACTTTAAAATCTGAAAAATTAGAACTAGCCTATGTTTTAGTTTGGCGAAATGATATAACGAGTCCAACTCATTTTTATGCTCCATTTCCTGGTCAAGTCAGTGTCCCGGATTTTATAAAATTTTATAATGATCCCTATACATTGTTTGAAAATGATTTGAAAAATATTTACGGTAAAAATTTTAGTTTGAAATAATATTATTCTTCCTCCATTTTTGCCTTTAAGTTTTCAAGACCCTTTTGTAAATCATTTCCAATCATTTTATCCAGATGAAGCATTGGCAGCATTATATTTGAAGGATACGGGATTACACCGCTGATTCCCCATTTTACTTTGGTTTGATTGGTCGTAATCGCATCAGTAGATATAAATGCGATGGCGTTATCTTCCATAGGTTTTTTAAAACGCAGGGAGAAATCCAGACGTTTTCCTTCTGTAATTTTAGTGATTTCCTGTTCGCCTTCTCCAACTTCTTTTACATCGCTCTGCCAAACCGATATTGCTCCAACAGATCCGTCGGTTCCTTTGATGGTCGATTTCATTTTTGGGTCTATGTTTGCCCAAACACTAAACTCATTTTGATTTTGTAAATATCTTACATAGTTAAAAATACTGTCAGCAGGTTTATTTATGGTTATTTCCCTTTCTACAGCATAATTTCTAGGCATAAAATAAGCCGCAATTAATACTATTGACATAATTAAAATCAAGATCACCAGAATTTTTTTAATAACTCCCATAATTTATGTTTTTAAGATTAATTAATTGGTATTCTTATGTTTATGCTATATTCTTGCCAATAGTTTTTTAGGATTGAAGTGATTATTTACAGTAAAGTTATAAAGTATTTTATTGCGAAAATATTCTCTGCCCAAAAAAAATGTAATTTATTTTAATTTTTTATTCGCAAAAGTGCAACCTATTGAGTTGTTTAGTCGTCTATAGTAATGTAGTGAAGATTAAAAAAAATTTCAGGATAGTAATTTTGTTCTGGAATAATAAAATATCTAACTGCAAAACTAAAATCATCATCAATCAATTAACAAACAATCATCATGAAAAAATCAGTAATTATTTTAAGTACCGCATTCGTTTTATTTACAAATGCATCGATCACAGCAAATTGTAAATCTTTGGTAAAAAATCCAGTAACTTTTTCATCTTATTCCGTGTCGCCATTGCATATTGCTATAAGTAAAGGGGATATCGAAACAGTTAAAAAAAATATAGAGTATGGAGATGATGTCAACAAAATGTCGAGAGACATGTCGCCATTAATGGTAGCAGCACGATATAATAAAGTTGAAATCATTAAAATTTTATTACAAAATGGAGCTGATCTTAAACTGAAAAACGAGAAAGGGTTCACGGCATTAAATTATGCTGAATTCTCAAAAGCTGCAGAAGCTGTAGCTGTTTTAAGTGCCGTTAAATAATCATTTTAGTTTGAGTTCATATAAAAGGTCTTCTTGAAGGACCTTTTTTTATTTTCAATACAGAAATATCAAACTTCATTTGTTTTAGAATAATGTTCTTATAAAGTACTCATTTGTAGCTTTTAAATAGATTTATTTTTAACTAGGATTGATCAAAAAACACCCAAATTTCAAGTACGTCATTTTTTTTTACTTTTTTTTGTCTAAAACTGTAACATTTTCAATTTTCGAGCGTCTATTAGGTAGTAAATAAGAATTTGATAATGTCTGGTAGTATTTGTTCGTGTTTTATTAAGTTTATGTTAAGAAATAGTTAAAACATAGTACCTTGTAATACATAATAGATAAAAACAAATTACATTTGCATAAGAAATTAAAATCAATCATTTAAATCAAACCATTTTTAACAAAAAAATCATCATGAAAAAATCAGTAATTTATTTAGGAGCAGCTTTAGTAGCATTTGCAAATGTTTCAATGGCTTCAAACCACAATTTTGCAGTAAAAAATCAAATTGAGGTTACCAATTTCTTCTCATCACCTTTAAATGTTGCAATCAGCAAAGGAGATGTAGAGAGTGTGAAAAAATTTATAGAATATGGTGCTGATGTAAATAAGATATCAGAAGATATGTCACCTTTAATGGTTGCAGCTCGTTACAACAAAGTTGAAATTATTAAAATTTTATTAGCAAGTGGTGCAAAACCTAACGATAAAAATGAAAAAGGATATACAGCATTAAAATATGCAGAACTTTCTAAAGCAGATGATTGTATCGCAATTTTGAAAGATCTAAAATAACAGTTTACAAGTTTGAGTTAGTAAACAAACGGCCTTCTTTGAGCAGAAGGTCGTTTTTGTTTTTTATACTTTAAAGAGTAATCTTTTTAATTTGTTTATCCTGAATTCGAGAAAATACAATTAAGCCGATAACAGCCCCAATTGTTGCAAAAAGCATATCGGACTGAGTATCCCAAATATAACCCTGCGTTCCTAAAAAAGCATCTCCATCATCACCCGAAGCTACAGAAACAAACCATTCAATCCATTCGTAAGCAGCGCTGATGGCAAGACAAATACAAACAATAATAAAGTTGAAAAAACTTTTATTACTGATGACTTTTTTCCGAATAAACAATTCTCTTATAATCATTGCCGGAACTAAACCTTGAGCAAAATGTCCCACTTTATCATAATTATTTCTGCTTTGATGAAATACCTCTTTAATGTAATCGAATAAAGGCACCTGCGCATACGTATAATGTCCGCCTACAAAGAGAATGATACAGTGAATTAAAATCAAAGTATAAGTAAAATTGGTAAATCGAAATTTATTGAAAGTAACTGCTAAAATTGAAACTCCTATAAGAGCAGGGATAATTTCCAGAAAACAGGTAAAACCCTCATTAGGATTAATAACGGACCACAATAGCGTAATAAAAAAAAGTGCCAGCAGTAAATAAATGTATTTCATAGATATTAAATAAGATTGCAATATATTAAACTAAAATGTATTGGTACAAAAAAAGCACCATTATAAATAATGATGCTTCTTTCTCTATCAAAGTAATTTAACCAAAAATCCAACTTATTAATCGATCGGAACATGTTTTTTGCGGTTAAAAATCCAAAACAAAATTGGAAAAACCAACAAGGTTAAAACTGTTGCCGTCATAAGACCGCCAATAATTACAATAGCTAACGGTTTTTGTGATTCAGAACCAATTCCTGTAGAAATTGCAGCTGGTAATAATCCAATCGACGCCATCAACGCAGTCATTACTACTGCTCTGGTTCTGGCTTTTACACCCATAAAAATAGATTCTTCCAGTGTAAACTTAGCCTTTAGATTATGATGAAATTCTGATATCAGAATAACGCCGTTCTGGATACATATTCCAAGCAATGCAATAAATCCAACTCCTGCAGAAATTCCGAAATTCATTCTCGTAATATGCAGGGCTATAATGCCTCCAATAATGGCAAACGGAACATTTGCTAAAACCAATAAAGAGTCTTTAAAGTTTCCAAATAAAATAAACAATAAAACAAAGATTCCAATTAAACTAATGGGTACGACTTGAGCCAGACGCGCGCTGGCACGTACCTGATTTTCAAATTCTCCGGTCCATCCTGTAGTGTAACCTGCCGGCAGTTTCATTTTATTTACTTTTGCCTGCGCTTCTGCAATTGTACTTCCTAAATCACGATCACGTACAGAGAATTTTACTCCAATAAAACGTTTGGTATTGTCTCTGTAAATAAATGCAGGACCCGTAATGGTTTTAATATCGCAGATTTCTTTAAGCGGAATCTTAATCCCGCTTATTGTCGGTACTTTTATTTCGGCTAAATCTTTTTCATCTTTTCTATATTCTTTAGAAAAACGAACTCTGACATCAAATTTTTTCTCATCTTCATATTTTTCAGTAGCTGTTTTTCCTCCAAAAGCCAATTCTAAAACAGCTTGTGCATCGCTTAAAGTTACTCCGTAGGCGGCCATTTTTTCTCTGTCTAAAATGACACTAATTTCAGGCTGTCCAACATTTCTTAGAATTCCGGCATCTTTTATTCCGGGAATATCTTTTATTTCTGCTAAAACTTTATTGGCAAGTTCATCAAGTTTATTAAGATCATCTCCGTAGATTTTTACAGCGTTAGAAGCTTTAAATCCTGCAACAGATTCGGCTACGTTATCAATAACCGGTTGCGAATAATTATACGTGATTCCCTGATGAACTTTTAATTTATTATCCATTTCATTAATCAGGTCATCCATTGTAATTTTTCGAGTCCATTCAGATTTTGGTTTTAAATCAACCTGAAGCTGAATAAATCCAAATCCGTTAGGGTCAGTTCCATCATTACTTCGGCCTGTTTGAGACAGAACGTTTTTAACCTCTGGAAAACTTTCAAGATCTTTTCGGATCATAGCGGCGGTTTTTACACTTTCTGGCAGCGAAGTGCTCATTGGTAATTCTGCCGTTACCCATAGCGCACCTTCATTTAATTGTGGTAAAAACTCAGTTCCTAAGAAACCAGCAGAAAAGAAAACTGCTGCTAACAATCCCACAGAAGCAATTAAAGTTTGAACTTTATGCTTAAAGGTCCAGGCAAATCCTTTGCTTACAATCCTGTCCCAGAAATTTACAAACGGATTATTTTTTTCTTTTACATTTTTATTTAAAAGAATATGTGATAAAACCGGTACCAAAGTCAGCGTAAAAATAAGCGCTCCCATTAATGCAAAACCCAATGTAAAGGCTAGGGGAGAGAACATTTTTCCTTCTACTTTCTGAAAAGAAAAAATTGGAAGCAAAGCTGTAATAATGATTAATTTAGAAAAGAAAATAGCTTTACCCATTTCTGTTCCTGTTTTTTTAATCAAACTTCCTTTGGCAATTTTATTAAAAGCCGTCATTCCTAATTGATGCGCACGGTGATCCAAAACCACAAATAATCCCTCGACCATAACCACCGCACCATCAATGATAATTCCGAAATCTACTGCTCCTAAACTCAGTAAATTGGCACTCATTCCCATCATTTTAAGGCATAAAAATGCAAATAAAAGTGATAACGGAATTACAATAGAAACGGTAAAAGTAGTTCTCCAATCGGCCATAAATAAGAATACGACACAAGTAACTAAAATGATACCTTCAAATAAATTGTGCATTACGGTTTCGGTTGTGAAATTCATTAGATTATCACGATCGTAAAACGTTTGTATTTTTATATCTTTTGGAAGAATGTTGTCGTTTAGGTCTTTTATCTTAGCTTTAATCAAGGCAAGTGTTTCCTGAGGATTTTCTCCTTTACGCATTACTACGATACCTTCTACAGCATCATCATTTTTCCCTAAACCTGTTTGTCCTACTCTTGGCATCGAACTTTCGTAAACATCTGCTACATTCTTAACCAAAATAGGGTTTCCGTGGGCATCATCAACTATAATATTGCCAATGTCTTCTGTCGATTTTAATAATCCGACACCTCGAACAACAAAAGCTTGTCCGTTCTTTTCAATAACGTCACCGCCGACATTTAAGTTTCCGGCATTTACTGCATTATAAACCTGAAGAGGTGTAATGTTATATTTTGCCAGTTTTATAGGATCAACTCCAACTTCATACGTTTTTGTTTGTCCTCCAAATACATTTAAATCTGCAACACCAGGAAGTGCACGCAATTGTTTATCTATAACCCAGTTTTGGTATGTCAATAATTCCCTGCTGTCTCTGCTGTCACTTTTTACAATATACCTGAAAATTTCTCCCGTTGGGCCGTAAGGAGGCTGAACGTCTGGTTCTACATCATCCGGAAGTGAAACATTTTTTAATAAATTATTTACCTGAAAACGGGCAAAAGTATCGTCGACACCATCATCAAAAATAATTTTAATAACAGATAAACCAAACATTGTAATACTGCGGACACTAGTCTTCTTCTGTACTGAATTCATTGAAATCTCAATAGGAGAAGTAACAAAACGTTCTACCTCTTCAGCACTTTTTCCGTTCCATTGGGTAATAATGATAATCTGAGTATTAGTTACGTCAGGAAAAGCGTCAATTGGCATGTTCTTAAAGGAAATAAATCCTGCAACGGCCAGTAATCCAACCCAAAAGAAGGTGAATGCTTTATTCTTAAGCGAAAAAGCAATAATATTTTTTATGAATTTGTTCATGTCTTAGTTGTTTAAAGCACCATAAATAAACAATTGGTTATTGGTAATAACTTTCTCGTTTTCTTGTAATCCGCTCGAAATGTAAGTGATATCGCCAACTACTCTGAAAACTTCAACCTGTCTGGTTTCTATATTATTACGATCTTTATAAACCACAACAAAATTTTTACTTTTGTCAAAAACTATAGCTTTGCTGGGAATAGCGATCATAGATTTATTTTCTTTGAATGATAATTTGATATTGGCATTCATATCTGGTTTTAGCATATAATCTGGATTGCTCAGTTTAATACGTGCCTGCATCGCTTTTGTTTCCGGATCTATAACATTGTATATTTTATCCACTTTACCTTTAAAAATTTTGTCAGGATAACTCAAAGTTGTAACGGCGGCATCAGTTCCCAGTTTTACTTTATTAATATCAATTTCGTTAATATTTGCCATCGCCCATACTTCACTAATTTCGGCAATATCAAAAATATTTTCAGATCGGTCGTTTCTCAACAACATATCCTGATTAATACTTTTCTGAATGATAAACCCACTTATTGGAGCAGTCACCTCATAAATAGATCCTGCTTTAATATTATAAATTTTATAAGTTTCCTGAACTTTACTCAGTTGTGATTGTGCTTTATTAACTTCAGATTTTGCTTGAAGAACATCACTTTCAGAATTTAATTTTCCGTCAAAAAGTTCTTGGGCAACTTTTAGATTGTTTTTGGCAACTAGTAAATCATTTTTAGCATCAATTGACTGTTTTTCAAAATCAGCAACATCGGTACTTTTTATGGTTGCCAAAACTTGTCCTTTTTTTACATAATCTCCAAGTTCTACATTTACTTTCATCACGTTTCCGCCTACGAGAGGATAAACGTCGATCATTTTATTATTGTCGGCAGTAATTTTTCCGTAAAAACTCAACTCATTTTTCACAGGTTGTGTTTCTGCGGGAGCTGTAGATGTTGTTTTCAGCATAGCATCACTCAATACAAAAGAAGTATTAGTCTCAGGATTTTCAACTTCTTTTTTACAGCTTGTGATCGATAGACTCACAATCGCAATTCCTATAATTAGTTTATGTTTCATTTTTATTTAATTTTAAAATAAGTCTTTATTGATTGTACTATTTAATTCTTCTGCAGAAAGCGCTACTTTTTTCTTTAATTCATTTACCTGAATTGTAGCTTGATTATAACTTTCCATAAAATCGGTAAATTCAAGAATACTGATATTGCGCTTCTGGAAATTGATTAATATTCCGTTATAAACTGCTTCAAAATCTGCATTAACTGTAGGTTTAATTACGCTGTAGTTTTGTCGGGATTCGTCCCATTTAGTCCAGGCTGTTGTAATTTCAGTTTGCAATTGCAATTCAAAATTTTGTTTATCTACTTTAGATTGTTCCAGAATAGTCTGTGCATATTTTATGTTTCCTTTGTTTTTATTCCAAAGCGGTAACGGGATTCCAACTGTTACATTGGCTTCATTGTTGAATGCACCACTTCGCTGATCATAAGTTGCGCCCACAGTAATATCTGGTACAGAAAGAGATTTCTGCCATTTTACATTTAAGGTATTCGCATCTATTTCTTTTTGTTTTGCTAAATAATCAGGACGATTGGCAATTGCTTCAGTTTCAAAATTCTTCAAATCAAAATCAATTGTTTTAAGATATTTGTCAAATTCTTCTTTAGAAACTACTGGAACTACATTTTCTGTTTCATTCAATAAAAGTTTTAAGTTGCCTTGTTCTTCTATATTATCGTTTACAACTTCCATTCTTTCATTTTTAAAATTTAGATAAAGCGATTGCAGACGTACCACATCTTTTAGAGGAATATTTCCTTTTTGAGCCTGTATAGAATAAGAGTTTATTAAATTTTCAAGATGAGCAAGCTGTTTATCAGTTGTTTCTATATTTTTTGTATTGTAGTAAACAGTATAGAAACTCTTGCGTAATTGCAGTTTTAAAGTTCTCAATAGATCATTAAACTGTAGTTCTGCCAATTGCTCATTGGTTTGAGCAAGCTTAATCTCATTACGTTTTTTACCGCCGAGATAAATTAACTGCTCAATTCCAAAAACTTTCTGACCGTCTTTTCCAACATCAAAATATTTATTTCGTTCTGGATTATAAGCGTTTAATTCTGCTGTAATAGTAGGATTATCCCAAATTCGAGCTTGCATTGTCAAAGCTTTAGAAGCATCAATATTGTATTGAGATGCAAGTAAAAAAAGATTTTTCTTTAAAAATTGAGTTTCGCAGTCCTGAAGTGTGACTGTTTTTTGTGCGACACTTATCTGATTTATAAAGATCAGAAGTAATAATGCAAATAACTTTTTCATCGTATCATTTTTGTTTGATACAAAGATGCTATCGCAAGACTTTAAGACACCTTAAAACGGAGCTTAAAAAAACCTTAAAAAAGCTTACTATTATTTATTTAAAGGAAAGATCAATTGAAATAAATTGCGATTATCTTCTGTGACATCATATTGAATATTAGCTTGATGCAATGTAAGAATACGTTTTACAATTCTAAGCCCCAAGCCAAATCCTGTAGTTCCTTTAGAATTCTGTCCGCGCATAAAAGGCTGAAAAAGATTTTTTTGTTCTTCATCATTCAGCGTATTTCCTGTATTTGATACGGCAATAATAAGTTGATTTTCGTTTGAGCTTATTTTTACCTTAGCCTGTTTATTGTCGGAGTAAACACAGGCATTTTTTAAGACATTGCTCAAAGCTATTTCCAGAAGATTTTTATTTCCTTTTATTTCCAGAGCAGTGTCGAGATTTTCACTTTCTTCAATTTCAAACAAAATCGCAAAGTCAGGAAAGCTTTTGTTTAGACTTTCAATTGATGAAAATAAAATTTCATCCATGCGGTGTACTTCACTGTTTTCGTTATTCTTAGTGTCAATTTTCGATAAAATCAACAAAGAATTAATCAATTCGTTTAATTGATTGACATCAGATAAAATAGTTTTTAGAAAACTTTTGCTTTTATCACTTGTATTACCATCTGAAACAACATTTTCTATTTGAGAGGTAATTCTGGAAAGAGGCGTTCTAAGTTCATGCGAGGCATGTGCGGTAAATTCTTTTTGTTTCTGATACGAGATTTCAATCCGATCCATCATAAAATTGAACTCATTTGCAATTAAATCAATTTCATTATTGCTTTTTGTTTCAACACGTGTATCAAGATTGTTTTCGTTTATGTTTTTTATTCTTTGATGAAAATCATTTAGAGGATTCATCAGTTTTTTTACTGTGAATGAAGTAATAACCCAGCATAAACACGTGAAAAAAATGTAAGATACAATTAAAGTATAGCGTAAAAAAAGCAGTTTCTTTTTTCCGTAATTGTCTGTGGCTGATATTAGAGCATAAAAATCTTTGTCTTTTGTATCATAAAAAACACCGTAAACTTCATAATCTCCCTGCTGTTTAAAAAAAGTTTTATTTTTCTTAAGGTATTTCAAGTCATTAACAGACCAATTAATTTTAGCATCATCAATACTGCTGTAAATAAGCTTATAGTTCGAATCAAAAACCAAAGTTTTCTCATCGTACAATTTATTGATAGAATTTTGATCAATAATTTTTAAAAGCTGATTGTCAATCTGTTTTACATTTACCAAAAGTTTAATGTTAGACAAAGCTTTAATTTCTAATCGGTCACGAAATTCTTCTTTTCTGTAATTAGAATATAAAATGAATATCACAGTAGAAGCCAGCCCAAAAAGGATTGTAAAAAGTAAACTTACCAAAAGTGATATCCTGTTTTTTAATGTCATTCCTGATCGCTTAGATAATATCCGTAACCAACTTTGGTTCGAATAAGTTTAATTTCGTGGTCTTTGTCTATTTTTTTTCTCAAAAAATTAATGTAAACCTCAATCGTATTCTGATTAGTTTCTATATGGTAATCCCAAAGTTTTTCTGCTATAAACTGTTTCGAAAGTACTTTTCCTTTGGCTTGAGCCAAAATTAAAATCAGTTTAAATTCTTTTGGTGTTAGTTTTATTTCTTCACCAACGCGAAAAACTTTCATTTCTTCTTCTAAAATTTCCAAATCCTGAATTAGAATTTTTTTTTCGCTTTGCTGCGGAATTTCTTTTCTCCTTAATAAGGAAGAAATTCTAGCATGTAATTCTTCAAAATGAAATGGTTTTACCAAATAATCATCTGCGCCATTATCAAAAGAAGCCAATTTGTCTTCAATTTCACTAAAAGCAGTCAACATTATTATAGGTGTTTTTTTATCGACTTCTCGAATCCCTTTACAAACATCGATTCCATTTATTCCCGGCACATTAATGTCTAAAATTATTAAGTCATATTCATATGCTAAATATTTTTTCAATAATAACGATCCATCATAATAAGGAAAACACTCGAATCCTTTTGAAGTAAAGAATGCTGAGATTTCTTTAGATAAAGTAAAATCGTCTTCAAGTAATAGAATTTTCATGCTTGTTTGTATTTATCAATTCGGACATTATATGTTTAAATATCCGAATTGATTTTTAATATTATTTGAAATAAGAGAAAGTCTCATTATTTTCAATCTTCAATAATGACTCATAAATCAACTGAATCACATTTTCAACATCTTCTCTATGCACCATTTCTACAGTCGTATGCATATAACGCAAAGGTAAAGAGATTAAAGCAGACGCTACTCCGCCATTACTGTAAGCAAAGGCATCTGTATCAGTTCCCGTTGCTCGAGAAATTGCACTGCGTTGAAACGGAATTTTGTTTTCCTCTGCTGTATCTATAATTAAATCACGTAATTTGTTTTGCACCGCCGGAGCGTAAGCAATAACAGGACCACGGCCCATTTTAAGATCTCCTTCTACTTTTTTGTCAATCATTGGAGTGGTAGTATCATGACACACATCGGTAATTATAGCAACATTTGGTTTTATAGTTTGCGCAATCATTTCTGCACCACGAAGACCAATTTCTTCCTGAACAGAATTTACAATATACAAACCAAATGGTAATTCTTTTTTATTTTCGTGTAATAGACGAGCCACTTCTGCAATCATAAAACCGCCCATACGATTATCAATAGCGCGACAGACAAATTTATTTTCATTCAAAATCATAAATTCGTCAGGATATGTAATTACACATCCGACATGTACGCCCAGAGCTTCAACTTGTTCTTTGGTTTCGCATCCTAAATCAATAAAGATATTACTCAGTTTCGGAATTTCTTCTTTGTCACGTAATCTCGTATGAATAGCTGGCCATCCAAAAACACCTTTTACAATCCCTTTTTTGGTATGAATATGAACTCTCTTAGAAGGCGCAATCTGATGATCAGAACCACCATTTCGAATTACATATAGTAATCCATCATCTGTAATATAGTTTACATACCACGAAATTTCATCTGCGTGACCTTCAATTACTACCTTAAATGGCGCATCAGGATTAATAATACCCACCGCAGTACCATAAGTATCAGTAATAAAAGTGTCAACATATGGTTTTAAATAATTCATCCAAAGTTTTTGGCCTTCGCTTTCGTAACCAGTAGGAGAGGCGTTATTAAGGTAGCTCTCTAAAAAAGCTATAGACGTATCTTTTAAGATAGAATTTGTACTCATAAAAATATTTTTTCGCTAATTTATAAATTTGGTATTAGAGTTGTATATAAATATATAATTTTACATTTAAATTATGACTCCATGAGAATAACCAGCTGCATTTTGTTTTTTATATTATTTGCTTTTAATAGTCAGGCTCAAGTAACTCCTAAAGAAAATCAGGAAATGGGCTATATATTGACTGAACAAGATTCTATCTTAAATGATACAATTCAATTGCCGGAAATTATTATATCTAAAGAAAAACTGGATCCAGAAGCGCAAAAGCAATTTTTAATTCTTCAGAATCGGGTATATAAAACATATCCATATGCAAAACTTGCATCAGATAGACTAACTGCTTTAAATCAGGGAATGGCTCGATTAAAAACCAATCGCGAAAAGAAAAAGTATTTTAAAATAGTAGAAGACTATCTTAATAACGAATTTGAGGATAGGCTGAAGAAACTTTCGCGTAAACAAGGACAAATATTAGTAAAGCTGATTCATCGTCAAACCGGAATCACAACTTATGAACTTGTCAGAACTTTAAAAAGCGGCTTTAAAGCCTTTGTATCAAATACAACGGCAAATTTATTTGATATAAGTTTAAAAACCGAGTACAAACCATACGAAGTAAATGAAGACTATTTAATAGAAACAATTTTAATAAGAGGTTTCGAGTCTGGAAGATTAATAAATCAAAAACCGGCAAAACCAGTAGATTATAATGATCTTGCAGAGCAATGGCAGCAAAAAGCAAAAGCGCAAGCTCAAGTACAACCACAAAATAAATAATAAATCATACTACTATAAAATTTAGTTTCTAAATAGTTAAGAATAGATACATGTTATTTAATCATTTAAACCCAACAGATCTTCAGAATCTGTTGGGTTTATTTTTCTACCTATATATAGGTAGGAAATAAGACTATTACATATAAGATTAAAAGTGATGTGGACGTGATCGAAAAGTTCTCCGGTTTAAATGCTAATTATTGGGCTTAGCGAAATGGAACCCATTTTATATTTAGAGTTTTAGGAGCTTAATCCCGCTATCCGTTCCAATCTTTTGCTTTTTTAAAGAAAAAAGCAAAAGGATTTCCACTGCTATCGGGGCTGGGGGAGCAGGTTTCAAAAGAATCTTATTGTAATAAGAGGCAGCTTTAGGACAAAAGCACTAAAAAATCAGATCGGGCAAACCAGGAAAAGCAGACAAAACGGAACCTTTACGCCTTCGCGCCTTCGCGGTAAAACTGCCCCAATCCGGCTGAACCCAGCCAAAACGCTTTAAATCAGGCAAACCTCAAAAAAACTTTGAATTATAAAAAACAAGAAACCAGCAAGTTTTAAAAAAGGTGAAAATTATATAATAAAAAGTCTTGTAAATGTAAATAAAGGTGGTACTTTTGCACCCGCAGAAGCGACAGGCGTTCACTGAAATACTGGCAGGCATTTAAAATCGGTTGAAAATTTATTTTCAAAAAAAGATTAAAAAAAGCTTGTGAGATTTGAAAACAGATGTTACATTTGCACCCCGCAAAACACGGAAAGTTCATTGAAGAATTGGTAAGGTTGAGAAGAAAAAAGGAGATAAAAATTTCTTGAAAAAAACTTCAAAAAACATTTGCCGTTTAGAAATAAGTTTTCTACTTTTGCACCCGCTTTGAAACACAAGCGAAACAAAA
>NZ_MUHF01000032.1 GCF_002217435.1 Flavobacterium reichenbachii
AGCAGTTCTAATTAAAAAATATTAAAAAGCATTTCAAACTACATTTTAAGAGTTCTTACAAAACAAGAGTCTCATTCTTTAAATATTCTGCAAATAAATATCATTAATTTCTTTCAAATATAATTTATTCGCATCTTTTTATTCTTCATCAAACATTAAACAAAAAAAACGCCCCTAAAAAGGAGCGCTTGTTTTTTTTATTCTAAACGGGTGTTTTTTATCTCTGCAGGTTTTTAGCTTCGATACTCATTGTTGCATGAGGAACGATTTTAAGCCTTTCTTTGCCGATTAATTTACCGGTTACTTTGCAAATACCATATGTTTTATTTTCAACACGGAATAATGCGTTTTTTAAATCGCGAATAAACTTCTCTTGTCTGATTGCTAACTGAGAGTTTGCTTCTTTAGACATTGTTTCACTTCCTTCTTCAAAAGCTTTAAAAGTTGGAGAAGTATCGTCCGTTCCGTTATTCAAGTCATTCATGTACGCACTTTTGATCAAATCAAGATCTGCTTGTGCTTTTTGTATTTTATTTTGAATTATTTCTTTGAACTCTGCTAAATCAGCATCTGAGTATCTTGTAATTTCATCTACCATTTTATTATATTATTTTGAAATTAATATCGTTGTTTTAATATCATCAAACTCAATTTCTGTGCCGTTTTCTAAAGCGTCAACAAAAAGTAAGCTGTCTGTTAATGTCTCAGACTTAATATAGTCTTCATTTTTTGAAACTCCTTCTTCTAAAAGAGCATTTCTTTTTATTTGTACCTTAATTTTATCGGTAACTTCAAATCCTGAATCTTTACGGATATTCTGAATTCTGTTTACCAACTCTCTCGCGATACCTTCGTTCTTCAATTCTTCAGATATCGTAATATCAAGCGCAACTGTAATTCCGTTAGAATTTGCAACCAGCCATCCTTCAATATCCTGTGATGTTATTTCGACGTCTTCTAATGATAAAGTTACATTATTTCCAGCAATAACAATATCTAACGTTCCCTGCTTGTCTAATTGATTAATTTGATCAGCTGAAAAAGCTTGTATTTCTTTGGAAATCAACCCCATATCTTTTCCAAAACGTGGTCCAAGAGCCTTAAAATTAGGCTTTATCTGCTTTACTAAAATACCAGAATCATCGTCTAAAAGTATAATTTCTTTCACGTTTACTTCTGCTTTTACTAAGTCAGAAATAGCTTGAATTTCTACTCTCTCATTTTCGTCAAGTACCGGAATCATTACCTTTTGCAGAGGTTGACGTACTTTAATTTTTTCTTTTGCACGCAATGATAAAACCAATGAAGAGATGGTTTGCGCCTTCTGCATTTTGCTTTCCAACGTTTTATTAACAAAGTTTTCGACAAATTTTGGGAATTCAGCCAAGTGAACACTGGCAAAATTCTCAGTTCCTGTAGAAGCAGTTAAATCTCTGTATAATTTATCCATGAAAAAAGGAGCGACCGGAGCACTTAATTTACTTATCGTCAATAGACAAGTATAAAGGGTTTGGTAAGCTGCAATTTTATCGTGAGCATATTCGCCTTTCCAAAAACGACGACGGCATAAACGAACATACCAGTTACTTAAGTTTTCCTGGACGAAGTCAGAAATAGCTCTTGTAGCTTTTGTCGGCTCATAATCTGCATAACATTCGTCAACAAATTTTATCAACGTATGCAGTTCAGACATAATCCATTGATCGATTTCAGGTCTTTCGTTTAACGGAATTTCCGCTTCATCGTATTTAAATCCATCGATATTAGCATATAATGAAAAGAATGAATAGGTATTGTATAAAGTTCCGAAGAATTTACGACGTACCTCAGCAATTCCTTCAAGGTCAAATTTTAAGTTATCCCAAGGATTTGCATTCATAATCATGTACCAGCGAGTAGCATCAGGACCGTATTCTTCTATGGTTTTAAACGGATCTATAGTATTACCTTTACTCTTAGACATTTTTACACCGTCTTTATCCAGAACCAAACCGTTTGAAACTACGTTTTTATACGCTACTTTATCAAAAACCAACGTTGCAATAGCGTGCAAAGTATAAAACCATCCGCGTGTCTGATCAACACCTTCTGCGATAAAATTCGCAGGATAATCCTTATTCTCGTCAATTTTGTCTTTGTTTTCAAAAGGATAATGCCATTGTGCATAAGGCATTGCGCCAGAATCAAACCAAACGTCAATTAAATCGCTCTCACGTTTCATTGGCTGGCCTGAAGCCGAAACCAAAGTAATTTGATCTACTACATTTTTATGCAAATCGATTAAATCATAATTTGATTCAGACATGTTTCCGATTTCGAAACCTTTAAATGGATTTTCTTTTTGAAAACCAGCTTCGATAGATTTCTCGATCGCATTGTATAATTCTTCAACAGAACCAATAAGAACTTCTTCTTTTTTGTCTTCAGTTCTCCAAATTGGCAACGGAATTCCCCAATATCTAGAACGAGATAAATTCCAGTCGTTGGCATTTTTCAACCAATTTCCAAAACGTCCTTCACCAGTAGACTTAGGCTTCCAATTGATAGTTTCGTTCAGGTCGAACATTCTATCTTTTACATCGGTTACTTTAATGAACCAAGAATCTAGCGGATAATATAATAACGGCTCATCAGTTCTCCAGCTGTGCGGATAACTGTGCACGTATTTCTCTACCTTAAAGGCTTTATTTTCTTCTTTTAATCGAATAGCAATTTCAACATCAACAGAACGCTCTGGCGCCTGTCCCGCATCGTAATATTCGTTTTTCACATATTTACCGGCAAGATCTCCTAAATGTGAAGTAAATTTCCCTTGCAAATCAACTAATGGAACTGCATTTCCTTCTCCATCCAAAACCAACATTGGCGGAATTTCCGGTTTTGCTTCTTTTGCTACTTTAGCATCATCTGCACCAAAAGTTGGAGCTGTATGCACGATTCCTGTTCCGTCTTCTGTAGTCACGAAATCACCTAAAATTACTCTAAATGCATTTTCTGCATTTTGGTAAGGCAATACATATGGTAATAATTGTTCGTAACGAATCTCAACTAAATCAGCACCTTTTGCTTCTGCTAAAATTTTGTATGGCAATTTTTTATCACCTTCTTTTACATTATCAAAATCAGCGTCATCTTCACTTGCAAAAAATCCTTTTCCGAATTGTTTTCCAACTAAATTTTTAGCCAAAACAACATTTACAGGCTCAAAAGTATATTGATTAAAGGTTTTTACTAAAACGTAATCGATTTTTGGACCAACGGTTAAAGCGGTATTCGATGGTAATGTCCAAGGCGTTGTCGTCCAGGCCAAAATGTGAATATCTCCAAAACCTTGTAAAAAGCTTGGTAGCGTTTCCGGCAAAGTTTTGAATTGCGCTACAATCGTAGTATCTGTAACATCTCTATAAGCTCCCGGCTGATTTACTTCGTGAGAAGACAATCCGGTTCCGGCTTTTGGAGAATACGGCTGAATCGTATAACCTTTGTACAACAAACCTTTATCGTAGATTTGTTTCAAAAGCCACCAAACCGATTCCATATATTTAGGTTTGTAAGTAACGTATGGATCTTCCATATCTACCCAATACCCCATTTTTTCGGTCAAATCATTCCATACGTCGGTATAACGCATAACGGTTTTTTTACACGCTTCGTTATATTCTTCTATAGAAATGGTTTTACCAATATCTTCTTTTGTAATTCCAAGCTCTTTCTCAGTTCCTAATTCTACAGGTAAACCGTGGGTATCCCAGCCGGCTTTTCTTTTTACCTGAAAACCTTTTTGAGTTTTATATCTGCAAAAAATATCTTTAATCGCACGTGCCATCACGTGGTGAATTCCCGGTAATCCGTTTGCTGAAGGCGGACCTTCAAAAAATACGTAAGGCTCAGCGCCTTCGCGAGTCGTTACACTCTTTTCAAATATATTTTCTTTCTTCCAAAAATCAAGAACTTCTGACGCCACTGTTGGTAAGTCAAGTCCTTTGTATTCAGTAAATTTTGTGCTCATTTTATCCTTTTCTTAATCGAGGTGCGAAAGTAAGGAATTTTGAGGAAATTAGATAAAAGATGACAGAAAAAAGACCGATATCAAGAAATTTATAATATAATATTCAAGAAATAGTAACGTTTTGTTTGATTTAAGAGAAAACTTCCTTTAGAATATCCAAAGATTTTGGTCTTTTGAATCCATCCAAATGAAAACTATAATAATCAATTAGAATTTTTAGCAGTATTTGTCTTTCTAAAACATGAAAGATTTTTTGGTCGTTGTCGAATTTTAAATCGATTAATTTTTTAAATAAAGCCGTTTCATGTTCTGTTAAAACACTTCCACCAGAAAAAAGTGTAAAAACACCATCATTCATTTCAAAATAAGGCAAATTAATTTCCGAAACATCGGGATAAAAACCTAGATATTTGGTTATTTCTAAAAGCAAAATCAAATGAAAATTTGAAATTTCATCATGATGATCCAGCCAAGTCAGCGCAGTTTCTAAAAACACAAAAAGCGGTTCGTTTTTTTCTTCTTCCTGAATAGAATAATGAAGCATTTCAGATAAAAACATGACCATCGTACTTTTTACAATATCGGTGTGAATGGTCTTAAAAGGAATGCTAGTTTTTATTTCTTTGAAATTCTCTAAAGTCCCTTTGTTTTTATGAACGGCTTCTATTTCTAAAATCGACAAAGGCTGAAAATAAGCAATCTTCTGACTTGCCTTTCGACTCGAAAAAGCATCGCGCACAAAATAAGATTTCAGTCCGCTTGAAAGTGTAAAACATTTTACAATCAAACTTTTTTCCTGAAATTTTAAAGAGGAAATTACTATGGCTTTGGTTTTTACCTGCATCTTTTTAATTCACTAATTACCAAAAGTAAGCACAAACATAAATGTTAAATAATCGATTTTAAGACACTTGCAAATTTTTTGGTGAACATTTCAGCGCCTTTACTATTTAAATGGCTCGCATTATAAAAAAGTGTTTTATCTAAACAAATTTCATCATTTGAATAATCGTAAAATTTCAAATTATATTTTTTAGAAAATTTGTTGTAAACATCAATAACTTCTTTTCTATTAGCTACAAAATCCTGTCCCTCTTTATATTCGGGAGTATAAACGAGAATCAAGTTTATTTCCAATTCTTTACATTCTTTAATGAAAGTTTCTAGAAGTTGGATATGTTGTTTATTCAATTTTACTCTATACGTTTTTTGTTTTGATTTAACTTTGTCAAAATCTGTGTTCCATACCCTATCCATACCCAGAAATCCGTTGTGTCGATAATTATTTACCGGGATGCCATTAATCAAATATTGAATACTTGTTTTTAACACATCTATTTTACCTATATAACGAATCATAGGAATGTAATACTCTAAATTAGTATAGTAATTATATGATTTCGTATACTTCAAATAATTGTCATTCCACAGCATATATGGAAGGTATTGATCAGCTTCATACAAACCACCAACCTTTTGCAAAGAAAAAATATCAACCGAAAGAATTATTGTCGCAGGTTTCTTATTGTACTTGAGAAATTCTAAGTGTCGTAAATATTGCAAGTCAAATGTATGTCCATCATTTCCGAAATTATAGGCTGTACGAGTCAATGAATCACTAATTATTTTAGGATCTATATGTACCCAAGCTCTTGAAGATCCATAAATTGCAATGTCACAATTTGCTTTTGAATTGTAGATATCATCCATAACTTCAAATTCACCCACCGTCTGATTCGACTTGCTTAAGAAATACGAAATTGCATAATCAAGTGGATAAGACAGAATTATAAAAGGAAAAAAGAAATAAAATATTTTTATAATAAACTTCCTCATATACTAAAATTGAAAATAAATAAATTGTTGTTCTTTACCACTAAACCAAAATATCGCAATAATAATTGCATAATACGTTGCGTATCTAAAAATTGGCTTCCACTTTAATCCCAATTTAGCTATGGCAAATTGATCCTCTCTGCCCAACCATTCCATAACCATAAAAATTAACAATAATAAAAACATTACTTTTTTAAAATCATCTCCATCATATTTGGGAATAGTAAATAACGAACTTGAAAATATTTCTGAAATATAACTTACGGCATGTTCCAAATTATTTGCTCTAAAAAAAATCCAAGCAAAAACGGTTAAGCTAAATGTCAAAACCATCTGAAGAAATTCCTTGGCATTGGGAAGGTATTTACCTTGGGCTACAATATCTAGATTTTTTCTATTTCTTTCAAAAATGATAGATGGCATGATATATAATGCATGTAGAAATCCCCATACAATAAAAGTCCAATTTGCTCCGTGCCAAAACCCACTTACAATGAAAATAATAAAGGTATTTCTAATTTTCATCCACATACCTCCTTTACTTCCTCCAAGTGGGATATATAAGTAATCTCGAAACCAAGTTGAAAGCGAAATATGCCATCTCCTCCAAAACTCAGCAATATCTCTTGAAAAATAGGGAAAAGCAAAATTCCTGAGCAAATCAATTCCAAAAAGACGTGCTGTTCCTATTGCAATATCTGAGTAACCAGAAAAATCACCATAAATCTGAAACGCAAAAAATACTGCGCCTAAAACAAGTGTACTCCCTGAGTATTCAGCAGAATTATTAAAAATATCATTAGCATATTGAGCACATTGGTCTGCTATTACAATTTTTTTAAATAATCCCCACAAAATTTGCCTTAGTCCGTCTACTGCTTTTGTATAATCAAAAATTCTCTTTTTCTGAATTTGAGGTAATAGATGTGTTGCTCTTTCAATAGGTCCTGCAACGAGCAGAGGAAAAAAGCTTACAAAAACAGAATAATCTACAATATTTTTTTCTGCATTTATTCTGCCTTTGTAAATATCAATTACATACGACAAACCATGAAATGTATAAAATGAAATCCCTACCGGTAATAGTACATCTAATGTTAGAGAATTTATATGCACACCAAAACCAGACACTGCCTCTGCAAACGATTCAACAAAAAAGTTATAATATTTAAAAACTCCCAAAAATCCAAGATTTATAGATATACTCAGCCAAAACCAAAATTTCTTTGTAATCTGATTTTTAGATTCGAATATCTTTATCCCAGAAAAATAGTCTAAACCAGTAGAAAAAATTAATAAAAACAAAAATCTCCAATCCCAGCAAGCATAAAAAAAATAACTCGATAAAAGAAGTAAGGCATTTTGAGATTTTAATGATTTATTTACCACCAACCAATAGAGAACAAATACTATCGGTAAAAAAATTGCAAAATTTAAAGAATTAAAAAGCATTATGCAGGTTTAGGATTTGTGTTTGATTTTATTTTTAGTTTCTTGTAAATTCTCTTTATCGAATAATCATTACTTTTTTGACCTTCGTTTCGCTTCCGTCCTGCGCAGATATAAAAACCATATATACACCAGAAGCAACTTTATATTTCCCAAAAGCTGTTGTGTCCCATTCTATTGTTCCTCCTGTCGAAGTGGTTTCGTAAACTAAATTACCTTCAATATCTGTAATTTTAATATTGGCTTTATCGATTAATCCGGCAACTTTTACGGTTCCGGCATAATTTGGACGCACAGGATTCGGATAAACATAAGCATTATTCAAGTTTTCATTGGCATCTGTTGCAATACCTTTAAAGGAAATCATCCCTTTGGTAGTCGCTATAAAAACTTCTCCCGTTTTACTATTGATTTTTATATCATTTATTACATCACTTGGCAGCGGCGAATTACTTATGGTAAAATGATATTTAGTTTCCTGTCCATTTGGCGACACCATAAAAACACCTGAATCTGCCGTTCCAATCCATTTATTATTGGCTCCGTCTACGACAATTGCAGTAATAAACTGTTCGTATAATAATTCCTGCGCAAGATTATCTTCCAAAATTATAATCGAATTTCCTTTCAGCTGTGCATCAGTTTGAAAATTTCCAATATTTGAGAGCACTCTCAAACCTTTTCCTGTTCCAATCCAAAGCTGGTTTTTAGTATCAATTGCTATTGCCCTCACATTGTCTGTTGGCAGATTGCCTGTATCTGCGCCAGAAGCCATTTTTTTGAATGTATTATTACTTTCATTAAAAGCAATAACACCATTATTACTTGTCGCAATCCACTTTGTATTATTTTTATCAATTACAATATTGCCGTAATTAGTAGATTCTGGAGTGGTCAAAATTTCACTTGTTGGGTAACTTTGCCATTGCCCATTGGTTTTTAAGACTTTTAAACCATTTTTAACCCTGCTGTTTGTTACCCAAAGATTTCCTGTTTTATCAAAAACAGTCCCGTTGATTCTCACGTCAACATAAGTTGGATCTGCCGTTGTTAAACTTTCTAAACCGCTGTTGTTTTCATTGTATAAAAGATTAGGAACATCCTCTTCAATCTTTAATAATCCTGAAAAAAAAGAACTTGCATAAACCTGATTTTCATTTGTTGGATTTACAAGAATCTTAGTAATCGATTTTGCATCAAAAACTTCGCTGTACGGAATATTCAGCCAGCCATTTGTGTTGTATTTACTTATCCCGTAACTATCTAAAGGATAAGGATTATAAAATGTATCATAATCACCGTAAACTGTCCAAAGAACATTTGGCGTTACATCAAGCGAAAAAATATTGTTTTTGGCTGGTCCGCCCGGCGTTATATTTTCAAAGACATTAACTCCTGTTAATGCAGAAGAAAACAATCCTTTTTCTTTTGTTCCGATATAAATTAAATTCCCAACAGCAGATGCGCAGGTAAAATTTAAAGTATTTTCTAAAACCTGAGTATTGGTTATCTGCCTACTCTGAATCATCTGGTTATTATACACATAAACTACACCAGGTGTGGTTACAAACAAACTATGATTTACAGCACGGAGATCTACAGCCGGTTGGGGCAATTGCAAAAAGCCGACAAAAACATTTGAATTTAATCTATGAATATACCCAGAAGAATTTACAGCAATAAGCTCCGTATCGAATGTTTCTACGCTCGACCAATTTCCAGAATTCACCAAAATCCATTGATTAAAATCGATTAAGTTTGGACTGGTGCTGTCTGCTCTCTTAATTCCGTTTGAAGTTGCTGCGTAAATAAATCCATTAAAATATGCGGTTTGTTTTACGCTGATTTCTGCTCCATTATCACCTATAAAATAAGTATCGCCAAATTTAGAAGTAGTCAGATTAAATTGAACAATTCCAAAATCGCAGGAAACATAAACCAAGCCATTATATTCCATAAAATGATTGATCTTTTTAAGCGTTGCGGGAAGTTGTTTGTTTATAATATCAACTACTTTGAGTATGCTGCCGTCGACTTCATTAACCAAAATCATCATTCCGTTTTCATATCCAACAATGGTTTTTTTTAATGTTTCGCTATGATAAACCGCAGAAATCGTCTGGCCAGAAAGCCCGTCTATTGTAGTGGTTGTTTTTAAGGTGTTTGAATTTACATTCTTAGAAAACAATGCATTTTCTGAAGCGGTAAAAACAGTTGTAGAAGATTCTGAAATATCTTTTACTTCATTAAAAGAAAAATATCCCTGCCAGGACAAATTACTCTGAGAGAAAGTAAATTGAAAAAGCAGCAAAAACAAAATATAGAGAAAGTTTCTTTTCATCATTTAATGTATTCGGATGGACAAATATACTACAAACGGAAAGATTTAATTTTTCTTCTTTTTAGAAATAAAAAAAATGTCTTCGACTTCTCTAATATAAGAGAAATGAAGACATTTTTTTATTTAGTTTAAAACTTATACTACACCTTGAGCAAGCATAGCGTCGGCAACTTTAACAAATCCTGCAATGTTAGCTCCTTTAACATAGTTAACATAGCCGTCTTCGTCTGTACCGTATTTTTTACATTGATTATGAATTCCAGTCATAATATCTTTTAATCTTAAATCTACCTCTTCACTTGTCCAGTTAAGACGAATAGAGTTTTGAGTCATTTCTAGCCCAGAAGCTGCTACTCCTCCTGCGTTAGCCGCTTTACCAGGAGCAAACAGCACTTTATGATCTAAGAACAGTTTAATAGCATCTAATGTAGACGGCATATTTGCTGCTTCTGTAACACATAAAACACCATTATCGATCAGCTTTTTAGCATCATCACCGTTAAGCTCATTTTGTGTAGCACAAGGAATTGCTATATCTACTTTTACTTCCCAAGGACTTTTACCTTTATGAAAAACAGCATTCGGATATTTATCAAGATATCTTTCTGCACGGTTATCTCCAGTTGCTCTCATCTCGACCATATGATCAATTTTTTCACCAGAAATACCGTCTTCATCATAAATATAACCATCAGGACCAGAAATAGTAACCACTTTTCCTCCCAGTTCATTTACTTTTAGTGCCACTCCCCAAGCTACATTTCCGAATCCTGAAATAGCAACTTTTTTACCTTTTATATCATGTCCAATTGTACGAAGCATTTGATCTGTAAAATATACAACACCATATCCTGTAGCTTCTGGTCTTATTAAAGAACCTCCGTAAGCCAGACCTTTTCCGGTTAGAACTCCTGTAAATTCGTTTCTTATTCTTTTGTACTGACCAAACAAATAACCAATTTCTCTGGCTCCTACACCAATATCTCCGGCAGGAACATCAAGATCCGGACCAATATGACGGCATAATTCAGTCATAAAAGACTGGCAGAAACGCATGATTTCCCCATCAGATTTTCCTTCAGGATCAAAATCAGAACCTCCTTTTCCTCCACCCATTGGCAGTGTTGTCAAACTGTTTTTAAAAACCTGCTCAAAAGCCAAAAATTTCAAAACAGATAAATTTACAGAATGATGAAATCTGATTCCTCCTTTGTAAGGACCAATCGCAGAATTCATCTGAATTCTAAAACCTCTGTTTACAATTATTTCTCCTTTGTCGTCTACCCATGGCACTCTAAAAATTATAGAACGTTCTGGTTCGGCTATTCTTAAAAGTAAATTTTTTCCATCGTATTTTTTTCGCTCTGCGATAAATGGAATTACTGTTTCTGCAAATTCTCTAACAGCTTGAAGAAATTCTGGCTCGTTTGGATTTTTTGACTCGATAAGAGCCATAAATTCATTTATTTTATGTTCCATTTTTGAAATAAATTATTCAGACAATTACTTTATTCTTACTCAAAACAGAATAAGAAAACTATATTTAAGAAAACGTTTTCGTTTTAACAGACAAAGATATATTAAAATGAGTATTGCAATGTTATATTTTTTGCTTTTTCGTGCCGAATTATGCATTTTTCAAACATTCCAAACAAATACATTTTACAGTTCTGTCTTTGTATTCAATTAACTTCGTTAAAGTTAGTAATTTAAGCTTTTTGTTACTTATTTTTTAATAGATTGATTTAATATTTTGAATGGTGCTTGTTTTTTATATATTTGCCTAGATTTGAAAGCCAAAAAGTATGCTTAAGCCCCTATTTATCACATTATTTGCCTTTATTAGTATCTCGACTACGGTAAATGCCCAATCCGATCTTGCACAAGAAGTAGGAATTTTTGCAGGTCCTGTAACGCTCCAATCAGATTTTGGAGAAAGAAATAATTTTGATACCAATGTTGGAAATACCGGTTTTGGAATCGGAATTGTACACTGGATCAATTTTTCTGCTAATAATAACAGAGAAAGTTTCTTTACTGAACATTTTAAGGTAAGATCTGAACTATCTTTCAGTCACACCAGCCTAAAACATTTTGGTCAGTATGTTGAAAGAACACCAGCCAAACCCTTTACTACATTATTAAAGAACATGCATGCTAGTTCTAGTTTACTAGGATTAGGAGCACAGATTGAATTTTCTCCATTCATGAAAATACATGATTTTGAAAATACAATTGGCGGCTTGAGTCCTTATATGAGTCTTGGATTTCAGGTGAGTTATTACTCAACTAAAGTAGGTTCTCATTTAGGAGACATAAATCTACCGGCAGTTACACCTGGGAAATATTTAACTCCGTCTGATGGCCGTGCACATGGTTTTTCTAGTGAAGATGGTGTCGTTTTATCTGCTACAGCAGGCGTAGGTGTACATTACAAGCTGACTACAATGAGTGATTTAATGTTTGAAACACGTTTTCAGATGTACAACTCAGATTGGATTGACGGTTTAAATCCAAATAAAGATATCTACAAAGAAAACAAGTCTAATGACTGGCAGGTATGGTTTAACTTTGGATATATTTATTACTTAGAATTCTAAAGAAAATTAAACATAAAAAAAATCCCAAATTCCAAAATATTAAAATTGGAATTTGGGATTTTTTATTTTAACCCTTAAGACAAAGCCTGTTCCAAATCGGCTATTAAATCTTCTGCATCTTCGATACCAACACTCAAACGAACCAAATCGTCTGTAATACCAACTTCTGCTCTTTTATCTGCCGGAATAGATGCGTGTGTCATTAAAGCAGGATGATTTGCTAACGATTCTACTCCTCCAAGAGATTCTGCCAAAGTAAAAACTTTAAGCTTTTCTAAGAAAGCAACAGCATCTTCTTTTTTTCCTGATTTAAAATCAAAAGAAACCATACCGCCAAAAGCTTTCATTTGCTTTTTTGCAATCTCATGAAACGGATGACTTGCAAGTCCTGGATAATAAACAGTTTTTACTTTTGGATGACTGCTTAAGAATTCCACAATTTTCTCTCCATTCTCGCAGTGTCTCTGTACTCTTAACGAAAGTGTTTTAATACCTCTAAGAACCAAAAAACTATCCATAGGTCCAAGTGTAGCACCTGTTGCAAATTGCTGAAAATGCAATTGATCTCCCAAAGCCTCATCTTTTACAATTAATGCTCCGGCAATAACATCAGAATGTCCTCCTAAATATTTTGTTGCTGAATGCATTACAATATCGGCTCCCAAATCTAGCGGTTTTTGCAAATATGGTGTTGCAAAAGTGTTATCTACTGCAAATAATATTTTATGTTCTTTGGTGATTTTTGCTACTTCCTGAATATCTGCTAATTTCATTAACGGATTTGTTGGAGTTTCAACCCAGATTAATTTTGTATTTTCATTGATTAGAGATTTCAGTTTTGCGATATCAGTCATATCTACAAAATGGAATTTTATTCCGGAATCTTTATAAATTCTCGAAAACATTCTATAAGTTCCTCCGTATAAATCATCCATTGCAATGATTTCATCTCCGGCTTTAAAAGATCTTAATACACAATCTGTCGCTGCCAAACCAGATGAAAAAGCCAAACCGCGTGTTCCGTTTTCGATACTTGCCAAAGCATTTTCTAAGGCAGTACGAGTTGGGTTAGAGGCTCTGCTGTATTCATAATCCGCCAATGGTTTTCCCGGACTTGTTTGTACAAAAGTTGATGTTTGATATACTGGAGGCATTACTGCTCCGGTACTTGGATCATGATGCTGCCCACCGTGAATCACTTTAGTATTGAATTTCATAGAATGTAAAATTTATTTTTTATTGGTATTTATTTACCGCAAATTTATTGATAATAACGATTTCTTTGATTTATGTTTTAAAAATCGTAATTTTAGAATACAAATTTACCGTTTAATTTATTTTAATCCTGCCGTTAAGGTTTATCTTTTTAATATAATTAACACTTTACGACATGAAACAATATTCTTTTTTAGTCTTTCTATTAGTGCTTTTTTCAAGCTGCAGTAAAGATTTATCATTTGAAAATGAAACCTTTGAAAAAAAATCTGACGTCCCCTGCAAAAGTGAATGTCCAGAAATTTCTATAGATATTCCGATTGCAAAAAATAAAAAAATAGTTGCCGACAGTATTAACAAAACAGTCTTTTTGGTCGTAAAAGAGATCGTCTTTTTTGAAGGAGATTCATTAAAAGTCAATGATTATAATTCTTTAGCGACGTCTTTTATTTCTTCTTATGAAGAAATGCATACCAAATTTCCAGAAGAAACTTTTGGATGGGAAGCAAAAATTAAAGGAAATATAGAATTTGAATCTAATCAGATTATCAATATTAAAATAGATCATTATACTTTTACCGGAGGTGCACACGGCTATCAGGGATATCGTTCTTTGTTGTTTAATCCAGCAACAGGAAAAACTATATTGAATAATCAATTGTTTAAAAACGAAAAAGAATTTCTGGCTTTCGCCGAAAAAGAATTCAGAACAAAATATCATATTCCGGCAAGTTCTAACATTAACGCGACGGGTTTAATGTTTGAAAATGATAAATTTCAGCTTCCTCAAAATATTTTTTATACACAAGAAGGTTTACTGCTCTATTATAATTCATACGAAGCTGCATCGTATGCCGATGGCCCGAAAAAACTTTTATTCCCTTACGATCAGGTAAATAAATACCTGAAATTCAAATAAGACATTTAACAAAGTCAGACAAAAACCTTTGTCACTTTGCTCCTCTGAAGCTTTGAACCTAAAATCACTGAATATCATACTTCATTTTACGCAGAATTCGCAATGCTTCTTTAAAAGATAAATAAATACTGCCAAAAGGCTTCAAGAGTAATTTTGCATCTATCAGTTTTTGCTTTGCCTCATCAAAACCATTTAAATAACAAATCATAAAAGTAGAAGGCAGATTTTCAAGATCTTTTAATTCTCGTTCGGATAACAAAATTCCTTTTTGCAATTTTTGAAGCAGTGCAATATTAGAATTGTAAATATGAAATAACATTCGTTTATTAAATTCCGGAGGCTGAAAAAGTATTTTACGATCAATTTTATAGTAGCCATTATCAAAGAAATTAATGGTCTGCTCTTCGAGAGGATAATAACTCGTTTTATCATTTAATCCCAGCGGCACATATTCTGTAATTGTAAAGCTGTCATCATCAAAAACAATAGTGATCACATCCTGAGCCGAATAAAAAAGCTTAATCTGCTCATTGATCAACTCAATATCAACGCGTGAAAGAAAGGTTTTATCACGTGATTTTTTAGGAACCCCAGCCCAGCAGATCACAAACAATTCTTTAAAAACATGATATTTGGGCGACATATCTTTATGCCTGAAATTCATAAAATCGATAACGCCGTCTAGTGTGTATTGAATACTGTTGCGAGAACTGTTTTCAATCCCGATAACCGTTTCAGTATTTTGATAATTTTTCTCTACCTCACCTTCAATGGGGACAGAATTACTGCCACGCCTCACAAAAACGCTATTAGCGAGAATGGTATGAATTCCTTTTTTAAAATAAGAAACTTTACTTTTAGGCTTAATGGTTACCAGTCCAATTACTTTGTCTTTTGGCAGATTTGGAAAAGGCACATTTTCGTACTGAATTCGAGGCGGATTTTCTAAAAAAGCATTTACAAGATTCTGAATTCTGCTGTCATCAAAGAAATCATCACCCACGATTTCGTTATCCTGATCCTCAACACCAACCACGATATAAGAATTATTAGCCGGGTTTGAATTTGATAAGGCACAAATATGTTTTAGAAATTTAGATTTCCCTTCTCTCGAATGAAGATTCAACTGCCTTTTTTTATCATAAAAACTGCTTTCATCATTATGAGCAAGTAGATTTTTTATTAAAAGGCGTTTATTAATCATTCTTTTTAGATATTTAGACTTGCTTAGATTTTTAGACTTCAGATTGCTGGACTTTAGACTTTAAACTCCTTAGATTTTGGATTAAATAAACTTCAAATCTAAGAAGTCTAAGTTAGTCTAATAATCTCATATCTAACAATCTAATTAACCTCTTTTAACAATAGTTGATGACGCTTGCGCTGTACTCATTACAACCAAATCGGCAATATTTACATGATAGGGTCTTGAAACCACAAAATGAATAATATCTGCAATATCTTCTGCCTGCAGCGGATCAAAACCTTTGTACACATTTGAAGCTCTTTCGACATCGCCTTTAAAACGAACTTCGCTAAATTCGGTGGCAACCATTCCCGGATGAATTGCACCAACTCTAATTCCGAATGGATTCAAATCAATTCGCATTCCGGCAGTAATGGCATCAACAGCGTGTTTGGTACCGCAATACACATTTCCGTTCGGATACACTTCTTTGGCCGCAGTTGAACCAATATTAATAATATGTCCCGATTTTCTCTCAGTCATTTGAGGAATTATGGCTTTTGAAACATATAAAAGTCCTTTTACATTGATGTCAATCATAGCGTCCCAATCATCTAAATCTCCGGTTTGAATTGGGTCTAAACCATGTGCATTTCCTGCGTTATTAATTAAAACATCAATTGCAGAAAATGCTTCTGGCAATTGATTGATTTTATCTAAAACATCATTTTTATCACGAACATCAAAAGACAAAGAATGAACTTCGGTGTAAGCCGAAAGTTCTTTTTCCAGCTCTTCTAAACGATCTTTACGTCTTCCGCAAAGAACCACTTTATAGTTGTTTTTTGCCAGTATTTGTGCGGTTGCTTTTCCAATCCCGCTCGTGGCTCCAGTAATTAAAACTGTTTTTTTCATTGTAATAATTTTGTTTTAACACATAGAAACATAGATCCAAAACTTAAAAAAAGGCGCTTTGCTTAGCATCAACAAACATAGCTATGTGTAAATGCTTGTCATTTATTACACCTTGTCATGACAATAAAAATCTATGTTTCTATGTATTTAATTTTTTTAGCCAACGATTCAGCTAATATTTTCAATTCTTATTTTTCCAATCTTCTAAATGCAGCACCATATTAAGCGCTGTCCAGATTTCGCCATCAACTTCTCTCAACAATTTCTTATCTGGATTAATCGTGAAACCTACTTTTTCATAACACTTTATTGCACCAATATTAAAATCGAAAACATTCAATTCAACACTTCGTTCTTTCCTGTTTTTAAGAATAAATTCCAGTAATAAAATTACCATTTGTTCACCAATTCCTTTTCCTCTTTGATTTACATCCATAATAAGAATTCGGCCTAACTTAGCTGAATCATCTTTAAAATAGATCTCGCAATGTCCAATTGTAGCACCATCAGAAAGATTTGCTGCTCTAAAAGCAATTCTGTTTTTATCAGAAAGTGTTTTATCAACTTGTTCTTCTGTTAAAGGAAAAGTAAATTCCGGACCTCCAAACTGCATCAATTCTTTTGCACTTTTAATAGAATCAATCAATTCCGAATAAAATTGCTTTTGAAATTTTTCTAAAAATATCATTTTCAGAATGTATAATTAAGGCACATCGTCGCCCATGCTTTCTGTCCAGATTGCAAACCAGTCTTCTTTGTCCATTTCTAATTCTACCGCTTTCATCAGCGATTGAATTCTGGCAACATTAACAGTTCCGGCAATTGGCACAACTCCTGCAGGATGTTTTAAAATCCAGGCCAGCAATAATGTATCAGAACCAAAACTATATTTTTTAACTAAGTCTGAAAGCAGTTTTTTTAATCGGCGTGTTTTCTTAGTATCTTCTCTAAAAACAGTTCCAAGCGGATTCCAAGACAGCGGACAAATTCTGTGCGTCTGCATATAATCTAAACTTCCGTCGAGCATCGCTTCATAATGAGTTGCAGAAAATTGTACCTGGTTGTAGCTTACTTCTGTTTTCTGGCGAATTAATTCGGTTTGTGAACTTGTAAAATTTGAAAGCCCAAAATCGATAATTTTTCCTTCTGACTTTAATTTCTCCACTGCTTCGGCAATTTCATCTGCCTGCATTAAAGGACTTGGTCTATGAAGCAAAAAAACATCAACATAATCTGTTTTTAATTTTTTTAATGATTCTTCTGCAGACCAAACAATATATTCTTTAGAATATTCGTAATGTTTAATTTTATTTTCCGGACGATTTTCGGCTATCATTTGAATACCGCACTTTGTAATCAGCTGTAATTTTTCTCTTGAAATTTTGCTGGATTGAAATGCTTTTCCGAAAGCTGCTTCGGTCGTATATGATCCGTAAATATCTGCGTGATCAAAAGTGGTAATTTTATTCTCGATACAAATCTGTATCATGTTTTCCATTTCCTTGGCTGTAAGGTTTTTATCCCATATTCCCCAATTCATAGTGCCAGAAATGATAGGCGATAAGACTGTTTTGCTCATGATTTTATTGCGTTATTTTTGGTGATAATTATGCTTTTATAAAACATAATCACCAAAGTTCTTAAAAATATAAAAATAGATTCATAATTCGTCCTTAAAATTAGGCCATTGGTAGAAGTTTTAACCATTCTTTAACATCTTACTTCTCAAAAAATATTCAATTTGCACTCTCAAAATTAGGACATAAAAATCAGGGTTTTTAAAAATATTTATATGGAAGAAAATACAACGACTTTAGACATTAGAGCTATAAATGAAAAAATTGAAAGAGAAAGTGCTTTTATAGACCTTCTTACAATGGAAATGAACAAAGTTATTGTGGGCCAAAAACACATGGTCGAACGTCTATTAATCGGTCTTTTAGGACAAGGGCATATTTTACTTGAAGGTGTTCCGGGATTAGCCAAAACACTAGCCATTAACACTTTATCTCAAGCAGTTCAGGGTTCTTTCAGCCGTATTCAGTTTACTCCTGATTTACTTCCTGCCGATGTTGTCGGAACCATGATTTACAATATTAAAGCAAACGAATTTTCTATTAAAAAAGGACCTGTTTTTGCTAATTTTGTACTTGCCGATGAGATTAACCGTGCTCCTGCAAAAGTACAATCTGCACTTTTGGAGGCCATGCAGGAAAAACAAGTTACTATTGGCGACACGACTTTTAAACTAGATCGTCCGTTTTTAGTATTGGCAACCCAAAACCCGGTAGAGCAAGAAGGAACTTACCAGCTTCCAGAAGCACAAGTCGATCGTTTTATGTTGAAAACCGTAATCGACTATCCAAAAATTGACGAAGAACGTTTCGTAATTCGCCAAAACTTAAAAGGATCATATGAAAAAGTAAATCCGGTAGTTTCTGTAGAGCAGATTTTGCGTGCACAAGAAGCTGTTCGTGAAGTTTATATGGATGAAAAAATCGAAAAATATATCTTAGATATCATCTTTGCAACTCGTTATCCAGAGAAATACAAATTAGCAGATCTAAAACCTCTTATCAGTTTTGGAGCCTCTCCGCGTGGAAGTATCAATTTAGCTAATGCAGCAAAATGTTATGCATTTATCAAACGCCGCGGATATGTAATCCCAGAAGATGTTCGTGCTGTTGTGCATGATGTTTTACGTCACAGAGTTGGGATCACTTATGAAGCGGAAGCGGAAAACATTACTTCTGTAGACATCATCAATAAAATCGTAAACGAGATTGAAGTACCTTAAAAATTTGTTTCGAGTTTCAGGTTTCAGGTTGTTGCAAAACGAACTTGAAACTTTTAAACTTTAAACTTTAAACAAATCAAATGGATACAAAAGAGCTTTTAAAAAAAGTACGGAAAATAGAGATCAAAACCAAAAGACTGAGCAATCATATCTTTTCGGGAGAATATCACTCTTCATTTAAAGGAAGAGGAATGACCTTTAGCGAGGTGCGTCAATACCAATACGGAGACGATATTCGTAACATCGACTGGAATGTGACCGCACGCTACAATGAAGCTCACGTAAAAGTCTTTGAAGAAGAACGCGAATTGACCATGGTTTTAATGGTAGATATTTCGGGTTCTGAAGGATTTGGATCTAAAAGTCAGTTTAAAAAAGACATCGTAACAGAAATTGCTGCAACGATGGCTTTTTCGGCTACACAAAATAATGATAAAATTGGTTTAATATTATTTTCTGACAATGTCGAATTGTATATTCCGCCAAAAAAAGGACGTTCGCATGTTTTACGCATCATTCGTGAATTGATCGAATTTGAGCCGAAAAGCCAAAAAACAGATGTTGCACAAGCTTTGAAATTTCTTTCGGGAACTCAAAAAAAGAAAGCTATTATTTTTATGATTTCCGATTTCATGTCTGACTCTTACGAGCATACTTTAAAAATTGCTTCAAAAAAACACGACATTACAGGCGTTCGAGTATACGATATCCGTGAAGAAAAAATTCCAAATTTAGGAATGGTAACCATGCTTGATGCCGAAACTGGCAAAACTCAATTGGTAGATACCAGTTCTAAAACTGTTCGTATGAATTATGAGAAGTATTATCAGGAAAGATTAAATTATTTTAAAGATACCTTCCGTAAATCTGGAGCTGGAATTGTCAACACCAGAGTTGACGAGAATTATGTAACCAAACTATTAGGCTATTTCAAATCGAGGTAAAGATTTTTGATTGAAGATTAACGATTTTTGATTTCTGATGGAGGAAATTGTATTTTAAAGATAATAATGAATAAGCAAGAATTAGAAAATAGATTAATTGATTTTGCCTCAAGCATAATTCGTTTAACAATCACATTTGAAAAAAATTATGCAGGAAATCATCTTTTAGGTCAAATAATACGTTCAAGTACTTCTCCAGCTTTGAATTATGGCGAAGCACAAAGTGCAGAAAGCAAAAAAGATTTTATTCATAAAATGGGGATCTGCCTAAAGGAATTAAGAAAACTTTTGTTTGTCTTAAAATAATTGAAAAATCAAATTTGTCAACAGATTTCAATAATATGCAGAAAGCAAAAGAAGAAGTAAATCAGTTAATATCAATTTTCGTTTCAAGTATCAAAACATCAAAAAATAATTCATAAAAATTAAAGATTACTATTTTAAAGACAACTGACAATCCTTGGAAAATCAAAAATCAAAAATCGTTAATCTTCAATCATAAATCAAATGAAATTTAAACTTTATATATTTTTATTGCTCTTTTCTACTATTGTCTTTGCACAGCAGAAACAAGTAGAAACAAGTATTGATACCACAAAGAACAAAATTGGTGCTGAGTTTAAACTGACTGTTAAAACAGTTGTAAACTCAAAATCGAATGTTGTTTTTCCAAAACTTAAAAATATTGGTGCACTGGAAGTAATTCAATCGTACCCGGTTGATACCGTAAAAAAAGACGATACTTACGAACTTATCAAAAAATACGGATTAACTCAATTTGATTCCGGACGCTATACAATTCCGTCTATCAAAATTTTAATTGATAAAAAGCCTTTTGCAACAGATTCTATTAAAGTTGAAGTTACCAATATTAAGGTAGATACCTTACAGCAAAAAATGTATGACATTAAAGATATTTCTTCTGTTGATGAAGGCATTGGAAACTGGTGGATTTATACGTTGATAATTTTAGCTGTAATAGGAATTGGAGCATTAATATACTGGTATGTAAAAAAACATCAGTTGAAAAAGATTGAAGAAGAGGTGTACAAAACCCCAATCGAAAAAGCAACCAGCCTGCTTAATAACTTAGAGAAAAAAGAACTTTGGCAAAAAGGCGAAGTAAAAGAATATTATAGTGAATTAACAGATATTGCCCGTAATTATATTGAAGAAGCAATTCAGATTCCCGCAATGGAAAGCACTACCTCAGAGTTAATCCAAGGTATTAGAACTGCTTCTACGAAAAAGAAAATGACGCTGACTCCAGAAACCGTTGAAAATTTAGAACGCGTTTTACGTCAGGCCGATTTGGTGAAATTTGCAAAATCTAAACCTCTTGATTTTGAAATTACAGAGGATAGAAATAAAATTCAGAAAGTAATTCTAACACTTGACAACGCTATTCCAACGGAAGTTCCTGCAGAAGAAGAAGATCAATTACTAAACGAAGCACAAAGACAGAAACAAATCAAGCTTCAATTACTTAAAAAACGAAATCAGCGTATTGCTATAACTGTTGGATCTGTGGTGTTTTTACTACTTGCAACAACAACTTTTTTTGTGATTACAAAAGGTTTCAAATACGTAAAAGATAATGTTATCGGGCATCCGTCTAAAGAATTATTAGAAGGTGAATGGGTAAAAAGCGAATATGGAAATCCAGGCGTTATAATTGAAACTCCAAAAGTTTTAAAACGAATGGATACTCAAAAAGTGCTTCCAAAAGAGACAATGGCCCTAATCAAAGAAATGCAGCTTTTTGCATACGGAAGCATGATTGACAACTTTTATGTAACTGTTTCAACCAGCAAATTCAAAAATCCTGTCGAACTGGATTTGGCAAAAGCATTAGAAGGTTCTATAAAAATAATTGAAGCTCAGGGCGGTCAAAATATTATTGTAAAACAAGAAGATTTTCAGACCAATCAAGGTATTCAGGGTCTAAAAGGATATGGTACAATGACGATTTTAAATCCTGAAGATAAAACAAGTACAAAAGCATATTATGAAATCTTGCTTTTCAAACAAGATCAGGGATTACAGCAAATCACGATTCTGCATGAAGAAGGCGATACATATGCTAATGATATTACAACACGAATTTTGAATTCTGTTGAACTTAAAAAAGCAAATAACTAATGAGTAAAATAACTTTTTTAAATCCAGAATTTTTTTGGTTGTTTCTGTTAATTCCAATTGCTGTAATTTGGTTTTTACTGAAACGCAACCAGCAGTCGGCTACACTAAAAATGAGTTCTACAAATGGTTTTAAAAATAGCGCCTCGCTGTTGACAAAATTAAAACCAAGTTTGTACGTTTTTAGAGTTCTTTCGCTAAGCTCATTGATCATCGCTTTGGCACGACCAAGAACTGTAGATATCAGCAATCAGACCAAAACTACCAAAGGAATTGATATTGTAATGGCAATAGACGTTTCTGGGAGTATGCTGGCAAAAGATTTAAAGCCAAACCGTATGGAAGCTTTAAAAAGAGTAGCGGCAGATTTCGTAGAAGAAAGACCAAACGACAGAATCGGATTGGTTTTGTATGCTTCAGAAGCTTATACCAAAACGCCGGTTACGAGTGACAAAGCTGTAATTTTAGAAGCCATAAAAGATATTAAGTACGATACCGCACTGCAAGATGGAACCGGAATCGGAATGGGTCTTGCAACTGCTGTAAATCGCTTAAAAGACAGTAAAGCAAAAAGCCGCGTTATCATATTACTGACAGACGGTGTAAATAATGCCGGATTTATCGAACCCGAAACGGCTTCTGATATTGCAAAACAATACGGAATAAAAGTATATACAATCGGACTTGGAAGTAACGGAATGGCTGCATCGCCCTACGCATTTGCTCCAAACGGCCAGGGATTTTTATTTAAAATGCAAAAAGTAGAGATCGACGAAAGATTGATGAAAAGCATTGCCAGAAAAACAGATGGAACTTATTTTAGAGCAACCAGCAGTGACAAATTAGCAGAAATATACAATTCGATCAATAAACTGGAAACAACCGAAATACAAGAATTAAAATTCTATGATTATGACGAAAAGTACAGAACTTTTGTATTGCTTGCGGGATTTTTATTATTGCTTGAAATTGGTTTAAGAAACACGGTTTACAGAAGCTTTATTTAATTTCTGCAAAATTCACAATTTTATTCCCGAAAGCAATTGGGATCAAATTAAGAATTTAATAACAGCTTCTTAAACAAACAACAGAAATTGGAATTTCCCGATGCTTCGGGATTGGAATTTTAAAAATTTATGGAATTAGACGAAAAAAAATATTTATACCTTTTATTCCTGCTCCCAATTGTGGTGTGTGTTTTCCTTTTTACAATGTATTGGAAAAGAAGAAAACAACGTGAATTTGGTGATATCGAAATGGTAAAAAGACTGAGCCCTGAAAAATCAGTTTTTAAACCTGTTTTAAAAATAGTTGTACTATTATTAGCTCTTGCATGCCTGATTATAGGATTAGTAAATCCGAAGATTGGAACCAAAATGGAAACCGTAAAACGTGAAGGAATTGATATTGTCTTTGCTGTCGATGTTTCTAAAAGTATGCTTGCCGAAGATGTTGCACCCAGCCGTTTAGATAAAAGTAAACAATTGGTTTCGCAGATTATAAATCAATTAGGAAGTGACAGAATCGGAATTGTAGCGTATGCCGGAAGTGCATTTCCTGTTTTACCTGTTACTTCAGATTACAGCGTTGCCAAAATGTTCCTGCAAAGTATGACGCCGGATATGGTTTCATCGCAAGGAACATCACTTGACGAAGCTATTCTATTATCGGCTAAAATTTTTGGTGAAAAAAGCAAAACCAGTAAGCTTCTTATTTTAATTTCTGATGGAGAAGATCATTCTGAAGGTGCCGCCGCAGCTGCAGAAGAGGCCAACAAATTAGGAATGAGAATTATTACCGTTGGTGTTGGAACTGAAAAAGGAGGAACAATTCCGTTAAAAGAAAACGGCGTATTAAAATCTTACCAAAAAGATCAGGACGGCCAGACTGTAATTACCAAACTTAATCAGGAAAGTTTAAAAGCCATTGCAAAAGCTACCAAAGGCGGCGGATATGTATACGGAGGAAGCACGAAAGAGGTTTTAGAATACATTAAAAATGCGCTAAATAACATTCAGAAAACAGAATTTGAATCTACGCAGATGGCCGATTTTCAATCGCAGTTTCAATGGTTTATTGGCTTTGCTTTCTTATTATTGTTTTTGGATATTTTCCTTTTAGAAAGAAAAACAAACTGGATTAAAGAGTTGAATTTATTTAACGAAAAGAAATAATTGTTCGAACCGGATTCTGAACAAACAAACAAAAAACATAGAATGAAAAATTTACTTCTTTATATCTTACTAACGTGCTCTCTGGCAGTTTCTGCTCAAGAGAAAGACAAGACACTGCCTGGTGCCAATGAAGAATATAAGCAGAATAAATTTGTTGATGCTGAGGCTGGTTATAGAATTTCTGAATCAAAATTTCCGAAACGCGCAACAGCTCCATATAATTTAGGAAATACAATTTATAAACAAAATCAGGCTTCTGAAGCTAAATATGCTTACGCGAAAGCCATAAAAAACGCAACTACCAGACCAGAGAAACATAAAGCATATCATAATCTTGGAAATGTCTTTATGAAAGAGAAAGATTATACACAGGCAGTTGAAGCGTACAAACAAGCTTTGCGTAACGATCCGACAGACGATGAAACGCGTTATAATTTTGCTTATGCGAAACAAAAACTAAAAGAAAACCCTCCTAAAAACGACAAGAATAAAGACAAAGACAAGAAAGACAAGGATAAGGATAAAGATAAAAAGAAAGACGATCAGAAAAAGGACGGAAAAGACGATAAGAAAAAAGACGATAAAGGCGACAAAGACAAGGATAAAAAAGACGGCAAAGATGATCCTAAAAAAGATGACAAGTCAGACAACAAAGGAGAACCTAAACCAACGCCGGGCGGTATCTCAAAAGATCGAGTTCAGAATTTACTAGATGCAGTAAATAATGAAGAAAAGAAAGTTCAGGAAAAAATAAACGCTCAAAAAGTAAAAGGAAATCCTAAAAAACCAGAAAAAGACTGGTAGGATTTTTGGTTAATCGTTTAACTGTTCATTTGTTTAATCGATCAAATCCTAAAGATTAAACAGTAAACAAATAAGCATTAAACAATATAAATACGATTAAACAGTTAAACAAAACTGACAAACAATTAATGAAAAGATATTTAATTCTATTACTAATAAGTTTTCAAGGACTTATGGCTCAGGTTCAATTTGAAGCCAAAGTAACCAAAAACACGCTTGGACTTAACGAAAGACTTCGTATTGACTTTATCATGAATGTTGATGGAGATAACTTTGACCAGCCTGCTTTTGAGGGATTCAGAATTACGGCAGGTCCGAGCCAGCAAGTAAGCCAGTCATGGGTAAACGGCAGAAGCTCTTTTCAAAAAGCATATTCTTATATTTTACAGCCGCTGCAAAAAGGTACTCTTACTATAAAACCGGCTTCTATAGAATATAATGGACAGGTTTATAAAACAGCTCCAATAAAAATCACGGTTACAAATGCAGTGGCTCAGGAAAGAGATCCAAATGACAGACCTCAGGGATCAAGCAATGAACTGCTCAATCTTGTTGCAGAGATTTCAAAAACAAATCCGTATCTGAATGAACCTATAACAGTTGTATATAAATTGTATTTTAATAATATAGGAGTTACCGGTTTTAAAGAACTGGCAAAACCAAAATACAACGATTTTTGGAATCAGAATATTGATATTAAACAATTGTCTGTGCAGGAAGGAACATTTCAGGGACAGAGATGTTATTATGTAGTATTAAAAAAGACTATTTTATATCCTCAAAAATCAGGAAAATTAACGATAGAACCGCTTTCGCTGGACATCGGTGTTCAATTGCCTACAAATCGACGAGATATGTTCGGCCAGATGATTATTACCGATGATAATAAAGTTGTTTCTGCCGGCGCCAAGGTTATTAATGTAAGACCGCTTCCTGAAACCAATAAACCGGAAGGCTTTACTGGCGCTGTGGGTAAATTTAATTTTACAGTAACCCCAACCAAAACTACGTTGAAAAATGGAGAAGGTCTGGATTTAATTGTAAGTGCAACCGGAACCGGAAATATGAAATTATTCACGCTTCCAAAACCAGTTGTGCCAAATGCATTAGAAATGTATGATCCTGTTCATGACGAGAACATCACAACGTCATTGTCTGGAATGTCTGGGAAAATTACCGACAAATACACCATTGTACCACAATACAAAGGAAAGTATGCTATTAAGCCAATGCAGTTTTCTTATTTTGATTTAAGTTCGGGTTCTTACAGAACGATAACTACAAAAGAGATTATGATTGATGTTCTGGATGGTCCAATGCAGGCTGAAGCAGCTGCGACTGCAAATGCCTCTAAAAATGTGACTCCAAAAACAGAACAATTCAAGTATATAAAGCTTAAAACAACTTTGACAGCTATTGACAAAAATGATTTCTATGGCTCTAATTTGTATTATATGTTGTTTTTTGCACCATTTATCATCCTGCCGATTATTGTTTTGGCTAAGAAGAGAAAAGAAGCCATTGACGGCGATGTTACAGGCAATAGAATTAGAATGAACAACAAATTGGCTAAGAAATATTTATCTGAAGCTAAGAAACACTTAAACAATAAAGAGGCATTTTATATTGCATTAGAAAAAGCAATGCATAATTTCTTAAAAGCAAAACTGCATATCGAAACCTCAGAAATGAGTAAAGATAATATTCGCGAACTGCTGTTGTCCAGAAATGCAAATCCTGAATCTGTTCAGAATTTTATAAGCCTGACAGAAAATTGTGAATTTGCGCGTTATGCTCCGGCTTCCAGCGCTTCTATACAACAGGATTATGAGAAAGCTGTTTTAATTATTTCTGAGTTAGAAAAACAGATTGTTTAATTATTTTTAACCGCAGTTCACAAAGAATGGTTTCTGTTATTTTGCGTCATTAAGATCGCAGAGTTTAAAACGTTATTATAGATCCAAAATGAAAAATATAGTATATCTCTTTTTATTAATCTCACAGGTTTTCTTCGCTCAAAGCAGCTTTGAAAAGGGAAATTCTCTTTATAAAGACAGTAAATTTGATGAAGCTGCTCAGGTTTATGAAGGCATCATTAAAGAAAACAAAGAACAATCTGCAGAACTTTATTTTAACTTGGCAAACAGTTATTATAAACTCAATAAAACTGCTCTTTCTATTTACAATTATGAAAAAGCTTTGGTATTAAAACCAAATGATCCTGCGACTTTAAACAATTTAAAATTTGCTAAAAAACTAACAATCGACGAAATCAAAGAAGTTCCAAAAGTAGGTTTCGAAAAGTTGATTCAGAATTTTACAGGCATTTTTGACTATAATACTTGGGCTAAAATTTCGGTGGGAATTGCATTTTTGTTTCTGCTGAGTTTTATTGGTTATTATTTTTCTACACTTACGCTTTCAAAAAGAATCTATTTTATCGGAATGTTTATTTTTCTTCTGGCACTGGTTTTAAGTGTTTCGGCCGGAATGACAGAAAAAAATCATTTTGATAATGACCGCCCTGCAATTGTTTTTTCAGAATTTAGTGAAGTTCGGAGCGAACCTCAAAAAGGAAGCGCGGGAATTATTTTACTTCATGAAGGTGCAAAAGTGTATGTTATGGAAACAGTAGGAACCTGGAAAAAAATTGAATTGACAGATGGAACTGAAGGCTGGATTGAAGCGTCGACTATTAAAGAAGTGAAACAGTAATTTTAATTTCTTTCAAAATAAAAAAATCCCAAATTCTAATCAGGAAAGATTGAATTTGGGATTTTTTATTTCTCTGTAGGAGTCCTAATTTACAGCTTCTATAAGACGGATAAATTCTGCTCTATACCCTTCATCGTCATTTGCGAGTCCAGATTTTGCTAATTTTTTTATGTCACTGCTTGATGTATTAGAAATATATTTTGATTCTTTCAGTTTTAATCCGAACCAGGCAACAGCACTCGTAAATTTAAAATCAGAAGATGTTTTGTCTAAGTCGGTTTTCTTATCCTGAATCGTATTTACCATTTCGATACTTTTTTCGCCGTCTGGATTTTTGTATCTAAATTTTATGGTTGCCAATTCATTACTATAATTAGATTCGTCTTTTTTTACTTTAGTATATTTTAAATCAGAAGGAACATAATCGCTCTCAACTCCTGTGGGAATAACTTCATACAAAGCCGTTACAGTATGACCGCTTCCTAATTCTCCCGCATCAACCGCGTCATTTTTAAAATCTTCTGCTTTTAATTTTCGGTTTTCATATCCAATTAATCGATACGCCTGAACATGTTTTGGATTAAATTCTATTTGTATTTTAACATCTTTTGCAATCGCAAACATTGACCCTTTAAATTCTTTTCCTAAAAAACGATTTGCTTCCTGAATATTATCGATATAAGAATAGTTTCCATTTCCTTTATCAGCCAAAACTTCCATTTTGCTGTCTTTATAATTTCCCATTCCAAAACCTAAAACAGTCAAAAACACGCCAGACTTTCTTTTTTCTTCAATTAGTTTTTCCATATCCTTATCAGAAGAAGCGCCTACATTAAAATCTCCATCTGTAGCGATCACAACACGGTTATTTCCTTGTTTTATAAAATTTTGCTGTGCGAGTTTATACGCCAGTTCAATACCTTCTCCGCCTGCAGTACTTCCTTCTGCATGAAGATCGCTAAAAGCCTCCATAATTTTGTCTTTACGGTCACCAGACGTCGGCTCTAGTACAACTCCTGCAGAACCAGCATAAACAACTATCGAAACCTTGTCTACTGGACGAAGTTCTTTTACCAAAATATTCATAGATTCTTTTAATAAAGGCAGTTTGTTTGCTGCATCCATAGAACCCGAAACATCGATTAAAAAAACCAAATTTGATGGCGGCAGATTGGTCATTGGAATATTTTTGCCCTTTAAACCAATTTTTAGTAATCGGCTGTTTTTGTTCCAAGGGCAGTCACTGTATTCTGTATTTATAGAAAAAGGATGAGCTCCGTCTGGCTGTGGATAATTGTATTTAAAAAAATTCATCATCTCTTCAATACGAACAGCATCTTTAGGAACCTTTTCTCCTCCATTAATAAAACGTCTGATATTGGTATATGAAGCATTATCTACATCAATAGAAAAAGTAGAAAGCGGTTCTTTTTTTGGAGATTCAAAAGGATTTTCTTCCACTTCAGCATAACTTTCTGTATTAGGATCTTCACTTTGATAATACTCGTCTTTCTGGTCCGGATTTGCAGGAGCATTCATTTGTACTGTTTCAATAGCAGTGTCATAAGATACAGCTTCATCCTGTTTTTTGCAGCTGTAAAAAGCAACAAACAGGAATGCCATCAAAAAATAATTTTTGTTCTTCATAGGTCAAATTTTAAATTGGTGATTATATTTTTTCTACCAAATAATGTCTAGCATTCCGGATGTACTAGTTAAAATTATTTGCAGATTCGCTCCATCCAAATTTAATGCCAGCATTCTTGTTAAATATTTTATTCTAAAAAAATACTGCATTACAAAATCAAGTGATATAAGTAAATTTTTTCTTAATTTAAAAATGACTCTTGATTACCTTATATCATTAAAGAATTAAAATGATGCCTTGTAAGTTGAAAAGCCTTATTTATAAGTTGTTTTCAACTTTTCTAATAAAAAATCGCAGCTAGATTTTAATTCAATTAGATTTTGATCCTCAGGCTCACCGTTGATATCAATAAATTTAAAAATTGATCCGTTTTTATTCATAAAATAAATTTTCCAAACAGAATTTTCACCGATCGTATCTCCATAAACATCTTTTAATAAATTATTTTTATGTTTAAAGAAATTGTCAATTTTATCCTTTTCATTTTTAGTTACTAAAATGCTGTCCTTCATTTCTTTTAGAAGGCTTTCTTCAGAAAAATTATTATATTTAAAATAGTAACTGTCTTTTTTAAAACGAAACATGAAATTATCTTTTGGCTGGAACGCTGCTCCTTTTTTACCCTCATTAAAAACAATAAATACCTCCTAAATAGTATCATCGTATGTTTTTAAAGCAGATTTCAGTAAATTATTTTCCAGGTTTTCAGGTTGATTTATCGATTCTTCTTTTTTGTTCGGTTTACAACTTATCAATAACAAAAGAAGTAATACTAACTTAAAAGGGAACTTGTTTGCCATAAATTTAAATTATGAATTAAGTTTTCTAAAACCTGTATATTTTCTCTGGCATTACGCAATAATCCAATTTTATGTCTAATTCAGAAACATCTTCAATTTTGCTTTCTGCTTCAAAAAAAGAAAGTCCAATCTTAATCGTTTCAGGTTTGCAGCCAGATAAAAACTTATCATAAAAACCTTTTCCATATCCCACACGATTTCCTAAAACATCAAAAGCCAAAAGCGGCACAAAAACGACTTCTATAGTTTCTGGCGGCACTGACAATCCGTTTACAGGTTCGGGAATATTGTATTCGTTTTTTTTGATTTTTGTATTATCTGTCAGTAAAAAATGAGACATATTTCTCGTCTCAAAATCGCTTCTAGAAATAACAATTTCTTTGTCTTTTCCAGAAAGCAGGTGCAGAATATATTCGGTATTGATTTCTTTTTGTTCTTCAATCGGAAGAAAAACATGAAAATAAGTTTTATTCCAAATCGGAAGTTCAATCAGATGATTGGTTATGTTCAGACTTTTTTCTTCAATTTCGTCAAGCGAAAGTGCCGCTCGTAAATTTTTATATACCGCTCTTAGTTCTTTTTTATTAGTAGACATCTTCTATTTCGGTACTAGTTTTAGACATATGATAAATGGCATCACCTTCGTAAACAATTGGAGAATGATTGGCGTTGATGATAAATCCGTCGTGAGGCGCCTTTACTTTCTGCTCAAATTTACCAAACGGATCTGTAATGATAGCCAGAATAGTTCCTTTGGTCACAAATTTTCCAATCAAATTAAAATCATGAAGCAATCCCGAACATTTTGCCCTAAGCCAGACTGAATTTTTAATATATATCGATGGATTATCATCTAGTTCTACGATTTGTTTTGGATCCAGCATATTGAGATAATGAAGCAGACGTTTTACGCCTTTGACACCAATATTGGCAATCTCATTGTTTATGTCTAATGATTTTCCGCCTTCAAAAAGGAGCATTTTTACATTGGCTTTTTCAGATATGTTTCTAAAAGAACCCGTAATATTTTTAGAATACAAAGTAAATGGCGCATTAAAAACATCTGCCAAAACTTTTAACTCCGGATTGTTTTCTGTAATTCTAATTTGAGGTGCATTAAATCTGCTGGCGCCTCCGGCATGAAAATCTACTGCGTAATCTATAATTGGTAAAATATATTCTACAATATTATAAGCAAAACGACTGGCCAGCGAACCTTTTCTACTTCCCGGAAAAACTCTGTTAAGATCACGTCCGTCGGGAAATTCGCGCGATTTATTTACAAATCCGTACATATTAATAATCGGAATGCAAATAATAGTTCCTGTTAGAGGGCGATTAATCTTTTTGCTGATAATCTGACGAACAATTTCTACTCCGTTAATTTCATCTCCGTGAATTCCGGCAGAAAATAAAACTACTGGTCCCTCAATCTTTGACCGGCGTACAATTACCGGAATATTAAGTTTTGTTGTAGTGTGTAATCTTGCGATTTCGACATTTATTGTTTTGTGTTCTCCCGGCAAAATCGATTCGCCAAAAATAACCAGGGGCTTGCTGTTTTTCATCTAGAATAAAAAGCTAAATATAGAAATTATATTTTAAATGTATATCTTTGAATTTAATACACAATTTCCTAAATAAGACTTATAATAACCAATTTTGAAAGGATGAAAAAAACTTTAATTCTGCTTAGTGCATTGACTCTTATGGTTTCGTGCATGAGTAAAGAAGAAAAAATGAAAGAAGCGGAAGCAGACGGAAACGAAGCTATCGCAGTAAAATCTAAACTTATAGAAGGAGCCGGAAAAGCACTTCAGGAACAGGGAAAAGCAGCCGCAAAAAGTGCTTCTAAAGGAGTTGGAGATGTTATAAAAGGAATAAATTCCGGAATGAGCGAAAGCATAAGCCAATCTGATGTAATCCCGGAAGCTTCTTTTAAAGCAAATTTTGAGGAATGTAAAGCCGAAAAAATTTATGCGTCTAACGATGATAAAGTAAAAAAAGTGACCATTTATTTAATCGCCAAAAATGATTTTAAAGGTGATTTGATCTTAAAAGCTTTTAATGCTGATAAAAAAGAAATTGGAAGAAGCCGTCTAAAAGCCGACATCAAAAAAGACGATGCTCAATATGTAGATTTTACTTTTGACGAAAGAACTCATTTACTGCAGACAGAATATTTTACGATCAAATAAAAAACACATTTTCATAAAGAGTCCTTCATAATCTGAAGGACTCTTTTTTTTGGAAGAAAGTCAAAAGAATTTTAAAATTTAAGCTCAATAGCTTAAATTTGTACTATGCAGACTCCACTTGAACTTCAAATTCTAACCTTACCAGATAATCCAGGCGTTTATCAATATTACGATAAAGACGGAAAGATATTATATGTAGGAAAAGCTAAAAACTTAAAGAAAAGAGTTTCTTCTTATTTTAACAAAATTCACGATACCAGAAAAACAAATGTACTGGTCAAAAAGATCGTAACCATAAAACATATCGTCGTTCCTACCGAAACCGACGCGCTTTTATTAGAAAATAATTTAATCAAAACTTTACAGCCGCGCTACAATGTATTGCTGCGTGATGACAAAAGTTACCCTTGGATCTGCATTAAAAAAGAGCCTTTTTCTAAAATATTTTTGACGAGAAGAATGGTGAAGGACGGTTCTGAATATTTTGGTCCTTATACTAATTTCAAAACTGTTTATACTATTTTAGATTTAATCAAAGAGTTATATCCGCTGCGTACCTGCAGTTACGATTTGAGTCAGGCTAATATCAATGCAGGAAAATTTAAAGTTTGTTTAGAATATCATATCGGAAACTGCAAAGGACCGTGTGAAGGCTTGGAATCTCTGGAAGATTACCAAAGACAAGTTGATGCAATCCGCGAAATTCTTAAAGGAAATTTTAAAGAAAGCATGAAAGACTTTAAACGTTTGATGTCACAATATGCACAGGATTTACGTTTTGAAGAAGCACAAAAAATCAAAGAAAAAATAGAGATTCTTGAAAACTATCAATCAAGATCAACTATCGTCAATCCGAAAATTACGAACATAGACGTATTTTCGATTGTATCTGATGAAAGTGCTGCCTATATCAACTTTTTGCAAATTTCTCACGGATCAATTATTCGTTCTCACACTTTAGAAATAAAGAAAAAACTGGACGAAAGCGACGAAGAATTATTAGAACTTGCGATAATCGAACTTCGTGAACGTTTTCAGTTACTTTCAAGAGAAATCATAGTTCCTTTTGAAATGGATTTGGGCGAAAACATAAAAACAACTGTTCCGCAATTGGGCGACAAAAAACAGATTTTAGATTTATCGATTAGAAATGCTAAATTCTACCGAATCGAACAGCTCAAACAATTACAAATTGTTGATCCTGATCGTCATACCAATAGAATCATGGCGCAGATGCAGAAAGATTTACGTCTGCCGGTTGAACCGCGCCACATAGAATGTTTTGATAACTCGAATATTCAGGGTACAAATCCTGTTGCGGCTTGTGTCGTTTTTAAAGACGGAAAAGCAAGTAAAAAAGATTACCGCCATTTTAATGTAAAAACCGTTGAAGGTCCAGACGATTTTGCTTCGATGACCGAAATTGTATACCGCCGTTACAAAAGATTATTAGACGAAAATGAGCCTTTGCCGCAATTAATTATTATTGATGGTGGAAAGGGACAATTGTCTGCAGCTTTAAAAAGTATAGACGAATTAGGATTGCGAGGTAAAATCACCATTATCGGAATTGCAAAAAGACTTGAAGAGCTTTTTTATCCTGGAGATTCGATTCCGTTATATTTGGATAAAAGATCAGAAACCTTAAAAATAATTCAGCAGTTACGAAATGAGGCGCATCGATTTGGGATCACTTTTCATCGCGATAAAAGAAGCAAAGCCGCACTTAACTCTTCTGTAGAAAGCATTCCCGGAATTGGAGAAAAAACAATGCTCTCGCTGATACAGCATTTTAAAAGTGTCAAAAGATTAAAATTAGCTACAGAACAAGAAATTATTGCCGTTGTTGGAGTATCGAGAGCAAAAAAAATCGTGAACTTTTATCATAACAAGGAATCATAAAACTATGAAAATATTGTTTTCAATCTTCACGATATTACTTTGCTCCTATTCATACAGCCAAGAGAACGTTGAATTTTTTCAAAAAAATAAAGAAAAAATAGAAATAAAGGCCGTTAATAATTTCGAAAAATTAGAAATAACCTTTTCTAAGAATAAGAAAAAACAGCTGATCGATAGTATTGAAACCTCACTTACAGACAAAAAAACATATTTTTCTATAGAAGATTATAACTTTGACGGTTACAAAGATTTTGCTGTCTATCGTACAGACGACGGAATGGGCGTTTATACAATTTATCAGGTATTTATTTATAATCCTGATAAAATCCTTTTCACAAAATTAAAAATGCCTTTGAGTTCTGGCGCAGCATGCGATGAGTTTTGCGATATAAAAGTGGATAAAAAGAGTAAGACATTTCAATCCAGCTGTCGAGGCGGTGCAAAATGGCATACTGACACTTGGAAATTTGACAAAAATAAAAAACTAGTCTTCTTGAAAAAGTAATGTTATTTAATATAAAATTGACACATAAAGTTCAATAATATTTACGACTTTTACAAAACCAATAAGTTTTTTATGCGCCTCCACCAGCAGTCCATTTTATATACTCGGTTAAAAGGATTTTTTCTCTCGAAGTTTTCCATTTCCATCTGGAGCGTAAATACATACGTTTTACTATTGCTTATCTTATTTTCGCAAAATTCCTTTTCGCAGGAAAAAAAGCAAGACAGCGCCAAAAGACCAAAAATTGGTTTGGTTTTGAGTGGCGGCGGGGCAAAAGGATTTGCGCATATTGGAGTATTAAAAGTTTTGGAAGAAGCGGGAATTAAAATCGATTATATTGGCGGCACCAGTATGGGATCTGTTATTGGAGGTCTTTATGCTTCTGGTTATAATGCTTCTCAAATTGATTCCATATTTAAAAAAACAAATTTCGACGATTTAATAAACGATTATATTCCGAGATCATCTAAAAATTTTTACGGTAAAAAAAATGACGAATTATACGCCATAGCACTGCCTTTCAGTAATTTTAGAATTGGAATTCCAGAAGCTCTTTCTAAAGGAATGTACAATTATAATTTGTTAAGCAGTCTGACCAGAAATGTTCGTCATATTCGCGATTTCAACAAACTGCCAACACCTTTTTTATGTATTGGAACCAATATAGAAACTGGCGAGGAAGTTTTACTAAACAAAGGAAATTTAGTTCAGGCAATGATGGCCAGCGCGGCATTTCCTTCCTTATTTACTCCCGTTGAAATTGATGGAAATTTATTAGTAGACGGAGGCGTTGTAAATAATTATCCTATAAAAGAAGTTCGAAATCTTGGCGCTGATATCATTATTGGCGTGGATGTTCAGGATGATTTGATGAAACGAAAGAATCTAAAAAACGCAACTCGTATTTTGGTACAAATCACCAATTTACAGTCTATTGATAAAATGAAAAACAAAATCAAAGACACCGATGTTTATATAAAACCAGACATTCGTGACTATGGAGTAATTTCATTTGATAAAGGGGAAGAAATTATCAGAAAAGGGGAAGAAGCAGCATTTGCGGTTTACGAAAAAATTAAAACACTTGTCAATGAAGACAATTATTATAAAAAGCCGAAATTAAAAATCAGCTCTGATACAATAGAAATTAAAAGAATAAACAGCGAAAGATTAGACAATTATACCAAAGAATACATTCGCGGTAAGCTGCGTTTTAAACCTGGAAGCACTATAACATATGATGATTTAAAGACCGGAATTAATAATTTAAATGCCACTCAGAACTTTAGTGCGATTTCGTATTGTTTACAACCAAATGGAGACAAGGATGATCTTGATTTAGTTTTAAAAGAAAATCCAACTCAGACTTATCTTAAACTTGGATTACATTATGACGGACTTTACAAAAGCGCCATTTTATTAAATCTGACTCATAAAAAAACATTTTTAAAAAATGATGTCACTTCGCTTGATGTCATTTTGGGAGATAATTTTAGATACGATCTTAACTATTATGTCGAAAACGGGTTTAATATCAGTTTTGGTTTCCGTTCCCGATTAAATCAGTTTAACAGAAATGTAAGTAACAGTATTAGTAATATTTCTACAGATAATACTAATATAAAACTGCTAAATGTAGACTTTTTAGATGTTAACAATCAGGCTTATTTCCAGACTATTTTTGTACAAAAGTTTTTAATGGGCGGTGGTGTAGAATACAAATACTTAAAAATAAATTCGCCAACAGTGGCCAATATAAACCCTGTAATTGAAGACAGTGATTATCTGAGTCTTTTTGGCTATTTAAAATATGATTCGTTTGACAACAAAAGTTTTCCTCGCTCGGGTGTGTTTTTTTCAGCCGAAGCACAGTCATATCTTGCATCTTCTAATTATACGAAACAATTTAAACCTTTTTCGACCTTAAAAGCAGAAGTAGGTTTTGCCGAAACACTCTTTAGAAAAGCAACAATTAAAGTCGGAGCAGATGCAGGTTTTAATATTGGAAGTGACAGTGTACCATTTTTTGATTATATATTAGGAGGTTACGGTTACAGCAAAATCAACAACTTTAATTATTTTTACGGATACGATTTTTTAAGTATCTCCGGAAATAGTTATATAAAGGCTGCGATTACGGCAGATTATGAGATTATCAAAAAAAATCACATTAATCTTTCTGCTAATTTTGCCAATCTTGGAAATGACATTTTCAGCACCGTAGATTGGATCTCAATGCCTAAACATACAGGATATGCTGTGGGTTACGGACTAGAAACTATAATTGGTCCTATCGAAATTAAACATTCGTGGTCGCCGGAAATGCAAAAAAGCTTTACTTGGTTTAGCATCGGATTTTTATTTTAATTTGTAATTTAAATCAATAAAAATTACGACATTTGTTATAATGAAAACAAAATGGACAGGTTTATTGGAGTATCTTCAATTTCTTATTAAGAGAAATCCGGAGTAATGCTATCGAATTGAATAATTAGCCAACTTAGAAAATGAGCTAATTATCTGTTCACAATTCACATTTTCTAATTATCTAATTTATAAATTATCTAATTGAAAAGCCATGCCATTATATCATAAACTTGGAGATTTTCCTCAAAAAAGACACACTCAGTTCGAAAAACCAAACGGAGGTTTTTACTATGAACAATTGTTTGGAACCGAAGGTTTTCACGGACATTCGTCTTTGTCTTACCATGTTCACAGACCAACGCAAGTCAAAGAAATTTTAAACTCTTATTCGGTTGAACCAAAAATTGCAATCGGAAAAAATATAAAATCATTACTTTTTAAAGGTTTTGAATTAAAACCAGAAAATGATTTTCTTGACAGCCGAAAAGCAATGTTAGTCAACAAAGACTGCATTATAGGTTTAGCTGCGCCAAAAGAATCGCTTCGAAAATATTTCTACAAAAATGCCGATGCCGATGAAATGCTTTTCATCCATAAAGGAAAAGGAAAATTAAGAACCATGTTAGGAAATATTCCTTTTGAATATGGCGATTATTTAATTATTCCAAGAGGAATCATTTATCAGATAGAATTTGAAACAGAAGAAAACCGACTTTTTTACGTCGAATCTTATTCTCCTTTCTATACACCAAAACGTTATAAAAACCAATCTGGACAGCATTTAGAACATTCTCCGTTTTGTGAGCGTGATTTTATTTTGCCAAACGAATTGGAAACACATGACGAAAAAGGCGATTTTTTAATTAAAATCAAAAAGGAAGGAATGATTCACGAAATGGTTTATGCTACACATCCTTTTGATGTTGTGGGCTGGGATGGATATAATTTCCCTTACGGATTTTCGATCCATAATTTCGAACCTATAACGGGGCGTGTTCACCAACCGCCGCCGGTACATCAAACTTTTGAAACGGCTACTTTTGTCGTTTGTTCTTTCTGCCCAAGACTTTACGATTATCACCCGAAAGCAATTCCGGCGCCATACAATCACAGCAATATAGATTCTGACGAAGTACTATATTATGTAGATGGCGATTTTATGAGCCGTAATAATATTGAGCAGGGACATATCACTTTGCACCCAAAAGGAATTCCGCACGGTCCCGCGCCAGGCGCTATGGAACGTAGTATTGGTCATAAAGAAACCCACGAATTGGCCGTTATGGTTGATACTTTCAGACCACTTATGGTTACGGAAGAAGCGATGGGATTGGATGATGGACAGTATTACAAATCTTGGACGGAGTAGCTAATCGAATTTAACCGCAAAGTCCGCAAAGATTTTACGTAAAGTTCACGAAGGTTTTTCCATTAAAGTTTTATCAAACTAAGTTCGCAAAGCTTTGCGTTCTTCGCGATTTATAAAATCTAACTAATAAAAAATCTTTACTCACTTTGCGGTTAAAAAAAATCTAAACACAACATTCGGAAAAATCAATTAAACGATTAACCGATTAAACAAATAAACATCATGAGCAAAGAAGTAAAATCAGTAGAATACGGATTAGAAAAAATATTCGAAGGAGCGCAGGATTTCCTTCCTTTATTAGGAACAGATTATGTAGAATTTTATGTAGGTAATGCAAAACAATCTGCACATTATTACAAAACGGCTTTCGGATATCAATCTTTGGCTTACGCCGGATTAGAAACTGGAGTAAAAGACAAAGCATCTTATGTTTTGAAACAAGATAAAATCAGAATTGTTTTGACGACGCCTTTAACTCAGGATTCTCCAATTCATGCGCATCTTCAAAAACATGGCGACGGCGTAAAAGTGGCCGCTCTTTGGGTGGAAGATGCCAGAAGTGCTTACGAAGAAACTATAAAACGCGGTGCTCGCTCGTTTATGGAACCAACTGTCGAATCTGATGAATTTGGAGAAGTAGTTCGTTCCGGAATTTATACTTACGGAGAGACGGTTCATATTTTCGTAGAAAGAAAAAACTACAACGGCGTTTTCCTGCCAGGTTACAAAGAATGGAAATCTGACTATAATCCAGAACCAACCGGATTAAAATACATTGACCATATGGTTGGAAATGTGGGCTGGAACGAAATGAATACCTGGGTAAAATTTTACGAAGATGTAATGGGATTTGTGAATTTCTTGTCTTTTGATGATAAACAAATTACCACAGAATATTCGGCGTTGATGAGTAAAGTAATGTCTAACGGAAACGGGAGAATTAAATTTCCGATCAATGAACCGGCAGAAGGAAAGAAAAAATCTCAAATTGAAGAATATTTAGATTTCTACGGCGGACCAGGAATTCAGCATATTGCTATTGCTACAGACGACATTATCAAAACAGTATCACAATTAAGAGCACGCGGTGTTGAATTTTTATCTGCTCCGCCTCATACTTATTATCAGGCAATTCCAGAAAGATTAGGTGTTCATATGGATATGATGAAAGAAGACATTAACGAAATCGAAAAGTTAGCTATTATGGTCGATGCCGACGAAGATGGTTATCTTTTACAAATATTTACAAAGCCAGTTCAGGACAGACCAACACTTTTCTTCGAAATTATTCAAAGAATGGGTGCAAAAGGATTTGGTGCAGGTAACTTTAAAGCACTTTTTGAGTCAATTGAGAGAGAGCAAGAATTAAGAGGAACTTTGTAAAATCGCAATATTTTTACATTAAATAGAAAAATTCGCTATAAAACGATGCTTTTTATGCAAATGTTATGTTAAACTCACTTTTTGCTATTTATTTTTTGAACTTTGTATCTATCTTTGCACTCGCAAATCAAGAAGGGGTGGTTTCCTTCTGAATTGATATAAATTTCATAATTTATAGTTTTTTGGTTAGTTAATAGCATAAAAACTCAGTCATCTTTTGACTGAGTTTTTTTGTTTTGGTACATTTGGAATAGAATTTGCATTTAATTATCTTTATATTGAAATGTAAAAATTGTACTATGAAAAAAATCATCCTCATCATATTAGCTCTAACAACACTCGGTTTCGATACTTATAAAGAAGACGCATTCGGTACAGGAGAGTATTTCAAATTTAGAATTCACTACGGGATTGTAAACGCGGGATATGCCACACTTGAGATTAAAGAAGCTACAATAAACAATAAAAAAGTTCATCATGCAGTTGGTAAAGGCTACACAACAGGCATGTCAAAATTTTTCTTTAAGGTTGAAGATTTATACGAGAGTTACTTTGACAAAGACAATGGAAACCCGTATCGTTACATTAGAAAAATTGACGAAGGCGGTTACACCAAAAATCAGGAAGGAATTTTTAATCAAACCGAAAACCGAATTTTGGTAAAAGATTACAAACGAAAATCAGAAAAAACAATTTTAGTAACTGAAAATGTTCAAGATATTGTTTCGTCTTTTTACTACTTGAGAAATCATCCTAATATAGACAAACTTAAATCTGGAGAATCCATAACAATCGACATGTTTTTTGATGAGGAAATCACAAAATTTAAGTTAAAATATATAGGTCGTCAAGATATTACAACTAAATTTGGAACCGTTACTACGATGGTTTTTAAACCGCTGGTACAAACGGGAAGAGTTTTTAAAGAGAAAGAAAGTTTAACACTCTGGATCACAGATGACGACAATAAAGTTCCTGTTAGAATAAAAGCAGATCTTGCTGTTGGATCGCTAAAAGCAGATCTTGACGAATATAAAGGATTAAAAAATCCATTTAAAGTAAAAAAATAATGAACCTCACAGATAATTCTGAATCAATTTTAAACGAAATTGATCTTAAATTTCAAGCAATAAATCAAAAAACTGATGTGCAGTTAGAAGGATTGCTTTGGTCAAAACCAATTACATATTGGGATTATATTCAAACTGATGCTCTTCTAAATTTACAAATACAGCGCACTACCCTTCCTGACGAAATGGTTTTTATAATGTATCATCAGGTTAATGAATTAATTTTTAAAATGATTCTTTGGGAAATTGATCAGATTGCAGATACAGAAAACATTCAGGTGGGATTTTTCAGTGAGAGATTGTCAAGAATTACACGTTATTTTGATATGCTTACCAATTCGTTCAGCATTATGGAGAAAGGAATGGAAGTAGATCAATATATGAAGTTTAGAAACACATTAACTCCGGCGAGTGGTTTTCAGAGTGCACAATACAGAATGATCGAGTTTGCATCTACAGATGTAATCAATTTAACAGATCATAGATACAAAGCAGATTTTGATTCCAATACCGATCTTGAAACCAGTTTTGAACATTTATACTGGCAGGCTGCAGGAAAAGATTATCAAACCGGAAAAAAATCTTATCTGCTTAACGAGTTTGAAAAAAAATACAAAGACCAGTTTTTAAGACAAATGTCTACGTTTAAAACCAAAAATATCTGGCAGAAATTTACACAGTTACCCGCTGAAGACCAACAAAATGAATCGCTAATTACTGCAATGCGCCACTACGATAAAACGGTAAACATTACATGGGTAATGCAGCATCTTAATACTGCAAGAAAGTACATTTTAGAAAGCGGTAAAGGCAACGGTGAAGCGACCGGAGGAAGCGACTGGCAAAAATATATGCATCCAAAATACCAAAGACGCATCTTTTTTCCTAAATTGTGGACCGAAGAAGAATTGTCGAATTGGGGAAATGAATAAACCACTTTAAATTTTCCAACCAAAAAAAATTATAAAAGTTTGAAAAAAGCAGTCGTAATTATAATAGTCTTGTTTTCTATTTTTTCATGTAATAAAAAAGAAGTAGTAGTTGAAAACAAAATTACCAAACCTAAAACCAAAAAAGTTGAATTTGGTTTTAATTACGCTGACTTTAATGTTGTTAATGACACCATTTCTAAAGGAGATTCATTTGGATCTATTATTCAAAGTCAAAACATTGGAGATTTAAAAGTTTACGATATTGTTGAGCAGGTCAAAGATTCTTTTAATGTAAGATCTATGCGTTATAATAAACCTTTTACATTACTTCGCTCAAAAAACAAAACCAACAAACTTCAGGTCTTTATTTATCAGCCCGATGCTCTGACTTATTACGTAATCGATTTTAGAGACAGTATTGCTAAAGCATACAAAAAAATAAAACCGGTTACTTTAAAAAGAAAAATTATTGGAGGCGTTCTAAAAAGTTCATTGTCTGAAACTTTGGGTAATGAAAGTGTAGAAACAGCATTGGCCAGCAGAATTACAAAAGTATTTTCGTGGTCGATTGACTTCTTTAAACTAAAAAAAGGAGATCGTTACGGTTTAATTTTTACGGAACGGTTTATCAATAATAAAACATATGACGGTGTAGAAGACCTCGAAGCTGCATTTTTTGAATATAAAGGCAAAATTATTTATGCTTTTCCTTTTGAAAAAGATACTCTTTCCGGTAAAATCGAATATTATGATGACGAAGGAAAAACGTTGAAAAACTTTTTCCTAAAAACGCCGATTAAATTCAGCCGAATCACTTCACGATTTACAATGAACAGATTTCATCCTGTTCAGCATACATGGAAAGCGCACAAAGGAACCGATTACGCTGCTCCAACCGGAACACCAATTTCTACAACTGCAGCCGGAATTGTTGAAGCAACAGGATATACAGCCGGAAACGGAAACTTTGTAAAAGTAAAACACAACGGTACCTACTCTACTCAATATCTGCACATGTCCCGCATTTTAGTAAAACGAGGACAACGTGTTACGCAGGGACAAACTATCGGATTAGTTGGAAGCACAGGCTTGGCTTCTGGCCCTCACGTTTGTTACCGTTTCTGGAAAAATGGCGTTCAGGTAGATGCACTTCGTCTTAATTTACCAACCGGAGAATCTTTAACCGGTAATGACAGAACTCGTTTCATGAATCAGATTGAACCTTTGAAAAGGGAATTGGACAGTATTGGTAATTTGTAATTTTTACTAAAAAGTCAATTTCAAAAAAAAATAGAAAAACATGAAAAATGCTCGCCTTAAAGCAATTTACAATGAAACTTTTTCAGATTTAAAACTATTTTACAGAGACACCAATTTACCAGACAATTTAATTTTAAATTATAAAATAGGGCAGATAATTCAGGAGAAGGGATTTACCGACATGACTTCTATTGGCGGTGGTCTTTCTGGAAATTTCAGGTATTTAATTGCAAGTGCAAACGCAAAAGATTTATCAAAGTTCAATCCGGATTCTGCAAAAATTGGTCATTTTCTTTTAGATTCTATCGCTTATTTTAAAGTATTGGATATTCAGAAAATTGACAATCAAACTCAGGTTTTTCTTTTAAATATTCCAGACAATTCACTTTCACTTTTTAAAAATTCATCTTCAAATCTGGAAGAAGAAATTACAGAAAAAGCAAGAAAGAAATTTAAGGACAAAAGAAATATTGCTTTAATTCCCGAATTACAAACTGAAAATTGGAAAGAAAAAACTAAAGCTCCAATTGGAATGAATGATAGCGGTGAACTATTTTTTGACGATTCTAAAATTAAAACTGAATCTTTAAAAAGAATAGAAATTAATACTGAAAAGAAAACTATTTCAATTAATAAAAAACCCTGGTGGAAGATTTGGTAATTAAAATCGAGAATTAATTAGATTTTTTTCTGAATTCAGAAGGGTTCATTCCTTTATGTTTTCTAAAAACTTTATTTAAGTGACTTTCATCGGAAAAATTTAATTCGTCTGCAATTTCATTAATACGCATATCGCTGTTTAAAAGCCTGGCTTCAATCAATCTTAATTTATAGTTTGCAATATACTCCTGCAGCGTTTCGCCAGTTTGTTTCTTAAAATATTTTCCTAAATAATGAAGTGAAATATTAAAATGCTCACTTATCGCATTTGATTTAAGCTGCTTCGGGTTATAAATATTTTCCTGAATATAATGCAGTATTTCCAAAACCATCTCTCCGGTTGATTCTTTAATATTCTTCGGAAGTTTTAAAGCAATATTTCTCGCTACAATTGTAATTATGGTATTTACAATTTGTTCAATAATTTTTTGATGGTAAATCTGCTGATTGTCTAGTTCTTGAATTATACTTTCTATCAGCAATGAAATTAAAGGTTTGTCAATTTTATTTTTTAGAATACATCCCGGACGATGACTTGCATTTTGAAGAATATATTCCATTCGTAAAATAGTTTCTGATTGTCCGTTTTGAGAATTAGTTTTAATATAATATTCATTAAACCGAAGAAAAAAGAATTTTGTTGGTGTTGTAATTTCAAACGAATGAACATCTTGCGGCGTTATAAGAAATAGATTTCCTTTTTGGTATTGAAATTTATTATCATTAATAACCTGAATTCCAGTTCCGTCAACCACATAAATCAATTCAAAGAAATTGTTTTTCCGAATTGTTTTCGGAAACTGTTCCAATTCTTTAAAATCAACTTCAAAAGGAAGATATAAATTCGTATTTGTCATTAGGCTAAAATACAATTTTAGTACCAATAAGTACAATTTTCTACGAAAGCTAACTTCTTAATTTTGTAACAGATAACAAACTAAAATCTACAAAAATGAGAATACTTTTAATTGGAGCCAACGGAACAATTGGCAAAATACTGAATCCGGCTCTGGCAAAAAATCATGAAATTATTACGGCAGGAAGAAACAGCGGTGATTTTAAAATCGATTTATCAGATTCAAAATCAATAGAAAAATTATTCAACGAAGTAAAAAACATCGATTCGTGCATTTGTGCTGCCGGCGACTGTTATACGGGAGATTTGCTTTCGCTTGACGAAGAAAAATTAAATATTGGTATTAAAAACAAATTATTAGGTCAGATTAACCTAGTTCTAATCGGGCAAAAATATTTAAATGAGAACGGATCATTTATATTGACTTCGGGAAAAATGGGAGACAAACCTGTGAAGAATAATATTAGCAAAGCAATTGTAAATGGCGGAATTAACAGTTTTGTGCTTTCGGCTTCACTGGAATTAGACAGAGGAATTAGAATAAATGCCATTAGTCCTGCAAAGGTTTCAGACATTCCTGCTGAAGACTTAATAAATGCTTATACAAAAAGTATTGAGGAGTCTATAAATGGAGAAATTATTAAAGTAAACTATTAAAATTTAAAGATGAAAAACACAACTTTCTTATTATTACTATTCGTTTTAAATTCGGCTCTTGCTCAAAAAACAAAATCTGATTTTTTAGGTTCTTGGACTTTGGTTTCGGTTGAAAATATAAATTCAGACGGAACAAAAAATCTTCCTTACGATGTAAATCCTAAAGGCATTTTATTTTTTGATGAAAAAGGAAATTATGCTATCGAAATCTATAAAAATGAAAGACCAAAAATAGTTTCGGGAGATAAAAACAAATGTACACCCGAAGAAAATGCTTCTATTGTTCAAGGAAGTAATGCTCACTTTGGGATATATGAAATTGATGAGAAAAATAAGATTCTTACTTTTAAGATAAAAACAGCATCTTTTCCCAATTGGGAAGGAACCGTTCAAAAGAGATCTTATACTTTTATAAATAATGAACTTAAATATGTTGTAACCAATACAACTCAAGGCGGAAAAGCTGTTAGCGCAGAAGTTGTCTGGAAAAAATTGTAACCCAGATTCATAAATCGTTTTCGTAACTATTTGTTATATAATTATAAACCTTTATCCTTTTAAAAGTTATTTCAGTATTTTTGTTTTTTATAACCACATTTATAATTAAACAACAAAATGGCTTTAAACACAACAAACCCAACTGGGACTGAAGCGTGGAAAAATCTGCAAAATCACTATAACGCAATTCACGAAACTACGATACAAGAATTATTTCAACAAGACAGTGCCCGCGTTGAAAAATTCAATTTACAATGGAATGATTTTTTAGTAGATTATTCTAAAAATAATATTAGTCAGGAAACGATCTCTCTTTTATTGGAGCTGGCAAATTCTATCGGATTAAAAAATGCGATTGCTGATTATTTTGGAGGCGAATTGATTAACAAAACTGAAAATCGTGCAGTTTTGCACACAGCGCTGCGTGCTCAAGAATCTGCGACAATTAAAGTTGACGGTGAAAATGTAATTCCGGAGGTTTACGAAGTAAAAAACAAAATCAAAAACTTTACAAAAGAAGTTATTTCCGGAGAAAGAAAAGGTTTTGCAGGAAAAGCTTTTACCGATGTAGTAAATATTGGTATTGGAGGTTCTGATCTTGGTCCGGTTATGGCTGTTGAAGCTTTACAATTTTACAAAAACCATTTAAATGTACATTTTGTTTCTAATGTTGATGGTGATCACGTTAATGAAGTAATTAAAAAATTAAATCCAGAAACTACTTTATTTGTAATTGTTTCTAAAACTTTTACAACTCAGGAAACTTTATCCAACTCTGAAACTATAAAAGAATGGTTTTTAAAATCCGGTTCTCAGGAGGATATTGCAAAACACTTTGTGGCAGTTTCAACAAACATTCAAAAAGTTACAGAATTTGGAATTAACCCAGACAACGTTTTTCCGATGTGGGATTGGGTTGGAGGAAGATTCTCTTTATGGAGTGCGGTTGGTTTAAGCATTGCACTGGCAGTTGGTTTTGATAATTATGATGATTTATTGAAAGGGGCTCACGAAACAGACGAGCATTTTAAATCGGCAGAATTTGACAAAAATATCCCGGTAATTTTAGCTTTATTGAGTGTTTGGTACAACAATTTCTTTGGCGCAGAAAGCGAAGCTTTAATTCCGTACACACAATATTTACAAAAATTAGCACCTTATTTGCAGCAGGCAACTATGGAAAGCAACGGAAAAAGTGTGGGTCGTGATGGAAAACCGGTAAATTATCAAACGGGAACTATTATCTGGGGAGAGCCTGGAACGAATTCGCAACATGCTTTTTTTCAATTAATCCATCAGGGAACAAAAGTAATTCCGACGGATTTTATCGGATTCGTAAAACCTTTGTACGGAAATGAAGATCATCACGATAAGTTGATGTCTAACTTTTTCGCGCAAACGGAAGCGTTAATGACTGGAAAAACAGCAGCACAGGTACAAGCTGAATTTGACAAACAAGGATTATCTGCTGAGAAAGCATCTTATTTACTGCCTTTCAAAGTTTTTACAGGAAACAAACCGACAAACACAATTCTGATTCAGAAATTAACTCCAAAAACCTTGGGTTCTTTGATCGCATTATACGAACACAAAATATTTGTACAGGGAATTATCTGGAATATTTTTAGTTTTGATCAATGGGGAGTTGAATTAGGAAAGCAGCTTGCCAATTCTATTTTGGAAGAAATTAACACAAAAACGGTTAAAAATCATGACAGTTCTACTTCATTTTTATTAAACCATTTTCTAAAAAATAAATAAAACTTAAGAGAAGTTTTTTTACAACCATCTGAAACGCCTTAATTTAATAAAAATTAAGGCGTTTTTTCTTATAAATGAATCTAAAACAGTAAAAAAGAGCTTATTTTTGAGCGTTTTACACTACAAAACTGTTCAAATTATTATCATTTTAACAAAAAGGTATTATCAGAATTAAAGAAATCATTATTTTGTTTAACGAAAAAAGAAAAAATCATTTTAATGCGCAGCACATTAGACAAAACTGACTTTTCTTAACATTACGATAACATTATCCGATTTAATTGTTATAATTTTGCCAAAAACAATAAACTAAATAACAAATGATGAAAATGAAAAATTGGTTACTTACCGGACTATTATTTATGATAGTTTCAACCGTATTTTCTCAAGGAAAAATTACTGGTATAATTACCGATGGCTCAGGTGGAAGTTTACCTGGTGCAAACGTTGCTATTAAAGGTTCTAACACTGCGACTTCAACAGATTTCGACGGTAAATTTTCGCTTGATGCAAAAATTAGTACTGGAGAAGTAGTTATCACTTACTTAGGTTATGATAGTAAAACTGTAAAGTTTACTGTTTCAAACAACGGAGTAGCTGATTTAGGCGAAATCGTTTTGGCTTCAAATTCTAACGAATTGAGCGAAATTGTTGTAAAAAGTTCGGTAGTAGATATCGCTAAAGACAGAAAAACTCCTGTTGCGGTTTCTACAATTAAAGCTGCTGAAATTCAACAAAAATTAGGAACACAAGAATTTCCTGAAATCTTAAAAAACACTCCTTCGGTATATGCTACTAAAGCAGGTGGTGGATTTGGAGATTCTAGTATCAGAATTCGTGGTTTTACCCAAAATAACATTGCTGTTATGATCAACGGTATGCCGGTTAATGATATGGAAAATGGTTCTGTTTACTGGAGTAACTGGGCTGGTTTATCTGATGTTGCTTCTGCTATTCAAGTACAAAGAGGTTTAGGTGCTTCTAAACTTATAACACCATCTGTTGGTGGTACTATCAATATTGTTACTAAATCTTCTGACATGAAAGAAGGCGGATCAGTTTCTTCTGGTTTTGGTAACGGTAATTATTTTAAAATTCAAGGTTCTTACAACACTGGAAAATTAGACAGCGGTCTTTCTGCTTCTGTATTATTATCTCAAACTATGGGTCAAGGTTATATTCAAGGAACTGACTTTGAAGGATCTAACTACTACGTAGCTTTAGGATATGCTAATAAAAGTGATTCACATAACTTTCAATTAACTGTAACTGGTGCACCACAATGGCACAACCAAAGATCTACAGTTTCTACAATTGCAACTTACCAAAAATATGGTTCTATCGAAAATCCAAATACAAGATACAATCCAGATGCAGGATTCTTGAATGGTGAGGCATATAATATCAGAAAAAACTACTACCACAAACCGGTAGCTTCTTTTAACTGGGATTACAAAATCAACGAAACAACTAAATTATCTTCTGTACTTTACGCTTCTATGGGACGTGGAGCTGGAGCAAGTGCTGCAGGTGGTATTAGAGGAAAATCTTACAGTGACTTAGTTGCTTTTAGAACTGCTGACGGTTTAGTTGATTACGACAAAATTGTTGCTTACAACTCTGGACAATCAGTTTACATTAACGGTTTTACAGGATTACAAACTAGAGCTAAAGTTAATGGTCTTTACCAAAATACTTTCTCTTCTGGTTCTAATGCAAATACTGCTGCTGCTGCAAGCACAGGAACTACAGGTATTTCTCAAACTTCATCTATCAACTCTCATGACTGGTATGGTGCAGTAATCAACTTGAACAAAAAATTATCTCAGACTTTAACTTTAGATTTTGGTCTTGATGCTAGAACTTATACAGGATACCACTTTACAGTAGTAAACGATTTATTAGGAGGAAACGAATTTTATGACGTTCTTCAACAAAGTTCTTTACCAGCAGGAAATCACATCACAACTACTTATCCAACATCTGTTCAATGGAATGTTTTTGATAAGAAAGATTATGAAAAAGTTTCTTTTAACAGTACTGGAAAAGTTAAATGGTACGGAGTATTTACTCAATTAGAGTACTCTAAAAACAACTTAACTGCATTTGTACAAGGTGCACTTTCTCAACAAGGATACAAAAGAGAAGATACTTTCGTATACTTGCCAACAAATCCATTGTCTTCTACTCCTTACAAAAACATCTTAGGTGGTAACGTAAAAGGAGGAGCAAACTACAACATTAGCGAAAAAAGTAATGTTTTTGTAAATGCTGGTTATTATGATAAACAACCATTCTTTAACTCTGTTTATCCTAACAACAAATCTACATTAAACCCGAACTTGACTAACGAAAAAATTACAGGTTTTGAGGCTGGATACGGTTTCCGTTCTAAATATTTTACTGCTAACGTAAACGTTTATAACACAACTTGGAATGACAGATACTTAAAAGGTAACGCACTTCCAACATCTGCAACTATTCCTGCAAATACTACTTATACAGAATTCGTAGGTCTTAATGAGGTACACTCAGGAGTTGAGATCGAAGCAAATTCTAAAATTACAGACAAGTTAAGATTTAACGGTATGTTCTCTTACGGAATCTGGGAATACAAAGGAAATGCAACTGTAAACGCTTATTACCAAGCAGATAACACACCAGTACCAGGATTCCAAGGAACTACAATTTACATGGACAAAGTAAAAGTAGGTGATGCTGCACAAATGACTGCATCTTTAGGAGCATCTTACGAAGTTTTAACAAGAGTTACTGTTGATGCTAACTACAACTTTAATAACAAATTGTACGCTGGAATTAACCCAGTAAACTTTACTAGCCCTACAAACAAAGGATCTTTAGAATTACCTTCTTACGGTCTTGTAGATGCAGGTTTCTCATACAAAATGTTAGTAGGTCAAAACAAAGACAAATCTGTTAACTTCAGATTAAACGTAAACAACTTGTTCGACAAAGTTTACATCGCTGAGTCAAGAACTAACACATTTGCTGATGATTTCGTATCTGGTACATCTGGACCAACTTACGCTTCTTCAGGACAAGTTTACAAAGGTATCGCTACAAACAACCAAGTATTCTTTGGTTTTGGTAGAACTTGGAACTTTACATTACGTTACGATTTCTAATATTTAGAATCTAAATAAATACCATGAGCGGCATTGACTTTTAAGTTTAATGCCGCTTTTTTTTAGCCTTTTTTGTTATATTTGTTTTAAACAAAAAACACAGTTTATGTATAATTTTCTACAAAAATTTCATTCCGGCTGGGCATATTTAGCACTTTTGCTTTTGCTTGTTGCAGTCGTAAATGCGATAATTGGAGTAATGTCTAAGAAAGATTTTACAGCCAAAGACCGCAAAATTGCTCTGTTTGCCTTAATTGGAACTCATACCCAATTATTGATTGGATTAATTCTTTATTTTGTTTCTCCACTTGGAAAAGCAGCATTTGGACAAATGTCTAATGCAGAATTAAGATTAACTTCTTTAGAGCATCCGCTAATTAATATTATTGCTATTATTCTGATCACTATTGGATGGTCTAAACATAAAAAGCTGATTAACAGCGAATCAAAATTTAAAACTTTTGCTATTTTCTACGGATTAGGATTGTTGCTAATTTTAAGTAGAATTCCATGGAACCTATGGTTTCAATAACCAATCAAATTAAGTCCTAAAATTGTAGGACTTTTTTTATTTCGGCATATTATTTGTACAAACTCCCCAAGTCTGAAAAAAATAAACTATGAGAATTAAAAAAAACATCGTTACGACATTAATTATATCATTATTTTTAAGTTGTATAACCAATATTACAAGCCAAACCAAACAACCTGCAGAATCAAAAACAGCTCAGGATACGGTAAAAAATTTCAAACCAAATATCATTGCCTTACCTACAGCAGACTCGATATTTACTGATAAAGGCTTAAAATTAAAACAATACAAAAAAAATGCTCACGCTTCTTATTATTCTGACCGTTTTAACGGTAAAAAAACAGCAAACGGAAGCAGGTTTAACAACAGCAAATATACCGCGGCACATAAAAAACTTCCTTTTGGAACTCGGGTAAAAGTTACCAATGAAGCCAATGGAAAGTTTGTAATTGTAAAAATAACCGATCGCGGGCCTTTTGTAAAAACCCGTGAAATAGATCTCTCAAAAAGAGCGTTTATGGAAATTACAAAGAATAAAGGTGCCGGAAAAATGATGGTAACTATTGAAACTATTATAGAATAAAAAAATCCCGCTAGATGCGGGATTTTTTTTTATTAAACAAATTTTCTAATGCTCATGATTACACCGGTATGAAGTCCTTCGTGGTAATTATTAAACTGAAACGCTTGTTCAATATCTCGAATTGTATTACCTAAACTGGTGGTATATTCATAAAAATTCACAAACAAATTGTCAGCATAATCTTTTTGAGTTTTCTCTAAGGTTGCAGAAAGTAATTCTTTGATTTCATCAACTTCTTCTTGCGAAACGTCTCCTTCTGGTTTTGCTCCTTTAGAATACTTAAGGATAAAGTCTTGAGAAACCAAGGCAGGCAGACCTGATAATTTATAAACCAATGCCTGCTGAACGGCCACACAATGCGCGGCATTCCAAATAATATTATTATTAAAACCCTGCGGAATTTTATTTAGCTGCTCTAAAGAATAATTATCTAAAATTTTCAAAAGAACTTCCCTAATTACTCTGTGTGCTTCAAAAACTGATTTCATAATTTTATTTTTTTTTCTAAAATTAGTTAATTTTAAGTTTCAAATGGATTTTCTTTGCATTCTTAAACTTAATATCATGAACAAAATATATTATCTGGCTTCTTGCGATACCTGCAGAAAAATCATTAAGAATTTACCGGAAAACGATTTGGTTTTTCAGGACATTCGTCAAAATCCGATAACTGAAGCAGAATTGGAAGAAATGTATAAACTTTCTGGAAGTTACGAAGCATTGTTTAGCAAAAAAGCGCAATTGTACAAATCAATGGATTTGAAAAACAAGTCGTTGACGGAAGCTGATTTTAAAAAGTATATTTTGGAACATTACACTTTTTTAAGCCGTCCGGTTTTTATTATTGAGGATAAAATTTATATTGGCAACAGCCAGCAGAATATTCTTCAGGTTACAAAAGCTTTACAAAAATAAAAACCCTAAAGTTGTAAGGTTTTCGGCTGCGTTAGGGATAGCAGTGGAAATCCTTTTGTGGAGCTTTTTCTGCTCCACAAAAGATTGAAACGAATAGCCCCACCGAAGGGAACGCCCAAAGACTTTTTTTTAATTTCTTGGCAGTAAAACTAGAAACTCTCGCTGTGAAGTTTTTTAGTATCTTTGCGCCTTTATATTCAATTATATGATACAATCTATGACAGGTTTTGGTAAAGCGTCTTTGCAGTTGCCAACAAAAAAAATTACCGTTGAAGTAAAATCTTTAAATAGTAAAGGTTTGGATTTGAATGTCAGGATGCCGTCTGTTTATCGCGAAATGGAATTAGGTTTGCGTACTCAAATTTCTACGAGGCTGGAAAGAGGAAAAATCGATTTTGGGATTTATGTAGAAAGTACTGCCGAACAAACTTCGACTAAAGTAAATGTTCCTGTTGTAAAAAATTACATCGCACAGCTTAAGGAAGTTTATCCCGATGCTGATGAAACTGAATTGATGAAAATGGCCGTTCGTATGCCTGATACGCTGAAAACGGAGCGTGAGGAAATTGACGAAAATGACTGGGAACAAATTCAGGTAATTATTGAAGAGGCTTTACAAAATATTTTAACTTTTAGAAAAGACGAAGGGGAATCTCTTGAAAAAGAATTCAATCTTAGAATTGGAAATATCCGTCAATATATGAACGATGCCTTGGCATTGGATCCGGAACGTGTTCAGGCAATAAAAGATCGTTTGCAAACTGCTATTGCTGAATTGCAGGTGAATGTTGATGAAAACCGTTTTGAGCAGGAATTAATCTACTATTTAGAAAAACTGGATATTACGGAAGAGAAAGTTCGTTTGACGAATCACTTGGATTACTTTTTAGAAACTATTAAGGGAACGGAAGCTAATGGTAGAAAACTAGGCTTTATCACTCAGGAAATGGGCCGTGAAATAAATACTATGGGTTCTAAATCGAATCATGCTCAAATGCAGAAATTGGTGGTGATGATGAAGGACGAATTGGAAAAGATTAAAGAACAGGTTTTAAATGTGTTGTAACGGCTATAAGCTTTACAACCATTTTATTTTAAACTAATTATCTATAATTCATTGTTTGTAGTTTATGAAAAAAATATTCCTATTCTTATGTATTATAATTGTCACTACTGGTTGTAAATCTCAAACAGAAGATTTTAGCCTAATAGGAAAATGGAAAGCAATAGAATCAATTAATAGTAATGGAGCAAAAAAATTTCATACGGATATTGAAAATGGAAATGAAATTACTTTTGGAATAGATAATATTGTAATCGATCATCATCTTAATATCAAGGGTAAATATGAAATTATAGGAGATAGTCTTCATCTTATTTTTCCTAAAAAGGAGTTTTTCTATTTCTGTCGTACGAATGAATGGAGTTCTAAAAAAATGTTTTTAGATCCTGTAAATGATAAATACCAATTAATTTGCGACGAAGGCTGTACAACAATTTACAAAAAAATAGAATAGACAATTACACGATAACACAAAACAACATACGAATAAAAGCTTAAAGCTTACCGCTTAAAGCCTAAAGCATAAATGAAGCATACATAATGAATAAAGGAAAATTAATTGTTTTTTCGGCACCTTCAGGATCAGGAAAAACAACGATAGTAAGACATTTACTTGGGAAAGAGGATTTAAATTTAGAATTTTCGATCTCGGCGGCTTCGCGTGATCCACGCGGTGAGGAAATTAACGGGAAAGATTATTATTTTATTTCGTTAGAAGAATTCAAAAAACATATTAAAGCCGAAGATTTCCTGGAATGGGAAGAAGTGTATCGCGATAACTTTTATGGTACTTTAAAATCTGAAATCGAACGCATCTGGGCTTTAGGAAAGAATGTCATTTTTGATATTGATGTTGCGGGCGGACTACGTATTAAACATAAATTCCCGGAGCAGACTCTGGCTGTTTTTGTAAAACCTCCAAGTGTTGATGAACTTAAACGCAGACTGAAAGAACGCTCTACAGAAAGTGACGACAAAATAAATATGCGTATTGCAAAAGCATCTGTAGAATTGGCAACAGCTCCTCAGTTTGACGTGATCATTAAAAACTATGATTTACCGGTAGCGCTGGAAGAAGCACACCAATTGGTTAAGGAATTTGTTTCTAAGTAAATAGTCATTAGTGAATAGTAAATAGTGAATAGTAATTAGTGGAATAGTTAAAATGAGTGAAATAAGATCTTATAAAGATTTATTGATTTGGCAGAAAGGAATTAAAATTGTCTCTCTGATTTATCAATTAGTAAAATCATTTCCTAAAGAGGAATTATTTGCTTTAACTAGTCAATTAAAAAGAGCTTCCGTATCTATTCCTTCAAATATAGCAGAAGGTTACGGTAGAAATACAGATAAATCTTTTAGTCATTTTTTAAATATTTCCAGAGGCTCATTGTTCGAAATTGAAACTCAATTACTAATTGCAAATGATCTTGGTTTTATAACCAGCCAAACTCTTTATAAAGAAATTTTAAATCAAATTGAAGAAGAATCGAAAATGATTAATGCTTTTTCTAAGACACTAAAAGACTAATCACTTTTTACTAATTACTAGTTACTTAACTATGAAAATAGGTCTTTATTTCGGCACTTATAATCCCATACATGTTGGGCATTTGATTATTGCCAATCACATGGCAGAATTTGCCGATTTAGATCAGATTTGGATGGTGGTTACGCCTCATAATCCACTAAAAAAGAAATCGACTCTGCTGGATGACCACCAGCGTTTGGAGATGGTTTATCTGGCTACAAAAGATTTTCCGAAGATAAAACCTTCAGATATTGAATTTAAATTACCTCAACCCAATTATACCGTAAATACTTTGGTGCATCTGCACGAAAAGTATCCGAATCATGAATTTTCTCTAATCATGGGCGAAGACAATCTGAAAACGCTTCATAAATGGAAAAACTACGAGGTGTTATTGGATCGTTATGATATTTATGTTTATCCGAGAATTTCGTCTGAAGAAGAAAATACAGCATTAAAATCGCACCCGAAAATTCATATTATTGATGCGCCGATTGTAGAAATCTCTTCTACTTTTATTCGAAACAATATCAAGGAAGGAAAAAATATTCAGCCTTTATTACCGCCAAAAGTTTGGGAATATATTGATCACAATAATTTTTACAAGAAGTAAATGTCTTTTTCTGCTTCTGTTTTTATTCCTGTAAAACCTAAGGGTTTTGACTTAACGCTTTCAGAAAAAATATCCTGGTATTCTCTGGGAGCATTAGTAATATATACATTACCTATGTTATTCATTGAAAACTATTACGATTATAGATTTCCTCAATGGGTTTATTATCCATCATTTCTTTTCTTTCTATTAAATTTCAGCAGTAATTTTATTCGCTTAACAGAATTTGAAAATCTTAATGGTTACTTTGAAGGAAGAATTACATTTAATGATGAATTTATAACGATAGACAACAGCGATTATAAATATTCAGATATAGAAGATCTGATTGTTTACGGAAATTCTTTCTCTGGCGAAAAAACATCCAATCACAAATCGGGTCCAATGTATGGAAATGGAACTAAAAATTTAATTTCATTTACCTCTGAAGGGATTAAAATCGAAAAACATTTTCAGCTCAATTCAGAGAAACATCTTGACCAGTTACAGGAAGTTTTGCTTCATATAATTACTAACGAAAAAATTCCTTATAAAAGAAAATACCTGAATTTTATTAATGAAGAATATCGCAGATTTATAATTTTTGAGTTTTTTATTGGAAAATTAATCAAAGAGAAAAGAATTGAATGTACAGAAGGTTTACTTTTAATTGGATACGATTCAGATAAAGAAGCCCGAGAATTAAGAGCAAAATATTGCTGCTGATTTTAGAACTAAAAAAGCCTAAATGCAATAAACATTTAGGCTTTACTTTTTTAAGCTGTTTCAAGCTATTTTTTGACGTTATTTCTAATTTCAGAAAGAGATTGGTCAATCAATAATTTTCCGTCTCTGAAAACTTCTTTAAGTTCTCCTTGTTTTTCTTCTTCCCAGGAAACATTATCGGTTAGATGATAAACGCCGTCGACTAAATCAATTTTCATTAATCCTTTTGCAGATTTTTTGGTTCCGTCGTCTGTAATCGGATCTTTGAAGATTGCTCTACCTTCTCCGTTTACTTCTCCGTACGTCGCTTTCATAGCAAAACCAAATGTATCTCTTGTGTTATATTGATAGGTAAAAGATCCAATTCCTAAAACAACATTGGTAGAAGCAAATCCTTTTAGTTTTAATCTTTCGCAGATTTGAGTTGCTCTTGGCACCGTAATACTATCTCCGTAAATAGCCCCAATCTGAGGTACTAATTCTTTGAATCCTTTATCGTTTGTAGTTCCTCCAAAAACATCCCAAAGCAATTCAATCACACCTTTCTTTTCCTGTTCTGTTTTTCCGTTCGGATTTCCGCAGATAATATCTACCGGATCTCCACTGTCAGGACGAATTACCACCTTACCTTCTCTCGAAACGATTTCGTCTTTTAATCTCGGAAGATAATCGGTTAAAACTTTCCATAAATCCCAAGTATCAGAAACGATAGAAACAATTCCTTTTGGGTAAACATCAGAAATTAATCTTCTAAAAGTTTCATATTCTCCCTCTGTTGTTCCCATACACATTACAGAATGTTCTGTAGCAGCAACCGAACCTGCAATTAATTCCTTATCTGAATCTGCTTTGTAATATTCCTCCATAAAATCAATTACAGGAATTGTATCAGAACCTGTAAAGCTCAACAAATGTCCTGCAGAAGAAGTTAAAGACGCTTCGATGCCGCCCATTCCGCGCATAGAGAAATCGTGCGCCTGCCAATCTACAAATTCCGGAACTGATGAAGTTTCCTGAGCATATCTGTCCAGAACTTTTCTGTACTCTTTTGCAATTGTAGCAGAATTACAAGGAAGCCAAACTACAGCAGAAAGCAGTGTTTCAAAATAATTGGTCAGCCAGAAAAACTCAGGAAGCGTATTGTACATCGTAAACATTGGCACTCGAATTGGCACACTTGTTCCTTCTGGCAAGGCTTTAAAAACCATAGGAATGTATCCTAAATCGTGTAAATCTTCGATATGTTTGGTCCCAACCAGGTTTTCGCCCAAATAATTATTGATTCTTCTTGAGTATTTTTTTACTACTTCTTCTTTTGGCTGTTTGAAAAAATGCAGTTCAAAATCCTGAATAATATATTTTTTAATGAAATATTGTAATCCGAAAAATACAACCTCATCAACTCCTTCGATTCTTGATTTTCTTGGTGTCCAGTTTGAGTAAACTAATGTTGTTCCGTCTGGATATTGCCTTCTGTGGTCAACTTTGTAACCGTCTGTTAATAGTAATGGGTTCATAGGTTTTTATTAATTAAATTTTCGTAAAGCGTATCGAATTCAGAAGCCAGCTTCAAATATTCATCACTCCATCCGTTTTGCATAGAAATTTCCTGAAAAGTTCCTGTTGGAGCAAATAAGTGTTGGAAAAATCCTAAGCTTTGCTGCTGATTATTATTTTCAAGCAATTTAGAATTTAAATCTATTTCGGCAATTAATTTTTCTACTGAATTATAAGATGTCCACATTAAATCTGTGTCAGCCGTAATTTTTGATTTAATTAGTTCAAGTAATTTTATTAATTCAGTCATTGTAGAATCACCTTTTTCCATTTAAATAATTTATTTTTATTACAAGGAATTCAATATTCTGAAATCTTTTGAATATGGAGAATAAGATCCATAAATAACATCAAATTTTGTTTTCAGCTTTTCTGGCTCAAATCCTGCCTCTGTCTGATCCAGACAAGTGACAACGAGGTTTTTTTTGTTTGAAGTAATATAAGCTGCATCCAATTGTAAAGCATAGTTTAACAGATCATAATCTAAATCTCCAAATCTTAACTCTTTCTGATATTCATTAAAAACACAGGTTTCTTCTTCGTTGTTTTTTAATGCAATTTCGTTTTCATTACTCATCCAGCCGTTTCCGTGTCGGGTTGCATAATTTCTGGTAACATAAAACATTTCGATTTCTTCAATGTTTAAGAATTTACAGACTTCAAAAGCGTTTTTTGAGGTTGTATTGGCGTACGTCACATTCGGAAAAACACCATGATCCATATCGAGTAAAATTCCCTGGCTTCCTTCAAAAATAAGAGTTTCAAATGATTTTAGATAACTATAATCACTGATCTTCCATTCTATTTTATCGATCGCATGTAAGAAATCGTCCAGTTCCTGTTGGATTTGAGTTCCGTCAAGAAATCCGTAGAAATAAGCAATTCCTTTTAGTTTCTCGATTAACATCTGCCGTGGCGCAATCAAATCTATGGCAAATAATTTATACGGACTTTCGTGTCTTTTCATTGTGGCTCCAACGCCTTTTCCGCAGGTTCCGTGTTCCAGATTTTTGACATTTTTGCGATTTTGCCAAACATCAAAAGGGGTTGTAATTTTTGCTAACGGATGAAGGTGCAATTCTACATTTCCGTTCTGTTCTTTTAATTCTGTTCTTTCATTAAACAAAAAAGTAGGATGAATGGTGCAATGCTCTGTAAAATAAGAAGGTAATCCGCGAAGTGCTCCGCTGGCAAAACTAGAATGAACGTGTTTTTTATCCCCGATCATAACGGTATGCGCAGCCTGCTGTCCGCCCGAAAACCGAATAACTACAGCATCCGGATTTTGCTGCGAAAGAAAATCTGTAGTGGTTCCTTTTCCTTCATCACCAAAACCCAGACCTATAACTATTTTTGCTTTTTTCATTTTTTAAAGCATTTCAATATTTTCTAATCCTCCTAAATTTACACTTCCAGAAGAGCCGCTTTTAAATCTATCGCAGATAATGCCTTTTATCACATTCGGAATTTCTCTATGATCTTGTATAGACAAACAATTTTGTCCCAGCAATTCTTTCCATGCAACATCTGATCTAATGGCCTGATCTGAATGCAAAACACTGATGTGGTAAACATCGTAGTATTTTTTTGCTTCATCCAAAAGTTCTTTAGCCGTGTAAGTCTCCTGACCTGTGCCCATAATTTCTTTAATTGCCGATGCCGGAAGAACATCCAGATTAGGCTCATCTCCTACAGTAAAAAGCAATCCTTTTTGATTTCTTTTTTCGAATGCATCGGTTTTGGTATGAAAAGCGGCAAAATACCATGCCAGAAGATAACTTTCGCCGGCATTTCCGCCACCGCCAGATTCTATATAAGTACGTGTAAGCCACATGTCTAATTCCTGATCTCCAGATTCAAACTGACCAACCTGAAGCGGATAATTATCGCATTCGTGATCACCAATTCCTAAAAATAAAAGAGCAGGATCCGGAACACCGCCTTGTATAATTCCTCCCATCAATTTAGGAAGACCTTCTTTGATTAATTCATGCGGAATATGTCCCATACTTCCCGTAACATCCAATCCTAAAATAATTGGAACTGAGTTTGGGTGAACGGCAGAATCTCTCGCTTCTCTAAAAGTAATTCCGTTAGGATTCATAGAATCGTGTGCCATTCCTTTTGCATTTTGGGTAAAAATTTCACCCGCAGATTTTTTTCCGTAACCTGCTGCTTCTGCTCTGCTCAAACGAGCGCCTAAATCATATCTTGTACCTCCCATAATTAAAATGTTTTACCAAATAAATATTCAAATCTCTTTTTTGTAACTTCCAATTGAATGTTTAAATTTCTGATTGTTAATGATAATTCCATGTCTTTCTGCACAAACGCTTCGGGCTGGAAATCTGCAAATGTCAAACTGTTTTTATCTAAAGGGCTGATATCAATAAGACCTTCCTGCTCTCTTTCGAGTCTTTTTATTTTTAGTTCGATATCTTCTACCCTGCGTCTGTATATTAGTTCTGAATCTTCTCCGATAGTGCGCGCTCTGTCTTCTCTAATCTGGTCATTATTTCTGCGTAATGACTCAATAAATCTTGGTTTTAATTCGTCTTCCATGTTTTTAAATTTAATTTGTTGTGTTAAATTCTAAATAACCCGTTTGGTGTAATTATTTTCCAACACATAGAATCATAGATTTTGCATACTTATAAAAGGCGTTTTACTTGTATTAACAAACATAGCTATGTGCGAAAATCTAAGATTTTTTAAAATTATCTTTTCTAAATATTAAAAATCTATGTTTCTATGTGTTAAATTATCTTTTTTGCTAATTACACACAACGGGTTCTAATAATCTTATTGAAATTTGTCTGCCAGTTTATGATCCAAATCTATCAGAAAGTCTTTTCCGTATTTTTCATTCTCTAAATCTTCGTATAAAAAATCAGGCAATACTTTCTCGCAGTTTTCTTTCTGGCTTAATATTGCCATGCACAAAGCTGCAACGGTATCTGTATCGCCGCCGTAATCGATACTTTTCTTTAAGCAGTGCTGCATAGAATCAGACTCAGAAACAATTTTAATGACAGACTGAGTTGTAAAATACCCGTGCATGTCTATTGGAGATGTTATTTTGTACACCTCATTTTCTTTTAAAGTTTCATTAATAAATTCTATCAATGATGTTTGCTTCTCCAGTTTATATTTATAAAAATGCACTGCCAAAGCTATTCTTTTTGCACAGCTGATTCCTTCTATAGTATTGTGCGACGTTTTTGCCTGTATTTCACAAAACTCAAGTATTTGATTGACATCTTTAAGAAGTCCGATGGAGTAAGCGCGCATCGCAGAGCCGTTTCCGTTACTTCTGTTATCGATGATTTTTAAAAAATCACTTCCGTTTTTACTGGCGTCTAATGCATTATAAACTCTGTCTGAATATCCTCTTCTTTTATCTCTATGAAAAACCTCTACAAACTTATCAGCAACTTTTACTTCATTCCAATCGTTCTCTTCCAGCAGTAATTCTGTAATTGCAATGGCCATTTGTGTATCATCAGTATATCTTTTGTAGATTTCTGTATACATTCCGTGTTTATGATATCTTGTCAGATCATTATTTTCAATAATATATTCTTGTTTCTGAAATTCAAATCCTGCACCGTATGCATCTCCTATTGCTGCTTCTAAAATCATAATTGTACTAAATTATTGTTACTTAAATTCGATGTATTTTGAAGGAACCTCATCGGTAAGCCAAACTTCATTTTCAGACAGATAAAATTTAAATCCGTCTCTGTGCATGGCACCGCTTCTAACGGTTAAAATTTGTGGAATTCCTCTTCTGCTTCCTACTTTTACTGCCGTTTCTTTGTCTTTGGAAAGATGTACATGCTGACGGCTCATTTTCTGTAAACCTTCTTTCTGAATACTTTCCATAAACTTTCCGACCGTACCGTGATACAAATATTCTGAAGGTTCTGTTTCTGCCAAATTCAATTCGACTGAAATAGAATGCCCCTGACTTGCACGGATTTTGGTTTTATCTTCATTAAAAGCAAAACGCTTTTTATCGTTATTTTCTACAACGTAATCCAAAAGTTCAGCGTCGAGATGATTCCCCTTTTTACTACATTTTAAAATTAATTCTTCTACATCTGCCCATCCATTTTCGTCTAATTTTAATCCGATTTTTTCAGGTGAATGTCTAAGTACCAGACTTAGAAATTTGCTTACTGTTTTTGCTGTTTTTTCATTCATGATTAATATATTTTTCTAGAAGTCGTACACCACAACTTCAGTATCAAGATTAGAAAGAGTTTCAATAATAATTCGTTCAATCATATCTCGTTTACCACTGGCTGAATACATCTTCGAAATGCTTAAAATTTGATTTTTTTTCAGAATTGTCAAATACTGCAAAAACTATTTTCTTAAAAGCACCGGTATATTTTTCTACAATAATTTCTTTGAACAACTGCGCTACCTCTCTGGGTTCATTTCTAAAAACACCGCAACCCCAAGCTCCCAGAATGATAATGTCGCTTTTTTGTTTTAAAGCAATTGCCAATACTTTGTCCATTCTCTTTTTTAAAACTTCTTCTATTGCGGCAATTTCTTCATTCTTGTTATGCTGCAACATCGCGCCTTTGTTTGGTGCTGCCGACGTAATGATATCTGCGACTAATGGTTTTTCTAAATAATTCCCATTATCATCGTTCCAAAACAAAACATTCGGACTATAAATCATGTAATCTGAATATAAAAACGAAGACCGATTTCTATTAAAATCATACATCGCTTTATTTTTTATTTGTGTTTCGTAAAGATTTGAAGATCTTGCCAGACTTTCTTCCTGAGCAGAAGCCCCACCTAAAAAACCGCCGCCTGGATTTTTTGCAGAAGCAAAATTCAACACACAGATTTTTCCATTTTTCTCCTGATCAATTGCTTCAATTGTAGAACAATTTCTCATAACAATCTCTGTTTCAAACTTATTTTCAACAGGGATTTTTAAGATTGTCTCCCAATCGTTTGGCACAATTGTAAACGTATTTTCTATAGATTCGTCAAGTTCTTTTTTTATGACAATCTTTTTTCCTTTATATTCATAGAAACCATTCTTTATGATTTCTAAGGTTTTATTTGCTATTTCTACTCTATAATTTTTATTCATAATGCTAATTTTATTCCCCAACTATTAAAAGTCATAAACCACAACTTCGATATTATGATCCGAAAGTGTTTTAATAATAATTGGTTCAATCGTTTCCCAATTTCCTCCTGCTAAACCGCATCCAATTCTGGGCATGTGAACAGACGCTTGATTCGTTTTTGCAAAATCAGAAACTGCTTTTAATCCTTCTTCAATGGCATTGTATCGTATTGGAGCTCCACCATTTTCATCTTTATTGATCTTGTGCTGACCAATTAAATTGGCTACCCATAAATCTTCTTCTACCCGAACAAACTGTACTTTTCCCAATTCAAAATCGTTTTTTGATTTATACCAATCTCGATATTGTTTTTCAGGTTCTTTCCATTTTTTTGAGACAGCCATTACAAATCCTTTTCCCCATCCGCCAATATCATTGCAAACATGTACTATTATTTTGTTTCCTGATGTTTGAGGTGATGTTGCATCTCCTTTTGTGTATTGGATCTCTTTCATTTCTTATAATTAATTTTTAATTTTTCAACTTTAAAGACAATCGCTCACACAAATCGTCAATATCGTTTTTTCTGGCTAATGCTAAAATCCATTTTTGAGGCATATTATCGATTCCGTAATAAAAACCAGCCAAACCTCCTGTAATTGCTCCGGTTGTATCGGTATCACCTCCTAAATTAACTGCTTTTAAAACCATTCCTTCGAAGGTATTCCAATTTAGAAAACACCAAAAACAAGCTTCTAAACTATGGAGAACATAACCCGAAGATTCAATTTCATCTTCTGGATAAGCCGCAATATTGTTTTTTAAAATCCTGTCAAACAATTGAATTTCTGCAGGATTAAATTTGTGATTGTTTAAAAATGCAGCAATAACGTCCTGCATTCTCGTATACGCTTCTTCCTTATCATTTCCATTTAAAATCTCTAAGCAGTACACCACATAAATAAAGCAAGCAAATCCGGATCTAAAATGAGCGTGGGTAATAGAGGAAACTTCTTTTACTTTTTTGTAAACCACTTCGATATCCTTTTCATTTCTAAGATAAAATACCAATGGCAAAATCCTCATTAAAGAACCGTTTCCATTATCTTTTTCCTCATAACCACCGCATAATTCCGGCAGATGACCTTTTCCAATGTTATGTATTGCATTTCTGGTAGCAATTCCGATATCGAAGACTTTACCATGCGGCGTCCATAATTCGGCACCGTACCATTTTACAAAGTTCTTCGCTATATCATTCAAATCATACCCTTTACACAAACTCTCGGCCAAACAAAAGGTCAAAGAACTGTCGTCGCTCCAAGTTCCTATTGGCTGATAATGCGTTCCGTAGCCCATCATATCCTGGACAGGATTTTCTTTCAACTCTTCTCTTGATTTAAATTCAACCGGAACTCCCAAAGCATCGCCAACTGCTACGCCAAATAAGCCCGATTTAATTTTATAGTCAAAATCGTCCTCCATTATATCATTGTAAATTTTGAAACTCTCTTCGTCATAACAGACAAAAATGATTTTATCGAACCTATTTTTCTCTTCATAAGTATAGATAATATTTAGAGCCGTTTCTGCTGCCAGCTTTTTCGGAAACTTATATATTCCTGTACTAATGTTAGGAAAAGCAATTGTTTTTACATCATTTTCTATCGCCAGCTCTAAAACACTCAAATAACAAGATTGCAATAATTCGACTTCAAGATTTTTACCATTATTCCAAACAGGACCAACAGTATGGATAACAAATTTTGAAGGCAAATTCCCAGCCGTTGTAATTACAGCTTCTCCAGTGTTACAGCCTCCTCTCCTATTTCTGATCGCAATACAATCGTCTAAAATTGCTTTTCCTCCCTTTCTATGAATTGCTCCATCAACACCGCCGCCGCCAAGCAGAGAGGTGTTTGCTGCATTTACAATCGCATCTGCTTTTATTTCTGTTATGTCGCCTCTGAGGATTTCTACAATCATTTTCTAAAACTATTTAATCTATCTCTTAGTTCGATAATATCACTTGTTAAGGAACGATCTGTAAAATGAACATTGACAATTTCGATCTCATTAATTATGTTAGCATTAAAATCAACCAAATCTTCCGATGGTATCCAAAGTTCGTTATGCGTTTTATCTCCCACATTTTGTATTTCATATTTCTCTAAAAAAGCGGTCTGCACTTCAAAAGCAGTAACAATTCCAATAAATCCAGAAAATTCATCTACAGTATTCCATTCTAAAGCAATTTGTTCAGCATATTGCTGATTGGTAACTGGGTAAAAAATAGGCTGCCATTCTAATCTTGGCGGGAATTTATTATAGCCAGATGCTGCAATTAATTCCATTTCTTTTAATCCTACCGGACGGTACAATTTTGTTGTTTCCATACTCTTAATTATCTCAATTCATCCCTAACTTCCATCAAAGCAAACCCCAAAAGATTTAAGCCTTTCCATTTCTCCGGATTTAAAACATCTTTGTGATCGCCAGCCATTCCGATTCCCCAAATAGGATCAACGGGACTTGCTTCTACAATAACCCTTTCATTTGTGTTTAGTAAAAATTCTTTTAAATCTTTATTTTGGCTGAATTTATGCAGATTCCCTTCTTTTACGATTTCAAAACGATTTGCAAGCCAAACCGTATCGATATAATTCTTTACTTCTCGTCCTAACTTTTTAGCTTCGGCCGGAGACTTTGCCTGAATAATTTTTTCTAAAACTTCCTGGTCATTAAATAATAATGCTTTTTTGGCCATCATCCAATGTTCTGCGGTTTTATACGTTGTTCCGTCAACTTCAAAAGAACTTAACCACCACTGACTGAAACAAGTTTTGGAAATACTTCCGTCTTTATTGGGCTGGTGTCCCCAGAAAAACAAATATTTATTATCGTGTTTTTCAGCTGTGAGTTTTTCTATACTATATTTCATGTCAATTTATTTTAATTTTTAATGCTTTAATTAAATCATCTAAAGTCTTAAAAGTTGGAATTCCTTTTCGTTTACAAACAATATCAATATTTCCTTTTCTCCAGAAACCTTCTTCACAGCAAACCAGCATTTTTCCTGAATCTGCAAACAACCCCAGTTCCAGCAGTGAAATGGGAGATTTAGAATTTTTATCGAAAAACATAATTATGAAATCCGATTTTTCCAGAGCATCTAATTCCCAATTTACCTGATCGTTAAATTGTTTATTTTCTATACTTTGTATCCAGCTTGAATCCCAATTGTCTCTCCTTGGATTTAGAATTACGATTTCTCTTTCTTTATAAAGATCCTGAAAATCATCAATTATTTTTTGCTGCCAATCTGTAGAATTACCCATATCAATTGTTCCTGCCAGAAATATTTTTATTCCCTGCACATCAATTGGATTTGTTGGGTAAATTACTTTCATATCAATTGATTCAAACCAACAACAACTACTCTTTCGTTCTCAAAATCTTTAAAAGAATTGGTTGTAAATATTTTTTCGAAACAATCTAAAACTTCAAAACCTTTGTTGAAAATTCCGTGGCTTACGGCCAAAAATAATTTTCCGGCATTTTTGTTTTTCAATTCTTCGGCTAAGCCGACAAAAGTTCCGCCGCCGTCGCAGATATCATCTACAATTAAACAATCCATTCCGTTTAGATCGTCTTCATAAACTTTAAAACCAGATAATTTTCCTGTTTTTACATCACGGCTTTTACTGCATTCTACTACTTCTACTCCGCCTAAAAATTCAGAAACTTTGTAGATTTTTTTTAATGCCCCGCCATCAGGAGAAATTAGTTTTACATCGTTGCCAATTGTTTTTATCACTTGTTGAATAAAAGTATGATTCGGAATCACTTCACAGTTGTTTACCAAAGCCGGAGTTACTTCAGAGTGTGCGTCAAAAACATAAACTTTTTCCAGATGCATTGCATTTAGAATATCTGCATATACTTTTACAGACAATGGTTCCCCTTTTATCATCACTCTGTCTTGTCGCGCTGCCGGAAAATAAGGAATAAAAAGATCAATAATCTTAACATCCATTCTTCTTAAAGCGTCTACCGCAAGACACAATAATCCTAAATCGTTAAAAGAATTTAGTCTGTGTGTAATGGTGATTTTCTGATTTACATCAAAGTCAGGATTAATTTTAATGTGCGGCTCTCCTCCAGAAAAAGTAAAATTTTTGAATTCTATCTCTTTTTGATTTGGAAATGGTCTGAAATTTTGGTCTAAATTAAGTATCATAGCTTTTTAGTTTGCGTTAATTATACGCAAATGTAATTAAATTAATTAAACAAACAATTTATTTTGCGTAATTTTTACACAAAATAAATTTCTTACTCTTTAAAATATTCTTTTGAAAGCTTTTGAGCGATTAGTTTTCGTTTCTCTTTTGTGGCAATATCCTCACTGTCAAAGGTTTTTACCATTCTTTGTCCTTTGGTTCCCACTCGGCCGTATTGAACAATGATATTTTTTTCTTCCTGGCTTATTTCCCAGAATTTATTGCTTCCTCCAGATGTATTAAGATATCTTTCGAAAACTGTATTTGGGTTAGAAGCTTCATTTTGGTTTTCTTCATTATGCGTTTCAATCTCCAAATTGACACTTTCGATTTCAACTTCATCAAAGAAAAATTCATTTTGCAGTGCTGCGCCGATCATTTTCAAAACACGCGGTTTGTTTTCAATCCAGTCTTTTGAGTAAATCTGGCAGACTTTCCAGCCGTTACTTTTCAGGATTTCGGGTCTTAAAAGATATTGTTCCAGAATATCATCGTTGGCATAATGCACCTCATCATCAATCATAATTCCTAAAATAAATTCTTCGTCTTCGGCGGTTTTCTTAACTCCCAAGTGGCATTTGAATTTACTCTGACCAATGTTTTTAGCCGAAAAATAACCCATTTTTGAAATTTCATCCTGAATTTGATTTACAATCAGACTCGATGTTCCGGTATTGTTTTTACTGTTTATAGAATTCAGTACGTTATTTGCTGCTTCCAATTGTCCTAAACTGATAAGCTCTGCATACTGAAGGTATTTTCTAAAGTAATTTGCACCTTCATTATATTCATTTTTAATGTCAAAATATTTGATCGAACTTACAATGCACATACTTTTCTTTGCTCTTGAAAAAATAACATTCAGTCGTTTTTCACCGCCGCGTTTGTTGATCGGCCCAAAATTCATGAGCATTTTTCCGTTCGGATTATAACCAAAACAAGTACTCATAATAATAATATCGCGCTCATCACCCTGCACATTTTCAAGATTTTTGACAAAAAGTCCCACAAACTGATTGTTCTCAATTCGCTTATATTCTTCTTCGAGTAAGTTTTCAAAAACTTTATCTTCTATACAAAGCGCTTCTATAGCAGTTTCAATTTCGTTTTGCTGTTCCATTGAGAACGCCACAATACCAATACTCTGCTCTTTATTCTGCACTAAAAGTTCGCGAACCATATTGGCGATATACTGCGCCTCCAAAATATTAGAACGGTTATTATAAACACCATTTTTAATATAATGATAGGATATTGGTTTAGAAAAAAGCTGTTCTAAATTGGTTTTGGCAGTCGTTACATCTTCCACAATAATAGGTTCAGAAATCTTACTATGGTCTTTAAGATCTGGAATCGTGAGTAATTTACTGTCATAAAATGAAGCATTAGAGAAACCGATCAAAGCTTCGTGTTTACTTCTATAATGCCATCCGAGCATAATAGACGGGAATTTACGCGCGCCTTGTGTCAGGAAACTATCTGCGTCTAACGAGAAATAATCGTTGTCTTCTTCTGTGGCATCGAGCCATAAATCGTCCTGATTTCCGGCTGCGCTTCCAAAGAAATTACTTGGCGGCATTTGCATTTCGTCACCCACAATTATAGTTTGCTTTGCCCTGTAAATTGGCACAAGTCCTTCTTCTAAAGTAATCTGACTCGCTTCATCAAAAATTACAACGTCAAAATAATCCTCGTTTACCGGCAGCGTATCCGAAACACTCAGCGGACTCATTAACCAAACGGGTTTTATCTCGCGGATAATCTGTCCGGATTCTGAAGACGCCAGATCACGAATGGACTTAAATCTAATGCTTTTACTGAATTCATTTTCCAGAATTTTTCTTCCTTCTGTTATTGATTTTTTCTCTTCTTTTTGTTCCGCTGTCATTCCCGAAACAGACATTTCAGACATTAAAATCAATTCTTTTAGATTACGGACTTGCTTTGAAACAATATATTTACCGTTTAATTCTAATAAATCGGCATACATCTTTTTTACTTTTTGAATAGACGAATGCAGCATATCCATATTGAATTTTTTATGCAGATAATTTACCGCATAATACTTTTCTAGTGATTTTTCGGCCAAAGTAATCTTCAAGTGTTCCAAAGGCACTTTTTTAGATTTTAATAATTGTAAAACCGAAGGATTTATATTTTGAATTTCCTCAAATGATGAAGCATATAAATCAAAAAATAGCTTTTTGCCCGAGATTTCTATAAGTGCATTTTCGATTTCTGAAAGACTTAAATTTTCATAACCTTCAATATTTCCGGAGAGTAAAAAGCTGACTTTCAAAAACAAATCTCTTATCGTGATGACTTCTTTTCTTTCTGATTCACTTAGGTTTGCAGTAAAATTTAAAATAGTTTCATCCAGTTCATTTTTAAGCGTTTCGGTATTGTTTTTTAACGCAAACAAATCACCCAAACGGTATTTATTTTCGAAATTATTTTTGAGATTATCCAATTCTTCTTCCATCTTATACTGTGCGCGGTAATTTCTCAGCACAGTCGATAAATTGGGTTTTACAGTATGTTTTTCAATATCATAAACTCCTAAAATCTCATTCTTAGTTTTTTTGTATTCTGAATTAAAAAATTTAAAAAAGCTGTTTTCGCTTTTGCTGATGATCTCCAATGCAGCTTCAGCCTCTGTTTCTGATATTTTTTTATTCCAATACGGATATTGATCTGCTAGTTTTTTAATATCATTTTTGACTTTTAAGAGGGTTTTAGTTTCTTTTTCCAAAGCATTAAAAAGAGAACTATCGGGCTGCAGTAATTCTGAAACATTTTTCTCGAAATAAGGAAAAGCAGCAATGGCTTTTCTCAGGAATTTCTGAATATCAAAAAAGGAATTAATTTGGTTTGGAACCGTAATAAAGTCTAATCTTTCTGAAATATTTTCCAGCATTTCTAGCGCGTTTTCCAATTCGTTTTTAAAGTCTGTTACGCTTCGATACTTGTTAAAAGTATCTAACTTTAAAAAACGGAAAGGATGCACAGAAAAAAACTCAGACTGATTGGTTTCCTGATTTATGGCGTACAATTTTTCTATTGCTTCCTGATTTTTAATCCAGTCCTGCAAACCGGCTTTGTCATCGAGAATATTAAGGTTATCCAATAAAGCTTTGTGTGAACTGGAAATCAAAACATCAAAAAGAGATTGGATCGTAATGTGATTTTCTGCATCGATTTCAGCATTCATAAAATCATGAAAAGCACCAACTTTTGCAATTTCGCTATCAATTTTCTGAACCAGTTGTGCGCGATTTTCTGCAATAGACTGAAATTTATTTTTAGAGGCAGAAAAATCATTAAACGTCTTTTTCAGATCAAGAATAAACTCCTTTTTATCGGCTTGCGAATCATGAATCAAACAACATAAATCATCCAGTCCCTGATTTTTTAATCGATAAAAAACCACGTCAAGCGCCGCACGTTTCTCGCATACAAACAAAACTTTTTTTCCGCTGGCCACATAATTGGCAATCAGGTTGGCAATAGTCTGCGATTTTCCTGTTCCCGGCGGTCCCTGAATAATATAACTTTCGCCCGATTCAGAATATTTTACAGCATTATTCTGCGTCGGATCACTTGCCACAACATTAAAGGTTTTAGTAAAACTGTTTCCGGATTGTGATTCGTTTTTAAAATCTTTTTGGGCTAATGAATTGAATAAATTTTTAAAAACATTACTCTCAACATTGTTTTCGATTACCTGATTATAATCACGGACGAGCGACATTTTTTTATAATTAAAATTACCCAGAATCAAATTACAAGTGTCAAATTCCCAGCGAAAAGGATTCGACTCACCTTCGTCAAGCTGATAAAATTCTCTTTCGACGGTTTTGTTTGGATTAAAAAACTGCGTGTTTTGTTTTATATCGCTGTTTATTAAATATTCTAAAGAAGAAGCCTGAGTGAAAACGTAATTTCTAAACAATTCTAAACCATAAGGCTGAAAATTTTCGGGCGTATACGAATAATTTAAGTTACGCTGATCCTGAATTGCGAGTTTCTTTTTAGAACGTTTATTAAACTGTGTGAGGATTTGTTTTGCCTGCGAATAAATCAGTTTTATTTTCGGCTTATCAATATAATCCAGCGCTATTCCTGAGTTATTTTTTTCGACCTGAACGCGAAGTAATTCAAAAACAGATTCGATTTTAGTTTCAGAAAGCTGTATTCTTTCCGGCAGTCGAATGTCGTATAACTCTTTGAGCATATTGGCCAGCACGGGATTTATCTCTACCTCAGAATCCAGAAATTCTAACGAGTATTGATCTTTTAATCCTTTTTTCTTCGTGAGCGCTACCGATGCCAAAAGCAACGGCGAAACTATTTTTTCTGAACTGTTTTCTTTGGTATTAAACCAATTGAGGTTGCAGATCACTAATTTTAACTGACTGAAACCATACTCATTAATATCTTTATTGGCTTCTAAACGAATTTTATCGAGCGTGGGAACGATATACGGATTGTCGTCAATTTCTAGATATTTGTTGAGCGAAATGGTACTGTTTTTACTTATTTTTTTTGAAATTTCTTCATTCCAGTAAAAAATAGAACCTGGATCAATATTTTTATAATCTAAAGCCTGAGGAACAGAAGATACGGTAAGATTTAAAAACTTTAAATTGGGCTGAAAATATAAAAGTCTGTTGCGTTTGCTGTTATCAAACAATCGGTTTCGAAGTTTCTCGTGAATAAACTGATTTTTATTCTGAACTTTTGCATCTATAAGATGAGATAAATCGTATTCGTTTTCAGGATCGTAATCTCTGTAATTTTTGAGTTTTTCGATTATTTCATTCAAATCCTTCCAGCGCTTTTCTCGGTTTAACTCCGTCATTCCAAGAATAATATTCGCAATTGCAGGATTTATTCTGTTGTTTAGAGAATACATTTTGCTGCGATATTCTACAAACTCTTTCAGATCTTCGAGTTCTGTAAAATCAAACTTCAGGGTAATACTCGCCAAAATCATTCCTAAAACAAAAATATCGGTCACGGGATCATGATGATCAAATTCAAATTCAAAACAACTGTAATCTTTTATATAAACCGCTTTTTTATTGGTTTCTTCTTCATTTTCAGAAACACTTTTATTGCCGTATTCACGAGTTACTTCTTCGCCAATTTCTGTTTTAGTATAATGCAGCCCGGAAATTTCAAACGCCTTGCTTTTACTTTTAAATAATGCAGCAACAGGTTTGAGATTATTTTTTATTTCGAATGTATTATCGATAATATTAAAATGTCCGTTCTCTATATAAATCGTAGAAATCGCATCCAAAGACGCCACTTTTCCTTGGTTATGAATAGCTGTAACGGTCTTTAGCAAGGGCATCATTATCGCAATAATATCATCGCTTGTAAAGGTTCCTTTTTGAAAATTTTCGGTAATAAATTGATAGAATGCTGATTCTTTTATTGGTGCCGTCATCTTAATAAGTATTTTCCAGATCAGATTGTAAAATAGTGTTTAAAACAGCCGTACAAGTCTGAGTAAATGATTTATACGTCTTTTCGGTAAGATTTAATTCCTTTTTCAGAATCGTTTTCATATGATCTTCGAGTCCTAATTGTTCAGAAATATCCAAAATATGTCCGATAAATGCTTCTTTCAAATCAGCATCGCATAAGGCAAAATCGAGCATTACATAGGCATAATACTCTTTTAGGTTTTTCTTGCTGTTTTCTATTTTCAGTTTAAAAGCTTTATCAATAACAACATCACTTTTTCGGTCTGAATTAGAAAAATATTGCTTAAAAAGTGCCGTACAATATTCAGATTGTGTCCATTTTGGTTTCAGAATAAGTGAGATTAATTCTTTAGTACTATCAAAAACTAATTTTTTGGTAAATAAATTGAGCTGATGCAGATCGATTTCGCCACAAATAATTTTTTCTGTTCTGGAATAAAAATTTGCGTTGTCGTTTTGAAAAATTTCTAAAGATTTGGCACGAATAAAATTCTCTGGATGTGTTTCGCCATCAGAACCTTTTTGGATTCTTTCGAGGATTTCGTTGGCTTGTTTTAAATAACTTTCGGCCGAGACTTTTTCTAAGCCGGTATTTAATTTAACTAAAGTTTCGATCGTAGTTTGCAAGCTTCCGCTCACTTTTAGTGCGCCCAAGTCGCAGAACAATTCGGTATAAAGCTGGTATAATCTTGCGGTTTCGTAATAAAACAATTCACTGTCAGGATCACTCGAAATGGTATTGATAATTCTGTTTGTTATTTCGAAATCACCATTTTCTAAATTAAAAAGTAAAATATGCGACAATTCGTGACCGAATAAAACCAGCAGTTCATCATCGTTTAACAATTTTAAAATACTGCCCGAAAGAATAATATGCGCTTCATTTTCAAAAAAGACAACTCCGGCGTTATTGCCGTCTATGGTCTGCGATTGATAGATAGTAATCGGGATAATAATTCCTAATCTGTCTTTTGCGGTGTTTAAAATTTCATAAACTTTTGGTTCCGTTTCCGGCTCTATGCGATATGAATTTTTTAATAAATCGGTTTTGTATGCCTCTTGTTGTTCTGCTTTTACTTTTTCTTGAGAAAACCAAGACCAGGTTTTGTCTTGCTTTTTAAAATAATCTCTTAAATCAGAATGGAATGGAAATGGTTTAATCATAGTATTAGTTTAAGCGAATTTTATTTCAAAATGAAAACCTCCCTTTCTTAAGTCATTATATTTCTGCTTATTAAAGCAAAATAATTTGGCAGGGCGTCCCGTTTTTATTGGCGAATAATTTTCTGTTTCTTCTACAATTCCGAAACTGAGAATTTTTTTGCGGAAATTTCTGCGTTCAATTTCCTTTTCTAAAATAGTGCAGTATAAATTTTCGAGTTCAGAAAACAGAAATTCTTTGGGCAGAAGATCAAAACCAATAGGTTCGTAGGTAAGTTTTGCCTGCAGACGTTCTATTGCCTTTTTTAGAATTATATTATGATCAAATGCCATTGCCGGAACATCATCAATTTTAAACCATTGTACTTTCTCGGCATCAGAATCGGCTTTGATTTGTAATTTTGAAGGATCTACCAAGGCAAAATAAGCCACAGAAATAACCCGATTTCTCGGATCTCTATAAACATCATCACCAAACGTAAAAAGCTGTTCAAAATAATTTACTGCTACGTTAGTTTCTTCCTTAAGTTCTCTTTTTACAGCATCCTGCAACGATTCATCGTTCTTAACTAATCCGCCGGGAAACGCCCAATATGATTCGCTTGAACCAAATTTCTGCTGGATCAAAAGAACATATAACTGACTGTTTTGATACCCAAAAACGATGGCATCTACAGCTACTCTAATATTTTGCAAATTTTCCATAACTAAAAAATCATATCGAACAAATATAACGAATGAGAGTCAACTTTATAATTATACCAAGGCATAATTATAAAATTGACTCTCATCATTATTTTTTCTTTTTCAGGAGCTTGCTAATTCACTGTTATGCTCTTTTTAGGACTGCTTGTACAAGTTGCATTTCCTTCTTTTGTTGTAACATCTGCTTTGACCTCAAAAGTACCTGCCGCTGCATAAGTATGCGATACAGATGTGCCGGTTCCTGTTGTTCCGTCACCAAATGTCCATTTTACATCACTTAATGTTCTGCTCCCGTTATACTCTATAGAATAATTAATTTTCTTAGAATCTGCCGCATCAACAGAATGCTTTAACTGGATAAATAATGAATCTCCAAAACAATCAACTATTTCTTCCTCATCATGTTTACTGCAAGAATTAGCTGTAAATAATACGATTGCGAGTATTAAAACTGATACTATCTTTTTCATAATTAGACTTTTAGTGTTTGTCTATCAAAATTATCCTTTTAAAAGATAAAGTCAAACAAAAAAAGAAGAATTTTCATATAATTCAAAAGCTTGTTTTTTTATAAACCTTGACAACCAATATATTAGTTTATCTTTACCGTTTTCTTTTCGGTTACGGTACAATTCTCTCCATCTTTTACAATTGTTACATCGGCTTGAACTTCATAAGTTCCTGCTGCTTCATAAGTATGGGTTACTTTTAAACTTTCTCCAGCTGTTTTTCCATCACCAAATGTCCATATTATATAACTTAAACTTCCACTTCCTTCATATTTAACCGAATAAGTAATTTTCTTAGCATTAAGCGGATCTAAAGCATATTGTATTTCAACCTTAGATGATTGTCCCCAACAATTTGTTATAGAATCTATTTGTTCTTCGGTACAGGAATTAGTAACAAAAAATACTATGAATAGTAATAAAATCTTAGCTGCAGTTTTCATATTGTAGGTTAAGCGATTTGGCAAGTTATAGAAATTAATTCGGGGTAGTAATTATATTCTATTTCCAAAAAACAATTTTAATTCTTTAGAAATACTTTCAAAAAAAGAGTTCAAATTATTGTTTTTAGCGGTTAACAAATAAACAAATTCTTCTGGCACATGAAAACTATTCCACAACAACTGCAGCTTGTTTTCTTTAATATATCTTCTGGCATTACAATTCCAGGTTATAGCAACGCCGGAGTTTCTGGACAACATTTCGAGCATTTCAGATTCTGACGGAATGATATAATTAGGAACCATAGAAGGTCTTTTTTTATTAAAAGCATGAAGCCAAAACAATTTTATATGTCCGATTCTGGCATCGTGGCAATACCATTTTTGATCGTTAAGCCATTGTTCTGTTTCTGTGTAATTGTCTGCTTTTAACTTTTGACGAAATTCTGATGCATCCAAATTCATTGGCGCCACCATGACCAATTTAATTTTTCCGACAATTTCGTAAATGGTATCAAAGGTTTCGAACTGTTTTCTTAAGATTGCAAAATCTAGTTTTTTTGCATCGACCAATGCAAAAAGAGCATCGTCTTCTGCAAAGGTAAAATCTATAAAATCAAATTTTGAAATCAGCGTACTGCCGACACTATTAAATAAATCTTTGGATATACCTACCGATATTAATCTTACAGAATCCTGAGCTTTTGTTCTAAAAGTATTTTCAACATTCTCCAGACGATCCAGAGCATCAATAATTAAATTATTTAGAAGCTTGGCGTACTCCGTTGGTTCGACTCCTTTTGATTTTCGGTTAAATAATTTATTACCTACATGAGCTTCCAGCATAGAAATCTGCTGACTTACAGCAGGCTGGCTCATAAATAACTCTTTTGCGGCAATCGAAAAATTTCCGTTTTTATACACCGCCTTAAATGTTCTGTACCATTCCAGATTTACCATGACATAAATATATTTATAACAAACATAGTTTATTTTATTTTTACTGATATCACTTAAGCCGTAAATTTGCGTAAATTTAATCATATGAAAAAAATAACATTACTTACAATTATAGCGTTCACAGCTGCGGGCATTTCTGCCACGGCTCAAAAATCAAATAAAAAAGGTATGAAAAAAGTATTATTTGTTGTAACCAGTAATGATAAACTGGGCAGCACAGGAGAAAAAACCGGATTTTGGTCAGAAGAATTGGCAGCACCCTATTACGAATTATTAGATAAAGGAGTAGAAATTACAATTGCGACGCCGCTTGGAGGACAACCGCCAATTGATCCTAAAAGTGCAGATCCAGCTTCTGCAACTGAAGACACTAAAAGATTTGATGCAGATAAAGTATTACAGGAAAAATTAAAACATACACAAAAGCTTTCTACAATAAATCAGGCAGATTACGATGCTGTATTTTATCCTGGCGGACACGGACCGCTTTGGGATTTAGTTGAAGATAAAAATTCAATCGCTTTAATAGAATCTTTCTATACACACAAAAAACCAGTTGCTTTTGTTTGTCATGCTCCTGCAGTTTTGAAAAATGTAAAAGTAAAAGGTGAATTTTTAGTAAAAGGAAAAAAAGTAACAGGATTTACAAATGAAGAGGAAGAAGCAGTTGGATTAACCAAAGTAGTTCCATTTTTATTGGAAGATGCAATGACTCAAAATGGAGCAAATTTCTCTAAAGGACCAAATTGGGGACCGTATGCTGTAGAAGACGGACTTTTAATAACAGGTCAAAATCCGGCTTCGTCTAAATTGGTAGCCGGGAAATTATTGCAACAATTGAGTAAATAAGGGACTAAGGTTCTGAGGTTCTATGATTCTAAGGTTTCTCTTAGGGGCTTAAAAACTCAATCCTTGTTTAACACATAGTCCCGAAGCTTCGTGATAGATTTTTAAATATTTAGAAAAGATAATTTTAAAAAATCTTAATTTTCACACATAGTCCCGAAGCGTCGGGATGTGTTAAAACAAGTAAACGCCTTTTATAAGTTTACAACATCTATGTTTCTATATGTTGAAATAATTACAACCAACAGGTCACTAATAAATAAATAACGATGCTAAGTTTATCAGATAAGTTCAAAGAGAAAAAGAAAAATAAAAAAAACTCAGAACCTCAGCAACTTAGCATCTCAGTACCTTTAAAAATAAAAAAACTATGCTAAACTTTGAATTATATAATCCGACGAATTTAATCTTCGGAAAAGGACAAATAAAAAAACTTTCAACTCTGGTTCCAAAAGACGCTAAAATTCTTTTGGCTTATGGCGGCGGAAGTATTTTTAAAAACGGAATTTACGATCAGGTAATCGAAAATCTGAAAGGTTTTGATATTGTAGAATTTGGTGGAATTGAACCAAATCCGAGATTCGAAACTTTGATGAAAGCGGTTGAAGTAATAAAAGCGGAAAAAATCGATTTTATTCTTGCTGTTGGTGGCGGTTCTGTAATTGATGGAGTAAAATTTATTTCGGCTGCAGTTCATTTTGAAGGAAATGCTATCGATATTTTGCAAAAACGCATTTTGATTACAGAAAACGCAATGCCGTTTGGAACTATTTTGACTCTTCCTGCAACTGGAAGCGAAATGAATTCTGGATATGTGGTAACGATTGAAGCCACTCAGGAAAAATTATCTTCTGGCGGAAGCGCTCTTTTTCCGAAATTTTCGATTTGTGATCCGGCAGTTATTGCTTCTTTGCCAAAAAGACAAATTCAAAATGGTGTTGTAGATGCTTACACACACGTAATGGAACAATATTTAACGTATCCTCATGAAGGCTTTTTGCAAGACCGAATTGCAGAGGGAATTTTACAGACTTTAATTGAAGTTGGCCCTGGTGTTGTAGAAAATCCTACCGATTATACTCTTGCTTCAAACTTTATGTGGAGCTGTACAATGGCTTTAAACGGATTGATTCAAAAAGGGGTTCCGGCTGATTGGGCAACACACATGATCGGACACGAATTAACTGCTTTGTACGAAATTGATCATGCAAGAACTTTGGCGATTATCGGGCCAAGTTTGTACCATGTAATGTTTGAAACCAAAAAAGGTAAATTGGCACAATACGGAAGACGAATCTTTAACCTAACAGGTTCTGAAGATGAAGTTGCAAAAGAAGCGATCAATAAAACCGTTGAGTTTTTCCACAAAATGGGAATGGACACTAAGCTTTCTCAATACACAAACGATTATGATAAAACTGCAGATTTTATTGTAAATCGTTTTGAAGAAAGAGGCTGGAAAGGTTTAGGAGAAAATCAATTGGTGACTTTAGAAAAAGTAAAATCTATTGTAGAAATGAGTTATTAAAATTTGCTCAGCGAATTAAATACAAAAGGCGTTCTTAAAATATTTTAGGAACGCCTTTTTCAATATTTAAAACAAAACTAACTAACTCTATTTTTTTAATTTCCAAACAGTTAAAACGTTTTTCATTAAATATTATTGTATATGTTGTGCAAAAAAATTTCTTATTTATAAACCATTAAAATCAAAGGCTTTGAGAAAAAATCTTAAATGAGATTTTGTGTTATTACTACATAATTAAGTACTTTTGTTTTAAATTATTAAAATAATGAGCGAAAATTTAAAATTTGCAGTAATTGGAGGAGGGAGCTGGGCAACGGCAATTGCAAAAATGTTATGCGTTAATCTTCCCGAAATTGCGTGGTACATGCGTAATGACGCTGCTATCGAGCACATTCAAAAATATAAACACAATCCAAACTATTTAAGTTCGGTAGAATTTGATACCAATAAACTTAAATTGACCAACAATATCAATGAAGCAATAGAATATGCAGATTATGTAATTTTTGCGATTCCGTCTGCTTTCTTAGATGCTGAACTAAAAAATCTTACTGTTTCACTGGCCGATAAAATTATTTTTTCTGCTATTAAAGGAATTGTTCCGGAAACGAGTTTAATTGTTGGAGAACATTTTCATATACAATACGACATTCCATATTACAATATTGGTGTAATTACAGGTCCGTGCCACGCCGAAGAAGTAGCTTTAGAGCGGCTTTCTTACTTAACAATTGCGTGCGGCGATCCAGACAAAGCGAGCATCGTAGCCAAATCTCTTTCTGGAAATTATATAAAAGCTAAAATCTCAGACGATATTATTGGTACTGAATATGCAGCAATGCTTAAAAACATTTATGCTATTGCTGCCGGAATTGCGCATGGATTAGGTTATGGTGATAATTTTCAGTCGGTTATGATGAGTAACGGAATTCGTGAAATGAAAAAATTCATTAGAAAAGTACATAAAATGAAACGTAACATTAATGATTCTGCTTATCTAGGCGATTTGTTGGTTACAGGATATTCTGTTTTCTCCAGAAACAGAATGTTCGGAAACATGATTGGAAAAGGATACACTGTAAAAAGTGCCATGATGGAAATGAGTATGGTTGCCGAAGGTTATTATGCCACAAAAAGTGCTTATAAATTAAATCAGGGTTACGGAGCTAAAACGCCGATTATTGATGCCGTTTACGCTATTTTATACGAAGGAAAAGATGCTAAATCTGTTTTTAAGAAATTGACTGAATCTCTGGATTAACTTTTTCTTTTAGAAAATAGAGACCAGAATAAAGAGAATATATTAAATTAAAGAGCCAGAAAAAATTATTTTCTGGCTCTTTTTTATTTCTATAAATCTTAAAAACTTGAATTTGATTAAAAAAGAATACTTCAATTAATAAGAAATAACTTCTTTCGCAATACATCAAACCTACATCTTGCCAAAAAAAAGTTAATCCTTTACTCTTACAAACTTTAAAAAACAGTATTGATTTGTTTATCAATAACTTAATCTCATAATTTAAAAAGATAATCAATGTGATTTTCTCACAAATTGAGCATTTTCATTTTTATAATTCACTTATTTTTTATTGCTTCACAAAGAAATATCGATAGATTTGCATTCTTATTTTTATTTGTTCTAATTAAAAACAGATGCGTTTTATTGTTATTCTCTTACTATTCACTCAAGTTATTTTTTCTCAAAAAGTAATTACGGGTAAAATTTTGTCAAAAGAAACTTCGACAGCATTATCTGGTGTTTTTGTTCGTGATACCAAAACAGAAAACTGGACCATTTCTGATAAAGACGGTAATTTTACTATTACAATTACCTATTTTCAAGACATTGAATTAAATTTTTCTATACTTGGAAAAAAAGATGTCAATGAAACTTTAAAAAACGATCAGAACTTTATTACAGTTTATCTTGAGGATAATACGCTTCGACTAAAAGAAGTGGTGGTTACGGCAGACAAAAAAAGACAGTATTCTGAATTGACATTGGGAAAAAATGCCATAAATAATGTTCAGGCTTTTTCGCTTGACGATGTTTTGCAGCAACTTCCGGGACAGACGACTACAACATTTAATCTTAACGAGTACAAAAATATTGTTTTTCGTACGGCCTCTATTACTACTCCGTCTTACTATAACAAGGCTTTTGGAACTTCTTTTGTGATGGATGATATTCCGATTTCCAATAACGAAAACATGCAGGCTTTTAACCCAAATTCTGGGCTTGGCAATGATTTTGGCACCAAGACAAATACTTTTACCAATACCAATAAAGGGGTAGATTTAAGGGAAATATCGACTAATAATATTGAAGAAATAAAAGTCATTCAGGGAATCGCTTCTGCCAAATATGGCGATATGACTTCGGGTCTGGTTTTAATAACCACAAAAGTGGGAAACAGTCCGTATCGCGTTTCTGCATCGATAAGAGATGCAACTTCTCAGCTAAATTTAACAAAAGGAGTAAAATTCAACTCCAACAATTCAATGAATTTCGGAATAAACTATCTGGATTCTAAAGCCGATCCGAGAGATAATATTCTAAATTATCAAAGGGTAAACGGAAACATTTCCTGGCAGTTTAAAAACAACGATGCTACTATAAAAAACACCGTAAGCAGCTCTTTCAGAATGAATTTGGATAATGCAAAAAGCGATCCCGACGATATTACTGCTGTGGTAGTGAAAAATCAAAAACATGGATTTTCTATTTCTGATAATTTAATGTGGAAACCTAAAAATTTATGGGTAGATGGAATTAATGTAAATGCGAGTTTAAGTTATGACCGACAATTTACGCGCAGAGAAAGATGGCTGAATTCCTCTAATTCGGCTGCAACAGATACGCGCGAAGAAGGCATACATGAAGCTATTATTATTCCTTCGCAATATACTAGCATCAGTACGGTCGAAGGTATTCCTGTTTCAACATTTGTAACACTGGAAACGACAAAAACGCTGAGCAACAAAAACAATTGGATTCATAGTTTGGTTTTTGGAATTTCGAACAGAACGAGTTCGAATAAAGGCGAAGGAAGAAAAAATGCGGCAACTGGATTATTCAATTTATATACGCTGGCAAGAGAAGGAGACAATACGCTGGCATACAGAGATTACAGTTTTGATAATACCAAAACGGAGTATCAAATATCGGCTTATCTGGAAGACAGAATATTTAAAAAATTTAAAAATGAACAACTTCTAAATGTTGACTTAGGTTTAAGATTTGATGATCAGCTGGGAAGTATTTCTTTACAGCCGCGTGTAAATTCTTCTTATACTCTTAATAAAGTATTTAGATTACGAGCTGGAGGAGGAATGTCATCAAAAGCACCGTCTTTAAACCAATTATATACGGGCGAAAGGTATTTTGATAAATTAGTTGGAGGCGGAATTTATACCTATCCCGGGATTTATCAAAAAGCCTGGATACAAACTATTATAACTCCAGGAGATAATTTTAACTTAAAACCCAGCAAATCTTATCGAACTGAAGTTGGCTTAGATGTTAAACTGCCTTTTGCTTCAGTGAATTTTACAGGATATTATAACAAATTATTTAATGGTTTTTCCAGTCAGCAGATTCCGGTTTACAAAATAATTCCAAAAGCTCAGGTTACCGCAATAGGAACTGAGATTCCGACCTATGAAATTATTGGAACTGAGAAATTTTACTACATGAGCACCGGATTAACAAACAATAGCACCTCGGAAGATAAAGGTGTGGAAGCGACTGTTAATTTTAAAAAAATAAAATCCCTGAATCTGGATATTAGCATGAATGCTTCTTATACATACACAAAAGATTTTTCAAATGTTCAGGAATATTATGTTTCGTCCAGTCTGATATCGCCGGAACGATACGGCGTATACGATAAGCAAAAACAGCTGATGGATAATTTTACGGCAAGTTTTAATTTTAATTATCATATTCCTGCTGTCGGTTTACTTGTTTCCATGAGAAGTGAACACATCTTATTACGAAATACTAAATCACCGTCAGGTAATTTTTTAAACGGTTATTTAGACACTGAGCTTGTTTATCATGAAATTCCGATCGAAGACAGAACAAATATTCAAAAATATGGGCACCTGATCAGAGAACCGAGTCAGACTCAAAGTGAACTTCAAAAAATGCTTCATAATTTTCATTTGAGGGTTTCTAAAGATTTTTTAAATGGATTTAGTGTTTCTCTTTATTCCACAAACTTTTTAAATCTCAAACCCTATTATTACGATACGACAGGTCAGAAAGTTTTATCGAATATCGCCACGCTCTCCTTTGGCGCGAGTCTTAACTACGAATTTTAAACTAAATATATATTACTATGAAAAAAACATTCCTTATTACTATAGTTTTCATGTTAGGATTACTGATTCAATCCTGCAGCAATAACGATGACGAAGCTTTAAAACCTGTAAATCTGACTATTACACTTAAATATGATGAGACATTCAACAGTCTTTTAACAAAAAATTCAACTGTTGTCATTGTAAATAATGAAACTGGAAATAAATATACTGTACAAACAGACACTAATGGTATTGCCCAATTCAATCAGATTATACCAGGTACTTATTCAGTTTCTGCAACCAAAGTGATGCTGGCTAACGAATTTACAGAAACTTTTGGCTACACTCCGAGTGAAGCCGAAATTAACTTTAATGGTACTGAAACCAGTTTAACAGTAAACACTGAAACTGCTCCGGTAAGTATAATCATGAAAACTTCGAAAGTGGGTGATTTTGTAATTAAACAAATTTACTATGGTGGTTCTGATACTAAAAAAGGTGCTGTTTTTAGAGACCAGTTTATCGAAATTTACAACAACTCAAACGAAGTACAATATGCTGACGGATTGTATATCGCACAATTATATGGTACGAATGTTACAACGGTATTTGCTTACACGCTTTCTACAGGTCAATTTGACTGGAGTAAATCTGAAGAAATGACAATCGGCGACGTTGCAAACAAAAATTATGTATATGCTTCTAATGTTCTGCAAATTCCAGGAAACGGTACACAATATCCGGTACAGCCAGGAAAAAGCATTGTAATTGCGCAAAATGCTATTAACCACCAATCCAACTATATTGACAATTCTGGAAAATCTGTAAGTATATTAAATCCTGAATTGACTGTAGATTTAAGCACTTCAGATTTTGAGTCTTTTTTAGGAACTTATTCAGGGGATCTTTATCAATTTGACGTTCAGAATCCGGCAGTACCAGATTTAGAAATTGCTTATTGGGGCAACGGAAATAATGATATGATTCTGGATCCAAGCGGCAGACAATCTTTTGCTATTTTTAATATGAATGCCGCTGCTTTTGCCAGTCTTAAAAAATATAAAAATCCTAAGGGCGATAAAAATTTGTATTTACAGATTCCGAATACAGTACTTACAGACGGTGTTGAGCTTACAAAAGATTTAGGATCTGGCCTTGTACCTAAAAAACTTCCTGCACAAATAGATGGTGGAAATACGTATTTACCAAGCGGATCTTATTCTTCAAAATCTGTAATGAGAAAGACAAAAACAACAATTGGAGGAAGAGTTATTCTGCAAGACACCAATAATTCTACTAACGATTTTGTAGAAACAAAAGCAAATCCAAGAGGATTCAACTAAAATTTTCATTAATGAAAATCAAAATGCCTGCACTTTTCAAAACCAAAAGTAATATCCGGAAATACTGGATATTACTTGTTTTATTTATTTTTAATCTTTTTTCAGCACGAGCTCAGGACAGTATAATTATTACCAATCATAGTATTGATGCACAGCTTAAAAATCAAATTTTTAAATATCCTGTCAATTATACCAAACAGCATATTAAGGATTTTACTTTTACAGAAATAATATACGAATATCAAAAAAACGAATTTGCCAGAAAGCAGATTGCAAATGAAATTAATTCTTATCAGTTTTCTGCTCAGGGATATTATACAACAAAATCAAAATGGAATTTGTTTGGTAATTTATCTATTAAAAAAACAGACGAAAAAGATTTAGGATGGGTACTTTCTGATGATCGTTCTGAAGAACAAGAAGTTATTCTTCCTCATTATTTTTATGTTCCGAGAAAAGCCAACTGGACCAATCAGGAATATAAAGTGAGCGGCGGTATTTCTAAAAATATTACAAATAAGATTTCAATTGCGGCAAAGCTCAATTATAATACCGGAAAATACAGCCGAAATCTGGATCCAAGACCTGAAATTATTTCAAGGAAACTTGGAGGTGAATTGCAATTGGGATATCAGCTGCAAGAAAACCATAACGTTTTTGCTCTCGCAGATTATTCAAGATCTGATAAAGATTTTTCCTATAAATACAAAGACACTCATTCTAACGTTGAAGGCAATCCTGAAACCTATCTACGATTCAATTCTGGTTACGGAAGAATCCTTAACTATTTTAAATCTGATTATGGCAGCAATAAGTTTCTTTATAAGGAAATACAAAACAAAATAGGAATTGGATACAATTTTAGTACTAAAAACATAACCTTAACCGCTTTATATTACAATCAAAAATCAGACAATAATTTCTATACCAGCATTTTTGGCACAGAAGACAAAGAAAGATTAACACTAGAAACAACTTTAAATCATGCTGAGATTTTTGCTTTATATAAATGGAACAAAAGAGAAATAAAATCGACATTAAAATTTGACAAAAGCAATGCCCGAAATTATGATCTGAAAAACAATGGTTATAATTACAAAAACAGCCTAAATGCGATTAGTTGGTTAAGTTCCGTTTCACAAAAAACAGGTTCTAAAATTGATTATTTATTTGGATTGGATATTCTTTATCAGCAAAACCAGTACAGCGACATTATGGCGACAAATGATATTGAAATAAACTCGCTTAACACAGGTATATTCGGAAGTAAGGATTTTTCATTCGGAAAAAGTAAATTAAACTCCACTGTAAGTTTTAATATGTATTTCCCGCTTCCATCAAAATTAGAATATTATGATACTTCTGGCGGTACAAATGCTTCTTTTTTAAACGAAGTTATTATTTATGATTATGCAGTTAGTACAACAAATTATTTTGCTCCGGCACTACGTTTAGAATATAGTTATCCTGTAAAAAACAACAAAACAGTGGTTTTCTTTACTAATCTGAAGGAAAAAATCGCACTAAAAAAACAAACTGATTATCCAGTCAATATTAATACAAATACCACCTATTGGGTTCAAATGGGTGTACAATTAAATTATTAAAAATGAAAACTAAATTAATTGCCGCAGGAGCAATGGTATTTTCACTAATTATACTTTCTTATTCTAAGATTGAACCAAATCTGTCTATTAGTGAATTAAAAAGATTATACAGCAGTAACGATTATACAAAATGGCCAAAACCAGAAGTTGACTCACTTGTCTATGCACAGGGTTTTGAAGATATTGGAACTTTGGGCAAACCAGAATTTCCCGAAAACAACCCTTATACAGAAGAAAAAGCCGAATTAGGTAAAGTTCTCTTCTTTGATCCGAGATTATCAAAATCGGGTCAGATTTCTTGTGCCAACTGCCACGATCCGGAGTTAAGCTGGGGCGATGGCAGAAGAGTTTCTTATGGAGAAGGAAGACTGCAGGGAATTAGAAATTCTCCAAGTTTAATGAATATCGCTTACTCTAAAGTTTTCTTTTGGGACGGAAGGGCTTCTACTCTGGAAGATCAGGCAAGTTTTCCGATAAAAGACACTAAAGAAATGAATTTCCATATTGACTTAGCAACAAAACGTTTAAATAAAATTAAGGGTTACAAAACTTATTTTAAAAAAGCTTTTGGTAAAGAAAAACTGAATCAGGAAGAAATTTTAAAAGCCATTGCCACATTCGAAAGAACATTAATAAGTCCGAAAAGCAGATTTGACAAATTTATAGCAGGAGATTCTACTCAGTTAACCAATAAACAAGTACAAGGTCTGCATTTATTTCGTACCAAAGCACGATGCATTAACTGCCACAACACGGCTAATTTCTCAGATAATAAATTCCACAATATCGGTTTAACGTATTACGGAAGAGAATATGAAGATTTAGGCAGATATAATGTGACTGGAAAAGCTGAAAATGTTGGCGAATTTAAAACACAATCGCTAAGAGGAGTTTCTCAAAATGCACCTTATATGCACAATGGTTTGTTTCCAAATTTAAGAGGCGTATTGAATATGTACAATGCCGGAATGCCGCAGCCAAAAAGAAAAGAAACGCAGCTGAACGATACTTTGTTTCCAACAACTTCAAAGCTTATTCAAAAATTAAAACTAAACCAATCGGAGTTAGAAGCTCTGGAGTCGTTCATTACAAGTTTATCAACCGGAGCGTACAAAATGCGTCCGCCTGTTTTACCGCAATAGTTTTAGAGTAGAAAAAAGAGGGAAGAGAATAGAGTAAAGAGAATAGATGCAAGAAGCAAGAGGAAAGATATTAATAGAGGAAAGATGCTAGAAGCTAGAAAATAGACTTCTATATAAACAAAAAAAAGAGTCAAGACGAAATTTAGTTAGTCTTGACTCTTTTTTTTTAACTATTCTATTATCTATTTGATGCCTACAATAAAAGTCTTTAATCTTGCCTCTATTCTCTTGCTTCTTGCCTCTTTACCTATTCTCTTTCCTCTTGCATCTTGCCTCTATTCTCTTTACTCTTTACTCTAGCAGCTTACTTCACCATCACACCTTCAACGAACAAAATTGGCACTTCTTCCGTATCATTCTCGTTGATTAAATTAGATTTAAATATAAATTTCTTGTCATACAAAGTATTTCCGATAAAGAAAGTCACCATAAATTCGTTATTCATAACTAAAAGGCTTTTCTCGATCATTTCGATTTTTACAACCGAAACCGCTGGAACTTCTACAAATGCATGACGCAGAATCGAGGTTTTCTTCATTTCTCCGTCTATGGTTCCAAATGCTTTAGAAACCACCATTACACTGTCTAAATTAAAGTCGCTGTCGTTTATTAAATAAGCGTACCAGACTTTTTCCATAAAGTCGTCGCTCCATTCCTGAACTGCTGCCAAGAATACATTTTCTACTTCGGGGATTGTTATATCTGCTTTCATGTTAGTCAAAAGTCATAAAGTCCAAAGTCGAAAGTCCAAAAGTGGTAAAGTCTTTACTAATAGACTTTTGACTTTCGACTTTCGACTTTGGACTTAAAATTAAATATTTGATTTAAATTGCTCTAAGAAACGAACATCATTTTCATAAAACATACGAATATCTCCAATTTGGTATAAAAGCATTGCAATACGCTCCACTCCCATTCCAAAAGCAAATCCGTTGTATTCGTCAGGATTGATGTCACAATTCTTTAAAACGTTTGGATCTACCATGCCGCATCCTCCAATTTCTAACCAGCCTGTTCCTTTTGTGATACGATAATCAGTTTCGGTTTTTAAACCCCAATAAATATCAATTTCGGCACTTGGTTCTGTAAATGGAAAATAAGAAGGACGAAGACGAATTTTAGATTTTCCGAACATTTCTTTAGTAAAATAAAGCAATGTCTGTTTTAAATCTGCAAAAGAAACATCTTTGTCAATATACAATCCTTCTACCTGATGAAAAATACAGTGCGAACGTGACGAAATAGCTTCGTTACGAAATACACGTCCCGGAGAAATAGTACGAATTGGCGGTTTATTATTTTCCATATAACGCACTTGAACAGATGATGTATGCGTACGCAGCAACACGTCTGGATTGGTCTGGATAAAAAATGTATCCTGCATATCACGAGCCGGATGATATTCTGGCAGGTTTAATGCAGTAAAATTATGCCAGTCGTCTTCGATTTCCGGACCTTCAGAAACGTTGAATCCGATATTAGCAAAAATATCTATAATCTGATTTTTTACGATAGAAATAGGATGACGAGAACCAATAATTACCGGTTCTGCCGCACGCGTTAAATCGCCAAAAATTCCTTTTGTTTCTTCTTTGCTTTCAAGTTCTTCCTGAATACCTCTTATTTTTTCTTCAGCAACAGCTTTTAAGGTATTCATTACAATTCCAAAATCTTTTTTCTGGTCGTTTGGAATATTTCTAAACTCATTAAAAAGTTCTCTTACTAAACCTCTACTTCCTAAATATTTAATACGGAATTGCTCTAAAGATTCTTTATTTTTCTCATTAAAGGCTTTAGCTTCCTCTATATGCTGTTTTATCTTATCTATCATTTTCCTTCAATAATTGAGAGAACAAATTTAAGCAATTTGTTTTAAGTTTAATGTTTAAAATTTAAAGTTTATCTACAGTCAAGAGTTACATCAAATTACTATTTATAAAGAATGAGAAACAGGATTTCTATTCGCAGATCAATTCAAAAATCACACATTTAATTAGTTCGATTTTTATCCTGTAAAGATTATTATTAGGAAACTATTTTATCAGTTTTATTTTGCCTTCAACTTCCTTAACCAGTTCCAGCCAATAATTTACACCATCCTGATTTTTAATAATTTCTTTTCTGTTTTTTGATGCGACACTGCTCAATTCTGACCAGTTTCTATTCCAATCCTTATCTTTTTCATTCTTGTCTAAAGGCTCAATTCTCTTACGCCAGAAATCAATATTTTTAAGATAAGTCTCTTTTAAGTCTTCGAAATACTCTATTAATTTTTCTTTTGAATTCGGAATATAACCACCGCCGCTGCAACCGCAGGAATGAAATGTAATTCCAACAGAATATAAACTTCTAAGATGTTCCCACTTCTTTAAATCGTCTTTTTTTGGCGATTCAAAATCAAGTCCCATGTTCGCCGTTAATTCACCGCATTCTGGACATTTGGCTTCAAAAACTGATGATTCTCCTTTTTTAATATCCCCATAAAGTCTTCTTTTAAATGTTTTTCGGCAATTAAAACAAGCATAATGCGGTTTATAAGAAGTCATGGCGTATCTACACATGTTTTTTAATTTTTAGTCGTAGTTTCAATCTCAGTTTACAGAATTCTAAAAAAATTAATCAATCAATTCCCTTTCTAAAAAATAATTTACAATCGCTTCTTTCATCAAGACAGATTGTTCTCCGGCTTTTAAGGGCGGTAATTCTTCTTTTACTTTGTAATGTGGCCAGCCTTCGGCATCAAAAAAATCGAATTCGTAGAATCCGTAAGGCTCTAATAATCTGCAGATGGCAATGTGCATCAGGTTTAATTTTTCATCTTTTTTGAATTCACGGTGTACTTTTCCGAGTTCCTGAACTCCAATTAGATAAATTATGGCATCCAAATCTAAGTCTTCTCCCTGCGAAAACTGATTGGATAGTATATCAACGAGCTTTTCCCAGCGCTCTTTTAGTTGTGTATCTCTAGACATTTTAATTTATGATTTATGATTTTTGATTTTAGATTGCTGATTAAAAAATATAATCCTGAAGGTCAGAACTGCAATCTGAACTCTAAATATGAATCAACAAAGATACATACTCTTTACATAAAATGCATATAGAAGCTTTGCAGTTGTTTTTAAGTTCAAAAACCTTTGTCCTCTGCACCTTTGTAACTCTGAACCTAAAAAAGATCTATATTTGCGCTCATTAAACATAAAACCAAAGCATGAGTTTTTTTGATATTATCGTTGGCGCACTTTTGTGTTATAGTCTATATAAAGGCATTAAAAACGGCCTTTTTGTAGAAGTTGCTTCTTTTATTTCGCTGCTTTTAGGAATTTACCTTGCCATTAAATTTTCTTCATTAATGACTGGAATAATTTCAAAACATGTTTCCTGGAATCCAACTAATATTCAGCTTACAGCTTTTATTTTGACTTTTATTTTAGTTGTTATAGGCGTTTATTTCTTAGCTAAAATATTAACCGGAATTGCAGATTTTGCCATGCTGGGCTGGCTGAACAAATTGGGAGGCGGTTTTTTCAGAATTTTAAAAACCATTCTTATTTTAAGTATTTTTATTGCCTTATTTGAAAAAATCAATTTCAATAATACTTTCGCCAAAAAGGAAACTTTAGACCATTACATTTTTTATAATCCAGTAAAAAAAGTCGCTGCATTTGTATATCCATCAATCGAAAAATGGTACGAGACTTTTAAAAAGGAACATTCTGAAAAACCAGAAGAAAAAGAAAATGAATCAAAACAAAAACCTGCGGAGTCATATTAATTTTAACCGCAAAGTACGGTAAGGTTTCATTTTACTTTACGGATCGAAAACACACATCCCGAAGTCTCGGGATGTGTGTTTTTAAGCCATTCCTATAAAAAATCTTAGCACACTTTGCGGTTAAATTCATTCTTAATTTTATAGCTGCACAAATTTTTGTATTGATCCAAGAAAATACTCAAAAAGAGCAATAATAAATTAAAAATAAACCCGACAGTCCCGAGGCTTCGCGACTGTCGGGTTTTGTATTAGAATTTTATTTAAAAATTGATTTCTCTTTTCTCTCCCTTTTTCAAAACAATTTCCTGTTTTTTATCTCCGAAAATCAAAGTTGTTTTACCACCATTTTTAGACGAAATAATTACGTTTTCAGGCTTTTTATTATTCCACGTCATTTCAATTTCAAATCCGCCTCTTGCGCAGATTCCTTTTACAGAACCTTCTTCCCAAGCGTCTGGTAAAGCAGGAAGTAATCTGATTTCGTTTTCGTTTGACTGCACCAACATTTCGGCAACGGCTGCGGCACCGCCAAAATTTCCATCAATCTGAAACGGCGGATGCGCATCAAATAAATTCGGATACGTTCCTCCTCCTCTTCTTGGTTTATCGGTTTTCTTTCCGTCGGGATCTACATATCTTAATAATTCGCGGAACATTTTGTAAGCACGGTTTCCATCCCAAAGTCTCGCCCAAAGATTAATTCTCCAGCCTTTTGACCAGCCTGTGGTTTCGTCGCCTTTTATTTCTAAAGTTTTTCGTGAAGCTTCGGCTAAATCGGGAGTTTTTTCTGGCGTAATATGATCGCCTGGAAAAAGTCCGAACAGCTGCGATTGATGGCGGTGTTTTGGATCATTATCTTCCCAATCAAAATACCATTCCTGCAGGTTTCCTTTTTTACCAATTTGATACGGATATAGTTTTGAAAGTGCTTTTTCTAATTTTCCTCTAAAGTCAGCATCGGTATTCAGCACTTTTGCCGCTTTTATGGTTTTATCAAAACATTCCCGAATCATGGCCAAATCTGCCGTTCCTCCATAAAGTGTAGCGCCTACAAAACCATCGGCAAGTTTATACTGATTTTCTGGCGAAGTTGACGGCGAAGTGATTAGATTTCCGTTTTTATCGGTCACAAGCCAGCCTAAACAAAATTCAGCTGCACCTTTCATCAACGGATAACCTTCTTTCTTTAGATATGCTGCGTCCTGCGTAAAAGTATAATGCTCCCAAATGTGCGTACTGAGCCATGCGCCTGCTAACGGCCAGCAAGCCCACATTGGATCTTCTTTTCCGAATTGCCCAACCGGATTGGTCATTGCCCAAATATCTGAATTATGAGCAGCAGCCCAGCCTTCGTTTACGCCATAAAATGTCTTTGCCGTAACTTTTCCCGTTACCGAAAGATTTTTTATAAAGCTTAAAAGCGATGTGTGCATTTCTGAAAGATTGGTGTTTTCTGCCAGCCAGTAATTTTCTTCCAGATTAATATTCATGGTGTAATTACTGCTCCAAGGCGGACTTAAATGCGGATTCCAAATTCCTTGTAAATTGGCCGGAACTCCAAGTGTCCGAGATGAACTGATTAATAAATATCGCCCGTAATTGAAATATAAAATCTCCAGATTTTTATCTTCTTTTCCATCAGAATATCTTAGTAAACGTTCGTCTGTAGGTAAATCTGGTGCAGTTGTTTTTCCTAAATTCAAATCGACACGATTGTAAAATTTTTGATAATCTGCAATGTGGTTTTCTTTTAATTTATCAAATGGTTTTGCAAACGCTTTATTCATGTTTTGCAATGCAATTGCTATATCGTCTACTCCTTCGGTTGCAGGATTTTTGTCAAAACCGTTAAAGCTTGTGGCAACAGAAACATAAATAATAGCTTCTGTTGCGTCTTTTAAGGTTAAAGATTCTCTGGAATTTGTAATTTTACCGTCTGTCTTTTTGATTTGAACTAAAGTTGTAAATTTTGTTCCTCTTTCTTTTATATCAAGATATTTTGGCAGAACAGTATATCCCGCATTTTCATGAATTGGCGCAGTACCAGTCATTACCAAAATATTATTGCGCACTTCGACATTAGACTTTAAAAGGCTTTTTGAATTAATATCAAAGTTTAAAGCGCCTTTTATACTGCTTGTCAATTTGATTATCATGATTTGATCTGGCGCCGAGACAAAATATTCTCGTGTATATTTTATGCCGGCCATTTCGTAACTGACTTTTGATATGGCATTAGAAATATCCAGCTCTCGATGATAATTTACCGCTTTTCCTTTTTCAGAATTATTGATTTCTAATGTTCCCAATGGAGCGTAAGATTCGGAGTTTTTTCCTTGAATTTTTTTATTGAGTTCTTCCGCCAGTTTGTAGTTTTCGTTTTTTAATGCTTCGCGAATGGCGGGAATGTTTTTGTACGCTTCCGGATTCATTTTAGCATTTACAGGTTCGCCCGACCAAAGTGTGGCATCGTTCAGATAGATTTTATCAGAATTTGCACCTCCAAAAACTGTTGCACCCAATTTTCCATTTCCTAAAACTAAGCTTTCTTCAAAAAAATCTGCGGGCTGATTGTACCACAAAACATTCGTGGATTGCGCTGAAATGTTTGTATAGTAACACGCGAAAAGTAAGAGGAAAAATATTTTTTTTATCATATTTGGTTATCTTATCCTAACAGGTTTTAAAAACCTGTTAGGTATTCATTTAATATCTAAAACTAATAAATATTTATGTTATACCTACCAGGTTTTTAAAACCTGGTAGGATAAAAATCTTTTATGAGATTTATAGCCATTTTATACGCGTGAGGGATAGGAGCAAACTACCGAAGTAGCGCGGATAGCCCGACCGCATTTACAAAAGGCGCACATAAGCGGTTTGTTACATAGCGCCTTTTGTAAATACGGTCACGCCCAGATTACTACTTTTATTGATTGTATTAATTATACCTAACAGGTTTTGAAAACCTGGTAGGAAACGAATTATTTGCTTACCTTATAGATTTCGTTTGCCGTGATCATTTCCCAATTATCGGTTCTGAATGGCGATGCGGGGAATTTTTCTTTGTTGAAAAGATTGATTGCCGTATCGTCGTCTGCCCAGCCGTAATGCACTGCAACTGGATTTTTTACATTTTCACTCGAAACTATTATTTTGTTATTTTGAATTATCGCTTTCGCAACATGAAAAACTTTGTCAGCACCTGCGATTTCGAAACCTTTTAGTTCATCGCTATTTAAAGTTGATAATCCTGAGCCAATATTATCGAAAGTCAGAATGATTTGGTTTCCTTTTATTTCCTGAGATTTGAAAGTTGGACCGCTGTAAACTTGTTTTTTGCTGTACAGATTATTCAATGCGATTGCAGCCAAACGCAAACCAACATCTTGTTTGTTTGTGGGGTGAATGTCTTTTGCATTTCCGATATCGGTTGAAACGGCCATTCCGGTATTGGGTAATTTTAAAGTTTCGGATTGTGCTTCGCGAAGTTCTGCCCAACGGCTTCCTTTTTGGCTGTTGCCTCCAAACTCATCAAAAGTGGATAATTGAACGAAATAAAAAGGAAAATTGCCTTGTTTGAATTTGGCTCTCCAATCGTTGATCATTAACGGAAATGACTTTTTGTATTCTGCTGCTCTCCAAACATTGGCTTCGCCCTGATACCACAAAACACCCTGAAACGCATACGAAACAAGCGGATTTACCATGGCATTGTACAATAATGATGGATAACTGTTTGGCGAAACTTCGATTTTTACTTTTATGACATTGAATTTCCAAAGTCCGTCAAGCGGAAAAGCTGCATCTTTAAAGTCGATTTTTAGATCGGATGGATCGCCGTAGATTCCGCCACCGCCGCTGTAATCTGTAATTCTGACTGCGATTACGTTGGTTCCTTCTTTTAAGACATTGGCAGGAATTTTATAAACTCTTAGTTTGTCCCAAAGATTATTGGTTCCTACTTCGACTCCGTTTACATAGGTTTTGTCTTCGTCGTCGATTTTTGCTAAGTGTAAAACGGCTTCTTTTTTGGCTTGTTCGGCTGTTAAAACAATGGTTTTACGCATCCAGACAATTCCGTCGATGTTGCCAATCTGCTGATTTTCCCAAAGTGAAGGCACTTTTATTTCGGGCCAGTTTTTATCCTGAAAATTTTGGTCTTTAAATTGATTTTCATTTTCCATGGAAACATCAAAACCTTGTACTTTTTTAAGGTTGTCTAAAACCGATTTTTTGTAAGTTTCAAAAATTGCATTGATATCTACCACTTGAACATCGGCAATCATGGCTTTGAATTCAGGACTATTTTGGAAAGCTTCACGGCTTGTCCAGGTCTCAACATTTGTCCCGCCCCAAGAAGTATTGATGATTCCGATTGGGATTTTTAATTCTGAATATAATTTTTTGGCGAAATAATATCCTACTGCTGTAAAATTACCAACGGTTTCTTTGCTAGAAACTTCCCATTTTCCTTGTTTCAAATCGTCTTTTCGAGTGCCGCTTAAATCTTGCGCAACACCAAAATGACGAATCATCGAATAATTTGAATCTTCGATTTCTTTTGCTGCATTTATGGTTTTGAAAACCTGAAATTCCATATTCGATTGTCCGCTGCAAATCCAGACTTCACCAACCAAAATATTTTTGATGGTGATTTTATTTTTTCCGATAATGATTAATTCGAATGGTCCGCCGGCTTTTTCAGCACTTAAATTTACCGTCCATTTTCCGTTTTTATCGGCTTGTGTTTTCTTAATTTGTTTATTGAAATGAATTTCTACACTTTCGTTCGCATCGGCAAAACCCCAAACAGGAATTTCTTTGTTGCGTTGTAGTACCATTCCGTCAGAAAAGATTAAAGGCATTCTCACATTAGCATTAGCAAACGTGCTAAATATCAACAAAATAAAAACAATTAACTTTTTCATTATTACTTATTTAAATTAATTTAAATCATATAAGTGATATAAGTAAATATAAACTCAACTTACAATAGAAACTTAAATTATCTTATATCACTTATATGGTTTCGAAAGCTTTTTTACTGCATTCCTTCTTTTAAAGCGTTTAAAGCTTGTGTGTCAAAAACTGTATTATCGCTTCTTTTAAAAATTCCGAAACCATTATTTTCCGTACTTCCTTCATCCCAATAAAATGGAAGTAACCCGTTTGCTTTTGCTGTTTTTACCACAGTTTTTAAATAATAGGCTCTCGAAGCTAAGTGTAAAGTTAATGCATCTCCCGCTAAAGTTGTTCTGCGGATTGCTCCAAATTCTCCTAATAAAACCGGAATTCCTTTGTCTACAAATTGGGTTTTCATTAATTTGAAATTCTTTTCTAAATCGGCTTCTTCTCCCCAAGTTGCATTGCGTTCTGTGTCGGTTGTAGAATGGAAACCCGATCCCCAATAATAAAACATTTTCCCCCAAGATTCATCTTTGGTTAAACCCGCAAAATTCCAAGGTGCATAATAATGTACTTCGACCATCATTCTGCCTGAGGCTTTATCTACTGGCAATGTAGTCATTAATTTGTTTGTTTTTTCGATATCGGTCGTTGGTCCCTGAACGACTAAAACACGAGTTGCATTTTTTCCTCCTGTTGAACGAACGGCATCAATAAAAGTTTGGTGGTACGAAGTTAAAACTGCCATTTGAGCAGCATCCTCAACCGCTGGTTCGTTGGCACTTGCAAAAAGCAAATGTTCGTCGAATCCTCTTAAATGTGTAGCGATTTGTTCCCAAAAAGCTTTTTGTTTGGCGTTATTTTCTACTTTTTTGGCTTCGGTAATATTATTTTCCAACCAGCCGCCGTCCCAGTGAATATTTACCACAACGTACATATCATTGTCTACACAATACTGAACTACTTCTTTAACTCTGTTCAGCCATTCGGTTTTAATTTTTGCTGTTGATGCGTTTTCCAGATTCTGATTCCACGAACAAGGAATGCGAATTGCATTAAAACCGTTTGCTTTTACGGCATCGATTAATGCTTTGGTAACTTTTGGATTTCCCCAGGCGGTTTCGCCTCCGGTTGCTTCCAACGTATTTCCGATATTCCAACCCAATTTAATTTTTGCTGCTAACTGCACGGCAGAACTTGTCATTCCGGAATTATCCGCAGCAATTGGGTTTGTATTGTAACTGGGATATAATCCTGCAGCTTCGGGTATTATTTTTTCTACTGTGTCTTTATCATCTGAACTGCAGGCTAAAACTCCCAGAAATGCAAAACATAAAGCAAAACTTAATAGATAATCTTTAATTGTCTTTTTCATCTTATTTGGTTTGGTGGTTAACATTAACGCCAGCTTTAAAGGGGCTGGCGTTAATTTATAGTTAGATTTTATCAAAAAGAAAACAGCTGGTTATTTAACTGTTACTTGAATTTCTTTTTTGATGTCTCTTGAAGAAGTTCCAAGTTTAATAGTATATTTTCCTGGTTCCACGATCCATTTTTTAGCAGTAACATCATAGTAAGCCAATTCTTTTACTGGCACTTTGATCGTCACATTTTCTGAATTTCCTGCTTTAACTGCCGCTTTTTTGAAACCTTTTAGTTCCTGAGCGGCACGGGTAATTTTAGAATCAGATTTAGAAGTATACAATTGTACTACTTCTTTTCCATCTGCTTTTCCGGTGTTTTTAACGTCTACAGAAACTTCAATTACATCATTTTGAGCGTAAGATTCTTTATTCGCTTTTGCATTATCAAGCGAAAAAGTAGTATAAGATAATCCGTAACCAAAAGGATATAACGGCGCGATGTTTTTAGTATCAAACCAACGGTATCCGATCAGAATTCCTTCGGCATAATTTACAGATTTGTCTCCAGGGAAACTATTTGTTGCATGTGCAGGAGAATCTTTAAGTTGTTTTGGCATTGTCCAAGGTAATTTTCCTGACGGATTTACTTTTCCTAAAATTACATCTGCCAAAGCATTTCCGCCTTCAGAACCATTAAACCAGCTCCAAATTAAAGCCGAAGATTTTTGACTGACTTCATTAATATCAAAAGGAGCGCCGGCAATCATGACTACAATAGTTTTAGGATTTACTGCCATTACTTTTTTGATTAATTCTTCTTGTCCAAATGGTAAATGCAAATCTCTACGGTCTGAAGCTTCTGTTTCGTAATCACGGTTTGAACCCGCAAAAATAATAGCAACATCTGAGTTTTTAGCCGCTTCTACTGCTTCAAGCACTTTTGCAGGATCTAATTGATCAATGGTAACTGGGCCGGTAGAAGTAATATTTCCTAAGTTTCCTTTATTTTTTTCGTCGTAACGCTCTAAGTATCCTTCGGCATAATTGATTTTAATAGAAGAAGGAAGTCTGTTTTTAAGACCTTCTAAAGGGGTAACTTCTCTTTTTGTTTTAACTCCTGCACCAAATCCGCCTAAAGCATTTTTCTTTGTAGCATTGTTTCCAATAACCGCAATAGATTTTACGCCGTCTAGTTTTAATGGCAAGGCATTATTTTCGTTTTTCAACAATACAATTGCTTCTGCAGCAATTTTGTAAGCGTCTTGATAATGTGCTTCTGTTGCGATGCTTCCTTTTGCACGTGTACCTCCGCCTATTGCTTTTACCTGAAATAAAACACGCAAAATACGTTTTACATGCAGATTAATTTCTGTTTCAGAAACTTCTCCAGATTTAACCGCTGCAATTAATTTATCGGCTAAGAAAAATTCGTTGAACGGTTTTGGTGTTCCCATTTCAATATCCAAACCATTCTTTAGTGTTTTTGCAGTAGAATGCACTGCTGCCCAGTCTGAAACCACTACACCTTTAAATCCCCATTCGTCACGAAGGATTTTATTCAGCATATAATCGTTTTCACATAAGTATTCGCCTCTAAATTTATTGTAAGCTCCCATTACAGCATACGATTTTGCTTCTTTTATAGAAGCTTCAAAAGCCGGAAGATAAATTTCACGAAGTGTACGCTCGTCAATTTGTACATCGACAAAATCACGATTGGTTTCCTGATTATTGGCTGCATAATGTTTTACGCACGCCATTACATCTTTTTCCTGTAAACCAACGATCAGCGGCACTGCGATTTTTTTATTCAAAAACGGATCTTCAGACATATATTCATACGTTCTTCCTCCAAGCGGCGTTCTTACCATATTGATCGCCGGCGAAAGTAACATGTCTTTGTCTCTTGCACGTAATTCTTCTCCCAGACTAGTTCCAAAAGTATGTGCCATTTCAGTATTCCAGGTTGCTGCCAAACCGCCGCCTGCCGGATAATAAGTAGCAAAATCGTTTGTTAAACCTGCTGGTGCCCAATTGTCTCTTGAGATTTCTTCACGAACTCCCAACGGACCATCGGCCATTTTTAATTCTGGAATTCCAAGACGTTTTACGCCTCCTGTGCTAAACATGCTGTTACCATGAAGCATTCCTATTTTCTCTTCAATCGTCATTTGCGAAATCAGTTTGTCGATTTCTGCGTCATGTTCTGTACCTACTTCTTTTCCTTGGTACTCTTCGGTTTGTGCCGAATTTGAAGCGGTAGTTTGTGCATCATTTTTACAAGATGTAAACAATGCAAAAACAACAGCTGCCGAAAGGTATATCATTTTGTTTTTCATAGATAGTTAGATGTTTTCGATTTAAAGATTCTGATTCCTCACACATTCTCTTTAAATACAGTTATAATATTTTATGTTGATGGTTTTTTAAATTATTGTTTAATCAAATTCAGCATTACGACGTCATTTTCATTTATATTTAATTCTCTGCTAAAAATTCCTTTTCCGTCGATTGTAATTTTTTCTACAGAAATTGGTGCGCCGTTATTTCTTTCTTTTATGGAATTAACCTGCTGGCGTGTTAACTGACTTGGTTTATTCAAAGCCTGATAATCTGCATAAGCGTCGTTTACTTTATAGCCTACTTTGTATATTTCTAGTATATATTTTCCTTTCTGCATTCCCTCAACTTCAATTTTGACTTTTCCTTTTTCTTTTGATGGAAGATCCTGAACATAATAAGTCTGGTTCCAAACTTTATCGCCTGGATGTGTATTGGTAAAATCCCATAGCAAAACCTGCACATCGCCTTTTGCATTTTTGGAAGTCCAAGAAGCTTTGTCTGAATTTTGAAGTTCTGTTTCTCCCAATTTATTCATTAAATAATAAGAGAAATAAGCTGGCTTTTTAATTCCCTGTGTATTCAACAACCCGAAACCTCCGTGAAAAGGCGTAAATCTTGGTCCTGGTTCTTCAAAAATATCGGTAAAAACCCAATACGACATGGAGTTAGCCGCATTGCCGACTTGTTTTAATTTCTGCAGAATATAAGCTGCGGAATGATAACTGTCGTGAATGGGATCTGCCGGTGTATAAGAAGAACTCCATTCGGTATAATGCAGTTCTAAATTAGGTTTAGCCGAATTGGTAATCTGCTTACGCGAATTAATAACATCTCCGTTTACACTATTTACGTCTGGACTCAAAACTGTTCCAGAAGTCCCGAATTCGTCCAAATATCCTTGGTTTACGCCATAGGTATGTGTCGAAATAAAATCTAAAGGCACATTATTTTTAACACAAAAATCAATTGTTTCCGGAACCCAGCCTGCGCCTGCCGTTGCTGGTCCGCCGACTTTATATGCTGGATTTACAGCTTTTACACCGCGGGCTGCATAATCGTATAATTTAAAATATTCTTGCTGCGTTCCTGTCCAGAAACCTGGTGATAAATTCGGTTCGTTCCAAACTTCAAAATACCATGTTTTTACTTCTTCATCGCCGTAACGTTCTTTAAAGTGTGCGGTTAGATTTTTAATTAAATCTTCCCATTTTTTATAATCTTTTGGAGGCGTAACATTTCCTTTCCACCAAAATATAGTTTCTTTCCCGCTTGCCAATGCATTTGGCATAAAACCTAATTCTACAAATGGTTTCATTTTCAAACTCACAATATAATCAAACAAAACGTCTACATATTGGTAATTATATTCTGGATTTCCTTTGTTATCTTCACGATAAACCGCCATATCATCAGACAATAAACCATGAAAACGGATGTATTTAAAATCGCATTCTTTTTTCACCACAGCTAATTGCTGCTGCCAGTCGGCTCTCAAACCTTCGTTTGCTCTCCCGGCACCAATGCATTCTTTGAACATGGTGTTCAGTTTTCCTGCTTCCTTTTTATAATCAACTTTTATGATTCGATTTTCAGCAGTATTGTTTTGTCCAATGATTTGGATTGAATGAATTAAAACCAATAATATTAAAATCCTTTTCATCTGAAAATTTCTTTTTTTATCCTAACAGGTTTCCAATCCCGAGGCTTCGGGACTGTTAGGTATTATTTTACCCAATCTAAATAGTTTCCTTAATTGTAATATGATATTTGATACCTAACAGGTTTCCAAAACCTGTTAGGATACTTAACTTGATAAATTTTTGTTTAACTTCTAACTTCATATTGGAACGTAGACGCACTGCGGTGCGTCTCTACAAATACACGTAATCGTTGCGTTACGTAAACCCGACAGGTTTTAAAAACCTGTCGGGTTTAACTTCTAACATCTAACTTTTAACTTAAACTACAATTTTTTGAATCTAACTGCTCCACCGCCGGCACCGCCTAATTTCAATTGTAATTTATCTGAAGCTTTTACTGTTTTCTTAGAAATTGCTACTGCTTCCGGATTATGTGTTTGATCTGTTCCTTCGGCATCCACGTAAATTTGTGCTTCGTAAGTTGCTGCTGGATCTAAGAATGATAATGAAACTTCTACGTTTCTTGGTTTTTCATTTGTTAAAGTTCCTAAATACCAGTCGGCACTATTTCTGTCTTTTCTTGCTGTTGTGATATATTCACCAATTTTTCCTTCTACTATTTTAGTGTCTTCCCAATCTGTCGGAACATCTTTTAAGAATTGCAAAGCTGGTTTTCCTTCATAATTTTCTGGAAGATCTGCCAGCATTTGAATTGGAGAATAAAGCGCTACATATAATGCCAATTGCTGTCCTACTGTTCCTTGAATTCTTTTTCCCGGATACCCTTGTTTTACCTCAACATCAAAAATTCCAGGTGTAAAATCCATTGGTCCAGAAAGTAATCTTGTAAACGGAATAATAGTTAAATGGTTTGGCGGATTTCCTTCGCTCCAAGCGTTATATTCTTGTCCGCGCGCTGCTTCTCTCGAAACCATGTTTGGAAAAGTTCTGCGTTCTCCGGTATCTTTTATCGATTCGTGGTACAAAACGGCCAAATCATATTGTGCAGCTTTTTCTAAAATGTATCTGAAATAATTTACTCCAAACTGCCCGAAGTGCATTTGCTTCATATTCAATTTAGAACCTACGTGTCCAATTTTTACGGTATGAATTCCTAATTTTTTATATAAAGCAAAACCTTCGTCAACTTCTTTTAAATAGTTAATTAAGTTCGAACCTGTTTCATGGTAACCGATTAATTCGATGTTCTTTTTCTTTCCGTATTCTACGACTTTTTCAAGATCGAAATTGTCTGCACTTTTCGTAAAGCTGAACATGTGCATACGGTTTTCATACCAGCCCGGTGTCCATCCTTTGTTCCATCCTTCGATCAATAAATGATTAAACCCTTCTTTTGCAGTAAAATCAATATATTCTTCGGCGTGTTTGGTTGTTGCGCCTTGTTTATCACTTTCCCAAAATGTATATTTTCCGATGTGCATTCCCCACCAGATTCCTAAATATTTATATGGTTTGAAATAACTTGCTGTATTCTTTAATTTGTTTGGTTCATTTAGATTTAAAACTAAATATGAAGTGATCAGTTCACCGGGATTTTCTCCAATTTGAATGGTCCTCCAAGAAGAAGTGAAAGTATCTTTTACGCGAACTTTTATTCCATCAGGCCACGGCACCAAATCCGATTTTAATTCGGTTCCTTTTGTGTTAACCAAAGTCATACTTGCAAAATCAATTAGGTTTGCTTCGTGGAAACTTAAAGCCAATCCGCTTTTGCTTTCGATTGTCAACGGAGTTAATACGGTATCCAAAGTACTTACCGGCGCATCTTTAAAAAGATATTCGTCACGGTTTTCTCTGTTTGCTGGAATCCACCATGCTTTTCCATCTTCTTTTAGGTTAAAAGTTGTTTTTTCATCCGTAATGAAAATACTGTCTTTTACATTTTGTTTTGGATAAACATATCTAAAAGCAACTCCATCATCGAAAGCACGGAATTGAATTTGTAATTTACGTTTGTTTCCAGTCTTTTGCTGCAAATCAACTACAAGCTGATTGTAGTTGTTTCTGATGTTTTTCTTTTCTCCCCAAACTTGTTCCCAAGTTTCATCAAAAGTCGAAGTTTTGGCACCTTTAATTTCAAAATTAGAACTTAAGTCTTCGTTTCCTTTCAATACAAATCCCATTTCTGATGGCGAAATCACTTCAGTTTTTCCGTGGGAAACGGCATATTTTGGAGCATTTTTTACGAGCTCAAATTTGATTTTATTTTGTCCGTTTGGCGAAGCGAGTTCGTAAGCATTTTTAGTTTTTTGACTGTAGCCAATTGCTATTGAAAACAAGACGGCTGGGAGAACTAGATAGTTTTTCATGTTTTTTGGTATTATATTTTTTGTCACTCCCGATAGCTATCGGGATAAAATGATTAGAGAGGATTTTTAAAACTGTGGCTATATTTTTTTAAACACATAGAAACATAGTTTATTGAAAACCTATAAAAGGCGTTTCACTTTCATAAATACACATAGCTCTTCTATGTGTTAGAAACTAGTTTCTTTTTGCTTTCTTTATTCACAAACAAAAACCTATGTATCTATGTATTTAAATAATTTTCTCGCAGATTCGGCAGATTTAAGCAGATTTTTTAATTTTTAATCCTTTAATCTGTGGCTGTATTTTTTTACCACAAATTCCGCAAATTATCACAAATTTAATTCGTGGAAATTCGTGCAATTTGTGTTTAACTTTTTTATTTTGCCCACTCGGTTTTAAAAGTGGTTTTTCCGTTTAACGGATTTGCAGCTACATCAAAATTGTTTCCGTTTTTGGTCACTTTTATTTCTTGTACAGCATTGCCTTCTGGTAAAAATACTTTGGCAGTCGCCGATGTAGTTTTATCGCTTGCATACACTTTCAATGTCAATTTGCTCCAATCCATATCTTTTGTAGACTGTGCTAAACCAATGTGCGGAATTGCAGTTCCGTCTTTTATTAAAACTATAATTGGCACTTCGCCAGCTTTGATTTTATGCCAGCCCGATTGGTACACTTTTTTGGTTTGGTAATCAATCCATGTTCCTTCCGGAAGGTAAACGTCTCTTTCTTCTACTTCTTCAAAAAGTGGCGCAACCAACATACTTGATCCAAATAAATATTGATTATCAACTAACCAAGCTCCCGGATCGTTTGGATATTCTACAAATAAAGCACGCATCATCGGCAGTCCTTTTTGTGAACTTTCTTTTGCCTGAGCATAGATATACGGCATTAATTCGTAACGCATATTATCTGCTTTTCTAAATCCTTCAAGGAAATCTTTGCTGTACAACCAAGGTTCACGAGGCGGTTCTCCGTGGCTTCTTACGTGCGAAGTCAGCATTCCGAATGGGGTCCATCTTCTGTAAATATTTTCAGGAGATTTTGTTGCAAATCCGCCCACATCATGGCTCCAGAAACTGAATCCGCTAAGACCTAATGAAAGTCCGCCGCGTAGTTCTGCCGACATTGCTCCGTTGGTAGTTTCAGAATCTCCTCCCCAATGTAATGGATAACGCTGCGATCCTGCCCAAGTACTTCTCGCCCAGATTAAAGTATATCCTTTTTCTTTCTGAGTAATTTCTGCAACTGCTTTGTTGTAACGAAGCGGGTATAAATTATGCTCGTAGAAACCTGTTCTTCCAGAATGGTAAATTCCGTCTGGCGGTGCCGCTTCTCCAAAATCAACTTTGAAAACGGCCACGCCTTCATCAAATAATTTCTTCAATTTTCCTTGATACCAAGTCACTGTTTCTGGATTTGAGAAATCTAAAACAGCATCTTCGTAAGGAAGATTTCCTTTTCGGTCCCTTACTGCTAAGTTTTTATCCATGATTTCTGGAAACAAAGTATTCTTTGGTGTGAAATAAGGCAATTGCCATAAACAAACCTGAAAACCATCTTTCTTTAAATCAGACATCATTTTTGTAGCGTCTGGGAAACGAGATTTTGCAAACTCGTAGTTGTTTCTCCAATCTACATCAAACCACCCTGTATCAAAGTGAATCACATCGGTTGGAATTTTATATTTACGCAAATCTTTTGCTACTTCACGACCTTCTTTTTCAGAGAAATACGTAATACGGCTCATCCAGAATCCGAAAGACCAAAGTGGCGGCATAGCAGCTTTTCCGGTTAAATTGGTATATTGGTCTAAAATGTCTTTTGGTTCTCCGATAAAGAAAAATAAATCTGCTTCGTCATCTCCAATATACATTTCGTTTGCACTTCCAAAATATTTACCAAAATCAACTGTAATTGGTGTTGAATGGTGCATAAAAACTCCGTAACCACGGCTGCTCATGTAAAACGGAATTGGTTTGTACATGGTTTCATTCTGGATTCCATTGGCATCATCTGCCCATAAAACTACTTTTTGACCGCGTTTGTTTAATTGTGTAAATGATTCTCCACAGCCAAATATTTTTTCATCCGGCTCTAAACTGAAAGCAGCACCCATACTTCTTGAATAATCGCTGTTTCTGCGAACATACGAAAACGGAAGTGTTGGTGTGTAGGTGTTTTTAAAATCGGTATCGTGAAGCGTGCTTGTCAGTAATTTTCCTTTTTCATCATAAATTTTCACATGCCAAGGCTGTGTCAAAATTTCGACCCTTCCATGTTTGCTTGTATAACTGTGACCTCCTTCGATCTTAGCATATTTCCACAATTCAGGATGATTTGGCGCAACGCCGTCAACCAGCATTAAAGATGCTGCCTGTGGATGAAACTGTGGTCCAGAAGTTGTTTTGATACGGACTGTTCGATCTGAAACAAACTGAATTTCGAATGGTAAAACCGGCGAAACTTCATATTCTGTTGTTGGAAATTCGTTTGGTTTTTCCACATCAGGTTTCATCATCATATTGTTGAAAGCCTGACGTGTTTTATAATTGTATCTCAAATATTTTATAGTTCCCTTTCCTGTTGCAGGATCAAAAGAGGCCAGTTCGTCGGCAAAATAAAAAGTGTTCAGATAATTCTGAAAATCTTTACTGATATCTATTGGTGCGTTAAGGACATCTGCGTTCTGGATTTGTGCTGAGGCATTTGGCGTCAGAACTAATCCAAACATACAGGCTGAAAGTAATGCCGTTAATTTTGAGTTTTTCATTGGTTTAGTTTTTGTATTTCCTTCCTGCAAGGTTTTGAAAACCTTGTAAGTCTGCTATTTTTTATTCTATACTTTACTATTAATACCTACAAGGTTTTGAAAACCTTGCAGGAAAGACGTACCGTTATTCTGTTGTAATTACAATTGTAGCTTGTTTTAAGCCATTCGCTTTAGCGGTTAATTCTAATCTTCCTGATTTAGTATCAGACTGAACAATTACCAGACATTTTCCGTTTAGGGCAGTATGTTTATTTCCTTTGTACGATTCATGACTTACGGGATCTCCACTGCTAACGCCCACGATTTTTCCGTTTCCTTTTAATGAGAAGTTGATTTCGTTATTAGCATTTGGAGCCAAAATTCCTTTATCATCTAAAATATCAACTGTAATAAATGACAAATCATTTGCATCTGCTTTTATTGTGCTTCTGTCTGCAGTTAATTTTAATTGAGACGGATTTCCAGCTGTTTTAATTTCGCTTTCTAAAACCACTTTTCCGTTTTTACGGGAAATCGCTTTTAAAGTTCCAGCTTGGTAAGGAATTCTCCACATGACATGAAGATCATCTCCTTTCTTGCTTCTGATTCCGACTGATTTTCCGTTTAAGAAAAGTTCAACCTCATCCGCTTTATTATAATACGCCCAAACATCAACAGTTTGTCCGGCTTTCCAGTTCCAATGCGGAAAAATATGCAGCACGGTTTTGTCTGTCCATTCACTTTGGTACATATAATAAACGTCTTTTGGGAAACCAGCCAAATCTACAATTCCGAAATACGAACTAACCGATGGCCATTCGTACGGAGTTGGTTCTCCGATATAATCGAAACCAGTCCAGATGTACATTCCAGAAAGATAATCGTGTTTTTTAATTACTTTCCAAGTTGCTTCGTGAGTAGACCCCCAAGGCGCCTGAACCTGATCGTAAGCCGAAACTGTGTTACCCGGATTTCCGCCTGTAAATTTAAGATCCCATCGTACCGGCCACTTTTTAACGGTGTCTGAAACGGCATCATAATAACCTCTTGTCTGCAATCCTGAAGTTGTTTCTGTTGCTATAAAAGGTGTATTTGGAAAATTTTCCTGATGATGCTCATAAGTCTGATGTGCATAATTATATCCTATTAAATCTAAAACTCCAGATGCTGCAATAGCATTAAACTGAACATTCTTTTTTTCGAATTGCAGTGTTACCTGATCAATATTCATGTTAACCGGCGGATTCATAGCGGCAGTCAGCGGTCGTGTTTTGTCGTATTGACGTGTAATTGCGGCTAATTCTTTTGCAATTTGAACTCCGGTTTCGCTCCATTGATCCGGAATTTCATTTCCTATGCTCCAAATAAAAACACTTGCATGATTTCTATCGCGAAGCAATTGATCAATCAAATCCTTTTTGTGCCATTTGTCCCAGTCGTTGGCGTAATCATATTTGGTTTTATTGGTTTTCCACATATCAAAAGCTTCATCCATAACGATGAAACCCATTTTGTCGCAAAGTTCTAAAAGTTCCGGAGCAGGCGGATTATGAGAAGTTCTGATTCCGTTTACTCCCATTCCTTTCAGAATTTCCAACTGGCGTTCGATTGCGCGGGTATTGATAGCAGATCCTAAAGGACCTAAATCATGGTGCATACAAACCCCTTTTATTTTAACTTGTTTTCCGTTAAGGATAAACCCTTTATTCAAATCAAATTTAAAATCTCTGATTCCGAAAGTTGTTTTATACTGATCAATGATTTTATCGTCAAGCGAAATTTCGGTAACTGCTGTGTACAATTCCGGTTTTTCATCAGACCATAAAATGGGATTTTGAACTTCTGCTAATTGCTTTACTACTTGATTGGCGTCAGCATCAATTGTTATATTTTGAGTAACCGATGTTACTTTTGTATCTTCTTTAAAAATAGTAGTGGTTACTGTTGCTTTTTTGGCTTCTTTGTTTTGATTTTGAATCGTAGTTTCTACATTCAAAAAAGCCTTTTCTGCAGTAACTTTTGGCGTTGTCACATAAGTTCCCCATTGTGCAACGTGCAGTTTATCGGTAGTTTCTATCCAGACGTTTCTAAAAATTCCTGAACCAGAATACCAGCGTGAATTGGGTTGTTTTGAATTGTCAACCTTTACAATAATTTCATTTTCTTTTTCTCCATAATTCAAATAAGGAGAAATTTGGTATTGAAAACCGATGTATCCGTTTGGGCGTTTTCCTAAATAATGTCCGTTTACCCAAACTTCACTATTTCTGTAAACACCATCAAAAGTGATTGATGTTACTTTACTGCTGTCTTCTGGAGCGACTTTAAATGTTTTTTTATACCAGCCTAAACCTCCATTTAGTGAACCTCCGCCATATCCTGCCGGACTTTTTTCGTCAAATTTTCCTTCGATGCTCCAATCGTGAGGTAAGTTTAAGGTTCTCCATTTTGTTGAAGTTCCTATAGTGTCTTTATCGATGATACTGTCATTAAGATGAAAACTCCAGCCCGTATTAAAAGAAATTTTTCTGTTGTTAAAAACATCATCTTTTTTAGTGCAGGAACTCAGAAATATAATTCCGACAGCAATTGCTAATACAATTTTTCCGCTTAAATGGTTTGTTTTACGCATAGTTATTTTTTTTGGAATTGAAGATAAATAATAAAACAGCTGTTTCTGATTTCTCCTTAAAATAATTTAAGTCTCAGTCATAAAGAACATTAGGAATGCTTTTACGACTGAGACTTTAAAAACTAACTAACCTAAGCTTTTGGAATTAAACTAACAATAACCTGAGCGCCATCATCGCGAAGCATTGCATATTTTAATGATGTTGCTGTAATCTCAACCAATCGTACACGAGAAAAACTAAACCCTGGTGCTTGCTGTGTATAATAAGCATTTTGATAAAGCATTTTTGTACCACCATTAAAATCTAAGAAATCCTTTTTAAAATCAGAGCTCAAAGTATAAGTAAAAGTTCCTTTTGTTGTAGTCTGCGCAGTACTTCCTGTAGTTAAAGAAGTTTGTTTTACTGTTACATTATATCCTTCATTAAGATCAAAAGTTATTTCTCCCCAATCTTTTACTTCAATTCCAGACCATAATATTTCGTTGATACTTCCCGGAAAATAAGTCCATGCGTCTCCTCCTGTATCACCAACGGTTGTATTAAGGTATGCTGGTCCGGCAAATCCGATCGGGTTAGCCATTTTGATCACCCAGGTTTTTCCAGCTGCACCATTTGTAAGCATTCCCCATCGAGGATCTTTAGTAATAGAAGACAAATCTGTTTTAAGAACTGTAATCGTTTTTGGAGCTGTAGCAATTATACCACCTCTTGTATAAGCAGTATAAGTTACAGAATAGCTTCCTTTAAAAGGTATAATAGCTTGTGCATTATTACCGTTATAATGTCCTAACTCTACTTTTGTAGCATTATCAACAACAGACCAATAAGAGATTACATCTTTATCATTGTTTGTTAAAGTCAGTGTATTATCTGTCAGTACTTCTGTATGATTAAGAGTTGCTTCAGTATAATTAATTGCAGGAAGGCTGTCGCGGTCTTCAAGAGGTTCACAAGAAAACAATCCTGTCCCAATAGTTACTGCGGTTATTAAAATATATAATATACGTTTCATAATTATTTTGTTTTAAATTAATTCCACCCTGGATTTTGAGTTATAGAACCATTTGAAAGCACTACCTGTGATTGCGGTAATGGGAACCAGCCCTGAGTTTCTGTTCTAAAAGTTACATTAAACTGAGAATCTCCAGTATTATTATCGATAGCCAGTTTCATTGCAGACATTCCTTGTCTGATTAAATCAAAATAACGTAATCCTTCTAGTGCCAATTCTAAACGACGCTCTTCCATAATATTTGGCAGCGTTGCAGTAACTCTGTGCGTAGTACTTTTGAAAGCACGATCACGAACTCTGTCTAAATCTGTTTGGGCCAAAGCAGCATTTGAAGTTAAATTTAATTCTGCTGCCATAAGCAATACATCTGCAAAACGAATAACTGCATAATCCTGATAGTTATCAATCTGGAAATTTCCTCCATTTGCTTCAACAACAGCTGTTCCGGCTGCATTTGTAATCGGGCAGTATTTTTTCCATGAATATCCAGTGTACTGGCGTTGTTCTCTTGCTTGTGCATTAAAGTTTAAACCTTCTCCAACATAATCAATAAATGAAGCTGCTTTTCTAGTATCAGCAGTATCGTAGTCGTTAACCAATTTTGGGTTTACCGGTGCTCCTCCCCATCCTGTTGCATATCTTCCGATAGATCCTCCACGAGGCGCTATGTTAACCTGAAAACGGTTTCCTTCGTGAAGATCCCAGTTTCCTTTTCCTGAACCGTTAAAACGAACAGCCCATACCATTTCTGTATTGTCTTCTCCAACAAAGTTTTCTAAAGATGCTGCAAGCCATAGATTAGCAAAATCTGCTACAAGACCATGTCCGCTATTGTTTACTACATCGTTTATATAAGCTGTTGCCTGATCTTTTGTAATTACTCCTGCTAAATCAGTTTTTGTATAAGCTCCTGTATAAAACAAAAATGTTCTTGCTATATACGCTTCTGCAGCCCATTTTGTAATACGTCCGAAATTAGCATTTCCTTGTTGTGAGAAATTTTCCGGTCCTAAATTTTCTGCAGCGAATTTTAAATCGTTTGCAATTAAGGCATACGTAACTTCTGGTGCTTGTCTTGGTAATTCAAATTCGCTTGTCGTTACAGTATGATCCAGCGGAATAATATTTCCGAACATTTTTGCAGCCTGAAAATGAAAATGTGCTCTCAAAAAACGAGCTTCTGCTTCGTATCTTGTTTTCAAAGCTGTGTTGGTTCCCCAATCTACTTTACCCAGATTTTCTAATAAAATGTTTGCTCTGTAAATTCCTAAATAAGAATTTTTCCAGGTATCTGCATTCATTTCTTTATCCATCGAATATAAAAAGCGGTCCCATTCTAAATCTCTTGCCGGATCGGCAATACCAAATCCTCCAAAACAATTGTCAGATGCCTGCTCGCTCACGATTAACTGTGTTCCATAAGCTTCGCGTTGTAAAACATCATAAATCGCTACCAATCCTTCAAAAGCATCAGCAGGTGTTTTGTAAAAGTTATCGGTTACTTTATCTGTATAAGGTTCGTTTTCTAAAAAATCTTCCGAACAAGCTCCTAATACTAATAAGCTCGAAAGGGCGAATAATTTTATATATCTTTTCATCGTTTTCATAATTTAAAAATTAACATTAAGTCCCATCATGTAGCTTCTAGGCTGCGGATAATATCCAACATCAATTCCTCTTGCCCATGGCTGTGTAACGTTTCCGCTGCTATCTGTTGCATTGTTACCAAAACCAATCTCCGGATCCATACCTTGGTATTTTGTAAAAGTGAAAAGATTATTTCCTGCAACATATATTCTGAATTTACTGAAGAAACTCAACTTGTCTGTCAATTTTGTTAAATCGCATCCAATCGCTACATTCTTAATTCTGAAGAAATCAGAATTCTGAACATATAAATCTGAGAATTTAGTGTAGTTTCCGTTAGGATCTGTACCATAAGTTACTCTTGGTGTTGTATTTGAAGTTCCTTCACCAGTCCATCTGTTTAAGATATCTGTTGTGTTATTTGTATAGGCACGAGTATAATCGTGAACACCAAAAACATTTTGTCCTCCTGCAGAACCATAAGTATTAATTGTAATATCAAATGCTTTATAAGATAAATCAATATTTAAACCGTAGGTAATATCCGGGTTTGGATTTCCGATTTGTGTTTTATCGTTAGCATCAATTTTTCCATCTCCATTGTAATCAACAAAACGAACATCTCCAGGCTGTGCATTTGGCTGTACACCTGCTGCAACTTCTGCCGCATTTTGAAAAATTCCATCTGTTTTTAATCCGTAGAAGTAACCCATTGGTTTTCCTACCTCAACACGGTTCATTTCGTCTAGACCTTGAAATAATAAGTTTGCATCTCCGTGAATGATTCCTTCATTATTTGCAATTCTAAGAACTTCATTTTTATTGCTTGAAACATTAGCGTTAATACCAAAATTCCAATCTTTTCCAAAACGAGTACGGTATCCTAAACTAACCTCGAATCCTTTGTTGCTTACGTCTCCACCATTAACATAAGGGGCAGTTGCTCCGGCATAAACCGGGATAGAAGCCAGTACTAACCAGTCTTTTGTTTTTTTATCGTAGTAATCAAATGATAATGTAAAATTGGTAAACAAAACAGCATCAAAACCTAAATCTAATTGTTCTGAAGTTTCCCATTTAAGGTTACGGTTAGAAAGCTGATCCGGGCTTGAACCTACTAGCAGAGTTTCGGTTCCTGTTCCAAAATGATACGTTTTATCTGCAGAATTAACTGTAGATACATAAGCAAATCTTCTTGCAAATTGATCGTTACCATTTTGTCCCCAGCTTGCTCTAAGTTTAAATGTATTTAAAACTTTATTTTCTTTGAAAAACTTTTCTTTATCTAAATTCCAACCTGCAGAGAATGATGGGAAAATAGCATATTTGTTATTTGGTCCAAATTCTGAAGATCCGTCTCTACGAACTGTTGCAGAAAATAAATATCTGTTGTCATAATCATATAATAAACGCCCAAAATAAGATTGGATCGCATAATCTTTACGATTTCCTTTTACCACATTTGATGTTGGATCTTTTGCATTATCAAGATAAGCATGTGCAAAATCATCAAAAATTAAATTTCTTCCTTGGCCTTCCATAAAATCTCCTGTATTCTTTTTTGCAGAAGTACCAACTAAAACATCAATATTATGAACTCCGCCCAATGTCTTCTTGTACTGTAAAGTATTTTCAAAAATCCATCCAGACGATTTAGTAGCATTTTGAGTTACGCTCGAAACGGTATTATTATCACTTGAAGAAAGTGAATAAACTGGTCTGAAAGAACGATAGTTACTATCTGACATATCAACACCAAAACTTGTTCTGAATGTAAAGTCTCTTAAGATTTTTAATTCTGCGAAAATATTACCTACATAACGGTTATTTTTGCTTTCATTAAAGTTATTGTAATATAATGAACCTACCGGGTTGCTGATATCTGCTGATATTACCGAAGGAGCAAAACCTCCATTTGCATCGTAAGCTGCGTCAATTGGAGCTGCATTTAAGAAACTTCTAATTCCGTTGCTGTAAATACCATCATCTGCAATACCTCTTGATTTTACATTAGAAAAAGTAAAGTTTTCTCCAATTTTCAAATATCCTTCAATTACTTCAGAAGTAGAGTTTACTGTAAAAGTAACACGATCGTATTGAGACTGACTAGTTGCTCCTCCAATCATTCCTTCTTGTCCGTAATAAGACAAACCTGTTGCAATTGTAGATTTTTTATCACCTCCTGTTATAAAAAGTGAGTGATTTTGTTTAAGTGCTCCCTCATTAAACAAATCTTTCTGCCAGTCGTGATTAGGAAATGCTGCAATCTGTGCTGGAGAATACAAAGGTGCATATCCAGAATTTACACGAGCTTCATTCATAATCGTAGTATATTCCTGTGTATTCATTAAGTCTAATTTCTTAGAAACTTGCTGAAAACCGGTATAAGTATTGAATGCAACATTCATTTTACCATCTTTTCCTTTTTTCGTTGTTACCAAGATAACTCCGTTTGCCGCTCTTGCTCCGTAAATAGAAGAAGCCGCTGCATCTTTAAGAACGTCAACCCTTTCGATAACAGACGGATCTAAATATCCGATACCATTATCTACAACAACACCGTCTACCACATAAAGCGGATCACTTTTTCCTGCTGTTCCTGCTCCACGTATGTTTACGACCATACTAGATCCCGGTTGTCCAGAAGATGAAGTAACATTTACTCCAGACGCCTGACCTTGCAAAGCATTTACAACATCAAGACTCGCAACCTGCTGAATATCTTTTCCAGATACTAGAGATGTTGCAGCTGTGTTTACTTTTTTCTTCTGTGTACCGTAACCAATTACTACAATCTCCTTAAGTTCAGAAGTTTCTGCAGCCAGTGTTATATTAATCACTTTTTGTGCTCCTACGGTAAGTTTTTGTGTTTTAAAGCCAACAAAACTTACTACAAGAACATCTCCTGTTTTAGCTTCAATTTTATATTTTCCGTCAAAATCAGTTACTGTACTTGCTTTACTTCCCTGTACAATAACGGTAGCTCCTGGAACTCCCATATTATCATCTGCAGATATTATAGTTCCGCTTACAGTTTTGGATTCTTGTGCAAATCCAGACTGCATCACAAATACGCTGAGCAGCAGCGCCATCAAAAATGGAAGCTTTGTTGTTTTAATACAATTTTTGCTTTTCATAATAATTAAAGAATTGGTTAAATTTAGTGTTAGTGTTTTTCAATCGATTGAGGAACTATTCAAAGTGGAGAATATTCCTCCCTGGCTTACACTGGCCGAGAATCTGTATTTACACGGTCAATGTTTCTTCCGTCAAATAAGTTGTTACGCTTTGCGTAAAATTTTCTGTAGTTTGTTTTTCCTAAAAGCTGTGCTAAAAAAACTTTGCTTTCTGATTTTGATGTTTGAGTCACACCATTCAAATCAGTATTTAAAACAGCATTACAAACAATTCCATTTTTAGAATTTAATACTGTTTTTTTTATCAAAGAGTTCGTTAATTCAATTTCTAAAAAAAACATTTGTGATATTTTAAGTTAGTTGTATTTTTGTTCACTTTAAACTTATAGTCAAACTGAACTTATCTTATGGTTAATTTGACTACAAGTGTAAAACATTTTTTCTATATTAACAAAATATTAGGGTTATTTTTTTTCAATTCTAATAATTGAAGATTATAATTATTAATACCGCAAAGTTCTAATTGAAATTGAATAAAAAAATATCAAAAAAATAACGAATCAGCCATTTGACAATCAGCCGTTTAAGAATAGTACTTTTTAAATCTGTTTTTTATCACAAATCCAATGCGCTGAGTATCAAAATTTTGTTTCGTTAAAAAAAATATAAAGCTTTTGTGAAGCTAAGTATTCATTTAATTTATTTAATTTGTCAAAATTTATATCAAATATGGTCGAAAATGAAGATGACGGGACCGCTGTAAAAAGTGAACAAACTGCAATGAATGCAATCACGATTGACTGCGTGATATTTGGTTTTGACAAAGGAAGTCTGGAGGTTCTTCTGGTACAACACGCAGAAGGAATTAGTAAAGGAAAATGGGGACTTCCGGGAGGATGGATATACAAAAAAGAAAGTACAGACGCGGCCGCAAATCGTTTGTTAAATGAACTTACAGGTTTAGATAATATTTACTTAGAGCAGTTAAAAGCTTTTGGAGATCCCGATCGTTTTCCGCTGCGACGTGTCATTACTATTGGGTATTATGCTTTGGTAAAAAGAGAAGATTATAATATCAAAGCTGGTTTTACTGCCGCCGATGCAAAATGGTACAAAATAAGCAGCATTCCCAATTTAATCTATGATCATAACGAAATCTTATCTTATAGTTTAAAACATCTTCAGAACAGAGTTCGACAGGCTCCAATTGGATTTAATCTTTTACCCGAAAAATTTACACTGCTGCAATTGATGCATTTGTATGAAGAAATTTTAGGAATCGAAATGGACAAATCTAATTTTAGACGAAAAATTCTGCACATGAAATTATTGGCGGCTTTAGACGAAAAACAACAGGATGTCTCGCATAGAGCTGCAAAATTATACAAGTTTGATCCTGAAATTTATCAGAAACTAACTGAAAAAGGATTCAATTTTGAATTTTAACAAACAACAAAGAGCATTTTATTCTAGAAATACATCCAGAAATTGACAGCACAAAACACAGAAATCAGACCAGCCATAGACGGAATCACTATTGATTGTGTCATATTTGGATTTAACAAAGAAAGTCTGGAAGTACTTCTGGTACAGCACGCTCAAGGCGAAAGTATTGGAAAGTGGGGACTTCTTGGAGGCTGGTTAAAAAAGGAAGAAAGCGCAGACGATGCCGCACAGCGAATTCTGCAGGAACTTACCGGTCTTGAAAATATTTACCTGGAACAGCTGAAAGCTTTTACAAATCCAAATCGTGTTATCGAAAGAAGGGTTGTAACCATTGGATATTATACTTTGGTAAATCGGGAAGATTACAACATAAAAGCCAGTTTATCGGTTCGGGAGGCAAAATGGTACAAAATTAATGACATTCCGGATTTGATTTTTGACCATAATGAAATACTAGATTTCAGTTTAATGCAATTGCGCAACAGAGTGAGACAAGCGCCCATTGGTTTTAATTTACTGCCAGAAAAATTTACTTTATTACAGTTAATGCATCTTTATGAAGAAATTCTGGGAATTGAATTGGACAAATCGAATTTCCGAAGAAAAATTCTTCATATGAAACTGCTTGTAGCACTCGACGAAAAACAGCAGGACGTCTCGCATAGAGCCGCAAAACTTTATAAATTTGATCCTGATATCTATAAAAAATTAACAGAAAAAGGTTTTAATTTTGAATTTTAAGGCCGAATTTTATTTTCAAGATCTAACTATCCGACAACTACATTCCAGAATCCAAAACTTTGCGCTATCTTTGCGCCTTAATAACATGCGTTAAAGCAATTGCTGCAGTGCATTTTATACCCAAAAAAGACTTAAACTCGATCAGAGAATTGATATATTAAAATGAAGAAGATACGTAACTTTTGCATTATTGCACACATTGACCACGGTAAAAGTACATTGGCAGACCGATTATTGGGCGCTACACAAACCGTTACAGCTCGTGAAGAAAAAGCGCAATTGCTTGACAACATGGACCTGGAGCGCGAGCGAGGCATTACCATTAAAAGTCACGCCATACAAATGGAATATACTTATAAGGGAGAAGAATATATTTTAAATCTAATTGATACTCCTGGTCACGTTGATTTTTCATACGAAGTTTCGAGATCTATCGCGGCATGCGAAGGCGCACTTTTGATTGTTGATGCTGCACAAAGTATTCAGGCACAAACGATTTCTAACTTATATCTGGCTTTAGAGAATGATCTTGAGATTATTCCGGTTTTGAATAAAGTTGATTTACCAAGTGCTAATCCAGAAGAAGTTAGTGATGATATTATCGATTTATTAGGATGTAAATTAGAAGATATTATACATGCTTCTGGAAAAACTGGTTTTGGGGTCGAAAATATTCTGGCTGCCATTATCGAAAAAATTCCTGCTCCAAAAGGAAATAAAGACGAACCTTTACAGGCTTTGATTTTTGACTCGGTTTACAATCCGTTTCGTGGAATTGAGGTTATCTTTAGAGTAGTAAATGGTGAAATCAAAAAAGGACAGAAAATTAAATTCATGGCTACAGGCAATGAATATTTTGCTGACGAAATTGGAACTTTAAAATTAAACCAAGTTCCGAAAAACGTGATTTCTGCTGGTGATGTTGGATATTTAATTTCAGGAATTAAAGAGGCCAAAGAAGTAAAAGTTGGTGATACACTAACTGATGCTAAAACGCCTACAACTAATATGATTACAGGTTTTGAGGATGTAAAACCAATGGTTTTTGCCGGAATTTATCCTGTTGATACTGAAGATTACGAAGATTTGCGTTCTTCTATGGAAAAACTGCAATTGAATGATGCTTCGTTAGTTTTTACACCTGAAAGTTCTGCAGCGTTAGGATTTGGTTTCCGTTGCGGATTCTTAGGAATGCTTCACATGGAAATTATTCAGGAACGTTTAGAGCGTGAGTTCGATATGACTGTAATTACTACAGTTCCCAACGTTTCGTATTTGGCTTACACCAAAAAAGATCCGGAAACTGCATTTGTAGTAAATAATCCTTCTGACTTACCAGAACCTTCGCGTTTAGACCGAGTTGAAGAACCTTTCATAAAAGCAACAATCATTACAAAAGCCGATTTCGTTGGAAACGTAATGAGTTTATGTATTGAAAAACGCGGTCAAATTACGAATCAAACGTATTTGACAACAGAACGTGTTGAATTGAATTTTGACATGCCTCTTGCCGAAATTGTATTCGATTTTTACGATCGTTTAAAAACAGTTTCCAAAGGTTATGCTTCTTTTGATTACTCTCCTATCGGAATGAGAACTTCAAAATTGGTAAAACTGGATGTTCTTTTGAATGCACAAACGGTTGATGCACTTTCTGCATTGATTCACGAAGACAATGCTTATAACATCGGTAAAAAAATGACCGAGAAATTACGCGAATTGATTCCAAGACAGCAATTTGATATTCCGATTCAGGCTGCAATTGGGGCAAAAATTATTGCTCGTGAAACGATTAAAGCACTTCGTAAAGACGTTACCGCAAAATGTTACGGTGGAGATATTTCGCGTAAGCGTAAACTTCTTGAAAAACAGAAAAAAGGTAAAAAACGTATGAGACAAGTTGGAAACGTTGAGATTCCACAAGAAGCTTTTATGGCTGTTTTGAAACTTAATGATTAGATTTTTCTTTATAATAAAGAATAAAGAGTCAAGAATATAGATTAAACCCGATAACGAAGTTATCGGGTTTTTTGTTTTTATGCTGATGGCTGTGTAAAAGACCAGCCTGCCACGATTAAGTCCCGAACTACTTCATTTCTTTCTGCTCCATCTTCCAGAGTATAAATATCCTGACTTACTACAAAAGATTCTGTCATTTTCTTTGATCCATAAATACCACCGAAAATCATTGCAAAAATTCCTCCCACTAAAACAAACGGGTTAAGCAGCGTGAAGTTATAAACCAAAAGAGAAATTGCCGCCACAATACTAATTCCCGTTATTAACTGTGATTTTGATGTCGCTTTTTCGTGAATGGATTTACAGGATGAACATCTTGGAATTCCAATTAAAATTTTAGAATATTTAACCGATCGGTATACGACAATATTAGTTCTGTCCGCTTCTACAAAAAGCGGTACAAAATAGCACTCGTTCATGCTTTTCATATGATCTTGCTCGCAGTAAGTACATTTGGTTTCGTGCGGTTCAAATCTTTTATAATGCTCATTAAAAGAGTAATTTTCAATCATAAATTTAGTTTTTTAAGTTAGTTTGAAGGCAGAATTTGGGATAAAACATATTTAATTAATAAACCTGGTCCGAAAGAAATCAATAGTGGAATCAGAATTTCTAAATTTAAAAAAGTGCTTCTTCCTTTAAAATAGAAACCACATGCAAAAGGCATAATCATTGCAGCTATGGTATAACCTACCATTGCAGGAATTGGATTTTCTTGATTTCCATAATAACCGCAGCAACAAGCCGCTATAATCGATATCAAAATCATCATACCGTTGTTATCTCCAAACATTCCTATGAAAGTTGTAATAACAATCACGGCACCAAAAGCAATTTTACTTCTTTCTTCCACTTCTTTGGCTTCTTTAGCTTCTTCATAAAGATCATCTTTATGACTTTTGATTACTTTTGATAAAAGCTCTTTTGCTGTAACAGGATCGTAATCTAGCCGAATCAAATCAATAAGTTCCTGATTACTGTCAAATTTTCCCTCTCTTAATTTCTTTTTAAGCTCTTCAATCTTCGTGTACGATAAATCATTAGGCATATGTTTCGTTTTTAATTGAGGTAAAAATACATTATTTTTTAATCTACAATTAAACTCAAAAAAAAATTGATAAGATAAGTTCCTGACATTTAAAAGCCTGAAATATTTTAGAAATCTGTCCTAATTTGGAACACATTTCTCATTTCTTTAAACTCTGAACCTTTGTATCTTTGAACCTTATAACTTTACAAAAAACCTCTGAACCTTAAAAAATGGACGAAACCCCAAAACGATTTGACCGAATTGTTGCCATTCTGATTCAATTACAATCTAAAAAAATTGTAAAAGCACAGGAATTGGCTGATCGTTTTGATTGCAGTCTGCGAACAATTTACCGTGATATTCGTACTCTTGAAGCATCCGGAGTTCCTATTTACAGCGAAGCTGGAGTTGGCTATGCCTTAATGGACGGTTACAGATTACCGCCCGTTATGTTTACGCGCGAAGAAGTGAGCAGTTTTATTGCGGCGGAGAAATTGATGCAGAAATTTACAGATCCTGCTCTCGGTACGCATTATGCATCGGCGATGTACAAACTAAAATCGGTTTTGAGAAATGGGGATAAAGATTATGTTTCGAATATTGAATCCAGGGTGGTGATGCAAACTACCGAACCCATGTTCAATGATAATTCTCCCAATACTCTCGCAATTCTGTTTGAAGGAATCGCAGAAAAAAAGCAGATTCTGTTAACTTATAAAACTTTTGACAAAGAAGAAACAACACAGCGCAATTTAGAACCAGTCGGCGTATTTCATGATCATAACAATTGGTATTTCCTTGGTTACTGCCATTTGAGAAAGGATTACCGCCAGTTTCGTACCGATCGGATTCTGGAAATAAAAAAAACAGATCTTGATTTTACAATCGAACATGATTCTCTGGAAACCTATTTAACCAAAACAGAAACCATTCCGACTACAAAAGTCAGAATTCTAATTGACAAAAAAATTGCGCGATATTTAACGCACGAAAGAAAATATCATGGGTATGTTTCTGAAGAAGAAATCGACGGAAAAATCGAAATGACATTTATGTGCCGCGATATTGATAACGGTTTTCCCCGCTGGTTTTTAATGTTTGGAGATTACGCAACAATCGTAGAACCAGAAAGACTTAAAGTGAGAACTTTAGAACTTCTGGAGGTAAACAGAAAAAGACTTTTATAAAAAAACTCCTAAAGAAACTGAGTTGCATTAGGAGTTTTTTTTAATCTATCTTTCTCTGTCCCAGAAAAATGGAGGTTCAATATTGAGAGCTCTTAGATATACATATCCTTGTCCTCGGTGGTGTATTTCGTTATCAATAAAATATAAAATATTCTCAATTACCGGAAATTCATATTGCCCAAAAAGGTTAAAGTTTTCATTAAAATCTTCAATCGATAATTTCTCCCAATACTGATTAATTTCTGCAGTTGCTTCGTCCCATTTTTCAAGATACTGCGCTTTAAAAATCAATTTTTCTGTTTCTTCTTCACTAAATGGCTTCACTTCTCTGTTTACAATTCCTTTAAGTCCGGGAACTGCAATAGCCAAAAGTTCGTCTGTTAATTTTGCAAATGTTCTCATTCCTCCAATAGAAAATTCAAAGAAATCTTTTTCTGGAAAAAATTCAATTACACGTCTTGTAAGTGCGCGGTGCCCTTGCCAGTGTTTCAATAAATGTTCGGGAGTAATTACTTGTGCAGCTAATGTTTTCATGATTTTAAAGTTTTAATTTATTTATACTTCAAAAGTAAAATGAGCCGGTGACAACAGTTTGTCAGCAGGAAAAAAAATATTTAGAATATTTTTTTAATTAGCTGTAGAAAACTTAGAACCTTAGCATCTCAGAATCTTAGCATCTTTAAAAAAAACCTTTGTACCTTTGCAGCTTACAAACTTTGGAACTTAAAAAAAATGATCGAAGATAAAAATCCGCAGCGTACCAGTATAGCTCAGTTAGGCGAATTTGGCTTAATTGAACACTTGACTAAAAATTTTGATGTTAAACAAGAATCTACTTTAAAGAGTATTGGCGATGATGCTGCAGTACTGGATTTTAAGGATAAAAAAGTAGTTGTTTCTACCGATTTATTGATAGAAGGCGTGCATTTTGACTTGGCTTACATGCCATTAAAACACTTAGGTTACAAATCGGTTGTTGTAAATGTATCCGACATTTGTGCAATGAATGCCAGACCGACACAGATCACGGTTTCTGTAGCGGTTTCGAATCGCTTTCCGTTAGAAGCCTTAGAAGAATTATTTGAAGGAATTACACATGCCGCACAAGAATATAAAGTTGATGTTGTTGGCGGCGACACCACCTCATCTCAAAAAGGATTGATTATCAGCATTACTGCAATTGGCGAAGCCGATGAAGATGAAATTGTGTACCGTAATGGCGCTAAACAAACCGATTTACTTGTAGTAACGGGAGACATTGGCGCAGCGTATATGGGATTGCAGGTTTTAGAAAGAGAAAAACAGGTTTTTCAGGTAAATCCAAATAATCAGCCTGACTTAGACGCTTATACCTACTTAATCGAGCGCCAGCTGAAACCTGAAGCTCGTAAAGATGTGCGTACGTTATTGCATGCATTAGAAATTAAACCAACTTCTATGATTGATATTTCTGACGGACTTTCTTCAGAAATTATTCATTTGTGCAGACAATCTAAAGTGGGTTGTAATCTATATGAAGATAAACTTCCTTTAGATCCGCAGTTTATTTCGACATGCGAAGAGTTTAATATTGACAGCACTACTGTTGCAATAAACGGCGGAGAAGATTATGAGCTTTTATTTACCATTGATATTAATGATTTTGACAAAATAAAAGGAAATCCAAATTTCTCGATTATAGGCCATATGGCAGAAGAAAACGAAGGAATTCATCTCGTAACCAGAGCAAACACAAAAATCGCTTTAAAAGCACGCGGCTGGGATTCCTTGACGGAATAATCGCTGTATTCGAAATAAAAAATTCCAAACTCCAATTGAGCTTTTAACTCTTTGGAATTTGGAATTTTTTTTATTTGAAGTGTAATTTAGAAAAGACCTTTACTCTTTGCTTCTTTTACCAATTCTTCATCAGAACCTGATTTTATTCTGAGCAGCTCTTTTAGATTGATTTTTCGCTTTTCTATTGCTGTCAAAGATATCGGAATATATTCCGGCATAGCAAAAACCTCAATTCCTTTTGATAAATGAAATAGAATCTGCTTATCAACCTGATCAATTTCTATTGAATTATGAGGGTTTTGATTCAGCATTTTCTGAACAGACTGACTATAATATTTTTCGTTTTTCATTATTTTATCCAACGCAAAAAGAAGCTCATCAAAAGTAAGATCATTTTTAATCACCAAACCATTTGGTTTTATGGTTCTAATAATCGTTTTTATTTTGAGGAGTTCCGTATACATTGTCAAAAGTATAATCTTACAGGTTGGAATTTTCTCGAGAATTAATTTGGCTATATCTTCACCAGAAAAAAGGTTTTTGTCTTCGTAGGCAGGCATGCTGATGTCCAAAAAAGCAATATCAAAAACAGGAGACGTTTCGTCTACAATTAAATCATAAGCAGATTTGCAGTCATGCGCTTGAGAAATCACAAATTCATATTCTTTTGGATTATAGCGAGTTATAGCATTTTTATATCCCTCTATAATAAAAGGATGGTCATCGACTATCAGAATATTTTGCTTAGTCAATTGCGAACCTGGGGTTGTTGCGTCAAATGTCATTATTTTGCAGGTTTATTTTTTGATCTATTGGGACTTTGATTATAAGCAGGGTTCCTTCTCCTTTGGCAGATTTTATTGCAACCGTACCTTTACACTCTGCAGCTCTATATTCAATGTTATGCAGTCCTATCCCGTTTTTTGTTCTTTTTGTATCAAATCCGACTCCATCATCCATGATAGATAAAACCAGATGATCAATTTCGCTTTTAAATTCTATTTTAATAATGTCTGCTTCTGCGTATTTGTTAGAATTCTGAAGTGCTTCCTGAACAATTCGGTATAAATTTATCTTAACCATATTACTCACTAATTCCCATTTTATTTGGGAATCAAATGCAGTGATTAATTTCGAATTATGTGTATTACGCTGGTTTTCGAATAGTTTTTTCAGGATGGCTACAAAATTATTAATTAATTCTGACTTTTCTCTATTCAAATCATGAGAAATTTCGCGTATATCTTCTTCTATATTTTTAAGTTCTGCCAAGTACATTTTCCTTTTTGGAGCGGCCAGAGCTTCATCAACTTTATCCAGACTGTCTAAACTAATTCTGATGCCAAACATTCTTCCCAGCACTCCGTCGTGCAATTCCTGCGCAACGGTTTTCTTTTCTTTTATTCGCGTAAGCTCAATTTCGTTTTGCTGTGAAATCATTAAGTTGTAAATATCCTCATTTGCAATTTGCTGCTGCTGTTTAAAAAGTAGTTCTCTGTTTTTTGCCTGCTGCGTTTTATACACATAAAAGAAAAGGCCAATGAGCGTACATATACTAAAAACGTATACTAAGGTTTTGTTTTTTTCCTGCAGATTTGAGTTTTCATCCTTTATCTCGTTGGTTTCAAATTCTATACGAGAAAATTTTTCGCCCATTTTTCTTTCTGCTTTGAGCATTTTTTCGTTTAGATAAATATATTCTTTAGAGTATACAGAAGCATTTTTTGTATCAACGACAGCAATTTGTTTGAGTGCTTCTAATGTATTTATTAATTTATCAGAGGTTCGCGACAAAGCCAAGGCTTGTTTGGCATATTGCACACCACGCAGAGTGTCTTTTTTAGCGCTAAAATATTCCGATAAATGAATTTTACTTGATACAACGGCAGATTTTAATCCTAAGCTGTCTCTAATTTTGAGCGATTGAACAAACAGTTTTGGCAAATCGTCGGATTCATTCAATTTGAATTTTGAATACCCTAAATTATCCAATAAAATGGCATACAAAATCGTTTTCTCCTGAAATAGGTTTTTTTCATCCAATCCTTTTTCAAAATAATTTTTGGCCTGCTGATAATTCTGCATATTCAGATAAACATAGCCGATATTATTTAATGATGTTGCTTTTAATTGAAGTTCAAGCGGTATGGATTTATCTTTTAAAACGTCCAAAGCTTTATTGTGAAATTCTAACGCTTTGGTATATTCTTCTCTTTCATTGTATAGAATTCCTAAAAGATTGTAGCATTCATAAAGCAGATCGCTTACATTTTTTTGCTTTTTTAAAATATTTAAAGCTTTAAAAACTGCAATCTCACTTTCAAAATAATCACCTCCATTGTATTGAAGGCTGGCTTTGTTTAGAAATGTTTTCGCAATATTATACTCGTCATTAATTTGAAGATAGATTTTTTGTGCTTTAAAATAACTTCTAAAGGCACTATCTGAAATGGCTTGCGAATTATAATAGTCTCCCAGATACATATAGGCTTTGGCAATGCTTAAAGAATCTTTGCCAACTAGAGATTTTTCTAAAACTAATTTTGATATTTTATGATACGATTTTAGGTCGTTCATGTTGTAATATCGATTTGCTACTTTAAAAAGATTAACTCTCAAAACAGAATCATTATCCTGTTTCATTATAATTTCCAGAGCCAGCTTATTGTATTTTTGTTTAAAGTCATAACCCAGATTAATATCATTTGCCAACGAAAGATACGTTGGGAGACTATCTTTAGTAGAAATTTTATTTTTATCAGGCTGATCATTTTTAGTACAACTAATAAAAACCAGAGATAAACAAAGTAATATATAACAAGTCTTTTTCAATTGTACTTTTTGGAGTTTTACCAAAAATACTAAAACTTAAGACATAAAAAAAAGCTGTCAAAAAATTGACAGCTTTTTTTTACATATAGAAAAATTATATTTAATCTAATTTTTTGCTTAAACCTTGTGATTGACTTACTTGGCTAAGTCCTACGGCTTGAAAATCAAGTTTTCTTCCACCAACATTTCCTGTTGATGCACCGTCTCCAAATACATCTAATTTTCTTCCGCCTACATTTCCTGTTGATGCGCCATCACCGTATACATCAAGTTTTCTTCCGCCTACATTTCCAGTTGAAGCTCCATCTCCATATATAGAATCAATAGTTGTCACACCATTTGTTGTTACAGGGCTTGCAAATGAAGTTGCTACTACTACTAAAGAAAATAATCCGAATGTTAAAGCTGTTTTTTTCATGATTTAAGGTATTATGTGTTTGTTTTATTTGGGGAAATATGACTGCTTTCTTGCAAATCATGGTGTAAAACTAATACCGTAATCAAAAAAAATTTATACAAAAAAATGAGTTTATGGTAGAACATACCCAATTGATAGTAAACGGGCATCAAATTTATGTAATTACTTAATTTTTAGACTTCTAAGTAATTTCCTATAGTATAATCGGCAATTATAAAGTCAATATTTGACTTGTAGGTCTTAGAAAATGGGATCTTTTTTGAAGAGTTTTTTATGTAACAAACTGAGTGTCCGCTATGAATCCTCGAAATATAATTTCTATTAATCATATAACTATTGTGAATTCTAAAAAAAGGATAGGACAAAACTCCTTCAAAATGCTTTAAGGTTTTAAAAGCAGTTATCATTTCGCCGCTTTGCAGATAAATGTCTGTAGAATTATTATCGGCTTGAAAATAGGTAATTTCTGCGGTATCAATGTAGCGATAATCTCCGTATGATTTTATGCAGAGAATAAGCGGTTGCTCTACATTTTGAATATTCTGTGAAAATGGTATTACAGAAGCTGAAATTTCATTTTTTATCTTAATAGATTCTGATGCTAAAGTACTTTTGTCTAGTTTTAAAATCAATTTAAGTAAATCTATTTTTAAAACGGGTTTTAAAATATAATCAAATGCATCATATTTTATCGCTTCAAAAGCCAAATCTTTCTCTGAAGTGGTAATAATGATCTTCGGAATTTTAGCTAAAAACCGATACAATTCACTAATAAAAGAAAGTGACAAATTACTGGATAAATCCCGAGGTGCAATTTCTAAAAAAATAAATGCCGGCTGCTGCTCTAACACCAGTCTCAATCCTTCTTCGTAAGTAGATGCCGATGCCAGAAAGTCTAACTCTGAAAAACCATCTGCAATTGATCTGGTTTTCAGAATACTTTCTGCATCATCGTCAATAATAATATACGAATATTTCTTCAATGTAAGCCTTTCTTATTTGCATTAATTTTGACAATTAGCCTTAAAAACATCTTATGAAGACGCAATCAGTTTACAAATTGTTCTTAAAAATTTTATTTTAGTATTTTACCTGCAATTAAAATTACGAATTTCGGCTTATAAATTATTCATTATTAATACATTATACTCAACAATTGACATATTGACCTGAAATGTATAATATCAGAAACAGAATGCCTAAAATAAAAAAAATCCCAAACTCCTAGTAAGGAATTTGGGATTTATATTACTTTAATTAAGAATTACATTTTCATCAACCAGTTTTTCATCGAAACTTCGTTTTCAATAATTGCTCTTAACTCAGTTATTTTAACGCGATCTTGTTTCATTGTATCTCTATGACGAATTGTTACTGTTTCATCTTCAAGCGTTTGATGATCTACTGTAATACAGAATGGAGTTCCTAAGGCATCTTGTCTTCTGTAACGACGACCAACAGCATCTTTCTCATCATAAGCCACATTGAAATCCCATTTTAAATCTTCGATGATTTTTTTAGAAATTTCTGGAAGTCCGTCTTTTTTAACTAATGGTAAAACGGCAGCTTTTGTTGGAGCCAAGACAGCAGGCAATTTAAGCACTGTTCTTGTAGAACCATCTTCTAAAGCTTCTTCTTGCAATGATGTTGCAAAAACAGCTAAAAACATACGATCAAGCCCTACAGAGGTTTCTACAACATACGGAACGTAGTTTTCGTTTAGCTCAGGATCAAAATATTGCAATTTTCTACCAGAATATTGTTCGTGCGCTTTTAAGTCAAAATCAGTACGAGAGTGAATTCCTTCCAGTTCTTTAAATCCGAATGGGAAGTTGAATTCAATATCTGCAGCTGCATTTGCGTAATGTGCTAATTTTTCGTGATCGTGAAAACGGTAGTTTTCTTTTCCTAATCCTAAAGATAAGTGCCAGTTTAAACGCGCCTCTTTCCAGTGGTGGTACCATTTCATTTCTTCTCCCGGACGTACAAAAAACTGCATTTCCATTTGTTCGAATTCACGCATACGGAAAATGAATTGTCTTGCAACAATTTCATTTCTAAATGCTTTACCCGTTTGAGCAATTCCAAAAGGAACTTTCATACGACCCGATTTCTGAACATTCAGGAAATTCACGAAAATACCTTGTGCTGTTTCCGGACGTAAGTATAAATCCATTGCAGAATCTGCAGAAGCACCCAATTTGGTTCCGAACATTAAATTGAATTGCTTTACATCTGTCCAGTTTCTTGAACCCGTTTCAGGATCAGCGATTTCGAGTTCTTCGATTAAAGCTTTTACATCCTGAAGATCATCGCTCATACCTTTTGCAAGTCTTGATAAAATCTCCTTGTATTTTGAAAGATATTCTATAACGCGTGCATTTGTAGTAACAAATTCTTCTTCATTAAAAGCATCACCAAAACGAGCTCTTGCTTTTTCGATTTCTTTTTGAGCTTTTTGATTAATCTTTTCAGCATAATCTTCGACTAAAACGTCGGCTCTATATCTTTTTTTCGAATCTTTATTATCAATTAACGGATCATTAAAAGCATCAACGTGGCCTGAAGCTTTCCAAGTTGTTGGATGCATCAATATTGCAGCATCAAGGCCGACAATATTCTCATTCATCTGAACCATTGATTTCCACCAATATTCACGGATATTCTTTTTTAATTCGACTCCATTTTGTGCATAATCATAGACAGCACTCAATCCGTCGTAAACTTCGCTTGACGGAAAAATAAATCCGTACTCTTTTGCGTGCGAAACCACATTCTTAAATATATCTTCTTGTTTTGCCATAGTGATGCAAAAATATAAAAAGTACCATTAAAAAAAAGAAAAAAAATAAAGATTGAACCATTGATTTTAATATTTTTGTAACCAAATTCTTTCTATTTGTGATTAATTACCTTATTAACCTGTTTTTCCCGAAAGTCTGCTCTGGATGCAAAACACTTCTCCTGGCAAATGAAAGTGTTTTTTGTACCAATTGCCGTCACGAAATGCCTCTTACTCAATATCATTTAGATTCCGATAATCAAGCGGTCAAAAAGTTTTACGGACGTATAGAAATGCAGCATGTTTCTGCATTTTTGTATTTTAATAAAAAGGGAATGGTTCAGGAAATCATTCACAACCTAAAATATAAAGGCCATGAAGAAATCGGAACGGTTTTAGGAAATTGGTATTCAGAAGATTTAAAGGAATTAAAATTGAATATTCCTTTTGATGTAATTATTCCCGTTCCTCTCCATAAAAGGAAATTCAAAGAAAGAGGTTATAATCAGGTTGCTTCTTTCGGAAAAGCTTTATCTAATAATCTAAATATTCCTTATGATGACAGCATTTTATATCGAAAGAAGTATTCTAAAACACAGTCTAAAAAAAATCTTTTAGGAAGATCCGAAAATATAGAAAACATCTTTGATGTACATTTCACTGAAGAAAACAATCATAAACATTTTTTAATTGTTGATGATGTTCTCACTACGGGCGCCACTATCGAAGCGTGTTCGAGAGCTTTATTAAAATTCCCTAATGCCAAAATAAGTGTTGTCTGTATGGCAATTGCCAATTAATTCTATAATTGGCTTGTTAACCAAAATCTTAAACCTTAATTGATAACAATCTTTTTTACTGTTTTTTTGTTTCCATCGATAACTGTTACCAGATAAATTCCTGAAGAAGCATTTGCCAGTTGAATATTTTGATTGAAATCGCCTGTATTTTCAAACGTTTTGTCGTAGACTATTTTTCCTAAAACATCGTGTACTAAAACTTTTACTCCAGTTGTAGATTCGCTTTGAAACTGAATTGTAAAATTTCCTTTATTTGGATTTGGATAGAGTACAAAATTCATTCGATCAAAATCGGGAGTTCCTAAAGTATAACTTGTAGTACAAATATCTACCGATGCAGCATTTATAGTTCCAAAACTTCCTACTACATTATCACGAACTCTAAAAGTCCAGGTTCCCTGAGGATTCTGGCCATTAAAAGCACTTAATAAATCTACTGGCACAACAATTTGAGTGGAAACTTTACTACAGTCTATAACAGTTCCGTCGTCATCCAGCTGAAGAGCAAGTGTTGAAGAGTTTGAACAGGCTTTATTATATAAACGAACTGTTGTTCCCTGCGGACTCACAATTTCAATTTGTACATCTGATAATCTATCGTGGGTAAGGCTTAAAGAAACATTTACATCTGATACCGTTCCTGTTGCAGCCGGCACAGTAACTGTTCTGGTGGTGTAACCAGAGCTGTAAGGAATACTAAAAGAGCTTCCAAAACTATATGTATTGCAAGTTGTTGCTACCGTATAACCAATAGAAAAGGCTTTGCTGTTTATCGTATAATAAATATTTGCAGTAGGCTCAATTAAAATTCTGCAATTGGTAGACGTGACAACATCTGTTGGCACCAAAATAGCTTCTGAACCATCATTTGGAGTATTTGAAGCAAGAACTATTGGAAATGTTAAACCGCCGTCTGTTGATAATTTAATATTTACCGCAGCAGAACCTTGCAGGGTATTTGTATTATTTACACTCCAGGTTATCGTTTGTGTTGATCCTTTTTCCCAGCCTACATTAGAGCTTGGATAAGTTACAGCAAAAGGTCCGGCAGTGGCGCTTACGGTTACCACCATAGCATCTGTAAAGGTTTGAGCTGTTCCTAAAGGAGCATTATCTCTTCCTGTTAAGGTAAAATTCATTGTTTTTGCAATGGATGAAACAGACTCCCAAGTAGTAGTCAATTGGTTTTGAAGCACCGAACTTAAACTTGGCATATATCGCACAGGAGATGTTGTAGGCGCTATAGATCTAAACATTGGTCCGTTTGGCTTAGTTGGATAAGTAGTACTATTGGCTCCAGAAGTAGAAGTTGCATTATCAAATTGTTCCCAAGTATAAGTAATGGTATTTCCTTCAGCATCAGAACCTGTACCGGTCAAAATAAAAGGAGTGCTTATCGGAATTGTATAGTCAGGACCAGCATTTATTACAGGGGGATTATTTGTTATTGCTGTACTAACCGGACAGCTTTTTGTAGCCAGATTATTTTGAATCTGAATTATACTGGGATAAGAAAAATAATCATCTGATTTATTTTGGACATTATAACCATTTGTAACTCCGGCATAACCCATAATTGTAGAACCGCTTCCGGGTTCGTAGGAACTTCCATTTCCTTCTAATGTATGAGAAAAAGTATGAAATGCTCCCAATTGATGACCAAACTCGTGGGCTACAAAATCGATATCAAAGTTATCGCCTTCTGGTACTGCATCTGCTGGAGAGGTATAGGCACTTCCTTTTCCAACAGCTCCCGAGCTTGCAGGATTTACACAAACACAGCCAATACAACCTGCATTACCGCCGCCGCCTGATCCTCCAAACAAATGTCCGATATCATAATTTGCGTTGCCAATTACACTGGTCAAAGTTGCCTGCACCTCTTTCCCCCAAGTAGGATTCGTTTCATCGTTACCAACTGAAGGCTCAGAGTAAGGATCTGTTGTGGCATTTGTGTAGATTATATCATTATTGTTCGCAATCAAAACTAATTTTACAGAAAGATCCCTGTCAAAAAGACCATTTACTCTTGATAAAGTTGCATTCATCCCAGCCAGTGCTCCCGCTTTTGTACCTCCAAAATAAGCGGTATATTCTGCAGTACAGGATAGTGCAAGGCGTAATGTCTTTAACGTTTTTGCACTTGAAGATATTTTGGCAGTCTTTGAAGTACTGTTGTTTTCTAAAACCAGGTCGGCAGTTTTACATTCCAAACGCATTTTTGAAGTATTATCATTAGAAGAAAATAATACGTATTCTGATTTATCATCTGGATTTTGCTCTATATATTCTGAGGGTTTATCTAGACGAAAAACCATTGTTTTGGTTCCGATTGGCGCTGTACTAAAATAAATTTTTGCTGTTTTATCATCAACACCCTGACCTTGATACGATCTAATGTCCGGATATTTTGCCTGCAGTTCCGGATCAAAATTTGATGATTCCCAAACCGTAAATCGTTCTAAAACACCAGCTGTATTAGGAATTGTGATTTCTGTTACGGTTTTTTCCGTCGAATTATTTACTGCCGAAAGCTTTGAGGTTAGAAAATCTGAATTTAATTTATAATACAGTTTTTCAGAATTAACTGCAGCTGTACTTTTTCTTAATACGGAGGCCGTACTTACTTTTTGCCATAAGGCATCACTTTGTGCGTAAATTGTACTGCTGCAAACTATTAGAAAAATATAAAGTAATTGTTTTTTCATACTTAGGAATTGAAATTCAAATTTAAAGCAATTAAATGAAATTCTTACACATATAAGACAATTAACTCATTTTCATCGACGAGATGGCCAATTTTCACAAAAAGAAAGATATTCACTGTAAAAATCAATTCGGCTTAGCATTAAATTTAAAACAGAATAGTATAAATTTGCTGCATCTTAAATAATTTGTTTTGAAGCTCTTTCATTCTATAAGCGATTTTCAGTCAACCAAGAAAACAATCTTAACTCTTGGCACCTTTGACGGTGTACATATTGGTCATAAAAAAATTCTGGAACGAATTACTCAAAATACTGAAAACGGAAAATACGAAAGTTTGGTTCTTACTTTTTTTCCGCATCCGCGAATGGTGCTGCAAGAAAAATCAGAGATAAAACTGCTGAATATTATTTCTGAAAAGACAAAACTGCTGGAAGAAACTGGCATAGAAAACCTTATTATTCATCCGTTTAACGAAAGTTTTTCAAGATTGACAGCAGAAGAATTTGTACATTCTATATTAGTGGACCAATTTCAAATTCAGAAAATAATCATCGGACACGATCACCGTTTTGGAAGAAACAGAACGGCTAATATTGATGATTTAATTGCTTTTGGCGAAAAATATGGTTTTGAAGTAGAACAAATTTCGGCGCAGGAAATTCAGGATGTTTCTGTAAGTTCAACCAAAATTAGAAAGGCTTTGAATGAAGGAGATATGGATTTGGCAAATGAATATTTAGGCTACAACTATTTCTTATCGGGCAAAGTGGTGAAAGGAAAACAATTGGGAAGAACAATTGGTTTTCCGACAGCAAATATTGAAATTGACGAAGACTATAAATTGATTCCTAAAAAAGGGGTTTACGCGGTTAAGGCAATTGTTGATAAACAAGAATTTGCAGGAATGATGAATATTGGTTTCAATCCGACTGTTGAAGGTGAGAAACAAACAATTGAAGTACACATCTTTGACTTTGACAAAGATATTTACGAACAAAATATTGAAGTTTCGCTGGTTCATTATCTTCGCGAAGAGCAAAAATTTGGATCTGTTGATCTGCTGATCGAACAATTAAAACAAGATCAAATTAATGCTCAAAAATTTCTAAACACGCTTTAGTATTACGCAACACTATCTTTTAGGCAATTTTAAATCATCCTAGTTATTTTTTTAGTAAATTTGATATAGAACTCTGTTCCTCAAATATTTACTATTAACTTCTTAAAAAATAACCACTATGAAATTACCTAAAGAATTTACCAACGGTTTTTTGATTTTCCTCGGAATCAGCATTTATTTTTTATTAATGAATGTTTTAGGTCTGTCCGATTTGTTTTATCTGCGTACCCTGAATGTCTTTTTTATATTCTATGGTGTAAATAAAACGATGCAGATGAATCTTAATGAAGGAGAAACCAGTTTTGTATCCAATGCTGTTTCTGCGATGGCGACTTCTGTAGTCGGCGTTGCGTTGAGTGTTTTTGGATTATTGGTTTATAGTTATGCAAGAGGCGGAGATGCTTATGTAAAAACACTTTCTCAAGCTTTTATGTTTGGTGGAGATCCGTCTGTACCAACCTATTGCATTTGTTTATTATTTGAAGGTCTTGCTTCTTCTGTTATTGTAACTTTAATGATGATGCTGTATTGGAATAATAAATATGCGGCCGATTAATATTTCAAAATAAAATAAACATTTTTACACTCTAAAATCATAAAAATTTATAATTCTATGATTTTAGAGTGTTTCTTTTTTGAAAATAGCCAACAAATATTCATTTACAGCAATGAGCATTGCTGATTAGAACAAATTAGTTACTTTTGAAGCTTCAAAAACAATGTAGCAATGAGCATTACAAAACACAACTGGACCAAAGACGAAATAATCGCAATATATAATAAACCTATGATGGATCTGCTGTATGAAGCAGCAACAATTCACAGACAAAAACACGATCCAAATGTCGTTCAGGTTTCTACACTTTTATCTATAAAAACTGGCGGATGCCCAGAAGATTGCGGTTACTGTCCGCAAGCTGCACGTTATAATACAGGTGTTGAAGGAAACGATTTAATGACTGTCAGCCAGGTAAAAGCACAAGCTTTACGAGCTAAATCAAGCGGATCATCCCGCGTTTGCATGGGAGCAGCCTGGAGAAATGTAAAAGATGGTGAAGAATTTGATCAGGTTTTAGAAATGGTTCGTACCATTAACAAACTGGATATGGAGGTTTGCTGTACTTTGGGTATGATTACAGAAAACCAGGCACAGCGTTTAGCAGAAGCTGGTTTATATGCTTACAATCACAACTTAGATACTTCTGAAGATTATTATAAAGATGTTATCTCAACACGAGCTTTTGAAGATCGTTTAGAAACTATCGAAAATGTTCGTAAAACTAACGTTACTGTTTGCAGCGGCGGTATTATTGGAATGGGAGAAAGTATTGAAGACAGAGCTGGAATGCTGGTAGCGCTTTCTACTTTAAACCCACAACCAGAATCGGTGCCTATTAATGCATTAGTTGCTGTTGAAGGAACTCCAATGGAAGACGAAAAACCAGTTGAAATCTGGGAAATGATCAGAATGGTGGCTACAACTCGAATTGTAATGCCTGATACTCAAGTTCGTTTATCTGCAGGAAGAACTAACATGAGCCGCGAAGGACAAGCAATGTGCTTTTTTGCAGGAGCTAATTCTATTTTTGCCGGTGATAAGCTTCTTACCACTCCAAACCCTGATGTTCACGAAGACATGAAAATGTTTGAGCTGTTAGGATTGAATCCGCAGAAACCTTTTACTAAAGTTTCGCAGCCAAAAACTGTAGAAGCAGCTGATTCTCAATTTTCTCCATTAGGTGAAAAACCAAAATGGTCAAGACCTGGACATACCATAGAAAGAAATCTTGAAGCTTCGATCAAATCAAAAATTTAAGCTTTAGAGCTAATAAATCTCGATAAATACTTTTAAATTGCTTATAACTAGCTTGTTATAAGCAATTTTTATTTAGAAAGATGAAATTAACACAAATTGAACGGGTTAAAAAAATCTCCAAATCGGATTTTATTACCCAATATGTAAAAAAACAAATTCCAGTTGTGGTTGAAGAGCTGATTGAAGATTGGCCGGCTTATCACAAATGGAAACTCTCTTATATTAAAGAGATCGCTGGTGATACCATTGTTCCTCTATACGATAACAGACCAGTAAATCATAAGGAAGGTTTTAATGAAGCGCACACTAAAATGAAGATGAGCGATTATATTAATCTCCTGGAAGAGAAACCTACCAACTACCGCATTTTCCTTTACAATTTAATAAAGGAGGTTCCGACATTGAAAAATGATTTTTTATGGCCTGACATTGGCTTAAAATTAGTCAAGCAATTGCCTATGCTGTTCTTTGGCGGTGAAAGCTCTAAAGTGTTTATGCATTATGATATTGACTATTCTAATATTCTGCATTTTCATTTTCACGGAGAAAAACAATGTATGCTGTTTGCTCCGAGCCAGTCTAAGTTTATGTATAAAGTGCCGCATGCTTTAATTTCGAGAGAAGACATTGATTTTGATCAGCCTGATTACGAAAAATTCCCTGCACTAAAAAATGCCGAAGGATACATCACGAATCTAAAACACGGTGAAATGTTATATATGCCGGAAGGATACTGGCATTATATGAAATATTTAAGCCCGGGATTTTCTATGAGTCTGCGTGCATTTCCTAAAAGCATAAGCCATTTATCAAAAGCTGCTTATAATATTGTAATTATGCGGTATTTTGATATTCTGATGCGAAAGTTTAAAGGTCAGAAATGGATTGATTATAAAAATGCAAAAGCTATTGAGAATACCAATCAGTATTTAAAAAAATCGGCTTAAAATGTATTTAAAATTAAAAAGCAGTTATGAATATATTCATAAC
>NZ_MUHF01000033.1 GCF_002217435.1 Flavobacterium reichenbachii
AACTCTAAAGTTTCTGCATCGAAATAAGCAAAACAGGACATTCCTTCAAAAAATGAAATTACTTCACCTTTTTCATTATATTCGACATTAGTGCTTTTTGTGTTAAAAGAGACTATATAAACTTCTTTCGTTGTTCCATCTCTTAATTCATCTAACTCCTTATCCCAGCAATTTAAAGGGATACGTTCATCATACGATATGACATCTGTTTTTACTAACCAAATTTTTAGCTTTTCAATTATTTGTTCTTTGATGTTCATCATTTATTTTATTTTTGTTATATCGACATTATTAGCTTCACAATTTTTAATTGCCTCATTCATATATTTTTGAGCATGTTTCAATTGCCTTTCATTGATTACAAATCCTCCTATCGTTGTGCATATCTAAACGATTGGGATAGATGGCAAAAAAACACCCGTTTCTCTAAAATATAAAAACGGGTGTTTAATGTTCAAGAAATTTGAATAATTGTAAAAAGCTTAAAACTCAATTAATAGATTGAAAAATACAATATTACTTTTTCTTCATTTATATTCAATTTTATACTGTTTTTAGTGACTTCTAATGAAGCGATTGGGCTATCTTTTACTTCATAAAGTAATACATCATTTTTGTCAGATTTGGTATATTCTTTTCCTTCTAATGCTTTATCTATGACATGAATAGGAACTTCTTTGTTGAATTCTAAAAAAAGATTTTGCATGTAAGATTCCCAAAAACAGTATTTTTCAAGAACCTCTTCGTCAGAGTATTCCTCAGTATGAAATTGCACATTCATACTTGTAACTTCTTTTCTCATGAAATTGTTATAAGTAAATATATCCTCATTTATTCTTCTTTTATTCTCATTTATGCAGGTTAACAAATTTCTATTAGCAGAATCTAATGATATAATAGAATGAAATTTATCTCTAGGAAATTTATCTTTGTAAATATAGATCATTAAATAGACAAGTTCTTCAAACGAACAGGTTTCGGCATAATCTTCAAAATGCCGTTCATCCCAATCAACTATAGTATAATAGATTTCTCTTCTATTCATATAATTTTCTTCTGTACGCTCCAGATCTAAATATAAGAAATCTAGTTTTGGTAATTTACTCATTGTTCTTATTTTATTTTGTGAATTTAGTGTATTCTATATAATCTGCAAACTCCTCATTGTACAAAGTCTACTGACTTCATACTCATTCCAATAATCCACAAAGACAATGAGAAAAATAAATTTGAAACCGAGTACAACAACTGGTACGAAGTCGGGAGACTTCGCATAGTAATTGCGAATACCTCGTAGAGCGGATTAATGATATCATTGCTTTTAAATTTTACCAAACTACTTGAAAAATATTCTTGGATTCTGTTAAGTTCATTAGTCTTAAATTAATCTAATAAGATTTTTTCTCTAAGATAAATTGGTGTTTGAATTAAAACTTCATTTAAACTTAGTGAAGAAATTTTGAAGTTTAATATTTCTTTGGGATTTATTGTTTCCCAAACTTTCCAATACCAAATATCATCTTTAACATAACCAATATAAATCCATAAGTTAAAAAATCTGCTAGTAAAAGGAATTTTGACAGCATTAAACTTTTTATCAAATAATTCAACTTCAGGATCCTCCAGTTCCTCAATTGTTTTACTATTAAGATATTTATTCCAGTTTTTAATTAATTCATTATCAGTAATTTGCCAGAAATAATCATCTTTAAACATTTCAGGCACATTATCAATGGCTATTTTAAAAACTTCAAAATTTACACATAAAAAACTAAGAT
>NZ_MUHF01000034.1 GCF_002217435.1 Flavobacterium reichenbachii
AAATAAAATCAGCCATATGTAGAAAACATATGGCTGATTTTATTTAAAGCCTAAAGCCTAAAGCCTAAAGCCTAAAGCCTAAAGCCTAAAGCCTAAAGCCTAAAGCCTAAAGCTTGTCTTTTAAATACACTCCTGTAACCGATTTACTTACTTTGACAATATCTTCTGGTGTTCCTTCTGCCAGCAGATAACCTCCGTTTTCTCCTCCTTCCGGACCTAAATCAATAATCCAGTCCGCACATTTTATAAGATCAAGGTTGTGTTCAATTACAATAATCGAATGTCCTTTTTCTATTAAAGCATCAAAAGAAGCTAATAATTTTTTGATATCATGAAAATGCAGACCTGTTGTAGGCTCATCAAAGACAAATAAGGCTTTGTCTTTTGTGACACCTTTTACTAAAAATGACGCCAGTTTAATACGCTGTGCCTCTCCACCGGAAAGAGTAGAAGAAGATTGTCCTAATTGTACGTAACCCAAACCAACATCTTGCAGAGGCTGCAGCTTTTGAGTAATTTTAGTCTGTTTATTTTTTTCGAAAAAAGCAATCGCGTCATCAATAGTCATGGTTAGAATATCATTGATGTTTTTGTCGTCAAAATTAATTTCGAGAATTTCTTTTTTAAATCGTTTTCCGCCGCAAGTTTCACACGGAAGCTGGACATCGGCCATAAACACCATTTCTACATTTATGGAGCCTTCTCCTTTACAAGTTTCGCATCGGCCTCCGTCAACATTAAAAGAAAAATGTTTTGCCTGATAACCTCTTATTTTCGATAGTTTTTCTTTAGCGTATAAATCACGAATATCATCATATGCTTTGATATAAGTTACAGGGTTAGATCGGGAACTTCTACCAATTGGATTCTGATCTACATATTCAATATGCTTGATCTGAGAAAAAGAACCTTTAATTTCAGTAAACTGACCCGCTTTTTCTGCTGCGCTTTCCAATTTCTTCTGCATTGCAGGAAATAAGATTTTCTTGATCAAAGTACTTTTACCACTTCCAGAAACTCCGGTTACAACCGTTAGAATATCAAGAGGGAAGGTAACATTGATATTTTTTAAATTATTTTCTCGTGCACCCACAATATCAATGTGGTTTTTGAATTTTCGTCTCTTTTTAGGAACAGAAATTTCTAAATTTCCATTCAGATATTTAGCAGTCAGCGATTCAGATTTTAAAATTTCATCATAAGTTCCCTGAGCAACTAAATGTCCTCCATAAGTACCCGCCTCAGGACCAATATCTATAATCATATCTGCAGCTTTCATGATATCTTCATCATGTTCTACCACAATTACAGTATTTCCTAAATCACGAAGCGAAAGCAATACTTTTATCAGACGTTCTGAATCTTTTGGATGCAGACCAATACTAGGCTCGTCCAAAATATACATAGAACCGACTAAACTGCTTCCAAGAGAAGTGGCAAGATTAATACGCTGCGATTCTCCTCCAGAAAGTGTTGCTGAATTTCGATTAAGCGTAAGGTAATCTAAACCTACTTCTGTCAAAAACGACAAACGATTGTTTATTTCTATCATTAAACGTTTTGCGATCTTTTCTTCGTAAACATTTAATTCTATGTTTTTAAAAAAAGTAACTAAATGTTTGATGGGTAAATCTACTAAGTCAGAAACTGTTTTTCCGTTTATTTTTACATAAGAAGCTTCTTCGCGCAAGCGTTTTCCGCGACACGCATGACATTTCGTTTTTCCGCGGTAGCGCGATAACATGACACGGTTCTGAATCTTATAATTTTTTTCTTCTAATTCTTTAAAGAAACCGTCAAGGCCTTGAAAATACTGATTTCCCTTCCAGACTAAATCTTTCTGCTCGTCAGATAATTCAAAATAAGGTTTATGAATAGGGAAATCAAATTTGTAAGCATGTTTTACCAATTCATCTTTATACCAGCTCATGGTGTCGCCTCTCCAGGGATAAATAGCGCTTTCAAAAACAGATAAAGAAGTGTTAGGAACCACTAAATCAGCATCAATTCCAATTATGTTTCCATAACCTTCGCAAACAGGGCATGCTCCATAAGGATTATTAAAGCTGAATAAATGAACATTAGGTTCTAAGAACGTAATGCCGTCTAATTCAAAATTATTAGAATAAGTAAATCTTTTATCTGAGTTTAATTCTTGAAGGTAACAAATTCCTTTTCCTTCAAAAAAAGCAGTTTGTACAGCATCTGCCAATCGGTTATAAAATTCTTCTTCGTCTTTAACAACAATTCTGTCAATAACCAGCAGAATATCTTTATTGTCTAATTGATGAAGATTTGCATCTTCAAACTCATCCAGACGAATCATTTCATTATTAACCAAAATACGCGCAAAACCTTGCTGTAAAAGGACTTTTAGCTTGTCTTCCAGCTGACGTCCTTCTTCCAGGTGTATTGGTGCGAGTAAAAGCCATTTACTGTCTAATTCTAAAGTCTTAACGTCTGAAACAACATCGGTTACGGTATTTTTTTTAACTTCTTGTCCGGAAACTGGCGAGTATGTACGGCCAATTCTCGCAAAAAGAAGTTTCATGTAATCGTAAATTTCTGTCGAAGTTCCCACTGTAGAACGAGCATTGGTTGTATTTACTTTTTGCTCAATGGCAATTGCCGGAGCAATTCCTTTAATGTATTCTACTTTTGGTTTGTCTAAACGCCCCAAAAACTGGCGCGCATACGACGACAAGCTCTCTACGTAACGACGCTGTCCTTCGGCATATAAAGTATCAAACGCCAAACTCGATTTTCCTGATCCTGAGAGACCTGTAACGACAACAAGTTTGTTTCTAGGAATGGCAACATCTACATTTTTTAAATTATGTACTTGTGCGCCTTTAATTATAATATTATGTTTTGGGTCTAGTGTAGAAAGATCAATCTGCATAAAAAAAGTCAATTTATACAAAAGTAATCAATTTTGATTTGAGTTCTGTTAATGAGATTGTTCCAAATTTTAACTAATTAAACATGGAAAACTACTGTTTTTGATATTGATATTTTTTTTGCTAAAAAAATACCATATCATTATAAAATAAGCTATTTTAGAACTGTTTTAATATTAAATTAATACTGCCAGAAATTTGAAAACTAAATTTACGTTACTGCTGTTTTTAATAAATTACTTACTGTTTTCGCAGGAGTTTCCGCCCATAATAAAATATTCTTCTGCTGCATATGGTGCCGGAAACCAAAGCTGGATGATCTCTCAGGATGCTCAGAATTATATGTATTTTGCGAATAACGAAGGTCTTTTGGAATATAACGGAACGAACTGGCAGCTTTATCCAGCTCCAAATGAAACAATTATAAGGTCTGTAAAAGTAATTGGAAACAAAATTTACACCGGCTGTTATATGAATTTTGGCTTTTGGACCAGACAGTCCAATGGAAAACTAAAATATACTTCGCTCAGCGATACTATTAAAAATAAAATCTTGGATGACGAACAATTTTGGAATATTCTAAAATACGATCAGTGGATTTTATTTCAATCCTTAAATAGAATTTATATTTACGATACTAAAACAGGAAAATTTAAAATCATTGCTCCCAAAAATGGTGTAATCAAATCTTTTGCTGCCAAAAATGCTATTTATTTTCAGACTATAAAGGAAGGACTTTTTGAAATAGAAAGCGGAAAAGCAAAATTAATATCAGATCATCCCATTCTTAAAAAATTTACGATTGTAAATGTCTTTCCGACAGAAGACCACTTGTTGATTCAGACGCAGTTAGAGGGAATTTATACTTTGGCTGGAAATAATCTAACGCATTTTGCAACCGATGTTGATGCGCAGCTGAAAGCAGGTTTTGTTTATAGCAGCCAGCATTTGCAGGACGGAAGTCTGGCTTTAGGAACTGTTTCTAATGGAATTTTTATTCTGACCGATAAAGGGAAACTCAAATATCATATTTCACAAAGCAAAGGACTGAGTAATAATACTGTTTTGTCACTTTTTGAGGATGCAGACCAGAATTTGTGGGCTGGACTTGATAATGGAATTAATTGTATCAATGTTCAGTCTCCTGTGCATAGTTTTACAGATAACACTGGAGTTTTAGGAACTGTTTATGCTTCTGCTGTTTTTAACAGAATCTTGTATGTAGGAACAAACCAGGGACTATTTTGCAAACGAAACCAAAGCAGTGACGAGTTTAAATTTATAAATGGAACCAAAGGCCAGGTCTGGTCCCTTTTTGAATACGATAATACACTTTTCTGCGGACATGATTCGGGAACTTTTATTATTACTGCTGATGCGGCCAAAAGCATTTTTTCGGCTTCCGGAAGCTGGAAATTTGAGCCAGTTCCAGGAAATAAAAATCAATTGATTCAGGGAAATTATTATGGACTTTCGGTTTTAGAAAAAATAAACAATCAATGGGTATTTAAGAACAGGATTCGAGGATTTGATTATTCTTCTCGTTATTTTGAAGTAACAAATAATCTCGAGGTTTATGTAAGTCATGAATACAAAGGAATTTTTAGGTTGAAACTAGATAAATATTTAGTAAAAACAGATGCGTTTTATACGTATAAGTCACCTTTAAAAGGAAAAAACGCAAGTTTAACTAAATTCAATAATTCAATATATTATGCTTACAAAGGCGGGATTTTTAAATTAAATCCAAAATCGAAACAATTTCAAAAAGACGCTTTATTGAGTTCTATTTTCGAAAAAGACGAATATACTTCAGGTAAACTTATTGTAGATCATTCTAATAAAATATGGCTTTTTTCTAAAAATTACATTCATTATTTTTCTGCAAGCAAATTAAGCAGTCAGTTAAAGCAGAATGTAATCCCGATTCCGTCCTCGCTGACGAATTCTATGCAGGGATTTGAGAATATAACTCAAATTTCAAAATCAACTTATCTGATTGGTACAACCGATGGATATTATACGTTGAATATAGATGATTTAAGTTTTAAAAATTACACTGTTTTTATTACAGATGTTACGGCTAATAAACAAAATGAAGTACCGCAGCAAGTCGAAATTGCCAATGAAGGGAGTTTTCATGCCAATACAAATAACATTACTTTAAACTATACAGTGCCGGAATATAATAAATACATTAATTCTGAATATCAATATCTGCTGGAAGGTTTTCAGAATGAATGGAGTGAGTGGAGTACAAAAGCAACGGCAGGATTTAAAAATCTTTCGCCCGGAAAATATACTTTTAAAGTACGCGCGAAATATGCCAATACAATTTTGCAAAATACTGCTGTTTACACTTTTGTGGTTCTTAAACCTTGGTACTTAACCAATCTGGCATGGCTGGTTTATTTACTTTTAATGGTTGCTGGAGCTTATTTTATAAATAAAGCGTATCATAATTTTTATCGCAAGCAAGAGGAAAAATTAATTGAAGAAAACAATTTGCTGCTGGAAATTAAAGAACTCGAAAATGAACAGCAATTAATGAAATTAAGAAACGAACAGCTTTCGCTTGATGTAGATAACAAAAATCGGGAACTCGCCGTTTCTACAATGAGTCTTAATAGCAAAAACGAATTACTGGCTTTTATAAAAGAAGATCTTAAAAAAACGAACCAAAATGACAGCAGTAATATTAAATCTGTTATTAGCACCATAAACAAAAACATAACCGAAGAAGATTCCTGGAAAGTATTTAAAGAAGCGTTTGATAATGCAGACAAAGACTTTCTTAAAAGAATAAAACAACTGCATCCGCTGCTTACTCCAAACGATTTAAGACTTTGTGCTTATCTGAGATTGAACCTTTCGTCAAAAGAAATTGCACCTTTATTTAATATATCAGTACGAAGTGTAGAAATAAAAAGATACCGCCTGCGCAAAAAAATGGATTTACAGCACGAAATCGGTTTAGTAGAATATATTTTGGATGTATAGTACAGTAAAAAATCACTCAAAATAACTATACATTACCTCAACATTAACTTTTTGTTGGGTTTTTTTTACATTATTTGTTAAAGAAATTAACATTCGCAGATTATAGCTATACAAGGATATATTTTATTAAATGTTCATTATTTGAATGGTTTTTTTATGATGTATGTTTTTTGTTGAGGTTAATTTTGTTGTATTCTTATTTGTATCCGATAAATTTATCTTTCAATAAAAACTAACTAATTATGAAATCTAAATTATTACAAATGGTATTGTTACTGTTTACATCTTTTGCGTTTTCGCAGAACATTGATGTTACAGGAACCGTACTAGATGACTCAGGCTTATCATTGCCGGGCGTGAATGTAAAAGTTAAAAATTCGTCGCAAAGTACAACCACAGACTTCGACGGATCTTTTAAGTTAACCGGCCTCTCTAAAGGAGCCACAATCGTTATAAGTTACATTGGTTTTCGAACACAAGAAGTTGAAGTGACCGCAGCTAAAATCACTGTAAAAATGAGTGAAGATGCGAAATCGCTCGATGAAGTTGTAGTTATTGGTTACGGAAGCCAAAAAAAGAGAGAAGTTACTGGTTCAGTAGCTGTTCTGGACAGTAAAACGCTTGATATTTTAAAACCAGCTCGAATTGAGCAGGCACTGCAGGGAACAATTGCGGGAGTAAATGTTACGACACAATCGGGTTCGCCAGGTGCGCCGCTAGACATACGTATTCGTGGTATAGCAACAAACGGACAAAATTCTCCAACAGTTATTATCGATGGATATGTGGGAGATTTAGGAATTTTGAATCCAAATGATATTGAAACGATTACGGTTTTAAAAGATGCTCAGGCAGCAATCTACGGAACGATTGCGGCAAACGGAATTATTTTAGTTACGACCAAAATGGGAAAAAAGAATTCTAAAACAAGAGTTTCTTTTAATAGTTATACGGGTTTTCAGGAAACAACTAGAAAATTACCAACTCTAAATGCTACTGAATATGCACTTTTATTAAATGAAAGTTATGCCAATGGAGGCAGAGCGCTTCCTTATCCAAATGTAAGCGGATTAGGAAAAGGAACGAACTGGCAGGATGAAGTTTTTAATAAAGGTGTTCCGATCATCAATAATGATTTGACAATTTCTGGCGGATCTGAGAAAATGACTTATTCGGTAAGCGGTTCGCATTTGGATCAGGAAGGAATTATTGGCGGAGACAAATCAGGATTTTTGAGAAATACAGCCAGAGTTGGATTAGGTGTTGATTTAAGCGAGAAAATTAAGTTAAAAACAAATGTTATTTACACCTATTTTACCAGAAAAACATTAAACGAAAACGGGCTTGGATCTGTATTGTTTAATGCTCTGAACGTTCCGGCAACACTTAATCCTTATGGTGCTGACGGAAATCTGACTCTTGTACCCAGTACAACAGGTTTAGGGACAGAAATTATAAATCCGCTGGCACAGATAGAAAATAGCTATAACGATTATAATTATAAAAAGGTAAACGGAAACTTCGGTTTAGATTATAAAATTTTTAAAGGATTTACACTTGCGAGTGCTATTGGTTTTAATACCTCTAACAGCGAGTCCAGAACTTTTGCAAAACAAATCAGCTACGGCGGAAAAGTATTTGATGTACAAAGAAGTTCGGTAACGCAAAAGGCAGTAAACGATAATAATTATTCGTTTGACCTTTACGGAACTTATGAAACTAAATTTGGAGAAGACCACAAACTTGAAGGAACTATTGGTACTACAATTTTTAAAGAATTTGGCAACAGTCTTTCTGCAACTGGTTTTGATGTTCCAAATAATTCCTGGGAGTACGCCGATATTTCTTTGACCAAAGGAATTTCAGAAACACTTACCAACACTTCTTATAATTATGACCAGAGAAGGCTTTCTTATTTTGGAAGATTGCAATACGATTACAAAGGAAAATATCTTTTCTCTGCCATGATCAGACGTGATTCTTCTACGAGATTTGGGCCAGGAAATAAAGTAGGTTATTTCCCGTCGGTAACAGGAGGATGGGTTATTTCTGATGAAGGCTTTTTTGGAGATTCTAAATTTCTAAATTTCTTAAAATTAAGAGCGAGTTACGGTACATTAGGAAACGATCAAATACCAAATTATGGTTATATCGGACTTTTGAGCGGTGAGGCAACTTATATATTTGACGGAACTTTAGTAAACGGAACCGCTACCGGACAAGTACCAAATCCGAATTTGAAATGGGAAGATGCTGAAAAATTTGATGTTGGTTTGGATATCAAATTACTGAATAACAAAATATTTCTGGTAGCAGATTATTTTATAGATACAAGAAAAGATTTATTGATTCCGAATATTCCGGTTTCAGGAATCACAGGGACGGGTGCTCCGGGCGCAAGTTCACCAACTTTAAACGCAGGAACAGTTAGAAACTCTGGTTTTGAGTTTGCTATAGACTACAAAGAAAAGCTTTCAGATTCGTTTTCTATGAGTTTAGGTTACAATGTAACTTTCCTTAAAAATGAAGTGTTAGAAGTAAATAACGGAACTGGTTTTCTGGAAGGCGGCTCTTTTGGAGTTGGACAGCCGGCAGCAGCACGTATGCAGGTAGGACAGCCAATTGGATATTTTTACGGTTACAAAGCCGATGGAATTTTTCAGAATCAAGCCGAAATCGATGCACATCCGTCACAATTAGCTTTAGGAGCAAATGCTGCGCCTGGTGATATTCGTTATGCAGACGTAAACGGCGACGGTGTAATAGATACTAAAGATAAAACAAATATTGGAGATGCAATTCCGGAGGCAACAATGGGATTCAATTTGCAGATGAATTATAAAAATTTAGATTTTGCTGTTTTCACATTTGCTTCTGTCGGAAACGATATGGTTCGTAATTACGAAAGAACACTTTCAGACGCCAATCGTTTAAACTATGTTTTAGACAGATGGACAGGAGAAGGAACAAGTAACTCCACTCCACGAGTGACAACAGGGGCAACGTCAAATAATGTTTTATCTACATATTTTGTAGAAGACGCTTCTTATGTTAGAATTCAAAATGTGCAGATTGGCTATACCTTAAATCCAAATGTAAGTCAGAAAGCTGGAATAACTAAATTAAGACTTTACGCAGGTGTAAATAATCTCTACACATTTACCAAATATAAAGGTTTTGATCCGGGAGCTTCTGCAGGACCTCAAAATCAGGACGGAATATCGCGATCTCCTATTGGCTCTGGAATTGATTATGGGTTTTATCCAGTACCAAGAACCTATTTATTGGGCTTAAACATTAATTTTTAATTTCAATTAAAATGAAAAAATATTTTATTACAACTTTTATAGCGATAACAGTACTTTCGACTGTAACGACTTCCTGTTCAGACGAATTTGTTGATCCCGTTCCTGCATATTCTATTGATTCTGAGAATTATTTTAACTCTAAAGCAGATTATGATAATGCACTGGTTGCAGCTTACGACTTACTTCAATCTTCATATGTAAATGTTTTATTAGGAGAAATGGCATCAGATAATACACTCTGCGGCGGAGAAAGTCCAACAGACGTTATTGGTTTTCAGCAAATAGACGATATGATTCATACGCCTACAAACAGTAATCTGAGAGATATCTGGAACTGGATGTTTGCAGGAGTTCAGAGAGCAAATTATATTCTTGAATTTCAGGGTAAAACCGATTTTTCAGGAAAAACACAGCTAATAGCCGAAACACGTTTTCTTAGAGCTTACTACCAGTTTGAGTTAGTAAAATGGTTTGGTGGTATCCCGATGAAAGGCGATGCTAGGTTTAAAATTGGAGATGAAACAACAATACCGCGTTCTTCTGCCGCAGATGTTTATGCATCTATCGAGGCCGATTTAAACTTTGCGGTACAAAATTTATCTCCAATTGCTTCTCAAAAAGGAAGAGCTACAAAAGGCGCAGCCCAGGCATTACTTGGAAAAGCATATTTGTATCAGGGAAAATTTACGCAGGCTGCAAGTACTCTACAAAGCTTAATCTCTACAGGTTCCTATTCTTTAGTAAGCAATTACGATACAATGTTTGAGATGGCCGGAGAAAACGGACCAGAATCTGTTTTTGAAGTGCAGTACACCGATATTGAAGGTGCAGGATTTGAATGTTTGCAATGCAGTGAAGGAAATGTTGCTGTAGGTTTTAGCGGTGTTAGAAATTATTCAGGTCCTCTTTTTTCTTCTGGATTTAGTTTTAATATTCCAACAAAAGAATCTGCAGACGCTTTCCAGACCGGAGATAAACGTAAAGATGTTGCAATTCTTGATATTGCAGCCTGGGCAGCAGCAAATTCATCTTTTGATAATGGAGCTGGTGTGAAATACGGAAAAGGAAATGAAGATACAGGTTACTTTAACAGAAAATACCTGCCTCGTAAAAGAAGCGCTGAAGCAGCGGGAGATTTAAACCTAACCAATCCAAATAATTATAGATCGATTCGTTATGCCGATGTGTTATTGATGGCTGCAGAAGCGTACAATAGAGGAGGTGTAGACGACGGAAAGGCCAGAGAATATCTTAATCAGGTTAGAAGACGCGCTTTTGGAGACAATAATCATGATGTTTCTGTTGGCGGCGCAGCTCTTACCGATTTTATTTTAGCCGAAAGAAGACTAGAACTTTTTGGAGAAGGACATCGTTTTTTCGATTTAGTCAGAACAGGAAAAGCAGTGGGAACAATACCTGGTTTTAAAGCAAATAAAAATGAATTATTTCCGCTTCCGATCGAAGAAATTCAATTTTCTAACGGAAACTGGCAGCAAAATCCTGGATATTAAAAAACATCAATTATGAAAAAAGTACATTTTATTATAAATCTTTTCGTTTTAGCACTGCTTATTGGCTGCTCAAGCGACAGTCTGGATGTTGATTTAGATAGTATTGCAACTCCGGCTAACATTTCGGCGCTTACTACTGTCACACAAGACAATACCGGAAAAGTAACTTTTATACCTAAAGGTGAAGGAGTAACACAGTACAAAATAAATTTTGGAGACGGAAGTCCTGAATCTGATTATATCACGGCAGGAGGAAATGTAGTGCACACTTACAAAGAAGGTGTTTACAAATCTAAAATTATTGGAGTAGCCGTAAACGGAAAAACAACCGAAGTAGAGCAGAATGTGGTAGTTTCTTTTAAAGCGCCAGAAAATTTAGTAGTAACTATTACGACTGATTTATCTGTTTCTAAAAAAGTAACAGTAAAAGCAACAGCAGATTTTGCTTTGTTTTACGATGTTTATTTTGGAGAAGCAGGAAAGCCGGATCCTATTTCGGCAAACAACGGCGAATCTGTTTCTTATACTTATAAAGATGCTGGTGTGTATACGATTAGAGTTGTTTCTAAAAGCGCAGCAGTAAAAACTACAGAATACACAGCACAAGTTACTGCAGTTGTAATTGTAAGTCCGACATCGTCTGCAGCGGCGCCGCCAAACAGACAGCCGGGAGATGTAATTTCTATCTATGGTTCTAAATATACGAATGTGGCGGGAACCAATTATTTTCCAGATTGGAGTCAGGGAGGACAAGGAAGCAGCTGGGCAGAATTTGATTTGAATGGAGATAAAATGCTCAACTATATTAAATTGAGTTATCAGGGAATTGCTTTGGCAGATAATGTAACCATTGATGTTTCGGGAATGGAATACCTTCATATGGACGTTTGGACTCCAGATGTAGAAAAACTTGAAACTTCACTGATCAGTAAATCAAATGGAGAAAGACCAGTTGTAAAAAATCTTACAGCCAACCAATGGACCAGTATAGACATTCCGATTTCGGCATTTACAAGTCAGACCGGATTTACAGTTGCCGATATTTACCAGCTTAAATTTGTTGGAACACCTTGGGCTGCAGGAACTGTATTTATAGATAATATTTATTTTTATAAAGCGCCTGCTGTTGCAGTCGCACTGCCTCTTGATTTTGAGTCTTCTGCTTTGACTTTTGCATGGTCTGGTTTTGGAAATATTAACTCTTCGGTAGTAACAAATCCATATAAAACTGGATTAAATGTATCGGAAAAAGTGGTTAAATTGGAGAAAAAATCAGGAGCAGAAACATGGTCTGGAGCAAGTTTAAATCTCGAAAGCACACCAGATTTTTCTAAAGGAACTACCGTAAAAGTCGCCGTTTGGTCGCCTAAAGCTGGTGCAGATATATTATACAAAATGGAACTTTCAACATCTCCAAAAGATGGTAATGGAAATCCAAGTGTCAATATAGAAGTACATGCAACCACAACTGTGGCAAATGCATGGCAGGTATTAACATTTGATCTAACCACAGCTGCTGGTTTTAGTACCAGTATTAAGTATGACAGAATAATTCTTTTCCCGGATTTTGGAGTAACCGGAGCAGGAGAAAATTATTATTTTGATGATATAAAACAATCCAATTAAAACAAGAAATCATGAGCAGAAAAATCATTATAAAAATAGTATCCTTGTTTACGATTCTCTTGATGACCGGTTGTCAGAAAGATGATTATACTTTCGGATCAATAGATTCTCCTTCAAATCTTACAGTAACAGCAGAGATTGTGGGTAAAACAATTGCTGAGCCAAACGGAGACGGTTCGGGAACAGTAAAATTTACAGCAGCAGCAGATCATGCAATTTCCTATAAATATGTATATAGTGACGGAACATCTGATAATGCTCCAAATGGTAAAATCACAAAAAGATTTACCAAAACAGGAGTTAATACTTATACAGTAACAGTAATTGCATCCGGAAAAGGAGGTGTTGTAACCAATACAACAATAGATGTTGTAGTGCAGAGTGATTTCAGCGATCCTCAGGCGGTTCAGTTTTTAACCGGCGGTTCTTCTAAAAAATGGTATTGGTCAGCATCTGAACCAGGACATTTAGGAGTTGGTCAAAATGATAGTGATGCCACTAAAAACTTCTACGGAAATTATTATCAGGCGGGTGCTTTTGAGAAAGCAAACTCGCCGTCAAGCAGCTGTTTGTACGACAACGTTCTAACTTTCTCTGTCGCTGGAGATCAATTAAAATACGAATTAGACAATGGCGGAGCAACTTTCTTTAATGCGGCTTTTGAAAGCGTAGGAGGAGGAAGTTCTGGTTCTGATGCCTGTTTGGCCTATAATGCAGGCGGTGTTAAAACCGTATCCTTAAGTCCGTCAGAGTCTGTGATAATGGCAAATCCTAAACATGCTGAACAGACCAGAGGAACAACAATGAACTTCTCAGACGGCGGATTTATGGGGTATTATATAGGGCAGAGTTCTTATGAAATTCTATCCATAACCGAAAATAGAATGACTGTTAGAGCCGTAATGGGCGGTAATCCGGCATTGGCTTGGTACCACACTTTTACAACTACAAAACCTACTCAAAATCCAACTGTAGATTATACAAAATTAGTCTGGTCAGACGAGTTTAATACAGATGGACCGCCAGACGCTGCTAAATGGGTGTATGATTTAGGAAGAGGAGATAATGGCTGGGGAAATAATGAGAAACAAAATTATACCAATGCGACAGCAAATGTTGTGGTACAAGGAGGAAACTTAAAAATCACAGCAAAAAAAGAAGCTTCTGGAGGAGCAGATTACTCTTCGGCAAGACTAAAATCAGAAGGCAAATATGCATTCACGTACGGAAAAGTTGAGGTACGTGCAAAACTGCCAATTGGAGGCGGAACCTGGCCGGCTATCTGGATGCTTGGAGCAAATTATGCTACTAATATGTGGCCGGCATGCGGAGAAATAGATATTATGGAACATGTAGGTAACAGCCAGAACTTAATTCACGGAACGCTTCATTATCCCGGACATTCTGGCGGAAGTGCGAATTCAGGTTCAAAAACAATTCCGAATGTATCCACAGAATTCCATGTTTATAAAACAGTCTGGAGTCCGTCATCAGTAAAAATATATGTAGACGAAGAGCTAATACATTCGGTGCCTAATGATGCGGCTTTACCTTTCAATAAAGACTTTTTCTTAATTTTGAATGTAGCAATGGGAGGAAATTTTGGAGGAAATATTGATGCTGCTTTTACACAATCTTCTATGGAGATTGATTATGTAAGAGTCTATCAATAGGTTATATTAATTAGTAAACAAGAAGGTCAGTTTAGGCTGGCCTTCTTAATTTAGCAATGTAAATTATATTATGAAAAAAATATTTATACTAATAATGATCAGCAGTTTTTGCTTTGCCCAAAAAATAAAGAGAAAACTCGTTTGGGAAGAAAACTTTAATAAAAATACGCTAAACGAATCTGTGTGGAATTTTGAGCTTGGCGACGGATGCCCAAATCTTTGCGGGTGGGGAAATAATGAAAGGCAGATTTACACCACAAATAATCACGAATTTAAAGACGGAAATTTAGTTATTGAAGCCCGAAAAGAAGGCGAAAAATACACTTCGACCAAAATTACCACAAAAGAAAAAAAAGAATTTTTATACGGCCGAATCGAAGCAAGGGCAAAACTGCCTGTTGGTCATGGTTTATGGCCTGCATTCTGGATGTTAGGAGCCAATATTGATGAGGTAAAATGGCCAAAAACAGGAGAAATAGATATTTTAGAGTATATAGGAAGAGATCCGCATATGGTATACACAACACTGCATACACAAGACAGCCACGGAAATACCATTAATACAAAAAGAACACCTTTTCCGGATATTGAAAAAGGATATCATATATACGCAATTGAATGGGACAAAGATAAAATCGATTTTTATGTAGATAAAACTTTGGTATATACTTTTAATCCGCCAGTAAAAAATGACGATACCTGGCCTTTTAATAAGCCATTTTATATTATTGTAAATCTAGCAGTCGGAGGAAATTTTGGAGGCCCGGAAGTTGATGATAAAGTATTTCCTCAAAAATATTTTATTGATTACGTTAGAGTTTATCAGTAATAAAATAATTTATTCACGAATAACAACTATAAGAAAGATATAAATAACTTAACAGTTTAACTTTAAGTTGTTTATGTCTCCTTTTTTCAACTGAAAATCTATTAAAAATTGAAGATTTTTAATATTTTTAATGTAAAGTTTAAGTTTAGTTGAGATTAATTTAAATTTTATTATGAATTATTCCTCAATTTATTTGCTTTTTAAAACAATATTTTGTTAAATTTGGTCACAATATTAACACAACTCAAAAGACACGCCTATTATATAAAACTACTTTTTAGAAAAATTACTCCAAATTTTAAATAAAAACTAAAAAAGTAGTATTATGGCTGATCTGCATATTCCAGACGCTCTATTGGTTAGAAACTATGTTGAAGGTAACGAAAGTGCCTTGTCGACATTGATAAAAAGGCATGAGTCTAAGATATATGGTTTTATATATTCTAAGATTGCTGATAGAGATATTTCAAATGATATTTTTCAAGATACTTTTATAAAAGTAATTAAAACTTTAAAAAGCAATTCCTATAATGAGGAAGGTAAATTTCTGCCTTGGGTTATGCGTATTTCTCATAATTTGATCGTAGATCATTTCCGTAAAACCAAAAAAATGCCAATGTACAGAGAAACCGAAGAGTTTTCTATTTTCTCTATCATGTCAGATGATTCCCTAACAATCGAAAACAAAATGATTGTTGATCAGGTCGAAGTTGATCTAAAAAAAATCATAGAAGAGCTTCCAAGTGATCAAAAAGAAGTGCTGGTAATGCGTATGTATCAAGATATGAGTTTCAAAGAAATATCAGAGATTACCGGTGTCAGCATCAACACAGCGCTGGGAAGAATGCGTTATGCATTAATGAATTTGAGAAAAATAATAGATAAACATCAAATTATTTTAACCAACTAATACTATTTTAAGTTATTGCTCGTTATACTAGTATAAAAACATTTTAAAAGTATGGCGAAAATTTACTCTAAAAAAGCATTAGCTTCTAAAGATTTAAAACCCAAAAAAGAAGTCGTTTCTTTTTTGCTTAATTATTCACAAGCATTAACAATTGTGAAAATTGAAGAAAAAAGTTTTGAAATTATAGCTAATTAAACAGGCCCACTACTTTTGTCGGATGTTTATTTCGAAAAACCAAATGGTCGTTTTGGTTGAAAACTCACTATCGGTATTAAAATACTGGTAGTGAGTTTTTTTATTATTTTAAATTTCCCCTTAACCGCAAAGTACGCTAAGGTTTAGTTTTACTTTACGCATCAAAAATACAAGTTCGCAAAGCTAAACCAACACAAAGCTTTACGAACTTTATGTTTTTTTTTTCAAACTCTTCCTATAAAAAATCCTAGCGCACTTTGCGGTTAAATTCATTATTAATTTTACAGCTCCACAGTTTCTAGTATTTATTCCACATGATTGACTAAGTAAAAGTGTTATTTTTTTGTAGTAAATAACTTTTATAATTTGTTTTTAATTATAAGGTATTATTTACTTTAACTGAATGTTAAGGATTTCACAAAGAATTGCTGTTATTTAATTTGTGTATTCAGTTTTTAATTTTATTTTAGTTAAAAATAATCAGTTGTTTTCATCAAACGATGTATTGTTTTTAATGAAATCGAATATGTTATACTTTTTATGTTTGAAAAACTGTTAAAAAAGTATTTTTTCATAGATGTGATTATAAAGTAAAGAACCAGAGTTTAACCAATAAAATAAATTACTATGACAAAAAACTACCCAATTAATTTAGTTCAGTTTGATGAATTTTTGAATATGTAATATTCAAAAAGATACGATTTTAAGCTACTATGAGTAAAACCCTAAAAATATCTCATAAAGGAGCTGAAATTGTTTAAAAAGATAATGCCCAAAATCTATTTAATAATCAAACCTAATCTAATATGAAAGTAAAATTTATAATATTATCAATAGTATTGATAAGTGTTGGAGCGTATTCGCAAAATGCGCAGATTAAAGAAGCACAATCCCTTTATGATAAAGGCAAATCTGAAGAAGCTATTCAGATCTTAAATAAAACAGAATATCTTATTATTAATGCACCAGACGAAAGTAAATCTGATTTTTATTTTCTGAAAGGGAATGTATTAAAAGACTTAGCTGTAAAAAATATTGATGCCGCTAATAATTTCTCTTTAGCATCTCAATCCTATCAGGATGTACTTTTGTACGAGAATGAATCTGGAAAATTCAAATCTTCTATAAAAGCAACTGCAGCATTAAAAGACATGAAATCTAAACTTGTCAATGGTGCAATAGTTGATTTTCAGGCTGGTAAATTTAAGGAAAGTGCTGCCAAAAGTTATGAAGTTTATTTGTTTGATAAAAAAGATACTCTAAACTTATTTAACGCCGCATCTGCTGCAATAAATGCAAAAGATTATGACTCTTCAATTAAGTATTACGAACAGTTGAAGAAACTTAACTATTCAGGAAAAGGCGTTATTTATTACGCAATAAATAAAAAAACAAAAGAAGAAGATTCGTTTATTTCTCCAAAAGCGAGAGAATCTGGGATTCAGCTTGGACTTTATGAAAAGCCAAGAACCGAATCTGTTCCTTCTAAAAAGATGGAAGTTTACAAAAACCTGTCTTATTCTTATCTTGAAAAAAATGATTTCATAAAAGCAGAAGCATCTTACAATAGCATTTTAGATATAGATCCTAATTGTATTGACGCTTATATTAATCTCGCTTATTTAAAATTACAGCTTAAGAAACAAATTTCAGAAAAGATTGCTGCTCTTGGTACTTCAAAAAGTGAAATGCAGGAATACGATAAATTGAATGCAAGAAAAGATGATATCGTAAAAAGCGCTATTCCATATCTTAAAAAAGCACTGGATATCGAACCTAAAAATGAAGAAGTAACTAAAACACTTTTAGGTGTTTACAGATCTTTGGATATGACAGCAGAATATAATTCGCTGAAAGCAAAACTGTAAAACTAAATTGTTGAGGTTTTAAAAAGCAACTTAGATTTTGTATAAATAAAAAAACTGTTTACAATTTGTAAACAGTTTTTTTTAGAGTTCTGACTGTATAATCTAAGCTTTAGTCATTTCCTCAATAATCGATTTTTTGCCAATAGTTCTGGTAATAATGTCTTTCTCCAAACTCCAGCCGCGTGCAGGCGAATATTCACGTCCGTACCAAATCATCTGAAGATGCAGGTCATTCCATGTATTTTTCGGAAATAATCTTTTAGCATCTTTTTCTGTCTGAACCACATTTTTTCCATTCGAAAGATTCCATCTGTACATCAATCTATGAATATGCGTATCTACCGGAAAAGCAGGCACACCAAATGCCTGAGACATTACAACGCTTGCAGTTTTATGACCTACGGCAGGTAAAGCCTCCAGTGCCTCAAAACTTTGCGGTACTTCTCCATTATATTTATCAATTAATATTTCAGACAAACCATGAATTCCTTTTGATTTCATTGGAGATAATCCGCAGGGGCGAATAATTTCTTTGATTTCCTCTACAGACATTTTAACCATGTCATAAGGATTGTCAGCCTTTGCAAAAAGCAGCGGTGTAATTTGGTTTACACGTACATCTGTGCATTGAGCAGACAATAAAACGGCGATTAATAAGGTGTAGGGATCTTTGTGGTCAAGCGGGATCGGTATAGTAGGGTAGAGTTCTTTTAACGTATTTATAACAAATTGTACGCGAGCTTCTTTATTCATTTCCGTATTTTTAGAGTCGTAAAAATAGCATAATTTTAATGATGTGCCTAATCCAGCTTTTCGTTTCAACTCCTCATTGTGTTAGTAACATTTTTAAGTATTTAAAAGAGCTTCCTCCGGTCGCTTTTTAAATACAAAAAATGTAAACTACCACAACTCCGGGGTTTTCACTGCAATCTGGGGCATGAAATAATTTTTTTAAAATATCTTCCAAAAATATATAATCTAAGAAGTCTAACAATCTAACAAATCAAAATATATGACAACATTAAAAAAAGGGGATAAAGCACCAGATTTTTCAGGAATCGATCAAGACGGAATAACACATAAACTAGCAGATTATGCAGGGAAAAAATTAGTAGTTTTCTTTTATCCAAAAGCAAGTACGCCTGGTTGTACAGCTGAAGCCTGCGATTTAAGAGATAATTTTGAACGCTTTAAAGCAAATGATTACGAACTTTTAGGAGTTAGTGCCGACAGCCAGAAAGCGCAGTTAAAATTTAAAGATAAATACGAATTCCCTTTTCCTTTACTTGCAGACGAAGATAAATCTGTAATTAGTGCTTTTGGCGTTTGGGGACCTAAAAAGTTTATGGGAAAAGAATACGACGGAATTCACAGAACTACATTTGTAATTGACGAAAAAGGAATCATAGAGGAAGTAATCGAAAAAGTAAAAACAAAAGAACACGCAGCTCAGATTTTGAAATAATTTTTTTTGCTTCAAGTTGATGCCATGACTTGTGATTTTACCGCAAAGTGCGCTAAGATTTTAATATACAAAGCATTTACAATACGCAAAGTTCGCAAAGCTTAATCAATACAAGCTTTGCGAATTTTTTTTTTTATAAACCTTAAGTAAAAAAAACTTAGCGTGCTTTGCGGTAAAATTTTTATTGATTTCGCGAAATATGAAACAAAAAAAAAGTCCCTTAGGACTTTTTTTATTATGCTTAATTTGTTTGATTCAGAACCTTTTCCGGATGATAACCAAAAAGGTGATGTTCTTTTATAATTTCTGGAATACCTGGAGGCAGCATTGGTTCCCATCCTGGTGTTCCCTGATTAATCATTTTTAAAACTTCGCGAGAGAAAACCTCTAAATTATTTGGGTCGTAATCTGCAACGTCAACCACTTTTCCGTTAAATTTAAAGAATTTGTACAATTCTTTCATTCTAGGATGTACTTTTAAGTTGCTTGAATTCATAAGAACGCCATCTTCATCCAGCATCGGATATAAGAAAACTTTCATATCGCGGTAGAATAATTTCCCAAAAGCTTCAAGAATTCCACCACTCAAATGGCGGTAATATTTCTCATCAAAAATATCTACAAGATTGTTTACACCCATTGCTAATCCCATACGTGCTTTGGTATAGTTGGCAAAATATTCAACAACTTTATAGTATTCCTGAAAGTTAGAAATCATTACGGTTTGGCCTAATGAACAAAGTAATTCCGCTCTGTCCATAAAATCACGTTCATCAATTTCACCATCAGAACGAAGGTTAGAAAGTGTGATTTCAAATACAACTAGTGTATTATCTTTTTCAACCTTATTTTCTTCGAGAAACATTTTTAACGATTTCTCGTACATATCCATGTTTACTTTCGTAACAGGACGAAAACTTCCTCTTAAAGCCAAAAGGTTTTTTTTGTATAAAATGGCCGCCGGCAGAATGTTTTTTCCTTCAGGATTAAACATAACGGCATCGGTCATCCCGTTTTTAACCAATTGCAAACTCATTAAACGATTATCAACATCTGCAAAACGAGGTCCCGAGAAGTTAATAGTGTCAATTTCCAGCTGGTCTTTGTCTAAGTGATCGTATAAATAACGAAGTAATCGTTTTGGATCGTTGTATTTGTAAAAAGCACCGTAAATTAAGTTTACACCTAAAATTCCGAGTGTTTCCTGTTGTAATCTTGCGTCAGTTTCCTTAAAACGAATATGAAGAATAATTTCGTTGTAAGCTTCGTCTGGTTCAATTTGGTATCGGATTCCAACCCAGCCGTGACCTTTAAATTGTTTTGCAAAATCTATTGTTGCAACAGTGTTGGCGTAACTAAAGAAAAGTTTGTTTGGATGTTTTTCTCGGCTCAAACGCTCTTCGATCAATTCCCCTTCAAAGGTTAGCATCTTTTTGAGACGGTTTTCAGTTACGTATCTTCCGTCGCCTTCAATTCCGTAAACGGCATCACTAAAATCTTTGTCATAGGCAGACATAGCTTTTGCAATTGTTCCCGATGAACCTCCGGATCTAAAAAAATGCCTAACTGTTTCTTGTCCAGCACCAATTTCAGCAAATGTTCCGTAAATATTCTCGTTTAAATTAATGCGTAACGCTTTGTCTTTTATAGAAGGAATCTGTTCGATGACCTTGTCACCTTTGAGTTTTATTTCTGTACCCATTTTATTTTAAATAGATTTGTTACAAAGTTAGCAAATTAGGCTTCTAATGAAAGAGAAATAATCCTATTTTTGTAAAAAAATTAACTCCAATTGAAGATCTATTTTTTAGGTACTGGTACTTCTCAAGGTATCCCAATTATCGGCATTGATCATCCTGTTTGCAAAAGCACTGATGTTAAAGACAAAAGACTCCGCGTATCTATCTGGATTACATGGGATGAGCACTCCTATGTCATAGATTGCGGTCCGGATTTCAGACAGCAGATGCTTTCTTGCGGATGCAGAAAACTTGATGCTATTTTATTCACGCATGAGCATGCAGATCACACTGCGGGTTTAGACGATATACGTCCGTTTAATTTTAGGCAGGGCGAAATTCCCGTATATGCACATCAGCGCGTTATTGATAATTTGAAACGCCGTTTTGAGTATGTTTTCGAAACTGTAAATAAATATCCTGGAGCTCCGAGTGTAAAAACAATCGAAGTAAAAAACAATCATCCTTTTGCTGTGGGAGATAAAATGGCAGTTCCGGTAAATGCAATGCACGGAGATTTGCAGGTTTTTGGGTATAGAATTGAAGACTTTGCTTATTTAACCGATGTAAAAACAATCGAACAAGCTGAAACTAATAAACTCAAAGGTCTAAAGGTTTTGGTGATAAATGCGCTGCGTGTAGAACCTCACGACACTCATTTTAGTCTGCAGGAAGCTTTAGATTTTATAAATCTGGTAAAACCGGAAAAAGCTTATTTAACCCATATTAGTCATGTTTTAGGTTTTCATGAAGAAGTTCAAAAGCAACTTCCGGAAAACGTATTTCTGGCCTATGACAACTTAGAAATTACAATTTAATTTATACCACAAAATGAAAAAATCCTTAATGCTTTATCTTTTTATCCTTGCGATATTAATGAATGTTTTTACTTATATGTTTTACAGCCGAGAAGTAAAATTTGGGGAAGAAAGATATGAGAAAACGACAAAGAAATTAAGAGACAGCATCAATTTAGTTACTGCAAAGCTGGCAGATGCAGATTATTTTTCTCTGGAACATAATGAGAATGCACAGAATTACTTTGATAACAGTGCCTCTGGAGGAAAAGTAATTTTATTCGAAAAGTTAATTCCGGTTGTCACAGAAAAATTATTAGATTTTAATGCAAATCCAAAAGGGAATCCATACACAGGACAAGATCAAATTGGCCCAAACAAATTTATCATTAACAAAGTAAAAATCTTAAACCACCGCTGGATCATTGCAGATTACAGTAATGGAGAAATGTGGGGAGAAGTCTTGTTAAAATTCTTTGTTGATAATGATGATAATATTACCTTTGAAGTAAATCAAACTTGGTTATATCAAAAATAGGATTTTTAATCCTATTTTTTTTGACCATTAAATTTAATAGGATTATGAAAAAGATGTTTTTGTTTTTGATTATTGCAAGCACGTTTTCTTGCGCCAAAAAAGTTTCTCAGGAAAATGTAAGTAAAACTTCTGAAGAACCAAAAAAAGAAGTTTCGGTGGGCGGAGATCCTGATTCTCATGGTTGTAAAGCTTCGGCTGGATACAATTGGTCAACACTAAAAAAAGAATGTATTCGAATTTTTGAAGGAACAAAACTGTCGCATTATGACGATGGAAAAACGTACACAACCGCATCTTACGTAATTTTTGATGGAAACAAAGCCGAACTTTTCTTAGATACTCAAAAAGAATCGATCATTTTAGAAAGAAAGTCTGAAGGAGATTCTTGGAAAAAAGATAATCTAGAATTAATTCCCTGGAAAGGTTATGTTCTGAAAAAAGACGGAAAGATTATTTATACCGGGAAATAGATATAAATTCTAATTTACAAAATCAAAAGGCGAGAAATTTTTCTCGCCTTTTCTATTCGTTTTTCTATTCATTTTTCTAATCTTCTTCAATAAATTGCCAATTAAGAAATTTTCTAATTTTACTGAAGGTTGTTTTTAATTTCTCAAGACTTTCTTGCTTTCCTTTCTCACAAACAATGCTTAGCAAATTGGTTTCATTTTTATTTACATCTTTTGTTGACCAACTGTTCAAACTTTTAGCATTTAATAATATAATTTCAGTAAAAGGAAAATCTGTTTGATTGATAAATGTAAAATCTGATTTTTGTTTTAATTCTTTTAAAGACAATAGAAATTCTCTTACTTCAGAAGTTTTAACTTTTACGCTTAATTCTTCGTCATAATAAATATTGAAATAATGATATTGGTCAGACCACATGATCTAAATATATTTCTTTTAAATTACAAAACCAGCCAATTCTTAAAATCAAAGAAATTCTGCGGTGCAACGCCGTGACCAACAGGGTATTCTTTGTAAGTAACCGGAATGTTTAATTTTTCTAATATTGCAGGAGTTTTTCTAGCCCATTCAATAGGAATAACCTGATCTACAGTTCCGTGTGATGCAAATATTTTAAGATTTTTGAAGTCGTTTTTCTCAAAGCCTTCTTTGATGATTTCTTCATTAAAATAACCGCTCATTGCTACAACTCTCTGAATTTTTTCTGGGTAAGAAAGCGCAACGGAATAACTTAAAATTGAACCTTGACTAAAACCAATCAGAGTTACGTTGTTTGCATCAATAGGATAATTTGCAACTAATTCATCTACAAAAGAAGCGATTGCATCTCTAGAAGTTCTGGCCTGATCATTATCAGAAAATTTATTCTGATCTGCATCAAAATTGATTGCATACCACGCATAAGCTCCATATTGTAAATCATAAGGTGCTCTGGCAGAGATTATATAGTAATTATCTGGAAGTTCTGTAGCAAACGAAAATAAATCGGCTTCGTTGCTTCCGTATCCGTGCAATAAAAGCAAAACAGGATTTTTTTCTAAGATAACTTTTGGTTCTTGTATTTTATATTCTAAAGATAGATTCATTTTTTAATGGTGAATTGTAAGTTGTGAATTGTGAATTTTCCACTTTGTCAAAGTTTCAAACTTTGACAAAGTTTTTGATATTTTCAGTTTGGAATTTGGAACTTAAAAATTGGAATTTTTAAAATTTATCCGATGCTTTTAAACCATTTTTGAAACAGTCCTCCAACTAAGGGAATTGGTTTCATTTGGCCTTGAATAGCTGTGAAAATTCCATATGTCCAAAGAATCGAAATACAGATCCACATCGGAAAAGTGATGAAAAAACTGTCAAAATTGCTGATAATTGCTCCGAAAGAAATGAAGGTTAAAGACAATCCTAAAGCCTGACGGATATGAAAAGAAGCAAAACTGTTTTTGTTCTCAGAATTCATGCTCATGGCAATCAAAACGCCAATAATTAAAATATAACTTGTAATAGCGATAGATTTTCCTTCTTCGATTGTGTTGTTCATTGTATTATTTTGTGACAAGTTGATTTTGATTTAAAATTCCATAAACCGAACCTTTAATTTCAGTTCCTAAAAAAGCAGAATTTTTAGATTTTGAAAGGATATTTTCTTTCGTAAAAGTTGATTTTCCTTCTGGTGTAAAAAAAGTAAAATTGGCTTTTGCACCTTCTTCAATTGTATTATTTTCGAGACCAAAAATAGCTCTTCCTGCAGTTAATTTTGCAACTATAGTTTCAAGAGGTAAAACTGTTAATAAAGCTCCAAAAGCACTTTCTAAACCAATTGTTCCATTTTTAGCGGTATCAAATTCCATTTTTTTGAATTCAATATCAATCGGATTATGGTCTGATGTAATTATATCTATAGTTCCGTCAGCAATTCCGTTTAATAAAGCCTGCCTGTCTACTTCTGTTCTCAATGGCGGCGTTACTTTAAAGCGAGTATCAAAACCGTCCAATTTTTCATCGGTTAAAACCAAATGATGTACAGAAGCACTCGTCGTTACATTTAAACCTTTTTCCTTGGCTTCTCTTATTAATTGAACGGATTTTGCTGTAGAAATAGTGGGAATATGTAGTTTACCTCCCGTATATTCTAATAAAAATAAGTTTCTTGAGATTTGAAGTTCTTCTGCTAAATTTGGAATTCCTTTCAAGCCTAGTCTTGTAGAAACAATTCCTTCATTGGCAACGCCGTTTCCTTTTATGTTAGGATCTTGCGAATAAGCAATCACTAATCCGTCAAAATCCTGAACATACTGCAAAGCAATTTTTACGAGGTTTGCATTGTCGATACTTTTGTTATAATCTCCAAAAGCAATAGCTCCTGCTTTTTTCATATCGTAAAGCTCTGCCATATCTTTTCCTTCGCTGGCTTTTGTTAAAGCGCCAATTGGAAAAATTTCTGCTGCAAAACCGTTTGCTTTATTTTTTACAAAATTTACCTGAGACTGATTATCAATAATAGGGAAGGAGTTAGGTTGTAAAGCAATTGCAGTGAAACCGCTTTTTGCAGCAACATTTAATCCATTTGCAATAGTTTCTCTGTCTTCATAACCTGGTTCTCCAAGAGAAACACTGCTGTCAAACCAGCCTTGAGAAACATGAAGATCATCAAATCGTACTATCGCTGCATCATCATTAGGAAGTGAAACTCCTATTTTTTCTATTAAACCATCTGCAATTAAAAGATCAACGGTCTGATTATGAAACGGACTTTTTGAGTCTATAATTTTGGCGCTCTTGATGATTATTTTCATATGTAGATATATTTATTTTAAATGAAAGTCTAATTTTTAAACACATAGAAACATAGATTTCTCCTTTATTTATCTGAGGTAAAAATAAATGACACATCATTTACACATAGCTATGTGATTTTTTAGTTAATGAAACTCCTTTTTTAAGTTTTAAAAACTATGTTTCTGTGTGTTTTATTTATCTTTAAATAAAACTTTACGTTTTACTTCATGAATTTTATAATGGCCATTTCTAATGCTAAAAATAACAGTGCAAAGATAACAAACCATTTCCAAATTTGGCTGTCAGTCCGCTCAGTTTGCAGTGTATTAAAAATAGTTGAAATCGTATCTGCGGTTTTAAAATCTGAAATTACACTTGTATTGACCAGACTTAAATCGCTCTCGCTTCTGTTATAATTGAAACTCAGGTTTTCTACCCAATTTTTTTTATCAAAAATACCGTAATTTCCAGCAGTTTCAGGAAAGTCATTAAATGTTAATTTGACTTTGTTGTTCATTATCTGCTGAATTGGAATAAACGAATCTTTGTTTCCTTTTACTTCTAAAATCGCATCTTTAGTCAATAAAACATCAGCAAAATAAGGCTTATTACTGCCAATTGTTAAAGCACTAACACCAGTTTTCTGGTTGTTCTGACCCATTTTGTAAAAAAGCGGCACAATTAAAGGAGATTGCTGAAAGTTTGAATTGACAGAATTAATCGGCGCAGTAAAAATGGTAATTCCAGAAACGGGACTTTGAATCGCAGTGACAAACGGCGTTTGGTCGTCATAAGATAATACAGCTGGATAAGGGCTTAATACATTAAAAGATTTCGCTGTTTTTGGATATTGGAAATTTGTTATTTTATTCTCAAAAACACCTGAAAATAAAGGATGGTCAAAATTAATTTTGGTGATTAATTTGCTTCCAGTCTCAATATTTTTAAATTGAATTTTTCCAAAATTCCCTAAAAGAGTATTCAAATTTGTGATCGAACTTTTTTCGGACGGAATAATTACCAAGTTACCGCCTTTAGCAGTAAAAGCTTTTAAGGTAGTCTGCAAAGCTTGAGGAACTTCTTCTAATTCGTTTAAAATAATAGTATTTTGCTTTTCTAAACTATTGTAATCTAAACTGTTAAGAGGGTAATTGTTGTAATTGAATTCTGCCGGAGTGTAAATTCTCGATAAGAAATTACTTTTTTCAGCATCTCCAATGCTTATTACATTCGTTTTTTTGGTTTTAGAAATGCTAAAGTAAAGTTTGTTATCATAAGTTAGGCCATTGTCTTCAATAGATACATAACCATGAAAAGCTTCTTTTGGAATTGTAAAATTTACTTTCTTTTTCTTAGCATCAAATTTAATAATCGTTTTGGCAATCAGTTTGCTCTGATTGTAAAGTGCTATAGGAACTGGTTTAAAATCTTCACCGTAAGCCGATAAACTCACGCCAATTTCATAAAAATTTTCCAAAGTCTGGTTGATAAAAACACTGTCAATTGCAATGTTATTTTTTTGTTCTGCTTCTGGAACTATAAAATAAGGTTTCTCGTCAGAATCTAGATTTTTTACATCTTTTTCTTCCAGTCCGACGGCATCTGTAATGATCACTATATCTTTTTTATGTGCAGATTTATGTGCTTTTATTTTAGCGGTTATAGCCGAAAGTTCAAATGGCGACGCACTGTATTTTAAATTTTGGAGTGCACTTTTAGACGATCTAATATCGGTATTCCAATAGTTTTCAGTATTTGTGAGTAAAGAAAATTGTGCGGTTTCTGGTGTGTTTTCTAATAATTCCTGAACTGCACGCTTTAGTAATTCGCCTTTTTTGCCTTTCGCCTGCATACTGAATGAATTGTCTAAAACAATATACATTTCGTTTGATGCATTTTTACTGTCTTTTGCTTCAAAAAAAGGCTGGGCAAAAGCCAATATTACAAAAGTAAGCAGCAGAAGGCGTGTGGCTAATAATAATCTTTTTTTGATTTTTGAACTTTTACGTGTCTGTACAGCAAGTTCTTTCAGGAAGCGCACATTCGTGAAGAATGAAGTTTTAAAACGTCTTAATTGAAATAAATGAACCAAAATTGGAACAATCAATAAAAACAGAAAGTATAGAATTTCGGGATGTTTAAAATGCATTATGCCTTGATTTTACTTCACAAAGTTTTGCCTTTAGTAAAGTTGCTGGTCAAAAATACAAATTTGTTTTTTTATTTGAACGATATAAGTTACTTAAGTTCGTAGTACTTAAAGTGTACTAAAATTCAATCTAATTTTTTTATGGATTCGAAAAATTTTCAAATAATAAGATCTGAATAATATAAGTTTTGAAATTTGATTTATAACGAAGAAACAATATTATTACCTATTTTAGCATATTCAAAAAATAATGAAAAATATGAAGAGATTATATATGCTGTTGTTTTCAGCTGTAACTTTTACAACTGTTCAAGCTCAAAGTAAATTTAATTTATTAGTAGGAACCTATACAAATACTTGTGCAAGCAAAGGAATTTACATTTATGAATTTGATGCTGCATCAGGAAATTTTACTCTTAAAAATACTACTGAAGGAGTTATCAGCCCAAGTTATTTATCTGTCTCAGAAAACAATAAATTTCTTTATGCTGTAAACGAAAACGGAAATCAAAGTAATGTAAGCGCTTTTAGTTATGATTCAAAAGCTGGTAAACTTAAGTTGCTGAACTCAAATTCTTCTTTAGGCGCTGATCCTTGCCATTTAATTAACGACAGTAAAAATGTAATTGCTGCCAATTATTCGGGCGGAAGCATTGCAGTATTTAAAAAGAATGCTGACGGAAGTATCACAGAAGGACAACAGTTGATTCAGCATGAAGGAAAAGGACCTAATGAGGCGCGTCAGGAAAAAGCGCACGTGCATATGGTTGTTTTTTCTCCAGACAAGAAATTTGTTTTGTCGAATGATTTAGGGCAGGATAAAATTTTTATTTATAAATATAATGCCGGAGCAGCACATGAAGTTCTGACTTTAAAAAGTACAGTTGACGTGAAAAAAGGAAGCGGGCCAAGACATTTAACCTTTAGTAAAGATGGTAAATTTGTTTATTTGGTTCAGGAGCTGGACGGAACTTTAACAACGTTTTCTTATGATAAAAGCGGCAGTTTAAAGCTTTTGAAAGAAACCAACATTATTCCAAAAGATTTTAAAGGCGCAAATAGTTCTGCTGCAATAAAAATTTCGCCCGACGGAAAATTTTTATATGTTTCAGACCGTGGAGATGTCAACATGCTTTCTGTTTATAAAATACTTGCAACAGGAAATATAGAATTGGTAGAGCAGGTAAGTACTTTAGGAAAAGGACCAAGAGATTTTGCAATTGATCCTACAGGTAATTATCTTTTGGCAGGACATCAATATACTAATGATATCATTATTTTCAAAAGAGATAAAGTTACAGGAAAGCTTAAAAACAGCGGAAAGAAAATTGAATTGTGCTCGCCTGTTGGGTTGTTGTTTACAAAAATTTAATTTTTCAGGTTCAAAGACGCAGAGGGACAAAGGTGCAAAGGCTTCTTGCCTTTCAAGTAAAAATATAAAGGCTCAAAGATGTAGAATAAAAGTTAAAAACTTTGAACCTCTGCAACTTTGAGCCTTTGAACCATAGAAAAAAACTATTTATTAGAATCTTTTCTTTTCTTATCTCTTGTTTTTAGCATGTTTCTATTAACAGAACCGTGTGTTTTCTTTTTTGTTTTAGAAGGGCCGCCTAAATTGACTTTTTTATTCTTTTTAGATTTTTCATGAAAAGCTCCGTCACCTTCCAGTTTTTGTTTTTTCATTAAGAATTTTATCGGCTGTCTGTCTTTTTCAGGTTCGATTAATTTTTCTGAAATTTCAACTTCTGCTGGTAAATTGCTGATCTCGAGTTCAGTATTCATTAAAATCTCAGCTTGTATTTTAAATTCTTCTTCACGAGGCGTTACAAAACTTAAAGCAGTTCCGCTTGCATCAGCACGACCTGTACGTCCAATTCTGTGCATGTAAAGTTCTGCTAATTCCGGAAGTTCAAAATTAATTACGTGCGTGATATCAGAAATATCCAAACCTCTCGCCATAATATCTGTTGTGATCAATCCGCGAAGATTTCCTTCCTGAAATTCGGCCATTGTACTCAAACGGTAATTCTGAGATTTATTGGAGTGAATAACACCAAACTGACCTTCAAAATTTTCTTCGATGCGAGTATGAAGCATGTCCGAGATCTTTTTATTATTAACGAAGACTAAAACACGACTCATGCTTTCGTCAGTTTCCAGTAAATGTTTTAAAAGATTTACTTTGGTATTGAAATTAGGAACGTTATAAGTAATCTGTGTAATTTTTTCGAGCGGAGTTCCAGATGCAGCAAGTGTTACTTCTTCTGGAAAATCAAAAAAGTCATTCAAAACAGCATCGACTTCATCGGTCATTGTTGCAGAGAATAAAATATTCTGACGTTTGGTTTTCATCATTGCCAATAATGCAGTCAATTGTGTACGGAAACCAAGGTTCAGCATTTCGTCGAATTCATCAATTACTAATTTTTGAGTTTCGTCAAAACGCACAACAGCGTCTAAAGCTAAATCCATTGTTCTTCCCGGTGTGCCTACCAAAATATCAACACCTTCGTACATGGCTTTTTTCTGCGTATTGATGTTTACACCTCCAAAAATACCAATTGTTTTAACCGACATGTATTTGGTTAATTTCTCAACTTCTTCTACAACTTGCACTACTAATTCACGAGTAGGAACCAATATTACAATTTTTGGCGTATTGGTGTTTGTAAATTTGTACAGCTTAAGAAGCGGTAATAAATATGCAAATGTTTTACCAGTACCAGTCTGTGCAATTCCCATCATGTCACGGCCGGACATAATCACAGAAAAGGATTTTTCCTGAATAGGAGTTGGCGTAACAAAACCTAATTCGTCGATGGCTTTTTGCAGTGATTTTGGAAGATTGAATTTTTCGAAAGTACTCATTTACATTAAATTTTGTGCAAATGTACGTTAAATTCATGGTTTCTTTATCAGATTCTTAAAAGGATCTGATAATTTATTGTTCTAACTATTTAATTTTCAATATTAAAAGCCTTCAAAAACACCTAATCCAAATAATGCAAAATCGTATTTTACAGGATCTTGAGCATCCATTTGGCGGAGTTTAAGGTCAAGTTCATTAAGAGCTTTTCCGTCATTTTGTTTTCGGGTCAGAATGCCCAATTTGCGGGCAACATTACCAGAATGCACGTCTAACGGACATGATAAAGCAGCGGGCGAAATACTTTTCCAGATTCCTAAATCGACTCCTTTAGAATCCTGGCGGACCATCCAGCGCAGATACATGTTGATGCGTTTTGCAGCAGAATTATTTAATGGGTCAGAAATATGTTTTTGAGTTCTTGGGAGATGGTCTACCTCAAAAAAAACTTTTTTAAACTCGTGAATGCTTTTTTGCAAGCTGTTTTTTTCTTGATTTTTAGCAAAAAGAGCTTCAAGGCCGTTATGGTTTTTATAGATGTTCTGCAGTGCTTTTATAAATCCGGCAAAATCATTTCCGTTGAAGGTTCTGTGTACAAAATTTTCTAATCTTGACAAATCTTCGTCAGAATGAGACATGACAAAATCATGGGGTGTATTGCCCATTAATTCCATCATTGTGTGCGAATTTTTTATAATCATTTTGCGATTTCCCCACGCAATTGTTGCGCTCAGAAAACCTGCAATTTCTATATCTTCTTTGTGACTAAATAAATGCGGGATCTGAACAGGATCACTTTCTATGAAATCCTGATTGTTATATTGAATTACTTTTTCGTCGAGAAAATCTTTGAGTTCTTTTTGAGTCATGTTTAAAATGAAAGTTCTTGAAATACGTAAAGTCCTAGCCCTGATAGAAGCGACATCCTTTTTGTTTTTTCTTTAAAAACAAAAAGATAAAGCGGATAGCAGGAAACAGCTTCTAATTACTAATTAAACCATCGACCATTATTAATTTTCTGTCTGCCATATTGGCTAATTCTTCGTTGTGAGTTACGATTACAAAAGTTTGTCCGAACTCGTCACGAAGCTGAAAAAATAATTGATGCAGGTTTTCTGCAGACTGCGTATCTAAGTTTCCAGAAGGTTCATCTGCAAAAATAACATCGGGTTTATTTATTAAAGCTCTTGCAACGGCTACACGCTGTTGTTCTCCTCCCGAAAGTTCGTTTGGTTTATGATTTACACGATGTGATAAACCTAAGTATTCTAATATTTTTTTTGCTTCTTTTTCGGTCTCGGCTTTAGGTTTGTTGGCCATAAATGCCGGAATACAGACATTTTCGAGAGCTGTAAATTCGGGAAGTAATTGATGAAACTGAAAAATAAACCCGAGATTCAAATTTCTAAAGTGGGATAATATTTTGTCTTTTCTACTCTTTTTTTTAAAGTATCGAAAGTAATATAAAAAAAATGAGATTACAGGAATTAATAAAACCGGAATCATAAGATTTCCTAATAATGTTTCTGTCAATTTACTTTTGAAGAAAATTAAAGCAATTAGCTGTACACAACAATAGGTTCCTGCCAGTGCAGTGATAATTTTGAATCCCTTTTTTTTAGATTTGTCATTCTCCATATCCTGCAGGCTCAGAATGTCCTGTCCGTTTATGTGGAGTGAAGAATCTGGGTTTAATTCTGGCTTATCTAATGTGCCTAAAATGTGTAAAAGTGTTGTTTTTCCGGCTCCTGAAGCGCCAACAATCGAAACAATTTCTCCTTTTTTAATATGCAGATCGACTCCTTTTAAAACTTCAAGTTTATCATAGAATTTATGTATATTTTTTGCGTGTATCATTTTGAAACTGTTTTTACAAAGAAACAAAGATTATGTTGATATAGGAAAATGTTGTAACAGAATTTTATGAAGAATATTTTGCAGGAGATTATTAGAAATTTTATTTATATTTAAATGAAATTCACATACAAATGAAAATAAAAATAGTAACTTCAATACTGGTAATTTTATTTCTTGCCCTTTTTATTAATGCCAAAATATATTCTGAAGATCGTTTTTTGACTTACGTTGTCGATTTGAAAAAACAGGATTTGAAATTGTTTTGGAAAAATGAAAAAGGTGAAAATTTTGGAAGTATCCAGAATTTAAAGCTTTGGACAGAAAAGAATAAATTGAAACTTGAATTTGCTATGAATGGTGGTATGTATAAGAAAGATAATTCGCCGCAAGGTCTTTATATCGAAAAACTAAAAGTTTTGTCACCTCTGGATATTTCAGAAGCACAGGGAAATTTTTATTTAAAACCCAATGGTGTTTTTTATCTAACGTCTGGAAATGTACCTAAAATTTGTACAACGGAAAAATTTCAGAATGACGGTAAAATTAAATACGCTACGCAATCTGGTCCGATGCTGGTGATCGATAATCAGATTCATCCAGCTTTTAAGGAAGGCTCTGCAAATGTGAATATAAGAAACGGTATCGGAATTTTACCAAGTGATAAAATTGTATTTGTACTGTCAAAAAAAGAAATTAATTTTTATGATTTTGCAAAATATTTTAAGGATTTAGGATGCAGGAATGCCTTATATCTGGACGGGTTTGTGTCTCGTGCCTATGTGCCTTCTGAAAACTGGATCCAGACCGACGGAAATTTTGGTGTATTATTTGCAGTAACAACAAAAAATTAAAATTAAATGAAAACACAAGAAATTATATTACAAGAAGAAAAACAAAGAAAGCTGCTGCTTGGATTGCTTTTTGATGCAATTGGTATGCTTTCGTTTTCTATTCCTTTTGTGGGAGAATTTGGAGATGTAATCTGGGCGCCGCTTGCAGGTTTTATTATGAATTACATGTACAAAGGAACAGTAGGTAAAGTTGCTGGTTTTTTTACGTTTTTAGAAGAGATTTTACCTTTTACAGATATAATTCCTTCTTTTACGTTAACGTGGTTTTATACTTATTATATTAGGAAAAAAGATAAAAATTAGTCTTTGAATAAAAAGCCAAGTCCCATGTTTTTAAGCATTTTCTTTTCGAAGTTCCAAAAAAAACGGAATTGCCCAAAAATGGTTCCAATGGCAACCAAAAGTACTTGGTAAATAGGAAGGATGATAATTAAGCGGATTAATGTAAACCATACTGCTCCAAAATCTTCTTTGTAAATACCTAGCCAGTCACAAAAAGGTCTGGATACCCATGCAGATGCCGATCCGGTGATGGCAAATACGATGAAAATAAGTACGGCTTGTAGGTTTGAGGTTATTCCCCAGCGCTTTTTTAATCTCTCCATTATTTATTTGTAACAATTACAAATATAGTAACATTATCGTTGCGGAACATAACCTCCGAGCTTTTGTTTGTATGTATTTTGAAAATAAATCATGTAGTTGTAAATTAAATAATTCACTTCATATCCGTAATGAATGTGAGGCTGATAATCTATCGTCATTTCATATAAGTTCGGACTAAAGCGCTGCGGTTGTAAAACACGATTGTTCCACTCTGTTACATACTGATAATTTTTATTTTCGAGGAAACTTAAAGAATGATAATTGCGGGGAAATGCTCTTGAAGCCAGCCAACTTGTAAAGCCATTGTCTATAATGATAACTTCATATTCTAAAGAGTCGTTTGCAATTCTCACTGTATCTTTAATATTAGATTTTGTTGTAGACGAATTGTCTGTAACAGCTGCTGTATTTGTTGCAGTTGTAGAGCAGGCAATGATCGTGAATAAAACACCTAATATGTAAAAACAGTTTTTCATAACTCTAAGTTTGAGGATTAAATTTACGAATTATTTTTTAGCTTCTAAGGTTATAACGTACTAAGTTGCTGTCTTTTTCTAAAATATTAAAAGCTGTTT
>NZ_MUHF01000035.1 GCF_002217435.1 Flavobacterium reichenbachii
CCTACAGGGTCATTAGGAAGCACCAATGCAGAAAAAAATACTTTGTTATCTTATTTTTCAAGACTGCAGTATGACTTTAAAGAAAGATACCTTTTTTCTGCCAGTATAAGAAGCGACGGTTCTTCTAAATTTGGAAGTGATAAACGATGGGGATCTTTTTATTCTTTGTCTCTTGGATGGAGAGTAAAACAGGAATCTTTTTTGAAAGAAGTAAACTGGCTTACAGACTTAAAATTTAGAGGAAGTGTAGGAACAAACGGAAGCAATAATATCGGAAGTTACGGATCTTATTCTACATTAGCTTCGTACAATTATTCTATCGGAGGAGCAGTTGGAATCGGACAGGGCGTGAGTTCAATACCAAATCCTTCATTACACTGGGAAGAATCTAAAAGTATTGATTTAGGAGTAGATGTGTCGCTTCTTAAAAATAGAATTTCTGCAACTTTTGAAGTCTATAGAAAGAAGAATACCGAATTATTATTGAGAGTTCCTGTTCCTTCGGCATCTGGTTTCAGCAGTTATCTGACCAATGTGGGAGCGGTTCAAAATCAAGGATGGGAGTTTGAATTAAATACTTTGAACTTTACAACCAATAGTTTTGAGTGGAGAACATCTTTAAACTTAAGCCATAACGAAAATAAAGTATTGGCATTAGGACCAGACCAAACCAAAATCGAAATTAGTAATGCTTACGATGGAGGAGTTCCGTTTGTGAAATTAGAAGTTGGAAAACCTATGTATACTATTTTTGGTTTACAGCAAAACGGTGTAGTTACTCAGTCTGATATAGATAACGGAGGGACCACTATTGGAGGAAATAAATTGGTTTTGGGAGATCCGAGATATATTGACCAAAATGGCGATAAAAAAATCAACTCAGAAGATCGTGTCGATTTAGGAAACCCAACGCCAAAATATACTTGGGGAATTACGAATAATTTTAAATACAAAGATTTCGATTTAGGCATATTGGTACAAGGACAAAATGGAGGTACAGTATACGGTTTAACAGGAAGAGCAATTGACAGAACCGGAATGGGTTCTGTAGAAAACTCACTAAATGTTGATCCTGCAGTACGAGGAAACTGGAGAACTTCTTTTGGTTATCAAGCCAATTCAGATTGGTTGTATAAATCTGATTATATCAGTATTAGAAGTATTTCTTTGGGATATAATTTAAAACAGGCAGTAAAAACAGTAAAAAGAATAGACAATGCAAGGTTATATATTACGGGCGAAAACTGGTTCTACTGGAATAAATACAAAGTAGGTTTTAACCCAGAAGCAGTAAATACTTCTGGAAGTTCAAATAGTGATTTTTCTGTTCCTGTAGATTACGGAGGTGCGCCATTAGCAAAATCAATCGTTCTGGGTCTTAACATTAATTTTAATTAAAATGAAAAAATATATTTATTTACTAGCAGCAAATTTGCTTTTATTGGGAACAGCTTCCTGTACAGAAGAGCTGACTCAGGTTCCATTATCGCAAGGTACAGAAGAGAACTTTTATGCTACGCCGGGAGATTTTAATCAGGCTAGAAATGCTGTTTATTCGGTAGCATTTCACGGAACAGGAACTTATGGTTATGCCAACAGAGTATTAAACTTAAGCGAAACCAGATCGGATAATTTATTAGCCTTGACAACTGCTTCCAGAGATTGGGAAGGAATCAACAGCTTTTATACTTCTATAAGTTCAAATACCTATGTAAAAGAAGCTTATTTGAGTAATTATAATGCAATATATAAAGCCAATCAGTTATTAGAAAAAATTGCATTAAAAGGAAATGATATTTTTACAAATCCAGTCGACAAAGCCTCTATGGTTGCAGAAGCGCGTTTTCTGAGAGCATTTTGTTATTTTGATTTGATCAGATGGTTTGGAAAAGTTCCGTTGATTGACAGAACAATGACAGCGCAGGAAACTTCTAAAATAGGAAGAAGTCCGGTTGTTGATATTTATAAATTAATAATTGCAGACTTAGAAGCCGCAATTCCAGATTTGAGCCCGTCTTATGATGCTGCCAATTTCGGACGCGTAACCAAATACGGAGCAAAAGGTTTATTAGGATTAGTATACATGACCCGTTCAAGCCCAACTTACGGAATTGATGGTGCAATGCTTGGTCTTAACGAATGGGATAAAGCATACCAGCAGCTAAATGATATTAAAACCAGCGGTTTGTATGCTTTTGGTACAGATTACGCCGCTATATTTAAAACAGAAGGAATTGCAAACAAAGAAAACATCTTAACGATTCCTTACACACAAAGTGTAGCAAGTTCTATTGGTGGTAATTTTATGGTAGAATTGGGTTATGAACCTTATTTTGCTTCTGTAAATTTATCGGCACAAGGCGCTTTAGAAGCCAGACCAATTTCTACAGGTTTCTTAAACATGTTTGCAGCAAACGACAATAGAAAAACTTTTGGCATTGCCACAAGTTATACCGTTGCAACAGGTACTTATAAAGGAAGTTACACACTTCCGGTTTTTAAAAAATACATTGACCCAACACGTTACGGAACTGGCGGACGAGAAGACTGGGGTGTTGATTTTATGGTAATGCGTTACACAGATGTATTGATGATGATGGCAGAATGCACGCTTCACGGCGGCGGCGGTTCTCAGGCAGATGTAGATGCAATTGTAAATCAGGTAAGAACAAGGGCAGGAGTGCCTGCAACTGCTGCAAATATTACACTGCCTCAATTGTTTGACGAAAGAAGAAAAGAATTCTTTTCTGAAGGAACAAGATGGTTTGATTTAATTAGATCTGGAAATGCAGTAACAATCATGAATGCCTGGAGAATTGCAGAAGATACCGGAGGAAAAATCAGAACAATAGATAATAATATGCTTCTTTATCCAATTCCGCTTCAGGAAATCCTTGCCGTTCCTGGACTCTATACGCAGAATTTAGGATACGATTAAAAATATATTGCCCCAATTTTTTTTTTCATATTTTGTTTTTTTTTGAAAGCTGTCTTTTTTAAGACAGCTTTTTGACTTTTTTTATTCAAATAAAACAGGAAGGGACAGGATGCCTATATCGTTTTCGTGTTTTATCTTTAAAATTCAGATGATCAATAGGATAAATAAAAAAAAATACATTTTAACACATAGGAACATANNTTCTATGTGTTAAAAAAAATAATTGCACTCTACAGATTTCAGGTAATAAATTTATATACAATGACTTACTCAAAAAAACTTTATTTATTTTTTATTCTTGCACTTGTGCAGCTGACAAGTATTGCACAGGTAAAATTGCCCTCTTTAGTAGGAGATAATATGGTTTTGCAGCAAAATGCAAAAGTTAATTTATGGGGATGGGCATCACCAAACGAAAAAATAACGATTCGATTAGGATGGTCAGACCAAAAAGCAGCAGTTACAGCCGATAACAATGGAAATTGGAAAACAGTTGTAGAAACTCCAAAAGGCAGTGAACAGTCTTACGAAATAACAATTGACGGCTTAAATAAAATTGTTTTAAAAAATATTCTGATCGGAGAAGTCTGGCTTTGTTCCGGACAGTCGAATATGTTTTTTCCCGTTGGAAAAGAAGAAGGAACCTGGAAAACAGGCGTTAAAAATTACGAAGAAGAAGTAAAAAATGCTTCTTATCCTTTACGACTCTTTACAGTTTTGACAAATGCTTCGCCAAAACCTTTGGAAGATGTAATTGGAAGCTGGAAAATATGTTCGCCTGAAAGCATTCAAACATTTTCTGCCGTGGCTTATTTCTTTGGCAGAGATTTATATCAAAAATTAAATGTACCAATCGGACTAATTTCGACATCGTGGGGAGGCACAAAAGCAGAAGCATGGACTGCTCAAAGTGTTTTAGAAAACGACACGGCTTTTTTACCAATTCTTCAGGAAGATGCAAAAAACGAAAAAATATATCAGGAAAAACTCGAAGCTTATTACTTGGCTTTAACCAATGAAAGAATTGCGAGCGCATCCAATACTCAAAAATCAGAATTAAAAAAGCCTAAAAAAGAAGCCAATAAAACCTCTTATGTTTTGTATAATGCCATGCTGCATCCTTTGGTAAATTATACCATAAAAGGCGCAATCTGGTATCAGGGCGAAAGCAATTCCGGAAAAGCCTATTTGTACAGAAGTTTATTTCCGGCAATGGTAAAAAGCTGGCGAGAAGAGTGGAAGCAAGGGGATTTTCCTTTTTATTATGTACAGATTACACCTCATAAGGGACAGAATGCAGAAATTAGAGAAGCACAATTATTGTCGCTTAAAACAATTCCCAACAGTGGTATGGCTGTTACAACAGACGTAGGAGACGCACAGAACATTCACCCAATAGACAAACAAACTGTAGGACACAGACTTGCCTTGATTGCCCGCGCTAAAACTTATGGAGAAAATAAACTGGTGTATTCGGGGCCAATTTACAATCATATGAAAATTAAAAAACAAAAAGTACAGTTGTTTTTTGATTATGCAGATTCGGGTTTAAAGAAAAACGGAGTACTCTTAAAAGAATTTGAAATAGCCGGAGAAGATCAGGTTTTTTATCCTGCCGATGCTAAAATTGACGGAAAAACAATCGTAGTTTCTTCATCAAAAGTAAAAAATCCTGCAGCAGTTCGTTTTGCATGGAAAGCAGTTCCGGAACCGAATTTATTTAATAATGAAAATCTGCCAGCTTCTCCTTTCAGAACCGACGAATGGCTGACAGCTGAAAAAAAATAAAGTATAAATGAACAGAAGGAAATTTTTAATCGGAAATTCTCTTGCCGTAATTGGTTTATGTCTTCCGTTTTCTGCATCGGCAGTTTCTTTGTTAGAAGATCCAAGGCTTTCAGATTTCGAAAAAAGACTTCGGCCAGTCGGGCGTGCATTAGAATTTGAGGATTATTATGTTTGGTGCAACAGTCCGATTGAAGGTCCCGATGGAAAAATTCATGTGTTTTTCTCCCGATGGAAAAAATCAAAATCGATGAGCGGCTGGATCAATGGTTCTGAAATTGCACATGCTGTTGCCGATAAACCAGAAGGTCCCTACGAATATGTAAGTACTGTTTTAGCGCCAAGAGGTCAAGGTTTCTGGGATGCTACAACCTGCCATAATCCAAGCATTCATTTTGTAGACGGCAGATATGCCCTCTTTTTTCTGGGAAATTCTAACGGCAAAATGGATACAAAACGTATTGGTTTAGCCGTTTCAGATTCACTTTACGGTCCGTGGGAAAGACCCGATCAGCCTTTGCTGCTTCCCGGAGAGCAAGGTGCGTGGGATGATCTTCTGACCACAAATCCATCCTTTTTAAAACATCCGAATGGCGAATATTGGCTGTATTATAAATCTCTGGATACCGAAAATTATATACATCCAAAATTTTCTGTAAAAGGAAATAGAAAATACGGTCTGGCAACATCAAAATCGCTTTACGGACCTTATGAAAAGTATAAAGGCAATCCGGTAATTGATTTTTCTAATTTAGGAGATAATAAACAATGCGAAGATGCTTTTGTCTGGTATGAAGGTAAAAAGTTTAAAATGTTAGCCAGAGATATGGGCGTTTTCGGCATGGATTATGGTCTTTATATGGATTCTGATGACGGAATTCATTGGAGTAAACCCTTAATTTCCTATCAGCCTTTAGATAAATATATTAAACAGCCTGAAGCGCCAAAACATTTAAACCGCTACGGACGTGCAGAACGACCGCAGCTGTTGTTTCAAAACGGAAAAGCAACCTATATGTTTACTGCTTCGCAAGGCGGAAAATACGAAACGTCTTCCGGATTTATTTTTAAAATTGTTTAAACATCAAGCAAAAAACTAAACTATCATAACCATGAAAAAATATATTATCCTTATTATCTGCATTTTGGGAATTGTGCCAGCGGTATTTTCGCAAAATTATACCAATGATACATTTCCAGACGGTTCTGCTATTCCGAATTGGTTTAAAGATTATACCAAATTGCAGCTCAAAGATTTAGGAAAACAATTTGTCCTTACAGAAAATGGAGTTGGTAAAGACAGCACCGTCGTGCAGACTGCAAAAATACAAGCTGTGATTGATAAAGCATCTGCAAAAGGCGGCGGCGTAATCGTAATTCCGAAAGGAGTTTTCTTATCCGGCGCTCTATTTTTTAAACCCAAAACGGTTTTATATGTTGCAGAAGGCGGCGTATTAAAAGGCTCTGATAATATTGCAGATTATCCGATTATGCCGTCCAGAATGGAAGGCCAGAATCTGGATTATTTCCCGGCTTTAGTCAATGCGTACGGAGTAGATAATTTTTCGATTTCAGGAAAAGGAACCATTAACGGAAATGGTAAAAAATATTGGGCTGCTTTTTGGGAAAGACGCAAAGAAAATCCAAAATGTACCAATCTGGAAGTATCAAGACCAAGATTGGTTTTTGTATGGAATTCAAATAATGTACAGCTTCAGGATGTCAGACTGATTAATTCGGGTTTCTGGACCAATCATTTTTATAAATGCAACAACGTAAAAATGCTTGATTTGTATATTTTTTCGCCTCACATAGAATTCAAAGCTCCAAGCACAGATGCAATAGATATTGATATCTGTACCAACTTTCTTGTAAAAGGCTGTTATTTATCCGTTAATGACGATGCAATTGCCTTAAAAGGAGGAAAAGGACCCTATGCAGATCAGGATAAAAATAACGGACCAAACGCCAATATTATTATTGAAGATTGTAATTTCGGATTCTGCCACTCGGCACTAACAAACGGAAGCGAATCTATTCATAACAAAAACGTAATTATGCGAAATTGTAAAATAGAAGGAGCTTCGAGATTATTATGGCTTAAAATGAGACCCGACACGCCACAGCGATATGAATATATTAGGGTAGAAGATATTAAAGGTTCTGCCAAAACTTGTCTTGCCGTTTTTGCATGGAAACAATTTTTTGATTTAAAAGGCCGTCCCGATGTGCCGTTGTCTTACGGTGATCATATCACACTAAAAAATATTGATCTTAAATGCGATACTTTTTACGGAGTAGAAAACGATCCAAATGTGCGTTTGTCCAATTTTACGTTTGAAAATTTAAATATAGAATCGGCTAAAACTACCATTGATAAAAGTCTGATAAATGGCGTTACTTTTAAGAATGTTTTTGTAAATAAAGAGGCTGTTGAATAGAGGTTCAAAGGCTCAGAGGTTCAAAGGTGCAGAGGTTTCTTCTGCACCTTTTTTATTATTGCTAAATTATTTAGGGATTTCTATATAATCTTTTAAGGCGTATTCTTTTATTTTTTTGATGTTTTCTGCAGCAGTGAGTGCATTAAGATCGGCGCCTTCTAAACCTGTGTGCGTATGATCTTTTGGAAAAAAAGTTTTTACTTTTTCTTTTCCCAAAGCTTCATATTTTAAAGCTGTTATGTCGTTTAAATCAATAAACGGGACTTTTTCTTTTTCGGCTGCAATTTTAGACCAGTTTACGTAAGTATCGGTTCTGCGTTCGGCTTTGTCGTTTGGCCATTCGTTTCTTGGCGTCAGGCTTAAAACAATCGGGATTGCGCCTTTTTCTTTCGCTTCGCGAATGAATTTTTCCATGTACCACCCAAAAGTACGAACGATTTCTTTTGAGCCGTCGGGACGAATAACTTCTTGTGTTTCATCGCCGTTTCCTTTTAGAGAACCTCTCATTTTTTCTTTATCTACAGCACCGGCATCGTTATGCCCAAACTGAATCAAAATAAAATCACCGGGTTTTAATTGATTTTTTACTTCATCCCAAAGACCTTCGTAAACAAAAGTCCGCGTGCTTCTGCCTCCTCTGGCTTTATTGATCACTTCAATTCTGGTAGTATCACAATATTTAGCAAAACAAACTCCCCAGCCCACAGCATCGGGATTATTGTTGTCTGCCATTGTAGAATCGCCAATTAAAAACACTTTTTTCTTTGCTGGAAGTTCAATTTTTGGCTGTTCTAAAATATAATTTTTTAAAGTGTTTTTGCTTTCTTTTAATTCCTTAACAATTACCGATGCCGATAAAACTGCACCTTTTGCACTAGTATGAGTATGGTCTTTTTTGTAGAAATAAGTTCCGGTTACTTTTGCTTCACCCAATTTTTCCATTGCTGCAACCATTTTTTCGTTCAAATTGATGAACGTAACTTTTTCCTTTTCGGCAATTTGTTTTGCCCATAATCCGTACGATTTGTCATTACGCGGTACTTTTTTTTCTTTCCAGTCGTTTCTCGGAATCGGCGAACAAATAATCGGAATAGCGCCTTTTGATTTTGCTTCGCGGACTACTTTCTGAATGTACCAGCCGTAACTGTGAACGGTCTCATGTTTTTTGGTCAGGATATTGTCAATTTCTTCCGTTTCATTTCCAATTCCTTTAATCGTGCCGCGTGCGCGAAGACTGTCGTTCAGAGGTCCGTCATCATTATGTCCAAACTGAATCAAAACGTAATCGCCTTTTTTAAGTTTGCCCAAAACAGCATTCCATAAACCTTTATCCTGAAAAGTTCTGCTGCTCGTACCTCCCAAAGCATGATTTTCAACATTCACTTTTGTCGTATCCAGAAACTGTCCGATATAATCGCCCCAGCCCCAAAGTCCGCCCAAACCATCGCCTTTACCATTTTTTACAGTAGAATCGCCCACCATAAAAACGGTTGGTTTGTTGTTTTGTTTTGGAGTAAAATTGAAAAATAATAACCCTAAAAAAAGGAGTGAAATTATTTTGATGGATTTCATACGTTTTAATGTTTTAAAAAAGAATACCTAACAGGTTTTAGAAAC
>NZ_MUHF01000036.1 GCF_002217435.1 Flavobacterium reichenbachii
GTAATTACATAAGGGAAACTTACTGCTGTTGCTGAATTAAAATTCGCTGCAGGCGTGAACGTAATCACTCCAGAAGCTGAAATATTTACTGTTCCGTTTGGAACTGCAATTGATTGAACACCTCCTGTTAAAGCTGTTCCGTTAATAGAAGCAATTGTCAGTGTATCGCCGTCAATATCTGTATCGTTACTTAAAGGAGTTAACGTAACCGTGTTGTCTTCTGCAACTGTGTAAGTATCTAAAACTGCTTTCGGAGTATCATTTACTGCCGTAACCGTAATTTCGATGTTCGCTGCTGCGTTTAATAATCCGTCCGTAATCACATAAGGAAAACTAACTGCCGTAGCTGAATTAAAATTAGCTGCAGGCGTGAACGTAATCACTCCAGAAGCTGAAATATTTACTGTTCCGTTTGGAACTGTGATAACCTGTACTGAACCTGTTAAAGCTGTTCCGTTAATAGAAGCAATTGTCAGTGTATCACCTTCAACATCGGTATCATTACTTAGAGGAGTTAACGTAACGGTGTTGTCTTCGGCAACTGTATAAGTATCTAAAACTGCAGATGGCGCATCGTTTACTGCCGTCACCGTGATTTCGATATTCGCTGTCGCGGTTAACAATCCATCCGTAATTACATAAGGGAAACTAACTGCTGTTGCTGAATTAAAATTCGCTGCAGGCGTGAACGTAATCACTCCTGAAGCTGAAATGTTAACTGTTCCGTTTGGAACTGTGATAACCTGTACTGAACCTGTTAAAGCTGTTCCGTTAATAGAAGAAATTGTCAGCGTATCGCCGTCAATATCAGTATCATTGCTCAATGGAGTTAAAGTAACGGTGTTGTCTTCTGCAACTGTGTAAGTATCTAAAACTGCTTTCGGAGTATCGTTTACTGCCGTAACCGTGATTTCTATATTCGCCGTTGCGGTTAATAATCCGTCCGTAATCACATAAGGAAAACTAACTGCCGTAGCTGAATTAAAATTAGCTGCAGGCGTGAAAGTAATCACTCCTGAAGCTGAAATGTTAACTGTTCCGTTTGGAACTGTAATTGATTGAACACCTCCTGTTAAGGCTGTTCCGTTAATTGAAACAAGAGTAATAGTATTACTATCAACATCTGTATCGTTGCTTAAAGGTGTTAAAGTAACCGTGTTGTCTTCGGCAACTGTGTAAACATCTTTTACTGCAGTTGGATGATGATTTACAGTTGGTGTAACTGAACCAGAATCATTTCCTGAAGCAGGATCACTTTGCAAACCAGAAATAGTAGCTGTATTGGCATAAGAACCTGTCGAATTTACAGTTGCTACCATAGTAAGAGTAGTACTTGCACCATTCGCAAGATCTCCAATAGTCCAATCTGGTGCTGACCACGTACCTGTTGAAGGCGTAGCACTTACAAAAGTATATCCTGAAGGAAGATTATCTGTAACCTTAACTCCTGTCGCAGCACTAGGTCCTGCATTAGAAGCTGTAATTGTAAAAGTTACATCATTTCCAACATTCGGTGTAGTATTATTTACTGCTTTGGTTACCGAGAGATTCGTTTGAACTAAAGGTGTAGCCGTAGCAGAATTATTCCCAACAGTACCGTCAGGATTATTTCCAGAAATACTGGCAGTATTAGCATACAAACCTGTTGCTTTTACTGTAGCCGTAATGGCAAGAGTTGCACTGCTGCCGTTGGTAAGAGACCCGACAGTCCAGTTTGGTGCCGACCAGATACCTGTTGAAGGTGTTGCACTTACAAAAGTATATCCTGACGGAAGTACATCATTCACTGTTACTCCTGTAGCTTTGTATTGACCATTATTTTTAGCTGTAATAGTAAACACAACATTATTTCCAACACCTGGAGTAGCATTGTCTGCTGTTTTTGAAATTTGAAGATCTGCAGGACAAAGTGCTCCTTCAAAACTTCTGTTGGTTATTGTAGTACCTCCGCACGAAGTGGTAACTGTATATCGAACTTGAACTGTACCAACACCGGTAAAATTTAAAGTCTTTCCATTTAAGGTTCCCGGGCCGCTTACAAGCTCTAATGTTCCTCCTGTAGGAGTTGGATTTAATAAAACAGGATCATCAATACAATATTTAGAATCCGGTCCTCCTCCTAATGAAATTGGCTGAATAACTGGATTTGATTCTGCACCGCAAATCTGTACGTTGGCTGTTGCAAAAGTATAAGTAGTCTCCGTTACATCATCAGTTGAGCCATTCCCCATACTACCACTATACCTATGACCAACATAACCGAATCTTGATTCACAGGCTTTAACAATCATTGAGGTATGTCCTCCTGTTTCCACAGCTAAAACTCTATCAGAAGCAGATATACCAATCGGCATAACAGGATCTATAGTGGCGCTAGTACTTACACCTCCAAGTAAACTTTTATTATTTTGTCCAAAAGCATATAGATTATAATTATTGTTTATGACATTCACAGCGCCATATTCAGTATCATGTTCTTGTACACTAAACCACTTAATATTATCCATAACAGGACCATTTACAGCGTTATATCTTGGTTGTACCCAAGATAATCTGTTTACAGGGTCCCAGTCACCCAACTGTTTGTTTGTATTTCTTCCTACAGCGTACAAATTACCATTAGTTGCTAAAACATAATAGGATTTTACTCCGGTTGGTCCAGTTGAACCAATCATTTTTGGAGTTATCGATGCAGGAAGCGTCATTCGTGCAGCTCTGGTTTGATTCGCTATGCTGGCGTTGTTATCTCCTAAATAAACACTAGTCCCCCAAACATACACTGTACCATCAGATTTCAAGGCCATAAGACTGTTATAACTTCCTCTACAAGCAACAACGTTGGTCAAAAATGGATTACCATTCTCTGTCGTAGTTACTTGATACCAATTTAATGCATCACCTGTGGCTGCATTTCCTCTAACATTTGCAGTTTGAGAAATAACCCATACAGCTCCGCTGCAAGTTGTTATAGCTAATGTTCCATAGGTGGCAAACATCATTTTTACATCACTGGGATTTACACCAGTTGGTAATCCGTTAGCATTTCCGGCAATTGTGATTTTCTGAAATGTTGAACTAGGAGTAATACTGGCAGCTAAAACGGCTCCTGCTGTACCCCATGCATACAATCCATCTGTAGCCAAAACTATTCCTTGAGTAGAATTAGAAGAATTACTCCCCAATGCTCCTTTTAATACTGTAGCTCCAGCGCTTAATGCAGGGAAATTTGTTCTGTTAATTGTTCGGGATGTTGTTAAATTGGCTGTTCCGTTATTTGCCATCCTTTCTCCCCAAACTTGAAGAGAACCGTCGGAAGTTCGTACAATAGTACTATGAAAACTTGATATAAAGTTATCGTATTCTATTGATGATGCATCATTATTTGAGTCAGCTCCAAAATTAGATAAATTGGTACCTGAACATCCTGAAACTGGAATTGCACATTGTGCATTTGAGACCTGACTGAATATAAAAAATATAAAAAACAAAGCAATTGCCCTTTTTACATTCAATACTCTATTTAAAGTAAAGTAGTTTTTTATCATAAATAACTTGATTATTTTATTACCTGAGGAAGATTGTAGGTCTGAGCCTGATTGTTAAAATCATGAAAATCAAACATCAGATACGTTTCCTGATTGACGATTCCTGATACTTTATATTTTAATAATTGGGTTTTATTACCAATAACAATCTCTTTTTCTACTGGTTCAACAGTAAATGAAACTCCTAATCCCGCAACCGACATACCCGGTGCAGGTAATTTTGTATTGGAATTATCTTTTGTAGTAATTGTTGCAGGAACCGTAATTATCAAATCTGAATAATTTCTTCCTCGCGCAATCTTCTCAGAAAAAGTGATTTTAGAAAAATCAAAAGACATTCTTACAGGTTCTACTTTTACCTTGAATCTTTCGGCAAATTGCGGGTGATGACATGCTTCATCATGCTTTTTAGTTTCCTGAAAATTAATCTCGTACTCTCCAGGCTGCTGAAACACATAATTATTAATTTCATTACCTCGCAGCGTTGTGTAGATATTATTTTTAGAATTAGATATCGTCCAGGTGATGGTTGGATCTATATCATCAAAATCAATTTTTTCTCCAAATGAAATCACTTTATAAAATTGATTGGACGCAAAACCAATTTTATCCTGAGCCACAGCTGAATAACCAATTAATAAAATAAAAACTAAAAGAGAAACAACCTGTTTTTTTAAGTATAAACCTGTGGTTGAAGCACTTTTTCCTATCTGCATAAAAAGATTGTCTGCAGATACCAACAATAAAAAACTAACCAAGAATTGCTTCAAAGTCCGATCTTTATTACACGTTAAATTTTTTAAATAAGTAAAGTTCACCATATATAATCAATAATTAAAAATTTCAAATAAGCATACAAAAGCCCTGTACGCTCAAATATCATTTTTTGATATCTGAGCGCATTTTCCGTATTAAAAAAAAACATACTAAAATACTGTCAAAGCAGTAAGGATAAGAGTTGACAGTCAAATAATTGACCTCTAAAAATTGTCAATCCCTTCTTTTTCTCGCCAAATGTATATGAAAAATAGAGCCACGAATAGTCAATTCGGACATTTTTTAGCTTAGAAAGCAACGGTGATATCCTGAAAGAAAAAGTCTACGCAAAAACCGTAATGATTAAATCATAAATACTAATAACCAAACGATTACAATTTTATTAAGGAAGAAAAAATCAAAAAATAAAAGCGTAGAAAAAAAACTTTTTTGGAAATTTCGTTTTTGAAATGTCTAAAAACGCACCTGAGACGGCAGTTTTCCAAATCTTTTTTTGAAACTTGATGCAAACCTTCCAGCCGAATCATGACCAGTAATAACCGCTATTTCCTGAATATGAAAATCTGATTTTTCAATAAGCTGCATCGCAAGAACTAAATTCTTTTCTTTATGATACTGAAGCATCGAAAAGCCAAAAACAGCTTTAAAGTTTGCTTTTAATTTTGTGGGAGACGTATTAACTTCTTTGGCTATAAAATCGATACCAATAAAAGGAAGATGTAAATTTTGCAGTATAATTCGTTCTGCTTTTGCAACATTAAAATAATCTAAATTGCTTAGCGAAATATTATCTTCTATACGGCTGTCATTAAAAACATTATTAAAAAATTCAGCCATTAATTTCATTGAATTCTTTTTTAAAATCAAATTCGTTTCCTCAATATTATCGGTCTGTTTTATAATCACAGTTAAATCTGCAGCAATTTTATGTGCTTTTTCCGAAATATCCAGCCATGTATAAGATCCTCTTTTGCCATTTAAAAATTGTAATATCGCTTTTCGCTCTTTAAATGTTTTCGATGTAAAATTCTTTTTAACCCAGTCTTTTTTTAAGGCTATACTAAAGAATTTTCCGTTAGACTGTTTGTAAAAGTAACTTGATATCTCGGTATTGGGTTTACTAAATGTCCAGCAAATGCTGTCAAGAGTTAACAAATCTCCACTTTTTAAAGGAAATTTATATTCAAATAAGGAAAAAGTTAAAAGATAATAATCACTAGATACGCTCTTGTCATATTTGGATAAAGCAATGATATTTTCTTTTAGATTTAGAAAAAAACCAAAGAACCAAAACCCCTCTTCAATTTCTCTATAATATATTCTGGCTTTTGATAAAGAAGTATTTATACTCAGTAACTGCTTTGTTTGAGAATGCTTTGTAATTGGTAATTTTGCTATGCTATCGAGCATTATTTGTGGAGAATTAAACAAATAAGGAAATTGGAAAAAACCATCTTTTAGTAAAAAAAGATATTTTTGAATATGTTTGGGCCAATTATTCGTAGTCATAAAAGTTATTAGTGCGTATATTCAGTATTGCTGCATATATAGATTAAGGTAAAAATAAAAAAAGTATTTCACTTTTTCTGGATTTTGAATTTGAAATAAAGTAAAAAAAGAAGATAACTATTGAATTTAAAGCAGCATTTTGGATATTTTATTCTTTTTAGTAGTAAGGAGATTTAAAATTTTTAAGCAAAATTGCAATCTTTCAAAAGGATAATCTATTCTAAAACCAGCTATAATATCTGACAAAAAGGGATCTTTTACGCGATATTTTTTTATCTTTGAAACTCAGGATTTTTATCCAAATGGCTTTATCTTTGAGCCTTTAGAAAAATTGATATTCATTATGGAACAGAAAATACATCAGGGAAGAAACGTAAAACGCTTCAGAGAAATGCTTGGCATCAAACAAGAAGCTTTGGCTTTTGATCTGGGAAATGACTGGAACCAGAAGAAAATTTCTATGCTCGAGCAAAAAGATGTAATTGAAGATACTATATTGAATCTAATCTCTAATTCTTTAAAAATTCCTGTAGAAGCTTTTCAGAACTTTGATGAAGAACAAGCTGTAAATATTATTTCTAATACTTTTGGAGAACATGCTTTCAGTAATTCATTTAATTACGGAACAATTAATATTAATCCAATTGAAAAATTAGTTTCACTTCACGAAGAGAAAATTGCTTTGTACGAGCGGATGTTGAAAGAGAAAGACGAAATGATGGTGAGGCTTGAAAAATTAATCACTAAATAATTATTTGTAAAATATATTAATTCAAAAAAGAGGCTTTCGAGTCTCTTTTTTTTGTTTGATTAAGTTAATTTACATAACCCGATCGCGCGAATTTGTAATCCGTGCATGGGAAGAATTTCCACGCTATCGTTGCGCATATCCGAGCGATTGGGTTTTGGAACTGCGTTGTTTCGGTAAGTTAAGAGCTTTTCTGGAATGAAAAACTCCAGGCACGCATAGACCGAAAATTGCGCTGAGCGTCTGTATTGGCAGTTTAATTTAGTTATAGTGCCCTAAAATTAAATTGATATTATAGTAAAAAGATTCATAAAGCAAAAATTTTAATTTGCTTGTTGTTGATTTGTACATGGATGTTTTTGTTGGCGATGGATAGCATGAAATTCCATTACCTTCGCTTAAAAGAATTGATCTTTTCATATGAATTGGATCCGAAATAATTAATGCAGAAGTAAACCCTTTTTTATCCATAATTTCTTTTGCGTATTTTAAATTCGTATAAGTTATTGTGGATTTCTCCTCAATAAAAATATGTTCGATTGGTACACCGTTTTTTTGAGCATAAATTGCCGCAGCTTTACTATCTGAAATTTTTTCTTTTTCAGAAAAACCACCCGTGAATATTACGTTTTTTATTGCGCCTTTCTTAAATAATTTAATCGAATGATTTACTCGTTCTTTAAAAACCGGCGAGAGTGCAGCATTTTTTGCTCCAGCTCCTAAAACAATGCCTACATCAGAGGTGTTTTCATAATATTCTTTTGAATAATCATAAATACGAATAGCGTTAATGATTGTCCAAGCAAAAAACAAAACTAGCAGTATTAATAAGATTCTTAGTAGTTTCTTTTTTTTCATAGTTACAATGTCGCTGTAAATTGCCCCTAACGTTTTGGTACTACAGTGGGTTGGGTTTGGAACTAAATTAACCCCATTATTCGGATTTACCAAATCATCCCAAATACAAAACCAGTTTTCCATTAAGCTAAATGACCAAATCCGTTGTAGTGGCTGTTAGTGGCTGGCTTTATATTTATTCCGAGTCAAATACTTTCGTATTAATGTCAAGATGCTTAAAAAAACGGAATATATAAAAAGAAATTTAAAACTTTTAGCGTGAAAATTTCTTATGATTAGTAATGTTAAGAAACAAGAAACTAAAATAAAAAAGATGATTGTAATGTACTTTAATGAGGGTTTAATTTTTTTTAAAAAATCAAAATTATTTAAGAAAGCAATATTAATAAAGGGAATATAGATAAGAAAAAAGAAACTCATTCCTAGTAAAACATCCATTCCAAAATCTATTCCTGTCATTTTTATAATTGTTAGTTCTATAATTTGGGTAAAATAATAATTATATTTTTTTTTGATTCTTTATTTTGCGAAATTTTGGCTAAGCTTGCCACCAACGTTCTGGTACTACAGCGGGTTTGGACTAAATTAAGTCCTATTTTTGAATTTGCCAAATCATCCCAAATACAAAACTAATTTTCCATTAAGTCTGTTGCCCAAATTCGTTGTAGTAGCTGTTACAAGCTGGGCCTTTTGTCGGTTGTTCTTTTATCTTAATTTTATTCCTTGTCTTTCAAGTATGTCAGCACCATTTAAAATACCAAAACTTCCAATTTTCCTTGTCGCCAATTTATTGTGAATATGATATTTTAATTTTCTTGAAGTTGCTTGTATTTCTGCCCAATTCCAATCATTAACTTTTCCATTGAATGTTATTGAACTTTCATTTTTAGAGGCTCCAACTTCATTAAAGTGCCCAATATGAGATTGATTTAGTTCATTGTTTTTTAGACCTCCAAAATATAATTGTATTAAGCCCCAACCATCAGTTGCATAGCGAAAAGTATTTCCTTTGCAACGTTTTGGGTCAAGTTCTATTTTTCTGAATATTGGTTTACCTTTATGTCTCGGCGACCAAAGTTGAAATGTAACTTCAAATTTATTTCCATTATCAAGGTCAAACTTTGAAGTGATTTCGTCAACCGTTTTATACTCACAAACTTCTTTTCCATTTTCTGAGCTTAAATCGTAAACGTGTAGGTCGGTTTCGTTGAAAATAAAATCAAGAATTTCTAATTTGTCTGCCTTGTTTGCAAAAAAGTTATAGGTCATTATTCTGTTGTATTTTGGATGTAGCCTTACTGGTAACGTCCCCGCGCTACAAGCAGTTTGGGATAAAGGAAGCCTAATCTTCGGATTTGCCAAATCTTCCAAATACAAAACCATTTTTCAATTAAGCCTAATACCCAAATTGCTTGTAGCGTGTGTTGGCGGTAGTGCTATTGGTGATGAATTGCAATCTTTTCTGCTATTCTTTGTACCAAATGTAAATATGGAATTAATAAATTATTATTATTTGGAGTTGGTAATATTACCTTATTTTCTCGACTTTCTCTTAGGTGAACTAGCACGTTTCTAATTTTTTCAATATTTGATTTCACGCTTTTCATAATACCTTTTGGTTCGTTTTCAAAAGTTTCATTTGCATTTATTAATGCTTGAATCTTTAAACCTCCATCGAATATCAAGTCATTCGAAAAATAATCTTTATTAGTTTCTATTTCGAGTTTGAAATCATCCCAATTACAAAAATCAATAATAAGTTTTTCTAATTTTGCGCTGTCATCATTTTGTTTAAAGTGGTCTTTAAATTCCTCTATAAGTAATTTACTGTAATTATTTGTGTTATTTAGTAAATCAGGTCTTTTAATTATATTAGTTAGTCGTTTTTTTAAATCGTCATTTAAATGATAATATGCACAATATTCTAAAACTTGAAAATAAAAAATAAACTTTAATCTTACATTTGTAGTTTTTCTGGAAATTTGAAATAAATCAAGTAGAATTGGGTCAATCTTACTTAAATTTATAATTTCTGGAAATTTTTCTTTTGTTGTATAACAAGGAGTTTCATATATTTTTTGCTCTAAGTCTTGTTCAAATATTACTATATTAGGTGTCTCTCTATCATAAAAACTCATATAAAAGTTTAGATGTTTTGCTAAAGAAACAAAATCATTAGATATTGAGTTAAAATCCCCTGAAATGAAAAAATTTATTGGTAATTTATTTTCCATTAAATCTTTAATATATGCGGGTAGAGTATCTTGATTATAATAATCACGAAATCTTCTCAAATTTCTAAAGTCTGTATCTGATGAACTATCAGTTTCAGTTTCTTGAAATCCTTTTGCCAAAATTTCAAAAATATCAGTTGGTTTTTCAAATGTTGCTTGAAATTCTATGCCATTATAGAAAAAATTAAACTTACGACCAATTAAAATATTATCTGAAATTAGTGGAGCATATATGACTTCTAATTTATTTGAATCAATATGATATATTGCCGATAATTCTATTGGAAATACAATTTTTCCAAACTCCGAAAAATTTGTTTCTTTTTCTAAATTACAAGAAAAAGTCTCATCATTCCACATCTTTTGGATATTTACAAAGTTATCAACTTCTGTAATTTCGATTGTTGAATTATGTTTTTTTAGTAATTCTAAATTTTCTTTCATTGTAATTATTTCGTTTTTTTTGGTTGCATTACCGCCAACTAATATATACTACTTATAACATCAGACATATCAGCCCAAAATTAGGTAGATATGTCTGATAAAAATAAGGGTTTATTTTTCAAATGTATATTTTTTTCATTACAAATTATCAAAAAGACTTTAAATTTGATTGATAAATTTTGGTACTTAGAGGAGTGTATATGCAAACAAAAAGTAGAGAAAAAATTAAGATAAACATTTTAAAATATTGCAATAATCAAGATAAGCTGGTTAGATATTTGTGACTATTCATTTATTGCATCAGAAATGTATTGATATACCCGACAGTCAATATTGGTTCCTGATGCTGTGGAGCGTGACCAGCGTACGGAAGTATGATAATTTGTACCGTAGGAAGTTCGCGAAGCAGCGGAAACCAATTTTCTACGGCAGCACTAATATCGTTATCTCCTGAAATTACCAAAATTGGAATGGCAGTTTTTTTAAGTTTCTCTCTCAGTCCTTCCTTGTCTTCTGCAGCCGCTGCTCCCGCTTGAAAATACAGCTGAAAAACCTCCATTGTCGACGGAATTTTAGACACATCAAGTCTCTTGCTTATTCTTTCGTAAGAAATTTTAGCTGCGTCTATTGATTTCTGAGATTTTGGTTCGTAAAAAAGAATAATTTCATCATCAAAATCATTTAACGGTTTTACAGCGGCCTGCAAAAAAGCCGGCCCAATATCAACTATTCTTTGTCCTACCGGCACAGAACCTATGATCACTGCATGCGTTATAAGTTCTGGATACTGCAACGCTGCAGCTTGAGCGATAAGTCCGCCCCATGACCATCCCAATACTGCTGTTTTTTCCAATTTTAAATAAGACGCTAAATCTTTTATGTCATTTGCTACAGAAATTACATCAGTTGGCAGAGTTCCTGTAGAATATCCAATACCAGTGTAATCAAAGGTAATGACACGATAGTTTTTAGAAAGTGTGTCCAAAAATAAAGGATCCCAGGTATCAAGAGTTCCTCTAAAACGGTTGCTTAAAATTATAGGCGATCCACTTCCTATGGAGCGATATGCCAGTTTTCTTCCAGAAAGTGCTGCATACTGAGTTTCACTGCTGCGTGCAGTATCCTGGTCTTTTTTGCCAATTACGGTGGTCAGGATTAATACATTTGAATTACTTGTTTTCATAATATAAATTTTATTTTATGGGATAATAAATTATTATCTATCAGCTGAAAAACAGCATCTTATAAAAAATTAAGACGCTCTGAATATGATACAATTTAAATACCATAATTTAAAAACCTGATTATCAATAAGTAAAACAAATATTAAAGAAATATTTTTTTTATATTTCACAATTCTTGTTTATAGATTTATGAAATATGATAAAATATCAGTACCAGTTTATTAATCCTCAGAGTTCAGATCTGGCTTCTTTACATACTTTTTATTAAGAGGATGCTCGGGCTTAAACTCAAGTTTTAAAACAGTCCCTTTATTATTTTCGATTACAAATTCTCCTTCCAAATCCTCGCTCAGGCCTTTTATTAAACTCATACCAAAAGAGTCTGTTTTATGATCTTTTAAATTGGTATCTATTCCGATTCCGTTATCCGAAATAACAAGCAGATATCGATCTGTTTCGGTTTTTTCAAGTACTACTCCCACTACTCCAACGCCGTTATCCGGAAAAGCATATTTAATTGAATTGGTAATGGCTTCATTCAATATAAGACCAAGCGGAATCGCCTGTGCAACATCTAATTCGAGCTCATCAACCTTAATTTCAAAACGAATTCGCTGCCCAATTGAAAATGATTCTTTTAAATATTCAACCAAATCTGTAATGTAAATGGGCATATTAATAGTTGCAATATTATCTGACTTGTAAAGTTTTTGATGAATCAATGACATGGAATGTATTCTGTGCTGGCTGTTTTTTATAGCCGAGAGCGCCATATCATTATTCAAATAAGCCGCTTGTGAACTTAAAAGACTGATCACGGTTTGCAGGTTATTTTTAACCCGATGATGCACCTCTTTCAGTAACCATTCTTTTTCATCCAATAAATGTCTCAGGTTAATGTTTTTTTGATTGATCTCTCTTTCCTTGATTTCAAGTTTAGCGTGATTTTTTTGTTTTAAACGATAACGGTTGAACAATAATCCAATGATGATCAACAGAAGAATCAAACTGCCAATCGAGACATTATTTAAAAGTTTAGATTTTTGTAATTCACTTTCCTGAAATTTTGATTGCTCACCTAAGAGTTTTATTTTTTGTTCTTTATTTAAGGTTTCGTATTCAATTTTAAGTTCTTCGATCTGCTGATTCTTAGTGATACCATGAACAGAATCGCTTATTTTTTTATAATCCTGAAAGTGTCTCAGCGACTCTTTATAATTACCTTTAATCGAGTCCGTTTTATAAAGTAACATTTTTAGATTCTCCGAGTTAGAAACCGTGTTATTTCCTTTAAGATACGCTAAGACTTTATCTGTATATAATTGAGCTGCAGCCGGTCGGTTTGTTTTGATGTAAAATAAAGCCATCATTGTATATTGATGCGCAACTTCTCTAATAGTTTCTGGAGCATTTAATTGTTTAGCATAGAAATCCATTTCTTTAAAATATTTTTCAGCTTCAATATTTTTCTCTAATGCTTCGTAACAATTTGCTTTTATAAAAGCGACTGACATTTTATCAAAAGTAATTTTTGGAGGATATTTTGCAGTCATTGAATTTATATAAGCAAGAGCTTCTTTAGTTTGTCCTTTTAGTGCCAAAGCCGCAACAGCACCAAAAAAGCCTTTATACCAATTTCCGCTGTTAATATTATTTTTAGCAATTTCAATACTCTTTTCATATAATTGTAGGGCTTCCAAATTATGCCCATATAAATTATAAACATCTCCCAAACGCATGTAAAATATTTCTGCAAAAGTGTAATCTTTTTCCCTTTCCATTCTTTTTACACTCTTAAGTGCATAATAAAGAGCACTTTTCATGTTATGCTGTTCTACTTCAAGAAAAGTAATCGTTGTTTCTGCAAATTGCTGGTGCTCAAAACCAATTTTTCTTAAATCAATTAAACTTTGATAAAGCCTCTTTTTTGCTTCCATCATTTTTCCTGTCCAAAAATAAATCGTCGTAATCTTGCTGTAATTTTCAATTCTTTTTTCTTCTAATCCCAACGCAGCATAAATTGACATTACTTCGTTCAGCATTTTTTCTTTTTCAGGATCGAGATTAGACAAAACATCTGCCTGGGCTTCTAGACTTTGGGCTAAACCCAATTTGCCATTGTTTTTTCGGCATTCGTTTATAACCTGTGCAAAACATTTTTGACTTTCAGACTGATTATTTGCCTGAAAATAATATTTACCCAATAATAATAAACTCTGATGCTGCCATTTTGCTATTTTCAAGGTATTGCTTTCTGCAGCTGCATTTTCAATATACAGTTTTGCCTTTTCAAGATGCTCTGGCTTAACACCTGGTTTAAAAAGATAAAAACTTCCTAATTGCAGCAGTACTTTAATTCTGTCTTCTCCTTTTGAATTTGTCAAAAGTTTTTTTGCCTTATCTATATTTCCTTTTTCAATTAAATCACTTCCAATTAACGATTCCTCATTAAAACCTTCATCATATGCCAGCATTAAAGGCAATTTGTAAGCTGTAGCAGCTAAAACTACCGAACTGTCTACATCTATAGCACCTTGATTAGCGTTGTACAAATAAGTCGAACAAAGCTGGAGTAGTAATCTTTTTTTTGGAAGGTCATATTTAGCAACTTTTACGGGTACTTGAGCTGCTGTTAAGCAAGTAAATAACAAAGTCAAATAGAAACACAACTGTTTTTTCATAATTAGCTTTAAATCAGTTTATTAATTTATTTTGGTCAAAACAAATATAGAAATAAACCAGAAAGTTTTTTTGAAAAATATTAAGTAAATTCACATTAAATGTGATTTTTTAGATTGATTTTTTCCACAAATAGCACTGTAAATGACTATAATTAACTATTTTTATACCAATAAGTTATATTATTTTTAATCTCAATACCAGTACAAATGGGAATGGTGTCTAATGAAACCCAAAAACCTGAAAATCAGGCAAAAAAAAACATACTTATTGTTGAAGATCAATTTGTTGAAGCACATGATTTACAGCTGATTGCCGAAAAAGCAAACTGCAATGTGATTGGAATTGCGCGTTCTGTAGAGCAGGCTTTGGAAAAACTTGAGATGCAAAAACCCGATCTTGTGTTTCTGGATATTATGCTAAAAGGGGATAGAAACGGAATAGAACTGGCTCACATTTTAAAGAATAGAAATATTGGCTTTATTTTTATTTCGGCCAATTCGAGCAAACAGATTTTAAACGAAGCCAAAATAACCTGTCCTTATGGTTTTATTCTTAAACCATTTAGAGATCAGGATATTTTGACAACACTAGAAATTGCTTTTTACAGACAGAAATATAGTTTGGAATCTCAGCTGATGCATGAATACCAGCTTAAAAAGAATATTACAGAATTAATACATTCAAACCTTAATCAAGAAGATGGTTTAAAGGCTTTTGCAAAAATAATTCAAACCTTTATTTCATTTGATTATTTAGAAACTGGATTTTATGATCCGGTTCAATATGCTAATATTGGAATAGCACGAAAAAATATAGAGGAATATCAAACTATTACGGTATCAAAACTTTCTAAAATAGCCGAAATTTCTATCAAGGAATTAGACGAAACTTACAAGAAATCTCAAATTGACACTGATCCTGCTATTTACAGCGGAGAATCTCTGATTAATAATTTTCAGAAATCTCCAATAAAAGGCATTATAGCGCATAATTTTGGCATCAAATCGTATCTTGTTTTTCCTGTTTTAACGGATAATTCTCAACGGTTTTATTTCACTTTTTACAGTCGGAATTTTAATGTTTATTCTGATGAAAATTTAAATTTACTACATCATTTAAATACCACTATTTCTGATTTTATTACCCGATTTTTCTCGGATAAAAAAGAAATCGTACAAACTAAAGCGATTATTCAAAGAAAAGAACCCGCAGAAAATACAAAATCAGGCTTTGAGGGAATAATTGGCAATAGTTCGCAGATGGCAACGGTCTTTAACTATATCAAAAAAGTAGCGCCATCAGAGACTTCTGTTTTAATATTGGGAGAAAGCGGTACGGGAAAAGAAAAAATCGCCCAAAGCATTCACGCACTGTCACCACGAAAAGATAAACCTCTCATTATTATAAATTGTGGTGCAATACCAGAAAATCTGGCTGAATCTATACTTTTTGGTCATGAAAAAGGAGCTTTTACCGGCGCTTTGGAAAAACGTATTGGGAAGTTTGAATTGGCTGACGGCGGTACAATTTTTCTGGATGAAATTGGCGAAATGCCCATGGCGCTTCAGGTTAAGTTACTGCGCGTTTTACAAGAAAAAACCATTGAACGTGTTGGCGGACTTTTGTCTCTAAAAATTGATGTTCGAATTATTGCAGCTACAAATAAAGATCTGGAACATGAAGTTTCGGCAGGACGTTTCAGAATGGATTTATATTACAGACTTTATGTTTTTCCTATTTTGGTGCCATCCCTTAGATCCAGAACCGAAGATATTCCTGAACTGGCGGATCATTTTATAAAAATGTACAGCAAGAACATGGACATAAAGCCGTCGCTGCTTTCTAATATCGCTTTACAGCAGCTCATCAATTACAAATGGCCGGGCAACATCAGGGAACTGGAGCATATTATACAGCGAACGTTACTTCTTAATGAAGAAAGCAGTATTAAAACAATTGAATTTCAGCCTTCATCGTTGAAACCGGAGCAGAATACCGAAACATTTTCTATTAAAACCATTTTGGAAAATGAGCGTGATTATATTCTTTATATCCTTAAAAAATGTAACGGAAAAGTTTCCGGAGCCGGCGGTGCAGCAGAAATCCTGGATATAAACCCTTCTACTTTAACTTCAAGAATAAAAAAACTGGAAATTAATAAAGAAATCAACTAAAAGATTTTTTCAAGCCACTGAGCAGTATATTGAGCCGTTACTTTCCATTGAGGATCAAGTATGATAAAATGATTTTTATTCTGAAATTCTTTATAACAGGTTATAGAATGGAAGTTTTTGTATTTTTTGAAATTCCAAAATACTAGTTTTGGAGAAATAATCTTGTCTTCGGAAAATGAAATAAAGAAAAGAGGAACATGTCTCCTCTTAAAATTTATACTTGTGTTTTTAAAGAATAAATCCCTAAAGATTATTTTTGATTCGGGAATCAGATATTTTTCATAACTATATTGCTGCGTTTCAGCTGCGTTATTATTGAAATAAATATGCTTCCAATTTTTAAACGATAAAAGAAATGTTTTTTGCCCTGAAAAAAGACTGCAGGAAAAGCTAAAAATAGTTTTGTAAAAAGAAAATTTTGAAAGAGTAAAACCTGCAGGCGGAAATGAATTGATACATATTCCTGCTGCACCTAAATCTTGCTGAATTAATAATTGTACAATAAGCCCTCCGTAAGAATGTCCAATCAAAATTGGTTTTTCTGGCAGTAATTCGATTATTTCTTTGTAATAGGACAGAAGTTCAGACAAATTGATCGATCCTATTTTATCGTATAAACTTTGTTCTCTCAGATTTTCAGCAGTATCATTTTTATAAAGCCATGGCGGTGCTATCGCTTTATAACCTTTGCTTTCGAAAAAAACAATCCATTGCTCCCAATAATGATGACTCATAAATGCACCTGAAATAAACACAATAGTCTGATTATTGGATAAATACATAGATTTTTTTATTGATATTAAATTTTGAAGTGCGATTAAAGAGACTTAGTTTTAAACAATATTCATTTCCTTAACGATATAAGAAAACGTCAGACCAGACAGAAAGACGTTTTCTTTATTAAAATCTATTTCAAATCATTTTACAGAATAAGGCAGCGAAAGATTCCCGCTGGCAACAGTGTATACTTTATAAACACCCAGCATTGGTTTTGCGCCCTCTCCTTCGTGTGCTCCTCCTGCTCCTGTACTTACTTCCATATAACAGCTTACGGCATCAAACTTAAAACTGGTTTTGTTGTTGATCCTAAAGTCCGGAACAATCACTTTTATTGAATTTCCTTTGGTGACAATATTAAATCCGGGGCTGTCCATATACATTGCCATTCCCGGATTTGTTGGAGGCAATACAACATCTGGATCTCCTTTTTTAAATTCTTTAACCGAAAGTCCTCCGCCAACACGTTTGTCTTCGACCAGAAGTACCCAGTGTGCGTGCCATATTAAACCGTCGTTAAGAAAATTTCCGTCAAGATTTTCGTCCCAGAGCGGCGTGTCTTCAAAATCAGGATGAGAGGTTAAGGCAAGTGCCACAATCCCTTCGGCTTTGCCAAAACCAATATCTGCTGCTTTTAATGTTGTTGGAAAAACATAGGCCAATACAGGTGCTCCGTTTAATTGTCCAACAGGTTTTGGCATTGTTTTGCCTGCAATTCCCTCGACTTTAATATCCCAAACAGTGATTCCCAGATCTGGTTTGTGTGTAATAGCAGCCGTTTTTATTTTGAAGTCAATGTTGTTATAACTTCCGCATTTGTCACATGCTTTTGAAACAGTGTAATTTAAAAACAGGATTACTAGAATAAGAATTGATTTTTTCATGATTTAATTGTTTAAGGTGTTACTTGATTAGAATCAACCAACATACATGCCAGACAAAAAAGAGGCTAAAAAGCTATAATTCGCTATATTTAAAATAAATAAGATGCTATATTTCGCAAATATTATTTCTGTTTTATGAAATTTCGCAATGAAAAAGTTATGCTGATAAAATTTGAGGAAGCTATTATGCATTCTGCTAATTGTACCGTATAAAGGAATAATTGGCATTATTATTTCTAAAAAATAAGCAACTCTGAATCTTAAAATGAATACTTAAAATGTCTCTCTATGGAACTGATTTTAGCGTATGTGGATTTGCTTGGTTTTACAAAGATGATTGAGAAAAATCAAAAGAAATCAGAAGAAATACTGCTGCAATTCTATACTATTGCCTTTAGCAGCATTAACAATGATGAACGCCTCAAAGGAAATATTTCTTCTGATTGCTTGCTAGTCTATTCTGAAAGTTATCCGGCATTAATAAATTGTCTTACTGAAATTTACCGAGGTTGTTTTTTATGGAACGATTCTTTTACGGATTCTGATTTTTATTTACTTCCGAGAGGTGCGGTAAGCATAGGCGAAATGACCATTGGCGAGCGAGACACGTCAATGACTATTACAAAAGATTTTATGATAGGCAAAGCGCTTGTTCACTCTTCTAAACTAGAACCTTTAATTAAAGGCAGCAGATTAGTCGTAGCCGTGCATAATACAGACGAACAGCAGGTACAAGCGCTGCTTTACAACAAAGAGATCTGCAGTCTGCTGTATAGAAACTGTACGTTTAAATTCTGGGAGGATTACATTTATTTAGATACATTATGGTTTTTAGATTTAAATAAACCGCTTCCCGCGCAAAAGGAACAAGTTATACAACTTTTAAATATTGCTATAAATCTTGCCGCAAAAAACATCCGAAACAAAAAAGTATTAGACCATTACATAAACACTTTAAGAATTGGTTTATTAAGTTATGCTCCGTTTATTGATACTGAGGATGATGTTATTATTAAAACCATAATGAAGGAATTTAGAGCAGGACATTATTGGTTGATCTGGCTTACCGTAATTGAAATTTTACTGAATAATCAAAATAATAAAAGTTATTCAGGATGGCCTTCTCTTCAATCGTTTTATAAAAAAGTAAGTCTCGAAAAAAGCTGGATTTATATTCTTGAGGAAATTAACAAACCCGAAAAAGCATACTTAAAAAAAGACATCCAGAAATTTATACATAAAATAAATCTCTGAACATCTGTATTTTTTTTATAAAAGAAACTCTAACTCTTTTTATATGATAAACTAAAACCCTTTTTAAATCCCCAAATTTATAAAAGGATTTACTTTAGATATCTTTTGCAAACAGCAGAGTTTCTTACTGATTAAATCCAAATACGTTTAAGATTTAATGAAATTAAGAATATCTAAATTTACTTTATCGGCATCTGTTGCTGGTATTCCGTGACACAGACCGGGATAGGTGATCAATTTTCCATTTTTCAAAAGCTTAATAGCTCTTAAGGCGGTAGGCACATGAGGAACAATCTGATCGTCTTCACCATGTAAAATAAGTACTGGAAAATCTACACTTTTTAGATCTTCAGTAAAATCTGTTTCAGAGAAAGCTTTTATACAGTCAAAATGTGCTTTTATACCACCCGCCATTCCCTGACGCCACCAATTATCCTGAATTCCTTTTTTTATATTTGCACCTTCTCTATTATAACCATAGAACGGGAAAGTAATGTCCTGATAAAATTGCTGTCTGTTATTGGCGGTATTAAAACGAATATCATCAAAAACGGCTAAAGGAACTCCGTCAAGATTGTTTTCGTCTTTAATCATATAAGGTGTTACTGCACTAATCAGTATTACTTTTGACACACGATCCTTGCCGTATTTTGCAGCATAGTGAATCGCTTCCCCACCGCCGGTTGAATGCCCAATATGAATAGCATCTTTTAAATCCAGAAATGCTGTAAGCTCTGCTACATCTGCTGCATAAGTATCCATTTCGTTGCCTGTAACGGTTTGTGTTGATCTGCCGTGCCCTCTTCTATCGTGTGCAATTACTCTAAATCCCTGATCCAGGAAAAAAAACAATTGCGCATCCCAATCATCTGCTGACAATGGCCAGCCATGATGAAAAAAAATTGGTGTTCCTGTTCCCCAATCTTTATAATAAATTTCTGTTCCGTCTTTTACTGTTATTTTTGCCATTTTAATTTCTTTTAAATTGTTTTAATGATTTTACTTCTGATAACATTTATAATTTCTCATACCATTCCAGTATATAATCTGCAACTGTTTCCCAACCCGGTTCTCCACAAATAAAATGGCTTTTGCCCTGAAATATTTTCAAGTCAACCCTGCTGTTTTTGTCTTTATATTTTTTGGCCAGCGTTGTTGTAAGGGATGAAGGAAAAATGTTATCGCTGCCTCCGCCAATAAATAAAATAGGATTGTGCGCTTTACTAAAATCAATATTAGAAAAAGAGTTTAATACCAATTCGCGGCTTACTTTGTAACTTTCAGGTACTGCTATGCTGTTAAAAGCACTTGCTCTTTCACTTTCCGGCAATGTGTTAAAAAAACATTTATCATACCAGTCACGGCTTCCCATAAAGTATTTTGCAGAGGAGAAAAAGCCAAATGCGGGCAATACAGATTTTAATGTTGTAAAGGGAGGAAAAACATTCTTTGGAGGAGCTCCATCAATACTAACCGCGGCAGCTGCTTTACCCAGTTCCAAAAGTTTCATCGCTGCCATACCTGCCATTGAATGTCCTATAATCAATGGTTTTTCTGGAAGACTGTCTGCAAGTTTTGCTATGTTACTGACTACATCTACAAACCCGGTTTTAACAAGATCAGGATGAACCTGTTTTCTTAAATCAGAAGGGTTTCCTTCATGACCGGGGTTAGCTGGCGTGTAAACTTTATAGCCTTTTTGTTCGTAATGTTCTTTCCACTTTGCCCAGCTTGTGTCATTTACAAAATTCCCGTGGATAAGAATAATGGATTTCGATTTTGTCATAAGATTAATTATTAAATTAGTAATGGGTACTTGATTGGATGGCCTTTTTGAAAATTGAATCTAATATGCCAAAAGGAAGACAAGAACTATACTAAAGTAATAAGCTGGTAAATTTCAAGCATATAGAAATTAATTGATTATCTAAATTTCTATATTTCGAAAATTAATTCCGATTTCATGAAATATAAAAAATCATACGATTAAAATAAATCGCAAAGCAGAAGTAAAACCAATTTTGTCTGGGGAATTTATGGAGCAAAATCCAAAATAAGTTTATGGGTTTGCAGACGAAAGCTCAAATTACAGTAACATATATATCTGAAAATATTGAGATTAGCAATTTAATCTTGTTTAAAGATTTTAAAAACGCAGTATAATAAAATCTCTTATTACTCCAGAATATTTTTTAGAACCGCAGTCAATTCTTCAAAGCTGCTGGGCTTGGTAATATACTTTTCTGTATCATGGATAATAGATAACTGTTCTGCAGCATCTTCTGAATAGGTGGAATATAAAATCACTGGCAGCTTTTCTAACTCCTTAACAGCGCGAAGCTGTTCTATAAATTCATTACCATTTAAAACTGGCATATTATAATCTATAAACAGGATATCAGGCAGATTTATACTCTTTTTTAAGTTTTCTATCGCTTTTATCGGATTGGTCTCTGCAACACAAATGATATTTTTATTCAGTGATTCGACAGCTTCAATAAAAAGGTCAGCATCATCACTGTCATCGTCAATTAGTAATATATTTTTGTATAACATGGCGTATATAATTTTAAGAATCATTAGATCGATAAACAAACTCGTGCAGAAAGTTATTTTTAACTTCAATAACGGTGTTTTTATTGATACAAAGTTACAATGCTGTATGTGCTATTTATTACACAATAATACTATTGCTTTACAGTATTCAAACACAAAACAGCTAATTATCAAATATTTGACTAACGGATTTCTTTTTTTAATACTTACGCTAACTTTAACTTATTTAAAGATTCTGCTGATAATATGACCAATATCGGCAAAATCATCCAGATTGCTTACAGATCTCTTTTCGCTGACTGTATCATCCAGCTGTGAAAAAGGGTAAATAACTATGTAATTGTTATTATTTAGATTATTATTTAAAAGTTCGGGGACTTCCTGCATTCTTGAAACATAAGAATGCATTCCTCGATTAGCCATTAAAAGAATCAATCCCTCATCCTGTTCTAAACTACAAGCCGCATTTTGAGCTTCCTGCCAATTGTCAACCGTATTAAATACAGCCTCAATATTGGCTTTTTTGGAAATACTTTTTAAAATCTGTGTTGTTTTTTCGTTTGCATAAAAGCTCATTTTAGCGCCAGAATTTTTTCCGATGTTCCAAACTCTCAACAGAGAATGAAAAAAGCCAGGTTCGTGTTCTGCATTTGCTGGAATAAGCACAGCATATTTTTTAATAGTCGAAATGGGCTGCACCGCATTGTAAACAATTACATTAATCTGTTTATTACGCAGATAGCCATTATAAAGATTATAAATAAATGAAGTCGAAAATCCTTTTTCTTCTTCGAGTCCAATTATTAAATCGGTAATATTTTGTTCTTTTATCACGTTGTTTATACCCGCAACTACATCATTATCATGTCTTGTTATAGGATTTAATACAACATCTGCAGCAGCGGCCATATTCACAGCCTGTCCTAGTAATTTTTCAGCATTTTTAGCAGAAGATTCGCTTTTATCTTCATTTATCACATTGAGTGCAAAAAGCCTGTCTTTATTAGCGTGGTTCTTAATAAGAAGACCAAGATTTACCATTTTTTCTACTGTATGTTCATGATTTACAGCCAGTAGAATTTTTTCTTCTTCATCTCCTGCTCCGGCTGCAGTTTCTTCCTTGTCTTCATCTGCAATTCGTTGTGCACTTGCCATCGAAACAAAAGAGGAAATAGTACACGAAATCAAAATGAGCAGAATACTTCCGTTGAGGACATGTTCATTCAAAAGTCGGATCGGTTCTCCGGCTTCATTTTCAGATAAGATAATATTATAACCCACCATTACAGAAGCTAGAGTCGCTGCTGCCGAAGCTGCACTCATTCCAAAAATCAACCTTCCTTCGTCATCAGTAAAACGAAAAGTTTTTTTTGTCAAAATAGCGGCCACATATTTACCTCCTATCGAAGCGATGAGCATTACTCCTGCTACGCCCAATGTTTCCCAGCTTTGAATAAATGCATTAAAATCAATCAACATTCCAACACTGATCAGAAAAAAGGGAATAAAAATAGCATTTCCGACAAATTCGACCCGATTCATTAATGAAGAAGTATGGGGTATCAATCTGTTTAGTGCAAGACCCGCAAAAAATGCTCCGATGATTGCTTCAATTCCAGCCAATTCTGCTAATAATGCAGCAAGATATATCATGACAATTACAAAAATGTACTGCGAGATCTTATCTTCAACATTCTTAAAAAACCAGCGTGCTATAATAGGGAAAACCAACAGCACAACCAAAGCAAATACCAGCATGGAAACGGATAATTTTACCCAAAAAGAAGTTCCCACATCACCCTGCGACATTCCTACTACAACGGCTAATACAACCAAAGACAGCACATCGGTAATCATGGTGCCGCCAACCGTAATATTTACTGCGATTTTTTTGGCAATGCCCAATTTACTTACCATGGGATATACAATTAAAGTATGAGAGGAAAACAGACTGGCAAATAAAACGGTAGTCAGAATAGAAAAATGCAGTATGTAATAACCGCCAATAAGTCCCAGCACAAATGGAACTATAAAAGTGTAGAGGGAAAAAGTAATGCTCTTCCATTTATTTTTCTTGAAATCGCCCATATCAATTTCTAGTCCGGCCAGAAACATAATGTACAAAAGTCCAGTAGTACCAGTAACTACAATACTGCTGTCCCGGGCCAGTACGTTAAATCCGTTTGGACCTATAACTGCTCCGGCTATAATAAGCCCCAGCAGATGCGGCACTTTTATTTTATTCAATAAAAGCGGAATGCATAAAATTATAATAAGTTCGATAAGAAATTTTAAAAGCGGATCTTCGATAGGAAGACTGACATGTTGTATACTTAATAACATACATTATTTTTTTTGAGGAAGTGTAAGTTCTACTGAAAATCTGGCGGTACAATTATCTTGTCCCGTAATAGTTTGCGTGCCTTTTACAACATTATCTTTTATGTCATCCAGAACTACATTTATTTTTACTTTGCTTTTTGAAATACTGTCACTATTAAATTCCAGCAAGATTTTATCGTCAGCATATTTTGCTTTAAAAGCACGGATGAACTTTTTCTTGTTCAAAACGTTAGTGTAAATTCCAGTAGAATCAGACAAGAACTGCCACTCTTCATTACGCTGATCTCCTATTACATAATTGCTGCAGGTTGATTCTCTGCACAGTACTTTACTGTTCCATATACCGCGAATATTTGCAGGCCATTCTTTTATAACTAAAGTATTACCTACCGTGTCTTCTGCAATTGTTTGAAGACTGTCTCGCAATAGTAATAATGATTTATAGTCTGCTTCTTTTTCTGTGAATTCTTTTTCTCTTAAGTCTAAAGCTTTTTCTCTCTCTTGAAGTTCTTGTTCTTTTTTATTTTCGCATGAAATAAAAACAGCGGCAAGAATTAATAATAGTGACAACTTTCTCATAGAATAATTTTTTTGGATATACAATTTAACCAAAATATCGGCCCATTCCTAAAAAAAAGAGCTTAAATGTCAAACTCCATCAGAGCATTTTTTATAATTGCACCAATTTTAGAAAGCTATTAAGCCTGCCTTTTTCTTCTATTATAACTTATACTGTTTTGATTTCTACAAAATTAATTTTATAAATTTACACCAGCCATTGAGTCAATTTGTTTAAAAATGGTTTATTAATATGAAGGAAAAACTTCGAACCCACATCGAAAAAATTACAGCCTTGACAGATGATGAATTTGAATTTGTATGTAAACATTTTAGTTCTAAAAAATTTAAAAAACATCAATTTTTAATTCAGAAAGGAGATCCTGTTAAGCATTCATTTTTTGTCATTTCCGGACTTTTAAAATTGGTTTACACAGACAATGAATCAAAAGAGCATGTCGTTTCTTTTGCGATGGAAGATTGGTGGGAAAGCGACTATTACGCGTATTTTACACAAACCGAGGCTACAATGTCTTTGGAGTGTCTTGAAGATACCGAAGTGCTTTGTTTTACACTTGAGGATTATAAAAACCTTTGTGCCGGATCTCAAAAAATGCAGTCTTTTTTTCTTGAAAAAGCCAATTTTGGTTTTTTAGGATCTCAGCGCCGCATTATCTCGTGGATGACTTCGAACTCTAAAGCTCGTTATGAAAATCTTTTAAAACAATACCCTTCTCTTTTTCAGCGCGTTCCAAAAAGTCTTATTGCTTCTTATCTGGGAGTTTCCAGAGAAACTTTGAGCAGATTAACTTCGTAAATGTGATATAGCTCACTTTATAATTGTGAGAAATGTCAAGACTTGGTTCCAAATGTTATTTACAATTTTGCAGTGTAAATTTTAAACTGTAATTGTGAAAAAAACAGCAATTTTTTTAAGCCTATTATTAATAAGTACAATGCCGTTATTGGCACAGACTAAAAAAGCTAAACAAATGGAAAAAAGAGAAATTAATCCTTGGAAATGGCAAAATGAGCGCAGTTATGTTCAGGCTGTTGAAGTAAAAAATCCAGAAGGAACTTTGTATGTTTCTGGCCAAACTGCCATAAATAGTGACGGAATATCCAGCAACGAAAATATGGAATCGCAGATAAAACTTGCCTTAAAAAATCTGGAACAGGTTATTACCGAGGCCGGTTATAAATGCAGCGGTATTGTGAGATTAAATATTTACACTACAGCTACGGATGAACTTTGGCCTCACTTTAATATTATACAGGATTGGGTTGCTAAGCACAACATCAAGCAGGCTACAACTCTATTGGAAGTCAAAAGTCTTTTTGAAACTTTAAAAATCGAATTGGAAGCAACTGTAGTAAAATAAAATCTTAAAATATTCAACCCGATGGTGTACTTAATTGTTATTCATCGGGTTTTTTAATGACTTTCTATATATTAAATAACTGATGATAAAACTGTTAAACTATGAATTACTTTGCTGTAAGAGTTATAATTTGGTACTTCCCACTTAGATGCATCAAACTAAACAGGTATAGTAATCCGTCGTAATAAGGATCAAAATAGCCGTCTTCATACGGTTCTAGCTTTACATTCCAAATCGCATGAACAAAATCCATACTGCGTTTATCCGGATTAACTAATGATGCTGCAGCTGCTGTAGAGACCAACCCAATAGAATGTCTGAGTTTTTTTACCGGTCCGGCCTGAAGAATAAAATCAGGAGTAGATCCGTCGACATTAAATTGATCTACATAAGTATCTAATCCTTTTGATCTTAGAAAATCTTGAAATCTTGCAGCATATTCTTCCTGCCATTTTTTGTCTTTTCCATACCACGTATAATCCATTGCTATATTCATAGGAACACGCCAGGAATCGAATCTAAAAGCAGCGGGCATCCAGCTTGTCGAATGAGGTTCTCCATTAAATTTGGCATAATCTGCGGTTAATCCCGTTTTAGGATGACACGCTTTGTGCAAAAAATCGCGAGACACAACTGCACATTCTTTGTAAAAATCTTCGTGCCCGTCTTTGGCATAGAGTGCCCATATTTCATAAAATGCAGGAAGATGATAAGAGGGATCTGTCCAATTATATCCATTTCCTTCGGGTACAAAAGAAATTTGCTTGTGCTCTGTGTTTATAAGATTATAGATGTTTCCGGTGCCGTCTTTTTTCCACATAGCATCCAGGATTCTTCTTGCTTCTTTGTAATAATGAATTCCGGTATCATTACCCCATTTATTTGATGCAAAAAGCAGACTTGTTATATAATACAATTCTCCGTCTGAAGCAGAACCAGCCGAATTTTGTTTTTTAGTCTGCGGATTTACGCTCCACGCAAAATATCCTTCTCGCGGCCCATCCTGATGCTGCATGTATTTTACAGACCATCGCCAGAGACGATCAAAAACGTCTTTTTTATTGAGCTGAACCGCCACCATCATTCCATACGACATTCCTTCAGTCCGGGCATCTTTATTTTTTACATCAGATACATATCCTAACGAATCACCTTCTTCAAAATAAACTCGATTTGGACCTTCAAAAATATCATAATAAGCTTTTTCTAATTTCTTATCTATGGCGGCCTGGCTGTATCCCGCTTCTTTTAGAAGATTTCGATATTGAGGCTTTTCAAGAGTCGCTTTTTTTGTTTTTATTTTACTTTGACCAATAGCTAAAACTGGAAAAATCAAAAGAATTGATAGTATTAAACTCCAAATAAAAACCGTGTTTTTAGATTTACTTATAAGCATACTTAGTTGATTTTAGAAACACCATTTCTAGTCTGTTCAATTTTTTTAATCGTTCCGTCTTTATTATAATACATATAATCAACACAGATTGAACGTCTGTAGCTTCCTCCCGTTGGTAAACTTCCGTTATGATAAAAAAAGTACGATTGTCCTTTATAGTCAACAATACCTGGATGTGTAGTAAAACTGTTTGGCATGTTTTCCTGAATAATGCCTTTATATTTCCAAGGTCCTTTCGGACTTTTAGACGTGCAGTATTCAATCATTTCAGGTTTTGTTCCTTCGCTGGCATATACCAAATAATAAAGTCCTTTTCTTTTATACACCCAAGGCCCTTCAATATAATTTTTAGGTTTAAAAGTGGTAATTGACCCATCCATTTCAATCATATTCTTTTTAAGTTTTATCCACTTACAGCTTCCGTTGCCCCAAAACATATAAGCCTGTCCGTCATCATCGATAAATACAGTAGGATCAATATCATCCCAGTCATGTTTCATATCGGTTGTCATTTCGTTGATTATAAGCGCTTTTCCTATTGCATCTTTAAATGGTCCTGTCGGACTGTCTGATACGGCGACACCAATTGCAGCTCCTCCGCTGCTTATCTCGCTTTTTTTGTGAAACGTAGAAACAAACCAATAAAATTTTCCTTCTCGCTCTACACATTGAGCAGCATAAGCATCTCCCGTAGCCCATGAAAATACAGCCGGTGAAAGCAATGCACCATGATCTTTCCAGTTTACCATATCTGTTGTAGAAAAAACATGCCAGTCTGCCATTTTGTAATTAGTATCCTGCTCGGTCGCTACATCATGTCCGGTGTACAAATACAAAGTATCTCTGTGCACAAGAGGTGCCGGATCTGCAGTAAATATGGTTTTAATAATTGGGTTTTGAGCCGTAATTTTGATAACTGATAAACAGCAAATCAACACAAATAGAATTTTGGAATGGTACTTCATTTCTTTTTTGCTTTTTTTTAATAATTCTTGGATGATCCTATTTGGTTTCAATACTATTCTCTTCCAGTAATTTGATTTTGGAGGAAAAGCCGAAAGAAATCAAGCTTCCGGCTTTCAAAAAAAACTAACTCTAAACGCAATCATCCAACATTTAATCAGGGGCAATTATATCTTGTTTGAAAATCGATTGACTATTTCTTGATATTAGTTTAAAGTTTTAGTGAATCTAAATTTCTTCGTTTGTCCAAATTCCTGCAATGAGTTTTCTTTTATGTTTCTAAAGTTTACTTTACCGCTTTTTCATTCAACATATAAAGAAATATTTTACAAGTGTATTTATTACAAATATAAAATAATTTCATTAATACACAATCGGTTGTAATTAAAAAATAATATTAATTATAAAATATTTTAGTATTTAAAATGTATTTAAATCAAACATACAAGTTATAAAATGAAATAAAGGCAATATCACATTA
>NZ_MUHF01000037.1 GCF_002217435.1 Flavobacterium reichenbachii
TAATGTTATTTATTCGAAAGTAAATATAATCAAAAATCGAAATTATAGATTATTGATTAAAATTGTTTAAGATTACTCAATTTTATTAGAACTTTTAAAAACGAAATATAAAATATTCTTTACCTTTGTTATAAAAAGGTCTGAAAACCTTTTTTTCTTTTAAATAAAAAATGTAAAGTATGCAAAACATTCCTAGTGTAGACTTACGTGATTTCCTTTCGGACGACCCGAAACGTAAACAAAAATTTGTAAATGAAATCGGCAGTGCATTTGAAAACATTGGCTTCGTAGCCTTAAAAGGTCATTTTTTGGATGATCAATTGGTAGACGAGTTATACAGCGAAATTCGAAAATTTTTCGCTTTGCCAGTAGAAACTAAGCATAATTATGAAATTCCTGGTATTGGCGGACAAAGAGGGTATGTTTCTTTTGGAAAAGAACATGCTAAAGGACGCAAAGAAGGAGATTTGAAAGAATTCTGGCATTTTGGCCAGTATGTTGATGCAGATTCAAAATATGCTTCAGAATATCCAGACAATGTAGAAGTTAAAGAGTTACCACAGTTTAATGCTGTTGGTAAAGAAGCGTACCAAAAGTTAGAAAAAACAGGTGTTTACGTTTTACGAGCTTTGGCTTTGCATTTAGGTTTAGATGAGTTTTATTTTGATAATTATGCAAAAGAAGGAAACTCTATTTTAAGACCAATTCATTATCCTCCAATTACTTCTGAGCCAGAAAATGCTATTCGTGCAGCAGCTCACGGAGACATCAATTTGATCACACTTTTGATGGGGGCTCAAGGTAAAGGACTTCAGGTTCAAAATCATGATGGTCAATGGATTGATGCTATTGCAGCCGATGACGAATTGGTAATTAATGTTGGCGATATGTTGTCACGACATACTAATAACAAACTAAAATCGACTATTCATCAGGTTGTAAATCCTCCAAGAGAATTATGGGGAACTTCTCGTTATTCTATTCCGTTTTTTATGCATCCGGTAAGTGATATGCGCTTAGATTGCTTAGAAAACTGCATTGATGCCGAGAATCCTAAGAAGTTTGAAGACATTACGGCAGGCGATTACTTATACGAACGCTTAGTAGATTTAGGTTTAATTAAAAAATAAACGAAAATAAATTCTCCCGATCCCGAAACTTCGGGACGGGATTAAAAAATTCCAAATTCCAAAATCAATTGGAATTTGGAATTTAATTTTTTAAAACCTTTAATGGTAGAGATTTATTTTTTAGAATAAAAAAATTATGGATTTTAAAGATCAATTAAAAAATTTATTTCCAGATCATGTAGAATCAAATGAGCCGGAAGAAATTCAGGAACAAGATCATGTGCTTTATATTCAGAAAGAGCCAATGATCTGCAAATTTGAAAAACGAAAAGGAAAAGCAACTACTATAATTGAAGGTTACGAAGGATCTGACGAAGATTTTAAAATTTTGGCTAAAGAAATTAAAACAAAACTCAGTGTCGGCGGCACCTTTAAAGACGCTTCTATAATTATACAAGGAGATTACCGTGATAAAATTATGGCAATCTTAAAAGAAAAAGGATTTAAAACGAAACGAGTTGGCGGGTAAAAAAGTTTCAGGTTTCATGTTTCAAGTTGTTTGCGAACATGAAAAAAGACGCACTGCTGTGCGCCTCTATAGAAAACCTTTGTCCCCAGAACCTTTGCGTCTTTGAGTCTAAAAACTCAGAACCTTAGCAACTCAAAACCTCAGAACCTTAAAAAAGATGATACAAAATTCAGAATTAATACTTAATCCAGACGGAAGTGTTTACCATTTAAACCTTCGTCCTGAACATATAGCTCACGACATTATTTTTGTAGGAGACCAGAATCGAGTGGAAAAAATCACACAATTTTTTGATTCGATTGAATTTTCTACACAAAAAAGAGAATTTAAAACTCAAACCGGAATTTATAAAGGAAAAAGAATTTCTGTGATGTCAACCGGAATTGGCCCAGATAATATTGATATCGTAATCAATGAATTGGATGCTTTGGTTAATATTGATTTAGAAACTCGTACACCAAAAGAAACGCTTACTTCGTTGAATATCATAAGAATTGGGACTTCGGGATCTTTACAGGAAGATATTCCTGTAGACAGTTTTGTCATGTCTAAAGTTGGTTTAGGATTAGATAATATGCTCCGCTCCTATTTGATTGATGAAGTTTCTAATGCAGCTATAGAAGATGCTTTTATCACGCACACCAATTGGGATATAAGAAAAGGAAAACCGTATGCTATTGCCTGCTCAGAAAAATTAGAAAAGATAATTGAATCTGATAAAATTTTTAAGGGAATTACCGCTACAGCAGGTGGTTTTTACGGTCCGCAGGGACGTGTACTCCGCTTAAATATTCAAGATGAAGAGTTAAACAATAAAATGGATAATTTTGATTTTGATGGAAATAAAATCACTAACTTAGAAATGGAAACTGCTGCTATTTATGGTCTTTCTGCACTTCTTGGGCATAATGCTTTGTCATTGAACGCAATTATTGCCAATCGTGCATCGGGAACTTTTAGTGAAGATCCTTATAAAGCTGTTGATGAATTGATTGCTTATACTTTGAATAAATTAGCTCAGAAGTAAATTTGATAATGAGCCAATTTGAAAACCAGATAATTTACTAAAATCTTGAAATTATGTTTTTACGAGTTGCAAGACATACTAATGATTTGGATAGAATCGAAAAATTTTACGTCGATATTCTCGGTTTTGAGCGATTAGGGGGATTTCAAAAACACAATAATTACGATGGAATTTTTATTGGGAAATCAGGTTTAGACTGGCATTTTGAATTTACGCAATCCGAAACAAATGCCAATCATACTTTTGATGAAGACGATGTAATTGTACTTTATCCAAAAACAATTTTAGATTATAACGAGTTAATAAAAAGGCTTTTACAGTGCAATATTTCAAGCATACATGCAATTAATCCTTTTTGGAATGAAAACGGAAAAATGTTTCTGGATCCGGATGGTTATCGTATTGTTGTTTCGCCCTTGAAAGCTGAAATCAGTGAAATAGAATAGAAAAAGTAGACAATTAAGTCAATTTTAAAATTAGATAATTCGAAGCAATTACCAAAAAGCACTTATAACATAGGGCTTTAAAAATAATTACAAATTTAATAATGGCAGACACACATAAAAAAATTTTATTTAGATATTATAGTGATTTATTAGAAGATACGGTTGTCGAGACCATGTGGGCAAAAGTTATTGATTTAGAAAAAGGATATTTTAAATTGGATAATATTCCGTTTTTTGGTCCCTTGATTGCAACAGGCGACATTTTCTTTGCAGAATATGATGAAAATGAAGAACGCCTGGTCTATAGAAAAACGATTGAAAGTTTTGGTAATTCCATTCTTCAGGTTGTAATTTTAGAAAAAGGTTTTGATGCAGCAATTATTAGAGAAAAATTAAAAACAATTAATTGTGAATCAGAAGGTTTAAACGAAACCTTATTTGCTGTTGAAGTCGTTAGAGAGATAGATTATGCTATTGTAAAAAGCCTTCTGCTTGAATATGAAACACAATCAATTATAGATTTTGCAGAACCTTGCCTTTCAGAAAAACATCGGGCAGATTTGCTAAAAAACTAAACAAACAAATTAAAAATACGCATACCAAACTTAACTTAAACAAAAAAACTATAATGAAAACTGTAAAAATTGCAGGTGTTCCGGAACACTTCAATCTGCCATGGCAATTATGTATTGAAAATGGAGAATTTGAAGCCGAAAACATTGACTTACAATGGACAGATATTCCTGAAGGAACTGGTAAAATGTGTCAGATGCTTCGTGATGGTGAAACTGATATTGCTGTTATTTTAACAGAAGGAATTGTAAAAGATATAGCTGCCGGAAATCCGAGTAAAATTGTTCAAATTTATGTGCAGTCGCCTTTGATATGGGGAATTCATGTTGCCGAAAAATCAGATTTCCAGACTGTAAAAGATCTTAAAAATAAAAAAGCTGCCATCTCCAGATTAGGTTCAGGATCACAGTTGATGGCGTATGTAAATGCGAATGAGCAAGGCTGGAAAACAGATGATTTAGAATTTGAAATTATAAATACAATAGATGGTGCTGTAGAAGCCCTGACAAATGGAACTGCAGATTATTTTATGTGGGAGCGTTTCATGACCAAACCCCTTGTAGATAAAGGTATTTTTAGACGTGTAGGCGACTGCCCTACTCCATGGCCTTCTTTTGTAATTGCTGTTCGTGATGAATTTTTGAAAAAGAATTCTAAGACGGTAGAAAAAATACTGGAAGTCATTAATAATACCACACATGATTTTGTGCAGATTCCTAATATTGATAAAACATTAGCTTCATTATTCAACCAAAAAGTCGAAGATATTCAGGAGTGGTTAAAACTTACACAGTGGTCTCAGAAAAATCTTACTGAAAAAGCATTTATAAAAGTTCAAAATCAATTATTTGATCTGGGAATTATAGATAAAAAAAGTACTTTTGTAGAAACGGTAAAAGCGCTGTAAAATTGCTTTTTGATTCTTATGATGAAATTCCCTAAAATTGACTTTCCGCGTTTAAAATCCAAACTGCAGGTGAAATCACCTTGGGACAGGATTATTATTTCGTTACTGAGTCTTTTGATAACCATTCCGATTTTTATCATTCTGCATCAAAATTTAATAGACTTAAAATGGGCCTTTAATCTGGACCGTGTTTTTATTTTCATCTTTGTTTTTACTGCTGTTTTCTTTTTATTAATGTTACTCCGAACGATTATTATTTTATGCATCGCAGTATATTTATTAATATTATTTTACGGAAGTGTAATTGGAAATTATGGTTTCAGCGAAATATCTGAAGATTATAACTCGATGATTTATACAATGTCAGATAATCCATTTCCGCAGGATATTATTGTCGCCAAATTATTGCCCTTTCCTAATAAATCTAAGATTATCAATGCTATAGAATACCAAAACCCAAAGGTTCGAAACTTTGCTATTATGGCCACGACAAAGCATTTTAAAGGAATTAGAGGATATTCAGATTACAGAACTATTATTCAGTGTTTTGCGGTTTTTAAAGAAATAAACGGAAGATGGAATTATGTTAATGATCCCAAAGAGGGAGATTATATAGCTACTGCAAGCGAATCTTTAGAATACTTTTCTGGCGACTGCGACGATCATTCTATACTAATGGCCGCTGCAATACGTTCTATTGGCGGTACTCCAAGGTTAATTCATACTAAGGGACATATTTATCCGGAGATTTTAATAGGTTCTACTATTGATTTAGAAAAGGTCAATTATTTAATTAAAAATGTCCTTTTTCAAAAAGAAAGTTATGGTAAAAAACTCCATTATCATATAGATGAACGCGGGCAAGTCTGGATGAATCTTGATTACACCGCCAAATATCCCGGAGGGCCTTTTATGTACGAAGAAATTTTGGGAGCACTGACGCTTAATTAATTTTAAATTTTTAAAAGAGTATTTTGTACTTTTTAATTCTCATTTTATATACTTCATTGTTTGGATAATTTCTGCACAAATATTTGATTGGTAGTGGTTTAGGTATCTATTTTTTTTGTAACTTTTCCTTTCTAACTTTTAATCGTATAACCATGAAAAAATCTAAATTATTTATCTTGGGAGTTACCTTATTGGCTGTCGTAACCATTTCATGTCATAAGGGCAGAAGTAAACTTGTCAATTCCTGGAAAATTACCGAAGTAGAAGCTAAATTGCCCCTTTCTGATTCTGCTAAAAATGAAATTTTAACAAATGGAACTCTAACATTTACAGAAGACGGGCACGTAACAGGCTATTTGCTCCACGAAATAACGGACGGTACTTATAGTTTGACAAAAGGAGGAAAAAGTTTAGTCATAAAAGATGAAGTCGGCACACCTTACCCCTGCGAAAGCACAATAACAGACGAACAGTTAGTTTTGGATACCAAAGAAATGAAGCTGACATTGAAGAAGATATAATTTTTATCCATTTAATTTCTTAACCGAAAATATATATTTAAACCATTCTTTACCTCGTAGGGAATGGTATTTTTTTATGAGCAAATTCAAAAAAATATAAAATTTTATTGCGCAGTCAAATGACTTCATTATATTTGCAGTCAAATAACTGCGTAATGGAAATTAGAAGAGATGTTTTTCAAGCAATTGCCGACCCTACCCGCAGGGCAATATTGAGTCTGGTTGCAATACAATCCATGACTCCGGGTGCAATCGCGGCCAATTTTGATTCGTCGAGACAGACGATTTCAAAACATATAAAAATTTTGAATGAATGTGAACTGCTCCATCAAATCCAAAACGGAAGAGAAATTTACTATCATTTAAATCCTGAAAAAATTAAAGAAATCGACAGCTTTATTGAACCTTTTAGAAAAATGTGGGACGAGCGTTTTAATAAACTAGAAGCCATCATGAAAAATTATAAAAAATAAATGACATGGAAAGAAAGACGAAAATTAATGCCGAAGACGGCAGACATGATTTAGTAATTACCAGAGAATTTGATCTTCCGCTTGAATTGCTTTTTAAAGCTTATATAGAGCCTGAAATTGTAGAGCAATGGATGGGAACAAAGGTTTTAAAACTTGAAAACAAGAAACATGGCGGCTGGCAGTTTGAAACCAGCGATTCTTCTGGAAATGTAGTTTTTAGAGCAAACGGGGTAATTCATGATTTTGTTTTGAATGAGATAATTGTACGAACCTTCGAAATGGAAAATAGCCCGTTTCCTGTACAGCTGGAATTTTTAGAGTTCAAAAAATTGACAGAAGATACAAGTGAACTCAATATGCATATTGTTTACAAATCTGCGGACGTTAGAGATCAAATGCTTAAACTGCCCTTTGCACAAGGTATTAATATGGCGCATAACAGATTAGAAGAAGTTTTAATAAAATTAAAATAAAACGTTATGACAAAAAGAAACAAAATTATCTATTGGATTGCCACACTCTGGCTTGCGCTGGGAATGGCTTCTACAGGAATTGTACAATTGATTCAGTTGAAGGAAGAAACCGAAATGATGAAACATTTGGGCTATCCGCTCTATTTTCTGACTCTACTTGGAATTTGGAAACTTTTTGGAGTTATTGCCATACTTATTCCTAAATTTGGTTTACTTAAAGAATGGGCTTATGCTGGTTTTTTCTTTGCAATGTCTGGAGCTGTTGCGTCACATCTGGCTTGTGGCTATGGTGCAATTGAACTTTTTGGCCCTATATTATTGATTGTACTTACAATTGTTTCATGGTATTTTAGACCCGAAAGCAGAAAAATTAATTAGTTAATTTAAGAGTAAAAAAAATGAAAAAGGAATTGACAATAGATCAGCAGGAAGAATTACTTAAAGTATTACAAATTCGGTTTGAGAAAAATATGCAGCGCCATAAAGGTTTAGATTGGAGTAAAATTCAAGCAAAACTAGAAGCAAATCCGAAAAAATTATGGTCAATAGATGAAATGGAACGAACGGAAGGTGAACCCGATGTTGTAGGTTACGATGAAAAAAGCAGTGAATATCTTTTTGCAGACTGCTCAGCCGAGAGTCCAAAAGGGCGTCGCAGCATTTGCTATGATCATGAAGCACTTGAAAAAAGAAAAGAGAACAAACCAAAAGACAGCGCTGTAAATATGGCTGAAGAAATGGGAATTGAACTTTTGAACGAACAGCAATACAGAGAATTACAAGAATTGGAGAAATTTGATACCAAAACTTCAAGCTGGATTGCAACTCCGGCTGAAATAAGAAAATTGGGTGGTGCAATTTTTTCAGATTTTCGTTATAATACTGTTTTTGTGTATCATAATGGGGCAGATTCTTACTACGCAGCAAGAGGTTTCCGTGGATTACTAAGAGTTTAAAACACTATAAAAAAACTCAATTATTTCTAATTGAGTTTTTTAGTTTTTGGTAAAAAGATAATTCAAAAATTATTTTTTTTCTCTTTCAATTCTTTTAATTGGATATTTAAAAATCATAGTATCTTTTGCGATTTGATTTCTTGCGATTTGAATTTTAGTACTATATTGGTAAGCATCCCCATAATACTCTTTTTTAAAACCATCCTGAATGATCGTATTTACTCTTTTTTCACTTAATTGATCAAAATTGCAAATACTAAATTGTATTGAATCTTTTGTAACATTTTTTACAATTGCAAATCCTGTTGGAGCATACGTTTTATTGTCTATAACAGTATCTTTTTTATCCAGAAAATAAACATCATTGTATTTTGGGTCTGCTAATTTTGCTGCAAATTCTTTATTGGCATTATCATTTAGCTCTTTTATTCTTTTTAATTCGCTTTCGCTTTTTGGCAATTTTGCCCAGATAATAAGACCTGCAATTATAAACAACCCAATAAAGTGCCAGATTGTATATTTAAGTTCTTTTCTTAATCTTAAAGAAATACTGAACATTTCTGGTGTAAAAGCATTTCCTTTATATTTGGTGCTGCATTTAGTACACTGAACATTGATTTCTTTAAATAAAGGAAAACACTTTATTCCAAAAAGGTGAAAGGATTTTACAAGCGATTGAAAAACAAGTTTTTCTCTCTGTTCACATTTAGGGCAAAAACATTCTAATTCTCTGGTATTTCCGTTGCTGGCTACTCCGTATAAAATCATGGTTGTTGGTTTTGGGATTTTAATTTTTAAAATAAAAATTTGCTGGTGAAACAAATTCTGCCGGCGAATGTAAGGAAATTTAGAAAACTATCTAATCAGGATTATTAAAATTAGCAGTTTAATAATCATCCGTCATTTTGGCTAACACAACAACCAAAATGGCTACTTCCCTCCTCTCCTTTTGATACAACTTTGCATTATAATTTTAAAACATAAAAAAATGCAAAAAACAATCTTTATTACAGGAGCATCAACAGGATTAGGAAAATCGACAGCAAAATTATTTCACAGCAAAGGCTGGCAGGTAATTGCAACTATGCGCAGCCCGGAAAAAGAAACCGAATTAAATCAATTAGAAAATATTGTTTTGCTGCCGTTAGACGTAACTAATTCGCAGCAAATTGCAGAAACCATTAAAAATGTAACTGCTTCGTATTCTGTAGATGTAGTATTAAATAATGCTGGTTATGGTTTAATCGGCGCATTAGAAGCATTAAGCGACGAGCAGATTTTTCGTCAGATCGAAACTAATTTAATGGGCGTTATAAGAGTTTCTAAAGCTTTTGCACCACACTTTCGTGAAAAAAGAAATGGTATTTTTCTCAATATAACATCAACATTTGGATTAATGGGATTTCCTACTTGTTCTGTTTACAGTGCGACAAAATTTGCAGTAGATGGATTTTCTGAAAGTCTTGCATCAGAATTAGTGCAATTTGGGATTCAGGTAAAAGTAATTGCACCGGGCGGCATGCAGACCGATTTTGCTATTCGTTCTATGGAAATCGGCCAGCACGATGCTTACGAAAAACTAACGGCAGAAGTAAGCAAAGGTTACAGTCCGGAACAATTAGCCAATTATACCAAAGTCGAAGATGTTGCTCAAATTGTTTACGATGCCGCAACAGACAGTAAAAATCAATTTAGATATATTGCAGGAAATGATGCTGTTGCTTTATACAACGAAAGAATAAAATCTGGAGCCGAAGCGCAAGTTGAAAATATAAAAACAATGTTTACTTTTTAATTTTAGAAAATGAAAAATCAAGCCATAGAACTTACTACCTTTAAACTAAAAGGTTTTACAATTCAGGAATTTATTGAAGCCAATACAGAAATTGATGTTTTTTTGAAACGTCAGTCAGGATTTCGTTCCAGAACGATCTTCGAACTAAAAAAAGGAGTTGTATACGATATGTTATTGTGGGACAGCGTACAAGAAGGAACAGCAGCACTGCATCTGCTTATGGATGAGCTTAGTGATTCTGTCGTACACGATATGATCGATCAAAGTTCTGTAAGCTGGAATATTGCCCAAATAGAACATTTTGTAAATTTGTAAACCAATCTTTTATTATAATTTGAATAATGAAAAATCAGCCAAAAATATTTAATTCGCTTTCTGAGCTGCACAAAGCTATGGGACAGCCAAAACCCATGCATCCGCTTGTTAGTATTATAAATTATGGAGAAGCTGTTTTTGATGCAAAAGATTTTGAAAATGGGATAATTCTGGACTTTTATAAAATTTCTTTTAAAACGAGTTTCAACGGAAAAATTAAGTATGGACATGGTTTTTATGATTTTGAAGAAGGCGGTATGTCATTTGTGGCGCCCGGACAGCTTTTGAAAATGCAGGAAGAAGAAGCTGATTACAGCGGACTTTCTCTGCATATTCATCCAGATTTTATTCGGCCTTACTCTTTGAATGCCACTATAAAACAATATGGGTTTTTCAATTATACAGCTTCAGAAGCTTTGTATTTATCAGAAAAGGAAAAAGAAACGATTTTAGGCGTTTTCAAAAGTATTCTAAATGAATTGAATGAAAGGATTGACCATTTCAGTCAGGATGTAATTATTTCTCAAATCGAACTTTTGCTGAATTACAGCAACCGATTTTACAACCGTCAGTTTATAACCCGAAAGGCAGTTAATAACGATGTACTGGCGCAGCTTGAAACTTTATTGAATGATTATTTTAATGACGAAAAAGCATTATTAAAAGGTTTACCGACAGTAGCTTTTGCTGCTGAAGAATTAAATCTTTCGCCAAGATATTTAAGTGACTTATTACGCAATGTCTGCGGGCAGAATACACAGCAGTTCATTCACGATAAATTAATAGAAAAAGCAAAAGAATATATTGTAAAAGGCACATTTTCTATTTCAGAAATAGCGTATAAATTAGGTTTTGAACATCCGCAGTCTTTCAATAAATTATTCAAGAAAAAGACAAATTCAACTCCCGTAGAATTTCAACAATCGTTTACTAAAAATTAAAGAAACGGTAAAAATTAAATCGGAACAAAACTAATTTTGTTCCGATTTAAACTTATTTTATTGACAATTACCAAGGACTTTCTTCGCTTTCGTCCTCAATATCATTACTAAAGAATTTTCCAGTTGGTGCCTCTGCGTCTGTTACAGTATGTTTTATTATAAAACTTGCTGCACTTTCTACAGAACCAGGACCGCTGTGATGATTAAAATCTGTGGCAGTGTAACCAGGATCTATTGCATTTACTTTAAATGGCAGATCTTTTAATTCGTAAGCCAAAGTAACCGTAAAAGCATTTAATGCTGTTTTTGAAGAAACATAAGAAACTGCTTTAACGGCATAATATTTCCACGTTGGATCACTGTGCAAAGCAAGAGAACCTAAACCAGAAGTAATATTGCTGATTCTTGGGCTGTCCGATTTTTTAAGTAATTCAAGAAAAGCCTGAGTTACTCGTATCACACCAAAAAAGTTTGTATCGAATGTTTTTTGAATATCTTCAACAGAAGTTGTCGAAGAATCCTGCGGTACATCTCCTAAAACTCCGGCATTATTAATTAGAATGTCCAGTTTGCCCTGCTCCTTTTCTATAATGTTTCTGGCCGCCGTAACACTTTCCTCATTTGTAACATCAATCTGAATTGCTTTGATGTTTTTATATCCGTTTTGAGACAATTCTGCTGCCACGGCTTCTCCTTTTTGCAGGTCACGTGCTCCCAAATATACAAACAATCCTTTTTCTGAAAGCTGTTTTACTGTTTCTAAACCTATGCTTCTATTTGCTCCTGTAATTAATACTGTTTTCATTTTTTTATCTTTAAAATTTATTGGTACAAAGCTGCATCAATTAAAAACGAAAACATTTGTCATTTGGCAAAAAGCGATTTTATCGGATATTTTTTCTGATTCGGCTTAAAGATGATTGTGTAATTCCGAGATAAGAAGCCAAATACGAAAGCGGAATGCGATTGATGATCTTAGGATATTTTTCCATAAAAGACAAATAACGTGTTGTAGCATCTTCTGACACTAACGGACTTCTACGCTCGATTTTCTGCATTAGAGATCTGGAAATAATTTTGTGTACAATGGTATCCCAGCCTATAATAGTATTTAGGAGTTCTTCCCAATCTGATTTAGAAAAAACAATGAGTTTACAATCTGTGACTGCCTGAACATAAGCCGAAGAACAAATGCTGTTCTGAAAACTTTCTAAATCTACTACAAGATTGTTTTCGTCAATAAAATATTTGGTGATTTCCTCGCCTTTTTTATCGTAATAACAAACTCTCATAACTCCATCTAAAACAAATCCAACTTGTACAGAAACCTTTCCTGCTTCAGAAAAATAGTCGTCTTTTTTAATTTCTAAATGTGTTGCTTTTCCCGTAATTAAATCAATTTGCTGCTGATTCAAATTACCGAACTGCAATATAAAATTTATTAATTCTTTCATGCGGACAAGTTAAGGATAACTTTTTATAGGGAATTTGCCATTTGGCAAAAAGTGATATTGGTTACAATTAATTCCAAATTCCGTTCATCTCTGTTAGAATAACTGGTTTTCCGTCGGTGACTATAATAGTGTGTTCGTGCTGCGCCATAAAACCGCCTTTGTTTCCGACCATTGTCCAGCCGTCCTGCAAAGTTTCTGCGTAAGTAGAAGTTGTAGAAATGAAAGTTTCTATTGCCACGACAGAATTTTTCTTAAATCTGGTAAAATTAAATCGGTCTTTATAATTAGCGATATCGTGTGGTTCTTCATGAAGACTTCTTCCTATTCCGTGGCCGGTTAGATTTTTAATTACTTTATAGCCTCTTTTTTTGGCTTCAGTTTCCATTATAAATCCGACATCAGATATGCGGACGCCGCCTTTTATGTTGTAGATTGCTTTCTGTAAAATTTCTTTAGAAGCTTCAATTAGTTTTTGATGCTGATTTAGGTCTTCACCAATCACAAATGATCCTCCGTTGTCTGACCAAAAACCGTCTAATTCTGCAGAAACATCAATATTAATCAAATCACCTTCGGCAAGTATTCTTTTATCTGATGGGATACCGTGACAAAATTCATTATTCACACTAATACAAGTCCAACCCGGAAAACCATAAGTTTCATATGGTGCTGATTTTGCCCCTAAATCATTTAAAATTTGTCCTCCAAAATTGTCTAACTCCTTTGTAGTCATTCCTGGTTTGGCAAAATTTCTCATTTCTTTTAGTGCAATTGCAACAGCTTCACTTGCCTTTTGCATTCCTACTAATTCTGATTCTGTTGTAATAGACATAATGTTTGTTTTTATCGTTTTATAAGAGGAATAATTCTCTCTAAAACCGGATTTTATTTGGTACTAAAATACTATTTTTTGCTTTATAATTGGTTAGCTTGTCTTAAAATCGGATCTATTTATTATATTAGCTTATCAATAGTATTCAATCAAAACCAATCAAATCACTTTAAAATGACAGCAGTAAAAGATCAGACTCAAGACATTATATATAAAGCATATACTGCTTTTAACGAACGAAATATTGATAATGCACTTTCTACAATGCAGCCCGACGTACAGTGGTCTAAAGCCTGGGAAGGCGGTTATATAAGCGGACATGATGAAATTAAAGAATACTGGACAAGACAATGGACGGAAATAAATCCTAAAGTTGAACCAGTTGCTTTTGCTGAAAGAGAAAATGGAAGTCTCGAAGTTAACGTACATCAAAATGTAAAAGACCTGCAAGGCGGTGTATTATTTGACGGAAATGTAAAACATGTTTATACATTTCAGGAAGGTTTAATAAAAACCATGGACATTGAGCTTTTCGATAATAATTAATTCCTGATCATTTAAAAATCAAAATGACACATTTTTTAGAGTTATTAAAAGCGCACAACAAAGACTTTAAAGTTAAATTTATATCGATTTTAAAAGATACCAGTTTATTGAATGTTAAAGATTTATCAGCTTCATTTGATTCATTGCTTGAATCTAAAAAAATAACAATATTATTTAAAGATCTTGATTTAGATCATTTAAATAATATTGTTGATTCTATTGCAGAATTAGAGATACATATTGGAAATTGTTCGTTTCATGAAGAATACGATCCGAACTTATCATAATTGTTTTTTTATTTAATATCCTTTAGTTTTTCAACCAAATGAAAGCTGCTTCCGCCGCCACAAGAAGCTGCAGTTACTTTTCCTTTCTCATCAATTAAGATTTTAGCCGGACTGCACACTAAATTATGATGGAGCTTTTCTTCTTTGTCTGTAGAAATTGTATTGTCAATTTGATCAAATGCTATTTTAGAACTTTTTAAATAATCCTGCAGTTCTGCATCGTTGTCGACAAATCCTTCTACGATACCAATAAATTGTACTTTATCTTTATACAAGTCATAAATTTCGTTAAGCTCTTCTGCCATATCGTAGCTATCACTTTTTTTTAAGTACGATTTATCATAAACAAAAACTACTAAATTTTTACCTTTATAATCTTCAGAATTAAATGAACTTCCTTTAATTGTTTTAGCCGAAAAATATTTGGGCACGGCATTAAGGGAGAAATCTATTTCATTTTTTTTCATTTCAAGAGCCATTGCCTGAAGTTCTTTTAAGTCTTTTTCTTCTTGAGCTTTTTTATTTTCGCAGGAAATCATAATGGGAAAAATAAGAAGTAGTAAAAAATATTTCATACAGCGATTACTTTTTTATTTATAATAATCTAAAATAATGATTTTTTTGTTTAAAAGTGTTCATCATAATCAATATTTTTACAGAAATGCAAGATATAATCATTTTGATTTAGCTATTAATTTGTATAATTTGCCACAACCAAAAATCAGGTATTAAAGCCAAAATCTCATAATCGAAACTCCTTTCATTAAATGCACATCAACAAAACTTCTGTGTCCATTGTTCCAGCCAAACAACATTTTGAAATTCTCGACGGGTTGCGCGGCATTGCAGCTTTGGCTGTAGTACTTTTCCATTTTATGGAATGGATTTTTACCGATCCCAGCAAAAATTTCATCGGGCACGGTTTTCTGGCAGTTGATTTCTTTTTCTGTCTTTCAGGGTTTGTAATAGGATATGCTTATGATGACCGAATTTCAAAAATGGGACTTCGTAAGTTCTTTTTATCAAGAATTATAAGACTGCATCCGTTGGTCATTTTAGGATCAATATTAGGATTATTGGCGTTTTTATTTGATCCGTTTGGCGGACATTTGGAATTGTACAGTACAGGCAAAATTATTCTGACTTTCATTTGTTCCATATTTCTTATTCCGCTGCCAATAATTGCCGATCGCGGCTTTAATCTTTTTAGTTTTAATGCGCCGGCTTGGTCGCTGTTTTGGGAATATATGGCTAATATCGCCTATGCATTTGTATTGTGCCGCGTTCGCAGAAACTACTTGTTGATTTTAACGATGCTATCTGCAGCTGCTATTTGTTATGTAGGGTATCATTCTGGCAATTTATTAGGCGGCTGGAGCGGTCCCACTTTTTGGGATGGATGTGCACGCATATCGTATTCTTTTCTTGCCGGATTGCTAATTTACCGTTCTAATTGGATTATCAAAAACAAACTCGGATTTATCGGACTTTCGGTATTATTACTACTTGCTTTTGTAATGCCTTTTTCAGAATGGAACTGGATATCAGAGCCTTTTATAATATTATTTTATTTTCCTCTGCTTATTTCTTTAGGCGCAGGAGCAGCATTATCACCTGGATTTAAAAAGATCTGCGTTTTTTCAGGAAATATATCGTATCCGTTATACATGACGCATTATGCGGTTTTATGGATGTTTGGTAATTATTATACGACTTATAAACCAGATGCATCGCAGCTTATGATCATTATTGTACCTTCAATTATTTTATTAGTTGGATTTGCCTATTTAATAATGAAAGTTTACGATATACCACTGAGGAAATATTTGAACGAGAAATGGAATCGAAGAATTACCCAATAATATGAAAACACAATTCAAATTGAAAAACACTACAATTCTATCTTTTTTATTATTGCTGCCTTTTTTTGCATGGAGTCAGATAGATAGTGTAAATATTGGCGGTACTCATTATTGTTCCAGAAGTATTTTGGATATAATAAAAAGGAATAAAAAAAATGTTTTATTCTTTATGCCTGAAAATTTTACAAGTGATTCTATTCACTACAATATCGACAGTTCTTATGTTTTTATAAATAAAAGAAAATATGTACAAAAAGTTTATTCTTCAAAAAAAATCAGGTTCAAAACATTAAATCCTCTAGATAAACAGAAAGAGTTTTATGTAGAAAATCTTGTCAATAATAAAAAAGGACAACTTGAATTTACAGAAATTTATGATCTTGTTTTTTCTGGAGCAAAACTTAAAAATAATAAATTAGATGTACTCCTTTTTAGAGCAAAATTTGATGGTTACGAACAAAATTTCAGCTTAAAATTTGTTGAAAATGGTCTGATATTGAATGCGGACCACCCAGAGTACCGAAAATGTGATTAATACTTTTTCTGCTAATTAGATTTCTAAAAAAAAGTATACACCTCTAACAAATCTTTTTTTTCTTTAAAATAAAAAGGGTACAAAATTGTAGTATAATATTTATTATATTCGTTAAATAATCTTTATTTACGAATAAATAATATAGACTGCAAACTCATAAATATAATATGAAAAAAAGGTTTTTAACAGCATTTTTATTAGCATCAACTTTGGCATTTACGCAAACTGCAAAATTCAAAATTAAATATTCTGAGCAGTTGGCAGTTTTAATTTTTTTAGAAAATCTATCTGAAAATTATCCTGAAAATGTTTATAAAACTGAATTTATAAAATCATCTTATAATACTGAAAAATATAAAAACTTAATTTCAGAATTTGATAAGTTATCTTTCGGCTATAGTTATCGATTTGAAGAATTCCCGTATGGATCAAAAAAGTCTGTGCAGACAGAGGATCTCTCGAAAAAAAACTTAATTGAGACCGAAAATTTAACAGAATTTAAAATTCGCTCCATTGGAATAATTCCAAATAAAACTTTAAATGATTTAGCTGAAATTATTTCTGAGTTTACCCCAATTTACAAAGAGCTGATTTATAATCCCAACAAAGAAAAATTTGAAAAGCAGCTTCAAGAAATTATAAAATATTCTGATGAAAATCACATCGAAAATTATTTTGAAACAGGATTACGATTTTATAATTCCAGCTGGGATAATTCAGTTCCTTTTGTAGCAGCTTTCTATCCATTACCTAATTCAAAAGGTTTTACGGCACAATCGTTTTGTAATAATTTTATAAGTGCAGTGCAGACTGATCTAAAATCATACAAAGATTTATTTAGTGTGATGCTTCACGAAACATATCATATCATTTATGATGAGCAATCGCTTAAAGTAAAGACAGAAATTAATAATTATTTTAAAGCAAATAAGTCAAAATGCAGTAATTATGCTTATCTCCTTATGAATGAAGTATTGGCGACCGCATTGGGCAACGGATATGTTTATGCAGCATTAGACGGTAAAATTGATAGCAGAGACTGGTATTATAAGAAATATATAAATCTAATGGCAAAACAGATTTATCCATTGGTTAAGGAATACATTGATCAAAAAAAATCAATAGATCAGAACTTTATTGACAATTACATTAAGAGTTACGAAGTAAATTTTCCAAATTGGATCAATGAGCTTGATAATATTATGACCTACAGATATGTAATTTCTGAAAATGAAAATGATTTAAAAGTAATAAATAAGATGTTTCGTTATCGCTCCAAAACGGAATATGAAAATAAAATTACAGAAAACAGTATCGAAAAGATGCAGCAGACGCCACTTACAAAAGTGATTGTTATCTCCAAAAACAGTAATGAAATACTTAAACTTTTAAAACATAAATTTAGCGAATTGAAAAATTGGAAACCTAACGGTGATAAGGAGTTTGCTGACAAAATTCTTTTGAATGATAAAAGTCAATTAATCCTATTAAATCAAAAAAAATCTACAATAGAAAGTCTTATCAATTCAATAAAATAGGATTTAAGATTTTAATCCGTCAATTATTTTAAAAATTATAAAACAGCTATAATGACTGAATTAATTGCATTTATAAATAGTTTTCATGAGCTGGACGAGGAAACCGAAAAAGCAGTAAAAACTCTTTTTAGAGAAGAAACATTCCAGAAAAATGAATTTATAATCGAAGAAAATCAAATTTGCACTAAACTGTATTATATAAAATCGGGGTTGGTACGCAGGTTTTTTTATGAAGACGGAGAAGATATCACGAAATGGATTTATACTAATCATCAATTTATTACTTCCCTGACTAGTTTTTTTGAACAGAAACCATCATTTGAACTCTTTCAGGCTGGCGAAGAGACAGTTGTCTATTCATTGTCTTACGCAGATGAACAAACTTTATTAGAATATCCGTTATTTTCTAAGTTCTATATAAAACTTCTTAGGCTTAATCTTTCTAAGTTAAATGAATTTCATCACTTTTATAAATCAATGAATGCTCCGGAAAAGTATGCCTATCTTTTGCATTCATTCCCTCAAATCATTGCCAAAGCAAAATTAAAACACGTGGCGTCGCTTATTGGTGTAAGCCAGGAAACATTAAGCAGAATAAGAGCTTCAATTAATTGATATTAGGTCAATAAAAAACAATTAGATTTTTCTAACATTTGCCTTCAAATTAAATATAGTTAAAGTGAAGAATGTAATAATTGGGAAGAAAGCATCAATTGGAATGAATGTTCGTATTGGTAATTTTACGACTATCGAAAATGATGTTGTTATAGGAGATAATACCTGGATTGGGAATAATGTAAATATACTTAATGGCACAAGAATTGGAGAAAATTGTCAAATATATTCCAGCGCTGTATTAGGAGGGAATCCACAGGATCTGAAGTATAATAATGAATACAGTACATTAGAAATTGGGAATAACAATATTATCAGAGAATTTGTTACGATAAATAAAGGAACAAAATCAAAGCAAAAAACAGTTATTGGCAGCGATAATTTAATTATGTCAAACGCTCATATTGGGCACGATTGTTTTATTGGCAATCATTGCATTATTGGTTTTAGCGTCGGAATGGCCGGCGAAGTAATTGTGTGCGATTACGTTAATATTAGCGGACTTACCGCAATTCATCAATTTTCGGTTATTGGAGAACACAGCATTATCAGCGGAATCAGCCGTGTTGTAAAAGATATTCCTCCCTATATAGTTGCGGCCCGTGAACCGCTAAGTTATGTAGGATTAAATCTTGTTGGCTTAAAAAGAAGAGGATTTGAAACTGAAAAATTAAATGAATTAAAAGAGATTTATCGTATTGTTTTTCAGCAGAAAAGAAACACAACACTTGCCTTAGAGTTTATTGAAAAGCATTTTAAACAAACTATCGAGCGCGATAAAATTATAGATTTTATAAGAAATTCTACTCGAGGAATTATTAAGGGAAATCAGGAGTAGAATGTTTAATATTTTAGTATTTTGGTCTTATGATATTTTGCTTGCTAATTTAAATCCAGTTAAATGCAACTGTCTGTAAATGAAAATTCATTACACTAAAACCAATATTTTTAATATAAACTAATCCTTAAAATGAAGCACCTCTTTATTCTATTTTCGATTTTAATACTATTCTCTTGCAAAAAGCCGGCTCAGGAAAAAATGGCAACAACTTCTAAATTAAATGACACATTAAAAAGTGAAATATCAGAAAAAGAAAACGTAAAATCTGAAAAGAAAGTTGAACTTGATTTTGCAAAAAATAAAGAGCTTTTGGACATTATATTACTCTTGCCAAAAGAAGCTTTTTCGAGCTGGGATTGGGATTTAGAAGAAAGAACGAAATGGTATAATGAAATAAAAGCAAACAATTATTATATAGACGATACGCCTAATTTTTTTGATCAAATATACTTTGAACCCAATAAGGCATTTTTTTCCATAGTTGACGGACCTTGGTATATAAACATCTATAAAACAGCAGAAAACAGTTTTATTGTAGTAACAGATGATATTGTTGGAGATGGAAATGAGTTGAGTTTTTATGAAGTAAAGTCTAATAAGATTGAGAAATATTTAAACGAAGAATTGTTTTTTTCTAATTACAAAGAACTTATAAAGAACAAAGATGCAGATGAAGATTGTACTGAAAAATTGGAAGTATTGAATGATCCCATTTTTCAATTTGATTTTTCTGTAAACAACAAAATAGAAATTGAAGGTTCATGGGTATTGACTCAAAATGAATATGGTAACTGTTTACTAGGTAATGCAATACAATACAATTTTAATCCTGAAACAAAGAAATTTGAAGTTGAAAAAATATATTGGAAACAAAAAAAGAATAATTAATGGTAATGCATTTTATTTGGCTTCTAATTTATTCTAAGGTATGCCCTATTTCCCAAATATGTCCAAATGGATCTTTGAGCTTTCCGATTCTCCAATCCTCTTCGGTTGTCATGGGACAAATTTCCTGAGCGCCAAATTTTATTGCACTTTCGTAAAACTTATCCGCATTTTTAGTTTCTAAAATTATTCTAACAGGACTGTCAGATTTCAAGTTAGAGCTTAAATTCTCATTGCAGGGTTCTTCATCACTAAGGTAGAATTCTGCATTTTCGATTTGAATAACTGAAGATATTTTTTTGTTTTCCATTTCAAACCTTTTTGTCTCTATGGCACCAAAGGCAGCGGTATAAAATTCTACTGCTTTTATGCCGTCGCTTACCGTTAAAAAAGGTTTTATAGTTGTTTTGATATCAGCCATAATTATTTGTTTTTAAAGTAAATAACTACAAATTTACAAGAAAATCAATAGGATTGGATTTTAAAAAGTAGAATCGAATTATTTTTTGAGATTTGCAAAATTATGTACTACTTACGAAGTATCATATTTAAACTTTCTGCAAAATAATTTAGATCAGCTATATTTTATATATATTAGTTTTAAATATAAATTTAGATCAATTTTATATACAAACAAGTTACTATATTTTTAATGGAACAAACTGCAAAAAATAAATTATTGATTATCGTTTATGCTGCGCTTGTGGGCGTAGTTACTTTTCTGCTCATGGAAAGACAGAAAGAATTATGGGAAAAGTCAGCCGTAATTCTATTTGCTGTAATACTTGTGTTACTGCATATTAAAAATATAAATAGAATTAAATATTACACGCTTCATAATGATGTTTTAATTACTCGCCAGACATTTTCAAAACAGAAAGAATACAGTTTAAAATCTGTTTTATTTTGGACTGAAAATCATTATAATCTGATGGGAATTAAAACTGGACGAGAAATAGTTTTGAAATTAAATGGAGGAACTAAAATTAATCTGTTTGAAAAGAATTCAAAAAATTTTGAAAAGCTTTCAAACTATTTGAATGAAAATATTCCCGAAGCGTTTAAAAAATAATCATTGCCCAGATATAATATCCGTGAAAAAAAAACGAAACTTAAAGAAGATAGAGAGAAGAAAATTTAAAAATAAAGAGAAAAAAGTGGGACGAATACACTATTCTCTTATAATATTTGCTATGATTTTTTTCATTGTAAATTATATGTTTTTTGAAGATATTACTATTGGATACGATATAAGATATATTATTTATATTTTTTGTCTGCCTTTAATTGTAGGAATAGTATTTTTTGGAATCTACAGAAAAGAATTTTTAATTAGAATGTACTTAAGTGTCAACGAAACTTATGCAAAAATATATGTAATTGGATTTTATCTAATACAAGGTATTATTGTTTCATATTTAAGTTTTGGACAAATTACGAGCGTCATTTGGAATTGTATAAATAAAAAAGAAGCAGAAAAAAACAAAATAGAAATAGTAAGTTACAATGTAACAGATTTTTATACCAGAAAGAATCCTCATGTAACTTTTAAGTTCAAAAACCGAACTGAAATTTTAAAAGTCAGTTCTGAAACGAATCGAAAAAATCAGGATCGCAACCCGAAAGACTATCAAATAGAAATTACAACGCAGAAAGGAATTTGGAATTACTATATAGTTAAACATTGGGAACTAAAAAACATCCGTTAATCCTATTTATATTTATTGTAAAATTTTATTTTAAAAAAAGGCTTTAAGAAAATAACTATCAAATCAATTTCATGAAAAAAACATACATTTTGGTTTTATTAATTGCGATTTGTAAATTAAATGCACAAGTTAAAATAGTCTGTGATGATGTTAAATTGGCCAGTGATCCACTACCCGAAGTATCTTATGTAAAAGCAATTGAAACCAGAATAGGTGGAAAATTTGAAGCATGCGAATTAAAACTTAGAAATGAGTTATTTGTTGAGACTGAGTTTCATCCCTTTATTGCTTCTCTCTACATTGCTTATGCAGATCACAGACGTATAAGCATAAGTCCAGATATGATTTGGTTACTAATATGTCAAGGATTTTCTACACACGTCAATAGTAATGCCGAAGAATTAAGAACCAAATTTGTTGCGTTTGACGATAAAAAGAAATTAGTAGTAAATACGCAGCCCATCAGTGATGATTTTATAAAAGGAAGTATAAATTCTCCTTGGCCATTGGCTTTTCCTGTTATGGCAGATTCAATCTCCAAATATGTAAAATCAGATATACATAGCTTATACGTTCAATCGTTTAGTACTACAACCTCTGTAGAAAAAGCGGCATACGAAGTTGCTTTATTAGATGTTATGAGTGGTTATTTTGAGTACGAATATGCTACAGCATGTGGTATTCCAGAAATAAAAATTGAAGGAACGAAAGAAGATTGGCTGAAAATCAAAAGAAATATAAAAAGCTTTAAAGGATATAATATAGATAATTGGATAAATTCACTTGAACCCATTATTCAGCAATTTATCAATGTCAGTGATAATAAAATAGATCATAAATTTTGGTCAAACATATTTAAAAGAAAAGACGAAAGCGGCGGACCATATATAACAGGCTGGTGTATTAAGTTTTTTCCCTATGTTACAGATGGAGAACAAAAAATGATCAAAAACCCTTATATTGATCGAGAGCCCGAAAAATTTATGGAAGGACTGCAAACGAATCAATTTAACAACGGACTTTCTAAAGCTGGCTTTATTTGGAATTATTTAGGCAATAAATATGAAATGGAATTTTTAGCTGGATTCGTCGGAATAAAACAAGATAAAAAATCACTAACTCTAAGACCAGAAATTGGCTGGCTGGTAAAGGATAAAAAAAACTCAATTGAAACCAAAAAACCTGAGGAAATAAAAGGAAAAACCAGTAAAAAAATTGAAAAAACTGCAGTCGATTGGAAAGTATATTTAGCAGGATTAATAGGGATATTACTGGTTATTATACTATTTTATAGATTAAGAAGACGAAAATAAAATTTTACAGCTGGAAGAATTAAGTTAGCCGGAAAACCTAAAAAACATGATAGAAAATTGGAAACTAGATAGAATATATTTGATGATTTCTTCTGCATTAAATTTTAATACTGATCCTAATATTAAATATTTCTTTGATCGAAAAGAGAATTTATTTTTTCAGTTACACAAAGACAAAGACCATTTTAAAGTGATAAGCAGATATAACTTACTTAGCAAAGATGAACGCAAAAGACTTTTGGAAAAGATTGATCAATTAAAAAACGGAGATTTAGAAATTATTGAAATTTGTAAATTACCTAAAACTATATACATTGACAGAAGCAAACCAGCAAAAAACCAACAAGAATATGATGAACTGGATAAACTGTATCATTCACTTGGTTTAAGCATAAAAAACTTTCTAGACCAAAACAAAATTGACATTTATAAATGTGATCTTATTGAAGGAAGTTAGATAAATATTATGGTTGAAAGCCTTTAACAAATATTAGTCATAAAAAAAACTCCTTAATTTCTTAAGGAGTTTCTTGGTGGGCGATGAGGGGTTCGAACCCCCGACCACTTCCGATGAAAAATCGGAATGCTCTGAACCAGCTGAGCTAATCTTCTTTGGAAATTAATTGCTTAATCTTAATTCTGCTTTTCCAAGATTTTATCTGTAATTCTCTTTTATGTGCAAGCTCTTTGGTTTCGTGTTTTTGTGTGTAAACAACTTTCCAATCCTTTACATTTCCAGTAAAGCCTTTGCTTTTTTGATTATGCCGAATAATTCTTTCTTGTAGATTAGAAGTATATCCGATGTAAAATTTATTCTTGCTTTCGCTAAATAAAATGTAAACAATGAATTCCATGATTTTGTAAAATAAAAAAACTCCAAAATCAAATGACTTTGGAGTTTTTGGAAGTTTGTGGGCGATGAGGGGTTCGAACCCCCGACCCCCTCGGTGTAAACGAGGTGCTCTGAACCAGCTGAGCTAATCGCCCTATTTTATTAGGCTGCTATCATTTCGTGATTGCGAGTGCAAATATACAGCTAGAATTTGTATTTGCAAGCTTTTTGAGAAAAAAAAATGAATAAAATTTCTACGAAATATTTAGAATGCTATTTTTCAGTCAATTGAAAATTAATAAAATTTTCAATTTCTTAATTTTAGTTAAAAATGTAAAACTCAAAAGCTAATTCGCATTATTATTTTTGTATTCATTTGCCAGAGTCATACATTTGTATACCTTAATTGTAAAGAAACATGCCAAGATATCAAGAAAATGATTTACCGAAAGCTAAATTAGACTCCAATTCACTTCAAAAAGCCCTTCGAATTTTTAAATATGGAAAAAATCACAAATGGAAGTTCTTCCTCGGACTGATTTTTCTTTTACTCACAAGTGCCACTGCCCTAGCCTTTCCAAAACTTATGGGAATGTTAGTAGATTGTGTCACCAACAAAAATCTTAATCGAGCAAACGAAATTGCTGTTGCCCTTTTGGTTATATTGATGCTACAGGCCGTTTTTTCCTTTTTCAGGATTTCGCTTTTTGTAAATTTCACCGAAAATTCTTTATCCAATATCCGTTTTGCTTTATATGAAAACCTTGTCAAGCTGCCAATGTCATTTTACTCCCAGAAACGAGTTGGTGAACTAAACAGCCGTATAAGTGCCGATATTTCTCAATTGCAGGATACTTTTACCACAACAATCGCAGAGTTTTTACGTCAATTCATCTTAATTATTGGTGGTTTTATTATTTTAGGGAATATCAGCCCAAAACTAACTTTGATGATGCTGGCAATAGTACCCGTTGTAGCCGTTGCGGCAGTAATATTTGGAAGATTTATTCGCAAATACGGAAAAAAAACACAGGATAAAGTAGCCGAAAGCCAGGTTATTGTTGAAGAAACACTCCAAGGGATAAGCAATGTTAAAGCGTTTGCTAACGAATGGTACGAAATTCAGCGTTATAAAAACAAGATTAGAGAAATTGTAAAAATTGCCATAAAAGGCGGACAATATAGAGGCTATTTTGCTTCTTTTATTATTTTATGTCTTTTTGGATGTGTCGTAGCTATAGTTTGGTACGGAATAACATTAACCATTAAAGGAGAAGTTAAAGATGTTGGAGACTTAATTTCTTTTGTTCTTTATACGACTTTTATTGGTGCTTCTTTTGGAGGAATTGCCGAAATGTATGCACAGATTCAGAAAGCCGTTGGAGCAACAGAGCGTGTTTTTGAATTATTAGAAGAAGTTCCGGAAGATATAAAAACCAGCCAAAAATCTTCAATTGTAGAAAAAATAAGAGGAAATGTTGCTTTCCAGAATGTTGCTTTCAGTTACCCTTCTCGCAAAGAAGTACAAGTTTTAAAGAATGTTAATTTCACAGCCGAATTCGGACAGAAAATTGCAATTGTCGGGCCAAGCGGTGCCGGAAAATCTACTATATCTTCTTTATTATTACGTTTTTATGATATTACCTCAGGAGAAATTCTGGTAGATGGAAAAAACATTTATGATTATGATTTAGAAAATCTTCGTGGTAATATGAGTATCGTACCGCAAGACGTTATTCTGTTTGGCGGAACCATAAAAGAAAATATTGCATACGGAAAACCAGAAGCTACAGACGAAGAAATTATAAAAGCAGCAAAACAGGCAAATGCTTTTAATTTTGTAGACGGTTTTCCAGAAAAATTCGAAACTTTGGTTGGAGAAAGAGGCGTAAAATTATCTGGAGGGCAGCGTCAGCGTATTGCGATTGCCAGGGCGTTACTTAAAAACCCGAGTATTTTAATCTTAGACGAAGCTACTTCATCATTAGACAGCGAAAGCGAAAAATTAGTTCAGGAAGCCTTAGAAGTATTGATGGAAGGAAGAACGAGCATTATTATTGCCCACAGACTTTCTACTATTAGAAATGCTGATAAAATCCTAGTTTTAGACAACGGAATAATTACAGAAGAAGGTACGCACCAGGAACTGATAAATCTGGAAAATGGTATTTATAAAAATCTAAGTAATCTCCAATTCAGTAACTCTTAGAAATTCCAATTTTCATCCCGAAGTTTTGGTACCAAATTCTAATAATAAAAAACTCCATTTGCATCGCAAATGGAGTTTTTTGTAATATCTCAAGTAAGAAAGACTTATTTTCCTTTTCTACGTTTACGTTCTGCTTTAATCATAGATAATTCGCGGCTTGTTTGTCCAGCAACCGAAGTATTTTCTTCAGCACGACGAATCAAGTATGGCATAACATCCTTTACAGGGCCAAAAGGTAAATATTTTGCAACATTATAACCATTTTCAGCCAAGTTATAGCTAATGTTGTCGCTCATTCCATAGAGCTGGCCGAACCAGATTCTGTTATCATTTTTAGCAATACCTTTTTGCTCCATCATTTCCATTAACTTGTAAGAACTCAATTCATTGTGAGTTCCAGCAAAGATGGACATTGAATCTAAATGTTCCAGCATATAAAGAACAGCAGCATCATAATTTACATCTGTAGCTTCTTTTGAAACACAGATTGGAGAAACGTATCCTTTTTCTTCTGCTCTCTTGTGTTCTTTTTCCATATAAGCGCCTCGAACCAATTTCATTCCGATAAAAAATCCTTCAGCTTTGGCGATTTCATGCAGTTTTTTCAAATAATCCAAACGATCCCAACGGTACATTTGTAAAGTATTAAAAACAATTGCTTTATCTTTATTGTATTTGCGCATCATTTCGGTAACCAATTCGTCTGCGGCATCCTGCATCCAGCTCTCTTCACCATCAATTAATAATGCAACATCTTTCTTGTGTGCTTCGCTGCAAACTTTGTCAAAACGCGCTACTACTCTATCCCACTCAGCTTGCTCTGAAGGAGATAAGGTTTGTTTTTCTCCTAATTTTTCATACAATTCAAAACGACCTAAGCCTGTTGGTTTAAAAACTGCAAATGGAATTGCTAAACGTTCTTTAGCAAACTCAATCGTTTTTAATGTCATTTCTAAAGCAGCATCAAACTGCTCCTCTTCTTCTTTTCCTTCAACAGAATAATCTAGTACAGAAGAAACTCCTTTTGTAAACATTTTGTCTACCACAGTAATGCAGTCGTTTTCGTTTACACCACCGCAAAAGTGGTCAAAAACAGTGGCACGAATTAATCCTTCTACCGGCAAATGTGCCTTAATAGCAAAATTGGTTACAGCAGTTCCTATCCTTACTAAAGGCTCACTGTCTATCATTTTAAAAAGAAAATAAGCTCTATCAAGTTCTGTATCGCTTTTAAGCGAGAATGCCACTTGAGTATTATCGAATAATTTTTCCATTAAGAGTAAATTTTTATGCAAAGATATAGAGAGTTTTGAATATTATTTACCAAATGGTATCATATTTTTTTATATCTTTAATCTCATAAAAACCGCTTTTAATCTAAAAAGTAGGATTATACTTTATTTTTTTTATTTTTGCTAAAAAATAATATCTCATGAATACTAATAAAATAGATAGTATCATTAACGAGTTAAAAGGCAAAAATACAGTACCAAATTTTATTGTTCTTTCCTTTATTACTTCTCTTTTAATAATAGACTTTTTTCCATATTTTAAAAGTTTGGAAATCATTAATCCACAGTTTCTATATTTAGCATTAATTAACCTTGCTGCTGGAATTTATTTTTATTTTAATTCGAATTTCGTCGGTGAAATTTTTCCGGTATTTAAAAAAAGTTATGTATCCTTAATATATCTTTTATTTCTGATTTTCTGTACATTGAGTTTTTTTTCTGCAAAAAATATATCTTTAGTATTGACAAAATTGACCGAGATTATTATTGTCTTTTGTTTATTTGTAAATCTTTCAATACTCCTTAAAAATAAACTTTTACTGCTTTATCAAATTGTATTTATAATCTCTATAAGTGCTTTTTTGCAATCATGGCAGCAACTTTGTCATTTTGTAATTATTCCCAGACATGCATCAATCATTGATCTGCTGAATAATATGAAAGGAAATACAGGAAACATAAATATACTTGCAGCCAGTCTCACCATTAAGGTTCCTTTTTTATTAATTGGAATTACTCATTTTAAAAATTACAAAAAATGGTTCTTGATAGCTGTATTGTTTTCAGTTATTTCGGTAATCTTTCTCACAGGAGCCAGAACGCCGTTAATCAGTTTGTTTTTAATATATTTTGTCTATACCATTTACTTATTAAAAGAAAATTCATTTAATAAAACTAATGTTTCAAGAATTTTGTTTTTAATTCTTCCAGTCATAATTGCAGTTTTATTTTCAAATTCAATTTTTGAAAAATCAAAAGATAAGGAGAGATATGTTTCTTTAGGAAACAGAATTGAAAAATTTGATGGAAAAGATACTTCATCAAAGATGAGATTTGCTTATTGGGGCAATGCCATAAAATTAAGTAAATCAAATCCTGTTTTAGGAATCGGATTAGGTAATTACCAAGTCGAATCGATTCCTTACGAAAAAGCAATAACAGATGAATTTATCATTTCTTTACATACTCACAATGATTTTCTGGAAATTACTTCTGAAACGGGTATAATAAACGGATTACTATATCTTATGCTTTTTGTATTTGTGGTCTTTATAAATCTCAAAACGGTATTTAAAAAGACTGATAACAATCATAAAACTATCGCAGTTTTAACCTTAATGATAGTTATAATTTATGGAATTGACTCCTTGCTAAATTTTCCAATGTATAGGCCTACAATGTCTATATTTTTTGCACTGCTGCTGGCACTCACTGTTGTAAATAATACAAAAGCAAATAATCACACATCAAGAAATACATTCAAAATCAAGATAGTGTGTCTATTCTTAATTGTTGTCTCATCAATAATGAGTTATTCTGCGTTCATAATTTACAAAGCTTCTAATCTAGAATATTTGATAAGCGGCGATAATATTAATATGAATCTAAAAGGATCTATGAGCGGCGATGAAGTTACAGCCAGAATTCCTAAATATCCTAATACTTTAAGCACTTCAGAATCATTTTATGAGTATGCGGCAATTTATTATATCCGTGAAGGAAATTATAAAAAAGCCTTTCAATGCTTCTCCAAAGCTTCAAAAATAAATCCATATTCGGGCCGTATAGAATTTTATAAACAATCGATGGCATCAAAAAGAGGAAATATCGACAGCGCTTATATTTATAGTAAACAAGCGTACTATCTCCGTCCAAGAAATTATGATTTATTTAAATCGATTGCACGTTACGCAGTGATAAAAGAAGATACTCTGGAACTGCTTAAAGCTCATAAATTATTTTCTCAGTATCGAAATATTCCTGAATCTTGGTCTGTAGTAGGTGCTGCATTGCAAAATGCAGGCGCGAGCCCGAAGAGATTAATAAGCTTTGTAAATGAAGGATTAAAAAAAATGCCTAACGACAGCACTTTAACCAAGAAAAAAAATGAACTTTTAATTTCTAGTTATCTTCAAGGCGGGCAAAATTTTGAAACAATATCTGAATTTGATAATGCATTAAAGTCTTATGAAAAAGCTATAAAAATTGACCCGAAAAATATTTATATATCGCAAAACATTGGATTTAATTATTTCAAGCAAGGCCAAAATAAAAAAGCATTAAGCTCTTTGCTGGATGCATTAAAATATCCAGGTCTAAATGATGGAAAGACAGAATTTTTCTTAGGTATCTGCTATTTAAAAGAAAATGATAAAACCAGCGCTTTAAAATATTTTGCAATTTCAAAAGACAAAAACTATTTGCCTGCAAAACAACTTATGTTGCAGTTTAATAATAATTTTAATGAACAAGCTGCAGTAACAAAAAGAAAGAATGATCTTTTAATTGCAGATTATATTACAGAAGGTCAAAATTTTGAAGTACAGAAAAAATTAAAAGAAGCGCTCCAATCCTATGAAAAAGCTTTAAAAGTTGATCCAAAGAGTATTTATGCATCACAAAATATTGGATTCTATTATTTAAAAGTCGGAGAATCTAAAAAAGCGATAAATTATTTAGTAAATGCTTTAAAGTATCCGGGTTTAAATGATGGGAAAACAGAATATTTTTTAGGAATTTGTTATCTAAAAGAAAATAATATAAACAGTGCATGTAAATATCTGAATATTTCAAAAGGCAAGAATTATTCTGATGCTCGTCCGTTAATTGAAAAGTTTTGTAAATAGTTTATTTAAATAAATTAAAACCTGATTGTTCAAAATTATGGTATTAATTAGAATGATTAGTTTTAAACAAATTAGAGTAAAAGTTTGAATATTATTTGTTTTAAAATCCCTTATTTTGTGGTTTTAATAAACAGAATAATTATGCAGTCTATTCAAGCGAACAATTATCTTGTACATTTTAACCAGAATGCTTACGAGGCTTTAAATAAACATCTAAAAGATAATAAATACTCTAATCTATTTATTATTGTTGATAATCAGACAAATGAATGTTGTCTTCCGAAATTACTTCCCATACTTGAAACAGATTTGAATATCGAAATTATCGAGTTTGAATCTGGAGAAGTAAACAAAAATATTGAAACTTGTATTGAAATCTGGAATGTTCTAACAGAACTGGGAGCGGATAGAAAATCACTTGTAATCAATCTTGGCGGCGGCGTTGTGACAGATTTAGGAGGATTTGTTGCTTCAACCTTTAAAAGAGGCGTTGACTTCATTAATATACCTACTACACTATTGTCTATGGTTGACGCTTCTGTGGGAGGCAAAACAGGAGTTGACTTAGGTAATCTAAAAAACCAAATTGGAGTTATTAATGTTCCTGAAATGGTTTTAATTGACACACAGTATCTTGAGACACTGCCACAAAGTGAAATGCGTTCTGGACTGGCAGAGATGCTAAAACACGGTTTGATTTACGATGCAGCTTACTGGAAACAGTTTTTGGATTTAAAAGCTATTGATTATGCTGATTTTGATGAACTGATTTATCGTTCTGTTGAAATAAAAAATGAAATCGTAATTCAGGATCCAACCGAAAAAAATATTCGTAAAGCACTTAATTTTGGCCACACTTTGGGTCACGCTATCGAAAGTTATTTTCTGGAAAGCGAAGTAAAACAAACATTATTGCATGGTGAAGCTATTGCCGTTGGAATGATTTTAGAAAGTTATATTTCACTTCAAAAAAATCTAATTACTGCAGCCGAATATTCTGAAATAAAAACAGCGATTCAGTCTATTTATGATCAAATAAAATTTGAAGAAAATGACATTAATCCAATCTTAGAATTGCTCGTTCACGACAAAAAAAATGAATATGGTTTAATTCAATTTGCTTTGATTGAAGGAATCGGAAAGATAAAAATTAACCAATCCGTTGAAAATAAATTGATTCTAGGCGCGTTTCAAGATTATAAATCTTAAACTTTTTTTAATCAAAACCATTGCTTTTGGTATATTTTATTTTTTACATTTGCCACGATGAAAACAAACAATAAACAAAGAAACTTTAGTTCTTATAGAAATCGGCTCAATAGTTCCCTATTAAGGATGCTGAATCGTTTTTATAATAGTAAAAGCCCGCTTTGTTTTGATGTTTTTCAATGCTCAAAAGCAGAACATGAAAAATTGCAGATTGTATTTGCCAATATTAGGGTTTGAATTTTAGATTTAGCACTTTTTTTACTAAATTTAAATAACGAATTAAAATATTGAAAATTAAATGAATACAAAATATTCTGATCTAATAAATCAAACCTATTACTTTCCACAAGAGGAATTCAAATTAAACAAAGATAACCTTCAGTTTCACAATATAGATTTGATGAAATTGGTTGAACAATATGGTACGCCATTAAAGTTTACTTATTTACCTCAGATTTCTGAAAACATCAATAAGGCAAAGTCCTGGTTCAGAAAATCAATGGAAAAAAATAAATACGAAGCAAAGTATTATTACTGTTACTGTACAAAAAGCTCTCATTTTGAATATATAATGAATGAAGCTTTTAAAAACAACATTCATATCGAAACGTCTTCTGCATTTGATGTTAATATTGTTGAGAATTTGCTTGAAAACGGTAAAATCAATAAAAGTACTTATGTAATTTGTAATGGTTTTAAAAGAGATGAATACATTAACAATATTGCACGATTAATTAATAATGGGCATAAAAATACTATTCCTATTATTGACAATTATGAAGAACTTGATTTACTGCAGGCAGAAATTAAGGGAAAATTCAAAATTGGAATTCGTATTGCAGCTGAGGAAGAGCCTAAATTTGAATTTTATACATCAAGATTAGGAATTGGTTACAAAAACATTGTTTCTTTTTATAAAAAACAAATTCAGGAGAATGATAAATTAGAGCTGAAAATGCTTCACTTTTTTATCAATACTGGAATAAATGACACATCATATTATTGGAATGAGCTGGTAAAATGTATTAAAGTATACATTGCACTAAAAAAAGAATGCCCTACTTTGGACGGTTTGAACATAGGAGGCGGTTTTCCAATCAAAAACTCATTGGCATTTGAATATGATTATCAATATATGATTGATGAAATTATCAATCAGATTAAAATTGCGTGCGACGAAGCTGAAGTTGACGTTCCGAATATTTTTACTGAATTTGGATCATTTACTGTAGGAGAAAGTGGCGGTGCAATCTATCAGATTTTGTATCAAAAACAACAAAATGACAGAGAAAAATGGAATATGATTGATTCTTCTTTCATTACCACTTTGCCGGATACCTGGGCTATAAATAAACGTTTTATTATGCTGGCAGTAAACCGCTGGAATGATACTTATGAGCGGGTTTTATTGGGAGGATTAACATGTGATAGTGACGATTATTACAACTCTGAACAAAATATGAACGCGATTTATCTGCCTAAATACAGCAAAGAAAAGCCATTATATATTGGTTTCTTTAATACGGGTGCATATCAGGAAACTATTGGAGGATACGGCGGGCTTCACCACTGTTTGATTCCGCAGCCTAAACACATCTTAATAGATCGTGATGAAAACGGAATTCTGGCAACAGAAGTTTTCTCTGAACAACAGACTTCAGACGATGTATTGAAAATTTTAGGTTACAAGAAAAAAATATAAAAAAAAGATGCAAATTGAAAAGTTAATAGCTATAAAATTATTAATTTGCAGTATCATCTAAAGGTTAAGCCTTTAATTCAAAAAAAAAATAAAAAAACAAACAAATGAAAGGACCAATCAGTCAGTTTATTGAAAAACATTATTTACATTTTAATTCTGCCTCTTTAGTTGATGCTGCAAAAGCATACGAGCAGCAATTAGCTAATGGTGCAAAAATGATGGTAAGTATGGCTGGCGCTATGAGTACAGCAGAAATTGGTAAAATTTTTGCCGAAATTATTAGACAAGATAAAGTGCAAATTATTTCTTGTACTGGAGCCAATCTAGAAGAAGACATCATGAATCTAGTTGCACACTCTCACTACGAAAGAGTGCCAAACTACCGTGATTTGACACCAGAAGACGAATGGGCTTTATTAGAAAGAGGATTAAACCGTGTAACTGATACGTGTATTCCTGAACATGAAGCATTCCGTCGTTTACAAAAACATATTTACAAAATCTGGAAAGATGCTGACGATAAAGGTGAACGTTACTTTCCACATGAATTTATGTACAAAATGTTGTTATCCGGCGTTTTGGAAGAATATTATGAAATTGACTTAAAAGACAGCTGGATGTATGCTGCTGCAGAGAAAAATTTACCTATTATTGTTCCAGGTTGGGAAGACAGTACAATGGGAAATATCTTCGCTTCATATGTAATCAAAGGTGAATTAAAAGCATCTACGATGAAATCAGGTATAGAATATATGACATTCCTTGCAGATTGGTATCCTAAAAACAGTACTAACGGAATTGGATTTTTCCAAATTGGTGGTGGTATTGCAGGAGATTTTCCTATTTGTGTGGTTCCTATGCTTTATCAGGATATGGAAATGCATGATATTCCTTTTTGGAGTTATTTCTGCCAAATTTCAGATTCTACAACTAGTTATGGTTCGTATTCTGGTGCAGTTCCAAATGAGAAAATCACTTGGGGTAAATTAGATATCAAAACCCCAAAATTTATTATTGAGTCGGATGCTACAATTGTGGCTCCGTTAATTTTTGCTTACTTATTAGATTTATAGGATATTTATGAAAAGAGTTATAGTAGACTACGCTAAACTTACCAACGAAATTTTGAACCTTTTGGTAGAAAAATTTCCTGATGGTTATGATGATTCGGATGTTATCCGTTTTAGAAATGCTAAAAACGAATTGATCGAAGCTGTTGAAGTTCGTACTGAAGACACTATTTATTTAGTTAAAATTAGTACTAAATTGGCTGACAGAATCGAAAATTACGATGAAGATGATGATATAGATCTTGATGTTGATACAATCGAACCAGTAAAAGGACTAGATCTTGATGATGATAGTGATGACGATGACGACGATGATGCGATAGATAAACCAGATACTGATGGCGGAGATGATGATGACGATGAGGATAAAGATCCAGATGATATAGCTGACGATGATGATGAAGACGATGAAGATTAATTCATTTCTTTCTAAATAAATTAAAGGAACTCAGATCGAGTTCCTTTTTTTTATAAAAACAAAATAATTTTTAATTAATTATAAGAAAAATACTATTTTTATAATTGAAAATAGTACATTAAATGAATTCAGAAATATTACACGCCAAACTTAAAGAAAATTTCGGGTTTGAAAAATTTAGACCCAATCAGGAAACTATAATAAATACCATACTTTCTGGTCAGGATACTTTGGCTATCATGCCAACTGGAGGAGGAAAATCTATATGTTTTCAGCTTCCTGCTTTAGTTTTACCTGGAATCACAATTGTTATTTCTCCCTTAATTGCCTTGATGAAAGATCAGGTCGACAGTTTAAAAACAAACGGAATTACCGCATGTTATATAAATAGCAGTCAGTCTAGTGAAGAACAGCAATATTATATAGATAATTTAAAATCAAATAATTTTAAATTGGTTTATATTGCTCCTGAAAGTCTTTCTTATCTTGATTCAGTATTTAATGAATTGACTATAAGTTTAATAGCGATAGATGAAGCACATTGTATATCATCTTGGGGTCACGATTTTAGACCTGCTTATACAAATTTGGGTTATTTAAAAAGCCGCTTCCCTTCTACTCCGGTTCTGGCCCTAACTGCCACAGCCGATAAAGCAACACGTACCGACATTACCAAGCAATTGAATTTGCGCAATCCTAAAACTTTTATTGCCTCTTTTGATAGAAAGAATTTAAGTTTAGAAGTTAGACCAGCTCTAGATCGTGTAAAACAAATTATTGATTTTATAGAAGAAAGGCCCAATGAATCTGGAATTATTTATTGTCTAAGCAGAAAAACGACAGAAGAACTTGCTCAAAAAATACAAAAAAGCGGTATAACTGCCAAAGCGTATCATGCAGGATTAGATAATACTGTTCGTGCTAAAACACAAGATGAGTTTATAAATGATGATTGTCAGGTAGTGTGTGCTACGATCGCATTCGGAATGGGAATTGATAAATCAAATGTGCGTTGGGTAATTCATTATAATCTTCCAAAAAACATTGAAGGTTATTATCAGGAAATTGGCCGTGCAGGTCGAGATGGACTACCGGCAGAAACACTTTTATTCGAAAGTTATGCTGATGTCATTCAGCTTCAAAAATTTGCTTCGGATGGTTTAAACTCTGATATACAGCTCGCAAAATTAGACCGTATGAAGCAATATGCAGATGCTTTAAGCTGCAGAAGAAAAATTTTGCTTTCTTATTTTGGAGAACTGGTTACAGAAAATTGTGGTAATTGTGATATTTGTAATAATCCGCCAACATTTTTTGATGGAACTATTTTGGCGCAAAAAGCATTATCGGCCATTAGTCGTTTACAGCAATCTGAACCTTTGGCTGTAATTGTAGACTTTTTGCGAGGCTCGAGAAACGCGTATATCTACGAAAAAAATTATCAAAGCTTAAAAACGTACGGAATTGGCGCCGATATTTCTTGGTACGATTGGAATCAATACTTAATTCAGTTAATAAATTTAGGGTATTGCGAAATTGCCTTCCATCAGCATAATAAAATCTTGCTGACTCCTTTTGCAAAGAAAGTTTTATTTGAAGGTGAAAAAGTAAAATTAAATACTGTTGTTAAAAAAGTAATTGATAAAAACGAGATTAAAGAAACCAAAGCGAAAACAACTAAAATTACTCTTTTTGAAATACTTCGAAAATTACGCTACGAAATTTCTAAAGACGAAGAAGTTCCTGCCTATGTAATTTTTAGTGATGCTGCATTGAGACAAATGGAAACTTTACGCCCAATGAGCGATGAAGAATTCCTTGCTATAGATGGTGTTGGTAAAGCCAAACTAGAAAAATACGGTCAGGAATTTATAGATGCCATTGTTTATTTTGAAAACGCCAAAAAGAAAAAAGCGAAGGCTAAAAAAGAAGGTAATACTTATAAAACAACATTAGAAATGTTTCTAAATGGTAACACTATCGAAGATATTGCACTAAAACGAAATTTAGGACAAACTACTATCATTTCGCATTTAGCAAAATTATATATTGACGGTCATGATTTAGATTTAAGTCAATTTGTTTCTGATGAAGAAGTAAAATTACTTCATAAAGCACAAGTAGAATTAGAATATCCTACAGCTTTAAAGCCTTATTTTGATCATTTTGAAGAAAAAATGTCTTATGATAAAATTAGATTTGGTCTTGCTATTGTTGAGAGAAATAAATAATTACGTGTGAGTAACCCGACATTTTTTTAAAAAACTGTCGGGTTTGTCGCCAAAAGAAAATAAATAATCTTATTTTTTTTTTGAACTACATAATCTAAAACAAAAAAATCCTGTGAAGTTTTATTTCACAGGATTTTTTCTGATATAATATAAAGATCTATAAGTATCTTTCTTCAAAAACTTTTTGATGATGTTTTTGATGTCCAATCACAACAAAACCCAGAGCACGAACAGAAATTGCGTTATTTGAAGCAGTACCAATTCGTTTAAGTTGCTCTTCAGATAAACTCTTGTAAAATAATAAAGTTGAATGTCTTAGCGCAGAAAACTCAGTTAATAAATCCTGAATGCTCCTTTTGTTAGAATCAGTACTATTGGCATAATCATCTTCTTCAAAACTTGGCAAAGGAGTTTTGTCATTTCTTGAAAAACGCAAAGCACGATAAACAAAAATACGCTCGCAATCTAACAAATGCTGTATGATGTCTTTAATTGTCCACTTTCCTTCTGCATAACGATAATCAAATTTATCCATCGGAATGTTCTGTACAAATTTTATAAAACCATGAAGCGAAATTTCTAATTCCTCAATCAAATTTACCTCGCCAGCTTCTTTAATATAATTTGTAAATCCGCCGGAATATTCATTTTCTAATAATTGATTTGAATTCATTTTTACAATATTTTAAGGATCTGATTTTTAAGCAGAGTTTCTACTTGCGTTAGTGTTTCCAAAAAGAGACCTTGTAACAATTTTTTCATAAACTTTCACAAGCTCCTCATTATCTGTATTATTTTCCTTATTGAGTTCATTAATTCTTAACAAAGCATATTGTTGTATCGTTAACAATGGCAATACGATACGCTCTCTTACTTGAATTGATGCTATACCATCAGGATAATTTTCCATTAAGGTTTTATGATCTGCAATTTTAAGAAGAAGACGTTTTGTTTCTTGAAATTCTTCATTAATAATCTGCCAAAACTCACCAAATTCAGGATCATTTTTCATGTATGCAGTTAGTGGCAAAAATGATTTAGCCAAAGACATCATACTATTTTCTAATAATGTTTTAAAGAATAATGAATTATGATATAGATCACTTACCTTATTCCATTGTCCGCTTTCTTCAAAATATTTTAAGGCAGATCCTACTCCAAAAAATCCAGGAACGTTTTGTTTCAATTGACTCCAAGAACCGACAAATGGAATTGCACGCAAGTCAGCAAAATCTAATGATTCTGATTTGCTTCTTTTTGATGGACGGCTTCCTATGTTTGTTTTAGAATAATATTTCAGTGTACTCATTTTTTCTAAGTACGGAATAAATTTTGGATGATTTTTAAAACTTAAATATTTTTCATAGCCTAAGTCAGCCAGCTGCGTTAAAATTTGAGTTTCTTCGGCAGTAAGTTCATTTTTCTCTTTGCTGAAAACCTGATTGGTTACCCCGGCACTTAATAGATTTTCAATATTGTAACGACAAGAATCTAAAGTTCCAAAATTTGAACTAATAGTCTGGCCTTGTACTGTAATCTGAATTTCGTTATTTTCAATTTTAGGTCCTAAAGAAGCATAAAATTTATGAGTTTTTCCGCCTCCACGAGCTGGAGGTCCACCGCGGCCGTCAAAGAAAATCGCTTTTATGCCATATTTTCTAGAAATCTCTGTCAAAGAAATTTTTGCCTGGTAAATACTCCAATTCGCCATTAAATAACCGCCATCTTTTGTACCGTCAGAAAAACCAAGCATAATAGTTTGTTTATTTCCTCTTGCCTGCAGATGTTTAGAATATTCAGGATTTGTGTATAATTGCTCCATAATTTGGTGCGCATTTTGTAAATCATCAACAGATTCAAAAAGCGGAATGATATCAACACTTGGATCCTCCCAATTATTCAATCGAATCATGGCAAAAGTTTCCATTACGTTTAATGCACTTTCGTTATTACTAATAATATAACGATTAGCACCTTCTTCACCATTATTTCCCTGAATTGTCTTTATAGCCTGAACAGACTCTAAAGTTGATCTGGTAATTTCATCATCAAAATCAGCCGGATTTAAATTTCCTTTTACCTTTGATAAAACGATCAGCTTATCATCTTCACTTAATTCGAAATAATTTTTTGGAAAAATATTTGAACCAGAATTTAAATAGTGATTGACAACATCTTTAAAAACTACGTTATGAATTTTGCTGTTTTGACGGATGTCTAAAGTAGCAAAGTGAAATCCGAAAAGATTAATTTTTACCAGAAAAGCTTCCAGTTCGTCAAGATATAACGACTGATGTTTTTCGATAATAATGTTTCTGATTTTATTTAACTGTGTTAATAATTCATCAAGAGTGATGTAAATCTCTCCTTTAGAATAAAACACAGAACGGTAAAGTTTATGTTCAAGTTCAGACACCAAAGTATCTACATCAGAGAAAGTTAGCTTTCTTTTAAGATTACGCATTTCTACATAATAACACTTTAAAATAGAAGTTCTTAAACGTTCTGCTACTTTTAAGGTAATCTCTGTTGTAACAAACGGATTTCCATCACGATCTCCGCCCGGCCAGAATCCTAATTTGATTAATTGGTTCTGAATTGAATTTCCCTGAAGAATATTTTTTTGCAGATAATGCACAATTTCTCCAGAAGTCGAATAAAAGACATTCTCTAAATACCAAATCAAACTTACAGCTTCATCATAGGGATTTGGTTTTTCATTCTGGATAAAAGGCGTTTTTCCAAGCTGTGCTAATAATTGTTTTATTTTTAATAAATCATTAGATCGAATTGCTTCTGTCAAATCATTAATAATCCCAAGTACAGGTCCAGGATAAAACTGAGTTGGATGCGCAGTTAAAACAGTACGTACATTGAAATTTTCTAAAAAGTCGATTAATTCATCATCTTTTTGTTTAGCATCAGATTTCTCTTTAATATCACGAAGAGAACCACGTCCTTCCATATTATTAACCACAGGAAATGCAGCATCTTCTATAGCATCAAAAAGTACAATTTGGCGCTCTATATACTGTATAAAACGAAACATAAGATCGATTTTCTCAGTTTCAGAGGCATTGGTAAGGTATTTATTAGAAAAGAAATTAAAAATTTCTTTTGGTGTTTCTTGTTTTTTAAAACCCGTTTCGCAAGTTTCTGTAAATAAAGGAAGTAAAACCCCTGTATTATCTATAGAATCAAAAGGTAATGTTATAAAAACACTATTATAAATATGGTATTTTGAGAGAACATCTTGATTAAAGCGCTCAATTTTTGGCAGCGTATACATAATCGTGTTATAGTTGGTTGGTTATTTAGTCATAAAAAAACCCCAAGAATAAACTTGAGGTTATATTTTAATATAGCATTCAAGAAAAATTGTTACATATTTTTAAAAATAGTATGCATCAAACGCTTCTTATCGTTTATACTTTCTTCTAAAGAGATCATAGTTTCTGTTCTGTAAACACCTTCGATATCATCAATCATAAAGATAACTTCTTTTGCGTGCTTAGTATCTTTTGCTCTAATTTTGCAAAAAATATTGAATTTTCCTGTAGTTACAGAAGCTACTGTTACAAAAGGAATTTGGTTAATTCGCTCTAATACAAATTTTGTCTGAGACGTATTATTAAGAAACACACCTACATAAGCAATAAATGAATACCCTAGTTTATCATAATCCAAGGCTAAAGAAGATCCCATTATTATCCCTGCGTCTTCCATCTTTTTTACTCTAACATGTACTGTTCCAGCAGATATCAATAGTTTTTTTGCAATGTCAGTAAACGGAACTCTCGTATTGTCTATTAACATATCTAAAATCTGGTGATCTACTTCATCTAAACGAAATTTACTCATAATTCTTTAATTAATATTACTAATTGCTATTACAAAGTATAAAATTATATATAAAAAACAACAAATTTACAAAAAAATTACCTTTTTATTAATCCGTTAACAAATTTAACATTTTTATTTAAATAAAAATCTGCTTTTTGATTCGTTTTCGGAAAATTACCTAAGTCATCAGAATACACAGCTCCTGCTGCATCATATTCAAAATGCCCAAAATAATTTTCTAATTCTCCTGCTTCAACAATGTAAGCATTAAAATGAATCTTATTTTCTATCAATTCTTCTTTGTATTGTGCGACAAAATTCGTAATAATTTCGATACCATCATAATTTATTTTGATGTTTTTATACATAAAATCATAAAAAACCACTTTATTTTGTGAAATATTCAAATATTCATTAATTCTATTATCAACTAAATCGTTTTCGCTAATGAGTTTAAATGCCGAAATTAGTGAGAAGAATATGTATTTTCTTGTTATTTCTCTATTATAGTCCCCCTGAAAGTGCCCTGCCTCAAATAAGATGGTTGGAACTCCCAGAAATTGAAATGTGTCTCCTATACAGTTAATATTAAACGAATCATCAAAACGTCCTACTTGACCTGGAATGTATTGCTGCAATACATCATTAAGGCCGGCAATAAGATTGATAGCTTTTAACCTGTTTTCATTTACTTCTCTTTCTTCATTATAAGAAGGTGCTAAAAAAGATACTGTTGCTGGTTTTCCTGTGTCTCCAGCACCAAAGATTGTGCGCTGATCGTGCAGATTAAAACAAAAGTGAGGTTTAAAATCTTCAAAAACAGATCTTAAGACCTGACTCTCTGGCTGCGTCAAATCTTGCGAATCTCTATTTAAGTCAATTTCGTTGGCATTTGCTCTTGTATAAAGTTTTGCACCATCAGGATTTAATATCGGAATCGCATAAAATGTAAAAGTACTGAGCATTTTAGACGCAAATTCTGATTTACTATTTAATACATTAATAAAATCAAACAATGCTTTTGTAGTCGTGCTTTCGTTTCCATGCATTTGAGACCAGAGATAAATACGTGTAGCTCCTGTGCCAATCTGATAACTATATATAGGTTGTTTTAAAACTGAATGTCCAATTATCTTCACCTGATTATTGGTATTAAGTTTTTCTAATAGAGGTTTAATATCATCTAAAGTCAAATAACGACCGCTTATTGATTCTTCTTTATTCTGGATAAATAATTCTTCTAAATTCATTATGTTCTTATTAGTTTACAAAAGTAAACATCTTTATTTTTACAATTGTAAACAATAAAAAAATGCAATTATTTATAATTGTAAACAAGATTTCTGGCGATTTTGCGTCCATAACAGGTAATTGTATTAACAATTGTTATTAATGTTAATTAAGAATATTAAAATACTGTATTTCAATTGATTAAATACCATTATTTAAAGTATCATTAATGCGCTAATATAAGTATTTGTATAATTTACAACTGTAAAATTGCATTATAGATTCCTTTTAATTACATTTGTAAACAATGCATTTCTAAAATATAATTTACAATGGTAAACATCGATGATTTTGTAAAAAGACTGGAAATTATACTCGATTATTACAGCTTAAATGCCTCTACTTTTGCTGATAGAATTGGTGTGCAGCGTTCGAGTATGTCGCACCTGCTTTCAGGAAGAAACAAACCAAGCTTAGATTTTGTAATGAAAATTATGGAAGTATTTCCAGATGTAGATCTCTATTGGATTTTAAATGGCAAGGGCAGCTTTCCCAAAAATGACGAAGAAGAATCTGTTTCTAAAATTAATCCTATACCGGAAATTCAAAAGCAGTCCTCTCCTATTTATTTAAATGAAAACTTTGAAGTCGAAGATTTATTTTCTTCAGTTCAAAATCAAAAAGAAGAAGATGTACAAACAAGAAATTTTCAAGAGACTAAAAACTCAAATTTGAGAGCTAATGAAAATGAAATTGAGAAGATTGTCTTTTTTTATAAAAACGGAACATTTAAGGTATATACTCCGTGATTTAAATTTTTCGCGTATTTGAAAATTTTTAAAATTATTTTTCATTTAAGAGATTCTCACGCAATTGAAAAAAGACAAAAAAAAACCTGATTCAGAAATCCGAATCAGGCTTAAGCTTATTTTTTAATAAATTATTTTCTTAAAACAAAAACAGAAGTTACACCTGCTTCTAATCTTATAGTTGTAGGAGCAAAATCACCAGACATAGCTGGGTAATTATATACTAACACTTCTCCTCCTGCATTTAATCTTTCTGCTACATAAATCTTTTTTGCAGTTTGATCATAAGCTACATCTACAGGATTTCCTAAAAGTGAATTTGGTCCATAAATTCTAACCTGATTTGTCATCGCAATTGTACCTGCCGCTGCGGTAGAAGCAAAAACAGTTGAAAAATTTTTAATAAATACCAACCCTCCATCTGTTCCAGAAGTGGCACTTCCAACATCTGTTAGAATCATAGTGTCATCTGCAGCTGAATAAGTTATTCCGTGAGTACGAACTAAGCCTGCAATGGTTACTCTTTTAGTTGCAGTAATTGCTCCTGATGCAGTATTCATATAATCTTTAAAAAGAACAATATCGCTGGTTAAATCTGCTACTGCGTATAAATCATTTCCATTAATATGAATTCCCCATAGTTTAAAATTTGTCGTAAAACTTTTTACTAAAGTAAAACTAGTAGTCGTTTTTTTATACACTAAAAGTTTATTCACCATACCATTAGAAGCAAGCTGATCTTGTGCTACTACTACTATATCTCCAGAAACTGCAGTTTCTCTTGCATTTGTAAATTCAGTACTTAAACTGCTTAATGCCAATACCAAATTATCTGTTCCTGCTTTAACGGCGCTTTTTAATCCAGTGTAAGTTTCTAATTTATTGCCGGTTCTAGAAGCCACAATAACAGCATCGGTATCGCTGTTATAAGAGATTCCTTCAGCATCTAATGATGCTATAGTAAAAGATTTTACAGTTGCCGAAGAACCTAATAAATCTTGATAGGTGATTTTTCCAGAAGTATTGCTGGAAGTAAATAATGCTGCCTCTGCAGTTGTAGTATTTGTTTGGTCAGAATCGTTACTATCGCAAGAAGTAAAAACCAATAATAAAAGAGTCGATGTAATAAATAAATTTTTCATATATATAATTTTGAAGGTTAATTATATCTACGGAAAATTCATTCATTTGGTTTTAAGTAAATAATAATATGATATTATTTGTTAAAACGAAACACCATTTTCAGGAATTTTCCCCAAAACACCTTTATAATGTTGTTTCAAAATTTCTAAATCAGAATCATAATCTCCTGTTGGATAAAATGGCTTACCAAAACTTACTTCTTTTCTTCCCCAGTCAAATGCAACGGTTACAATAGGCACATTTGCTTTTAGCGCTATATAATAAAAACCGGTTTTGATTTCTGTTACGCCTTTACGGGTTCCTTCTGGAGCAACTGCCAAACGGAAGACTTCTTTGCGGTCAAAAATTGCAGCAATAGAATCTACTTTATTTAATCCGCCTCGTCTATCCAAGGGCTCTCCTCCTACGTTTCTAAAATAATAACCAAACGGAAAATTGAATAATTCTTTCTTTCCTACCCAATTCATCTCTAATCCAGAGATGCCGCGAGTCAGAATTCCTAAATAAAAATCATGATTGCTTGTATGAGGCATCACCATGAGTACACATTTTTTCACTTCAGCATTTTCCATTCCCACTATTTTCCAGCCCATTAGCTTAAAAAAGATGAATTTGTACAATTGTTTTTTCATTAATGTCCATTTATTTGATGCAAAATAAAAGATTTAATGCTAAATTTGAGTAAAAGCATTATAAAAATGATTCAAAAATTATTCAGCTATCTTATTCCAGTAAAAATATTCAAAAAAAAATCAGCACGAAGCAAAGTAATCGAAGTTACCTGGGCAAATGGCGAATTGGTTTTAGATTCTGAGAATACAAATTATTCTTACGGCAGTTTGCAGCGTATATTAAGGTACGGACTTAGAAATATTGGTTACAGCAACATTCTCAAAATGGACCATATTTTACTTTTAGGCGTTGCCGGAGGAAGCGTTATTAAGACGCTGGTAGATGAAATTAAGTACAAGGGAAAAATTACAGGTGTCGAAATTGATTCGGATATAATTCAGATTGCAAATGAGTACTTTAATCTCAACAAAATAAAACAACTCGAAATTATTATCGATGATGCATTTGAATTTGTCCTGAAAACAAAAGAAAAATACGATCTCATTATTATTGATATTTTTGAAGATATCAACATGCCTAATTTTTTATTTGAACGTTTTTTTAGCGACCGTATTTGTTTTCTATTGAAGGATCAAGGTTTTGTATTATTTAATACTATGATTCTGGACGAAGCACATAATGTTAGAAATAGAAAATATATTTCAGAAATTAATCCTAAATTGTTTAGTTCAAAAATGCTGCCTCGTATTGAAGTCCATAATGAATTAATTATTATTGAAAAAGTTGCATAAATTTATAAATTATGAAGCCGTTAACCTCTATCTTAAAAACCTTGCCGCCTGCCAGAGTCATTGATTCTAAAATAGATATTTCTAAATATGTAGTACTCGATTTGTCTGTTACCAATCAGGAATTGGTTGAGATTAAACCGGAAAGCACTGCAGAGTTTGATCAATATATTTCAAATTATATAGAAAAAAATAATGCTGAAGTTGCTTTTGGCGGTTATATAGAAGGTCGTTCATTATATAAGAGAAGCACTATTTTTAAAAATGATTCATTGCCAGAACGTAACATACATATTGGTTTAGATTTATGGACAAAAGCAGAAACTGCAGTTTTGGCACCGCTGGATGGAAATGTACACAGCTTTAAAAATAATATTGGTTTGGGAGATTATGGTCCCACGATTATTTTAGAGCATAAAATTGAAAATGAAAAATTTTATACTTTATACGGACATTTGTCGTTAGAAAGTATAGAAAACCTAGCGATCGGACAAAAATTTAAAAAAGGAGAAAAAATTGCTGCAATTGGTAATCAAGAAGTTAATGGAGAATATCCTCCGCATTTGCACTTTCAAATCATACAAAACCTCGAAGAATATTGGGGAGATTACCCAGGAGTCTGCAACACAAATGACCTCAATTTTTATATAGAAAACTGTCCCGATCCTAACTTATTATTAAAAATTACTTAAATAGTTATGAAGAAAGCAGGATTGATTATATGTTTGTTATTATTAATTGGATGTAAGTCTAAAACCATTAGCAGAGACACAGAAGATTTAAAAATTAAAAAAGTTTCTACTGCAGAAGTAAACGCAAATCAGCAGAAAAAAGCTTACGATTTAGGAAAACGAGTTTTAGAAACTTGTAATACATCAAAATTCAAACCTTTCAACGAAACCGAAGTTACAAGTACGGTTATGGAAAATACTACCGAAGAACGCTTGACTAAAACATGTACAAAGTTTAGACAATACTACGGGAACTTTATTGATTTGAAATTAGACGGTGTTTACAAAACTAAACAAGAAGTAATTTATCGCTACCACGCTCTATACAGCAAAAAAGTAGCCAATAAAGAACTTCGTGTTTTCGTAAATGAAGAAAATTTAATTTCTGCCATTAAGTCAATGGACTGGGACGAAAAATTTGATGCTAAAATAACCGAACAATAAAGTAATACATATGAATTCAAAACTGCCCCTTTTTCTCTTTTTGCTTCTTTCAACATTTGCAAACGCACAGGAAACGATTACCATTAATGGTTCTAAACCTTTTCCTGCTACTCAGAAATATACTTTCATTTGCGAAAAATATGCTTTTACAGGCGAAACAAATGTGCAGATAGCAAAAACAGACAAAGGCGGCGTTTTAAAACTAACAATAGCTACAGCAAATGATAAAGCCAGAATTGCCGGAGGACTTTATGTTGATCTTGCAAATGGTGATGTCATTGCGTGTCTGGACAAAAATGTAAAAGAAAGCGCAGCAGGAACCACAACATCTTATTATTATTTTACACCAGCAGAATTCTTAAAACTCAAGAAAACAGATGTATACGCCATAAGATTTATTATTGCTGGCGGTCCTAATACCTTTGGCAGTCAAACAGGATACTTTACAACATACAATAAAATGAATTATTTTTCTACGGCATATGATAAATCAAAAAAATCTTATGACACCGCTAAAGAAATTAGTATTCTATAATTTCAATTTAGTATAATAATTCTTATATTTATATTATTAAATACCACTTTATGACTCCAAACGAAGCTTTAATTACAAAATTCTATACCGCCTTTGCCAACGCCGATTACCAAACAATGTCAGAATGTTATCATCCACAAGTACATTTTATAGATCCTGCATTCGGACTACTTAAACAAAAGCAGGTTTGTAATATGTGGAAAATGCTGCTTTTAAGAAGTAAAGGGAATCTAAAAATTGAATTCAGCAATGTAAATGCCGATGAATTTACAGGATCAGCAAATTGGACAGCTGCATATAATTTTAGCAAAACAAATAGAAAAGTAATAAATAAAGTTGTAGCAGAATTTGTATTTCAAGACGGATTAATTATAAAGCACACCGATAGTTTTGATGTCTGGAAATGGTCAAAACAAGCTTTCGGAACTACAGGATATTTGTTAGGCTGGACAGGTTTTTTTCAGAAAAAAATTCAAAAGCAAGCTTTATTATCGCTCAAAAAGTTTCAGGAAACTCAGTCATAAATTAAAGTCTGCATCTACAAAAACACTTTATATTTAAAATAGTTTTTAGGAGCAGTACAATTAAATTCTTAAGACCATCTTTCCCGCTATCCGCTGTATCTTTTACTTTTTAAAGAAAAAAGTAAAAGGATGCCGCTTCTATCGGGGCTAAATTACACCAATAGATTTTATTAGAAATAAAAAATCACAAATATAACGCTCTTTTTAAGGCTATATTTGTGAACTTTTTGATTTTTAAACAGTTTAAGATTTAAACCAGCTTGAAACTAATTCGTCTTCAAAAGCAACAGCATCTTTATGAATAAATTCGTTTGTATCTTTATTATATGAATATTCTAAAGCCCAAGATTCATGATTTTTTGCCAAGTCTTTTATACTTTCACAAACAAAAGCAATTTCTTCATCGGTTGTAGTTGGGTGAATAGACATTCTAATCCATCCCGGCTTTTTAATTAAATCGCCAATCGTAATTTCATTAACCAGTTTATTAGAAGTTTCCTGATCTACATGCAGTAAAAAATGTCCGTAAGTTCCTGCGCAGCTGCACCCTCCTCTAGTTTGAATTCCAAAACGATCGTTTAGAATCTTTACACCTAAATTAAAATGTAGGTTTTCAATAAAAAAAGAAACAACTCCCAAACGATTTTTATGCTGTCCCGCCAAAATTTTAATATTTGCAACAGAATCTAATTCATTAAAAACAAAATCAACAATTTCGTGCTCGCGCTGCAAAATATTTTCGATTCCCATTTCTTCCTTAAGTTCAATGGCAAGCGCTGTTTTTATAACCTGAAGAAAACCTGGAGTTCCTCCATCTTCACGATCCTCAATATTATCAATATATTTATGTTCTCCCCACGGATTTGTCCAGCTCACTGTTCCTCCTCCAGGACAATCCGGAATCATATTATTATATAATTTTTTATTAAAAATTAAAACACCAGAAGTTCCAGGTCCGCCAAGGAATTTATGAGGAGAAAAGAAAATCGCATCTAAGTAGGCTTCTGGATCTGCAGGATGCATATCAATTTCTACATAAGGTCCGGAACAGGCAAAATCTACAAAACAAACACCATTGTATTGGTGCATTAATTTTGCTGCTTCATGAAAAGGAGTTTTTAGCCCCGTAACATTTGAACAAGAAGTTATTGAAGCAATTTTTATCGTTCTGTCATTATATTTCTGTAACAACTGCTCTAAATTATCCAGACAAAAAAGTCCCTTTTCGCAAGACGGAATAATCTCTACATCTGCAATCGTTTCCAGCCAGGATGTCTGATTAGAATGATGCTCCATATGTGATATGAAAACAATAGGTTTTTTTTCTGCCGGAACAGTTGTAAAGTTTTTCAGGTTTTCCGGAATTTTTAATCCCAAAATACGCTGAAATTTATTAATAACACCCGTCATTCCAGTTCCATCTGTAATCAAAACATCATCTTGGTTTGCATTTGTGTGACGCTTAATGATGTTTCTGGCATGATGATATGCTTTTGTCATGGCAGTACCTGACACAGTAGTTTCAGTATGTGTATTGGCTACAAAAGGCCCAAATTCATTCAGAAGTTTCTCTTCTATAGGACGATATAATCTGCCGCTGGCAGTCCAATCTGTGTAAATAATCTTTTTTTTGCCATAAGGAGAAATAAATTCCTGATTTACACCTACAATATGCTGTCTATATTCTTGAAAATAAGTTTCTAAACTGATGGTATTATTTTTGCTGTTCATTAGTTGTGCCTGTGTTTGACTGCAAATATATCGTTTTTTTATAAAATTGAGAATTTACCAATTATAAACTTCAAATATTAGATAACCTTTTGTTATCTTTAATTAATCACTCTTTTTTATAATAAATTATCACAATATTCTATCGGATTAATAGGGCATTAAATTTTAAACTATAATTTTTATGGGAAATTTATCAACAGCCACTTTTGGTGGAGGATGTTTTTGGTGTATTGAAGCTGTTATTCAGCGTTTAAAAGGAATAGAATCTTTAAAATCAGGCTATTCGGATGGCTTTATTAAAAATCCGCCTTATCGTGAAGTTTGTACAGGGAGAACTGGACATGCAGAAGTAATTCAAGTAACGTTTGACACTGACATAATTTCATATCATGACTTAATTTCAATTTTTATGACAAGTCATGATCCAACAACTTTAAATCGTCAGGGAGGCGACAGCGGTACTCAATACCGTTCTATAATATTGTATCACGACGAAACGCAGAAAGAAATTGCTGAACAGGTTTTCGAAGAAGTTAAACCCATTTTTGATGATCCGATCGTAACCCAATTAAAACCTTTTGAAGTGTTTTATGAGGCCGAAGATTATCATCAGAATTATTATAACGAAAATCAGGAAGCGGGTTACTGCCAAATGGTGATTGATCCTAAAGTTCAGAAATTGAAAAAAATGTATGCTGATAAATTAGCATAATTATAAAATGAAAAATTTAAAAATAAAGAACAGATTTACAGCTGAATTGCCGGCAGACCCAAATGAAACTAACGAAATACGTCAAGTTTCAAATGCGTTGTTTTCATATGTAAATCCAGAAAAACCATCAAATCCTAAACTAATTCATGCTTCAGAGGATGTCGCTGAATTGGTTGGGATTTCTAAGGATGAAATTCAGTCAGAAGCCTTTCTGAATGTTTTTTCGGGAAAAGACATACTCCCGGAAACGCGGCCGTATGCGATGTGTTATGCGGGTCATCAGTTTGGAAATTGGGCTGGACAGTTGGGCGACGGGCGTGCTATTAACTTAACAGAAATAGAGCACAACAATCAGTTTTTTACCTTACAGCTCAAAGGAGCCGGAAAAACGCCATACTCCAGAACTGCAGATGGCTTAGCGGTTTTGCGATCTTCAATTAGAGAATATTTATGTGCCGAAGCGATGCATTATTTGGGTGTTCCCACTACTCGATCGCTTTCTCTAATGCTTTCTGGTGACGAAGTTTTGCGTGACATTTTGTATAACGGAAATCCTGCGTACGAAAAAGGCGCGATAGTTTGCCGTGTTGCACCATCATTTATTCGTTTTGGAAGTTTCGAAATGATCACTTCTCGAAATGAATTGAAAAATCTAAAACAATTTGCAGAATATACGATCAAACATTATTTTCCAGAAATCAAGGGAGAACCAAAAGATCAGTACATTCAATTTTTTAAAACTGTTGCCGACACAACCCGCGAAATGATTCTGCATTGGCAGCGAGTTGGCTTTGTCCACGGTGTGATGAATACCGACAATATGTCTATTCACGGAATTACAATTGATTATGGTCCTTACGGATGGCTTGAAAATTATGATCCGAACTGGACACCGAACACAACAGACAGTCAAAACCGAAGATATCGTTTCGGGAATCAGCCTCAGGTTGCACAATGGAATTTATTTCAGCTGGCCAATGCTTTATACCCTTTAATAAATGAAGCAAAGCCTTTAGAAGATATTTTAGAATCTTTTATGATCAATTTTGATAATGATTATAAAACAATGTTTTTAAGCAAGTTAGGATTACTAACTTCAACAGAAACTGACAATGAATTAATTGCTGATTTAGAATCAAATCTGCAAATGTCTGAAACAGATATGACAATCTTTTTTAGAAATTTAAGCGCTGTTAAAAAGGAAGATACTGTCGAAAAAGCATTTAATAAAATAAAAGATGCCTTTTATATTTTAGACGAAATTTCGAATAATGTTTTAGAAAACTGGACAAATTGGTTTTCTTCTTATCTAAAAAGATTGGATATTGAAAACTTGTCAAATGAAGATCGTGCGGTAAAAATGAATGCTGTAAATCCTAAGTATGTTTTACGAAATTACATGGCACAATTGAGTATTGATGCTGCAGATCAGGGAGATTATTCATTAGTTAATGAATTATATATATTGTTGCAGAAACCATATGAGGAACAACCCGAAATGGAAAAATGGTTTGCCAAAAGACCAGATTGGGCCCGTTCAAAAGTTGGCTGTTCTATGCTTTCTTGCAGCTCTTAAAATTTTTTTGCCGAGAATTCACGAATTGACTTAATGCATTTTAGTGAGTTCTCGGCTAATTTTTATCTGGTTATAAAATCTACAATCATATTGGCATGAATTCTTGAATTTTCAATAAACCATTTGTGTGTCTGCATACCACCGCAAACTACTCCTGCCAGAAATAAACCTTTTACATTAGTTTCCATAGTTTCCGGATCATAAACCGGAATCTTCAATTCGTCTTCCGACAATTGAATTCCCATATTTTCCAGAAATGCTAAATCTGGCTTATAGCCGGTTAAGGCTAAAACAAAATCATTTTCTATGCTTACTTTTCCATTTGGAGTTTCAATTTCGACTTCATTTTCTTTAATATCAGTAATATTAGATTCAAAATAAGCTTTAATACTTCCTTCAGCAATTCTGTTTTCTATATCTGGTTTTACCCAATACTTTACTCTGTTATTGATTTCGTTTTTACGAATTACCATTGTCACATTTGCTCCTTTTCGCCAGCATTCTAAAGCTGCATCCACAGAAGAATTATTAGCGCCAACAACCAGAATATTCCTAAAAGCATACTCGTGTGCTTCTTTATAATAATGACGAACTTTTGGCAGCTCCTCGCCTTTTATATTCATCTTGATCGGAATATCATAAAAGCCAGTTGCAATAATGACGTTTGCAGCTTCGTAAAAATTCTTATCGGTCTGAACCTTAAAAGAGCCATTTTCCTGTTTTATCACTTCAGAAACTTTTTCGAATAGATGAATGGAAAAATTAAAATACCGATGAATATTTCGATAATATTCTAAAGCTTCCTGGCGTCCTGGCTTTGGTGCCAGACAGTTAAACGGAATATCACCAATTTCCAGCCTTTCTGCTGTAGAGAAAAAAGTCATGTACAATGGATAATTGAAAATACTGTTTACAATTGCGCCTTTTTCTATAATGAGATAACGTAAGTTTTTCTTTTGTGCCTCGATTGCGCAAGCCAGTCCAATTGGTCCGCCTCCAACAATTATTAAGTCATATTGTTCTGTCATAATAGTTATTTCCAGTCTTTAAAAGGATTTTTGCTCAAATAAGCGTTATAGTAACGCGGGTCATTTGTAACTTCTTCTCCCAGCCAGTCTGGTTTTTCAAATTTATCATCTTCAGATTTAAGTTCAATTTCAGCCATAATTAAGCCTTCATTTTCTCCATAAAATTCATCTACTTCAAAAATGTGATTTCCTGATTTAATCTCAAAACGTGTTTTTTCAATTTTTCCTTTTTCACATAACTTCAGCAATTCCTGAGCTTCATCAACCGGAATTTCATTTTCCCATTCAAAACGAGACATTCCGCCCTGATGGCCGATACCTTTTATGGTGATAAATCCTTTCTGTCCCTTAATTCTAACTCTGACTGTTCGCTCCGGAATTGAACTCAAATAACCTTGTGCAATTTTATTTTGAGTAAAAGCCTGTTCTTTAAAATCTTCTGATTTTACAAGAAACTTTCTTTCAATTTCAATCATTTCTACTTCTAAATTAATTTTCAATGCAAGTTACTCAAATTAATTTAGTCTTATTATTTTGAATTGTTATTGCCGCACTAATTTTAACAAACATGTATCTTAAAGTATTGTTTATGAACAAAATACAGAAAATGAGTTTTCTATTAATGTATTCTGTATTCAATTTTTTTATAATTTTGATATAACATTTACTTCTCGACTTACTTCAAAAAAAATATCAACTAATGTAATCGCCTCTAGATCACTTTTTTCATTTAAAATTTAGCTGTAAATAGAAAGTTAGTATTAATTAAAATTTAGTATTATGAATATTCCTTATATTATAATTACTGTATTAGTGGGCTTAACTTGTGGTATTTTAGGTTACTTTCTGGGGAAAATGAATTCCAAAAAAGATGTAACTCTAGCGTCGGCACTGCAAGCAGATTTAGATGTCTGCAAAGCCCATACAAAAAATTTAACAACCAGAATCCATTCTTTAGAAGCTGATATTATTAATATAAAAACTAAAAGTTCTGTTGCTGATGGTGAGAGACAGGAATAATGGGTTGGAAAGAAGTTTCTGAAAAACTGTGGATAAATTACAATCTATTTTAGCTTTCGAAGAAAATGGCTGAAATACAAATATCAACAGGAAAATTTGAGGATCTTAAAAGAATTAGTGATTAATCAGATAAGAAATCCAGAATCCCATTCTTTTGCCGTATTATACCATAATTGTCCTTTTGAAACTTCCAAAGGGCAGTCAAAATTGTTGTTGTAAAGAGCCCCTGTTCCTAATCCTTGCGGCATTCTTGAGTTTTGCATAAAGGTCCATTGTGCAATTGCATTCAATCCAATATTACTTTCTAGTGCTGATGTGATCCACCATCCTATATTGTACTTTTCTGCCAGCGAAATCCATTCTTGCGTTCCTCTAAAACCTCCAACAAAACTAGGCTTTAGAATAATGTATTGCGGTTTTATTTTTTGTAAAATATCTTCTTTTTCTTTCAATGAAAATACGCCAATTAATTCCTCATCCAAAGCAATGGGAAAAGGTGTCTGAAAACATAAATCTGACATAGCACTTATATTTCCTTTTGCAATTGGCTGTTCTATGCTATGTAACTCAAATTTATCTAATTGATTTAGTTTATCTAAAGCTTCATTTAAAGCAAAAGCACCATTGGCATCAACACGAATTTCTACTTGAGATGATGAAAAATGGGTACGAATAAAATGTAGTAATTCTAATTCTTTTTTAAAGTCGATAGCTCCAATCTTGAGTTTTATACAGTTAAAACCTTGTTCTAATTTCTCTTCAATCTGCTCTTTCATAAAAGAAGCTTCGCCCATCCAGACTAAACCATTTATAACAATAGATTTTAGATTCCCAGTAAATTCAGAAGGAAATAAAATATAAGGATTGGTACTCTTAAGAGATAAAAAAGCCATTTCTATTCCAAATTGAATAGATGGAAATTCTAAAAGCGACTCCCAAAGTGCAGTTTCACCTAAATGAATATTCTGGCAAGCCCAGTTTAGTTTTTCTTCATAATCAGCCCGATCGTCTGCACTTAAGCCACGCAGTATACCACATTCTCCTATACCTTTTTTACCATCTTTATCAAGAATAATAAACCAGGTTTCTTTCTCGGTCATCACTCCTCTGGAAGTTCCTGAAGGTCGCTTAAAATCAAGCATGTATTTATGGTAAGTGGCTTTCATTTTAATAATACTGAAATTATTAGTTTAAGTTCCTGATGCTAAAATAATTTTAGTACTCTTTCGTAATCTTTAGATTGAATGCCTGCTTTTTGAAAAGCAGCAAAATCTAACTTGGTTTTATCTGTCCAGCTTAAGTTTTCGCTTACGTTTTGATTTTGGTATTTTTTGTAGATTGTTTTTGCTTCACTAAAATTATCGTCTAAAAGATATACGTGCGCAAGATTTAATTTTACCAACAATTCGGTATCATCAATCTTCTCTCCTTCTTTCAGAAATTTTATTGCCTTTGCGTACTGTTTTGTCAAAATGTAACAATAACCAATTGAACTATAATCTAATGCTGTTGCTTTACCCTCATTAATTATTGTAGTTAATCTTTGAATTGCTTCGTTATACTTTTGCGTATTTATTAAAACAGCAGCTTGGGTCCTTAAATCATTAAAGACATTTTTAGAAATATCAACATCTTTATAACAGGCGTTTCCAAAATCTTTATAAACTTTGTTTTTTTCTATCGGAAGCAATTTTTGAAATTCTGTATAACGATATTGTTTCATTATTTTCTCGAGAATACAAACGCAGAAATCATCAGAATTGGCCATTTTTTGCGCCATCGTCGATGTTTTGCATAAACTTATAATTTCGTTTTTATTATCTTGATTCCAGCCTCGATTAAGTTTAACATCAACCCATGGCACTACTTCCAAAACAACTTTTTGGTTCAGAAACCAATTTTTACTTTCAAAACCAAACCAAATTACAGGTGTATTTTCTTTTATACAAGAAGATTTATCCAATGATAATCTTTTTGCGTCTTTACTAACAGGTTCAAGCTGTGCGTAGCAGGCTGTGTCTGTTTTGCCATCGCTGACATATTTTTTTGCATTTTCGCTTGATGTAAAAATAGAATACGTGCATTTATCATCTCCGGAAATTTTTGACATTAAAAAAACAGCACCGGCAGAACCCTGACTAATTCCTGTAGGATCCGGAATAGCTTTAAGGACAGAAACCAAGCTGTTTGACATTTGCTGATTTTCGTCTAAAAGTGTAATTCTATAAACTATTTCTGTTGTTCCAACTGGCAGATCTTCGGTATAAACGGTAATTCGATCTCGTGCAGAAACAATAATTTCTTTTGTTGTTGAACGTTCTTTGTCCCAATAACCATCTTTTTGAGCAAATGAACTGCAAAAAGAAATAAAAGAAAAGAATAAAAATATTTTTTTGAAAGTCATATTTTATGATTTATTTTCAATTCCGCTAATCATACTTTGAATTCTTTTTTCAGCTTCAGCTTTTGTAATTCCTTCGTAAAAATCTTTAACAAAAGGATGATCAAAATCCTTATGAGGAAAAATGACAGGTCTGCTGTTTCCTTTCTGAGTTACTACTGTTGTCGGAATGCTTTCTGAAAAATTATATTCACTGACATTATTGTTGAGCCATCCAAAATACTGAGTTTCGTGATTTTCATTATCAAAATTTTCCAGATAATCATTAAAACTTTTTTCACTAAGAGAAACCCATAGCCCGTATTCTAAATCTTCGCAATGATCATTTACTTCCTGAATTAGAACGCAGCGTATAAATCTAGCTGTTGCTTCTGGATATTTGATAACACAAAAATCTTCGTCGATTACGGCAATTTCTTCTTTATCTTCATCTGAAAGGGAAGAATAATTATTGGGTGAAATATAAGTTAAAGCCGGCCACTCTGAATGTTCCTGATTACAGCATTCACAAATGTATTTTGTATCGTTCATTATATTAAATATATTATGCAAACTTAATTCATAGCCCCGATAGAGGCGGTATCCTTTTTTGAGGCGTCCCGAATTTTCGGGGTAACGCCTCAAAAAAGATATAGCCGAAAGCGGGATCAGCTTCTAAAATAAATTACAATTCTATTGATTCTCCGATTTTAAGAAGCATTAAGTCTTTTCCTTTATCAAAAAATTTACGGATAGATTCTTCGTGATTGATTTCTATGTATCCAAAAGTATCAAAATGATATCCAAGGATTTTATCACATTCTACAAAATCAGACGCAATAATAGCATCCTCAACATCCATCGTAAAATTATTACCAATAGGCAGAATGGCCAAGTCTAGTTTTGTACGGAGCGGAATTAATTTTAAATCCATTGTAAGCGCTGTATCACCGGCGATATAGATGTTTTTGTGTTCCCCTTCAATGACAAATCCACCAGGATTTCCGCCATAAGTTCCATCAGGAAACGAACTTGAATGGATTGCATTTACATATTTTACTTTTCCGAAGTCGAATTTCCAGCTTCCGCCATGATTCATAGGATGTGCATTAAAACCTTTTTTTGCGTAATAGCTCGTAATTTCAGCATTAGAAACAATTACAGCGTTTGTGCGTTCAGCGATAGCTTCAACGTCTAAAACGTGATCTCCATGTGCATGAGTCAGTAAAATATAATCTGCTTTTAAAGTATTTATATCAATCGATGCTGCTTGTGGATTTCCAGAAATAAATGGGTCAACAATAATGTGTTTCCCTCCAACTTCAATCCCTAAAGATGCGTGTCCGTAAAATGTAATTTTCATTTTTTAAAATTTTTAAAGTTTAAAGTAAGTTTATCTTCCGCCTAAAAAAAGATTAACAATTATGTCTGATATCAATGAAATCATACATACCGTTAATAATATAGAAAGCAAAAATGTGCTAAGAGCCAGTTTTTTTAATTCTGGATCTAAAAGCTTAGGATTTTGGTTTTTATAAACTGTAATTAAATGTTTTGTCAACGGAATATAGGCCAATAAAAATAAATATTGGTCAAAATTATAATCGCTTAAAACGGCAAAAATTACCACTAAAATCATTGCTGTAATGATTAGAGAAAAATGATAAATTTTAGCCTTAGCACCTCCCATTTGCACTACGATTGTGTTTTTACCAGATTTTCTATCTGATTCTTCGTCGCGCATATTGTTTAGGTTTAAAACTCCAACGCTTAACAAACCAATAGAAACTGCCGGCAAAATCAAAAGTGGATCTATTTCTTTTGCATATAAAAAGTTCACTCCCAATACACTTACTAATCCGAAGAATACGAATACAAAAATATCACCAAATCCTCTATATCCGTAAGCTGAATTTCCAACCGTGTAACGAATAGCTGAAGCAATTGCTGCAATTCCAAGTAATAAAAAGAATATAGAATAACCAAAATTATCTTTTCCAAATGCAAAGTAAATTAGTATTACAGCTGATAAAAGTGTTAGAATAGAGGTAATTATAATTGCTTTTTTCATTGCCTGCGGTGTGATTGCACCACTCTGAATAGCGCGTTGCGGCCCTACTCGATCTGCATTATCTGTTCCTTTTACGCCATCGCCGTAATCGTTGGCAAAATTTGATAAGACCTGAAGTCCTAATGTTGTTAAAAGTGCAAAACCAAAAATTTTCCAGCTGAATACTTCGGTGGGTGTATTGATGGCTTCTGTTGGGTTTGAAAGTGCGTAAATACTTCCTACTATAATTCCGGAAACTGATAAAGGCAATGTGCGCAATCTTGCGGCTTCAATCCAATGTTTCATTATATTTTGTTTAGTTAATCTTTGTTTCAGGTTTCTAGTTTCAGGTTCGTAACTTGAAACCTGAAACTAGAAACTATTTTTATAACTTTTTTATGGCAGCCATTTGTTTTCGCCGAAGTTTGGTTTTCTTTTTTCTAAAAAAGCATTTCTTCCTTCTTTTGCTTCTTCTGTCATATAAGCCAAACGTGTTGCTTCTCCCGCAAATACTTGCTGCCCCACCATTCCGTCATCTGTTAAATTCATGGCAAATTTTAGCATTTTTATAGAAGTTGGCGATTTTTGAAGAATTTCCTGTGCCCATTCGTAAGCTGTATCTTCTAGTTCATCGTGAGGAATTACTGCATTTACCATTCCCATATCCATTGCTTCTTGAGCGGAATAATTTCTACCTAAAAAGAAAATCTCACGTGCTTTTTTCTGACCTACCATTTTAGCAAGATAAGCTGATCCGTAACCACCGTCAAAGCTTGTTACATCTGCATCAGTTTGTTTAAAAATTGCATGTTCTTTACTTGCTAAAGTCATATCGCAGACTACGTGCAGGCTATGTCCGCCACCAACGGCCCATCCGGGAACTACTGCTATAACCACTTTTGGCATAAAACGAATTAATCGCTGTACTTCGAGAATGTTTAAACGGTGCTGACCATCTTCTCCAACATAACCTTGATGTCCGCGGGCATTTTGATCACCGCCGCTGCAAAATGAATAAACGCCATCTTTTGTAGACGGTCCTTCTGCAGAAAGCAATACTACTCCAATAGAAGTATCTTCTTGCGCATCGTAAAAGGCCTGGTACAATTCGGATGTTGTTTTAGGGCGGAAAGCATTTCTAACATTTGGTCTGTTAAATGCAATTCTGGCAACTCCATTACATTTTTTATAGGTTATATCTTCAAATTCTCTGGCAGTAATCCAATCCATTTCTATTTGTTTATTTTAATAATTATAGTGTAAAAATAAACCATTTTTACATTTTTACCTACTTAAATTAATTTTAGTCAGCACGAAAATAACCTCCAATGTTAACAAATGGCATATGGCGGCAAAAAATAACATTTTTTAACATTCGTTTTAAAAAATAATAAGTAATTTTACATCCTAGAAATCAACGATATACATTTTATTTTGTTGGTTTAGATTGATTTTCTTTCACTGATTTATTAACCTAAAAAATGATTTTTTTTGAGAAAATTTAAAAAATTTGTCGCTCATTTTTTTACGGTTTTTATTAGTAAACCTATTAATAATGAGCAAATGATTTATGCATTTGTTAAAACTTCAAAAAGGAGATAGTAACACCTAAGGTTAAATGTTAGAATTGTTTCTGTAATTGGTATCAGAATGAATACGGAAAAGAGAAAAAAAATACCTAACGAAGCTTTCTAAAAGTTATTTTATAAAACCAATGGATCAGCCGTGAGATTGATTTTTTGCTTTTGAAATGAATGTATGAATTGTTTAAAGACATACCAGATCAGGATGTAATCTCAAAAATTTTTAACGCTATTGCGTCTTGTATGGATTCGAATTATTTTATTTCTGTTTTTTTTTAATTACAATTTTTTTTAAAACTAGAATAAAAAGAGAAAGGCTGCTTGTAATGAGCAGCCTTTCTTGTTATTTTTTAATTGGTATTAATTTAACTGAAACTTTATTTGAATAAACAATCCCATCAAATAAAACATATCCGTTCTCTTTTAAATTTTTTCTATCATCGTCATTCATCCACTTTTTTGTAAAAACGGAATCATTTCGTAAAGAAAGCGAACCTAGATTAGGCTTTTTCTTGTCTATGTTTGAAAACCATTTTTGATCTGTTCTATAAGGTAAATTGACAATAGAAGTAAAATATTTAGTTTCTCCCGGCTGTAAAAAATAACCTTGCGAAGAGTCATAAACGTCGTCTATATACTTAATTCGTATGTATTGTTGATTTTGTTTTTTACTAAAAAATCTTTTATAATGTGATTCAACTCTTCAACTTTCAGTAATTCCAAACCATTGCCGCACATATTTTCGACTTTTGTAGAATTACCGTCTAAAACAGAATCATTTTTATATAAACTAAAGCCAATTTCATTTGTGCTAAATTTCTTTTTACCCAAGCTTTCGCGATAAAAATCACGCTCTACAGTTCCTAAGTTATTTTGGTTTAACATTATGAAATATTTTTTATCTGAAATATTCGTTATTTTATAATGAATAATGTTTTTAGAAAGACTGTCATACACTTTATTTGGCTGATAAAAAGCTTCAAAATAATCGTGTTTATTTATATTTTCAACACAGACAATTTCATTAGTTAGTAATTCAAGTTTTAAATCTTTTTCATCTTTAGTGCATGACAATACGGTAAAAAGAAAGAAACTTAAAAAGATTATTTTTCTCATAATATTATGTTTTTACCAGATTTTAATTTCTTTTGATTTTTTGTCATTTTTCAATTTTAATATAATTGACGAATTCAAATATATAGACAAAAACAAGAATAAAATGCAGATTATTATTTACACAAAAAAACTCGTTAGACAGCTAACGAGTTTTTTATTTAATTTTCTTTTACCAAATAAATTCCATCTTCTTTAATTTCAATGAGTTTATCTTTGTATAAAGCTCCAATTGCCTTTTTAAAAGTCTTTTTACTCATTTTTAAAACGGTTTTAATATCTTCAGGATGCGAATTATCATTTAAACGAAGGAAACCGCGATTGGCTCTTAATTCATCTAAAATCTTCTCTGCGTTAGGCTCAATACTTTGATAACCTTGAATCTGCAAAGCAACATCTATTTTATTATCAGGACGAATAGTTTTGATATAACCACGCATTCTGTCACCGGTTCTTATCGCATCGTCATACACTTCATCTTTATATAAAAGCCCTTTGTGCTGTTCGTTGATAATTACGTTAATTCCGATTTCTGTAATATGAGAAACAATCAAATCTACTTCTTCTCCTTTTTCGACAGTTAAATTATCATTGTTTAAAAACTGATTGGTTTTACTTGATGCCACCAAACGATTTGTCTTTTCGTCTTTATATAGGTAAACCAGATAACGCTTTCCTTTTTCCATTGGGCGAGCCTGTTCTTTAAACGGAACAAGAATATCTTTTTCCATTCCCCAATCCATAAAAGCACCAACCTGATTGATGTAATTTACTCGCAAAAGAGCAAATTCATTCAATAAAATATAAGGTTCAAGGGTTGTTGCAACTGGGCGCTGCTCGTGGTCTAAGTAAACAAATACGACTAGTTCTTCGCCTATTTCAAATTCATTCGGGACGTATTTATTGGGTAATAAAATGTCGTGAATCCCTTCTGGATCTTGTTCCGGATTTCCTAAAAACAAACCAACTTTGGTATCACGTAATATAGTTAGATTATTGTATTTTCCTATTTCAATCATTCTTTCGAGTTTCTAAGCTTAAAAAAGCTTCTTAGTTTCTAAGCTGCAAAGGTACGAAGTTTGAAAATGTCAGAGAAAAAATGTTTTATATAAAAAAGAGCAATTTTCATTTTAAAAAAATGGATATTTTTTGATTAAATTTGAGAACATATAATTAACCCAAAACCAATGAAGAAATATATTTTTTATTCCATTTTTTTGATTTCGCTTTTTACACAATTTTCTTTTGCTCAGGTAAGTGAAGATCCAGAAATAAAGAAAATGATCAGCGAAGTAAAATCCGAAAACCTAGAAGCAACCGTAAGAAAACTGGTTTCTTTTGGAACCAGACATACCTTAAGTGATCCTAAAAATAAAAAAAGAGGAATAAGTGCAGCACAAGAATGGATAAAATCTGAATTTGATAAATATGCGTTAGAGTCTAACGGACGATTGACTTCTAAAATTGATTATTTTACCGTAAAAGCAGATGGTAAAAGAATTCCGGCAGACAGCCAGGTTGCAAACGTTATGGCAACCTTAAAAGGAACCGATCCTAATGATGACCGAATACTGATCATCAGCGGACATTTGGATTCTCGCGTTTCTGATGTCATGAATACAAAATCTGATGCTCCAGGTGCCAATGACGATGGTTCTGGCGTGGCGGCAGTTATAGAATTGGCAAAAATCATGAGTAAAAGATCTTTTCCTGCAACAATTATTTTTGTTGCTGTAACTGGAGAAGAACAAGGTCTTTACGGAGCAAGACATCTTGCAGAAACTGCAAAAGAGTCTAAATGGAATATTATTGCCATGCTTAATAATGACATGATTGGCAATAGTTTATCGAGTGGCACTAATTTAAGAGATAATACACAAATCAGAATTTTCAGTGAGACAACTCCTTATTTAGAAACAGAAGACGAAGCCAAAATGCGTAAAGCAATAAACCGTGACAATGACAGCCCTTCAAGATTGCTGGCGCGTTATATTAAAACCGTTACAGAGCAATACGTTGATCAGTTGAAAGTTAAATTGGTTTACAGAAATGATCGTTTTTTAAGAGGTGGTGATCATACTCCTTTCAGTCAAAACGGATTTACCGCTGTTCGTTTTTGCGAAATGAATGAAAACTTTAATCAGCAGCATCAGGATTTGAGAACAGAGAACGGCATTGTATATGGAGACCTTCCAGAATTTATGGATTTTGATTATCTAAGAAAAAACACCTGTTCCAATTTGGCTGTTTTGTCCAATTTAGCCTGGTCGCCAAAATCGCCTCAAAGTGTTGGTATTGAAGTTAAAAATCTTTCAAACTCTTCTACAATTTCATGGAAAGCTCCAGAAGGAAAAGAAACATATGGATATCAGGTTTTAATGAGAGAAACGTCATCATCACATTGGGAAAAAGTTTTTTTTGTAAAGGAAACCAAAGCCGAAATTCCGTACTCAAAAGATAACTACTTTTTTGCCGTACAAGCCGTAGATGCTTTAGGACACGCAAGTTTACCGGTTTTTCCTATTCCGATTAGATAATTTATCAAACAAAAAAAGCGCCTAATTAGGCGCTTTTTCTTTTTAATTTTACAAAAATTTATTTGTAAACACTTTCTTTTTTAAAGTGCACTGTCAATAAATAGTATACAACTGCTCTGTATTTGTGCTTATTAGATTTACCATACTTCTCTAATGCTTCATCAATTGCAGTATCTAATTCCGGACTATCCTTTAAACCTAGTTTTTTGATTAAAAAATTATTTTTAACCGTGTCCAGTTCTGATTTCTGCGAACCTGCAATAGTAGACGCATCCTGATTGTAAACTGCAGGACCGCAGCCAATAGTTACTTTTGTCAGTAAATCCATATTAGGAGTTACACCGCATTTGTCCTTTAAATCTGCTGCATACTTTTCAATTAACTCTTCTCTTTTACTCATAATAAAATTTCATTGGTTGTTTTATATTTTAACCAAACTTAGAAATTTATTTAAATAACTTCAAGATAATTACAAAAATTTAACAGTATTTTTCCTTCTCTTTATTTAGACTAATTCTTTAAAATATTGCTTTAAGATCACATCATTTTCAAAAGTAGGTGTGAAAATTTCCAGAATGCATGGTGCATCATTTGTATTATAAAAGTTTATAAGATTTTCTTCAAGTGATATCAAATCAGACGATGAGAAATAGTTCATTTGATACATTTTTGCCAAATGCTCTGCTGTTAAGCCATGAGAAGTTTCAAAATAAGTATTAAAAACGGGCTTTTCTTCGTGTCCGGGCAAAATTCTGAAGATTCCTCCTCCTCCATTATTAATTATAATGATTTTGAAATTTTTAGGAATATAAGAATTCCATAAGGCATTGCTGTCGTACAAAAAGCTTATATCGCCAGTTATAAAAATATTTTGTTTTAAGCTTGCTGTTGCTGATCCGACTGCTGTCGATGTACTTCCATCAATACCGCTTGTGCCACGATTGCAAAAAACTTCAATCGAAGCGTCAATGTCTATTAATTGTGCATAACGAATAGCCGAACTGTTGCTAATCTGCAGCTGGGTATTTTTAGGCAGTGATTCGATTACTTTCTCAAAAACCTTAAAATCTGAAAAAGGAATTTTATTGATATATTCTTGTTTTCTTGCTTTTCTTAAATCGTAAACTGCATTAGTTTTAGAAAAATAATCGCTTGCTGTTAAAGTAGTTTTTGCCAGTAAATCATTGAAAAAATCATTTGGTTTCATAATAAAATGCTCACTTAAAGCTCCAAATGTATCATAAGCACGTAATGTGTCTATATGCCAATGATTTGCAGGTTTATACTTTCTCAAAAATGCCTTAATTCTTTTAGAAACAATCATGCCACCAAAAGTGATTAAAATATCCGGCTGAAAGTCTTTAAAATCAAGATCTTCAAAAGGAGTAATTAAAGTATCAATACTGCTAATAAAACTTGGATGATGTAAATTTGAAGTCGTTTCTGTAAGCACTACTACAGATGGATCTGAAGCAAAAGATTCTATAATTTTCTGTTCTATCGAATTGGCTTCATTTACGCCAACCAGAATCAATTTGCGTTTTGCAGTATTCCAAAGCGAAACAAATTTTTCGCTGTTTTCTATTGTTTTTATTTCTAATGGAACCTCTATATTAATAATTTTTGAAGTTACAGAAAGTGTATCAACAGTTTCATATAAAGGTTCTTCAAAAGGCGCATTGATATGTACCGGACCTTTTTTAAGAACAGCGGTTTCTATTGCTTTGTTTATTTTTAAATCATTTTCAATAGAAGCTTCTTCGGTTAAATTTGCATTGAAAACAGAATGATTTTCATAAACATTCTGCTGACGGATTGTTTGTCCGTCGCCAATGTCAATTTTGCTCTGCGGACGATCTGCAGAAACTACAATTAACGGAATCTCGCTGTAAAATGCTTCAGCAACAGCAGGATAATAATTTAACAATGCTGATCCCGAGGTACATACAATTGCAGTTGGCTTTTTGGTCTGCTGTGCAATTCCTAAAGCAAAGAAAGCAGCACATCTTTCGTCTGCAATACTGTAACAGGTAAAGTTTGGATTTTGAGCAAAACCTATTGTTAATGGTGCGTTTCTTGATCCTGGAGAAATGATAATATTTGTAATGCCTTGGGCTGAAAAAATTTCGATAATGCTTTGTGCAAGCTGTATTTTGGGGTAAACCATTCGTATGAGTATTACTTTTTTTAAAGAAAATCCTAAATTTGAGATTTTCTTTTCTATCTTACAAAGTTACAAACTTCGGACTTGATTTAACTTATAAATGGCAAGATATTAAGTGAGTTTTTAGAAAAAGGAGATATATTTGTAAAAGCGAATTATTAATAAAAATACACTTTGCATGCGTTTTCTATATTTCTTGTTTTTTATCCTGTCATTACAAACCGTAAACGCTCAAAATCAATTTACTCCAGTTGATGTTCCTTATAAAACTGTTTTAGAAAATGCAAAATTGCAAGGAAAACCAATTTTTATAATGCTCTATGCAGATTGGTGCCCGCATTGCAATTTGATGAAAAGCGAGGTTTTTAGTGATCCTGCTGTAATTGATTTTCTCAATAAAAACTATATCTGCACTTGGAAAAATATTGAAAAAGAAGAAGGAATTGCCCTTAAGAATAAATTTAACACTAAATCGCTGCCGACATTTTTATTTTTAGATTCTAATGAAACACTTTTATATGCTCTGAAAGGAGAAATGAAAAAAGCAGAATTCATGAATGAAGCTAAATATGCGCTCAATCCAAAACTGCAGCTGCCCTATTTAGAAAAACAATTTCTTGCAGATCCGAGTAATTCGACTCAATTTTTTAATTATCTGAATACGCTTAAAAAAGGAAAAGACAGAACCGATTTATCGCCTGCAGCACATATTTATCTTAATACACAATCTGAGGCACAATTGGTGAGCGAAGCCAATTGGCGCGTAATTTCAAATGGTGTGACGGATATAAAATCAAGAGAATTTCAATACGTTTTAAATCATCAGAAAGAATTTGCTGCTGTGGCTTCGCAAAGTCGTATTGATCGCAAAATTGAAAGTATTGTAAATGAGCTACTTCGTCCTTTGGTTGATAATCTGGATACGATAAACTATTATAAACAAAGAGAAGTTGCAAAATCAATTCGTTTGCAGAAAACTGATTCTTTGGTTTTTAAATTTGATTTAACTTTGGCAGAAAGAACCGAAAAATGGCAGTTTTATAAAAAAGTTACACTAGAAGGCACTGAAAAATTAGTTTGGAACGATGCTAGTTTCCTAAAAGACATTGGTCAGACTTATCTAAAACATATTAGTGATACCGAAAGTTTAAAAAAATCGATTTTGTGGGTTAAACATTCTTTGGAGTTAAATGATTCTTATGATGGAAATTTATTAACGGCGAAACTTTACAATAAAATTAAAGACAAAAAAACAGCATTGAAATATGCTAAAGATGCTAAAGGAATTGGAAAAGAAATGGGTTGGAACACAAAAGATGCAGATGCTTTACTTTCAGAATTGGCAAAATAAATTTTTATTGACGGCCATTCCTAAATTTCAATTTAATTAATTCGCAGAAAACAATAAAAAAAATGAACTTTATACTTAGATCAGCAACAACAAACGATTTGCAAAAAATACTCGAAATTGTAAATCATTCTATTCTACATACAACGGCAAATTACAGCTATGATATTCAGACGCTTGAAGTACAGACAAAATGGTTTGAAGATAAAAAATCTAAAAACTTACCGATTGTTGTGGCCGATTTAGATGGCGAAGTAGTTGGATTTGGAAGTTATGGTCAATTTAGAGAAAAAATAGGCTATCAATTTACAGTAGAACATTCTGTTTATGTAGTGGATAATGTAATTGGAAAGGGAATTGGATCAAAATTATTGACAGAATTAATTCGTTTGGCAAAAGAGCAAGGATTTCACGTTATGATTGGTGCTATAGATGCAGAAAATGCCGGAAGTATCGCTTTTCATGAAAAATTTGGATTTGTGGCTACAGGAACTATTCGCGAGGTTGGTTATAAATTTGATCATTGGCTGGATTTGGTTTTTATGCAATTAATCTTGAAGTAAATTCGAATCATCGCACTTATAAGATTTTGATATTCAATAAATAAAAAAATCCACAAATTGAAATACAATTGTGGATTTTTTGGTTTAGACAGTTCTAAGTTTAGCTTTTGATCCAATTGATAATTTCCGGATCTGTCGGCAAAGTTTTTGGGTGAATTACTTTTACTAATTCTCCTTTTTCGTTGATTAGGTATTTCTGAAAATTCCATTGTACTTCGGAATCTTCCAAACCATTTTTTGATTTTTGTGTCAGAAATTTATAAACTTCGCTCATATCGGCACCTTTTACAGAAACCTTCCCCATCATAGGGAAACTAACTCCGTAGTTCTGCTGGCAGAAAGCTCCGATTTCTGCATTTGTTCCAGGTTCCTGAGAAGCAAAATTATTTGCTGGAAAACCCACTATTACAAAATTCTTATCTTTATATTCTTTATATATAGCTTCAAGATCTTTGTACTGCGGTGTTAAGCCACATTTAGAAGCCGTATTTACAATCATTATTTTTTTTCCTTTTAGAGACGCAAAATCAAAAGTGTCTCCTGATAAATCTTCTACTTTAAATTGGTAAATGTTTTGTTTTGCCATGACTTCTGTTTTAGGTTTATGACTCGTTTGAGCCTGAACTTGCGAGGCGATCATAAATAACGCGCTGCAAACTAAAATTGCTATATTTTTCATTGTTTAATTTTTTATAAAATTAGTTAAAATCTGTTTTACAAAACCCATTTGATTATTTTATTTTGTATTAATGATTAGTTAAAAAAATGAAGCCTAACGTTAATCAGACGTTAGGCTTCCCCCCATACAAACAAATCAAACCATGAATTAATTTTTATGCATACTGCTTTATATCATTGTGAGTCCTATAATAGATATTCAATTTTTTAGACTCATTTATTTTTTAATTATAGCTGACGCCTCGGTTATGCCAAAAATTCTTTTTACCCCAGTACACAATTAACACTAACTCTTTATAATTTCAATTGGCTTTTATATGGTGTAACTTTAACTCGCGTTAGATTGTGCAGCTTTATTAAATTTTTGGCTGGAAGTCCGAGGACATCAACTATTTCATTATTTCAAATTTTATCTATTATTCCAGAAAGAATGATTGATTCTGTTCAATACATTTTATAAAATCGCTCTCATTAAAATTAGTTAAGGCCAACACTCCTGTTAAACCAATAATTAATATTAAACTTTTTATGTATTTCATGACATTTCAATTTAATGATGAATTGTTTAACAATCATTTTTGGCATCTGCCTTCTTCAAAAAATTAGCTTTTATCTTATAATGTCATATACGTAAGAGAATTACTTACGGTTTTAAAAAAATGAAAAAAAATATACTTTTTTTTCAAAAGCCTTATTTTACTAGGCTTAAGGCTGTTAAAAATTTTGTTAATTTCACAAAAAAATAAATTATCTTTATCTCAGGTAATAAAATATGTTTAACAAAAATTATTCAAAACTTAAATCCTAATATATGAGTCAAGAAGAATTACTGGTCTTAATTTACAAAAAAGACGAAAGAGCCTTTACACATTTGTACGATATGTACTCTAAAAGTTTGTTTTCAGTTATCAATGTATTGATTAAAAATCGTGAAGAAGCAGAAGATGTTTTGCAGGAAGTTTTTGTCAAAATCTGGAAAAATATCGATTCGTATAATGAAAGTAAAGGAAGATTTTATACATGGATCCTTAATATTGCTAGGAATACATCAATTGATAAGCTTAGATCTAAAAATTTTAATAACAGCCAAAAAAACCTTTCCTCAGATAATTTCGTAAATCTGTTAGATGACAGTAATAAGTTGACGAATAGAATTGATACAATTGGAATTCAAGAATTTGTAAAAAAACTAAAACCAAAATGTATTGAGATAATTGATTTATTATTTTTTAAAGGATATACCCAACAAGAAGCTTCAGAAGAATTAGCAATTCCGTTGGGAACTATCAAAACACAAAACAGAAACTGTATTAACGATTTACGTAATTATTTAAAAATCTAATGGAAGCAAACGAATATATAGAATCAGGAATTCTAGAATTGTACGTTTACGGTTTATTAACCGAAAAAGAAAATCTGGAAATAGCTGAATTAGCAAAAAACAACACCGAGGTTGATCAGGAAATTATTTCTATAGAGAAGGCAATTGTCGCTTTATCTTCTAGTTTCTCTCCTTTTCATTCAGTAGCTAATTTTGAAAAAATTAAAGCCCGACTAGAGCTTAAACACGGAAAAGTAGTAGAACTGAAACCAGTATCTAACAGATCACAATACGTGGGCTGGGCTGCAGCTGTGCTATTGCTTTTGGGTCTTGGATACCAAACTCTGGAATTAACTAAGACAAAAGATGCGATTGCAACTGTTGGTTCTGAAAAGAATAAAGCCGAAAGAAATTTTGCGTATTTACAACAGCAGAATAAACAAACAGAAAAAAGTTTAAGCATCGTAAGAGATATCAAAAATACTGGTGTAACTCTTGGTGGACAGACAGTTTCTCCAACGTCTTTTGCAAAAGTATATTGGAATAAAGAAACCAAAACGACTTATATTGATGCTGCCGGACTTCCGACGCCGCCAAAAGGGATGGTTTATCAGGTTTGGTCTTTAAAGCTGAGTCCTGTTCTTACACCAACAAGCATTGGTTTATTGGATAATTTTGAAGGAAATTCCCAAAAAATATTTGCTGTAAGTCAAACGGATTCTGCAGAAGCTTTTGGAATTACACTTGAGCCTGCCGGTGGAAGTTTAACTCCGACAATGGAACAATTATATACTTTAGGAAAAGTTTAAAACTTAATAATCAAGTTCTTAAAACGCACATTATATTGCTAATGTGCGTTTTTTTATTATTTTTAATCGAAATAAAAGCTGTTATATTATGAACGGAACATTACTATTAAGAATTGCAACTGCGATTATTCTTCTTACTCATTCGGTCATCGGAATGTTTAATAACGGAATTAATGACTTTGGAAATTTATTTCTCAATCAGATTGGCTTTGCTCCTTTTGGAGTTTTTTTAGCCTGGTCTATAAAAATTTCGCACGTAATAGCAGCAATTCTTCTCCTGGCTGACAGGTATATTAAATTAGCTGGATTTGTGACCATTTTTGTTCTTATCATGGGAATTGCTTTGGTACATTTTAAGGAAGGGTGGTTTGTAGTTGGCGGCGGCAGAAATGGCGTTGAATACAATTTTTTATTAATTTGTGTTTTACTAGCCATTATGTATCCTAATGGTTTTAAAAAATCTGCACCCAAAAATTAAATTTATTTCCTAAATACTATCAATAAAAAAAAGGTTCAACATAAGCGGAACCTTTTTTTGAAATGAATTTTATTATTTTTTCTTTTTATAATGTTTATGATAACTCGGATAAGTAATTGCACCAATTACAGCGATTGTTCCTAAAGAATACCAAATCCAATTAAGAGAATGTGCTTCACCGCTTGCGTAAGAATGCAGACCTACTAAGTGGAAATTTACTCCATAATAAGTGAACAAAATTGAAATAAAAGCAAACATACTCATTAAATTAAAGAACCATTTTCCTCTTAAAGCCGGAACAAAACGAGCGTGAATTACAAATGCATAAACCATGATAGAGATTAATGCCCAGGTTTCTTTTGGATCCCATCCCCAGTAACGTCCCCAGCTTTCGTTTGCCCACTGTCCTCCAAGGAAGTTACCAATAGTCAGCATGATAAGACCTATTGTTAATGACATTTCGTTGATATAAGTTACTTCTTTTATATGTAACTCCATTTTAGCTTTGTTTTTATCATTTGTAAAGAAAATCAATATCAAAGCAACAAAACCTAGAATCATTCCTAAAGCAGTTGGGCCATAACTTGCTACAATTACTGCAACGTGAATCATTAACCAATAAGAATTAAGAACGGGTTGTAAATTTGCTATTTCGGGATCAATCCAGTTTAAATTTGCAGCCATAAAAATCATAGAGGTTACAAAAGCCGCTGAAGCTACGGTTAGTTTTGATTTTCTATCAAATGCTAAACCAAAGAACATAGTTGCCCAAGCTACATAAACAATAGCTTCGTACGCATTACTCCAAGGTGCGTGACCCGAAATATACCAGCGTGCAATTAAGGCAACGGTATGAAATGCAAATATTACTCCTATTAATATATGAAAACCGTTAACTGTTATGCGTAAAAACTTTTTATCAAAGAAAATATTGAATAATGTAAAAATCAGCATAAAAATTCCTGCCATAGAATACCAATACGACATCTTTGGTAGAATATCATACGTATTGTAAGCAATCTCAAGATCAATTTTTCGCTCACTTGGACGCACTTTACTTCCAAATTTCTTTTGGAAACCGTTGATACTTTCTACTAAATTATCTGCAGTACTAAAATCTTTAGAAATAGAACCGTTGTTTAAAGCACTAAAATATAGCGGTAAAATTTGCTTTACGTAGGTAGAATCCATTCCTTTAAATCCAACATTTTCGCGCTCTAAATAAGAAACCCATTTATTATTTGGATCATTTGGAACCGGAAATATTTTCAAAATGCTTCCGCTTAAAGCAGATTCCATTAAGTTTACTTTTTTATCTGTATCGATAAAATCTTTTTCAAAACTATTTGGATTTGCAGCTTTATAAGCTGTATCTAAATAAGGTGAAAGTTTATAGTTTCCATTTTCATCAAAGAATTTTACAAACGGCGCAAATTTATCTTTAGAATCAATTCCGATAATTTTACGAATACTATCATTTTTAGTATTGATATAAATTAATGGAACCTGAATCCAAACCTGTGCATATTGCGTCATGGATAAGAAAACCTGATCAGAATTCATTCCATTATAAGTATCAGTATGGCTTACTTTTCTAAGTAATTCAGATGAAAACGTATTAATTGGTTTCATTCTTCCTCCAGCATCCTGAATAATCAAACGTCCAAATTTTGCTGCGTGCGCTTCTGGTGCTTTATAAATAGTTAGTAAAGAATCTAATTGTTTCTTACTTGGCGGCGCTGTAACGTGATTAGTATGATCATTTGGATCTGCAGTATGTGCATGATCGTGTTCGTGTACATGAGGTGTCTGCTGTGCAAAACCATTTAAACCAATCAATAAAATTAAAATGGTAATTAGTTTTTCTTTTTTCTTCTGAATACCTTCTAATTTCTTTTTCAAATCTCCAAAACGAGAATGTTTAGTAAACATAATAGCCATCAAGCCAATATACAGCAAGAAATATCCCAAATAAGTAATATTGGTTCCCCAGAAATCATGGTTTACAGATAATACAGTACCTTTTTCGTCAGGATCAAATGAAGATTGGAAAAAACGATATCCTTTATGATCTAAAACGTGATTCATAAAGATATCTGCATCAAAAGTCTCTGTAGAATCCTGAACGGTTACTTTACTTTTAAAAGCAGAATAACTTTTTTCTGTTCCCGGATATTTGTCAGCAATAAAATCATTCAATTTTACTTTAAATGGCAGCGTGTACGCTTTACTTCCGTAGAATAAAGAATATTCGATATTCCCGATTTTTACAGTTTTAGCTTCTCCAACAGTACCTTTTGATCCCAAAAGCGTTACTTCTTTTTCTTGTCCTTCGGCTTTTACTTTTACAACTAAAGCATCGCTGTGACTTTTAGCTTTAAAATCATTGCTGGACTCATAAGTTATGCTTCCTTTCATAGCAGGATCTGGAAAAACGATTCTGATATCTCCAATGCTGTAAAGAGAACGCATCATAAGAGGCTGTACATTGTCTTTGGTAACTTTTCCTTCAAATTTATCCGCCATTCTCATAAAATTCCCTTCGAACGGAGTCTGAATCGTGTATTTTTCGCCGGTTGTATTAATATTAATAGCTCCGTCGGTTTGTTTATTTAGGGCAAATAAAACATTATGAATATTTTGCACTTCACCATCTTTTAAGAAATGTTCCTCACGACCGCCAGAACCAGCTTCAACCAGTTTTAGATAAACGGTACCGTTTGGATCTTGTTTTACCACTTCTTTGGCTCCCATTATATAATTAGAATAGGTAACTTCAAAAGGAGTTTCGTCAAATTTTCCTGAAATAGAAAAATCGTTATTTGTAACAGGCGACATTAAAAGGCTTTCTTCAAAAACTCTCCTTTTCATTTCACCTTTATATTCTCCATCTACAAAAACAGTCAAAAATGTTTTATCAGAATAAATTTGGTTTTCTGCCATACCTTCACGAATCGGCATCATTCCTTCATAACTAATATAACGTGTAATAAAAGCTCCTAAAATGATAAAAACAAAGGAAAGGTGAAGTAATAAAGTAGCCCATTTTTCTTTTTTAAGTAATTGATAACGTTTGATATTTCCGAAGAAATTAATCATAAAAATAAACATTATCGCTTCGAACCACTTGGTATTATAAATTAAGATTCTGGCAGTATCAGTATTGTATTTGCTTTCGATAAAAGTTCCAATACCCATCGCTATAGCAAATGTTAAAAAAAGAACGGCCATTAATCTTGTAGAAAACAAAAAAGAGAATATTTTTTTATCCATTTTTGAGGAATTACATTGTATAAAAGTGGCACAAAAGTACTTAAAAATGTTGAGTTCCAATATTTGTCTTTTGTTAATAAAAACTAAAAAAGGAAATGTTTTTTTATAATTTAATAAAACAATCCGTTTATAATAATAAAATGCAAGTTAACCGCAAAGTCTGTCATCATTAAAAAAAAATGCTAATTTTGCGAGTATGATTCAAATAACAATTATTGGTTCCGGAAATGTAGGACAGCATTTAATTAAAGCTTTTTCTGCAAGTAAATTTGTTGAGATTAAACAGATTTTTTCGAGAAAGAAAGATATTCCGCTTTATTTAGCAGATCCGGAAAAAATCGTAACACAATACGAGAATTTAGAACCTTCTGATTTATATATTATAGCGGTTTCTGACAATGCTATTGCCGAAGTTGCATCGCAGCTTCCGTTTAATAATCAATTGGTTGTGCATACCTCAGGGACTTCATCTATAGATATTCTGGACAGTAAAAACCGCCGTGGTGTTTTTTATCCGCTTCAGACATTTTCTAAAAGTAAAAATATTGATTTTTCTGTTATTCCGATTTGTCTGGAGGCTGAAAATACGGCAGATTATAAAATTTTAGAAACCGCTGCTAAAAGTATTTCGACGGCTGTTTTCTCTATCAATTCGCAGCAGCGTAAAGCACTGCATGTTGCGGCCGTTTTCGTGAATAATTTCACCAATCACCTTTATCATATTGGACAGGAAATCTGCGCAGATAACCAGGTCCCTTTTGATGTCTTAAAACCTTTAATTCAGGAAACTGCAGATAAAATCAACACTTTAGATCCTGCAGAGGCTCAGACTGGACCTGCTATTCGTAAAGACAGCAGCACAATAGAAGCTCATTTGGATTTTTTGGAAGATGAAAATCAAAAAAATATTTATAAAATACTAACACAATCTATACAGCATAATGGCAAAAAGTTATAAGGAAATAATGAATGAAATCAACACTTTTATTTTTGATGTTGACGGCGTACTTACAGACAGTTCTGTTTTTATAACCACCGAAGGAGAAATGCTTCGCACAATGAACATTCGTGATGGTTATGCCATGAAAGCTGCAATAGAAAGTGGTTATAATGTATGTGTTATTTCTGGCGGAAGCAATGAAGGTGTGCGTGTTCGTCTGCGTAATTTAGGGATTAAAGATATCCATTTAGGAACTCCTGATAAAGTTAAAACTTTTAATGAATATACAGATCTTCATACTATTAAGCCTGAAAATGTACTGTATATGGGCGATGATATACCCGATTATCATGTAATGAAATTAGTTGGTCTGCCAACCTGTCCGCAAGATGCAAGTCCGGAAATTAAAAATATCTCTCGTTATATTTCGCATGTAAAAGGCGGAAAAGGCGCTGTAAGAGATGTTATTGAACAAGTAATGAAAGTACAGGGAAAATGGATGGAGTATTTTAATGGAAAACACGATTAGATAATTATTAATTGTGAATTGTAAATTTTCTTAATTTATAGAACCTCAAAAAAATGAAATTCCTCAAACTCATTAGATATAAGAACTTATTAATGCTTGCTTTTATGCAGCTTTTATTTCGTTATGCTTTTTTTAAACAGCAAAACGTACCTCTGGCGCTGGCCGATTGGCAATACGGATTATTAGTACTCAGCACTGTTTTTCTTGCGGCTGCGGGTTATGTAATCAATAATATCTATGATGTTGCAACAGATTCTATCAATAAACCAAATGATGTTGTAGTAGGAAAAGGAATATCTGAAACTACGGCTTACAACATTTATATTGGTCTAAATGTAACAGGAGTTGCTCTTGGTTTTGTTTTATCAAACATTATTTTAAGACCAACTTTTGCTTCGCTGTTTATTTTAATAGCAGCTCTATTGTATTTTTATTCCACAACCTTAAAACAAATTATGGTGCTGGGTAATTTTGTGGTGGCAGCATTACTTTCTATAAGTGTTTTGATTATTGGAATTTTTGACATTTTTCCGGCAACAAGTTCAGAAAATCAAACGCAGATGGCGGCACTTTTCTCTATATTATTAGATTATGCACTTTTTGCTTTTATGATAAATTTTATTAGAGAAATAGTTAAAGATATTGAAGATGTAGATGGAGATTACAACCAAGGAATGAATACATTACCAATTGCAATCGGAAAAAACAGAGCTGCAAAAATTGCTTTGGGATTTGCAATAATTTCATTTATAGTATCATTACTTTATATCAATACTTACTTTTTTAAAAACAATCTTCTTATTGTTACTTTTTATGCTTTTGCTTTTGTTTTGGCGCCTTTGTTATATTTTATAGTCAAAATTTTTACTGCAAAATCACAAAAGGATTTTCATCATTTAAGTACTGTTTTAAAACTAATTTTGTTATTCGGAATTTTATCTATTTTAGTGATTACTTTAAATATTAAATACAATGCTTAAACAAAAGCTCCAAAAATATACATTAATCTTAGCTTCGGGATCTCCTCGCAGACAGCAATTTTTTAAGGATTTAGATCTTGATTTTGAAATTCGCTTAAAAGATATTGAAGAAATATATCCGCCAGATTTAAAAGCGGTTGAAATAACAGATTTTCTGGCACAGCTTAAGGCAGACGCTTTTGAGGGTGAATTGCAGGAAAACGAAATCTTAGTAACCAGCGACACAATTGTGTGGCATCAGAACAAAGCACTTGGAAAGCCTAAAAATGCTGAAGACGCTTTTAATATGATTCAATCGATGTCTAATTCTACTCATGAAGTTTTTACATCGGTATGTTTTAAAACAAACTCCTCCTCTACTATTATAAATGATGTTACTAAAGTTACCTTCGGGAATTTATCTGATGAAGCTATTTTATATTATATAGAAAATTATAAACCTTATGATAAAGCTGGTGCTTACGGAATTCAGGAATGGTTTGGTTTTATGGCTGTTACAAAAGTAGAAGGCTCTTATACCAATGTTATGGGACTTCCGACTGCCAAAGTTTATGAATATTTGAGTACTTTAGTGTAAAAAAATAATTTATGTTTTCTTTTAAACAATACAGTCAGGAAATTTTAGCAACGATAATACTACTCATTGCATTAGTGTTTTTAAGAATGATCGTTGCAAAATTGATTCGCAGTTTTGCCAAATCCAGTCACTTATTTGAACATCGTACTAATCTGGTAATTAAGTACATTCATGTATTTATGAACATACTGGTGATTATTAGTTTAATTGTAATCTGGGGAGTTGATACTAAAGATATATTTATCACCATTTCTTCTATTGCTACTGTAATTGGTGTTGCAATGTTTGCTCAATGGTCTATTTTGAGCAATATTACGTCTGGAATGATTTTATTTTTTTCTTTTCCTTTTAGGATTGGTGATACGATAAAAATCTACGACAAAGATTTTCCTATAGAAGCTGAAATTGAAGACATTAGTGCATTTCATGTAACTTTGAGAACAAAAGAAGGAGAAAAAACAATTTTTCCTAACAACTTATTATTGCAAAAAGGTATCTCCATAATGCCTTCTAAATTTGAAGATCGCGAGTTTTTTGACTAGTGAATGGGAATTTTATAAAGTATTGAAGAAAAGCTAAAACAAAAATATTCCTAAAAAGTGTAATATTTGTTTTATAATTTGAGCTAAAATCTTCAAGAAATGATAAGACCTATACAATTACCTTTTTATGCAAAACTTTGCTTTTCTTTATTAATTTTAATTTGTTTTGCATTTATTTTCTGTTTAGGAAAGGATATAATTACTCCAGTATTGATGGCATTTCTATTTGCTGTTTTATTACTTCCAATATTTTCTTTTTTAAAAGTAAAACTTAAATTTCCCCGCCACATTGCAGCCGCATTTTGTGTTTTATTATTTGCAGCATTTATTGTTGGCATATTAGTATTTATATCCTATCAGGTCAAAGATATTGCCAGTGATTTTGACACAATCAAGAAAAATATCAACGCTTTTATAATTGAAATTCACAAATTTATAAATGAAAATTTTCATGTAAGTATTGGCGAACAGAAAAAATACCTGGACACAGTAACTAAAGATTCTGTAAAAAACTCTAACGCTTCTATCGGATCATTTATCATTTCATTGTCGGATTTGCTTTTAGATTGTACTATAATACCAATCTACACTTTCTTGTTCCTTATATATAAAGATCATTTTATACTTTTTCTGGCAAAATTGGTCAATAAGGAGGATCACACAAAGTTAAAAGACATTTTATCTCAAATAAAAGTTTCTATAAACAACTATATCGTAAGTTTGATTTTAGAAATGATTATTGTCTCAGTTCTAACAGGTTTAGGTCTTTATATTGTAGGCGTTAAATATTTTATATTGTTAGGTTTAATAACAGGAATTCTTAATTTGATACCTTACATCGGAATTGCAATTGCTGGTGTTATTACGTTATTTGCCTCTCTGACCGGCACGGGAGAAACTTCCATAATAATAAGTATTCTAATTGTAAATGTGATCGTACAACTTATAGATAATAATTTACTTGTACCGCTGATTATTAATTCTAAAGTAGAAATCAATGCGTTTGTTTCTATAATCGGAATAATTGTAGGAGGAGCCGCTGCTGGAATTTCGGGAATGTTTTTAGCAATTCCACTGCTGGCCATTCTTAAAATTATATTTGATCGTATTGAATCTCTCGAAGCCTGGGGTTATTTGATGGGAAATCATGTTCCCCGGAAATTTACATGGAGAATCCGTAGAGCAAAGGCTGAAAATTAAAAACAATTTGCAAGAAATTCCGTTTAATCTGTATATCTTAAATAAAAAACATCTTAGAAGAAATATTATCCATGTGTGTTAACAAAAAAATATTTATTTTGATTTTGCTCTGCTTTTGTCTGCAAGGTATTACCGCGCAGGTAAAAAAAACAAAAAAAGAACCTGTAAAGAAAGACAGTGCGGCAGTTTATACCAAAATAAAAAATTATTCTAAGAAAAGTAAATTTACGCAGACACTTCATAAGCTTCTTTTTAGATCTGCCAAACCCAAAAAAAAGGAAGTTATTGTACCTACAGATGCTACACGTTACGATGGTAAAATAATTAGAAAAATAAATATTATTACACTCGATCCGTTTGGGCAATCTGTTACAGATTCTACGCTGCAGCCTAGGAATTGGGGAGAACGCACAGGAAATCGACTTCATTTAAAAACAAAAAAGATTGCTATTTATAATTTGTTATTATTTAAAAGAAATGTGCCTTACGACAGTTACAAAGTTCAGGAATCTGAACGTTTAATACGTTCTCAGAGGTATGTAACTGCTGTTAGAATTTCTAATGAATCAGTAGGAAAAAATGCTGATTCTGTAGATGTTACTATACGTGTTTTGGATTCCTGGAGTACAATTCCGCGATTTTCTGTGTCTGGCAGCAGGATTTCTACCGGAATCAAAGAGAAAGATTTCTTTGGTTCGGGTCAACAACTGGAATACCGCTTTACCAATCGTTTTAGTGATGGAGCAAATGGTAATAACGTTACGTATACGGTTCCTAATATTAAAAACACTTATATAGGAGCGGTACTTCATTATGAAATGGATTTGGATAATAACTATACTAAAAGTATAGAAATAGAGCGCGATTTTTACTCTCCATTAACTAAATGGGCCGGCGGTGCAGCTGCTGGACAGGTTTTTAGAAGAGACAGTCTGCAGGCTCCGGATTCATCTTATTCATTTCAGCCTTTTAAACATAATTTTCAGGATTTTTGGGCAGGAAAGGCGACTAAAGTTTTTGAAGATAACAGAATGGGAATTACCAATTTGGTAGTAACTGCTCGTTTCTTAAATAAAGATTATACGGAAATGCCCGATGAACTCTACGACCCTACTCACTTTTATTCTGATGAAAAATTGATTTTGAGCGGTGTTGGACTTAATTCGCGAAAGTTTATCAAAGATTCTTATATTTTTAGAAATGGACAGACAGAAGATGTACCTGTAGGAAGAATTTATGGTATCACCTTCGGATATCAATATAAAAACACTTTTTGGCGGCCATACGTGGGCGGACAGTTTTCTTTTGGAAACTACTACAGGTGGGGATTTTTGAGTTTTAATTTAGAAGGCGGTACCTTTTTTCATCAATCAAAAACGTATGAAACTTCTTTTTTACTTGAATCAAATTACTTTACAAAGCTATTTTCTATTGGTAAATGGAAATTGAGACAGTTTATTAATCCGAAGGTAGTGGTTGGTATGAATCGAGAAAATATTATCGGAGACGAATTGAATATTAACGAGCAGAATGGTCTTGCAGGATTTAATAGTGCTTTGTACGGAACCAGTAAAATGGTTTTGTCGCTGCAGACCCAAACATACGCACCTCACGCGCTTTGGGGTTTCCGTATGAATCCGTTTTTTAATTATTCTATTGCTGTATTAGGAGGTCCGGATAATGCAATGTTTAAGGATAAAGCGTATTCTAAAGTCACTTTAGGATTATTAATAAGTAATGATTATTTAGTATTCAGTTCCTTTCAGCTTTCAATTTCATACTATCCAAGTATTCCGCAGCAAGGAGATAATCTTTTTAAAACAAATACTTTTGAGACCACAGACTACGGTTTGCAGAGTTTTGAGCTTGCAAAACCAAGAGTTGTCAACTATCAATAGAAAAAAAATAATCTTTTTTCTTAGAATATACCAATTTAACAAATGAATTAAAAACCAAAAGTTTACAAAAACATTACATTGAATTTTGTCGTCAAAACACATCGATTATTCGACAAAAAACACAGTTTTATTTTTTTTGGCACAGTATATGAATATCTACAAACAAGAAACAGATTAACATTTAAAATCCAAAAAAAATGAAAACACTAAAAATAGCAATTATAGGATTATTTCTGATGGTTGCAAACGCCACACAAGCTCAAGTATCTGTAAACGTTAATATAGGAACACCTCCAGCTTGGGGACCTTCTGGATATTCTGATATGGAATACTATTACCTGCCGGATATTGAAGCTTATTATGATGTAAGAGCCTCTCAGTTTATTTATTTTGGAGGAGGAAGATGGGTAAGAACAACATACTTACCAAGACCATATAGAAATTACGATTTGTATGGAGGTTACAAAGTAGTCTTGACCGATTATCACGGTAGAACTCCTTACGCAAACTTTGACCGTCATAGAGTAACATATTATAAAGGATATCACGGTGCGCCGCAAAGACCTTATAGAGCAAGACCTGCATATGGATATAATGATCATCGCAGGGATCATAGAGATAATAAGCGTTATGATAACAGACATCATAACAAACACGATCGACATGACGATCGTCACGATCATCACGATCGTGATCATCATGGAAGAAGATAATTTGCTTGGGGGCATATTATCGACGCAGAGAGAGTATCAAATATTTGGTACTCTCTTTTTTTATTACTAAATTTTTGGCAAAATCTGTTAAAACGATGAATATAATGTAAGTTACTGTACAACAATCAGTTCTATTTTGCAATTAACAAAAAATGTCTTTTTTTAATATAAAAATAACTTACATTTGCACCGAATTTTAAAACCAAAAAATTATATCATGAGAAAAAGTGTTTATTTATTTTCATTTTTAGCTTTGTCTTTATTAATAGGCTGTGATAATAACGATGATAATGCGACTGATAATCAGTCAATAAACGGGATTACAATTTCGACAGACCAAGTTTCTTTAAACCAAAGACTTGACTATACAAATTCTGGAGTAATTGCAATAGAAAATAACTCTTCGACTCAAAAGTTAGCGGCTTCAAATGCTCCTACTTCTTTTCCTTTAGTTCAAATTGCCGAAATAAAACCACCGGTAGACAGTAACGGAAAAACATTGCAGGCAAGTCATGTGGCGGTAAACGGAAATTACGCTTATGTATCTTATATCATGAGAGGAGACGTTTACTCAGGAGCTATCGATGTAATTGATGTTTCTGATCCTTATAAACCAAAATTAGTTACTTCGGCTTTAATTGCCAATACAGATATAGCATCTCTTACCTACTCTAACGGGAATTTAATTATAGGAGCTGCAAAAGATGTAGATAAAGATCCTTTACTTACAAGTCCCGCAATTGTAATAAATATGGAGTTAAGCTCTGGTCTTCTTACAGATAAATATAAAATCAATTACTTAGAAAGCAGAGTTACAACAGATGTTGCTGCCAACTCTTCTTCTTATTTTGCAGTAACAGGTGATAACGGAAGTTTGTTTAAATTGAACACTTCTACCAAAACAACTTCAGCAAAAACAGCTGTTGCAGATTTACGCTCAATTGCATTAACAAGCGATAAAGTTGTGACTTTAAGCGGTACAAAAGGAGTTAATGTTTACAACCAGTCTACACTTGCATTACAAAAAAGTTTTACAACTTCTACGGATGTAAGCGGCGCTAAAAGAACTATGGATGTTGATGGTACAAAATTATTAGTATCAGAAGGATCTAATGGATTAGGAATTTATGACATCAACAGCGGATCTAAATTACAAACAATTTCGGTATCTGCTGCAGGAGAAGATAATGTAACAAATGCAGTATCTGTAAATGATGGTTATGCATTTGTGGCAAACGGAGCATTAGGCTTGAATGTTTACCAAACGGGTTCTCAATTGAGCTTATTAGGAGCATTAGGAATTGCTGGTTCTTCTAACTATGTAAAATCTAGCGGTGACTACATTTATGTAGCGAGCGGAACAGGTGGTTTGAAAATCATTAAGATGGAAAAACCAAATACTACATTTGCAAGTTGTTTATCTTACGGATTATACAATCAGGGCAGAGATTTAATTTTGAATTCTAATGAAGTAAAATCATACCAGGGAGCTACTGCTATTAATTCGGCTATCGTAAATTCTGGTGCAGTTTTAACACATTGCGGTTCTATTGCGATCGTGAACAATCTGACTTTAAACAGCGGTGGTACTTTTAATATGAGAGGAAGTTTTTCTCAAGGTAAATTCCAATTGGCAAATCCAACAGAACTTATCATAAACAATGCAACACTTCAAGTTGAAGGTTCTGTTGTAATTTGGGGAGATTTGAGATTGAACAGCGGTGCAAAAATCAACTTTATTGGAAATGATTCTTCTATAACAATATATGGTAAAGTAATTAAAAATAGTAATGTTACGATTACAGGTACTTATAAAGACACAGAAAATAAATTAAAATAAAAAATAATTTTACCTTAATTTAATATAAATATGTCTTATATTTGCATCCAATTTCTTACAAAAATACTTTTGCTATAAATATTTAAGAACATATTATTCTAAAAAATATAAAATACAGAAAAACAAATAATTCTGTAATCCTAAGAAATACCACACTTAAAAAAAAGCTGTCCCTTGAGACAGCTTTTTTTATTTTTTCTATTAAAATATGCTGTTAACAAACATTAACAATTCATTTAAATACTCTTCAAGGATTTAATTAGTATTTTTGAGCCTCTTTCAAAAATATTTGTTAATCCTATGCGAAAAAATCAAATCAAAACTTTTCTTCTATTTCTTATTGGTATTTCTATTTCTTATGCACAGCAGCCGCTTAAACCAAGTTCTGTAGAAATTTACAATCAGATAAAAAAATTAAATTTTTTGGGTTCTGTATTATATGTTGCAGCTCATCCTGACGACGAAAATACGCGTTTGATTTCTTATCTCGCAAACGAAATGAATGCTAGAACGGGATATCTATCTCTTACGCGTGGTGACGGAGGGCAGAATTTAATTGGTCCTCAATTGCGTGAATTATTAGGTGTTATAAGAACTCAGGAACTTATTGAAGCAAGGAAAATAGATGGAGGCGAGCAATTTTTTTCTCGAGCCAATGATTTTGGTTTTTCTAAAACTCCAAACGAAACTTTACAAATATGGGATAAAGATAAAGTTCTAGCCGATGTGGTTTGGACAATCAGAAAATTTCAGCCCGATGTAATTATCAATCGATTTGATCATCGTTCTCCCGGCACTACTCACGGGCATCACACGTCATCTGCTATGCTGAGTATAGAGAGTTTTAATTTGACAAATGATCCTAAAATATATCCGGAACAATTAAAGTATGTTACACCATGGCAGGTAAAACGCCAGTTTTTTAATCCTTCGTGGTGGTTTTATGGAAGTCAGGAAAAATTTGATGCTGCCAATAAATCTAAATTTACAAAATTGGAAACCGGAGTTTATTATACCGGAATTGGAAAATCTAATCAGGAAATTGCAGCTTTAAGCAGAAGCCGTCATCAATCGCAGGGTTTTGGAAGTACAGGAGTAAGAGGTCTGGAAACTGAATTTTTAGAATTAATCAATGGTGATAAGCCAAACGACCGTGATAATCTATTTGATGGTATTGATACCAGTTGGAACCGTGTTAAAAACGGAAAACCAATTGGTGATTTAATCAATAAAATTATAGAAAAATACAACTTTAATGATCCGTCTGCAAGTATTCCAGATTTAGCAAAAGCTTATGCTATGATAGAAGCTTTGCAAGATGATCATTGGAAAAATTTAAAATCTGAAGCCGTAAGAAATATTATTGCTTCTTGTTCTGGTTTATATCTGGAAGCGGTGGCAAGCGAGCAAGAAGCTACACCCGGAAGTACAATTAAATTAAGCCTAGAAGCGATTAACAGGACTTCTATAGAAATGCAGCTGGCCAGCGTGATTACTTTACCGGATAATAAAAAAACACCTCAGAATATTGTTTTAAAAAACAATGATGATCAAAAAATAAGCTTACAAGTACAACTTCCGGCAAATATCGAATATACGCAGCCTTATTGGTTAAAAGAAAAAGCAGCAGTTGGAATGTATACTGTTTTAAATCAGGAAAACATCGGAATTCCAGACATTATAAGAGAAGTAAAAGTTGTTTTTAATGTAAAGATTAATACAATAGAAATTCCGTTTGAGCGTACAGTGGTCTATAAATATAATGATGGTGTAAAAGGCGAAATGTATAATTTTCTGGATATTGTACCCGAAGTTACTACTTCTGTTTTAGAAAAAGTTTTAATATTCAGAGATATCAAAAGTAAAATGGTTCCTGTAAAAGTTCGTGCAGGAAAAGATGCGGTAGAAGGAAATTTACAGCTTGAAGTTCCAAAAAACTGGCTGGTATCTCCAAAACAAATTGCATTTTCTTTGGCAAAAAAAGGAAATGATCAAATTTTTTATTTTGAAGTTACACCGCCGGTCAATCCAGAAGAAACAGTTTTAAGAGCGGTTGCAACAGTTGATAACAAACGTTTTGACAAAGATGAAACTGTTATTGATTTCTCTCATATTACCAAACAAATGGTGCTAAAACCAGCGGAATCAAAAGCAATAAGAATTGATCTAAAAACCTCTGGAGATGCCATTGCATATATTATGGGAGCTGGTGACGAAGTTCCGGAAAGTCTAGCGCAAATGGGATATAAAGTAACCATTTTAAAACCAGAAGAAATTACACCCGAAAAATTAGATTCGTTTAACGTAGTAATTACGGGAATTCGTGCGTACAACACTGTAAACGCACTTGCAAACAAACAAAATATACTTTTTAATTTTGTGAAAAGCGGTAAAAACATGATTGTGCAGTACAATACATTTGGTAAAACAGTAACGAATCAATTAGCGCCGTATCCTTTAAAAATTTCAAATGATCGTGTAACAGAAGAAAATGCAAAAGTTACTTTTCTGGCGCCAAATCACCCGGTTTTAAATACTCCTAATAAAATTACCTCAAAGGATTTTGAAGGATGGACACAAGAACAGGGTTTGTATTACCCAAATGAATACGATTCTGCCTTCACTCCTATTATCTCATCTCATGACAAAGGAGAATCTGCAAAAAATGGTGCTTTATTGGTCGCACCATACGGAAAAGGATATTACATTTACACTGGTTTAAGTTTTTTTAGAGAACTTCCTGAAGGTGTTGTTGGTGCTTATAGATTGTTATCAAATATGATCTCGTTAAAACAGCCAATTGAAGCTCCCAAACAAGAAATAAAGCAATAAAAATGGAAGCAAAAAAAACAAAAAAATGGAAAAAAAGCTACACTTATGTTTTAGTAGCCAACGCAGTTTACATTCTGATTTTTTTCTTAATCATGCAATTATATTCTTAACCTATGCAGTTATTTGATTGGATCGTATTAATTGTCACGCTTTTATTTATTGTTGGCTACGGATCTTGGAAAACAAAGGGAAGCAAAAACGTCGAAGATTTTATTTTAGGAAATAACGAAACTCCTTGGTATACCGTCGGACTTTCTGTAATGGCAACACAAGCCAGTGCTATAACTTTCTTATCAACTCCCGGGCAGGCATATCATGACGGAATGGGTTTTGTGCAATTCTATTTTGGACTGCCGATTGCCATGATTGTGATCTGTGTAACTTTTATTCCGCTTTATCATAAAAACAAAGTATTTACAGCTTATGAATTTCTGGAAAAACGTTTTGATGTTAAAACACGATCACTTGCTGCCATATTATTTTTGGTTCAAAGAGGTTTAGGAACAGGATTGACAATCTATGCTCCTGCTATTATTTTATCGGCTCTTTTGGGATGGAATCTTACCATAATGAATATCATAATCGGATTAATGGTTATTGTTTATACTTTTTCCGGGGGAACAAAGGCAGTAAACGTGACACAAAAGCAGCAGATGTTTGTTATTATGTCTGGAATGCTCATTACGTTTTTCCTTATTTTACATTACCTCCCAAACGATATGACTTTTACAAGTGCTCTGCATATCGCTGGTGCAAATGATAAAATGAATATTGTAAATTTTTCTTTTGATCCAGAAGAAAAATACACTTTTTGGAGTGGTATTACCGGAGGATTCTTTCTGGCTCTTGCTTATTTTGGAACAGATCAATCACAGGTTGGGCGCTATTTATCTGGAAAATCAGTTCGAGAAAGCCAGATGGGACTTATTATGAACGGACTTTTAAAAGTACCTATGCAATTCTTTATTTTATTGACGGGAGTTATGGTATTTGTATTTTTTCAATTCAATCCGGTTCCTTTAAATTTTAATCCAAATAATAAGCTTGTAATAGAAAAATCTGCTTTTAAAGAAGAATATCATGCTTTAGAAAAAAAATTAAATACACTTTCTGAAGATAAAAAAGTAATTAACCTGTTGTATATTGATCAGTTAAATCAGGATTATGACAATCCTATCTTGCGCAAAGAATTGGTTGCTTTGTCTAATAAAGAAAAAGATTTACGAGATCGTGCCAAAGAAATTATCTCAAAAGCCGACAGTACAAGTGAAACCAATGACAAAGATTATGTCTTTTTTCATTTTATCCTGCATTATTTGCCAAAAGGATTAATTGGACTGCTGCTTGCTGTTATTCTTTCGGCTGCAATGTCTTCAACAGCTTCTGGATTAAATGCGCTGGCCTCTACTACAGCAATTGATATTTATAAAAGAAACCTAAAAACAGAGAAATCAGAGAAACATTATCTGAATGCTACTAAATTTTTCACTCTTTTCTGGGGAATTATAGCCATACTTTTTGCATGTGTAGGTACATTATTTGAGAATTTAATTCAGCTTGTAAATATTATTGGATCTATTTTCTACGGAACCGTTTTGGGAATCTTTCTAGTCGGATTTTATCTTCGCAGAGTTCAGGCAAAACCAATGTTTTATAGTGCTATAATTAGTCAGCTTACTATTTTTGGTATTTATTATTATATGATTTACGAACAAGAAAAACTAGGATATTTATGGCTTAATTTTATTGGTGCCATCCTTACTATTGTTTTGTCTTTACTGATGCAGTTATTATTTTTCAGGAAACAAAAAGTTGATATTGCAGAATAGCGTAGATTTTTCTTTAAATCAATCTATTCTAATTTTTCATTAAAATCTGTAATTTTATGAATCAAAGGTTTGTTTTAATTTTGCTATTTAGTTTTTGCCTGCATGTATATAGCCAAAATGCTCAAGATTCAATATTTCAGGGTAATTCAATCTCAGAGAAGCTGTACACTAAATGTTTTGAAAATTTGAATCAAGGTGCGATTTTTTTTGAAAAATATCCTAAATTCAAAAGAACCGATGTGTGTGATTTAAGCCATTGTATGCTGCTTTTATCATTTCCCGAAAAAGAAGTACAAACCGCAGGTGAAGATTTATTAAGAGGTATTGCAACACAACTTTATAGGGAAGGAAATCCTGTTTATATGATTGATGGAATGGAAAGCTATGAAAGAGCAGCTAAAGAAAATAAAAATTTAGAAGATGATGATCATCTGGTTTATATAAATTATGCAGAATGTGTAAGTCCGTTTTTCTTATCAAGAGCTGCAAAAATTATTAACGAAGAAACGCTGAAATTAATAAAGCAGCATAAAAAGTCATTTTAATAATCCCACTAAACTCTACTGTACTATTTTAAATTTAATTTTTGACAGCTTTTTTTATGTGTCTTTTATTTATACAACAAGGAAATAGCTAAAAACAATTAAACACCTACAATTCAATAATTTATCAAAATTTTAATTACTTTTATTTTTAATTCTAATTTAATTATTGATAATGGTAAAAAAAAATAGAATCATAAAAATACTAAAAAGAGTCTGGTTCTTTTTAGCAATGTCTTTTACTGCGTGGTTAATTTATTCTTATCAGTCAAAAGGAGTTGCCGACTTTAATTTTAAGAGTGACGATAGAATAAAAGTTTACAATGACAAAAATTACTTTTTATTCGAACCTTCTATATCCTATTCTAAAGTATTAATTTTCTATCCGGGCGCGATGGTTGATCCAAAAGCATATGTGCCTTTATGCAGGAAAATTTCAAAAAATAATATCAAAGTATATTTAATTAAGATGCCCTGGAGGCTTGCTGCTAATGGCTACAAACTTCCTATTGAGCTTAAATTATTATCAGATAAAACCAAAACTTATATTTTAGCAGGTCATTCGCAGGGTGCAAAAATGGCCGCTCAATTTGTTTACGAAAATCCCTCACTAATTAATAAATTGATCCTAATTGGAACAACACATCCCAGAGATTTTTCTCTTGCCGAAAGTAAAACTCCGATTTTAAAAATCTACGGTTCCGATGATGGCGTTGCTGATGAACATACAATTTTTAAAAATAAATCTAAACTTCCTGATACAGCAAAATTTGTAAAAATAGATGGTGCAAACCATGCTCAATTTGGATATTATGGTTTTCAGTTTGGAGATAATTCTGCCAGAATTTCCCGTGAAAAACAGCAATCTGAAACCTTAAGAATTATTTTAGATTTCATAAAATAATTCTGGATTAAAATCTCGGCTTAATAAATATATTTACAATTCACTAAAATATTTATCTTTGATTTAACTACCTGCTATACAGCTTAAAAAAATGAAAGATCATAAAAAATACAGTAATAAAACAAAAGCTGCTTTCATATTACTGATTGTAATGCTGATTATTATTTTGACAAATTTTAATACGCTGCAGAATTCTAAAAACGTCAACGAAAATATTAATGCGATTTACAAAGACCGTTTGGTAGTCACCCAGTATATTTTTCAATATTCTAAAGAACTTCATTTCATTAAAGCAGAAGCAGAAAGACTGGATTTGAGCGATACTGTTAAAAAAGAAGAAATTATAAGTACCTTAAAAATCATTCATACTATTGACAATCTATATTCTAAAACTGTTTTAACACCAAAAGAAAAACTATATTTTGAAGCCTTCTTAAATTCCTGCCGTGAAATTAACAAACATGCAAAAAATAAAAATTGGAAAGAGATCTCACAGTCCAGTGAAAACGCTTTGATAACTTTAGAATTGTTATCTGCAATTCAGGTTAACGAAGGGAAATCAAAAGTTGCCATCGCCAATTCAATGTACAGTGGCAATAATGGTTTAGGGAAGCTTCAGATTGCTCTATTAATTATTTTAGGGGGCATTACCTTTTACTTATTAATTATAAAGAAAAAGAAGACAATCAGAATACCGGAACCCCCTAGTTTAAATTGATAATTTTTGCAAAATTCTATCGCAGCTTTCTTTCTTCTTCCTTTATCGAAAGATCATTTATGCTTGCAAATCTTTTTTGCAATAAACCGTTTGAGTCAAATTCCCAGTTTTCATTTCCGTAAGCTCTAAACCAATTTCCGTCAATATCCTGATATTCATATTCAAATCGAACTGCAATTCTATTTTCGGTATGTGCCCAATATTCTTTTTTTAGTATATAATTTTTCTCTTTTTTCCATTTTTCAGTCAAAAACAAGACAATTTCTTTCCTTCCGTTTACAAATTGATTTCTATTTCTCCATTCACTGTCTGGAGTATAAGCTTTTGAAACTCGCTCGGGATCCTGACTGTTCCAGGCATCTTCTGCTAATTGAATTTTTTCTATTGCTGTTTCATACGTAAAAGGCGGCAGTGGCAGTTTTTGTTCCATAATTAGAAATTTAAAGTTTGAATAATTTTTTTTGTTTGTTCAATAAGTTGATTCGATTTAAAAAGCTGGCTTTCGATAATACAGCTTTCAAAAAGTAAATACACATGATCCGATAAAAGAATATCTTTTAAAATATCGGTAAAGTATGAACGCAGATCGCCTTTATGGCTTTGAATTACATTTAGAATTTTGATGTTATCCGATTGAATTTCTGATAGAATATTTAGAAAACTGCATCCTCTGAAATTTTCATTTTTATTCATATAAATTAAGAAGTCAAACGATGCTAAAACTTTTGATTTTAAGTCTTCTTCATGATCTGTAAATTTCTTCAGTTCTTCAAACCAAAAAAAGTGACGCTGGTTTAAAAAGGCAACACACAAATCTTCCTTCGATTTAAAATGCTGATAGAAACTCGCTTTAGCAACTTTTGCCTCTTCAATAATTTGATTAATGCCTGTAGCGTTATAACCCTGCTTATGAAATAAAATAAATGTCTTCTCTAAAATTCTCTCTTTTGGCTGCATAACTCAATAATTATAAAAGCAAATATAACTAATTTAAATAAACAAACAGACAGGTCTGTCTATTTATTTATAAATTGATTCAAGTCAAAGCAAAAAAAAATCCAAAGCCGAAAGCTTTGGAATTTGTATTTTTTATTGAGAATTGAAACCTTATCTGCTCCACTCAGCAATACTGTCTTTGTTCATTTTTACATAATCCTGATTATTGGCTGCTTCAGAAGCGGCTAATGAAGCTTTTGCAGTTTCTATAGCTCCTTTTTTATCACCTTGTTTTGCCTGAATCAACGATTTTAATCTTGATATAAAATAAGGTTTATCTGTACTCATATCTAATGCTTTATCTACATAAATTCGAGCCGTTTCGATATTCCCGTTTGATTGAAATAAATATTGTGCTGCTGCATAATAATCATTAGATGTTGGTCCTCCCAAAGTCTTTTGAATACTTGCTGTTGCCGTTTTTGCTGTAGGAACCTCAAATTTTAAAGAAACATGAGAGTTTTCCCAAGCCATTTCCAAATAAGCAAAATTTGGATCCAAACCATTAATTCCTATAGTAAATGTCTCTAATGGTGTTGGTAAAGCATCTTCTTTTACAGTAGTTCTTAAAGCTACATAAGCATCATTCCAGCTTTCTGGTAATCCCCAATTGTCAGTAGAAAGATAAAAAATCACTTCCCAGCTTTCAATTTTAGGGATAGTATAAATTGAATATTTTCCTTTCTTTAACGTTTTACCATCAATGATAACGTCATCACTAAAATTAATGATTGTATTTTCGTTAGCACCTGTTCTCCATAATTTACCAAACGGAACTAAATTTCCAAAAACTGCTCTTCCTCTTGCACCTGGTCTGGAATAAGTAACTTCTACATCTGTTAAACCAACAGTTTGTTTTATATAAGCTTTAGGACTCGCCTGTGGTGTTTTTATTTGCGCTTCTACAGTATAAGAAGCCAAAATGATGGCTAATGCGATAAATAGTTTTTTCATACTCTCAGTTTGTTTTGTTTTTTGTCAAAATTACAAATTCAAATACCGAACAAATGTTAATTTTTATATAATTCAGACACCTAACTGTGATATTTTTTCAGCATTTAGCTCATTAAAATGATTAATTATCAAATCTGCGGCTGACAAGTCTTGCAATTTAGAATGATGACTGTTATATCCTATGCAAAAAATACCGGCAGCTTTGGCCGCTTTAACGCCATTGGTGCTGTCTTCGATAACAATACAATTTTCTTTTGGTGCTTTTGAAAGTGAAGCTGCATGCAGAAATATTGCGGGATTTGGTTTGGACTGAGGAAAATCTTCTCCGCTTACAATATCTGTAAAATACTGATGCAGATTAAAACGTGTAAAGACACGCTCAATTGTTACTTTTGATGCAGAAGAAGCTAAAATTAACTGTATACCGCTAGCATATAAATCTTTAATCAAATCCTCGACACCTTCTAATAAATATAAGTCCGCTTTGGTATCAAAAGCATCATTAAAAATATTTCGCTTACGCTGAATCAAATCTTCAACTTCTTGTTCTACAGAAGGAAAAAAACCTTTGAGTGCCTGAAAAGTATTTCGAGTAGAAAATCCTGTAAAGGAAGTGTACATTTCTTCAGGAACTTCAATATTTAATTCCGAAAATTGGAGGTAATATGCATAACGATGAACGGGTTCTGTATCGACAATAACGCCGTCCATATCAAAAATTACTGTTTTAATCATTTTTTTTAAGGTACTAAGGTTTTAAGGCTCAAAGATCAAAGGTTTTCTGTAGAGGTGTGTTAGTTCGTGCTTTTTTGTTTACACAATTTCAGAACTTGAAACCTGAAATAAAGTAAACCTGAAACAACATTATTTCTTAAGTAGGTGACGGATTACAGTTTCAGCGACATGAAGTCCAAATAAACCCGGCATATAACTGTTTGTTCCGTAAAAAGACTTTTTGAAATTTTTTCCATCAGTTAGTTTTAAACTTTTTTCATCTTGAATTTCAGAAGAAAAAACCACTTTCAGTTTATTAATTTTTACTTCTTTCAGACGTCTTCTAATTGTTTTAGAAAAATAACAGTTTATAGTTTTAGAAATATCTGTAACCTTTACTTTAGAAGCCAGCATCTTGCCTCCCGCACCCATACTGCTTATAATTTTTACTCTTTTTCGTTTTGCGGCCATTATCAAATTCAATTTTGGCGTAATACTGTCAATACAGTCCAAAACATAATCAAAATCTGAAGAAACGATTTCAAAGGCACGCTCAGGAGAAAGAAATTCCTGTACTCGGGTTAGTTTTAATTCAGGGTTAATATCCATTAAACGATCGCCGACAATTTTGATTTTTGCTTCGCCTACGGTCGAATGCAGTGCTGGAAGTTGTCTGTTAATATTGGTAATATCTACTACATCCCCATCTACAATTGTCATACTTCCTACTCCGGCTCTTGCTAAAAACTCGGCTGCAAATGATCCAACACCACCTAAACCAACTACCAAAACATTCGAGTTTTGTAAATTTTCTAATCCTTCTTTTGTAAATAAAAGCTCGGCTCTTTCTGTCCACTCTGCCATATATATTCTTTTGTTTATTTATTGTATTTGAGTTTTTGAGATGTTTTTATTTTTTGAATACCGTTTGATAATTACTTGAAATAATACTCTGTAACTCTTTCATATTAATATTTTTATATTCTAATGCTTTATCATAAACTTCAGATATTTTTTCTTCCATAGTATCCGTTTCCAAAAAAAAGCGGTCGTTGGGAATATCTTGAAAAACAGACTTTAAATCTGGATTTTTGATCAGGTATTTTCCAAACGAAAGATAAAATCCTTCTTTTATAAGCTGCTCGGCCAATTGTTTATTTTTTGAAAATCCATGAATTATCATTGGCACAGATATTTTCATTTTCTTTTTGACAGCTGTTATTTCCTGAAAAGCAGCAACGCAATGAATTACAACAGGTTTTTTGAATTTTTCAGCTAAAGCTAACTGCTTTTCAAAAACAGTAATTTGCAGTTCCAGCGGTACTTCAATTCGTTTATCCAAACCACATTCTCCAATAGCGAGACAATTTTCACGAGATAGTTTTTCTTCGATAATTTTTAAATCAGAATCGAGTCGGCTTTTTTCTATATACCAAGGATGAATACCTATTGAATAAAATGGAACTGAATCATCAAATTTATCCGGATACTGATTTACCAGCTCTAAAACATCAGGCTGATTTGTGAAATAATGTGTATGAAAATTAAAAAAATCCATTAATGGAAAGTTTTAACTCCTGCTTTTATTTCTACTTTTAAATCATTTTCCAATGGCACAATCGGACAGGAATATTTATGGTTGTAAGCACAATACGGGTTATAAGCCTGATTAAAATCGACTGCAATAGTATTGCCTTCAGGAATTTCCAAATCAATATACCTTCCTCCTATATAGCTTTCTTTTCCGCTTGTTAAATCAGAAAAGGGAAGAAACAAGTGATTTTTATATTCTGCCTTTTTAGAAAGTTCAATATTTCTATACACATTCAGATGATACGGAACGCCATTGATTTTAAAGGTGAGAGTTCCGTATTTTATATATTTTGGAGTTCTTGTTCCTGTAGTTTTCATTTCAAACTCCTTTTCATTTACTGCCAGTTCAAGAACAGCATTTACAAAAAAGGTTTTATTGATAGGGTAAAATTCTAAAGTTTTAAAGACTTTTAAGTCCTCCTCCATCAGCGGACTTGTCTTGGGATCTGCATATTCAGAATTTATTTTCTTCTGAAAATTTTGAGCATCGCTTTTCTTAAATTTCTTTTGTGCAAAGCAAAAACTAAAAGCTAGTAATAAAACAAGAGTGGTAACTGTTTTCATCCTTAAAAATTTCTGCAAAAATAGTTCAAAAGTAACAAAACGACAACCACTTAACCGTACAAAGTTTCCTAACTTAGCAGCAAAATATCTTTTTTATAATGCTCAAAACCGCTTTAAACCATTACACAAACAATTTCAAGGGATTCTCACGAGAAATTTGGATTCTTACAATCGTTACATTTATCAATCGTGCCGGTACGATGGTACTTCCTTTTTTATCCAAGTATTTAAAAGAAGATCTTCATTTTACTTACAATCAAGTCGGATGGATTATGGTTGCTTTTGGTTTAGGATCAATGCTTGGTTCCTGGCTTGGAGGAAAATTATCTGATAAAATTGGGTTTTATAAAATAATGGTTTTTAGTTTATTTACAAGTGGCGTTTCGATGTTTTTAATACAATTTGTAACCACTTTTGAGGCGTTGTGTGTCTCAATGTTTTTATTAATGGCGATTGCCGATATGTTTCGCCCGGCTATGTTTGTTTCACTTGGCGCTTATGCCAAACCAGAAAACAGAACTCGTGCACTTACTTTGGTTCGCCTTGCCATAAACCTTGGCTTTGCAGCAGGTCCGGCTTTAGGGGGTCTTATCATTATGGGAATTGGTTATTCTGGTTTATTTTGGGTTGACGGTTCTTCTTGCATAATTTCAATTCTGATTTTTGCTCTGTTAGTTAAAGAGAAAAAGAAAATTATTCATGACGATAAAATAGAAAATGCTGCCGCGGTAAAATCAGTTTTTCATGATAAAATCTTTTGGGTTTTCTTGTTTGTCAGTTTTGTTACTGCAATGATATTCTTTCAGCTTTTTACAACTTTACCTTTATATCATAATGAAAAATTCGGATTGACCGAACTGCAAACTGGATTAATAATGACATTAAACGGTCTTATAGTATTTTCTCTTGAGATGCCTACCGTTGGTTTTATGGAAAGGAAGGGTTTTCCTAAAATTAAAATTATTATTCTCGGATCCTTTATTATGTCTTTGAGTTTCTTTTTACTTCTTATTAATATTTGGGCTGGAATATTGGTTATCAGCATGATATGCATATCTCTTGGCGAAATCCTTACCTTTCCTTTTTCTAATGCTTTTGCTTTAAGCCGTGCTCCGCGTGGTCAGGAAGGCCAATATATGGCGCTTTATACCATGAGTTTTAGTCTGGCTCATATCGTAAGTTCAAAAGTAGGCTTCGAAATTATAGCACAGCTCGGTTATCAAACCAACTGGTTTTTTATGGCCTTTATCGGAATTATTGCTACTCTCTCCTGCTTTTGGATCAAGAATGCTTTGGCGGCAGAAAATGTTTCTTAGACTTCAATAAAATTATTTAACTTTCTATACTTCAGCTTATTAATTAAATTGAAGTATCTTTCTGCTTGCATAAAATTCGATGTAAACTAAAAAAATAGTTACAAAACTACATTTATAGTTGCGTAACTAGAAAAATAGTTGTAGGTTTGAATTAAAATTAGAAAACATGCAAAAGCTCACGAACAAGGAAGAAGAAATCATGCACATTTTATGGAAGCTTAAAAAAGCATTCGTAAAAGAAGTTCAAGCCGAAATCACAGAAGACCAGCCTCATTATAACACACTTTCTACAATTATACGCAATCTTGAAGAGAAAGGATATGTAAGTCATAATGCATTTGGCAACACGCACCAGTACTACCCTATTGTAAGTATAGAAGACTACAGAAAGGGATTTATGAATTCTGCTATTGATAATTATTTTAATAGTTCTTATAAAGGAATGGTTTCTTTTTTTGCTAAAGAAGAAAAAATTTCTGCTGCAGAATTACGTGAAATTCTGGCAATGATCGAAAATCCAAAAGAAGAAAAATAGTTATTTATGGAAACACTTTTCATTTATATTGTAAAATCAAGCGGATTGTTAGTGCTGTTTTATTCTGCATATTACTTTCTTCTCCGCAAAGAAACTTTTTTTAATAGTAATAGATATTTTCTCCTTACAGGTTTAGTGACAGCTGTAATAATGCCTCTGTTAGTTTATAAGAAAATTGTGTGGGTAGATTCTGTATCAGCAAATTCCAATTTTCAGTCTATAATTCCTCAAATTATTAAAAAAGAGCACTTTCAAATTAATTGGTTCTATATTGCTGCTGGTGTTTATGCTCTTGGTTTATTGTTACTCCTTATAAAATTTGCACTGGATTTTTATAATCTTAATTCAGTTTTAAAAGGAAAAAAAATTAAACAGCAGGCCGATTTTAAATTTGTTGATGTAAATGAAAATATTGCTCCTTTCTCCTATTTTGATTATATCGTCTACAACTCATCAATGTACACAGAGGCAGAATTAGAAAGCATTATCGAACATGAAAAAGTGCACAGTGATCAAAATCATACTATAGATATATTAATTTCGAGAATTTTCTGTATCCTTTTTTGGTTCAACCCAATTAGCTGGCTCTATAAAAAAGCAATTACACAAAATCTTGAATTTATTGCCGACAGCGAAGCATCTAAAAAATTATCTGACAAAAAAGCGTATCAATACACACTTTTAAAAATAACAACACATGAAAATTGTGTTGCCATTACCAATCATTTCTATCAATCATTAATCAAAAAACGAATCGTTATGTTAAACAAAAATCAATCAAAAAAGAGAAATTCTTGGAAGTTTTACACTGTAGTACCAGCACTTGTCGCTTTTGTACTTTTGTTTCAGGTTGAAGTTATTGCCCGTGAAAAACAATTATCAAAAAAAGAAATTGCTGAAGAAAACATTAAATCTGTAGATGTTTACAAAATTAAAAAAACTACAACAGATAAAGAGCTTACCGAGGTTATAGAAAAATTGAAGGCTAACCATAATCTTGATGTATTAATTTCTGATGTAAAAAGAAATGATGCAAACGAAATCACTGCAATTAAAATTTCTGTAAAAAATGGTAAAGATCAAGCACAAGCAATGCAGTTAGGCGGCTCAAAAGCTATAAAAGACTACGGTATTGTAGTAATTACCAAAGACGATGGTTCTAAAAAAATCGACTTTAATACTAATGATTCCGCAGAAGGTGATCAAAAAGTTAAAATAGTAAAATCTAACAAAACTAAAAAAGTAAAAAACACTAAAACTGATGATGTTACTAATAAAAACAGTTACACAACTACTTACAGCAATTCTAACTCAAATAATGTAACGACATTGAGTGTACAAAACGGCAGCGACTCTAATGAAACAACTTCTGTTTCAGTTTCAAGCAAACCAAATTCTAAAATTGTGGTAAAGTCCAGCAATAATAGTAAACAATTGGTAATTGTAGATGGTGTTGTTATGCCTGCTTCTGTAGGTATGGATGACCTTGAATCCCTTGATATTTCTTCAATGGATGTCATAAGCAGTTCAAATGCAGTAGTTAAGTACGGAGAACAGGGGGAAAATGGTGTAATTGTTATTACAACCAAAAAATAAAATCAATTAAAGATAAACAAGTTATGCAGAAGCTGACGAACAAAGAAGAAGAAATCATGCACATTTTATGGAAGCTTAAAAAAGCATTTGTAAAAGAAATTCAGGCAGAGATTATCGAAGAACAGCCTCATTACAATACACTTTCTACTATTGTACGAAATTTAGAAGAAAAGGGATATGTAGGCCACAGTGCATTTGGAAACACGCATCAATACTTTCCAACTGTAAGTATAGAAGATTATAGAAAAGGCTTTATGAGTACTGCAATTGATAATTATTTTAACAGCTCTTATAAAAGTATGGTTTCATTTTTTGCTAAAGAAGAAAAAATCTCTGCAGACGAATTACGTGAAATCCTGGCTATGATCGAAAACCCAAAAGAAATAAAATAACATTCTATGGAAGCATTTTTCATTTATATCGCAAAATCTACAGGATTAATTGCCATGTTTTATTTTGCTTATTATTTTTTACTGCGCAAAGAAACATTCTTTAACAGTAGCAGATGGTTTTTATTAGCAGGATTATTAACGTCTGTACTGCTTCCGTTTGTGGTGTACACACAGATTGTCTGGATTGATCCCGCTCCTGTTGCAGATACAGTATTTCACTATAACAATAATCCAGCTTATTTACCGCAGACTTTTGAGCCTCAAAGTTTTCGAATCGACTGGAATATGGTTTCATTAGCAGTTTATATAATTGGATTTGCCGCTTTTATGCTGAAATTTGCTATAGACTTTTACAGCTTAAATTCAGTATTAAAAGGTAAAACAATAGAACAGCAGGCCGATTTTAAATTTATAGATATAAATGAAAATATTGCTCCATTTTCTTATTTTGATTACATCGTATACAACTCATCAATGTATACTCAAGCAGAATTAGAAAGTATTCTTGAACATGAAAAAGTACACAGCGACCAGTATCATACTATAGATGTATTGATTTCCAGAGTATTCTGCATTTTATTTTGGTTTAATCCTGTCATTTGGCTTTACAAAAAAGCAATACTCCAAAACCTTGAATTCATTGCCGACAGCGAGGCATCTAAAAAAATCGCTGACAAAAAAGTATATCAGTACACACTTTTAAAAATAACAACACATGAAAATTGTGTTGCAATCACCAATCATTTTTATCAATCATTAATCAAAAAACGAATTGTCATGTTAAACAAAAATCAATCAAAAAACAGCAATTACTGGAAGTACACCGCTATAATTCCAGCGCTTGGAGCCTTCATTTTATTGTTTCAAATGGAAACAATAGCACAAGAAAAAAAACAATCTCAGAAAGAAATTGTAGAAAAACAAACCAAATCTCAGGATGTTTATAAAATAAACTCTTCGACTACTGATCAGGAATTAAGTGCAATTGTAAAAAACTTAAAAACCAATCATAATGTAGACGTTGTTATTTCTGAAGTTAAGAGGAATTCAAAGAATGAATTAATCAACATTCTGGTAGAGATTCAAAAAGGTTCTGGAGAAGCTCAAACCATTCAGATCGAAGGGAATAATGCCATCAAAGAATGCAGTATAATCATTACTACTGAAAATGACGGAAGCAAAAAAATCAATTTAATTACAGAAGGACAGCCAGATGAACCAGAGGCTTTACAAAATGATATGGAAATTGTAAGCAGTCCTCCAAACGTACCAAATTCTATTACGCCTCCTAATCCACCTGCTCCGCCTGTATTTCCACAAGGACCAATGCCGCAAGTTCCAGTATCTGCATATGCTAATATGCCAAAACCACCAGTTCCTCCCGCTAATCCAAATGATAAAGCGGCTGTAAAAAAATACGATAAGGAAATGGCCGAATTTGAGAAAAAAATGGAAAACTATGAGCCAGACATGGCTTCCTTTGAAAAAGAGATAGAAGAAATCATGGAAAAACGTTCTGCTATTTTTGATAAAGAAATGGAGAAATACGAAATAGCCATGGAAAAATATAATGCTGATATGGAGAAATTCGGTCAAGATATGGAGCAAAAATTTGGATCTGACAGCGAATATTCAAAAAACATGAAAAAATACGAAATCGAAATGAGGAAGTATGAAAATCAGATGAGACAGCAGGAAAAACAGATGAGACAACAGGAAATAAAAATGAAAGAAGTCGAAAAACAAAGAATTCAATATCAAAAAGAAGTTCTTAAAAAACAGAAAGAAGAAAACCGCAGAAGCTAGAAGTATATGAAAATCATCACGCTTACAGCTTTATTGTTTTTAGTTTCTAATTTATGTCTTTGTCAAAATTTAAGTACTGACGATAAAGAAATTGAACAAAAAATTGATATATATCTTAAAGAAGTAATTAAAGTAAATGAAATTCCCGGCGCCGCACTAGCAGTAATCAAAGAAGGAAAAGTCATTTATGAAAAATATTATGGAAAAGCTTCTTTAGAAGAAAATAAACCAGTGGATAAAAACACTGGTTTTAGAATTTTTTCTACAACTAAAATAGTGACCAATGTTGGCATTTTCCAATTGATTGAAAATGGTAAACTAACGTTAGAAGATTCCATTTCAAAATATCTTTTTAATCTTCCAAAACAATGGCAGCATATAAAAGTTAAAAATTTACTTTCCCACTCCTCTGGATTACCAAATATCGTGGCATTTGAAGATATTCCGATTACTCTTCCTTATGAGAAAAGAATTGAAATTTTAGCGACAAAGCCAATGGAGTTTACAACAGGAGATGATTATCGTTATAATCAGACCAATTATTTATTTTTGACTAAGATTATAGAAAAAATAACGGGTTTGAGTTTTGATAATTACATTTTGCAGAATCAATTTTCCGATGTTAAATCTGGTATTCGTTTTTCATCAGATGCGAATGATATCTTTTCTAATGGAGGCATCCGATATACTTATAATATTAAAACTAAAAAATACGAAAAAGGTACACTAAATTTTGGCATCGACGCTCACTCTGCTAACGGATTAGTAATTTCTCTTCCTGAGTTTATTCGCTGGAACGAAAATCTTGATAAAAATTTTTATCTAAATAACGAAACCAAAAATGAAATGTGGAAACCTTTTCAGTATAAAAACTATAAAGGTAATTTTGCATACGGATGGGAAATTTACACGCTGAATAATCTTCCTTCTTTCGGATTTACTGGTGGTAATGAAACTGCGTTTAGAAAATTTGCAGGCAGAGATATGACTATTATATTTTTATCAAACGGTCATAAATACGCTGACCTTTACATACAGTCGCAGGTCATTAATCATGTGGCTGGAATTGTCGATAAAAATTTTGCTGATGACCGTTTTCTAAAAAATGAAAAAATAAATTATGATTTTTTGACATTGAAAATCCAAAAAGCAACACAAAATTATCTTGCAGTAAAAAATAATCATCCGGACTGGAATTTTGAATATAGACTTAATGCAATCGGTAATACGCTTATGAATCATGGCAGATTACAGGATGCAATCAAAATTTTCGAACTTAATGCCAGAGAAAATCCTGCATCTGGAAATGCTTTTGATAGTCTTGCTGAGGGATATTTTAACAACAATCAATTGGAACTTTCTAAACAGAATTATCAAAAAGCGTTAACACTTTTGCCAGAAAATAAAAATGCAAAAGAAATGATTGAAAAGATTAATAAGCTGCTTGCTGTAAAGTCTTAAAACAATGTGTTGTACTAAATATATTCTAATGAGAACGAAAATTTTAATCCCATTACTTTGCTTTTCGCTTTTTGCTTTTTCACAGCAAAAAAACGGATCTCTTACAGATCAGGAAATTATAGCGTCTATGGATAAAAATGCTGCTGCTTTGTCGCAAAAATCAAAAGCTAATTCTGTATCTATTGGCATTGTTAAAGATGGAAAAACATATACCAGACATTACGGAGAAATAGACAAAGGAAAAGGCAATACAGCCACGGACAATACTCTTTTTGAAGTAGCTTCTATAACAAAATTATTTACTGGATTATTAACTGCCCAAGCTGTTGTGGAAGGAAAAATTAATCCTGAGGATGATATCAGAAAGTATATTACCGGCTCTTATCCGAACTTAGAATATCAAGGAAATCCAATCCGTATAAAAGATTTAGTTTCTTTTAGAACGGGATTCAGCCACGATCTTCCTGACAATGAAGAGCTAAGAAAGAATCGTAATGATTCTAGTTATCTTGCTTTCAAAAAAATGGATGACTCATACAGCAGAGCGTTTTTTTTTGAAGATCTCAAGAAAATGAAATTAGACACCTTACCTGGTACTAAGTTTAAATACAGCAATGGAAGTCTTCATCTTACAGCACATATTTTAGAAAACGTTTACCATAAGAGTTATGAAACATTGCTGCAAGAAAATATCTTTTCTAAATTAAGTCTAAATTCCACCATTCTCAACGCCAAACCAAATACAGTAATTGCCAATGGATATGATGGAAGAAATGTTTTGATGCCAAATTTATCAGATAATTTATGGGGAGCTGCGGGCTGCATAAAATCAACGCTGAAAGATTTGACTAAATTTATTACTTACGAATGTTCTAAAAACAAAATTGTTACAGAATCACAACGCAATGTTTTAAACAGTGACCAAACCTGGAACGGTTATTTCTGGGATTATGTTCAGGTTGACGGTAATGGAGAAAATTTTTGGAAACATGGCGGGGCTTTTGGCACACAAAATATGATGCTTATATATCCCGAACGTAAAATAGGAATATCGGTTATTGTAAACATTAGTGACGAAAAAACATCAAATGAATTGGGAGCGGCAATCGTAAGTTTAGCATCGGATATTTTAACAGAGAAAAAACTCAAGAAGGGAATCTACGGTTACAAACTAACTTCTGATGCTGTAATTTTTACTTATAAACACGATACTACGCTAAATCCTGATTTGGTTAAAAGTGTTTCTCTGGCTGGAACTTTTGATAATTGGAATCCCGAAGATCAAAAATATCAGATGGTTCGAAAAAATAAAAATACTTTTGAATTGTCAGTACCTAAAAGTCATTTTAGCAAAGATAAGGTTAACATGTTTAAATTTGTCATTAATAAATCGGGCTGGGTCAAGGCTCCAGACAATGCCTCAAACATAGAAAAAGGCGGTGATCAAAATTTAATTATTGTAATTTAGATTTGCAGGAAAATATAATACTAAAAAGACTTTGCTTAATATGCAAGGTCTTTTTTTTATCTTTGAAAAAAATCAACTGATATGTTCAAAATTTTAGCCAAAATTAATAAGATTCTCCTGCCTAGTTTCACCAAACAAGGTCTTGATATTGCTAAAGCAAAAAAATGGCAGATGGCCATCATTGGATATCGTGCTTATGTAACCAAACGCGCTCTTGACTAAAATTTTATTAATGATTACAGATGAAAAATGTAATCATTAATAAATATTTAATCTTACTTAATCATAATAACATATTATGATTACTTATTTGTAGTTTTGTTTCTCAGCCAAAACTTTTATGAAAAACAAAATATTCAATATCCCTCCTGTTCCTGCAGTATTATTATCCATTTTAAGTGTACAGTGCGGGGCAGCAATTGCTAAAACTTTATTTCCTGCACTTGGTGCAGCCGGAACCGCTTCTATCAGAATCGGAATATCTGCTTTAATACTTCTGCTGGCTTATCGTCCAAATTTTTCTAAAATTACAAGACAACAATGGAAAATTGTTATTCCTTACGGACTTTCTTTAGGCGCAATGAATCTCATTTTCTATTTTGCAATCGAAAGAATTCCTATTGGGCTTGCTGTTACATTAGAATTTGTTGGTCCTTTATTGGTAGCAATATTTGGCTCAAAACGTCTTATAGATTACTGCTGGGTTATTCTGGCTGCTGCTGGAATTGTCTTGATTGCGCCATGGTCAAATACCCGGATTGATTCATTAGGTGTTCTGTTTGCACTTCTAGCAGGAGCACTTTGGGCTGCTTATATTATTTTAGGCGGAAAAATATCAAAGATTATGAACGATGGTCAGGCTGTATCAACAGGAATGGTTTTTGCAGCACTTTTAATTCTACCTTTTGGCTTTTACGAAAACGGTTTAATCAATCTTACGCCTAAGTTATTTGGTTTAGGAATTGCTTTGGCGCTTTTATCTAGTGCAATTCCGTTTACGTTAGAAATGAAAGCACTAGGACAGCTACCGCCAAGAACATTTAGCATTTTAATGAGTCTAGAGCCAGCAGCGGCTTCTATTTGTGCCTTTATATTCTTGCAGGAAAAACTTAATTTTTATGAGATATTAGCCGTAATATGTGTAATTGCAGCTTCGGCAGGATCAACACTTACAGCTAAAAAATAATTATATAATTATAAAAAAAGTCCTGTGCAATACAGGACTTTTTTTTGATCGCAGGATATTTAATTTTGATTACTTTTTTGGTAGTAATACTGCATCAATTACATGAATCACACCATTTGACTGATTTACATCTGCAATTGTCACTTTAGATTTGTTACCATTCTCATCGCTTATGTACAAGTCTTTTCCTTTCATCCAAGCTGTTAGAGTACCTCCGCTAACTGTTTTAAGAATTGCTTTTCCTTTACCAATTTTAATTGCTTTTGCAATATCAGAAGCATTCATTTTTCCAGCTACAACATGATATGTTAAGATAGTTTGAAGCATCTTTTTATTTTCTGGTTTAAGTAATGTCTCCACAGTCCCTGCAGGAAGTTTGTCAAATGCAGCATTTGTAGGAGCGAAAACTGTAAAAGGTCCTTTTCCTTGTAATGTTTCAACTAATCCAGCCGCTTTTACAGCTGCTACCAAAGTTGTATGGTCTTTTGAATTTACAGCGTTCTCAATAATATTTTTGTCTGGATACATTGCTGCTCCACCAACCATTACAGTTTTTTGTGCGTTTGAGGTAAATGCAAATCCTAAGGCTAAAAATGCTGCTGCTAAAAATTTTCTAGTTTTCATAATTAATATTTTTAAGTTATAAGCTCATTTACGCTGTAATAATTGTTTTGGTTTTATGAATAAAATAATTTTATTGATTTATTTTGTAAAAACCCTTAAAATAAAGATGTTAAGAGGAATTTTATTTATTTTTTTTCTCATATCATAAATTCTTAATAATGTAGTTTTTATTATTATCATCTTTTTTTATTCTATCGAAAGTAATAATCCATGTCAAAAATAAAATTTTTGACATCTGAAATTATTTTTAGAATGGAATAACATTTTACAAAATTAAAATGTATTAAAGCTCGGAAGAGTAAAAATTGGCTTTTGAATAAGTCCTTTTGAAGTAAAAAAATAAGAGGAAACCGAAGTTTCCTCTTAAAAAAGAACTGTTATAAAAAATTTCTTGCCTTAGAAAGGCTTATGAAAAAACCTATACAAAGATCATGAAATTAGAGACATAAAAACTACCCCAATTCATCTATAAACTAACAGAATAAGGTATAATTGCGTAATTTTAAAAGATTTTAAAAGATATTAGTAATGATTTTAAATTTAAAAAAATAATTTCATTTCTCATTCGAAAGCTGTAAAATAGATACTTTTCAAAATACACCTTCAAAAATTTTTAATCCTATTTTAGTGAGGACAATATTTCTAATTTTATGCAAAAACACTTACTTAAAAAGGTCTTAAATAAAAAAAGAGAATTCAGTACTGAATTCTCTTTTTTTATTTTTTATTCTAATTACTAAAATGGATAATAAACTCAGAACGTCTATTAAGCTGATGTTCTGCTTCAGAACAATTCACACCATTTGAACATTTGTTAAGTAATTGCGTTTCACCATATCCTATTCCAGTAACGCGTTCCGCACTAATACCATGACTTACAATATAATCAACTGTTGCTTTAGCTCTATTTTCAGAGAGTTTCATATTAAAGTCATCACGTCCTCTGCTATCTGTATGAGAATTGACTACTACCGAAATTGTAGAACGGGTTCTCATTAATTCAACTACTTTATCAAGCTCTGCTTTAGAGGATTCTCTAATTTTGTAACCATTGTAATCAAAATAAATTGGTTTTAAGTTTAACGATTTAACCAGATCGTCTTGATTCTTAAGTGTAACTAAATCTCCATCTACCATCACTTCTCTTTCATTTACAAATTCAAATGAATATTCTCTTTTCTCTACAGGTTTAAACGGTGGTGCAATTTGAATCTTATCTGCTATACCAGTTTTTTTGTAAACTAATTTGTAATCTTTATAAGATTCTAATTCAGCAGTATATTTCCCATCTTTTCCACTATAAACTGTATTTACAATTTCATCTGCTGCATTATAAATTTCTACTGCTATACCTTCAATTGGCTGTCCAGTTGTAAATTTCAAAGTACCAAAAACTATTGGGTGATAATTAAAATCAAAAGTTACAGGTTTATTTTCTGTAAAACCATAAATATCATCATTTCCATCTCTATTTGATGAGAAATAACCTTTTTTGGTATCACCTTGAATGCCATAAGCAAAATCATCTGAACTTGTATTTACACCATCACCTAAATTTACGACATGATATATTCCTTTCTCATCTTTAACCGCTGCAAAGACATCAAGTCCTCCTAGTCCAGGATGCCCGTCTGAAGAAAAATACAATATTCCGGATGAATCAACAAATGGATATGTTTCTCTGCCGGGAGTATTTATTTCATCACCCAGTTTAGTTATATCATTTCCGACATAGCCGTTTTTATTAAGACTAACGACATAAAGATCTGAATTACCAAATGAATTATTTCGATCAGAAACAAAATATAGTTCACTTTCATCAGCACTAAGTGCTGGATGTGCAGAAGAAAATCCATCACTATTTACAGGATATCCCAGCTCTTTTACATTTTTCCACTCTCCATCAATATTTTGAGCAGAGTAAATTTTTAAATAAGTAGTTCCTTTTTTGTCTTCTCCCAATTTACCTTCAATATAATTATTTCGGGTAAAAAACATTGTTTTACCATCTTTCGTAATTGTTGGGGTACTTTGATGATATCTCGTATTTACCTCACCTTTTAGAAGAACCGGATTTTGAAGACCGCCATCTGTACTAATATCAGCAGTGTAAAGCTTTAAAAATGATTTGTCGTTCCAGCTGTGTTTGCGTTTAATAATTACACCTGTGTCTTTTGCTGATGTATAAATTACTTTATCTTTACCATAAAAAGAAGAGCCAAAATCCGAAAAAGGAGAATTAATCCCTACTGCACTAAAAGTATATCGGCCAGACTGTTTTTGAATAGCGTCCAACAGCTTTTGTTCATTCCAATCATTGCTCAAATCTTTCTTGTCTGATTTTGCATAATACTTTTTTATTATTGCTTCAGACTCTTTATATTGCTGACTGTTGTTTAAAGCCTGAGCATATCTAAAGTAATACTCTGGGGTCACTGATGAATTTACTATTTTTGAATAGCATTTTACTGCTTCCGGATACTTACCATTATAATAATAACAGTCACCTAATTTAGTATAAACTTCAATAGAATTATTGCCTTTAGCAATTAATTCTTCGTATAATTTTGCAGCCTCAATAAAAGCAAACTTTTGGTAAGCTTCATTTGCTTTCTCTATTTTTTTATCTTGTGCTTGTATTTTACCGATATTCATTATAGTGATCATCAGCAAAATAAAAACAATATTTATTTTTTTATATAGCATCATATTTTGTATTAATCATTATTAGAAGAATCTTGGAGTAACTAATCTATATTTAGTATTAGAAAACAAATCAAAACGAAGGAAGATTTCGTGCGAACCAGAATTATAGTTACCAATTTCCTGAGTATCATAATCATAAGCATATCCAACATTCATTCCTTGTGTAACCTGAAAACCAGCCATTGCGCTAACTGCAGCATCCCATCTGTAAGCGGCTCCTAAAGTCAGTTTATCATTGATTAAAAAGTTAGCTGATAAATCAACTGCTAAGGGTGCACCATTAGTCAATTTGATCATAGCTGCAGGCTTAAATTTCAAATTGTCATTTATGTCAAACACATATCCACCCATTGCATAAAAATGCATTCTTTGTGAGGCTACAGATACCCTTACGTCATTATCAAATTTAGTTTCTAAAAGCATTGGTACAGATAAACCTGCATACCACTTATCGGAATGAAAATAAGCTCCAGCTCCTACATTTGGAGATATTTTTGACAGTGTCCCAGTCAAAAATGGATCGTCTTGATCGTATGTATTAAGTTTATTGTAATCAACATTGATAAAATTTAATCCTCCACTCACTCCTAACGATAATTTTGTAGTGGCAGAAAGCTGAATTGGATAAGAATAACTCAACATAAGATTTGTTTCTTCAGAAGGACCAATCTTATCATTGGTTATGGAAAGACCTATGCCCTGCCCGTTTTGGCTTATAGGAGTATCAATAGAAAGGTTAGCTGTTTTTGGAGCTCCATCAAGCCCTACCCATTGTGTTCTGTACAGTCCAAAAATACTTGGTATCGAACGCGTACCGGTATACCCCGGATTTATCGTCATGGTATTGTACATGTATTGTGTATACTGAGATTCTTGCTGAGCGGAAGCTTCAAAGATTCCTACAAACAATATCATCAATATATATAAAGAATTTTTCATTATTTCTATTTATTTTATTATTATAAAATTTTTGATAGTTATTGATTATTTATATATAGATAACCTGATTTTTCAAAACCTTTGGTACCATTGCTATATTTCAGAATATAGAAATAAGTTCCTGTAGGAAGTTTTTCTCCTCTGTTTATCGTTGCACGACCATCTGAATAACCTCTAAACATTACATCACTTTCATTGTATGATTTTGCACTATAAACTTTTACACCCCAGCGGTTATAAATCTCAACTTCATTATCCGGATATTTATCAATCCCTTTAATAAGAAAACTATCATTTTTACCATCTCCATTTGGAGAAATACCATTATACACTATTAAGTCATCAGGTGGTGGTGGAGTTTTCTTTACTATAGCCATTGTAAAAATTCCATAACCGCTAACTTGAGAAGTTAATAAATTAGAATAAGTTTCTCCCGTCGCAGCATCACTCACAAGACCTCCTTCGTTTATCCATTTTCCTTTAGATTCGTCCCAGCGCACAATTGCTACTTGTGTGTCTGGAGTAAAAAAATCTGACGGCGTTACTCCTTCACGCATAGTTAGGCTTAATACGATCTTATTGGCTTCACCTTTACTGTCCTTTGTTACATTCCAATATTCTTTGTCATTTATAAATAATATGGATTCCTCCTTAAGATTATGATCATGAATCTTTGCAGAATTTTTATAAAAATATTGTGTTGTATATACTTTACTGCTATCTCTTGCCGCATGGTAAGAAGGCCTGAAATACAATGAATCACCAACAGGAAATTCAAATTCTTTCTGTCCTTGCTTTTCTACTTTACCATCTACAAAACTTAAATCACTTGCTTTTAAATGAGTTGCATTCTCTTTAAAAATAACTTTACCATCATAGCTGTCAGCGTTTATAATTCCTTTATTAAATTCAGCCACACTATGGACAGAAATTTTTCCTCCCAAATGAAATGGCACTTTATTCTTACCATTTTCAAAAAGTACATTTTGAAAATCTGAAATTTTTGTACCTTCAATTATTTGTTCTTCTTTACCAACGAAAAAAGTTTTTCCTACTAATGTCGAATCATAAGAAACTTTACCATCATTATTCCAGTTTTCAAAAGCATACACCAATCCATCATTAATAAATTTCCCGGTGGTTTTATTATTATAATCCATGTTTATAGATAATATAGTAGCTTTATTCACTTGCACATCTCCTTCATTAGAAAACTGAGCGTGAGTATTTTGCGATGTGCAAAACATAATAACAAAAGCTAAACCAGACTTTTTTACTGTTTTATATAAGTTGTTTTTTTTCATAATTATAGAAATTTTTAGTTCTATTTATAGTGCAAAATTATCTCTATAATAAAAGTCAATTACCCCTTAAAAGTCATTTGAATATTAAAATAAGGTCATTTACAGAAAGTATATTTCACTGGAATAAGCAGCGTTAAAATCTAAAAACCAACATATTGCGATACTAAAGTTTGGTTTTCATATTTACGTATATGTTATTGAGAGTGTTAGTAAACAGAAGTTAAAAGTTTATTATGCGACGGCTTTTAGAATTTAATTTCCTTTTTTTTGTACAAAAAAAATCCCGATAAAACTTATCGGGATTTTTTATTAATTTAATATGATTTAAATATCCTTAAAGTTTCCTTTTAGGATGGAGAAATTATTATCTGCAATCTGTTGATAATAGATTGTCAATAAGATATTTTGATTACTTTTTATTTAAAACTAATTTTTCCAATTTCTCAAGACGCTCATTTAAAGATTTTATTTCATTATCTTTAATTTCTAATTGTTTTTTCTGCTCAATTGCGTGCAGGTAAAGTTCTTCCGTTTTCTCTAATAGCTGAACTGATAATTCAGAAACATTAAACATATAACCTTCGTTTGTCTTTTCCAATTCATTTATTGGAGTGATTCCTGGTAAATGCTTATTTTCTTTAATAAACGCATCAACATCTGACAATGATTTAAATTTGTAATCAGCTTTTATGTCAGAAAATCCTTGGAAATAATCTTCAAAAACATAATCTGCGTAGTATGAATTTGTTGTTGTTATGGCACCGTTCACTCTTAATTTTTCATTTGGCAATGCAGATGGTGCTGTAAAAGTACCTCCGCCAATTCCAACCCAGCCTCTAAAATAGATTTGTCCATTTGTGTCGTTAGTTAAACTGTTTGCTCCAGTAGTTGAACCTGATTTAAACCAAGGTTCAGTCTGAGTTGGATCAAAAGGTATTTTTTTCCCATTTGAAGTAACCACTGTTTCTGTTTGCGCCATCATGAATCCACTTTGGATTAATAATAACATACCTAATATTTTTTTCATTTTTATACTTATTTTAAAAAGATTTATTTATTAAAATCATAATTATAGGGGCCGTCATACTATCTATAGCTGCACAGCATTTTTCAGCCCCCATTATATTAAATACTATTTTAAATAATCTATTATTATATTATCATTAACTATTAAATCATAAGATCCATTATTAGCTGAAATGTAAGTAACTACCTTGCCCACTACAGAAATTGCATCTTTATCTATGCGAACTCCATTGATGTATAACTTCACCTTAGATTGTGATGATGGTGTAAATGTTAACGTAAAAGTACTTTGCGCTGCTGTATTCACAGTAAATTCATCTATTTCCTGCTGTGGAATAGCAACATTTACTTTATATGGGTCGGCAATAGTACCAGTTCCATCAATAATTACATTTGTTCCAGCTTCAGTTTTTCCGCCAATACCATCTGCTCCTGTAGCTCCGGTTGCTCCTGTTATACTTGCTATAAAGGCTGCTCCATCTTTTCCATTATTACCCGGAAGTTCTTTCCAAGTATCAAACGCTGATTTACCATCTGCTCCGGTTGCTCCAGTTGCTCCTGTTATGCTTGCTATAAAGGCTGCTCCGTCTTTTCCATTATTGCCAGGAAGTTCTTTCCAAGTATCAAACGCTGATTTACCATCTGCTCCGGTTGCTCCAATTGCTCCTGCAATACCATCTGCTCCTGTAGCTCCAGTTGCTCCTGCAATACCATCTGCTCCTGTAGCTCCGGTTGCCCCTGTTATGCTTGCTATAAAAGCCGCTCCGTCTTTTCCATTATTACCAGGAAGTTCTTTCCAAGTATCAAACGCTGATTCACCATCTGCTCCTGTAGCTCCGGTTGCTCCTGCAATACCATCTGCTCCTGTAGCTCCAGTTGCTCCTGTTATACTTGCTATAAAGGCTGCTCCATCTTTTCCATTATTACCCGGAAGTTCTTTCCAAGTATCAAACGCTGATTTACCATCTGCTCCGGTTGCTCCAGTTGCTC
>NZ_MUHF01000038.1 GCF_002217435.1 Flavobacterium reichenbachii
ATGGGAGCGGCATCCTTTTGCGGGAACATGAACATCTCTATTGTACTGAAACTTGCACTCTATAGTTTTTTACAATATCTGGTTAATTACTTATCGCAGGTTGTGTTCTTAATCCAAATTTAACGAAAGTCCAAAATCAAATTTATTAGAATGTATAGGTGTAATTATATTTTTGCAAAGTTGAAGTTTAAAAGACATTTTCGTCAACTTCATGTATAAATTTAATTACCCCGTTCATAAATATTTTTTGATCATCCCACATGGCTAAATGACTTCCGTTTGGACAGTAAAGATATTGTCCTCTCTGAACTAGTTTGCTTTGCTCTTCCATAGCTTTTGGATCCATAGTATCGTATTTGGCACCAATCATTAGTGTTGGAATTTTGAGCTCATGCAGTCTTTGTTTAATATCCCATTTAGCTAGTCTTCCACTAATTCCAAATTCACTTGGACCTTGCATTAAGGTATAAATTTCTGAATTTACATGTTTACTTGCTCTTTTTAAACCATCGGGCCATTCCTTTAATCGACATAAATGCTGATTGTAGAAATTTGGAATTAACAATTCCATATATCGCGGATTTGAAAAATCCTTTTTTGCCTCTAATGCTCTAATTTCTGATAAAGTTTCCGGCTTCATTTGTTTTGCTAAAACCTCATCGGCATATTTCCCATATTCTGGTGCGCTTGCAACCATATTTGCTACAATTAACCCTTTTAGATTTTGCTGATGTTTCAAGGCATATTCCATTGCAAGTATGCCTCCCCAAGAATTACCTAATACATAAAAATTATCTTTATTTCCTCCAATTGCTTTTCTAACTTGTTCTACTTCATCTACAAAACGATCAATTGTCCATAAGATGCTGTCTGTAGGCTGATCACTGTAGTAAGATCCTAATTGGTCGTATTCATAAAATTCAAATTGTTCACGTTGAAAAAATGTTTCAAAACATTCCATATACTCATGTGTCATGGCTGGTCCGCCATGTAAAAGGAGTATTTTTATTTTAGGATTGTTACCAAATCGTTTTGTCCAAACTTTAAATTCTCCTATAGGTGTTTTTATAGGAATCATTTTTACTCCGGCAGCTTCGAAAGGATCGTTGGTTTTATAAGTAAAGTAATTGGAGAATACTGCTGATTTTGTTTCATTTTTACATGATATGGTGAGTATAAATACAATCAATATTAAAAAGTATCGCATAATTCAATTTGTTTAGTTTTTATAAAAATACAAATTAACTTTTATAAATAATTTTGCCCATTAGAATTAGTGGATATATTATGTTATCATGGTGAATAATGTCATAAAAAATCATTTCAAATTTTCAGGCAGGACGCGATTTTTAATAGATTAATCTACTAAACCATTCTCAACTGCATATTTTACCAGACCGGCAGTATTTTTTGCATTGAGTTTAGATAATAAATTTCGACGGTGTGTATTTACAGTATTCAGGCTGATAAATGTTTTTTCGGCAATTTCAGCCGTATTATATTCGTTTGCAATTAATACCAGAATTTCTTTTTCGCGAGAACTTAATTCGGTTAGGTTAGAAACCTGCTTTTCGATTTTTGAACTGTTCGAAATATATTTTTCTTCCAATTCTTCAGTAAAATAATTTTGTCCCGTAGCAATTATATTAATCGCTTTTAGAAGCTCTTCTTTCGCTGCATTTTTCAACAAATACCCGTTTACACCAATTCGTATTAAGCGTGAAATAACCATGACATTACTGTGCGTGGTCACAATTAGTATTTTGACATTTGGATGCTGTTTTTTAAGAATTTTACTCAATTCAATTCCATCCATTTCAGGCATGCTAATGTCCAGAATAATAAAATCAACCTCACCTTTTTTAATGATCTCTAATGCCTCGTTTCCATTTACAGCTTTGTCGACAATTTTAATATTTGATTCTTTGTCCAATAACGAAATAATTCCCTGCAGGAACATTGTGTGATCGTCGGCAATAAGTAGGTTTATTGTATTCATCAAACAAATAGATTAGTTACTTTTTAATTTGTCAAGCTGATTTTTTAAATCAACACTTTTTAGTTTTTTTTCCGATTTTGTAAATAGCACTGGGATTTCAATATTAATAATTGTTCCTCGATCTATTTTCGAATCAATTAGAAAAGAGCCATTTAGTTTAGTAATTCGGGTTTCTAAATTAATAAAACCAATTCCTTTTGTATATTTTTCTGTTTCAAAACCGATTCCTTTATCTTCAAACAACACATTCATACTGTTTTCAATATGATTCAGCTGAATTTCTACTTCAGAAGCTTTGGCATGTTTAATTGTATTAGTCAAAAGTTCCTGAATAATTTTAAAAATCTCAATTTGAATTTCTTCGTTCAAATCATTAATTTCATTTTTTGGATAAGGAAGAAGTGCAATTTTAATTTTACTCGCCTGGCTGATGTTTTTTAAATAAGATTCTAAAACTTCCAGAAATTTATTTTGGCTGAATTTTTTAGGAAGAAGTGTATGGGATAAACTTCGAACCTGCTCGTAAGTCTCGTCCAATTGCAGGCTGATTTTTTGAATATTAGAAAAATTGGAAGAATTTAAATGATTCAGCTGCAGTTTTATAGCAGCCAAATTACCCCCAATACTGTCGTGCAGTTCCTGTGAAATGCGTTCCCTTTCATTATCTTGGCCGCTTATAGAAGCTTTAATTAATTCTAATTCCTGCTCTTTTAAAATTCCTTCAATTTCCTGCTGATTAATTTCAACTTGTTTAGCATTTACAAGCTTTTGAAAATTCAAACGTTTGTAATATTGAAAAAGAAGACCAATTATCGGAATCAAAAGAATTAAAAAACCGATAATTGTATACATTTTGGTTTTCTTTTGCTGATTGATTTCCAAGTCTTTAAACTGCTGGTCTTTCTTTAGAAGTGAAATTTCATTTCGTTTCTTATTAGATGAATTCTGAAAAGCTAAAATGGCATTTTCACTATTTTTCTTTGAAATTTCCTCCTGAAGAAGCATGTTTTTAATCGCTTCTTCCTGATTATCCAATGTTAGTTTTTTAGCTTCATTTTCAAATTGTAAAGTTTCAATTTCCTTTTGCTTTTGCGCTGTTTTATACTTAATTTCAAGTTCGTTGATCTCCTTTATTTTCTGAAGTTTATTAATAGAATCTTTGATTTGAGTTGATTTTTCAAAAAAAGAATACGCACTTTTAAAATCGTCCTGCTGAATAGCAATTTTTTTCAATTCATCGTAAATATAATTCTGGTTTTGAAGCAGTCCAAAATGAATCGATTTTTGAAGTGCTTCAGAAAAAATCACTTTGGCTTCGTTGTATTTTTTTAACGAAATGTAAATGTCTCCAATACTACTTCTTGCTGTAATAGATAATTGATTCAGTTCGTTTTTATCTGCAATTAATGAAGCTTCTTGAAACATCTTTAATGCTTCGTGTTGTTTGTTCAGAAGCTGATAATTTTCACCAAGTCCCAATAAAATAATTGCTTTTCCTTGATTATTATTTGTTTTTTCGCAGAGAATTTTTCCTTTTTTATAAAAAATATTTGCACTCTCATAGTCTTTTAATCTCGAATAAATATCTCCCAGATTAATACAGCTTCCGAGAATAATTTCATTATCATCTTTATAATCAAGACATTGTTTGAATAGTTTTAATGCATTCTGATAATCACCCAATTCGCTGTATGCCAATGCTAAACCGTGAATGTGTGTGTAATACAGGTTTGTCTCATTGTATTTTTGCGAAACTTCAATACCTTTTAGATGCCATTTTTTACTTTCATTCAATAAACCTCTTTTCTTATAATTAATAGCCAGAAGATTATAACCAAGAGAAAAAAGGCGGTTTTTTAAAGAATCATTTACAACCGTATTAAATTTTAAAGCCTGATTGGTGTAATAAATAGAAGAATCAATTATTGCTCTTTTGTTAAAATAGTAAGCCAAAAGAAGGTTTGCACGTGCTGAAGATCGATTATTTGAACCCGATTTTAGAATAAAATGTGCTTTTTTGTATGCTTTTTTTTCTTCTCCTTTATTGTATAAATCATAAAGTAACAGAATATTCTTATCCCCTTTTATTTCTAAGGAATTTGCAGTAACAGGTATTCTTTTTTTATTTTCAATCTGTGCCTTCAGACCAAAAGATAAAAAAATGAAAATTAGTAAATAAGGTTTTCTAAACCAGAGTGCCATATAGTTAGTTTTTACTCTAATTAAAGGTAATGTTGTTTTTAAGTTCTTGTAAATTTGGGATTTATAAGATCCAGCCAATTTTAAGAAGGAGGATAAAAATACTATAAAACAATTTAAAATATAGGGTCGAAAACTACTATTTTTAATTGAAGTTGTGATATAATTTTAAACTTAAAAACTTTGTAAATCAATTGATTATGGGAGATTAAAAGTCTAAAAATTTCTTAAATAAATTTGAAAATATTTTTTCTTACAGTAAATTAGTAATACTATACTTAAAAATTGAAATTATGAAAAAGAGAATATTTTTAGCCTTAACATTGTTAATAGCAGCAATATCGGCTAGCGCACAAAAGAAAATAGAAGTAAGAGAACTGCCTCAGCCGGCACAAGATTTTCTGAAAAAACATTTTAGTAATACTACAATTGAAGTTGCAAAAAAAGATGCTGAACATGGAGAAAAAGGTTTTGAGGTAAAACTGAAAGATGGAACAGAAGTAGAGTTTTGGAAAGACGGATCGTATCGTGAAGTTGATGGAGGAGATAAACCTATTCCGACAGCATTTATTCCGCAATCGGTAAAAGATTATGTGGCAAAAAATCATCCAAATGAAAAAATTACTCATATTGATTACGGGCATAAAGATCTTGATGTGGATTTAACCAATAGTATTGATCTTGAATTTACCAAGGAAGGTAAAATCCTGAAAGATAAAAAGAAAAACAAAAAAGACTGACAGAGTCAGAAAAGTAACTAAAATATCCCTGAATATATTTCACTTTAAAAGAAGATATATTCAGGGATATTTTATTTTAAATTGATTTTCAGGGAAATAGTTTTTTATAAAACATAACATTTTTTAGCTAAAAGTATTTTTTTTATCGGATACAAACGTATACTTTAGCATACCAGAACAGAACAGTATGATAAACGAGAATCAGGATAAATTTGTATTTGCAATAAATCACGAAAGCGATGTGCCGAAATACCAGCAATTGGTAGACGGAATAACCAATGCAATTGCAGAGAATATCTTGCAAAAAGGAGATCTTCTGCCGTCTGTAAATGCGATCTGTAAAACAAATCAGCTTTCCAGAGATACTGTTTTTAAGGCATATTCAATTTTAAAAGAGCAAAATGCAATTGATTCTGTGCCGAATAAAGGATATTATGTTGCAGGAGAAACGAGGAAAGTACTTTTGGTTTTAGATACTTTCAAAGCATACAAAGAGGTTTTATACCATTCGTTTGTCAATAATGTGCCGGATAATGTAATTACAGATGTACAGTTTCATCATTATAATATTGATGTTTTTAAAACAATCATTAATAACGGAGTTGGAAAATATTACAAATATGTGGTAATGAATTTTGATCATCAGGATGTAGCGCCTGCATTGTCGGCGATTTCAAATGATAAACTGCTTTTGATTGATTGGAATATTCAGGCAGATAAAACGAATAATTACGTTTTTCAGGATTTTGGAAATGCCTTTTATGAGTCATTAACGCAGGCTGCAGATTTGTTTAAAAAGTATAAAAAAATAGAATTTGTATATCCGGATTTTACCAATCATCCTAAAGAAACAGTTGAGTTTTTTAAGAAATTTTGTGCCGATTATAATTTTGAATACGGCATTATTAACGATCCTAAAAAATTCACAATTGAAAAAGGAATAGCATATATAAGTGTGAGCGACAGGATTTTAGGATACTTTTTGGAACAATGTAAAGCAAATGATCTTGAGCCCGGAAAAGACGTTGGTTTTCTTTCTTATAATGAAACACCAATGAAAAAATTTATATACAAAGGAATTTCAGTTGTATCAACTGATTTTAAAGAAATAGGAACCAAAGCAGCGGCATTTATTACGCATGATGAAGATACTCAGTGTTATGTGCCGACAAATTTAATAATAAGAGAATCATTGTAAAGTATGTATTATATCGGATATGATATTGGAAGTTCTTCTGTCAAGGCAGCCTTGGTAGAAGCAGCAACAGGCAAAAAAATCATTGTTTTAAATGAGCCTCAAAACGAAATGGAAATCTTGTCGCTTCATTCAGATTGGGCAGAGCAGGATCCAGAAATCTGGTGGCAGCACATTTGTACGGCAACCAAACGAGCTATTCGCGAAGCGAATATTGATGCATCGAAAATTCAAGGTATTGGTATTTCGTATCAAATGCACGGATTGGTAATTGTAGGTAAAGCCGGAAATGCGCTTCGGAACTCTATTATCTGGTGCGACAGCCGTGCGGTTGAAATTGGAAACAAGGCTTTCGCCGAAATTGGAGAACAAAAATGTATGAAGCATTTATTGAATTCTCCAGGAAATTTTACCGCTTCTAAATTAAAGTGGGTAAAAGAAAATGAGCCAGAAGTTTACAATAAAATTGATAAATATATGCTTCCGGGAGATTACATCGCCTTGAAATTGACTGGCGAAGTAACAACAACCAAAAATGGTTTGTCTGAAGGAATGCTTTGGGATTATAAAGAAAATAAAGTGGCCGACTGGCTTTTGGATTATTACGGAATTGACCAATCGCTGACACCTAAAATTGTTGAGAATTTTACAAATCAGGGAATTGTTACAGAAGAAGCTTCGGCAGCAACTGGACTTCCGGCAGGAATTCCTATTGTTTACAGAGCGGGAGATCAGCCGAATAATGCATTATCTCTTAATGTATTGAATCCTGGTGAAGTAGCAGCAACGGGCGGAACTTCTGGAGTGTTTTATGCCGTAAGCGAAATGTCTTCTGGAAAAAGCACTCGAGTAAACAATTTCGTTCACGTAAACTACGAGTTAGAAACGCCTAGAGTTGGGAAATTGTTGAATATTAACGGAGCAGGAATTCAGTACCGTTGGCTTCGTAATAATATGGGCAATGAAAGTTATGAAGCGATGAATGAAAAAGCTTCAAATGTTGAAGTGGGTTCAGATGGCGTTGTCGTGATTCCGTTTGGAAATGGTGCTGAACGTATGTTCAACAATAAAAATATTGGAACTCATTTCTTAAATCTAAATTTAAATATTCACAATAGTGCGCATTTATTCAGAGCTTCTCTGGAAGGAATTGCCTTTTCGTTTGTATACGGAATGGAATGTTTAAAAGAGGATAATGCAACGATTAATGTCATAAGAGCTGGGAATGATAATCTTTTCCGTTCGGAGATTTTCTCTAATACCGTGGCGACTTTAATTGGTCACGAGATTGAAATTTACAATACGACGGGAGCAGTAGGCGCAGCGAGAGCAGTTGGTTTAAAAGATGGTGATTACAGCAAATTTGGTGCTAATGTTAGTGATAACGATCATGTAATGACTTTTTTACCATTACACAATAAAGCACCTTACGAAACGGCTTATAAAAAATGGAAACAAGAATTAGAATTAATATTAACAAATAAATAAAAAAATCAAATGATAGTTTTAGGAGATAAAGAATACTACAAAGGTATTGGCCAAATTAAATTTGAAGGAAAAGAATCTGATAATCCATTGGCATTTAAATATTACAATCCAGATCAAATTGTAGCTGGAAAAACGATGCGTGAGCACTTTAAATTCGCTATCGCATATTGGCACACCTTCTGCGGACAAGGAAGCGATCCATTCGGACCAGGAACGCAGCAATTTGCTTGGGACCAATCTTCTGATCCGTATCAGGCTGCAAAAGATAAGGCAGATGCTGCTTTTGAATTTATCAGCAAAATGGGATTCGATTATTTCTGTTTCCACGATTACGATTTGATTGCTGAAGGAGCAACTTTCGCAGAATCAGAAAAACGTTTAGCTTTTATTACAGATTATTTAAAACAGAAAAAAGCAGAGTCTGGAATTAAATTGCTTTGGGGAACTTCAAACTGTTTCTCAAATCCAAGATTTATGAACGGAGCGGCTACAAATCCAGATTTTAATGTGGTTGCAAGAGCAGGAGGACAAGTAAAATTGGCTTTGGATGCAACGATTGCTTTAGGCGGAGAAAACTACGTATTCTGGGGAGGTAGAGAAGGTTATATGTCTTTACTAAACACAGATATGGGAAGAGAATTAGATCACATGGCACAATTCTTAACAATGTCTAGAGACTACGCAAGATCTCAAGGTTTTAAAGGAACTTTCTTTATCGAGCCAAAACCAATGGAACCATCAAAACACCAATACGATTTTGACTCGGCAACAGCAATTGGATTCTTAAAAGAATATGGTTTAGATAAAGATTTCAAAATCAATATTGAGGTAAATCATGCAACATTGGCACAACACACTTTTCAACACGAATTAGAAGTGGCTGCTAAGGCGGGAATGTTAGGAAGTATCGATGCAAACAGAGGAGACTACCAAAACGGTTGGGATACAGATCAGTTCCCAAACAACATTCAGGAAACTACTGAAGCGATGTTGGTTTTCTTAAAAGCTGGCGGACTGCAAGGCGGAGGAGTTAATTTTGATGCAAAAATCAGAAGAAACTCTACAGATTTAGAAGATGTTTTCTTAGCGCACATTGGCGGAGCAGATACTTTTGCAAGAGCTTTATTGACTGCAGATAAAATCATCACTTCTTCTCCTTACGAAAAATTAAGAACAGAAAGATACAGTTCTTTTGATTCTGGAAAAGGAAAAGATTTCGAAAGTGGAAAATTAAACCTTAAAGACTTATACGATATTGCAAACCAAAATGGAGAATTAACACTTCAAAGCGGTAAGCAAGAATTATTTGAAAACATCATTAACCAATATATTTAATTGGTTAGATTTTTAAATTAAATAAAAAATGCCTTTAAACGTAATAGTTTAAAGGCATTTGCTTTTTAGAACAATAGCTTATTATGATGAAAAACTAAGTCCTTTAGTTTTAAATTTTGTATAAAGGCTTTGTCTTGCACTGCTTATGATTTCTTCTGTGCGGTAAATACTGCACCAGAATTTGATCAGTACTTTAAATTTATCACCAGAAATTGATGTGTAAAAAATCTGCGGCGTTCTGTCATTATTTATTAACTGAATTTCTTTTAGAGTTTCTAATATAGTTGAATTAATGATTTCAGGATCAACTTCTCCAGTAATTTCGATATTAATTTCGACTAATTTAAAGTTGTCAGTGTATGTCCAATTGGTAATATTCTGAGACAATAAATTACCATTCGGAATAATAATTTCGGCTCCATTTGGCGCATTAATTTTGGTAGTTCTCAATCCCATAGATTTTACTCGTCCAGATTCTGAGCTAATTTCAACCACGTCTCCAATCTGAATCGGTTTATCAAATATTAGAATTATACCCGAAACAAAATTATTTACCACATTCTGCAGACCAAGACCAACACCAACACCAAGAGCTCCTAATAAAATACTTAATTTGTCTAATGGCATTCCCGAAGCTGCAACTGCCAAAAGATAACCGGCAATAAGAACTACAAGTCTTGTTATTAATAATTTAGAATGCTGTCTTTTGTTAATGTTTTCTTCATTTTCATCTTCAATTTCTCCAAAAAAGTAAGCAACATAATTTTGCAGTAAATGCGCTGCCCAGATTATAATAAAAAATAAAACAATGTTTCCGAGAGTAAAAGTAATGCTTCCTATAGTGTTTGGACGGCTTAATAATGCATTTAAGGAAGTTCGTAATGATTCCCAAATATTTAGATTCGAAGTAATCACAATCAGCCACATATAACTGATTACTATAATGAAAGGTTTTTTTAGCGTATCAGAAAGGCTTTCGTAATCAAAAATTTTCTCAATACCGCGTTTTACACGAGTCGTGTAGATTTGCAGTAAAATAATTTCTAGAATGATTTTTAATAATACACTAAGTGCAACAATTTGTGTAAGAGATATAAACGAAGTAAGAGTCAGCATGTTTGAAAGTGTGACTCTTCCAAAAATATTGTACAGAATCGATAATCCATTTAAACCAATAAAAATAATACTGGCCCATTTAAAAAAGCCTTTAATGTACAATTCTTCTTTGATGCTCTTAAGCTGAACAAGACCGTAACGTATTCCTAAAATATTAATGACAATAAAAGCGCATCTTTGAATGAATCCAACTCCAATAAATAAATCCAGAAAACATAGCGCACAGAAAAGAACGATAAGAAGTATCCAGTTGCGTAACGAGTTTGCAGACCATTTATTTTTAAATAAAACAGTTAGAGCTCCCAGCAGCAGAATTTGTAATATTTCTAAAAACAAAGCCGGAGCATACAAATTGCTTACAACTGCAATATTAAGTCCAATTACAACAACTGGTAATAAGATTCCTCTGTTTAAATATTTAAAGTCAAGAAGCGAAAGATTTTCTACATGACCGTTAGTTCTTAAATATTTTATATTTCTTGAGATGTACCAAGCGAGTAATCCCATAAAAAAGCACAAAGTAATTAATCCTCCGGCGCGATAACTTAAATAATAAGCAGCAACATTTTCTTCTATAATTATTTTTGCTTTAATGTTTTGCGATGTTCCTTTTTTTGAAACCGAGTCATTAATGCTCCACAAAGAAGGATATTCTTTTTTGAGAATACTGATTCCAGATTTCTCAAGTGTATTTTCAACTGTCACCAATGCATTCGAAACGGCAATCTTACGCTGCACAGTCAATCGTTTTTTATCATTTAATCTGCTTTGATTTTTAGTCATTAAGCTATCCGTACTCAAATACTTCTTTCTCAAGTTTGCAAATTCATTTTTGAATTGTTTTCTTCGGATAGTATCTTTTATAAGCGACATCAGAGTTTTGTCCTTGCGGAGTTCAATAAGACGTCCTTTAATTTTTTCCAGATTGGTATTGCGAAGATTAATTGCAGTATTCTGTTCTTCCAGATCCTGTTCGATCTCCTTTAGCACAACACGATACATCTGCTGATTTCGTACATTAGGATTTGCACCTTTTACACTTGCTAAAATAAGATCTAGTTTGCCTTGTGTTCTTTTTATTTCTCCAAACAAATGACGGGTTTCTCCATCAAAATCGGCATCGTTAAAAGCAGTTTCCAAAGCGGCAGAAGCTTTTTCAATAGCAGTGAGATAGTCACTGTCAGTTGTCGTTTCTTCAAATAATTTAGAGTGGTTTTCTTTTTTTGGTGTAGAAGTCTGAGAATAGGCAGGCAGCGTACAGAACACCATTGCCAATAAGGCTAGTAGATAAATAGAATTTTTTTTCTGGATCATAGTAATAATGGTAAATTAGGTTGCCAAATGTAATTTTTTTTTGAATAGTACACATGTTTCAATATTAATTTTAAGATACATTTCTAATTAACTTTCAATTAGGAAATTTATAAGCTTATTCTTTTTAATATCTTTAAATTGTTGATTTGCAGTATTGTAGTATTTGAGCGGTAAAAAATAAAAGATCTTCAATTTTATAGCCGATTTTGCAGTTTAACGTAAAAACTTGTTTTTTGACGAATAATCCTTGCGTTTTGTCGAATTTCAAGCATTATTATATGATATTAATACATATATTCGCAGAAAATTTTTGAATGAAAGTAATACAATACTTATCAATTTTCTGCTTATTTTTTGGCGTTTCTGTACACGCACAATACGAGACAAATATCACATACGGATTAAAATTCGGGGGTCTTCGTTCTACAATTAGCAGTCTTCCTGAAACCATCAAAGGGCGCGATAATACTGTCGACAACAGCGTAATGGAAAGTAAAGGAGCATACGGCCTTGAAGGTGGTTTTTTTTTAAATTTCAAACTTCATGATACCCGTGTTGCTATTCAGCCCGAAATCTTATTTAGACAAGCAGGCGAGAAAGTCACCTACAGAGATGCTGTCGGGAAAGAGTTTGAACTTGGTCTTCATTATTCTTATCTGCAGATTGGAGCTTTGTATAAAGTTTATCCGTACGAAGGATTAAATCTGGGCGCTGGAGCATTTTATGGCATCAGTTTGTCTCCTAATAACGTAAGTTATACTTCCAACGAAGCGGGCGGTATGTACGATGTGGCCACAAGACAGTTTTACAAAGACGGACTTGATGGCGCAGATGATTTTTCTGTGTGTTTCGCAGCAGGATACGAACTGCATCAGAGCATTCACTTTGACCTGCGTTATTATTTGGGAGTAAAAGATGTAGTCAAAAGTAACGCCTCTTCTTTTCAATTTATCGAGAACCAAAACAAAAGCGGCGTGATCTGCTTTTCTTTAGGTTATAGTTTTCATCAATGGTAATTTCAATAAAAAAATGAAAAAAAATATTCTGCTTCTTTTATTAGTAAGCACAAAATCTTTATTTGCACAAGGCGACAGAGAAATCACTTATGGTCTTTTTGTTGGAGGAATTCACTCTACATTATCTAATCTTCCAGACATGATTGTCGTAAAAGGTCTTTATGACGGAAACACTTTTGAAGAAAAAGGAAAATTTGGAGGAACCGGCGGTTTTTTCATCAATTGGAAATATCCATATGCTAAAGTTGCTATTCAAACTGAACTTTCTTATTCTGGTCAGGGTACAGATTTGAATTATGAAGATATTAAGGGCCTTAAATACAAAATGACTTTTGGCTACAGCTATATCAATGTTGGGGCACAGTTTAAATATTATCCGTTTGAAGGGTTTTACATTGGCGCAGGACCATACATAGGATTTAATCTTGCAAGCGATAACATAAAATATACTTCAAATGCTCAAGAAGTTTTTGGTAATTCTGGAGCTTATTTTGAGCCTGATGCCAATGTAGAGAAAGTGTTGAAGGCATCCTTTACAGGAAAAAATTATTTCTACGGAACGCTTGCGCTTGGTTATGAATTCAATTCTAATTTTTCTGTAGGCGCACGTTACTCATTAGGACTTACAGATGCTGTGAGAACCGAAGAAAATGGACACCGCTACAGCGAAAACAAAAACAAAATTAACAGCATTTCCTTGATTATCGGGTATTCATTTGATTTTGATGACCTGGGTAACTTTTAATTTGTAATCATCTTAAAAATCATAATACTATGAATAAGAAGATTTTTCTATTGGTAATTTTATTATCAATCTTTACGGGCAGTACAATTTTTTCACAACAGAAAATCCTTCCGGGAAATGTTCAGGAACCTGATTTCTGGATCAAATCTAAGTCATCTGGTGATGCCTATTATTGGGATAATCTCAGTAAAAAAGAAGGCAGAATACCTTTGAATACTCAGAAAGGAACCGCTTTTAATTTTAATCCAAGTATTAGTTTTGATACTGTAAAGGATTCGCTGATCCTGCCACTTGGCGTTGAGAGCAAAAGAAAGCAGACCGTATTTATGGTTTATAAAGTAAAAGACAGTTTGAAAGAACAGCTTTTATGGACAATCGATGATACCAAAAAAACACTTTCGGCAGCAACAAATAAGCGTCTTGCCGATCTTAAAAAATACAATTACCAGTCCTACAGCGAGAAAGTGAAACCTCACAAAGCTAATATTCACTTTTTTCAGCAGAATATCACGGACACAGTTGCAAAACCATCCATATTAAATATTGGTCTTAAATCAAAATTTGAGAAACTGCCTACAGCTGAATTCAGCGGGAATATCGGCGAAATTTTGGTTTATAACAGAGTTTTATCAGGAGTAGAAACACAGAAAGTGGCCACCTATTTGGCGGTAAAATATGGTATTTCGCTGTCACAATTGGAAATCAAAAATTACTTAAACAGTTCTGGACAAACCATTTGGGATATCGAGAAACACAAAGGTTTTGAGTCTTCGATTACAGCATTGGGTCGTGACGACGTAAGTGGACTATTACAGTTAAAGAGCAGTAATATGGTCGATGAAGGACTTTTTACGATGGAACTTAAAAGCAAAACCAATAAAATTCCGGATAATTATTTTGTGTTTTGGAGCGATAACGGAAAAACACTATTGGTAAAAAAACAAGAACAGGGTGAACCCGTAGGTATTGACAGACAGTGGCAGATTGATTTTTCTGGTACTTCAGATCTTAGTCTCGACTGGACTTTTGATCCTAAATATATTAAGGGAACACTTCCTCAGGACAGCTATTACTGGCTGTTGATAGACCATTCAGGAAAAGGTACTTATGACGAAGCAAATTCACAATACATCAAATTAGGAAGCACTTCAAGTAAAGAAAAGTTAAACTTAAAAGATTTTGACTGGGATAAGCAAAAGCAGGGAACAGCCAGATTTACAATAAAAACAGCACCTCAAATGTTCAGCCGTGTTTGGATTACTCAGGCAGATTGTACGCTGAGCACTTCGGGTGAGTTGAATTATACTATTGAAGGAGGAGAAGCACCTTTTACGGTAACGGTTAAAAAACAAGGAAGCGATGCCGTGGTAAAACAATGGAGCCAGACAGCAAAAAGCAATTCGGGTGTTAAACTTTCTTCTGGAAATTACGATTATATCGTTCGTGATGCCAAAGGCAATTTATACTCAGAAACTGTTTTTGTAGCCGATAAGCAAGGTACTTTCCCAACTTTAAAACCAGAATACAAATTGACAGATGGAAATGCCTTAATGCTTGATGCAAGTGTAGGTCTTACAGAAGGAAATTACGAATATCAATGGTATTACGAAGGGAATTTTATCGATAATAATCCGAAGATTTTAGTAGACCAAGCGGGTAACTATGAGCTGCGATTACTAAGTGCCGAAGGTTGTAAAACATCAAGTAAAATTGCGATATCAAGTGACGGAAAAGAAAGTCTGGAATCGAGTGTTTTAATTTTATATCCTAATCCAACTGTAGACGGACATTATACAATTGCAATGCAGTTTGCAAAAAAGACAAATGCTGAAGTAGTAGTGTATTCGCCAAATGGTACGCTGATAAAGCAAAAACAATTTTCTCAGATTGAAAATTACATTTATGAAGACGACATAAAAGCCTCTTCTGGAATGTATCTGGTAAAAGTAAGTTCAGATTATGGCACCAAAACATTTAAAGTTATTGTGAAGTAATTTTTTTTGGTGAATATCCAAAGAAACCATTCTAATAAAAATCCGGAATTTTTAATTTTCGGAAATAAGTTTTTGGAAAATATAATATAAGCGGTCCCCAAAGCCGATTAATATACAGTATGAAAAATAAAATTATAATCCTTGTACTTTTAGTAAGTTCATTTTTGTCTGCAGTAAATTTTAAAAACTACGATCTTGTTTCTAAATTTTCGAGCGAATTTTTTGAAGATAAAAAAGAACCCGCTGCAGCCCCAAAAACAACAGCTGAGTCTTCTTCAAAAAAAATGGTCAAAGCGGCAAAAGTCTTTTATGCCGACATTAAAGAAGGTTTTATAGGAATCAAAGACCAGTCAGACACCGATGACGCTTATGATAATGTTTTTCATCTCTCTATAAACGAACTGCCTTCGGTTTACCAGAGCGCATATCTGGAATACGAGCTTTATGGTTACGACCATCCCGCTTCTATTTCAAGAAGTTTAAACAGCCAGGCCAGTATAGGAGGCCAGTTTTTATCGCCAAACCAAAACTGGACCCCGCAGTCTGAACTGCTTTCAGAAAAATCAATCAGACAGGGAGATAATGTATTATTGTTTACAGCTCCCGAAGGAATATCAAACAGTTATAAAATCAAAAACGTACGCATTGTATACAAACCTTCCGATATTGGAACTCATTATACCCTGCTTCAGTCAGAGAACAAACTCTATATAAAAGGAACTAATTCTTCGTATATAAAATCCCTTACCATAGGCGGTCATTCGGTTAATGTGAGCCAGCCGGAATTTGAGCTGATTCTGGACCGAAAAGATTTAAGTGCCGACCAGTCCGTTACGATTTACAAAGAAACCTCAACAGGAGTAATTACACAGCAGATCCTAAAAAGCAGAGATTTTGCAAAGGCTGACAGCTTTAGAGCGTTGGAAAGAGCCGGAGAGAAAATCTCAAAAAATATAAAATTTGAGACTGCATCCACACTTGCATACAAAGATTTCCTTGCTGTTTTCCCGGCCGGAGCACTTAAGGAAAACCTGAATGTATCGGTAAGCGGACTTCGAAAAATAGACATCGCGCCATTAAACTCCGCAATGGTCAATGTTACAGCCGTAAATGCAGGTTTTAGACTGCTTCCCCACGGAACCCTTTTCGAAAAAGCAGTGACCCTGTCGCTTCCTTTCGATAAAAAAGCCATCCCCGAAGGCTACACAGAGAAAGACATCAATGTATTTTATTTTGATGAAAACAAACGTCTGTGGCAGGAAGTTTCAAAAGATTCATTAGACATAAAACAAGGAATAATTAAGGCAAAGACAACACACTTTACCGATTTTATTGCCGGAATTATAAAAATGCCGGAATCACCGGAAACCTCAGGTTACACGCCCACGAGCATAAAAGACCTGAAAGCGGCAAGTCCGCTTGTTGGAATCCAGTCTATAGCACCACCTTCTGCAAACGGAAGAGGAACCGCCAGCACTGGATTTTCTATCGTGATTCCAAACGGAAGAGGCGGCATGCAGCCTTCTTTCAACCTTCAGTATGACAGCGACGGCGGCTACAGCTGGGCAGGAACAGGCTGGGATCTTTCAGCGCCTGCGGTAAGTCTTGACACGCGCTGGGGAGCACCACGCTATGATGAGAATAAAGAAACCGAAACCTACAGCATTGCAGGAGAACAGTTAATCCCCAATTCGCACAGAGAAGCATGGACTTCCAGAACTGCAGACAAACAGTTTTATCCGAGAAGAGAAGGCGCTTTTCAGCAGATTATCAGAAAAGGATCATCGCCTAAGAATTACTACTGGGTGGTAAGGGACAAAAGCGGTGTGGCAAGCTATTACGGAGGAAATGAATCCGGAATTGCCTCCAATGCCGTGCTTCAGGATGCCTCAGGAAATGTAGGCCACTGGGCACTCTGCCTGCAGAAAGATTTAAAAGGAAATACGGTTACTTATGAGTATGATAAAAAAGACGGCGAGCTGTACCTTAAAAAAGTATACTATACCGGTTTTGGATCAGAGAAAGGAAACTACAATGTCACTTTTGTAAAAAACGGCGATCTTGGAGAAGCCAATAGACAGGATGTTCAGATTTCTGCAAGATTAGGCTTTAAACAGCTCAACAATCAGCTTCTTCGAAAAATAGAAGTGCGTTACAAAGGCGATATGGTCCGCAGTTATGAGTTAAATTATACCTCGGGAGCCTTCAATAAAACCCTTTTGAAGACCATTTCAGAATACGACTCAGAATCCAAATTATTCTACACTAATACGATGGATTATTTTGATGATGTTCGTGATGCTTCTGGGAAATAT
>NZ_MUHF01000039.1 GCF_002217435.1 Flavobacterium reichenbachii
ATTAAACCTCCAATCACAATTACAGCTATACAAAAAGCACCACTATCAGAATAGAAGTTAAAATAATAAAACTTTGATTATCTCCAGTTTGATAGGCAGAATATATAGAATAAAGCCATTGCGGAACTACGGTTAAAGCACCCAAAATTAATAACAATCCTAAAATTTTGATTAAGATTGCCCAAAAGGTTTTAATTGACATTTATATATTATTTAATTTATTTTAATCTGACTGATTACTATTTCAATTGCTAAAATATGAAAGTTTTTTTTGATTTAAATGATGTAAATTTTATCATTAAAAGTTATAAAGAATTTGTTCTGATAGTCAGTTTTTTTTTAGTTTGATTAAAATATTTTGCCAATGTCAATAATTAGAGTTTATCTTAAAAATTAATTCGAATTTGATTGCAGTTCAAACAATTGCACCTGACTTTTCAATCTTTCAATCAACAAATTCATCATGCGCTTGTTTAAACTTGAAGAGTTCTGAATATAAGTATCGTATTCTTCAATAGTAAAAAGTGCCATAATAATTCCTTTTAAAGAATTTCTGAATTTAATATCTTTTTGAATTGAATTTTCAATGGTTTGAATTTTCTTTTCGACAGAATACGAATAAAAATCGGCTTTGTTTTTATTTACATAATTCGTAAATACTGCAATAAACAAATCATTTTGCAGCTTTAATATCGGCCTGATGGTCTGATTTTGGAATATTTCGTCTGGCGAAGATTGAGCACTTACAGTTCCTAAAGTCTCGCCTCTGAATTCTTTTAAAAATGTGTCTCTATCTGTCATGGTTTTTATTTTAAATTTAGAAAAAAATCTTGTACGAAAAGGTTATTTTTGTTTATATAATTAAAAACATTTTGATTACTAGATAGATCGTAGGTAAAATCCGATGAAGTTTAATTTCTTTAAAAAATATCACATGATAAAATTCTTCAAAGCTGTTTCATTGTTAATGTTCGTTTTTATACTGTTTTCCTGCAATTCAAAAGAAAAACAGGATTCTTATCGCGATGTTGTATATCGTGCTGTTAATGATAAAGATACAGCTGTTTTGGCATTAAAAATAAGCGGAAAAAGATTTTATGGACGTTATGAAATCTCGTATTACAAAATAGGTAAGGATTCGGGAGATGTAAGAGGGGATATAAAAGAAAATACTTTAACAGGAGATTTTCATTTTATTTCTAACGGCGGAAGCTGGAAAAGAATCCCTTTGGCTTTGCTTAAAAAAGAAGACAAATTGATTTTAGGAAACGGTGTAATAGGAACTTACATGAATCTTCCGTGCTTTATTCAAGGGACTTTAAATTACAATGAGCCAAAGTTTGTTTTTGAAGAGATTCAGAAATAGTTTTTTTGTTTCACGTTTCAGGTTTCAGGTTTAATTGGAATGTGTATTAAGCAAACTCAATAAAACTTGAAACCTGAAACAAAGAAAACGTGAAACCTGAAACAAAGAAAACCTGAAACTAATTTAAAGGTCCTATTGTTGACGGCAGCTCAAATATTTCGAGATCAAAATAAATTACAGAAGCCATAACGTGATCGAAAATATCCGACATGATATATTCGTAATTTGCCCAGCGTTTGTCGCTAGAAAAAACATAAATCTCTAAAGGCACGCCATGTGCAGTAGATTGCAGCTGACGGCACATAATGTGCATATTTTTATTCAGTCCCGGATGATCTAAAAGGTATTGCATGATGTATTTTCTAAACAATCCAAGATTGGTCATATTACGTCCGTTTAATGCTAAACTTTTATCAATGCCGCGGGATTCGTTATATTTTTCGATTTCTGCTTGTCTGGTATCAATATAAGAACTTATGAGCTGCACATTTTTCATATGATTCAGATCATCATTGTTCAGAAACCTTATACTGCTGCTTTTTATTAAAATATGTCTTTTAATACGTCTTCCGTCTGATTTCTGCATACCGCGCCAGTTCTGAAACGAATCTGAACTCAAAGCATAAGTAGGAATAGTGGTAATCGTATTATCAAAATTTCGAACTTTTACAGTCGTTAAATTAATTTCGATTACATCTCCGTCTGCACCAAATTTGTCCATCGTAATCCAATCGCCAATACGAACCATATCGTTTATGGCCACCTGAACACTAGACACAAATCCTAAAATTGTATCTCTGAAGATCAAAATGATAATAGCAGAAAGTGTTCCTAGAATGGTTAATAATTCGCCTTTTTTGATTCCGAATAAAGTCGAAATTATAAGAGCAACTCCAAAAATCCAAAGGACAATCATAATAACCTGAACAAAACTATCGATAGGTTTATCGCTGTATTCCGGCTTTTGTTTTAGATAATCTCTAAGTGAATTAAAAATTGTTCTTACAATCCAAAGTCCTAATAATACAATATAAACTCCTACTATTTTTCCAAAAATTAATTCCCAGTATTCGTATTTATCCAAAATAACAGGAACTGCTTTATATATAAAGAAAAACGGAATTAAGTAAGCTGTATATCGCGTGGTTTTATTTTGTACTAAATAATCATCGAATTTTGTTTTGGTGCGCTGCGCAAAAACAGCTGTAAGCGTAACTAAAAGAAACTTAGCAATATAATAAATGACATACGCCAATGCTATTAAAATAGCAATATTTAAGATCAGGCTTATATAAGACGCAAAATTGCGGCTCATTCCCCAATCTCTAAAAATCGGATATAAAAAATTAAATATTTTATCCAAAAGCTTATGCATTATGATCTAGATATTTTTTCTCCACATAAAAAGTTCCAAACGGAATAAGAGAAGCAATTAAAATAATTCCGAACGTTTTAAGATCCCAATTTTGAGATTTTTTGAGTAAAAATGCCAAAATAATATATCCGATAAATAAAACACCATGTGCCATTCCGAGCGGACGTAACAGGGTATGATAAAGTTCTGGATTATTGGACTTAATAATCAGCATATTTGCAAACAAAACTAAATACGAGATTCCTTCTAGAATTGCTGTAACTTTGAAAATCTTGAGCATGTATATATTTTTTGAGTTTATGGGGTAAAATTAAGTATTATGGTTTGATTTTTCTATTATAAAAATTGAAATTTAGAGGTTTGTTTTCGGTCGCAGTCGTATACCAATACAAAGAAAATTATAATTGGAATTGGGATTTGGAATTTAATTCAACTTATTGTAATTTACTTTTGTAATAAACTTGATAATGAGTAAAAGAGATTTAAAAAAATATATAGGCCAACTGACTAAAGAACAGCTGGAAGAACAAATTGTAGAACTTTATGAGAAATTTGCTCCTGTAAAGGTATATTATGATTTTGTCTTTAATCCAAAAGAAGATAAGTTGCTGCAGGAATCTAAGGTGAAAATTTCTCACGAATATTTTCCCATAAAAAAGCCTAACGCAAAGTGGCGCCCAAAAGCCAAAATGCGTCGTTCTGTTGCTCAAAAAATCATAAAACATTTTATTATGCTTGGCGTTGATTCGTTTATCATCGCAGATTTAATGCTTTACAATATTGAAATTGCCCAAACATTCTCTTCGAATAATTTTATAAAGCAGGAATTATTCTACAAAAGCATACTTAATTCTTTTGAACAAGCGGTAAATTTTATTATTTCTAATGGAATTCTGCCTGAATTTAAATCAAGAATTTTAGACATACAACAGCAAACTATGCAGCAAAAATGGAAAAACAAATACGAATTTGAGGCAATTTCAGACAAAATAGACTTTTAAAGATACTTCCTATAAAAAATCTTATTTAAAAAAAACATTTATTTTAGGTTAAAATAAGATGAATAACTGTTTTTTCGGTGTATTTTTGCAAAAATCCAAAAATAAACAATGTCTCAAAACACTTTAGAAATAGAAAGAGAAGAGAAGAAAGAACTTTATGCATACCAAAAAGGCGATATTGACGCTATTTTTGAGCGTCTGGATAATGCTTCTCAAAAACATCATTTATTGTATCAGCTGCCGACAGGTGGTGGAAAAACAGTAATTTTTTCTGAAATCGTTCGCCGCTATTTATCAAATAATGATAAAAAAGTGGTTGTTTTAACACACCGTATAGAACTTTGTAAACAAACCTCAAAAATGTTGAAAGGTTTTGGAGTGACAAACAAAATCATTAACAGCAAGGTTAAAGAATTGCCCGATCAGAATGAATATTCGTGTTTTGTGGCAATGGTTGAGACTTTGAAAAACCGTATTAATGATGAAAAACTTCATCTTGACAATATAGGTTTGGTTATTATTGATGAGGCGCATTACAATTCGTTTAGAAAATTATTAAACTCATTCAAAAATGCTTTTATATTAGGAGTAACAGCTACGCCTTTAAGTTCTAATATAAAACTGCCAATGCACCAGAGTTACGATGAGCTTATTGTTGGTGATACTATTGGATCGCTTATAGACAAAGGTTTCCTTGCAAAAGCAACAACTTATAGTTATGATGTTGGTTTGACTTCACTAAAAGTGGGTATTAACGGTGATTACACCGTAAAATCTTCAGATGATTTGTATACGAATACCATAATGCAGGAAAAACTGCTGCACGCGTATACAGAACGTTCTTTAGGAAAAAAGACTTTGATCTTTAACAACGGTATTCATACCTCATTATATGTATATGAAACTTTTAGAGAAGCAGGTTACGATATTAGACATCTCGATAATACCAGCAGTTCTGAAGAAAGAAAAGATATATTGCAATGGTTTAAGAAAACTCCAGATGCTATTTTAACTTCGGTTGGAATTTTAACTACTGGTTTTGATGAGCCTACGGTTGAGACAATTATCTTAAACAGAGCAACAAAATCGTTGACCTTATATTACCAGATGATTGGTCGTGGATCTCGAAAACTTCCTGGTAAAGATGAGTTTACGGTTATCGATTTAGGAAATAATGCAGCGCGTTTTGGTTTATGGAGCGAGCCGGTGAACTGGCAGCACATTTTTAAATCGCCTGAATTTTATCTGGAAAATCTTCGTGATGATACAGAAATCGAAATGTTCTTTAAATACAATATGCCGCCAGAACTTCGTGCTAAGTTTAGCAAAACAGCCGATGTTACTTTTGATGTTGATGAAGAGCATAAATTAGCAATAAAGCAAAACTTACGTTCTAAAATTGTATTAGACAAATCATTAGAACAACATGCTTCTATGTGCGTGGATAATACTGAAACCCTGCAGGAAGCAAAATCTCTTGGAAAAGAGCTAGACGATGATATCGAATGCAGAATCAAACGTTATGCAAAATGTTTGAGCCAGTGCAGTAAAAACTACCGCGAATGGCTGGTTGATGATTACAAAAAAAATATGACTTTATTGATTGGGAAAAAGTATCGTGAAAAAATCATGAACGAACCGGACTGAGAATAAGAGTTAAAAAAAGTTTCAGGTTTCAGGTTTCAAGCTTGCTGGAAAGCACAGAAAACCTGAAACTTGAAACAAAACAAATAAAATAAACAAAAAAAATACATGTCTAAACAATTCTCAACATTAGGACTTTCAGCGCCAATTTTAAAAGCTTTAAGCGAATTAAATATTGTTGAACCTACAGAAATTCAACAAAAAACAATTCCGCTTTTATTATCTGAAAATCATGATTTGGTTGGTTTAGCAAAAACAGGAACTGGAAAAACGGCTGCTTTTGGACTTCCATTACTACAGTTAATTGATGTTGAATCGCCAATCGTTCAGGCAATTATTTTAGTACCTACAAGAGAACTTGGACATCAGATTTTTAGAAACTTAGAAGATTTTTCTAAGCATATTCCGAACATCTCAATCGCTGCAACTTGCGGTGGAATTCCAATAAAGCCTCAAATTGAGCGCCTTACAGAACCAACACATATTGTAGTCGCAACGCCGGGACGTTTAATAGATTTGATTCAGCGTAAAGCAATAGATCTTAAACAAACGAAATATTTAGTTTTAGACGAAGCAGACGAGATGGTTTCGATTCTTAAAGAAAGTTTAGATGAGATTATTGCTGAGCTTCCTAAAAATCATCGTACTTTATTATTTTCTGCAACTTTACCAGGAACAATAAAACAACTGATTCAGAATTACTTAAACAAAAATGTAGTTCAAATTAGTGCCAATATGGAAACTATTGGCAATCAAGGAATAGATCACGAATATATCGTTGTTGATCCTATTGAAAAACTGGATATTTTAATGCATTTCTTAAATTCAAGAGAAGGAGAACGTGGTATTATTTTTTGTAAAACGAAAGCTGCTGTTAACAAATTGGCCAAAAATCTGGCAATAAATCGTTTTTCTTCTGGAGCACTTCATGGAAGTTTATCTCAGGGAATTCGCGATAGAATTATGGAACAGTTTCGTGAAGGTCACATTAATATTTTGGTCGCTACAGATTTGGCCGCCAGAGGAATAGATGTTGCTGCACTTTCTTATGTTGTCAATTATCATTTGCCGGATACTTACGAAAATTATGTACACCGAAGCGGAAGAACGGCAAGGGCAGGAGCAAAGGGGCTTTCTCTAACAGTTTTACAACAAGAAGAAGTTGCTGAAATTGCTGAATTTGAAAGAGAGCTGGATATTAAATTTACAGAATTTAAAAAACCTTCTGCTGTTAGCTTAGAGGAAAATAATACCCTTTTATGGGCAAAACAAATCTTCAAAACAAAGCCGAATCACGACATTTCTGCTGATTTAAAAACAAAGGTAAAAACAGTTTTTCATCATTTAACAAAAGAAGAATTAATAGAAAAATTATTGGCTAATTATGTTCTTCAAAACAAAAACGATATAGTTGAAAAACCTGTTAAAAAATTCAAAAAGTAATTTAAACAGACTTTGTAACTGTTAAATTATGTTGTACTTTTAAGGTGATTTTAAAACAAATAATCTTATTCGTAAAACAACATATATGAAGATAGTCATTATTGGAGGTGGTTTTGCAGGTATAAATCTTGCTAAAGAGCTTGTTAACCATCCTCAAATACAAGTTACCCTTGTAGACAAGAATAATTATAATTTTTTTCCACCACTTATATATCAGGTTGCAACGGCTTTTTTAGAACCGTCAAGTATCAGTTATCCTTTTAGAAAATTTTTTGCGGGCAAAAAAAATCTGCAATTTCGTTTAGGCGAATTAATTTCTGTTGTTCCTGCAGAAAAGAAAATCATCCTTAATAATGGTGAGCTAGACTATGATCATCTGGTTTTTGCTACTGGAGCAGAAACAAGTTATTTTGGTATGGAAAATGTCATGAAAAATGCCATTCCGATGAAAACCTTAAATGATGCCATCGAAATGAGAAATACGCTGCTCAAAAATCTGGAAAAAGCCGCTATTACCAAAGATATGCGCAAACGTCGTAAATTATTGACAATTGTAGTAGCCGGGGGCGGACCAACAGGAGTGGAGGTTTCGGGAATGTTTGCAGAAATGCGTAAAAATATCCTGCTAAAAGAATACCCTGAACTCGAAACTTCTGTAAGTAATGTTTATCTGGTAGATGGAGGAGACGCTCTTCTTGCTCCAATGAGTAAAGAATCGCAGCAAGATACTCTAGAAGCATTAACCAAACTTGGTGTTGTCGTAAAATTGCATACCCGTGTAACCGATTATATTGATGATACCGTGCATTTTGAAAACGGAGAGACAATCAAAACAAAAAACTTAATCTGGGCTGCTGGAGTTTCTGCAAAAATATTTGAAGGAATGCCGCAAGAAAGCTACGGACGAGGCAGACGTATGGCTACAGATGCTTTTAGTAAAGTAAATGCTGTAGACAATATTTATGCAATTGGTGATACTGCAATTCTGGCGGGAGATAAAAAATTCCCTGACGGACATCCGCAAGTGGCTCAGGTTGCCATTCAGCAAGGAATCAATTTAGCCAAAAACTTTATGAATATGGCTTCTAATAAACCATTAAAACCATTTGCTTATAATGACAAAGGTTCTATGGCAATTATCGGGAAAAATAAAGCAGTAGTAGATTTACCGAGTCCAAAATGGCATTTTAAAGGATTTTTTGCCTGGATTATCTGGTTGTTTATCCACTTGATATCATTAATCACTTATAGAAACAGATTAAATACTTTTTATAACTGGATGGTTGCTTATTTTGCAAGAGATCAATCTCTTAGAATGATTATCAGACCAGATAAAAGATCTTAGAAAAACTCAATTCCAATGGAATATGTAGAAAATATAAAAGCCAGAATAAATATTCTGGCTTTTTTGTTGGGAATTTGGAATATAAAAAATTTGAATTTTTATCTTTTTAATGTCCAACTATAATATTGTCATCTGCTCCAAGTTCTATTTTATTTTTAATAAAACGTTTGCCGATATTTAAAATTATAAATGCAGTAATTGTAGTTATAGACATAATGGCTACCATTGGTGCAACAGAATCTTTTACAAAAATACCAATAGCAAAAGAAGCCAAAGCTCCTAAACCAAGCTGAATTGCACCCATCAAAGCAGAAGCACTTCCTGTATTTTTTGCAAATGGCGCCAATGTAAGACCAGCTGTATTTGGGTTTGAAATTCCTAAACAAGCTAAAAATAAAAATAACATTATTACAGTTTCATACAATCCTAAAAAATTGTTTAGGGCCAAAAATAAGAAGATAATACTAATTACAGATTGTGAAATCAGAGCTCCAAAAATCATTTGTTCGCTTGAAAATCTTTTTAATAATAAGGAATTCAGCTGGCTTGAACCAATGAAACTCACGGACATAAAAGCAAAAATCCACCCGTACGTTTTAGCATCAACTTTATACACATCCATAAAAATTATAGGAGAAGCTGCTACATAAGAAAATAAACCCGAAAAAGCGATTGCTCCTGTAAAAGCATAAGTGTAAAACTGTGGTTCTCTAAGGACACTTAAAAAATTGGTAATAATAGGCTTAGGCTTTAGCGAAATCGAAGTATCTGGTTTATAATTATTTGGAAGTCCAACCATTGAAATTACCAAAACAAAAATTCCCATGCACATGAGGATTAAAAATACAAGATGCCAGCCAAAATCTTCTGTAACATAACCTCCAATTGTTGGCGCCAGCATTGGTGAAAGACCAACAACGAGCATTAGGAGAGAAAAAACTTTAGGAATATCTTTTACAGGAAACAAATCACGAACCATCGCAACTGAAGCTACAGTTGCTGCACAGCTTCCGATTGCCTGTATAAAACGTAAAAATATAAATCCATCAATATCTGGAACATAAACACATCCCAGAGAAGCTAAAATATAAATCAGTAATCCAATAAATAATGGTTTTTTACGGCCAAAACGATCTAATAATGGTCCATAAAGCAATTGTCCCGCAGAAATTCCGATAAAATAACTAGACAAGCTCATAGAGACTTTTGCCACAGTAGTATTTAAATCTCGAGCAATACCAGAAAAACCAGGAAGATACATATCGATAGAAAAAGGACCAAGTGCTGTTAAAGAACCTAAAATGAGGATAAGTTGGATATATTTTTTTGTTGTCATTTTCTTAAAATGTGGCTTTTAATTTTTTGCAAAGGTAAAGATTTCGTACCTTGTAGTATAATTAAATGAGTTTTTTAAAAAAACTTTACATTATTAATCTAAATTCAACATTATGAAAAAGTATTTATTACTATTAACAATTATTTTTACTTCAGCTTCCTTTGCACAAACTATAACTTCAAAATTAGAAGATGTAAATGCCGTACAATACGATCTTCTTAAAAAAGTAAATGAGTATTACCCAGACATTACGCTCAACAAAACGATTACTAATTTTTATGCTGACGGAAAGATCATAGATTCGCAGCAGGAATTTGATATTAAAAATACCAAATTCTCAAGTTATAAAATTGGAATTGAGCCAGATAACAAAAAATTATTATTTGAATATATCTCTGAAGAGACTGGAAAAGTTTACGGTGATGTTTCTCTTTTTAAAGGAAATGTTCTAAGAACAACCTTCAACGAAAAGAATAATCAAATTGAAGTTTCACTTAACGGAAAATCCGTTTATTTGAAAAAATTAAAATAAATTTTCATTTAAAGGAAATATGAAGCATCACAATCGTGATGCTTTTTTAGTTTATATTTGGATAAAAATTTTAAAATTCAATTTTAATGAAGAAGATCATCGTATTGCTGCTTTTTATTTCATTTCAGACATATGCACAAACTAATAGATTTACAGGAACCTGGAGTAATGAAAATTGTAAAAATTGCAGTAAAGACTATATTTTTACGTTGAATATTGCGCAGTCAAATTATAAGATCTACGGAACTGTAGAAATCACAAGCACAACTAAAACTGAACTTAATTCGGGAGTCTTAGAAGTTTCCGGATATGTATATACTATGGGCGAACGAGCTCAGATTACGTTAAAAGGAAAAAATGGAATTTCTGCCGGCGGTGTATTGTTTGAGCAGGATGGAAAACTTTTGTTTACAAAACGCGGCGGTGACGATATTGTGCCTAAAGAAGTAGTTTTAACCAAAATAAATGAATAAGCGTCTTATTTGCGCTATTCCATTTTGAACTATAATTTATATTATGTAAAATAGAATATTTTAAAAACCGCTTGACTGCACTTTATAACTTACTTATATAAAAGTCTTTTGAGCGTGCTTAAAATCAAATAAACTACTCTTTTCCAATTACTTGTATTAAAATATAAAAACTACAATCTAGAAATATTTAAAATTTTAAGTAAATTTTAGTTTTTAAAACGTCATAAACATCAAATTTAGGCGTTTCTTTAAAATATCTAGATTCTCACTAAGATGCTTTATTGTGAGCGTTTATTTTATTATTTTTACATTCGATACTTTAAAAAAAAATATCAAACAAATGAATACAATTGCTGAGCATATTGCAGATTTTTTAAAAGAATATCCGCCCTTTAATAATTTGACTTTTCAAGAACTGTCAGATATCGCTACGAATATTCGTGTACATAATTTAGAAAAACACGCAATATTGTTTCAAAACAATGATGTGCTTCATGACAGCTTTTATGTTGTAGCTTCTGGTGTAATCAATTTAACAACAATTGCTGATGCCGAAGAAACGATAATTAATAAATGTCACGAAGGAGATATTTTTGGTCTGCGCCCGTTTTTTGCTAAAAACAATTACATGATGACCGCAAAAGCACGTGAGGAAAGTATCATTTATGCTATTCCGATTGCTGTTTTTAGACCTTTTGTGGCTAATAATTCTGATGTTTTAAACTTTTTGCTAGAAAGTTTTTCTATAAATTCAAGACATACTAAGGATAATGCCAATTCAAACGGAAAATTAATTCCAGAGTCCGCTTATATAGACCAGCAGTCAGAAATGCAGTATGTGCAATCTCTTGTTTACAATAATTCTCCGTTAACTACTGAGGGACACCATATTGTAAAAGATGTTGCTATTTTAATGACCGAAGCTATGGTAGATAATATCGTAGTCTGCGAAAAGAATCATCCTATTGGTATTGTAACTGATGCCGATTTATCGTCAAAAATTGCTACAGGCCGTTATCCTATTACAGAAACGATCGATAAGATTATGTCTTCGCCGGTTGTTACAGTTATAGAAAATGTATCGCTGGCAGAAGCTCAGTTATTAATGCTTAAGCACAACGTTTCTCACTTATGTGTTACTAAAGACGGTACGAGCAAATCTTCTGTAAAAGGAATTATTTCTGAACATGATTTAATTGTTGCTCAAGCAAGTAACCCTGGTGTATTAATTAAAGAAATTAAGCGTTCGCAGCTTCCTAAAGATTTAAAACAAATACGTGATCGTCTTTCTGATTTGATTCAAAATTCAATTCAGAAGAATATTCCGATTTCACATATCAGTAATATTGCCAGCGAAATAAATTTAGCTATAATTAAGCGTGCGGTAGAATTATCTATTTTAGATTTAGGCTCCCCTCCTGCTCGTTTTGCATGGTTAAGCATTGGAAGTCAAGGGCGTAAGGAACAATTATTACTCACAGATCAGGATAGTATTTTGATTTTTGAAGATGTTACTCCTGAAAAATACAGAGAAGTAAAAGATTACTTCCTGAGATTAGGAAAAAGAACTACTGCAATATTAGAAAAAGTGGGTTACGAATATTGTCCAAATGGCCATATGGGAAGCAATATGCTTTGGTGTAAGTCATTGACAGACTGGACTAAACAATACAACAGCTGGATGAATACTCCAGGTGAAAACAGTAACGACTTAAGCAGTATATTCTTCGATTATGAAATTGTTTTTGGAGAGCCAAAAATTGAAGAAGTGATTGAAAATGTTATTTTTAAAAATGCAGTTAATAATACGCTTTTCTTTGACTTTTTAGGAAATGATGCTTTGAAGAGAAATTCTCCTTTAAGTTTTTTCAAAAAATTTATTGTTGAAGAAGAAGGTCCGCATAAAACAAAATTTGACATTAAAACCCGTGCTTTAATGCCTTTGATTGATTCTGCTCGTTTGTTAATTTTGAATGCAAATATTAAAGGTATTAAAAATACGTATTTAAGATTTAAACAATTGGCAATTACAGATTCTAAGAACGCCGAAATATATTTAAGCTGTGCAGAAGCTTTTTTAACGCTCTCAAAATTCAGAACTGTTGAAGGATTAAAAAATGACGATTCCGGACAATATATAAATTTAAGGGAAATGTCTAAAACAGACAAAGAGAAGTTAAAAAACGCATTGAATCCAATGAAAGACCTTGAGGAATTAATTAAGAGTAAATTTCAACTTACACAATTCTCATAAATTATGCTAGACTGGCTGAAAAAGATCAATAAAGAGTATCCTGATTTCTGGAAGGAATACTTAACTAAATTCGAAAGCAAACCTACAAAGTATGTTGTTTTATCAACAGAAACGTCTGGTTTAAACCCGGATAAAGATGTCATTTTATCTTTGGGGGCTTTCTCGGTTATTGATGATAGTATTGTAATTAAGGAGAGTTTTGAAACTGTTTTACTGCAATACAAATTTCTACAAGACAATGGTCTTTCTAATGAATTTATTATTGAAAGTAAAATGATCAAAATGCAGGAGCCGGAAGCTTTGGAGGCTCTGATTAATTTTATTGGAAATGCAGTTCTTGTTGGGCATCATATAAATTTTGATATCGAAATGCTCAACGCCGCACTTGAACGTCTGGACTGTGGCAGAATAAAAAACGAGGCACTAGATGTCGATGTGATGTACAGAAAATTAACTGATATTAATGACAAGCAGTTTTCTATGGATGATTTATCCGAAATATATAAAATTCCAAAAAGCGATAGAAATTCTTCTGCTGAAGATGCGTATAAAATTGCGCTTGTATTTTTAAAATTAAAATCTCGTTTGGGAATTAGATAATTTTTAATTACAATATAAAAAAAATGCCTCTTAAAATTTAAGAGGAGAGGCATTTTTTTTATATTATTTTATTAAACTCTTTCTTTGATGATTTCGTCTACAACTTCAGGATTCAACAAGGTTGTTGTATCTCCAAAGTTAGACAAATCTCCTTCAGCAATTTTACGCAAAATTCTACGCATAATTTTTCCTGAGCGAGTTTTTGGCAGCCCAGAAACAAACTGAATTTTATCTAATTTGGCAATTGGTCCAATATGATCAGAAATATACTGATTAATCTCTTTTGTCAAATTTTCTTTATTTCTAACTTCTCCAGTTTCTTTAAGAATAACAAAACCGTATAAAGCATTTCCTTTAATTTCGTGAGGGAAACCAACAATTGCAGATTCTGCAACAGCCTGATGTTCATTAATAGCATCTTCAATTGGAGCAGTTCCTAAATTATGACCAGAAACAATTACAACATCATCTACTCTACCTGTGATTCTGTAATATCCAACTTCGTCTCTTAACGCACCGTCTCCTGTAAAATATTTTCCAGGAAAGGCAGAGAAATAAGTTTCTTTATATCGTTCATGGTTACCCCAAATTGTTCTGGCAATTCCAGGCCATGGAAATTTAATACATAAACTTCCCACAACTTGATTACCTTCAATTTCGTTACGTTTTTCATCCATCAATACAGGCTGAATTCCCGGTAATGGCAATGTAGCATAAGTTGGTTTTGTTGGTGTTACAAAAGCAATCGGCGAAATCATGATTCCACCAGTTTCTGTCTGCCACCAAGTATCTACAACCGGACATCTCTTATCTCCTACGTGGTCGTTAAACCAGTGCCATGCTTCTTCATTAATTGGTTCTCCAACAGAACCAATAACTTTAAGAGATTTTAGAGGATATTTTTGAATATAATCTAAGCTTTCTTTTGCTAATGAACGAATTGCAGTTGGCGCTGTATAAAATTGTGTGATTTTATGTTTTTCGATAATATCCCAAAAGCGGCTGAAATCCGGATAAGATGGAACTCCTTCAAAAATCACGGTTGTTCCTCCATTCAATAATGGTCCGTATAATATATAAGAGTGGCCCGTGATCCATCCGATATCTGCGGTACACCAGAAAATATCATTTTCTTCGTGGCTGAAAACATTTTTAAAGGTATAAGCTGTATAAACCATGTATCCAGCTGTTGTATGTACCATACCTTTTGGTTTTCCTGTTGATCCTGAAGTATATAAAATAAATAAAGGGTCTTCAGCATCCATAATTTCGGCAACACTATTGTCTAAAGCTGCGTCTAACAATGGCTGTAACCAAATATCACGACCTTCCTTCATTGATACTTCTGTTTTGGTTCTTTTTACAACTAAAACTTTAGAAACAGACGGGCAAGTATTTAATGCTTCATCAACAATTGCTTTTAAGTCAATTGTTTTATTTCCTCTATAACCACCGTCTGAAGTAATAACCATTTTACATTCACAGTCATTGATTCTTGCAGAAACAGCAGAGTCAGAAAATCCTGCAAAAATTACAGAGTGAATTGCTCCTATTCTAGCACAGGCAAGTACAGAAACAGCCAGTTCCGGAATCATTGGCAAATAAATACAAACACGATCTCCTTTACGAATTCCCTGCTCACGCAGAACATTCGCCATTTTAGAAACTCTCTCGTATAATTCGTTGTAACTAATATGTAAAGCATCTTCTGAAGGATCATTCGGCTCAAAAATTATAGCCGTTTTCTCGCCTCTTTTACTTAAATGCCTGTCAATACAATTTTTGGTAATATTAACTTTTGCTTCTGTAAACCATTTTACTTCGGCGTCAGCCATATTAAAATCAACAACCTTATCCCATTGCTGATACCACGTAAAATTCTCTTCAGCTATCTTTCCCCAAAACTTTCTTGGTTCCCTAATTGATTTATTGTAGTGTTTAAAATATTGCTCTAAATTTTCAATTTTATAATAGCTCATAGTTCATGGAATTTTTTTATAAATGTATTAAATCTCGACGTATTCTTAAAATTATTTAATCGATAAATTTTAACTAAAAAAAACATATAACAAAAAAATATTAATATTTTTATGAATTTAATTTAAAAAAAAGCTTTTTTAATCTAAAATGTAAATTTAAAAAAGGCATAATACCTAAATACTATGCCTTTTTAATTAACAAATTTCAATAACAATTAATTTGGTCAGGCTGTATACAAACTGTATCCTATTTTGAAAATAGCAGCATCTTTATTAATTAATAACAGAAATTTCAACAAGCTTATTTATCTCTAAATACGCCCCCTAAAGGGATTAGCTTCACTTAACTTATTATGTCAAGTTAAGTGAATGCAATTTGCATCTATATCCATTGTTTGTTAATAAGTGCTTACTAATTCAAAATATTATACGAAACTGTGGTACAGTGCAGATCCCATCACATTCGAATGTGTGGTAACTCCCAATTTATTATCCAATTTTTTTCATTGCAGTCATAGACTCACGAAGCCATGCCCCTACTTCTTCAATAGGATGCTGACGAATTTCTTTGTTTACTGCAATTAAAACCGCATTGTCTACTCCGTTTGAAGTTGAAAATGGTTTTCCAATTATGTTAGTTTCTACAGTTTTCATATATTCTTCCAACAATGGTTTACAAGCGTGGTCAAATAAATAACAACCGTATTCTGCAGTATCAGAAATCACACGGTTCATTTCGAATAATTTCTTTCTTGCAATTGTATTAGCGATTAATGGTAATTCGTGCAAGGATTCGTAATAAGCTGATTCTTCGATAATTCCAGCTTCTGTCATTGTTTCAAAAGCCAATTCAACACCCGCTTTTACCATTGCAATCATCAAAACTCCATTGTCAAAATATTCTTGTTCTGGAATTGCAGCTTCTTGTGGTGCAGTTTTTTCGAAGTTAGTTTCTCCTGTAGCTGCTCTCCATTTCAACAAATTAGCATCATTATTAGCCCAGTCAATCATCATTGTTCTTGAGAATTCTCCAGAAATAATATCATCTTGGTGTTTTTGGAATAACGGACGCATAATGTCTTTTAATTCTTCTGCAATTTCATAAGCTTCGATTTTTGCAGGATTAGAAAGACGATCCATCATGTTTGTAATACCACCGTGTTTCAAAGCTTCAGTGATTGTTTCCCATCCGTATTGAATTAATTTTGAAGCATATGCCGCATCAATTCCTTTTTCGACCATTTTATCAAAACATAAAATAGATCCTGTTTGCAATAAACCGCAAAGAATTGTCTGCTCACCCATTAAATCTGATTTTACTTCAGCTACAAAAGATGATTTTAAAACTCCTGCTCTGTGTCCTCCTGTTGCAACAGCGTATGCTTTTGCCTGATCCAAACCAAATCCGTTTGCATCATTTTCCGGGTGAACAGCAATAAGCGTTGGTACACCAAAACCTCTTTTATACTCTTCTCTTACCTCAGATCCAGGACATTTTGGAGCACACATAATTACAGTAATATCTTTACGAATCTGCATTCCTTCTTCAACAATATTAAAACCGTGAGAATAAGCCAATGTAGAATCTTTTTTCATTAATGGCATAATTGCATTTACCACAGCTGTGTGCTGTTTGTCTGGTGTAAGATTACAAACTAAATCTGCAGTTGGAATTAATTCTTCGTAAGTACCTACAGTAAATCCATTTTCTGAAGCATTTTTAAAAGAAGCTCTTTTTTCTGCAATTGCATCTGCACGAAGCGCATACGAAATATCTAAGCCAGAATCTCTCATGTTTAAACCTTGATTTAAACCTTGTGCTCCACAGCCCACAATTACAACTTTTTTCCCTGCCAATGCTGCGATTCCATCTGCAAATTGAGATTGATCCATGAATTCGCAAACTCCTAATTGTTCTAATTGTAATCTAAGTGGTAATGTATTGAAATAATTTGCCATTTTGTTTAATAATATTTAATGTTGTGTAATTTTATTTTTGATTAATAGGTACTAAATTTTGTTATTTGAATGTTTCTAACAACGCTGAAATTTCCATTTTTTGCTTAGAAACTGAAATTCTCCCCGAACGTACAAACTGCATTATTCCGTACGGTTTAAACTTTTCGTATAATTCTTCGATTTCAGAACGTCTTCCTGATTTTGAAATCACAAAGAAATCGCGAGAAACAGTTACAATAGTAGACTGACTCTCTTTGATAATATTCTGAATTTGTTTTTCATCAAACAATAAGCTTGATGCGATTTTGAATAAGGCATTTTCCAGATAAATTGTTTCTTCATCTGTATGATAAAATGCTTTTATTACCTCAATTTGTTTTTCTATCTGCCCAACAATATTCTGAACCCATTTTTCTGTTGTATTGACTACAATAATAAACCTAGAAACATTCTCTATTTCTGATTCTGAAACGTTTAGACTTAATATATTAATGTGGCGCTTTAAGAATATTCCAGATATTCTATTTAGTAAACCCACGTTATTTTCTGAATATACCGATATGGTAAATGTTTTATCTTCCATTGTTTTTTAGTTTTATTTGTTTCATGTTTCATGTTTCATGTTTCAAGTTCTGATGGGAACGTGAAACGTGAAACTTAAAACTTAAAACTTTTTTTCCTAACTTAATCTAATTTCTGAAACACAAGCTCCTGTTGGAATCATTGGGAAAACGTTATTTTCTTTTTCTACCATAACTTCTAAGAAGTAAGAATCTTTTGAAGCCAGCATTTCTGCAACTGCTGCATCCAGATCTTCTCTTTGTGACACTTTTTTAGATTTAATATGATAACCTTCGGCTATTGCAACAAAATTTGGATTAATCATTTTTGTCGAAGCATATCTATTGTCAAAAAATAATTCCTGCCATTGACGTACCATTCCTAAAAATTCATTGTTTAAAACAACAATCTTAACCGGAACTTGAGTCTGGAATATAGTTCCTAATTCCTGAATCGTCATCTGGAAACCACCGTCTCCAATAATTGCTACAACTTCGCGATCTGGTCTCCCCATTTTGGCTCCAATTGCAGCCGGCAATGCAAATCCCATAGTTCCTAAACCTCCAGAAGTAATATTACTTTTGGTTGAATTAAATTTAGCATATCGGCAGGCAAACATCTGATGCTGACCTACATCTGAAACAATTATAGCATCACCTTTTGAGTGTTTGTTAATCATTTCCAAAGTTTCTCCCATTGATATTCCTTTACCGTTTGTTGGGTTTAACTCTTCGTTAATAACTGTTTCTATCTCGATTTTATGCAGTTCTTTAAATTCATTATGCCACAAATCATGAGATTTTGATTCAATAAGAGGTAATAAAGCAGTTAGAGCTTCTTTTACATCTCCTAAAACAGCAACTTCTGTTTTTACATTTTTATCAACTTCTGCAGGATCAATTTCAAAGTGAATTACTTTTGCCTGTTTTGCATATGTTTTTAGATTTCCCGTAACACGGTCATCAAAACGCATTCCTAAAGCAATTAAGACATCACATTCGTTCGTCAGCATATTTGGTCCGTAATTTCCGTGCATTCCAAGCATACCAACATTTAACGGGTGATTTGTTGGCAAAGCAGAAAGTCCTAAAATAGTCCAGCCAGCCGGAATTCCAGATTTTTCAATGAATGCTTTTAGTTGTTCTTCGGCTTGACCGAGAATAATCCCCTGACCAAAAACAATAAAAGGTTTTTTTGCACTATTAATTATTTCAGCAGCTTCGGCCACTTTGTCTAATTTTAATTTAGGAACCGGAACATAACTTCTGATTGCCGTACATTTTTCATAACTAAAATCAAACTCATCAAACTGAGCATTTTTAGTAATATCAATTAATACTGGTCCCGGACGTCCAGAACGAGCGATATAAAATGCTTTTGCAATAATTTCCGGAATTTCAGAAGCTTCTGTAATCTGGTAATTCCATTTTGTAACCGGAGTTGAAATCCCGATAATATCAGTTTCCTGAAATGCATCAGAACCTAATAAATGTTTTCCAACCTGACCTGTAATACAAACCATTGGCGTTGAATCGATCTGCGCGTCTGCAATTCCGGTAACTAAATTTGTAGCTCCCGGTCCAGAAGTTGCAATTGCTACTCCTACTTTTCCTGTAGCTCTTGCATATCCTTGCGCGGCATGCGTTGCACCTTGTTCATGACGTACTAAAACATGGTGTAATTGATCTTGAAATTTATATAATTCGTCATAAACCGGCATTATGGCTCCTCCTGGATATCCATAAACCAAGTCTACTCCTTCTGCTAATAAACATCTTATAACGGCTTCTGCCCCTGATATTTTCATAGTATATTTTTTTTATCAATGTCAACTTTAATTAAATTGACCTTGATTTTTGATATTGTTATTTTATTAATTATCGGTAACGCAGCCTGTAGAAGCACTTGACACCGATCTTGCGTATTTAAGTAAAACTCCTTTTGTAACTTTTAACGGTGGCTGAACCCAAGCCGCTTTTCTAGCTGCAAATTCTTCGTCAGATATTTTCAGGTCGATTGTATTTTTTACAGCATCGATAGCAATTAAATCTCCATCTTTTACTAAAGCAATACCACCACCATCATAAGCTTCTGGTGTAATATGTCCTACGACAAAGCCATGTGAACCTCCAGAGAATCTGCCGTCTGTGATTAGCGCACAAGTGCTTCCTAATCCGGCTCCAATAATCGCAGATGTAGGCTTTAGCATTTCAGGCATCCCCGGACCACCTTTTGGTCCACAATACCTGATGACGACTACACTGCCTGGTTTTATTTTTCCCGCCTCAAGACCAGGAATTACTTCAAATTCTCCTTCAAATACAACAGCAGGCCCTTCAAAATATTCTCCTTCCTTGCCGCTTATTTTTGCCACAGCACCTTCAGAAGCAAGATTTCCGTATAAAACCTGAATGTTTCCAGTTGGCTTTAAAGCTTTATGAATTTCATGAATTACTTCTTGTCCATCTTGTAAATCCGGTACAGAAGCTAAATTTTCAGCTACTGTTTTTCCTGTTACTGTCAAACAATCTCCATGGATTAAACCTACGCTTAATAAATATTTCATTACCGAAGGAATTCCGCCAGCAGCATGTATATCTTCCATCATGTATTTACCACTTGGCTTCATATCAGCCAAAACAGGTGTCCTGTCATTAATTGCCTGAAAATCATCCAGCGTAATTTTGATATCAACAGCGTGAGCCATTGCAATTAAGTGCATAACTGCATTTGTAGAACCTCCTAAAACTGCTACAATTGTAATAGCATTTTCAAAAGCTTTACGAGTCATAATATCTCTTGGTTTAATATCTTTTTCTAATAAAATTTTAATAGCAGCTCCGGCAGCAAGACATTCGTCTCTTTTTTCCTGACTCAATGCAGGATTAGAAGAACTGTATGGCAAACTCATTCCTAATGCTTCAATCGCAGAAGACATTGTATTTGCAGTATACATACCGCCGCAAGCACCAGCTCCCGGACAGGCATTTTGAATAACACCTTTGAAATCTTCTGGAGTAATTTCGTTTTTTACTTTTTTTCCTAAAGCTTCAAAAGCAGAAACAATATTTAAAGATTCACCTTTCCATTTTCCAGAGTGAATTGAACCTCCGTAAACCATCATCGAAGGGCGGTTTAAACGTCCCATAGCAATAAGAGCTCCAGGCATATTTTTATCGCAGCCCGGAATTGCAATTACACCATCATACCATTGTCCGCCTACAACGGTTTCAATAGAATCTGCAATTACGTCACGAGAAACTAATGAAAAACGCATTCCTTCTGTTCCATTAGAAATTCCGTCACTAACACCAATGGTATTAAAAATAAGTCCGACAAGATCAACATCCCAAACACCTTTTTTAACATCTTTTGCTAAATCGTTCAAGTGCATGTTACAAGTGTTACCATCGTAACCCATACTCACAATACCAACTTGTGCTTTTTTCAGATCTTCTTCAGTTAAACCAATACCATACAACATGGCTTGCGCTGCAGGTTGTGTTTGATCTTGAGTGATGGTTTTGCTGTACTTATTTAATTCCATTATTGTATTATTTTTTTTTAATTTTTATTCCAAAAAAAAACCTTCCAGTATTTGGAAGGTTTGTAATATAGTTTTTCAATTATATTTATACCATTCCCGATGCAGATGTGCTAAACACATTGACAACAACGACAGAAGTAATAATAATTGAGATTTGCATCATTTAATTTTTTAGTATTACAAAAGTAAAAAAACTTTAAGAACTAAAAAAATAAAATCTCAACATTTTCAATACTTCTTGTTACTTATTTCATTATTTTAATAAAATTTTTAAACAATTGTCGATTGTCCTATATGAACGTTGTCATTATTAAAATACAGTAAATCATCTTTACTGAAAATGAAGTTTGAAACAAACTCCCCTACTTCATTTGTACCAAATTTTGAATCTGGTTTCAAATCAACCGTAACCACTTTGTATTCAATAGCTTTTTCAACAGCCTGATAAATAACATTCGCTTCTTTAAATAATCCGAAATGCTCTAACAGCATTGCTGCTGATAAAATAGAAGCAATTGGGTTGGCAATATTTTTTCCTTTTGCCTGAGGATAAGATCCGTGGATTGGTTCAAACAAAGCATTTTTCTCTCCTAAAGAAGCCGATGCCAATAAACCAATCGAACCTGTAATTACGCTGGCTTCATCTGATAAAATATCTCCAAATAAATTCTCTGTCAAAATCACATCAAATTGTTTTGGATTTAAGATCAACTGCATTGCAGCATTATCTACAAATAAAAAGTCTAAAGCAACATCTGGATAATCTGCACTCACTTTCTGAACTACTTTTCTCCATAATCTTGAAGTTTCCAAAACATTTGCTTTGTCCACCATTGTCAGCTTTTTGCGTCGGTTTTGTGCCGATTTAAAAGCTAAGTGTGCAATTCTGGTGATTTCTTCTTCTGAATACTCACATAAATCTGAAGCGTGTGTTCCTTCTTCATTCAATGTTTTTGCTCCGAAATAAGCACCGCCTGTTAATTCTCTGAAAATAGTAAAATCTGCTCCTTCTATAATTTCTCTCTTTAAAGGAGAAGCATCAATTAATGATTTATACGGTTTTATTGGGCGTATGTTTGCAAACAAACCTAATTCTTTACGAAGTTTCAATAATCCCTGCTCCGGACGCACTTTTGCATTTGGATTATTATCATATTTAGGATCTCCGATAGCGCCAAATAAAACTGCATCTGTGTTTAAACAAAGATTTAGTGTTTGTTCCGGCAGCGGATTTCCGGTTTTGTCAATAGCAATTGCTCCCATGAGTGCTTCTTCAAAAACAAATTCATGATTGTACACTTCGCCAATGGCGTATAATGCCTTTTTGGCTTGTAAAATTACTTCCGGTCCAATTCCGTCTCCTGGTAAAACTGCTATTTTCAAATTCATAATGCCTCGTTCTTTATGTATTTAAATCTTTATTTTTTTCTTTCTTCTTTGCTTGCTCTATTCTCCTTCTTCTTTCCTCTATTCTCTTTTCAACTAACTTCTAATTAAATCACCTTCAATTTTAGAAGCTTCAATAATTTGGTGAATATCTGCATCTATCACTTCTTTTTTAATATCAGCGAATTTCAAAAACTCAACATATACAATATCCAATTGTACTTTAGTAAGCTCGTAACCTACTTTTTTAGCTCTGTAAGCCAAAGCTGCTCTTCCGCTTCTTGCTGTTAGAATAATTGAAGATTCGTTAACACCCACATCAAGTGGATCCATGATTTCGTAAGTCGCTCTATTTTTGATCACGCCATCCTGGTGAATTCCAGAACTGTGTGCAAAAGCATTTGCTCCAACAATCGCTTTATTTGGCTGCACGATCATTCCCATACTTTCAGAAACCAAACGACTCATTTCGTTTAATTCTCTTGTATTAATATTAGTATCTAAATTAAGGTATGGATGTTGTTTGAAAATCATCACCACTTCTTCAAGTGCTGTATTTCCCGCTCTTTCTCCAATACCATTTATAGTACACTCAATTTGTCTTGCACCGTTTATAGCGCCAGAAATAGAATTGGCAGTTGCCATTCCTAAATCATTATGGCAGTGACATGAAAGGATTACGTTTTCGATTCCTTTTACGTTTTCTTTTAAATATTTAATTTTTGCTCCGTACTCTTCCGGAAGGCAATATCCTGTTGTATCCGGAATATTTAATACTGTTGCTCCCGATTTAATAACTTCTTCGCAAACTTTTGCTAAGAAAGCATTATCAGTTCTACCAGCATCTTCTGCATAAAACTCAACATCTTCTACATAAGATTTTGCATGTGCTACAGCATATTTTGCTCTTGCAATAATATCTTCGGGCGTAGTATTTAATTTATGGAGGATATGAGATTGTGAAGTTCCGATTCCAGTATGGATTCTTGGTCTTTTTGCATGTTTTAAGGCAGCTGCTGCAACATCAATATCGTTTTTTACAGCTCTAGTCAATCCGCAGACGGTGGCATTTTCTACAATTTTACAAATCTCAGAGACCGATAAAAAATCGCCCGGACTTGACACTGGAAAACCTGCTTCGATGATATCAACTCCCATTTTGTCTAGTCGTTCTGCGATAACTAATTTTTGCTTAGTATCTAACTTACATCCTGGAACTTGTTCACCATCGCGCAAAGTGGTGTCAAAAATTTGAACTTTCTCTCTATTCATATTCATTTATTTAATGTAATTTCACATCTTGATAACAAATATATGTTGTACCTCTTCAGCACCAAATTCATTTTAATGAAATTATACTGTTCATAACACAATTTATAACGAGTTAAACTTCTAATAATCAATAATTTATATTATTATTTTTTACAATGGCTAACCATCAAAAAGATTTCTTATTTGTTCTTATAAAATCCCTTTCTAAATCTGAAAAAAGACAGTTTAAAATTTTTGCAAGCAGATTAGAGACAAGTTCGAATACTAAATTCATTGAATTATTTAATATTTTAGATAAGTCTGAAACCTACGATGAAAAGCTTATTCTAAAGAGCGGAATCATCAAAAAAATACAGTTATCTAATTTAAAATCATACTTATACAAACAAATTTTAGTAAGTATTCGACTGAATATTCCAAGCCAGAATATTCGATATCAATTGCGCGAACAAATAGATTTTGCGGGAATCCTATATAATAAAGGATTGTATAAACAGAGTTTAAAGATTCTGGATAAAACAAAAATGATTGCGCTTGAAAATGATGAAAAATATATGGCGTATGAAATTGTAGAGTTCGAAAAACTAATCGAATCGCAATATATTACACGAAGTATTCAAGGCCGCGCTGACGAATTGGTGATTCAGGCAAAAGAACTAAACTACAGAAATACGATTTCGAGCAAATTATCAAATTTATCATTGCAGCTTTACGGAATCATGCTCAAAACTGGTTACGTAAAAAATGATGAAGAATACAAATACATTGATGATTATTTTAATAAACATATTTCTAAGTTAGACGAAAGCAAGTTTGGCTTCCGCGAAAAATATTGGTTTTATAATGCTAATTTGTGGCGCAGTTTCTTGGTTCAGGACTTTTTGGCCAGTTATAAATATGCTTATAAATGGGTGACATTATTTTATGACAACCCAAATATGATCTATCAGAATCCAGTTTTTTTTCTAAAAGGAAACCATTACTTTTTGGAATCTCTGTATATGCTAAAGTATAAATCGAATTTCAAAAAATACTTATCGGTTTTAGAAGATACCATACAAGATGAAAAATTTCCTGTAAACGATAACATTGCATCTCTATCATTTCTGTACGTATACAATAATAAGCTGAATCTGCATATTTTAGAAGGTACTTTTGAAGAAAGTGAATACCTGATTCCTGAAATTTTAGAAAAAATAAAGTTACACAGTGAACATCTGGACGAACACCACGAAATGTTGTTCTTCTACAAAATTGCTTCGATTTACTTTGGAAATGAAAAATATACTGAATGTATTTTTTATTTGGATAAAATCATCAACAACAAAAACTTAACTATGCGTGAGGATTTAATGTGTTTTGCGAGACTCTTATCTTTAATTGCACATTACGAGTTGGGAAAAGATTATTATTTAGAAAATCATCTTAAAAGCACCTATAAGTTTTTGTTGAAAATGAACGACTTACACGAAGTTCAAAAAGAAATCATCAAATTTTTACGAAATCTGAATAACTTTTATCCCGCAGATATTAAGAAGGAATTTAAAAAGATGCATGCTCGATTTGTAGAGCTTGAAAAGAATACGTACGAAAAAAGAGCTTTTCTATATTTAGACATTATTTCGTGGCTTGAAAGTAAAATTGAAAACCGCAAAATTGCTGCTATAATTAAGGAAAAAGCGAAACTGAATAGTCGTTAGTTTTCAATCTCAATCCCGAAACCCCGAAGTAATTCCAAATCCCAATCGTTTACAACACAACCTTTGTCAAAGTTTAAAACTTTGACAAAGGTTTTTTTACGCAAAATGACAACTTATGAGAACTTACTTAAAACAACAAACCCGACAGGTTTTTAAAACCTGTCGGGTGTATTAAACGTAAAAAATCCGAAACTACAACAATTGGATTTTTATTCGATAATATTAGAACTCGTTACATAAAAATCTTTATCTACTTCTACTTTACGAGTTTCATCTGCAGTTTTTTCAGATTGCCATTCTGTAGTTGGTTTTAACCAGGTTTCGACTCCATTTAATTTCACTCTTACCGGCATGTCAAATTTGGCTACGCAGTTTGTCCAGTGATATCCAAAGGTTCCATTTTTAAACATATATTCAAAAACCGGAATTTGTGTTGTGGTTAAATATTGAGCAAAAACTCTGTTAAAGTTAATTCCAGACTGCTCGTTTATATAATCTTGAATTTGCTTACTTGTTACAGTCTGATGATAAAATGTTTTATTTAAACCTCTTAAAATAGATTTCCATTTGGCATCGTCATTCACTACCTGACGAATCGAATGCAGCATGTTTGCTCCTTTTGGATACATATCGCTCGATCCTTCGTTATTTACATCATAATGTCCGATAATCGGAGCATCATTCTGAATAATTTTTCTACACCCAATTACATATTCTGCTCCGGCATCTTTTCCATAATAATATTCAAGAAAAAGACTTTCAGAGTAATTCGTAAAGCTTTCATGAATCCACATGTCCGCAATATCTTTATACGTAATATTGTTGGCAAACCATTCGTGTCCAGACTCATGAATTATAATAAAATCAAATTTTAATCCCCAGCCGGTTCCGCTTAAATCTCTACCCAAATAGCCATTTTTATATCCATTCCCGTACGTAACAGAACTTTGGTGTTCCATTCCTAAATAAGGCGCTTCTACAAGTTTATAACTGTCTTCGTAAAACGGATAAGGACCAAACCAATTCTCAAAAGCTTTCAGCATTCTTGGCGCATCTTTAAAATGTTCTTTAGCTACAGCTAAATTATCTCTTAAGACATAATAATTACAATCTAAATCGCCTTTTTCACCTTTAAATTTCTCCGAAAAATTAACGTAATCTCCAATATTGATGTTCACACCATAATTATTAATCGGGTTAGAAACGTACCAATTAAAAGTTTTAGTGCCGTCTTTTTCTTTTTTAACGCTTTTTAGTCTTCCGTTAGAAACCTCAGTCAAATCTCCCGGAACATTCACACTAATCAGCATATTTTCTACTTCGTCATACATATGATCTTTGCAAGGCCACCAAACACTGGCACCTAAACCCTGACACGACGAAGCGATAAAGTCTTTTCCGTTTCTGTCTTTTTTCCAGGTTATACCGCCGTCCCAAGGTGGTTTAATGGCTTCTTTTGGTATTCCTCCAAACGAAATTATGATTTCTTTTGTATCTCCAACTTTTTGATCTGCAGATAATTCAATAAAAAACGCATTACCTTCTCTCGTAAATTTTTGTTCTTTACCGCCTTGTGTGACTTTGTAGATCTGCATCGGTTCCTGCAAATCAATCTGCATTTTATTATTGGCAGCAAGAACGGTGTAACGTACTGTATTTGAACCTGTAATTGTTTTGTCTTTCGGATTTACTTTTATATCTAAATGGTAATATTTTAAATCCCACCAAGCTCTTTCTTTTGTAATGCTTCCGCGTAAAGTGTCCTGATGCGTAAAAGTAGTTTCAGACTTATTAAGAAGTCCTTGTGCCTGAGCATTTAACCCAATTAATAAGGCAATTAAAGCGCCGCCAAAGTATTTTTTCATTATTAGTAATTTGAAATAAATAGTGTATTCTACAAACTGATTCTATAACAAAAGTAAACATTCGAATCAATTTTTTGATAATTTTACAGTTCTATTCAAAAGATTAAGTGTTAAAATTAATTTTCATCTATTTTATCTTTTTAAAATAATTTACCTTTTATGAAACCTAATTTAATTTTATACATTTTAACTGCAGCACTTTCGTTTACAAGCTATTCACAAAATATTCCGATTCCTAAAACAAATGAAAAACTGATTATTGACGGCGATTTATCCGATTGGAAAACACCGTTTTTAGGTCCATTTGTAATTCATAATTCTGGCGGAAAAGCGACTCAGAATACATTTGTTTCACTTTCGTGGAATAATGAAAACCTTTATATAGCGTATCGTTCTGAAGATTCTAATATAATCGGAAAATCACAGCCAAAAGACTCTAAAATCTATGAAACAGATGATTTAGTAGAAATGTTTATTGATCCTGACGGCGATGGAAAAAACTATTTTGAAATTGGCGTAAATGCTTTTTCTACCCATTATGACATGGCAGTAAAATGTATTTCTCCAGATTGTGGCGGCTGGAATACCGATATGAATTATAATATTTCGGACTTAGAAACAGCAAGCAAAATAACGGAAGAAGGTTTTTGCATCGAAATAAAAATACCATTTTCGAGTCTCGAAAAAATTAAAAATGGCGGTTTTACAAAACCAAAAGCGGGTACAAAATGGAAAGCAAATACTTTTAGAATAGATTACGGTAACACCACAGAATACCTTGCTTTACAATATTATAAAAGCTTAAAGTTTGGTTTTCATCATCCAGAAGAATTCGCTGTTTTTGAGTTTGCAGAGTAGTCTTTTAGTTTAATCGTTTGTTTGTTTGTTTGTTTGTTTGTTGATATTTAATTGAAAAGTTGTTGTATCTCTACTGGTTTATAATACTCTACATTGTCAACTAAAAAATTAAAAGACATATTAGTCTTTGTCATATTATAAATTTCAAAAATGGATTTATTTCGAGTAAAATAGAAACTTCTATTATTTGAATTTTCATAAAAAATATATGTTTGCAAAAACATAGAAATTCCTTTTTTTAAAACTATCGCATTAGAAAATTCTTTAGGAAGAAATCTATTTATAAAAGTATCATTATCAATGTATATTTCTCCAGTGCTATCATTAATTGGCGCAAAATTACCATACGGCGTTTTTTCTAAAAACAGAATTAATCTCTGGCCAGCTTTTAATTCTTTAATTCTTGGATCACATAACCATTCTTTCCAGATGACTACATTAATTTTCGAACTTGATTTTCCCTTTATAAACTGAGTGATCGTGAATTGATATTCATTTTTTGATATTTTAGAGACAGTTCCGTCTACAATTAAAACAGCTTTAGAAATAACTATTGGGTATGGCGTTTCATTTTTCTTGAATCCATAATTCAGACAAGGAATTAAAAGCATTAATAAACAGATATATAGTTTCATAAATAGATTATTTAATACTAAAATTAGTTTTTTTTCATACATGAAGTAAAAAAAAAAAAATGCATTACATCTTACTTTTTAAGACATAATGCATCTAGATTTTATAAATTTAAAAAAAAGTTACTTCTGGCGTTTCTTCAAAACTTCAACAACATCAGCCAGCTGATATCCTTTTGCTTGAAGTAGAATCAAATAATGAAATAATAAATCGGCGCTTTCGCTGAGGAATAAATCATCGTTATCGTCTTTGGCTTCAATTACCACTTCTACAGCTTCTTCGCCTACTTTTTGAGCAATTTTATTGATACCTTTTGCAAATAATGAAGCAACATAACTCTGCTCAGAATCTGCATTGTCTCTACGAATTTTTATTGTTTTTTCGAGCGTAGAAAGAAAACCATAACTTTCTGCATTTTCTTCCTGCCAGCACGTGTCTGCTCCGGTGTGGCATGTTGGCCCAACAGGTCTGGCCTGAATTAAAAGCGTATCTTCGTCGCAGTCGTTTTTAATGCTTACAAGATTCAAAAAGTGACCGCTCTCCTCGCCTTTTGTCCAAAGTCTTTGTTTTGAACGGCTGAAAAAGGTTACTTTTTGAGTTTCTATTGTTTTCTGAAGCGATTCTTCGTTCATATATCCCAGCATCAAAACATTTTTAGTTTCCGAATCCTGAATTATCGCCGGAATTAATCCGTGTGCCATTTTAGTAAAATCTACGTTCATTGTATTTTATATTTTAGACTTCAGTCCCGATAGCTATCGGGATAGATTACTGAATTCTATATTTTTATTTCTTAATTCTATCTTCTTAATTCTATCTTCTTTATTCTCTTTTCTAAAGTCTATCTTCTTGATTCTATCTTCTTGATTCTATTTTCTAAACTCTATCCTCTAAAGTCTAACTTCAATATCATTCTTTCTTAATTCTTTTTTCAAATCCTTAATTTCGATTTCTTTAAAATGAAAAACACTTGCTGCCAAAGCGGCGTCTGCTTTTCCTTCTTTAAAAGAATCTACAAAATGCTGTATATTTCCGGCGCCTCCAGAAGCAATAATCGGAATATTAATTAAAGTGGATAATTTAGCCAAAGCATCATTTGCAAAACCATTTTTAGTGCCGTCATTATCCATCGAAGTAAATAATATTTCGCCCGCGCCACGTTCTGCCACTTCAACTGCCCAATCAAATAGATTTAATTCTGTTGGTACTTTCCCGCCCACTAAATGCACAATCCATTGTCCGTCAATTTGTTTCGCATCTATTGCAACCACAACACATTGGCTTCCAAATTTCTGCGCTAAATCATTAATCAACTGTGGATTTTTTACTGCCGATGAATTAATTGAAACTTTATCAGCTCCATTATTCAACAAAATCTCGACGTCTTCTACAGACGAAATGCCGCCACCAACCGTAAACGGAATATTGATTTTTTCTGCCACACTTCGCACCATATTTACTAAGGTTTTACGACGTTCTTCTGTAGCCGAAATATCCAAAAAAACCAATTCGTCTGCGCCTTCAGCAGAATAAATTTCAGCCAGTTCTACCGGATCGCCCGCATCACGCAGGTCAACAAAGTTAACGCCTTTTACGGTTCTTCCGTTTTTTATATCTAAACACGGTATGATTCTTTTTGCTAACATTTTTTAATGTGTCAATTTGAGAATTAGATAATTAGATAATTTTAAACACAACGTAAAGAATTATCTAATTGACTAATTATCTCATTTTCTAATTATGTAATTCTCTAATTGTTTCAAAGTAATTCTGCCTTCGTAAATTGCTTTTCCTATTATCGTTCCTTCACAGCCTAATTCGGCTAATTTTGGAAGTTCGTCGAAAGTTGAAATTCCTCCCGAAGCGATTAGTTTTATACCTTTTGCTTCGCTTAATATTTTCTCATACAAATCAAAACTTGGACCTTGAAGCATTCCGTCTTTGGCAATATCGGTACAAATTACGTACTGAATTCCTTTTGCTTGATAATCCTGAATAAAGGGAACTAAATCCTCATTTGACTCTTCTAACCAGCCAGAAACTGCTATTTTTTCATCTTTTGCATCTGCTCCTAAAATGATTTTATCTGAACCGTATTCTGAAATCCATTTTTCGAAAATCGCTCTGTTTTTTACAGCAATACTTCCGCCGGTAATTTGGTTTGCACCACTTTCAAAAGCAATTCTTAAATCGTCGTCTGATTTCAATCCGCCTCCAAAATCAATTTTTAAAGTGGTTTGCGATGCAATTTGTTCCAAAATTTTATAATTGACAATTTTACTCGATTTTGCACCGTCTAAATCTACTAAATGCAAATATTCAATTCCGTGTGCTTCAAATGATTTCGCTACTTCAAGCGGATTCTCATTGTAGATTATTTTGGTATCGTAATCACCTTTGGACAATCGAACGCATTTTCCGTCAATGATATCTATAGCTGGTATTATTCTCATTTTTTTTAGTCTTAAAGTTTGAAAGTCGAAAGTCTTAAAGTCTTTTTTGATTTTCAAAAATTGTTATTTTGGTTTATATTGATTTTTGAAATTGAAATTTTACATTTTTAAGAAATTCTCTAAAATCTTTTCTCCCACTTCACCGCTTTTTTCCGGATGAAACTGCGTTCCATAAAAATTATTTTTCTGTAAAGCCGAAGCATATTCCATTTCATAATTGGTCGTTGCAATGCTTTCTGCGCAATTTGGAGCATAAAAGCTATGAACCAAATACATAAATTCATTTTCTGATATATCCTTAAACAAGTCCGATTTTAAATTATAAATCTGATTCCAGCCCATTTGCGGCACTTTTACCTGATTCGAAAATTTAATTACATCAACATCAAAAATTCCTAAACCTTTGGTATTACCCTCTTCAGAAGATTTACACATTAACTGCATTCCCAGGCAAATTCCTAAAACCGGCTGTTTTAAAGTCGGAATCAAACTATCTAATCCGCTTTCTCTCAGTTTCGTCATCGCCGAACTCGCTTCGCCCACGCCAGGAAAAATCACTTTATCAGCAGCTTGAATTTCTTCAGCATTATTACTCAAAACGGCTTTAAACCCTAACCTTTCAATAGCAAACATAATGCTCTGAATATTTCCTGCTCCGTAATTTATAATTACTATTTTCATTTTATAAAGCTTTAGGCTTTAAGCTGTAGGCTTTAGGCTTATTGCCTATTGCTTATAGCTTAAAGCGTTTTACAGCATTCCTTTCGTCGAAGGCAAAATCATTTTTTCTGTATCTCTTTTTACCGCTACTTTTATCGCTTTCGCGAAAGCTTTAAAAATCGCTTCAATTTTATGATGCTCGTTGATTCCTTCTGCTTTGATGTTTAAGTTGGCTTTTGCTCCGTCTGTAAATGATTTGAAGAAATGATAGAACATTTCAGTTGGCATTTTACCCACCATTTCGCGTTTAAATTCCGTTTCCCAAATCAACCAGTTTCTTCCTCCAAAGTCAATTGCAGCCTGCGCCAGACAATCGTCCATTGGCAGGCAGAAACCGTAACGTTCTATTCCTAACTTATTTCCAAGTGCTTTCGCAAAAACTTCTCCCAAAGCAATTGCTGTATCTTCGATTGTATGATGTTCATCAACCTCTAAATCACCTTTTACAAGGATTTCTAAGTCCATTTGACCGTGACGTGAGATTTGATCTAACATATGATCAAAAAAGGCAATTCCCGTATCGATTTTGCTTTTTCCTGTACCGTCGAGGTTCAAATTAATATAAATATCAGTTTCGTTGGTTTTACGAGTTATAGACGCAGAACGCGCCTCTAATTTTAGAAACTCGTAAATGGTTTTCCAATCCATTGTCTGCAAAACAATTGTTTCGTCTAATTCTTCACGTTTTGAGGAAATTTCGTTGCTTCCCGCTCCATCTGTAATGTTCATAAAAATAGCTTTTGCACCTAAGTTTTTAGCTAATTCTACGTCTGTTAAACGATCTCCTAAAACAAAAGAATTTTCCAGATCATATTCAGGATTATTCAAATATTTAGTCAGCATTCCAGTTCTTGGCTTGCGAGTTGGCGCGTTATCTTCTGGAAAAGAACGGTCAACAAAAATATCATCAAATAAAACACCTTCATTTTCAAAAGCTCTTAAAATGAAGTTTTGTGTCGGCCAGAAGGTATCTTCCGGAAAACTATCCGTTCCTAATCCGTCCTGATTGGTTACCATTGCCAATTCATAATCTAATTCAGCGGCAATTTTAGCTAGATATTGAAAAGCTTTTGGATAAAATTCCAGTTTTTCCAAACTGTCCAATTGTAAATTTTCTGGTTCTAAAACAATCGTTCCGTCACGATCGATAAAAAGTACTTTTTTCATATTATTAATTTTGAGCGGATTACGCCTAAATCTTTTTTAATTAATATTTAAATTCTCTTTGTATAAAATAACATTTAGATTTTTTATCAGAATCTATATCATCTTCTACATATATTTCTGTCCAATTATGTAAGTCATATTTTTTATATTCAAATCTCATCGATAGTTTTGATTCTTTGTCAGGAACCGGAAAACTTAATTTACTATAAAATTCGGTCATAAAATTTTTATCATTATAGACATAACTAAAAACATCATTTTGAAAATTAGAATCATGCGATTCTTTTATCATGTTGTTTCTAGCATCATATTGATACGTTATCACCGAGTTTGGAGTATCACTTAAAACACCTTTCTCAGCATCAAATTCTAACTTCTTTATTATTAAATCATTTAGATATTCATATTTAACACTACTTACAATAGTGTCAGAGTTATAATAAAACTTTTCCTGTATGACTTTATTTTTATCATAGAAAAATTCTGTTCTATTGATAATTCCTCCATCATCGTAATAATTTATTGTTTCCAGTTTTTGCTTTTTATCATTATAACGATTCTGTGGAAAATCCCATTTATTTGTTGGAAAGAAAGATTGTTTGATAAATTCTCCATTAGAATCTTTGATGTAAACGTCATCGTGAAGATATTTTCCTTTCAGAAAACCTGTTTTCGTTTTTTTAGCTTCATACCAGGTTTCTTTATATTCTTTAGGATTGCCTTTAATTTCTTCAAGAACGCTGTTATTTTGTGAATATGCATTTAGAAAAACAAAGAAAAATAGAGTATATAAAAAATTCATGATTTCGTTTTTATATTATTTAATTAAAAATTACAGCAGTTTTAATTCTCTAATCAAGACAGCATTTTCTTCTTCTGTGCCAATTGTAAAACGAAGACAATTTTCGCATAAAGGCTGTGTTGTTCTGTTACGAATTACGATTCCTTTTTCTATTAATTGATCGTATCTTTTATTCGCATCATCCACTTTTACTAAAACGAAATTAGCTTCTGTCGGGTAAATTTTTTCTACAAAATCTACTTCAAGTAAAACTTTAAGCAACTCCTCTCTCTGTTCAACAATAGAGGCTATTTCTTGTTTAATTTTATCCGAATCCTTTAAGCGTTCAACTGCTTTTTGCTGTGTCAATTCGTTTACATTATAAGGCGGTTTTATTTTATTTAAAACTGAAATGACAGCTTCAGAAGCATAACAAATTCCTAATCGAATTCCTGCCAGCCCATACGCTTTTGAAAGAGTTTGCGTAATCACTAAATTTGGGTATTCATCGATCTCTGTAAGCCAGCTTTCTTTCTCAGAAAAATCGATATAAGCTTCATCAATTACCACTAATCCTTTAAAATTTTGAAGCAGTTTCACTACGCTTTCATCGGAAAAAGAATTTCCTGTTGGATTGTTTGGCGAGCATAAAAAAATAATTTTTGTATTGTCATCAACAGCTTCTAAAATCTTTTCAACCTGAGGCTGAAAATCGTTAGAAAGTAAAACTTCTCTATTTTCTACCGCATTGATATTCGCCAGAACGCTGTACATGCCGTAGGTAGGCGGCAACGAAATAATATTATCCTTTTTAGGTTCGCAGAAAGCTCTAAAAATCAAATCCAGTACTTCATCACTTCCGTTTCCGAGCAAAATCTGACTTTGTTTTGTATTTTTATTTTTTGCTAAAATTGCTTTAACAGAAAGCTGCTGCGGATCTGGGTACCGATTTACTCCATTTTGAAAGGGATTTTCATTGGCATCCAAAAAAATCATTTCGGCCGTATCAAAATCTTCAAACTCGTCACGCGCAGACGAATAAGGTTTTAATGTTTTTACGTTTTCTCGTGTTATTGTATTTATATCGAATTTCATTACCTTAATTTTTAGAATATAGAAACTAGAATAAAGAGAATAGACTTCTCATCTGATTTCAAAAATTTTCTATATTCTTTGTTCTATATTCTTTCTTCTATTTTCTTGCTTCTATTTTCTTGCTTCAATTTTCTTCTATTCTCTTTCTTCTAAACTCTTCAATCTCAAAGTAACAGCATTTTTATGCGCCTGCAAACCTTCGGCTTCAGCCATTATCTCAATCGCTTTTCCTATATTCTGAATTCCTTTTTCTGAAATTTTCTGAAATGTCATCGATTTCATAAAACTATCCAGATTTACGCCGCTGTAATTTTTAGCATAACCGTTTGTAGGAAGCGTATGGTTTGTTCCTGAAGCATAATCACCAGCACTTTCCGGCGTGTAGTTTCCGATAAAAACCGAACCCGCGTTTACAATTCCGTTGCAGTAAAAATCATCGTACTCTGAACAGATAATGAAGTGTTCCGGTCCATAATCGTTGATTAAATTTAAAGCAGTCTGGTCATTTTCTACAAAAATCAGTTTTGAGTTTTCGATTGCTTTTTGAGCAATTTCTTTTCTCGGAAGAACTTCCAACTGTGCCTGAATTTCTATTTCTACTTCGTCAATCAATTTCTTTGAAGTCGAAACTAAAATAACCTGACTGTCTGTTCCGTGTTCTGCCTGTGATAATAAATCTGAGGCTACAAAGGAAGGAACCGCAGTATCATCGGCAACAATCAATAATTCTGAAGGTCCAGCCGGCATATCAATCGCTACTCCAAATTGAGTTGCCAATTGTTTTGCCACTGTTACAAACTGATTTCCCGGACCAAATATTTTATACACTTTTGGAATGGACTGCGTTCCGAAAGTCATTCCCGCAATCGCTTGAATACCTCCAACTTTTAGAATTTTAGTAACACCGCATAAATTTGCTGCATATAAAATTGCAGGATTTATTTTTCCTTTTTTATCCGGCGGAGAACATAATACAATTTCTTTACAACCTGCAATTGCAGCAGGAACTGCAAGCATCAAAACCGTTGAAAACAATGGAGCAGTTCCTCCCGGGATATATAAACCAATTTTTTGTATTGGTCTTTTTTCCTGCCAGCAGTTTACACCTTCAATAGTTTCAATTGAAATTTTGTCTGTTTTCTGAGCTCTGTGAAACTTATAAATATTGTCTTTTGCTAACTGAATTGCTCCTTTTAATTCGCTTGATATCAAACCAACAGCTTCCTGAATTTCCTCATTAGAAACTTCATAATTATCTAAAGCGATTCCGTCAAAAATTGAAGTGTATTTTGCTACGGCTTCATCTCCTTTTTTTTGTACTTCTTTGAAGATTTCTTTTACTGTAACCTCAATATCATCAATGGTTTTGGTTGGTCTTTTTAATATTTCTAACCAAGTATCTTGTTTGGGATTATATATTTTATTCATTGTTTTTTTTGCTTTATACTTTAAGCTGTAAGCTTTATTTACTTTGTCATTCCTTAGCTTAAAGCATATTGCCTAAAGCCTAAAGCGCGAAGCTTTACAGAACCATTTTCTCAATTGGGCAAACCAAAATTCCTTCTGCTCCCACTTCTTTCAATTGATCTATTACGTCCCAAAAACTGTCTTTGTCTATAACTGAATGTACACTGCTCCAGCCTTCTTGCGCCAATGGCAGCACGGTTAAACTTCTTAAAACCGGAAGAATTTTTCCAACTGCATCGATTTTATCATTTGGAACATTCATTAAAATATATTTTGAATTTCGAGCTCGTAAAACTGCCTGAATTCTAAATTTTAGAGTATCAATATGTTTCTGAATTTCTGGAGAAACCTTTGGTGAAACAGCAAGCACGGCTTCACTTTTAAGAATCACTTCAACTTCTTTTAAATTGTTTTTGAATAATGTACTGCCGCTTGAAACGATATCTACGATTGCGTCTGCAAGTCCAATGTTTGGAGCAATTTCTACAGAGCCAGAAATTTGGTGAATGTCCACTTTTAATCCAAAAGAATTGAAATATTCGTTTACGGTGTTTGGGTATGAAGTTGCGATTCTTAAACCTGCTAAATCTTGTATTGAATTGTATTCTAAAGTTTTAGGAACTGCAACAGAGACTTTGCATTTAGAAAATCCTAATTTCTGAACCACTTCAATTCCTTTTCCTTTTTCTACCAATAAATTATCTCCAACAATCGCCAGATCTACAACTCCATCGATTAAATATTGCGGAATATCTGAATTTCTAAGATATAAAACTTCTAAAGGAAAATTGGAAGCTTCTGCTTTTAACTGATCGATTCCGTTATTGATTGAAATGCCGCAGTCTTTTAAGATCTGAATGCTTTCCTCATTTAATCGTCCGGATTTTTGAATTGCAATTTTTAAAGTACTCATTTTTTTTTCTTTGTTTTGATTAATAGTTTGAGTACAAAGAATTGGAATTAAAAAAACCCGCTTGATGTACTCAAACGGGTTTTAAAATATGATGATTTACAAACATATCATTAACACATCGCTTGAGAGCAATAATGTAAATGATGATGATGTAATTGAATAGAAATCATGATTTGTGTATTTTTTTCTTCTTTGATTCGGTTGCAAATATAATAGATAATTTCATAAAAACGCAATTATTAATTTAACTTAACTAAAGTTTATTGTTAAAAAAAATATTGAGCATCCATTTTATTGGATTTATTCTATTTGTTATTACGTTTTAGATTCTTCTTCAAAATCTAAAGTAACAGTAGTTCCTATTCCAATTTGACTGGAAATTTTAAACTTAATATGCAGCAGTTCTGTAATTCTTTTAACAATAGACAATCCCAAACCAGTTCCTTTAATTTCTGTATGATGAGAAGAATTTGATCTGAAAAATGGGTTTAAAATAGATTCTAAATCCTCTTTTGCGATTCCGATTCCGTTATCAGAAATATTGCAGCGTATTTTATTTTGTTCTTTAGAAAGTTGAATTGTTATTTCGCTGTTATCGTTAGAATATTTAACTGCATTGAAAATAATATTTCTAAGAATGGTTGTCACTAAGTAACTGTCAGAATTTATATAATAATCTTCTTTGACATCAAAAATAACATTGATATTATGTCTGTTTATTTTTTCTGAAATCAGCGTTAAAACATCTAAAATTACGGCATTCAAATAAACCGATTCTGTATTTATATTTTGCTTTTGATTCTCAAAACGCGCCATTAAAAGCAGCTGATCTACAAGTGTATTCAAATGATCAACTTCATTAATACAATAGTTTATTTTTTCTTCATATTCTTTATTATCACGTGGTTTACGTATTAATACTTCCAGAGTTCCTTTAATAACTGTCAAAGGCGTTCTTAACTCATGTGATGCATCAGAAGTAAATTGTTTTTCGCGTTCCATTGCGTCTTCAATCCTGCCTAATAGATTGTTTATTGTCTTAGAAAGTGTAAACAATTCGTCGCGGGTTTTGGGCAGCGGAATCCTGGTTTTAAGATTGTCTTTGGTAATTATTTTTGATGTATTAATAATTGCATTTATCGGCTTTATGCTTCTTCCTGCAAAAAATCTCGCAATAAAAAAAAGCAGTATTAAAATGATAGGAAATGCGATTAACAGCGTATCAAAAAGATTTTTGAGTACTTTGGCCGAATCCGAAAGTGACATTGCAATTATTAAATACCCTATTTTTTTTGATTTTATATGAAGAGGCACCTGAATCTGCCTGATCGTATTGTCTAACAATTGTGTATCAAAAAGCTCAAAATGACTCACACTGTCATGAAATTCAAGCTTTTCGTTTTTTAGATTTGGAGATTTTTCGATTATCTTTTTATTCAAATCAAAAAACTGAACAAAAACAGGATTTACATCTACCGAATTGTGTTCACGCTCCTCCCACTCTTCCGCATCCATGAAAATAACCTTTTTATTTTCAATCCTGATTTCTTTCAAATGATCCTGAACTTCGATCATCAAATTCTCGTCAATATGCTTATAAACAGTAAATTTTACAGTAAAATAAATGGCATAAAAAACCACCAAAATCAATAAGCCTGTGGTAATAATATAGTTTAAAGCGATTCTATTTTTAAAAGATAACTGCACCATTTATAAGTCATTAGCAATATAACCAATACCACGAATTGTTTTAATATAATCTTCTTCGATCTTAAGATTAAGTTTCTTTCGAATAGCATTCATAAAAACATCGATTACACCTGTATCGTATTCAAAATTAATTTCCCAGACATCCTTTAAAATCTGATTTCGTGTACAGACTTTTCCTTTATTATGAATTAAATATTTCAACAATTCAAATTCTCTCTGTGTCAGTGCAACTTCTTCATCATTTTTAAAGACGATATGTTTGGATAAATCAATTTTTATCGCACCCAGCGATAACATTTCATCTTTGCTTAGATTTCTAAAATGAACTTTTATGCGTTCTACCAATTCCTCAAAACTAAAAGGCTTTTTTATATAGTCGTTGGCGCCTGCTTTTAGGCCTTCAATCGTTTCCTGAACGGTATCTTTTGCCGTTAGAAAAATTATTGGAGTTGTTTTATCTTTAATTCTTACTGCTTTGCATAAATCCAAACCATTAATTTTAGGAAGCATCCAGTCTAAAAGTATCAAATCAAATTTATGATTTTGCAGCAGTTCAAAACCTTTAGAACCGTCGTTTGCTGTCGTAATTTGATATCCCTCTTCTTGCAGACCTTGCTGCAAAAACTGAACAATACCCAATTCGTCTTCAACTATTAAAATATGCATTTACCGTATTTGTTTAAAATAAATATTCTTGATCTGATCTGTCAAAGGTAAATATTTTACAACTCAGAAACTGCTTAAAATCATCAGAATACACAAAAGCAGTCATCTTAAGCAAATATTAAGTTAACACTAAGTAAGGTAAAAGGCGAACTTAATCTCGCATTAATCAATCGAAATTAATTTTGTAGAAAAAATAATAACATGATTTTTTACAAAAAACTATCCGCTTTTTACAATCTTGCTTTATTTTATTTTATAGTAAGTTTTGTGCTTCGCATTGTCTTGCTTTTTCATCCCATAACACAAAGTTCATTTACCATTGCAGAAAGTCTGAAAATCTTTGGCTTAGGAATTGTCTCTGATTTTTTTGTGTTTATTGTGGCAGGTATTTTTTTATGGCTTTATCTTATTTTTATTTCAAACTCGAAGTATAACAAGCCTTCAGGTTATATTATCCTCGGAATTCTCATTATGCTGTTTCTTTATATTGCATCGGGAAAAAGTATTCTGGATGAATACGGAGGCGCTTTGCCCAGAATTGCTTTGATTTTTATCGGCATTAAAACTTTTCTTTTTGCACTGTTGCTTTTTCTTCCAAAACATAGGGATAAAATTAGATTCTGGCTGTTTGCTTTTGTATTGTTTTTGAATGTTTTGTTAATCCTTCAAAATGGCTTAAGTGAGTATTTTTTCTGGAACGAGTTTGGTGTAAAATATAATTTTATTGCTGTTAATTATCTTATTTACACCAATGAAGTTATTGGCAACATAATGCAGTCGTATCCTGTAATTCCGATATTTTCTGCTTTATTTCTGGTTACCGGAATAGTAACTTATTTCATACTTAAAAATTCCAGAGATTTTATTAGCAACATTCCATCTTTCAATCAAAAAATAAAAATTTCTGTTCTTTACATTGGTTTATTTTTTGGCTCTTTGCTTGTTATTCCGGCTTTGGCTAAAACAGAAAATTCTAAAAATATATTTGTAAATGAATAACAGTCAAACGGATTGTATAAATTTTATCTCG
>NZ_MUHF01000004.1 GCF_002217435.1 Flavobacterium reichenbachii
TTTGTAAATGCAAGAAAATGGATTGAGAAAAACTAAAAAATACCTTTTGGGTGTAATTATATTCAACACATAGAAACATAGATTTTGTAAACTTATAAAAGGCGTTTTACTTGTATTAACAAACATAGCTATGTGTGAAAATCAAGATTTTTTAAAATTATCTTTTCTAAATATTTTAAGATCTATGTTTCTATGTGTTAAATTAACTTTTTTTACTAATTAAACCCAAGGGTTAAAAATTATCTTTTTTCACAATTTATTCTTAACGCAGGCAATAAAATCATACAATTAAATGTTATGAATAGAGTGTAAATGTTAATCGTTTGCACTTAATTTTATTAATATTTAAAAAGTATGAAAAGAATATTGTTTCTATTATTTATAGCGGGTCTTTCGCTGCAAGGACACGCCCAAGGCGAATTGAATAATAAATTTACACCGATTCCGGCTAAGAATCCGGAGGTCAAAGAAGTTATTCCTCCAAAAGAAATAGCACCAAAAGTTAATCCGCCCGCGGTGGTAGAAAAACCAGATCCCTTAAAAATTGATCCTCAAGAACTTTTTAAAGATCCAAATCTATACAAAAGAGACACGAGTACTGATGGCTACAGAAGAAATCAGTATTTAGGAGGTTTTAAAACTACATCATTTACTTCTACAGTTCGTTTTCGCGATGCCGCTTTTGTAGACGGTGATAAAATAAAAGTCTATCTCAATGACAAAGTTATTGAACCTGAAATAAGTCTTGACGGTGAATTTAAAGGTTTCAAAGTAAACTTAATTCCAGGAATCAACAAAATCGATTTTGAAGCTTTAAACGAAGGTTTTGCTGCTCCAAATACGGCCCAATTTGAGGTTTATGATGATAAAGGAACTGTTATCGAAGCTAGCCAATGGAATGTGGGAACTGGTTACAAAGCGACTATTATATTGTACAAAGAATAATTATCAGCCATTAAAAAGATGTCAATTGTAACATTTCCGGGACAAAGAAAAATTTTCTTTGTCCCTTTTTTATTTTGATTAACAGCGCTCTATATCAAAATCCAGAAAGCATCAGTCGACTGTAATTCTATTTATATCTATTGTAATCCTAAATTGGGAGATTAGTTTTTTTATCAATTCAAAATAATCGTAAAATTGTTCTTTAAAAATATTTTTATGATTGAAAACAACAATAATGAGAAGCCAAAAATGATGCGGGCCGTTTTAACAGTAAAAGAAAAAACTTTTTTGACACCAAATTATATCCGAATTATATTAGAAGGAAATGACATGGCGGTTTTTGCCGATGCAAGAATTGGTGATAATAATAAAATTATAATACCCGAAAGTAAAACTTTATCTGAAAACAGCAGCGAAGAAATTCGTCCGCTGATACGTACTTATACAATGCGTGATCTTGATTTGGAAAAAGGTTTAATGACAATTGATTTCGTTTCGCACGGAGACACCGGACCAGCATCAAAATGGGCTGGCAGTGCCAAAAAAGGAGACGAACTTACGGTAATGATGAAAGTAAAAATAAAACCGTTATTTATTCCGTCAGACTGGTATCTGCTTATTGGTGATCACACCGCACTTCCCGTTATAAGTGTTATATTAGAATCTCTTCCTGCCGATGCCAAAGGAAAAGCAGTGCTGGAAGTTTACAGCGAAGATGATATTCTGGAATTGAAAAAACCGGAAAATATAGACCTAATCTGGAATTTTAATAACGAGCCCGGAAAGAGTTCACAATTGGCTGCTTCTTTTGACACCAACGATTTTCCTTTTGGAAGTAAATTTATTTTTGCGGCGGCAGAATATAAAACTGCGGGAGAAATTCAGGATAAACTTAGAAACCATCCCGATTTATTGAGAAGCCAGTGGCAGACTTATTCGTACTGGAAATACGGACAAGCCGAAGATGCTTCTGCAGAATCCCGAAGAGAACAAAAAAACAGTTAAAGAACTGAATACGTTTAAATTCTCCTGAATAAAAATTACGACTATAATTTATAAAAAAGGCTTCAGCATTATATAATGCTGAAGCCTTTTTGATTTGTAATGGTTTGAAATAAACTGCAATACAAGCTCTATTTTGCAGGAGGAGCTGTTGTTGCTGTTGTATCTACAGTAGTAGTCGTAGTGTCAATTGGTGTTTGTACGCTGTCTATTGTTGTTTCGGTAGAATCTACGTCGTAAGCTGTGTCAGCTGGAACGGTTTCATTTTTCTTGCAGGAAAATGCTAATCCTGCAATTACAACGACAAGAGCAAGTTTGGTTTTAATTGAAGTTTTCATAATAATTCTTTTTTAATTAATAACTATTTCAAAATTAAATAGTTAAATATTTTAACAGTTATATTATTTCATTTTTTTGTTATATAACAAATTGAAAATCTAACGTTTACAATTTATTTGGCTTGCTGACGTATTTGTTGCCTTTAATAAAAAATCTCCACGGCAAAAAAGCATGTTCCTCGGCGTAAGCAATACCTACACGCGGCGTTGCAGCAATTTGATCTTCATTAAAACGTATATTATGATCTTCAATCCATATTTCTTCTCCGTCCAAATCCTTTTTATTCAAGGACATATTTATTCCTAAAGCTTTTGCAGCAGAACCGGGACCGGAAGAAATTGTTGCTTTAGAAACCGGCATATTTCGTCTGCGTTCTATAATTTCTATACCCAGCAAAGGTTCGATTGCTCTAATCAATATTGCATTAGGTTCGTTTTCTACAGATGTTACGACATTAAACATATAATGAATTCCGTAGCACAAGTAAACATACCCAACACCGCCTTTACCAAACATAACCTCTGTTCTATTCGTGCGCCGGTTTCCGTATGCATGAGAAGCCTTATCTTCTACTCCAAAATAAGCTTCGGTTTCTACAATTATACCTGCGGTGATCTCGCCGTCTATTTGCGTATAAAGCACTTTACCCAAAAGATCTTTGGCGAGAAAAAGGGCATCTTGATTTAGATAATAAGAAAATGGTAATTTCAATCGGAATGATTTAAGTGATGATTTATTCAAATTTACAATTAAATTTTTAGAATGTTCTGGTGAAACGAAGAGTAGAGATTTTATAAGATTAAACTATTGGAGTGTAAGATAAAAACAAGGTTCTCAAAGTACATTTAATTACTTTAAAAAAATACAAACAAACTATAATTCAAATCATTATGAGATCAATTTGGACAGGTTCTATTAGTTTTGGGTTAATTAATATACCCGTAAAATTATTTTCTGCGGTACAGGAAAGTAATCTTGATATGGATATGCTTGATAAAAGCGATCATGCCAATATTAAGTTCAAAAGAGTAAACGAATCGACTGGAAAAGAAGTTACTTTTTCTAACATCGTAAAAGGCTATAAATTAGAGGATCACTATGTAATTCTGGAAGATGAAGATTTTGAAGCTGCCGATGCTGAAAAAACTAAAACGATAGACATAATTAGTTTTGTTCTCGAAAAAGAAATTGACAGTATTTACTACGAACAGCCTTATTATCTGGAACCCGACAAAGGTGCAATGAAAGCTTATGCCTTATTAAGAGATGCGCTGCAGGCTTCTGGAAAAGTTGGAGTAACGAGTTTTGTAATGCGTAATAAAGAAGGCTTGGCGATCTTAAAACCATATAAAGATGTCATTGTTTTAAACCGAATCCGATTTCAGCAGGAAATTAGAGAAACTACAGAACTAAAACTTCCTCCGGTTTCTAAAACTAAGGTTAAAGAAATGGAAATGGCCAGCAAACTGGTAGAACAGCTTACCGAAAAATTTGATATTTCGAGTTTTAAAGACGAATATACGAGCAAACTTTTACAGATCATAAAAGACAAAGCGAAGGGAAAAAAACAAAAAGCACCTAAACTTAAAGTAGTGCACAAACAAAATGACGATCTAATGGAAATGCTTAAAGCCAGTCTTGAAACTAAGAAGAAAAAATCTTCTTAAGAAATGCTTTTCAAAATTGTTTTAATATTCGCTCCTTTTCCTAAAACTGGTTTCCATAAATCGCCTTTTTTCTCAAATCGCTGCAATACATTTTTAATAGTAAACTGCGATGGCGATAATTTGTCATTGACTTCACTCCATTCCAACGGCGTAGAAACGGTAGCTCCCGGTTTTGGTCTCACAGAATAAGGCGCAGCCAGCGTCTGCCCTGTTCTGTTTTGCAGGTAATCAATGTATATTTTGTGATTTCGCTTTTTAATAGAACGTTCTAATGTAGTAATTTCAGGTAATCTCGTCTGAACTTCGCGTGCTATAAGCTGCGCAAATAATTTAACCGAATCGTAATCGTATTTTGCTTCCAACGGGATATAAACGTGCAGACCTGTTGCACCAGAAGTTTTGCAGTAACATTCTGTCTCAAAACCATCCATAACTTCTTTTACGGTCAATGCTGTTTTTACAACTTCTTTAAAATCATCTTTTTCGGGATCTATATCTATTACAACCCAATCTGGATTTTCTATATGTTTAATGGTAGAATTCCAAGGATTTATGTCGATACAGCCCAAATTTGCCATATATAATAACGTTGCTTTGTCATTGCAGATCAAATAATCAATATTGGCATCGTTAGATTCAGAAAAGATTTTTTTGGTTTTAATCCAGGAAGGTATTTTATCATTATCTACATCTTTTTGGTAAAATCCCATCTCTTTTATGCCATTTGGAAAACGGTACATAGACTGCGGACGATCTTTTAAATAAGGCAGAATCAAATCAGAAACTTCACTGTAATAGTTTACAATATCTCCTTTTGTAATCCCGTCATCCGGAAAATAAATTTTGTTCTGATTGGTCAGATGCAAAGTCGTTTTGCCAATTTTCAAATCAAAATTATTCTCTGTTTCTTTATCTTTTGTGGTTTTTGTTTTTTCCATTTTTGCTTCTTTTTTAATGGATTGGTCCTTGCTCTTTCCGGCAAAAACTACTTCCTTAGTTTTTTTATCCACTCTAAGACCAAGATAAACAGGCTGACGAAGATGATTGTCCTGTGTCCACTCTGCAAATTTTACCTGAGCTATAAATTTTGGTTTTATCCATTGAATTTTATCCCGAACCGGATTTTTTTCTTCAAGAGGTGATTTATCTAAAAAATAAGGTTCAAATTTTTCATGTAATTCTTTTAGCGTCTGCTGCGTAAAACCAGTGCCGCATTTGCCTATAAATTTGAGTTTATCATTTTCATATTGTCCTAATAATAAGGCACCAAAATGGGTACGCGTATTTTTAGGTTCTGTAATCCCAATAATTATGGCTTCTTCCTGCTGTGATAATTTAATTTTTAACCAATCGTTTGTTCGTCTGCCAATGCTGTACAGGCTGTCTGCTTTTTTAGCAATGATTCCTTCACTTTTCTTTTTGGCAGCTTCTTCAAGAAAAGCAGTTCCTTTTTCTTCAATATGTTCAGAATAAAAAATATTCGAAAATTTGTATTTGGACAAAAGCATTTTTAAAAGTTCCTTTCTTTCAAGCAGTTTCAAATTTGTAGTATCGTTTCCGTCAAGATTTAGAATATCAAATACATAATATTTAATATTCCCTTTTCCGGTTTTCAGGTAGTTTTGAAGGAGCTGAAAATCAGAATGATCGTTTTCGTCTTCTACCACAACTTCTCCGTCTAAAATCGCTTCATGATTTATTTTTTTTAATTCATCAGCAATCGCTTGAAAATTCTTTGTAAATGAAATTTCATTTCTGCTAAAAAGCTGTACATCATCATCACCATCAATTACTGCAAGTGTTCGGTAACCATCATATTTGTTTTCAAAAACCCACTCAGGATCATCAAAAGTTTTATCTGTCAGGCTTGCGAGCATTGGGGTTTTATAACCCAGCTTTTCTTTTTTACTTTCTTCTTTTTTAGAAACTGTTTTACTCTTTTTTTTAGAAAGTGTTTTTTCTTTTTCTGCTTGTTTTTCTAAGGTGTCGAGACTTAATTTAGAAATAACAGATTTATCTTTTTTTAGAATATCAGCTGCATCGGCATACTTATCTTCTTTTTTAATGAGAAGCCAGGCGTTTTCCTGTTTTCCTTTTAATTGTACTAAAGAAAAATTTCCTTTGAGTTTTTTTCCTTTCAAAGTAAAACTCAAATGTCCTTTTTTAAGATCTGCGAGCAGTTTTTTTTCAGCTGTTCCTTTATAATTATCATCTGCAGGAAGATAAGTTCCATTATCCCAAACAATTACATTTCCTGCGCCATAATTTCCTTCTGGAATAGTTCCTTCAAAATCTTTATAACTGTACGGATGATCTTCTACCATCATTGCCAGACGTTTTACCTCAGGATCTAATGAAGGTCCTTTGGGAACGGCCCAGCTTTTTAAAACACCGTCCATTTCCAGACGAAAATCATAATGCAAGTGAGACGCGGCATGCTTTTGAATCACAAATTTTAATTCATTTTCTGATCGTTCAACTTTTCCTTTAGGTTCAGCCGTGTCGTTAAAATTTCGTTTCTGATTGTATTTTAAAAGTGACATAATTTTTATTTTATGAATTAAACTTGAAGATTTGCATTACCATTAATCTAAATTTATTCTCCGGTTTGGCTGTTCGGCGCATCAACTGGTTTTGATTGAGATGAACCTTTCTGGCGTAAGAAAATCGATAATACAATTATGGCAAATACAGAAAGAAATTCGCTCTGCCAATTCTGAAAAGACTCAAACCAAAAACGCGATTCCTGCATAAATTGCAGAAACGAAACTTGTGGCTTTCCTTCTACTAAATTCATTGTATTTTCATCTTTTAAACTTCCGTAAAAGTGGAGACAGAATGACGCAAAAAACAACACAAACAAACTGATTGTAAGTGAGTTTTGATAAATTTTAAGCCAGATACCGCCTTTTTTTACAGGCCAAGGCGCGTATTTTCGTTGTGGAGAAGGTTCTCTGTCTACTTCTTCCTCATCTCCAAAACCTTTAGATTCTGAAGATCCTTTTTGTTTTAGAAAAATGGTAAGCCATACAAATAATCCCATTTGAAGAAATTCACTTTCCCAATTTTCAAAAGTAGCTTCAATAAAATGTCCGCTTAATAAGTAATCCTGAAGCGAAACTGCGCTGCTTCCGTTTTCTATAAGTTCTTTATTATATAATTCAATTCCAAAAATAATTTGTCCGAGCATAGAAAATATAAAGAGTACTATAAATGCAATCGACAAACTATTTTGATGAATGAACTTTTTCATAATGAAGTCTTAATATAATTTAAGTTGAGTTTTAAAACTCTATCAAATTTAGTAATCTAGAAATCAGACTTCTTACATAATTATAAATGACATTTACAACATTCTGTTCCTTAAAAGCCATTTCTCAAATTATACTTCATTCATAATACTTATAATTATACAAAATCGGGTTTTCAATCATATAAAACTAAGACATACAATAAGTTATAAATTTACCTACCAATAATTTTAAAATTTCAAAATCATGAACACACAAGCAAACGACAGTAAAAAAGCGACAGATAAAAAGTCTGCCGGAAAAATAAGTCCTGAAAAAAAATCTGACAAAGCAGTGAAAAAAAGTCCTGCCAAAAAATAACTATCAACTCATAAAACAAATATTATGGAAAATAATCAAAATCGTAACTATGATCGGGATGAGCATGATTACAAAGTTAAAAACAACCTGCTTAGTGAAGATCAACCAAATCAAATTAAGCCAAATGAACATCATAGAGACGGCGAACAATTTGAAGAATTCAGCACAGAACAGCCAAATCGTCAAGATGATGATGATCGCAAAATAAATATTCCACCGGGAACAGAAGATGAAAAATGGAAAACAGATCAAAATCTCGAAGATGATTTCTATCAGAATAACGATGAGGAAGACCAAAGAAATCCTTTAAAACAAGATAGAGATATTTAAATACTAAGCCCACAATCTTTATTTATAGGGATTGTGGGCTTATATTTTATAAAAAACAATGAATCTGTGAGTCAAAATTTAAAAATTCAGACTCGAAATTAAAATAGTATAAAAATTTTAAAAAGTTATGTAAAACGTTTTGCTGATTAGAATTGCAACTTTGTAAAAGGAAAAATTATAAGATCCATTTTAAAATTCTGAAAATATAAATATTTAATCTCTTTTAAAAAAATACAAAATGAATACCTATAACACTATAAGCCAAGGAATAGATTATATGAGTCAAAATAATTCTAATACAGGATATAATGAATTTTTATTGGCGAATGAACTTTTTAATGTTCAGAGACAAAGAGCTTACAGCTTACAATACGATGACGATTTTAGTCAGGAAGAAATAGACGAAATGAACGAAAGCGAGAGATTCGCTGTTGATTAACTATAACTATAAACAAATTTTAACTTTAAAAACAAACATCATGGCATCAGGTAAAGTAATAAGCGCATTGGTAGCAGGCGCTGCAGTAGGAGCATTAATCGGAGTATTATTTGCACCAGAAAAAGGTGAAGATTTAAGAAACAAAATAGCAGATATGAAATCTGACTGCTTAAATACACTAAAAGATAAAGTTAACGAATTTACAGGGAAAAATGCTCCGCAGCAAGCCGGAACATCTAACCAAGCTGTATAGAGAATTTTATCAATACAAAAAAATCCATTGCAATGATTCAATTTCTCTGCAATGGATTTTTTGTTAAATAAATATTGAGTCAATAATTGAACTTAATAACTAAACTCACTAAACATACAATATTATGGAAGCTAGAACACAAACTTCAGTACAAAATAAAAGTTACGGACTTAAAAATAATGTTTCGACATTAGAGCGTATCATAATGATAACAAGCGGTGCTTATCTTTTATACAATGGATTAGCAAAAAAAGAAAAAAATCTAACCAAAACCGGTCTTGGAGGCAGTATGCTTTTAAGAGGAATTAGCGGTTATTGCCCTGTTTATGATGCTGTTGATCATCTAAAAAATGATAAAGCATACAATGTAAACATTAGAGTAAAAAGTGTGATCAATAAACCTGTGAGCGAAGTATATTCGTTCTGGAGAAATTTAGAAAATCTGCCAAAGTTTATGAGTCATCTTAAATCTATCAAAACTTTTAGCAATACGCAATCTGAATGGACAGCAAAAGGTCCGGCCGGAATTGGAACGCTGACTTGGAATGCAGAAATTATTAAAGATGAAAAAGAAAAATATATAAGCTGGATGTCACACACAGACGCGCCAGTGACAAATGTTGGTAAAGTTGCTTTTAAACCAAAAGGCAACGCAACTGAATTAGATATTACGATTTCTTATCGTGCTCCTTTTGGTATTGCGGGCGAAAGTGCTGCAAAACTTTTAAATCCGCTTTTTGAAAAAATGGTACAAGATGATGTTGAAAATCTAAAAACATATTTAGAATAAGATTTTTTTGTTTCAAGTTTCAGGTTTCAAGTTTCAGGTTCTATGCAAACGTGAAACTTGAAACCTGAAACTTTTAAAAATAACCCCTTTCACTCTTTCCTCACTACAATAATCTGATCTTCTGCGATGGCGTAGATTACATCTTCCTGATCGGGTTTCATCATATGTTTTCCTGTAAATTCTCCAAAAGCAGGCAGAATCATTTGGTTTTCTTTTTGGAAAAAACAGGGTAATTTTAAAGATTGGCCGCCAAAACCACGCAATATTACGCCCGGATGAATATGCCCTGAAAAATTAAACCAGCCTTTTCTTTCGGTAGGATGATGAGTCAGTAAAAAATTATCTAACTGCATAAACTGCAGCACCGAAATATTGATTTCTGTGTAATGTTTTTTGTTTATAATATCGTGATTTCCGGCCACAAGAATAACTTCGCTTACACAGCAGGAAATCCATTCTTCAAATAAATTCCATTCCTGATTTTTAGAACTGTGAAATAAATCTCCTAGAAAAATTACTTTTTCCGGATTAAAAGATTCTACGACATTTGTGAGTCTTGTAAAATTTTCGATTATAGCATTGTTCGGAATCGCTACGCCGTGTTTCCTAAAATGAGAAACTTTTCCGAGATGCACATCAGAAATTAAAAGCACTTTTTTTTCTTCCCAAAATAAAGCACCGCTGTGATGCAGAATAAAACTCTGATTTTGTATTGTTATTACCATAAATTTTACTTCATATAAGAAGCTGTCATTTTTTTAATTCGTTCTGCCAATGTTTCGCTGGAAAGCTTTTCTCTCAATCGATCTGTGATTACCGGGAAACTAAATGGTGTTGGTTTTTTGCAGGATTTCCATATTATTTCCTGATCTTTAATTCGTTCCAATGCCAGTATCAAACGGCCTTCTTCCAGCTGATGTTCAAAGGTTTCTCTATACGCCTGCTGAAATAATAAATTATCGGGTTCGTAATCGCGAAATACTTCAAACAATAATTGAGAACCACTCTGGAGATGTTTTGTTTTGACCATTTTACCTGGAAAACCTGTAAAAACCAATCCGGCAATTACGGCAATATCTCTAAATTTCCTTCTCGCCATTTCGGTTGCATTCAAACTTTTCTGCAAATCATGATGCACATATTCTGTCGAAAACAAATTATTATCTAAAACATTCTGCATGTCAATTTCCTGATCCGAAAGCAATTCAAAACCATAATCATTATAAGCGAGCGAAAAACTAATCGGCACTAATAAGCTTATTCTATATGCCAGCAGACTGGCTAATGCTTCGTGTACAAATCGCCCTTCAAACGGATAAAAAATAGCGTGATATCCTTCTCTGGTTTTAAAAGTCTCAATAAGAAATTCATCTGCACTTTGCACGATCGATTCTTTTCTCTGTCTTGCAAATAAAGGCTGTAATGCTTTTAATTCCGGCGACAAATTATCGGTATTAGCGCGGTACAATTCCTGGCGCAGCAATTCGCTCATCTGTGCAGAAAGTGCCATACGACCGCCCATCCAGCTTACGATTTTAGATATTTTTTTAGGATCTGCTTTTTTTACCAGAACCTGCATGTTTCTTATTTTAAACAATTCCAGCCTTTTTCCGGCAAAAATAAAAGTGTCACCCGGTTTTAGTTTGGTTATAAACCATTCTTCAATAGTCCCAATATAACCTCCAGTCATGTACTTGACATTCAAAACTGAGTCCCCAATTATGGTTCCAATCTGCATTCTGTGATGCATGGCAATCAAACGGCTGTTGATTTTAAAACAGCCATTTTCATCAATATCAACTTTTTTATATTCATCATAAGCTTGCAGGCTCTGGCTTCCGTTTGAAATAAAATTAAGAATCCAGTTCCAGTTTTCCTGCGTCATGGCCTGATAACAGAATGTTGTTTTTACTTCTTTAAAAATTTCATCCGGAAGAAATCCGTCTGAAACTGCGAGAGTATTGAGATATTGCACCAAGACATCCCAGCTGTTCAAATACGGAACTCTGTCTTCTATAACGCTGTTTTCGACGGCTTTTTTTAATGCCGACGCTTCTATCAATTCAATAGCATGTGTGGCGAGAAAGTAGATTACGCTTTCTTTTCCGGGCTGGTGGCCGCTTCTCCCCGCTCGCTGCATAAAACGCGCAACACCTTTTGGTCCGCCAACCTGAATTATCGTTTCTACAGGCGCAAAATCTACTCCTAAATCTAAACTCGAAGTACAGACCACTACTTTTAAATCTTCACGCCGAATAGCATCTTCTACCCATAATCGTGTTTCCCGGCTTATGCTTCCGTGGTGCATGGCCATTTCTCCGGCAAATTCAGGATATTTTTCTAATAATCGCTGAAACCATATTTCGCAGGCCGACCGCACATTGGTAAAGATAAGCGTTGTTTTGCTAGCTTTAACAATTTTGGCAACCTCATCTATAAGATGCAGTCCCATGTGGCCGCGCCAGGGATAGGTTTCCATTTTATCGGGAATAATAGAAATGACTTTTATCTTTTTATTGATTACGGCTTTAATCAAAACCGAATTATGATACGCTTCAGAATCTACTCCGAGCAAAACTTCTTGTCCTTGCTGTAAATTACCAATTGTTGCAGAAATTCCCCAAATACGCATATTGGGTGCGATTTTTTTCAATCGCGACAAAGCCAATTCGGTCTGTACACCTCGTTTTGTACCTAATAGTTCATGCCATTCATCAATAACGATTGCTTCGCATTTGCCAAATATTTTATCATATCCTTTAGATGCCAGCAAAAGCTGCAGACTCTCTGGTGTGGTTACCAGCAAATCGGGCATTTTGCCTTTTTGTTTGGCTCTTTCTCCTGCCGTAGTATCTCCGGAACGAATTCCGACTGTCATATTTGGAGCTAAATCACTTACAACGCGTTCTGCGGCTTGTTTTATTTCTACCGAAAGGGATCGCAAAGGCGTGATCCAGATTGCTTTGAGTCCGGGAGTATGTTTGGTTTTATAATTTGGATTTTTTTTAATGTAGTTTAAAACAATCGGAAGCCAGAGTGCATACGTTTTTCCGCTTCCTGTAGGTGCATTTAGAAGACCGTTTTTACCCTGCAGAAAAGCCGTCCAGGTCTGGGTCTGAAACGGAAAAGGTTTCCAGCCTTGCTGCTCAAACCAATTATTTGCTAACGCAAAAAGTTCTTCTCTATTCATTTCTTTTATTTAAACATTAGGATATATATAAACTGTTGTGATTTATACTCAGTCCAAACGACAATAAACGAGTAAAATAAATGGAATAAAATCCGTTTTTTATCCGTGTTTTCGCTTGCGAATCTGGGTTATACGCGTGCCATTCCACCCAATCTATTCTTTATATAATCATGCTTTTTAAATCTTCAATCGAGTTGGCTTCATCAATTTTTTTATCATGACGCCATCTTAAAATCCTCGGAAATCTTGTTGCAATACCGCTTTTGTGTCTTTTAGAAAGAGAGATTCCTTCAAAACCAATTTCAAAAACCAATTGCGGTGTTACACTTCTCACGGGACCAAATCTTTCGAGTGTATTTTTCTTAATCCAGTCGTCTACCATTCTAAATTCGGCATCGGTTAAACCAGAATACGCTTTCGCGAAAGTAACGAGTTCACGTTCCTTATTTTCGTTTTGATGCCATAAAGCAAAAGTATAATCGGTAAACAAATTAGAGCGTCGTCCGTGTCCGCGCATGGCGTAAGTAAGTACGGCATCAATAACTAAAGGCTCTATTTTCCATTTCCACCAATCGCCTTTTTTCCTTCCAACAAGATATGGAGAATCTTTCCGCTTGATCATCAAGCCTTCGCTTTTCATTTCGCGTGAGCGTAATCTTTCTTCTGTCAGCTCTTCCCAGGTAGAAAATTTTACCCGTTCAGAAAGCTGCAGCGGTATATCATTATGTTTAATTTCATCATATAATTTCTCTAATAATATACGACGTTCTTCAAAAGGCAGATTTCTAATGTCCTCGCCTTTCCATTCCAGCAAATCATACGCTTTTATTATTACCGGAGATTTTTTTAGAATGGCGGCAGAAACTGTTTTTCGTCCAATTCTGGTCTGCAGATCATTAAATGTCCCGATTTCATTATCAATAAAAGGGAGAATTTCTCCGTCGATTACAGTTCCGTCAGGAATGATTCCGATAAAAGAGCCAAATTCGGGATATTTGTCTGTAACCAATTCTTCGCCTCGACTCCATACATAAATTTCATTTTCACGAATGATGGTTTGAGAGCGAATTCCGTCCCATTTATGTTCTGCACTCCAATCTTCTGCATTTCCTAAATTAGAAGGTTCTCCCTCTATCGGATATGCGAGATAAAACGGATAAGGTTTAGATAAATAATCGCTGCTTTTTTCATCGAGAATAAGTTCCTGAAACGTAATTTTATTGGGATTCCAGTCGCCCATTAATTTGTACGCCAAAGCATCTTCATCGATATTTTCTGCTTTAGAAAGTGCTCTGGTCATTAATTTCTGACTTACACCAATTCTAAAGCTTCCTGTTATTAGTTTAGTAAAAACAAAACGTTCGTAATAATTCAGTGCCAGCCAATTGGTTTGCAGGTATTCTTTTTTCTCTGTGTCTGTTTTCTTTTTTAAGGCTATAATTTCCTGTAAAAATTCAGTCAGACTTCGATCCGAATGCTCTTTTGTAGTCGGAATTACTAAAGCAATAGTTTCGGCGAGATCGCCTACAATATGGTAACTTTCTTCAAAAAGCCAAAGCGGAATTCCGGCAAGTTCATTAGCCCAAATACGCAGTAAAGTTGTATTGACAGGCCTTGGCGGACGCCGATGCGAAAGAATGGCAATTGTCCAGACTTTATCCTCGTCGCTGGCGTTCATAAAATACTCCGTTAAAGCATCAACTTTTACCGAAGTTTTATTAGAACTGTCGAGTGTTTTTATAAGTTCGGCAAAGTTTTTCATTTTTTTTATTTTTTTTTGAAGAGGTGAGATGTGAGAGAAAAGAGGCAAGAGACAAGATGATAGAAGCAAGATGCAAGATGCAAGAGTAAAGAGTAAAGAGTAAAGAGTAAAGAGTAAAGAGTTTATAAAGACGATCAAATCAAACGCATTCTCTTGCTTCTTGCTTCTATTATCTTCAATCTATTATCTTGTCTCTTGCTTCTTGCTTCTATTATCTTTAACCTATTCTCTTTGATCTATCCTCTTTCCTCTTGCATCTTGCTTCTATCATCTTTTATCTATTCTCTTTCCTCTTGCATCTTGCTTCTATTCTCTCTAATCTATTCTCTCAATTTCTTCCTCACTTTCTTTCTTACTATCCATTTCCCCAAGTTCTCCTTCGTATTGTGTGTGTGCGGTTCTGGCATCATAACCTAGTTCCTGCAGGTATTTTGAGAAGATATCAGAATAACCGTGTGTACAAATTATCTTTTCTGCTCCGGTTGCTTTGATGCTTTCTAATAATCCTGTCCAATCGCAGTGATCGCTTAATACAAAACCGCGGTCTACGGCGCGACGTCTTCTGGCTCCTCTAAAAGCCATCCAGCCACTCGCAGAACCGGTTACAAAAGGAGTCATTTTCCTGATCCAGGTGCTTCCGTGAGCACTTGGAGGCGCAAGAACTATACTTCCTAATAAATCTTCTTTTTTAACTTCTGATGTGATTCTGGTTGTTGGAGGAAAATCTACCAAAGGACGCAGTACATTTGTCATATTTTCTATGGCTCCGTGGGTATATATTTTTCCGATATCGGTATCGAGATATTTTAAAAGTCTTTGTGCTTTTCCTAATGAATATCCAAAAAGAACAGACGTTTTTCCTTCGGCACGATTTTCTGCCCACCAATTGTTGATGTCGGTGATGACTTCGCTTTGCGGAAGCCATTTAAAAGCAGGAAGTCCAAAAGTGCATTCTGTTATAAAAGAATGGCATTTTACGACTTCATAAGGCACAGAAATTCCGTCGTCTTCGGTTTTATAATCTCCTGTAAAAACCCAGATTTCACCTTTATATTCTACTCGGATTTGAGCTGAACCAATAATATGTCCGGCTGGATGAAGTGAAAACGTAACTCCGTTTATGGTAAAAGTTTCATTCCAGTTTTTTCCTGTAACATTTATTTCGCCCAGACGATGTTTTATAATTGGCACATTGGTATGATGTGTAATATAATTTTTATGTCCCCATCTTGAGTGATCTGCATGACCGTGTGTAATAATAGCATTGGTTACGGGACGCCACGGATCCAGATAAACATCGGCCTGCTGGCAATATATTCCTTTATCGTTAAATGCTAGTAATGGAGGATTCATGTTTTATCTGGTTTTAAAGCAGTGATCTTATTATAATTAAAAATTGAAAGCAATTATAAATTTAAAATAAATGATTACGGTGCTTTTTTTGTTTTCAAAACATTAAATTTACTTCACTAGACGCCCTCGGGCTTTACAAGATTGTTTGCCGTTATTACAAAACTTCAATAGATAAAGAAGCATAAAATAAATGCTTCTGGCTTAAACCTTCACTAAATGTATTTAATTTGACTGATCGTGACTTTTAAACAAACTGTCTAAACCAGGTCTCTTTGCTAAATACCATTTCAACAATAAAAAAGTAAAAAACTGATAACCTGTATAATGCAGTATTATAATCGAAATAGAAATCCAAGGATTTGGCAAAAAAGGATCATCTGCAAAACTTTTAACAAGCCATTGTTTTCCCAAAGAATAATCCTTTGAAAAAATTAAGATATTGGTAAGATTACCAGATAAATGAAGTGCTGTTGAAATGTAAACAGAACCGCTTCTAACGAGAGTATAGGCAAAGATAAATCCCATACAGCCTGTCATAAGAAAAACCACGATCATAGCTGTTGGATTACCAAATAACTCCCACGAAAACCAATGGTAAATTCCGAAACTGATAGTTGAGATTATTATGGCATAATTTATACTGAGCTTATAACATATCAAACAAAAAAATGCACCTCTAAAAATTAGTTCTTCGAATAAAACGGAGCGAAGAAGAAACAGAAAAGTATCAGAAAAATTATTTGCGGTAAAAGATGCATTAATCTGATAAGGATTTTCTACTATTTCAGCCACAATAAATTCGTAAAGACACCAATAGAATATCGGCCAAAAGAATCCGACAAGAAAATCGTTAGAATGCTTTAGGCTTACTTTCAAATTTAAAAGCAAAAAGTCTAGTTTGTAATACTTTAACACCAAATAAGAAAGCAACGATAAAATAAAAATACCCAGCATAAGAATTGTTTTTTTTTCAAAATTATTACATTTGGGTTATGCTGTGTGCCGTCAAATGCAAATGGCGTTTAAATGACGTAAGGAAATGAAAGAACAAAATCAATCTCAGGCACAGTTAATTAAGCAAGCGCGCCTCGCAAAAGGTTATACGCAGGTACAGCTTTCTGAAATGACCAGAATAAGTTTACGTTCTATACAGCGAATTGAAAATGCAGCGGTAGTACCACGCTTGTATACTTTGCAGATTCTGGCCGAAGCTCTCGATTTAGTATTGCCAATTCAGGAAAAACAGGATCTTTCGTCAGCAGAAACAGAAAAAATATTACCCATAACAAGACAGCATCAATTGGAAGTAAATGTAATAAGGCTTAAAAAAATTATTATTGCGATCGGAACGGCAATTGCCGCAGTTTTATTTGGAGCAGCTTTTCTATCACAAAATAAGAACTTTCCTGAAACTCATTTTGAAATGTTTCTTTTCTGGGGATTTGTCACTGCAGCGTATCTTCTTGTAATGTCTTATTATTTAGATTTTTTTTCTAAACCGCATTTTAAAAATATAAAATGATAAAAGCGCCGGCAATTCTAATGAAAAGGCCAGCGCTTTTTGAAATTTATGTTTCTATGTGTTAAAGTGTATTTTTTTAAATCTGATCCAGCGAAAACATGTTTTTTTATTTTGAAGTTGAATACGAATATGGAAAATCTCCAGCTGCTGTACCTCGCTGAACATTTGGAGAATTAGTCATCTCAAAATTTAATTCGCCTCCTTTTAAAACATCAAAATGGTTGATATAATTTTTGCTGAATGGCGCATTATTCCATTTTAAATCCTGAACATATTTATTGGTTTCAGAATTATTGGGAGCATTGATAATTAATTGTTTTCCGTTTTCTAACTGCAAGATTATTTTCTTAAATAATGGCGCGCCCAAAACATATTCGTCTGTAGCCGGACAAACAGGATAAAATCCCATAGAAGAGAAAATATACCACGCAGAAGTCTGGCCGTTATCTTCATCGCCGCAATATCCGTCTGGAGTTGGTTTGTACAAGCGGTTCATTACTTCTCTGGACCAATATTGGGTTTTCCACGGTTCGCCTGCGTAATTATACAAATAAATCATGTGCTGAATCGGCTGATTTCCGTGTGCGTATTGTCCCATGTTCATGATCTGCATTTCGCGAATTTCATGAATTACAGATCCGTAATAACTATCATCAAAAACGGGCGGTGTTGTAAATACAGCGTCTAATTTTTCGGTAAATTTTTTAGATCCTCCCATTAAGTCAATCAATCCCTGAACGTCATGAAAAACGCTCCAGCTGTAATGCATAGCATTTCCTTCTGTAAAAGCATCTCCCCATTTTAACGGATTAAAATTGGCAGGAAAACTTCCGTCTTTGTTTCTGCCGCTCATCCATCCGATTGATGGATTATATAGCTTTTTATAGTTCATCATTCTTTTTTCGAACAAACTGATTTCTTTTTTAGGACAATTTAGAGCTTTTGCCAGTTTCCAAATTGCAAAATCATCATAAGCATATTCTAAAGTTCTGGCCGCGTTTTCGTTGATTTTTACATCATAAGGCACATAACCTAAGGTGTTATAATACGAAACTCCTTTTCTGCCGACAGCATCCATCGGCCCTTCGTTATTGGCTCCATGAACCAACGCTTCGTACAAAGTATTGATGTCGTAACCGCGTAAACCTTTCATATAAGCATCTGAAACTACAGAAGCCGAATTGTTTCCAACCATTACATTTCTAAATCCCGGACTTGACCATTCTGGCAGAAAACCGCCTTCTTTATAATCGTTAATCAAACCTTCCTGCATTTCTTTATTGATGGAAGGATAAACCAGATTTAAAAGTGGATATAAGGCACGAAAAGTATCCCAAAAACCTGTTCCTGCATACATATAACCCGGAAGAACATTTCCGTTGTAAGGACTGTAATGCACCGTTTCTCCTTTTGCATTGATTTCATATTGCTTTTGAGGGAAACAAGCCGCACGGTACAAACAAGAATAAAATGTTTTTAGCTGTTCTTCGCTTCCTCCTTCTGCTGTAACTTTTCCTAAAACTTTATTCCATTCTTTTTTAGAGGTTTCAACCGTTTCAGCAAAAGAAGCATTTCCTAATTCTTTTAAATTGAGTTCTGCTTGTTCCGGGCTGATAAAAGACGAAGCTGTTTTTACGTTTACGATTTCACCTTTTTTAGTTTTAAAACCTACTACAGCACCTGCATGATTGTCCTGCAATTCTAATTTATCTTTTTCCAGACCTTTATCATTCCAAGTGGAATTTGATGCAAACGGTTTATCGAAAACCAGAACAAAATAGTTTTTGAAATTCGTAGGAACTCCTCCGCTGTTGCGCGTGGTATATCCTATAATTTTATTTTCTGACGGAATAATTTTCACGTACGATCCTTTATCAAAGGCATCAATTACGATGGAAGACTGTTCATTTTCTGGAAATGTAATTTGAAAATGAGCAGCTCTTTCGGTCGCTGTTATTTCTGTTGTAACATCATAATCTGCCAAATACACGCTGTAATAATATGGCTTTGAAACTTCTGCCTTATGACTGAACCAGCTTGCTCTGTCCGCTTCCGCGAAAGCCAATTTACCTGTTACCGGCATAATCGAAAACTGACCGTAATCGTTCATCCACGGCGATGGCTGATGTGTTTGTTTAAATCCTCTGATCTTTTCGGCAGTATAAATATAAGCCCATCCATCTCCCATTTTACCAGTCTGCGGTGTCCAGAAATTCATTCCCCATGGTCTGCAGACTGCTGGATATGTGTTTCCGTTAGAAAGACTGTGAAGTGACTGGGTTCCCATTAAAGGATTTACATATTCTACAGGATCTAAAGTTTTAACTTGTGCATTTACAAAAACGCAGCATTGCAATACTCCTAAAAAAATTAAACTCTTTATTTTCATGTTCTTTTTTTATTATCCTAACAGGTTTTAAAAACCTGTTAGGTATTTATATTGATTACTGATACCGATTATCAAACCTAACAGGTTTTTAAAACCTGTTAGGAAACTAAATCCTACTTCAAAAATTAAAGTGGTCTGTCTTCTTTTTTTACTCCAAAAGTTGTTGACGGTTTGCTTCCCATAAATAATTTCAGCTAAAGTTTTAACTTGTGCATTTATAAAAACGCACCATTGCAATACTCCTAAAAAAAAATTAAACTCTTTATTTTCATGTTCTTTTTTTATTATCCTAACAGGTTTTTAAAAGCTTTTAGGTATTTATATTGATTACTGATACCGATTATCAAACCTAACAGGTTTTAAAACCTGTTAGGAAACTAAATCCTACTTCAAAAATTAAAGTGGTCTGTCTTCTTTTTTTACTCCAAAAGTTGTTGACGGTTTGCTTCCCATAAATAATTTCAATTCACCACCTTTTACAATCATATCGTGCGTAATATATGATTTTGTATATGGCTTTCCGTTATATTCTGCTTTCTGAATGTATAGGTTTGCTGCGCTGTTGTTAACTGCGGTTAGTGTAAACGAAATATCTTTTTTATAATGTATTACGGCATTATTTACCAGCGGACTTCCTAAAACGTAAATTCCGTTTGCCGGATTTACAGAATAGAATCCCATTGAGGAAAAAATATACCAGGCCGACATTTGTCCTAAATCTTCATTGCCGCACAATCCGTCTGGTTTGGTCGAATAGAATTTTTCATCAATTTCGCGGATTAATTTTGCCGTTTTCCAAGGTTGTCCTGCATAAGCGTACAAATACGGAATATGATGATTTGGTTCATTTCCTTGCGCGTATTGACCTATTAATCCACTGATATCCGGAGAAATATCTTCTCCTTCTACTTTATCTGTGAGTAAGAAAAGTGAATCTAATTTGGCTAAAAATTTATCTTCACTTCCAAATAAATCAATTAAACTATAAGGATCCTGAGGAACAAGCCAGGTATACTGCCAGGCATTTCCTTCTACATAATCGTCTTTACGATGCGCTGAAGAAAGCGGATTAAATGGTGTTCTCCAATTTCCATTAGACAATTTACCTCGCATAAAGGTCGTTTCTTTATCAAAATAAAGCTTGTATAAATTGGCTCTTTTCGTAAAGTAATCATAATCATCAGTTCTATTTAAGGCTTTGGCCATTAATGCAATACAATAATCATCGATTGCATATTCTAAAGCGTTGCCTACAGATTCCAACAATTTATCGGCAGGAATATATTCTAATTTCTGCACATAATCCATTCCTTCACGCTTCTGCATGGCTGTTTTTTTGACTGCCTCGTAAGCCAATTCGGTATCGTAATCGCGGTATCCCTTTAGATAAGCGTCGACAATAACAGCAATGGAGTGATTTCCGTTCATGGTATTGGTTTCATTTCCCATTAAATGCCAGACTGGAAGTCTTCCCTGCTGCTGGTAAATTGCCAAAAATGATTTTACAATATCATTGATTTTATCCGGCTGTGTAATTGTATATAAGGGATGTAAGGCACGATAGGTGTCCCAAAGCGAGAAAGTGGTATAATTGGTAAAATTTGCTTTTTCGTAAACTTTTTTATCCGTTCCTCTGTAATCGCCGTTAGCATCATTAAAAATAGAAGGTGCAAACATGGTATGATACAGGGATGTATAAAAAACTTTCATTGTTTTATCGTTTCCTTTAATCTGGATTTTGTTGAGTTCTGTATTCCATTTTGAAGTGGCTTCTTTTACTGTTCCTTCAAAATTCCAATTCGGAATCTCGGCTTGTATATTCGCGGAAGCGTTTTCATAACTTACCGGAGAAATACCCACTTTTACCAATACTTGTTTGTTTTTTGAAGTAACGAAATCCAGCACGGCTTTCATTTTTAAGCCTTCAAATTCAGTTCCTTTAACTGCTGTAATACTATCATACAACGCCATATTTTTTATAGGCTGCGAAAATTCCATTGCAAAATAAACGCGCTGATCTGCTGCCCATCCTGTAGAATATCTATATCCTGCAATTTTGGTGTCGCTGATCTTTTTTATAAAGGTTTTTACAGGTTTGTCCCATCCTATTCCATCTGCAAGATCCAGTAAGATATGAGCGTCATTTGCAGATTCAAAAGTATATTTATGAAAACCCACTCTTTCGCTTGCGGTAAGCTCTGCCTTGATTTTATATTTATCTAATAATACGCTGTAATAACCCGGTTTGGTTACTTCATTTTTATGAGAGAAATATGAGCCGTAGCCCGTTTCCATATCTGTTTTTGTTCCTTTGGTAAGTGCTGTTTTTCCTGAGAATGGCAATAAAAGAATATCATTCAAATCTCCGATTCCGGTACCGCTCAAATGGGTGTGTGTAAAGCCTAAAATAGTGTTGCTGGAATAGTTATAACCACTGCACCAATCCCAGCCTTCAAAAATATTAACGGGCCCTAACTGAACCGCTCCAAAAGGCACATTGGCCCCAACAAAAACATGTCCGTGGCCACCAGAACCAATTAATGGATCTACATATTTTGTATAATCTAAACTGTTTGCTTTTGTTTTCTTTTCCTGCGACATCATTTCACTGCTAAAAAGCAGGTTTAAGGCTAAAAGTGCGCTAAAAAATATCTGGTTTATTCTTGTCATTTTTTTTATTCTAAAATTCTGAGATGCTAAAGTTCTAGTTTTTTTCTGAAATAACTGCTTGTAAGCATACAATAAAAAATAAGCCGGGCACGTACAACCCGACTTATTTTCACTAAACAACCAAATACTTATTGTTTGTCCCACCAAACTCTAGTGGTCATTAAATCTAATCCCTGACGCTGAATTGCTTCTCTGTAGTTTGCAGCATTTGTGATAAGCTCAGATTGATCGTAAATTAATCTTCTCGGAATCGTTCCATTTGTTTCTCCTGTAGGATCATTTACCGGAACCAAAACCGGATAACCCGTTCTTCTGTATTCAGAAAATGCTTCAAAACCATTAAATAATAATACAATCCATTTTTGAGTGATAATCTGCTCTATTTTTTGTGCTTCTGTACCAGCTGTTTTAAAAGGATACGTCGTGATGTAAGTATTGTATTCCGCAGCGGTAACAGCAGGAACTTTATCTCCAAAAATGGTTAAAATATCCATTGCTGCTTTTACACCAGCTTCGTAATACGTTTGTGCAGAACCGCCAACATTCCATCCTCTAACTGCTGCTTCTGCCAGTAAAAATTTTACTTCGGCATGAGACATAATCAAAGTTGGTGCATCATAACGTAAAACTGTCGATGTGTTTGGATCTGAGAAAAGTTTTTTATCTCCTCCCGGAAACTCTTTAGCATCATTGGCAAGACCTTGTTGACTTGCTGGTGAATTATCTCCTGTTGCTTCTAATTTTGCGTAAATTCTTAAACGAGGATCATTAGTGTTTTTTAATAAATCTATAAAAGTTTTACTGAATTTGATGTTTGATTCTCCTCCGTTTAAGTCATTTCTAACCCATGAAGAAGTAATAGGATTTGTTTTTACTCCTGCCGGACCTGCATCATGCTTCAAAACAAGGCTGTCATCGTTTGATGTAAATACACCTTTTGCATATGCTTTTTCTACATATTCTTTTGCTTTAGCAGGATTTACTTTTGTTAAACGCATTGCTACACGAAGCATTAACGAATTGGCAAGTTTTTTCCATCTTGCTACATCACTTTGATAATATAAATCGGCTGCGCCAACAAAAGCTTTATTTGCATCTAATGCGTCTCCAGCCTGATCTAATTCTTTTAAAAGATCATTATAAATTGCTTCCTGAGTGTCATATTTTGGCGAAAATACATTTCCTGTATATCCTTTTCCTGCGTCAAAATATGGAACTTCTCCATATGTATCGGTCAATTTTTGATACATAAAAACTTTCATGATTCTAAGTGCCTGAATCATGTTTGAATTTTCCGGCGTATTTTCTACCACAGACAATAATTGATAAATCTGGTTTAATCCTTTACCATATGTTTCGCCAAAAAGAGCTGCAGAATATTCTGAAGAATAAGTATATTTTGAACCAGATCCTCCTAATGAAGAAAACTGCTGTACAATTTGTGCAGCATAGATATTGTTTCCTCTAGTATTAGAGAAATCCTGTCCGTCAACATAAATCTCTGCAAGTGTAAACATAGATTTTATTGCAGGATCTGTCAGAGCATTGGGATTCGTATTCATTTCTTCGAATCCTTTATCGCAAGAAGACAGTGTCATGGCACCAACAACAGCGATACAAAATGTTTTTATATAGGTATTTTTCATTTTTTTAATATTAGAATTTGACATTAAGAGTTACTCCATAATTTCTTGTCAAAGGCATAGAAGCTCTTTCAAGTCCTTGTGCATTACTGTTAGAGTAATTTGACTCTGGATCTATGTTTGGCACTTTGTCATAAATGGTCCATAAATTGTGTGCAGAAAAAGCTAAGCTGATAGCTTGAAACGGGGTATTTTGAAGATATGTTTTCGGAAAATTATAACCAAATGATATCGCTCTTAACTTAACAAAATCAGCATCGTACACAAAGTTTGATGTTACATCACTGTAACTTCTCCAATAATCGTAAGCAGATACAGTCTGGTTTACAGGATTACCGTTTACATCTGTACCAGAAACTGCTACGCCTCCTTCACGACCCGGAAGTGTAATTTCTGATAATCCGTAGCGTGTTCCTAACTGATTGGTTGCAGAATAGATTTCTCCTCCAAATTTAGCATCAACAAAAACAGACAATGTAAAGTTTTTATAAGTAAAATCATTTGAAAGTCCCATCGAAGTTGGTGCAACACCTTGTCCTGCAATGATTAGATTTCCTCTCATAAATTTACCATTAGTATCGAGTACAATATTTCCGCTTGCATCTCTTAAATAATCGTAAGCTTTAATTACTCCAAAAGGCTGTCCTTTTTCTAAAACTACAGAAGCTCTTGCATCTCTGTTTCCTTCTAATGATTTGGTTGTAATTTTATCAGAAAGGCTGATCACTTCACTATCGTTGTAAGCAAAATTATATCCTACACTCCAAGAGAAATTTGGTGTTTTTACAGCTTTTACATTAATTGCAAATTCAACTCCTTTATTCAGGATTTCACCCACATTAATTTTAGTTGTTCTAAAACCAGACGCCTGCGAAACATCTGCATCTGTAATATCATTAGTTGTTTTTTTATGGTAGAAAGTCAAATCTGTACTTACTCTGTTATTGAAGAATGTATTTTCGAAACCAAATTCGATTGTGCTTACATTGTACGGTTTCAAAGTTCTGTTTGGAATTGTTTCTCCATTAATACCTAAAATTGGCTGTCCTAACGAATCTGTCTGTCCGTCTGGAGTGGTATAAGTCAATGCCAAAGCATATGCTTCCGGCAAAGCTCCTCCTACGTTACCCCATCCTGCTCTAATTTTACCATAAGACATCCACTCTGGCATTCCGATAACTTCAGAATAAATAAAACTGGCACTTACAGAAGGATAAAAGGTACTGTTGTTTGCTGGATCTAATGTTGAAAACCAATCCTCGCGACCTGTTAAACTTACGTATAAGAAATCTTTGTATCCTAAATCGGCAGAATAGAAAAGAGAATTTACTTCACTTTCAGAAAACAATTTCTCTGTTTTATCAGGCTGTGTATTTCCATAAAAATATTTAAACGGCACAATAAAATTATTTCCTTTCATTTTAATACCGCTGTATCTGTTATGCTGACGGTTTGCACCAACAAAAGCATCCAACGATAAATTTTTAGCAATATCGCCTTTGTATCCTAAATACCCAGAAGCATTGACCTCAGAACGAGTTTCATTTCTGTTTTCGATAGAACCTCCCGGGCTGTAGTTGATTCCTGTAGGTTCAACTTCATTATATTCGTAATTAATATCGTCGATACCAATTACACCTTTTGCGTAAATTTTATCGGTAATATTATAAGTTACTTTTGCAGAACCAATAAAACGTTTTCTAAGATCATTGTTTAAATCTTCTTTTGTAGCAAAATAAGGATTGGTATGATATACGTTGGCTCCTAAATAATCTTCTTCACCTCCATTGGCGTCGTACGGATTGCTCAGCAGTCTAATATCTGTACCCGGCGTCATGAAAGTAGTAGGAAAAGAAGGGTTTCTTGGCGAATCATTTAGATACGGTCTGTTATGACTTTTTTCAGAAACATATTGAGCGTTCGTTTCTACATTTATTCTTTTATTTAAAGCTGAATTTAAACTCAAAGACACATTATTTCTTCCGAAACGTGTTCCCGGCATAATCGATTCATCTTTAGTATTTCCGAAAGACAATCTAAAATTTGTACTTTCATTTCCTCCCGAAATTGCCAGCGTATTGCTGAAAGAATATCCGGTTCTGTAGAAATTTTCTACATTGTCTTTTCCGTAAGCCTGATAAGGTTTTGTTGTTCCGTCTATTGCAAGAGAAGGTGTTCCATCATATTTATCACCCCATGCAAAATAGTAAGAATCTCTAAGTTCTTGTAAATTAGTAAATCTTGTCGGAATACCATTAGCATCTGGTGCACCTGCTCCGTATTGATCCTGCCAATTCAAAAGACTTGCCGGAGTATTAAAAGTAGAGTTTGTGCTAAAATCTACTCCAATTCCTGTTCCGTTTTTACCTTTTTTTGTTGTAATCAAAATAACACCATTCGATCCTCTGTACCCGTAAAGAGCAGAAGCTGCACTACCTTTTAGCACAGACATAGAAGCGATATCATCCGGATTAAAAGACGACATTCCGTCTCCTTTATCTACACCTCCGTACATACCTGCATTTCCCTGCTGGCTGTTGTCTATCGGAATACCGTCTACAACATACAAAGGCTGGTTAAGTCCAGATGCCGATGTTGCCCCGCGAATGACAACACGACTTGAACCAGATGGCCCTGTTACTGGCGCAGAAACATTTACCCCGGCTATTTTTCCCTGAAGTGCATTTCCTAAATTAATCTCTTTATTTTTGGTAAGCTCTTCGCCTTTTAATTCTCCAACTGCGTAACCTAAACTTTTCTTTTGTTTTTTAACTCCAAATGAAGTTACCACAACATCTTTTAATTCCTCTGTATTATCTTGTAATACGATAGAAATTTTAGTCTCATTTTCCTGAAGCACAACTGATTTTGATGCGTATCCCATAGAAGATACCTGCAGCGTAACCTTACCTTCTGGAACATTCATCTTAAATCTTCCTTCGGCATCTGTAATTGCGCTGAATGGTTTCCCCTGAACCTCGATAGAGGCTGCAACAACTCCTTTGTTCTGTGCATCTGCCACTGTGCCTGTTATTAGTCGGTTTTGTGCCGCGGCTCCAAGGCTGCTAAACAATACCATTCCTAAAACTGCTAAAATTTGTTTCATAAGCATTCTTTTTTGGTTTATTTGTTTTGATTGTTATTCTTACTTCTGTTTTAATAATTAATATTATTCAACGCTGCTTTAATAAAAACTATATAGATAATGATCTATATTCCTTAAATTGTACTAAAAATTCTAATCTTAAATATTAAATTATCAGTCTTATCTTGTGCTTTTTTACTAAAACGTTTTAGTAAAATGGGTGTAAAAGTTTCAATTTTATGTATTTCACTTATTTTAAATTTTATTTATTTTTGATATTAAATGAATTCTGTAGAAATTGATTCCTGGCTTTTATGGTCTTTTCTACTCTGAAAAGAATTAAAATCTGCCATCTAAATCTGCCGTTATATTCCTTAAAAAACTGCAGCTTCTACTTCACCATATTTGATTTAATTCTATTGATAAAAGTTGTTAATTAAATCTTAAACTACACTTACAAATATAAATTAAATATGACTTACAAAATCGTTTTAGTAAAATTTATTACTCACTAATCACTTTTTTAATACTAAAATATAGCATAATTATCAATAAATATAGTATTTAGCTATTTAATTTTTACTCCATTTTTTTAAACAATTTGCCTTATTTTGCTAATTTTTTTAACATTCAGAGTTTTATATAACGTTTAAAAACAAAAAAGGTGATCCATAGATCACCTTTTTTTCGTCTTATATTTTAGAAAATTTTTACAGCCCTTTACTTTTAGCCAGTGCTTCTTTTGACTTTGCCAGCTGGTTTACTCTCCAAATTAATAGAATGGTACAAAAAGTTACTACCGCAATTACATATCCTAATATATTATAATTTTCTAAAGGAGATGTCTTAGTCTCCTGATGTACAATAAAACCAGCACAAACTGCTGCAATACCTCCCGCAATTTGCTGCAATGATGATGTTATTGACATGTAAGCACCTCTGTCCTTCATTTCCGGAATTGCTGTATTTAGTGTAGTCGCCGGAATCATACGGCTCATAATTCCCATAAATAGGATCATATTAATTACGACAATCTCCCAAAGCGGAATTGGATCCAGATTGGTATAAATTAAAACCATAACAATTGAAATTACAGAACCGGCAGTAAACAATTTAAATTTACTGATTTTGTCACTCAATCTGCCGACCAAAGGCATTATAAAAAGTACCGAAAGTCCTGTAAAGAAAAATACCATAGGAAGTTGGATATGGCTAATGTGGATATTATTTACCAAAAAAGCACTCCCAAAAGGCTGCAGCATAAAACCTCCAACAGAAAGGAATGCAATTGCCGTAAAACCAACCTGATATTGTTTATTACTCAGTGTATGCCAAAGATGTAAAAAAGGACTTTTGTCTGATTGCAATTCTAAATGTTTGACAATAGGCTGCATTTGTGTAATTATGGCAATAAGAATTAATGCTGCCAAAACGGCAATCATTAAAAAAGCTGAGTGCCATCCCCAGTTGTTCGCAAAATACAATCCTACCGGAATACCCAAAATCTGACTTGTTGCAAATGCCATTTGTATAAAGCCCATAACACGCCCGCGCTGCTGAATGACAAACAAATCTGTTACGATAGCAAGTGAAACAGAACCAATAACACCGCCAAAAAGTCCCGTAACAATTCTCGCCATAAGAAGCATCAGGTAACTAGATGAAAGTGCGCAGAAAACCGTTCCAATTATAAATCCGGTGTAGAAAAAAATAAGCAGTTTCTTTCTATCAAACTTATCTGCAAAACCTGCAGCAAGTAATCCCGAAATCCCGGCGCTGAAAGCATAAGCAGAAACAGCAAAACCAAAGTTAGAAGTTGTCATATCAAGAGTTTTCATTAATATATCTCCAAGCGGAGAAATAACCATAAAATCTAGTATAACGGTAAATTGTAAAAGTGCCAGAATGGCTATAATAATTTTTTGATGAAGCGTAAAAACGGGAACATCTATTGTAGTTTTTTCCATTTTTTTTTAAATGTTTTTTTGTTTTTGATTAAAGTAATTCTTGGCATTCATAGCCAAATTGATTGATTAAAGCTATAATTTCGTTAGGCTTCATTGTTTCTGAAACAACACGCAGCACACAATCAATATCTTCACAATCAATGCTCCATTGTTTTATGTCTTCATGATTATTAAGTGCTTCACGCAAAGGACAGGCAGGATCAACCTGTAGAATGTTTGTTTTAAAAATATGTATGGTATTTAAATTGGTTTTCATAATTTTTCATGGTTTTAGAGCTTTTATAACAGCCTCAAAAGCTTCTTTCATCATTATTTTGGTAAGTTTAAACGGTTTTCCTCCCATACTCTTACCCTCCGTATGAAAGTTTAATAAAGTATATAATGGTCCATAGGCAATAGACCAAAAAACTTCAAATGATATTGGAATAAGTTCATTGTTGCGCAGCGCATTCTCAATAAACTGTTTCATTATCAATCTAAAATCTGAAAATTGAGTAGTAGAATTTAGAATTACTTCTCCATGTGGAGAGTGTTTGATAATTTCAAAAAAAGCGACATATTTAGGATATTTCATGGTAAACTCAGCCCTGTTTTCCCATTGTTTCCATAACCCTTCTTCAAATGACATTTCGGGAGAGAAATTTTTAACGGTATTCGAGAAAAAATCAAGCGCCACGTCTGCTCCTATTTTCTGAATTAAATCGTCTTTGTCCTTGTAATAGATATATAAAGTTGCTACAGAAATATTACAGGCCTTCGCCAGTTTATTCATGCTAAAACCCTGAAAACCATCTCGTACAATCTGATCAATTGCATTTTCAATAACCAGTTTTTCTTTATCAATATCTCTTATTCTCATGCCAATTTTTTTACAAAGATAAAATAATAAATGAATGAACATTCTTTTACTTATATTTTTTTAAATAGAAATTGCAAAAAGTAATAATTAGTAAGGTCAGGTTTTTAGGCAAAAAAAAAATCAATTCTTATCGAATTGATTTTTTTTAAATTAATCTGTTGCTATAATATATTCAACACATAGAAACAGAGATTTTGTAAACTTATAAAAGGCGTTTTACTTGTATTAACAAACATAGCTATGTGTAAAAATCAAAATTTTTTAAAATTATCTTTTCCAAATATTTTAAATCCTATGTCTCTATGTGTTAAATTAACTTTTTTGCTAATTACATCAAACGGATTTTTAAATTATTTAAAACGCTTACTCTTTTTCAAAAACACCATAAATAAAGATGCTTTCAGGATTTCTGCTGCCTTCAATGCAGTATATTATCACATATGATTCATTTTCAGAGATTTCAAAATATCTTAAATTATGTTCTTCGGTGTAACAATAAAAAATTCCATTTTCCTCCTTTATATGCAGTTCGTATTTTAAAGCTAAAGATTCTAATGCTGTTTTATCAAAATCTTTTAAAGTTGATAATGTTTTTACATTTTCCTGCAGGATGTAAACTTTCTCATTTAAGATTTGCACGTAAGAATTATTCCAAACGGCAAAATCTACAGAACTCAACCAATTATCATATTGATTTTCTGCTTTAAACATTTTTAAACCATCAAAAAAAATAAAATAAAAAACTCTGTTCATTTATGCTTTGTTTATTTTTTTCATATAACTGAATGTTTCTTAAAAATCAGCCCATAGGCAAAATGATTACACCGTCAAAACTTTCAATTGTTTCTATTATATACAAAGAATCATTAAAATAATCCATATCAAAATCGTCGTCTGCAGACAATTCAAATCTTGAGGCACACACTTTTAATTTTTCTTTATCAATTATTTCTTCGTTCCAATCGGTTTCAAAATTATCAGCCATTTCAATAGATTCTACAAGTACCCAATCTTCATTGACAAAAAAGATCTTAAAATTAAAATCATCAAAGGTTATGGTAATACAATCTTCTTTTAAATGTATAACCGGTTTGTTTTCGACAGAGGTATACAATAATTCAAGATTATCTTTTAATGTAGATAAATCTGCATTTGATTCTGGAGGTATTAATGCAAAATATTCGTAAGCCATAATTTTTTGAGTAAAAATGTTTTTTTTATGAGGCTAATGTATAAAAAAGAGCGTCTGAATTCTAATTTACTTTTGAAATTTGTAAGGTAAAAACTCCCATTTTTCTACACTCTTTTTTTATTTTATTTTAAGTGCAAAATCCTCAAGTAAAACTTTCTAAAAAAACGAAAAACGGACTCCAATTTCTTAAAAAAGAAGAAAAAATAAGGGCAAATATTCAATTAAATGCAAAAAGACAAAAATTGAAATAATATCACTATTTACTAGCTTTTTTATTAGGCTGCGGCTAACTTTTTTACTACTTTTCGAACTTATTTTTAATACTATTGACCCCAAATGACAGAATTAAAAAAAGACCTGACACGCTTTTTAGAAGCACAAAATAAGCTTTATCTTACAGCTCTCAGCGAGTTGAAAAAAGGAAAAAAAGAAACGCATTGGATGTGGTTCATCTTTCCGCAGATACAAGGACTGGGAAAGAGTGAAATGTCTAAATTATATGCTATCGAAAATCTGCAGCAAAGCCAGGAATTTCTGGCGCATCCGATTCTTGGAAAACATCTCATTGAGGCAGCCGAAGTGGTTTTAGAATTTAAAATGAAATCTGCTGAAGCAATTTTTGGAGAATTAGACGCCCGAAAACTGCAGTCCAGCATGACTCTTTTCAGCCTGACCGATAATACAAATCCTGTATTCCAGAAAGTATTAGATGCTTTTTTTTCAGGGAAGTTTGATTCGCAGACTCTTTCTATTCTTAATGAAATGATACATCCTGCTCTTCAATAAGCGGTATTTTTATATTATTACTTAAAAAGTAGTTTAACACATAGAAATATAGGTTTTAGATTCGTGAAAAGAATATTGAAAAGAAACTAGTTTCTTCACACATAGCTATGTTTATTAATAGCAGTGAAACGCCTTTTTTAAGATATAAAAACTATGATCCTATGTGTTGAAAATATTTCACCAAACGGGTTATACCTTTTAAACGAAAGCTCAATTAGCAGAAATTGAGCTTTTTTGTTTTTTAGAAGTAATATTGCCGAATTTTTCTGGTTTTATTTCAATCAAAAACAAAAACGTTAAATAATATATAACGCGTTTAATCTGGTTTTGTTTAAGATCTAATTACACTTACTTTTGATTTAATTAAATTACTTATATATGTATAGTTTTAAAAATGATTATGCCGAGGGAGCGCATCCTAATATTTTAAATAAACTTATCGAAACCAATCTTGTACAGCAGGGCGGTTATGGAGATGATGATTATTCTTTTGAGGCAAAAAACATATTACGCCAAAAAATGAACAATCCAGAAGCCGAAATCTTTTTTCTGTCTGGAGGAACGCAGTCCAATCTTATTGTAATTTCTTCTTTATTAAAAGTATACGAAGCCGTAATTAGTGCCAGAACCGGACATATTTTTGCAAATGAAACAGGCGCCATCGAGGCAACCGGACATAAAGTTATTGCGGTAGAAACAACCGACGGAAAATTAAAACCAGCCGATTTACAAAAAACACTTCAGGAATATTCATTAAAGCCGCATGTCGTAAAACCGCGACTGGTTTATATCTCTAATTCTACCGAAATTGGAACTATTTATTCTAAAACAGAGCTGGAAGCATTGTCAGATTTCTGCCGTTCCAAAGATTTACTGCTGTTTTTAGACGGTGCCAGATTGGGTCATGCATTAACAGCTCAAAATAATGATCTTACTTTGGCCGATATTTCTAAACTTACTGATGTCTTTTATATCGGAGCAACTAAAAATGGAGGAATAATTGGCGAAGCTGTTGTATTTAATCAGCCAAAAACAGCCGAAGATTTTGATTATGTATTAAAACAAAAAGGTGCTATGCTGGCAAAAGGAAGACTGCTAGCCATACAATTTCTGGAATTATTTAAAGACGATTTATATTTTACCTTAGCAAAACATGCAAATGTTATGGCAGCAAAAATTAGCGATGCCATCAAACTTAAGGGATATTCTTTTTTAACAGATTCTACTACAAATCAGATATTTCCGATTCTTCCGAAAGAAGTTATCGAAGAACTAAACAAAAAATATGCTTTTTATGTCTGGAAAGATATAGATAAAAATACAGCTGCAGTGCGAATCATTACCTCATGGGCAACCGATGAAAATAAAGTTAATGAGTTTATAACTGCTTTAAAAGAAATTTAAACTCTTTTAAACAGGAACCCGGAGCTGTAAAACTCCATAAATAATAAAGCTGTAAGTATCTCTGTAATCTATTACAGAAAAAATAATAAGATATTGATTATCGCAGTCATCAAAACAAAACATTTGATATTGATACGGAAATAATCTGCCTGTATTTTCAAGATTTTCTAATTTATCAACGCCGCTTTTTGCTAAAGCGGTGTTGCTTATTTTTCCTGCTTCTATTAAGTCCTTCAGAAAAAATGAATCTGCCAAAGACAAATTAACAAAATGTTTTTTTATACCTGACGCACAGTAAAAACTAAAGTTTAATGTAGAATAAATACTTTCGACTCCAAAGCTGTTTTGTCCTAATTGTATATTTTTTAGGATCAAAAACTCACTCATTGTATATTAAATTGAGCTGCAAAATCTTTGCTGACGTATTTATCAAAAAATGTTACTATATAATTCTCAGCACTTCCTTTGTCATTTTTATAATTCATTAAAAAATAGTAAATAAACTTCATATAAAAATCTGCCGCTTCGTTTATATCTGCGTCGGTAACAAGATCATTGTGCTGCTTTGCTTCTTCCAACAGAGGATAAACTATTGTAGCTTTAAAATTATCATTGTATTCCTTGATTTTATCTTTTAATACTGGATGCTTTCTAAGATCATAATAAAACATGGTGTGAAATTCAGAAAGATGATCAAAAGTAATATTGTAAATGTCGTAGAGTTTTTTTACCGCAGGAATAGAATCAGACTGAACTTTATCGATTTTGGTTCGAAGATGATTATTCATAAAATCTAATGACTCGTTTAAAATATCCTCCTTGTTTCCAAATAAAGCATGAAGTTTTGCTTTAGAAATACCTGCTCTTTTGCTTATTTCATCAATTGTCATGGTTCTGATACCGTATTTTTTTAAAAGCGCTGCAATTTTACAGGTCACTTCTTCTTGTTTTTGTTCCATAACTAAAGTTTAAATCATCTTTAACCGAATATATATTCATTTTTCAAACAAAAAAATCAACTTCTGATTCCCTTCCACATCATATTAAAACATTCATCAATCATTTGCTTTTTTAAGAGAATAAAATTTTGAGCGATTCCGTTTGAGGCCGACCGGACTGCTCCAAATATAAAACAGATTAAAGTAAATGATGCAGCATCTGACAGAATACCTTCTTTTTGTCCTTTCTCGATGAGGCGGTACAAGGCTTCATTTTTAATTTCGAATTCCTTAATCTGTTTATCAAAGTTCAGCTGTACATAGTTTGACTGCACATACTGATCTATAAAAACGGTTTCGTTATAATGTCTGAGTCTGTATTTAAGCGTATTCATAAAAATACGTTTAAAGGATGTTTTTATCTCCAGATCAAGATCAAAACCAGCGTACATTTCTTTAGTAATCTTGTCTTCTACACTAAAATAAGCGGCTTGTATGAGTTCTTCTTTGTTTTTGAAATACGTGTAAATACTGCCGACTCCTATTCTGGCTTCTTTACTAATGCCTGCAATATTAATACCTGCTATGCCTTGAGTTCCGGCAATTGTAAATACTGCTTCAATAATTCGCTCTTGTTTAACAGGATCAAGTGGCTTCATACTTACAAATATAAGCGAAAATATATTCGGTTAAAATCATTTTAACAAAACAAAAAGATAAAACACTAACCTGCAGCCTGCTCCATCTTCTTTCCTGTAATGATTTTTCTGTGATTATATCCCCATTTTGCCAGAGAATCTATTATTTCTTTTAGCGTATGACCGTATTCAGTAAGCTGATATTCCACCGTTATAGGATGTGTATTCAAAACCGTACGGGTCACTAATTGATTTTCTTCAAGATTTTTCAATTCGCGGCTCAGCATTTTTCCTGAAATGCCCTCTACTTCTCTTAATAAATCTGTAAATCTCAATGTATTAAAACATAAAGAAGCAATAATCGAAATTTTCCAACGCCCGTTCAAAACATACATAGCGTCATGTACGGCCATTATGGATTTTGAGCATGTTTTATGATCGTGTTCTGGTTCTTTTATCATGGGTTACCTAAATGTCACAGTTACTTTTTGTCATCTAATGACAAAAATACACAATAAGTACTTACTTTTGAATACAATTTTTAATTAATAAGACAATATGGAATTAATAGAAGCTCTAAAATGGCGTTATGCAGCCAAAAAAATGAACGGTCAGGAAGTACCGCAGGAAAAAATTGACTATATTCTTGAAGCTGCAAGATTAGCGCCTTCATCATCTGGTTTACAGCCTTATAAAATTTTTGTAATTACCAATAAAGAATTACAAGAGAAAATAAAAACAGTTGGTTTTGACCAAAGTCAAATCGTAGATGCTTCTCACGTTTTGGTTTTTGCAGCATGGGACGGTTATAGTCTTGAAAAAATTTCTGCTGTATTTGAAAGAACAACCGAAGAAAGAGGAATTCCTGCTGATGCAATGGACGAGTACAAAAACAGACTTTGGGGAATGTACGAAAATCTTGGTCAGGAATGGCATGCAAACCACGCAGCAAAACAAGCTTACATTTCATTTGGATTAGCAATTGCTGCAGCTGCAGAGCAAAAAGTAGACGCAACTCCTATGGAAGGTTTTATTCCTGCAGAAGTTGATAAATTATTAGGTTTGAACGAACTTGGACTTAGAAGTGTTTTAGTATTACCTCTTGGTTACAGAGATGAATCTAATGACTGGCTGGTAAACCTGAAAAAAGTAAGAACTCCTAAAAGTGAATTTATTACAGAAATAAAATAATTCATTTTAATACATAAACAACCCCTCTTAAATAATATTTGAGAGGGGTTTGTTATTATAAAAATCTTTGTCCGATCATGATTCAAAATTCTCGACTCTATATTCACAAGTCGTAACTTTTTCCTCTTCATTCTATTTTCTATTCTCTACTTTCTACATTCATAAGTCTTTCCTCTTGACTCTATTCTCTATTCTCTACTTTCTACATTCATAAGTCTTTCCTCTTGACTCTATTTTCTATTCTCTACTTTCTACATTCATAAGTCTTTCCTCTTGACTCTATTCTCTACTTTCTACATTCATAAGTCTTTCCTCTTGACTCTATTCTCTACTTTCTACATTCATAAGTCTTTCCTCTTGACTCTATTATCTATATTCACAAGTCTTAACTCTTGATTCTATTCTCTATATTCCTAAGTCTTGACTCTTTCGTCTATAGCTATTAAAAATTATAAACATCATCGTAACGATCAAAAGAAGAGAAAGATCTGCTGCACCAAGGAGTAACTGAGTTTTTACTTCGAATAAATTAGCAAATCCGTAGCTGAAAACAGAGCTGATCATATACATCACACCGCCTGTAAGTCCGCTGGCAACCCCTGCATTTTTAGAAAAACGCGTTAGACAATAACCATAAATAATATTAAAAATAAAACCTCCGGCAATGTGAATTCCGATAATGAATCCCAGTAAAGTATAAAGACTGCTTCCTAAAGAAGAGGTAAAAATCATTAACAAAACCAAAACAATCTGGATTCCAAACGCAATGCCCACTTTCTGCCCCAAAGGTTTTTTGATCAATGATTTGGCTATTATTCCTCCCGTCATCAACGAAAATCCAGACAATAGAGAGCTGTATCCTGTTGTAATGGCAGAATAACCCAAAACACGTTCTATAATAAAAGGACTCGATAAACTATAAACCACTACAATTCCAAAACAAATTCCGATAATGATAAGCCCCAGTGTAAAGTCGGCAGTTTTGAGCATTCCCGTGTAGGTTTGCACAATAGATTTTAGTTTAAAAGGCTGATAATGTTTTAATGATTCTCCGCTGTAGATCAGTTCTAAGAAAAAGAAAATCAGTGATAAAATCCCCAGAAAGTAAAAATTAGATTTCCAGCCGAAACTACTTTGCAGATAGCCGCCTAAAAACGGAGCCATAATAGGCGCACAAGCCCAAATAATCGAAAATAAACTAATATAATTTTTTAATTTATCTCCCGAAAAAAGGTCTACAAAGTACGCTCTTTTTCCTACCACGATAAGTGCAATTGTAATTCCCTGAACAATTCGCATGGCGTATATAACATAGATATTAGGCACTAACGCAATAACAAAACTCGTAGCAGAAAAAATTGCCAGCGATGCAAGGCTGATTTTGTAACGTCCAAAACTATCTAATATACTGCCAATAAAAAACTGGCTTACCCCAACGCTGAACATAAATACCACCAGCGAAAACTGCACGGCTGCTGCCGAAACATGCAGATCGTTTGCCATTGCCGGAAGTGAAGGCAGGTAAATATCTGTAGCAAAACCAGATAAAGGGATCAGTGCAAGGGCTAGTATGGTACTAAAACCCTTGTGATTTTCATTTAAAATTCTCATTTCTCTTGTATTTATGCTCCGTGCGCTTCTTCAGAAACTAATTTCCATTCTTCAAACCCCTCGAGACGTTCTTCGTATACCTTTTTTACCGCCGGATACGCAAACGATCCCAACAATAATCGCAATGGCGGATTATCGTTATCAACTAATTTAAGAATCACATTGGCAGTTGCTTCTGGATTACCAAAAATCCCGGGAGCTGAAACCGCTGCCTTAAAACCTGCTTTTACAGGATCATAAACCGACAGGCTTTGTGTCTGAAAAGCCGATTCTCCCGACCAGTCTGTGGTGTAACCGTTTGGTTCAACCAGCGAAACGTTGATTCCAAATCCTTTTACTTCAGAAGCCAATGTTTCGGTTAAACCTTCTACAGCAAACTTAGAAGCATTATAAAGTCCCAAAACAGGAAGTGTTATCAAACCTAAGAAACTCGATACTTGAATAATATGACCGCTTTTTTGTTCTCGCATAATTGGCAGTACCGCCTGCGTTAACCAGAGAACACCAAAAAAGTTTGTCTCCATTTGATTTCTTGCTTCTTCTTCAGAAGTTTCTTCGACTGCTCCAAACAAACCGTAACCAGCGTTGTTTATCAAAACATCTATTCTTCCAAAATGCTCTTTTGCTTTGTTTACAGCCTCAAAAGAAGCTTTCCGATCATTTACGTCAAGCTGAATTGGCAGCACCAAATCTCCATATTTGTTTTTAAGATCTTCTAGTGCCGTGATGTTTCTTCCGGCAGCTATTACGCTGTCACCGCGTTTTAAAAATGCTTCTGCCCAGATTCTACCAAATCCTTTTGTGGCTCCTGTTATTAAAATTACTTTTGACATTGTTAGTATTATTTAAATTATTAAACTCTATTTAAAAAAAAGACCGTTCGGTCTAAAATTTTGCAAAAAAAATATGTTACAACACATATCTTTTAAAATCATCTTTAATGCTGTCTAAGACAATAACCAACTGTTGCTTTCCAACTAATTTTCCGCATAAAATTGCACCTTCTACCATGGCAAAAATCTTTATGCTTAATTCTTCAGCATTTACATCAAGTGACAATTCTTTATTTTTAATGCCTTCTTCAATTATATTGAAAAACCGTCTCTGAGCCGAATATGTCGCTTTTTTTATATGTTCTTTCATAACCGGATTGGTATCATCGGCCTCCGTTCCAAAATTTAATATCGGACAGCCTTCCATCATACTCTGATCATTTTGATATACATCCAACAATCTAAAAAGCTTATCCTGAGCCGATTTACCTTGAGAAACAGCTATATCTAATTTATTGGCCAGTTGTGACCTCAAATACAAAAAAGCTTCTACACAAATTTCTTCTTTACTTTCAAAGTTTCCGTAGATTCCTCCTTTTGCCAGCTTTGTAGCCTCCATAATGTCACTTAAAGAAGTTCCTGCCATTCCTTTTTTATTAATAATCGGTGCGGCGGCTTCTATAATATATTGTCGGGTTCTGTCTGCTTTGCTCATGATCTTTCATTTTGACACTGCAAATATAGACCGATCGGTCTTAAAAAAAATTTATTTTAACTTTTTATTTTAATCCACTAAATTCAAATTGGATACAACTCACTGATATTCAATTTAATTAATTACTATTTAAAGGTTTTAAAACCAAGCAGTTTTCAAAAAATATTTTTTAAATAATCTGATATTAGATGCTTTAGTATTATTTTTACCCATCATTAAACCAAAATAATGGAAGCCAAAACGATCTTAAAAGAACATGTTTCTAAAATCGCAGCACTGAGCGATACAGAATTTGATTATTTCTTTTCGCACTTTAAGCCGGAAACTTTTAAGAAAGGACAAACTATCATTACAGAAGGACAAGATGTGGACAAAGAATATTTTGTACTCTCAGGCTGTCTAAAAACTTTCTTTGTTAATGATGAAGTAAAAATGTACATCCTGCAGTTTGCCATGCCTACCTGGTGGGCTTCTGATTATGCAGCACTTTATAACAAAACCAAAGCTACCATAAGCGTAGACTGCGTTTCAGACGTAGAACTGCTTTCTCTTTCTAATAATGACCGCGAAAAAATCTGCCGCGAACTGCATCAGGCAGAACATTTTTTTAGATGGAGAACCAACAAAGGTTATGTGGCCACTCAGAAAAGACTGCTTTCTTTTATGAATAATGACACCAAAACAAGATACGAAGAACTTCTTGCGCTCTATCCTGCTCTTTATAATATAGTTCCGAAACATTTAATTGCCGCTTATCTGGGCGTTTCCAGAGAAACTTTAAGCCGGCTTTACAACGCATCAAAATAATGGTTTTACGAATGTGATCTACATCACGTAACCAATCTTGGATATCGCCATTCCTTTGTACTATAAATTAATAACAATTTAAAGTACAACAACATGGAAACTCAAAATTTTAAAATTGAAAGCGCTCAAAGCAGCGTAAACTGGATCGGTAAAAAAGTAACTGGTGCTCATAACGGAACCATTAACATCCAGGAAGGAAACTTCACATTTGCCAACGGAGATTTAATTGGCGGAAGCATCGTAATCGACACTACTTCTATTGTAATCCTAGACGTTACAAATCCAGATACAAACCAGCAGTTTGCAGGACATTTGGCTTCTGATGATTTTTTCTCTATAGAAAAATTTCAAACAGCATCTTTAGACATTACGGCCGTTTCTAAACAATCTCTTTCTAATTATTTTGTTGAGGGAAAATTGACTATCAAAGGCATTACAAATCCTATTGGCTTTAATTTAGAAGCAAAAACTAACGGCAGCGAACTTAATGCTTCTGGTAAAATTATTATTGACCGAACCAAATATGATATGAAATTCCGTTCTGGAAATTTCTTTACAAATCTGGGAGACACGCTTATCTATAACGAATTTGAACTTGATGTAAATCTTACAGCAAAACTTGCTTAATCCTTAGAAATCATGCCTTACGTAAAAATTGAAGTAACGCGCGAAGGCGTTACAAGAGAACAAAAACAAGAGCTGATTGCGGGAATAACAAATCTTATCTCAACTGTTTTAGACAAAGATCCTAATCTTACTCACATTGTAATTCAGGAAATAGAACTGGATGATTGGGGTTTTGCAGGCGAACAAGTTTCGGTATTACGCGAAAAAGGAATTACAGCTCAAAGAAAATAATTATTTAAAAATATATAAAATGAAAACAATTATAGTAACCGGTGCTTCTACCGGAATTGGAAAAGCAATCGCTCAGTTGTTCTTAGAAAAAGGCTGGAATCTGGTCATCAACTCAGCCAATTTGAACAATCTTGAAAATACATATCAGGAATTGGGTAATTCTGACCGTGTTGCCATGGTTCACGGCGATATTAGTCTTATTTCTACAGGAAAAAAAATAATCGAAACCGCTGTAGAACGTTTTGGAAGCGCAGATGTCCTGATCAATAACGCAGGAATTTTTGAAGCTAAATCTTTCCTGGATGTCGAAGAAAAAGATTTGGATCGTTTTTTAAGCATCAATCTTAAAGGAACTTTCTTTACCAGCCAAGCAGCTGTAAAACAAATGCTGCAACAAGGAGAAGGTTCTATTATTAATATCGGAACTGTATTGGTAGATCACGCAATCGACGGATTTCCGGCAACGGCTCCGATTTCGAGTAAAGGCGGAATTCACGCTCTCACAAAACAACTTGCTGCGGAATTCGGAAAAAACAATATTCGTGTAAATGCCATTGCTCCCGGAATTATCAGAAGTCCGCTGCAGGCAAAAACCGGAGTTGATAATGCCGACAGCCTTGCTGGTCTGCATTTACTAAACCGCATTGGCGAAACCAGCGATGTTGCCCAATTGGCACTATATCTGGCCGAAAGTAATTTTGTTACCGGAGAAATCATTAATTTAGACGGCGGGCACGTTGCCGGACACAGCATTTTATAATAACTAAAAAATTAAAATCATGGAAAATTTTGGAACAAGTGCTGCTCTGATTACGGCTGTACTCATGAATTACTTTAGCGGAATTTACAATGGTGATGTCCCTTTATTGAAAAGTGTATTTCATTCGCAGGCTATTGTTGGTTTTGATATTAATGGAGAAACGCATTTCAAAACCGTAAATCAATACTTAGAAGGCGTAAAAAACCGAAAAAGTCCTCATGAACTGGGAGAAGAATTTAAAATGAAAATCTTATCTTTAGAAATTATCAATAACACGGCTGTGGCAAAAGTGCAGGTCCCAATATTTGATTATGATTATTATGATCTGTTAAGCCTTATCTTTGTGGATGGGAAATGGGTTATCAGCAATAAATTAGCAACTAAAGTAAATTAAATACAATGTGGAATTCAACCAAAATAACGCAATTACTAGGTATTGAGTATCCCATTTTACAAGGTCCAATGGGCGTTGGTTTCTCGACCCCCGCTTTATTGGCTTCTGTAAGTAATGCGGGCGGACTTGGAAGTTATGGTGCCTACACACTGACTCCTGAAGAAATTCTGGAAGCCGATAAAACGATTAAAGCAGCAACTTCTAAGCCTTATAACATCAATTTATGGGTAAATGATACCGATAAAAAACTGCTCAATTATCCTAAAACTAAAATAGAGGAAATCAAAATGCTTTTTAAACCTTATTTTGATGAATTGGGAATTGAATTACCGAATCTTTCAGCAGACATTCGTTCAAAATTTGAAAAACAAGTTGAAGTTTTATTCGAAATTAAACCAGCTGTTTTTAGTTTTATTTTCGGAATTCCTTCTAAAGAAATTCTGGCAGAAAGCCGAAGACTTGGTATAAAAACTGTTGGCGCAGCAACCACTTTAGAAGAAGCACTTGCTCTCGAAGAAGCAAAAGTCGATGCTATTGTTGCTGCAGGATTTGAAGCCGGAGGACACAGACCTTCTTTTCTTAAACCTGCTCAGGAATCTTTTACGGGATTATTTACGCTGATACAGCAGTTAAAAGCCAAAACAAAAACGCCGATTATTGCTGCCGGCGGTATAATTGATGCAAAAGGTATTGCAGCAGCACTGACTTTGGGAGCAGATGCTGTACAAATAGGCACTGCATTTATGGTTACAGAGGAGTCTGGAGCGACGCCAATTCACAAAGAAGTTTTATTTTCTGGTACAGCAAATCCAACTACAATTTCTAAATCACTTACCGGAAGAATGGGCAGAATGGTCAGCAACACTATATCTGATAACGTTCCTTTTGAAACCGAAGTGCTTCCTTTTCCGCTGCAGACCAAATTGATTGCGCCTTTAAGAGTGGCAGCTCTTGCACAGGGAAGAACCGATTTGATCAGCTTTTGGTCGGGACAAAACAACACCAATTTAAAACATCACAAGGCTTCTGAATTGATGCAGGAATTAATAACAGAAACCGGTAAGATTATTAGCTAAGAACTTTCAATCAGCATAAAAAAAAACTCTCACCATTCGTGAGAGTTTTTACTATCTACAAGATAATGTCTTGCGTGATGTTTATTTCGTTAAGAAAATAATCATCGTGTGAGATTACAAGCAGCGTTCCTTTGTATTCTTTTAGTGCCGAAGTCAAAATTCCGATATTCTGCAGATCCAGATTATTAGTCGGTTCATCCAGAATAATTAAATCGGGAGCTTGGTTTCCGATTGTCAGACAGCATAAAATAAGGCGCATTTTTTCACCGCCGCTGAGTGAACGACACGATTTGTCCCAATCTTCACGCGAAAACAAAAACCGATTCAAACGCAGTTTTACTTCATGTTCCTGCAGCAACTTTGTATTGTATTGCTGTGCCTGCTCATAAATATTGAGGCTGTCATTAATCAAAGAATAATCCTGATCGATGTATATAGCAGTACCATTTAACAGAGAAATAAAACCGGAATTAGGTTGCAATTTTCCAAGAATCATTTTTATCAAAGTCGTTTTTCCTTTTCCGTTTTTACCTTTTACAGCAATTCTTTCGCCGCTGTTGATCTGAAAACCGATCGGTATTTTCCAAAGATTGCCCGGTCCATAACTAAAATTAATTGCATTTGCAGTAATCAATTCCCTTCCTTTATGCAAAGCAGAATCATCCAAATCTAATTTAATCTGGTCTCCATCGGGTATTTCTGAACGCAGCTGGCTTAACGAATTCGAAATCGATTCTATTTTCTCAAAATGAACCCCCTTTAATTTCGAAGTACTTTTCTCAGCCTTATTTTTTAAGGTCTTCATAGCGATTGTTGGCAGACCGGCTTTTTCCTGCTTTTTCTTACCGCGCGCATCGAGTTTATTTTGTCGCTCTACAGATTGACGCTCGGTTTCACGGGCTTTACGCAGTTCTTTTTCTTTATTTTGAAGATCCTGGCTTAATGCATTGCTTTCGATTTGCTTTTGCTGCACGTAAAATTCGTAATTACCGCCATAAGTTGTAATTCCTTTAGCATTCAATTCGCAGACAACAGGCAGAAGATTGAGCAGTGTACGATCATGAGAAACCACAACAATTGTACTTTTAGAATTTAAAATATACTCGTAAAGAAGTTTTCTGCTTTCAGAATCCAGATGATTGCTCGGCTCGTCCAGCAGTATAATTTCAGGTTGATGAATCTGGATTCCTGCCAAAAAAACCTTTGTCTTTTGACCGCCGCTTAGTGTCTCCATAACTTGTTCCGGACTTACTTCGTCCAGTTTCCAATAAGCAAAGGCGTCTTTAAAACGTTCTTCGATCGACCAGTCATCATCCAAAATCACATAATCGTTTAGATCGCCATTTCCGGCAGTAATTTTGCGGAGTGCTTTTATTTTTTCTTCAATTCCCAGAACCTGAGCGGTAGAAAACGAATTGTAATAATTGGTAAGCTGCGGCACATAGTAGGGCAATGCGCTTGTTCGTATAGTTCCTGCAGAAGGTGATGCTTTATAAGCCATAAGCTGCAGCAAAGTAAATTTTCCCGCACCATTATTTCCTGTTAGTGCAATTTTATCTTTTTTGTTAATGGTGAAAGTAATACCAGAAAAGAGCATCTCCCGATTGGGGTGCATATAAGTAATATCCTGAAGATTCAGCATGTTTGTCTTTTTTTAAAGTTACTATAATCCTGAAGGCAGATTGATATCTGTCTTCGTTATTTAAACCGAAAAAAAAGTGCTGATCACATAAATACTTGTAATAGATTAGAATTGCAAAATTAATAAAAAAAATAAAATGATAATAATCTCAATATCATTTCAGAATAAACAAAACAGAAACGATTCAAATTAAGCCCTGTCCAGTTCAAAATTGAATTTGTCCGGTTCAACATGATACAAATATGAAGTTTAGCGCTTAAAACGCAGATTTGTACCGTTAAATAACTTAAAACAATATAATCATGAACACAAAATCAACAAAAATCATTTACTGGACCGGAATTGTATTAACTTCTTTATGGTTTGGAGCAAGCGGTTTATTCGAATTAACTAACAATCCTATCGTATGGGGAATCACGCAGCAATTGGGTTATCCCGCACATTTTATTTACATACTCGGCGTATTTAAATTGTCAGGAGTTATTACGCTGTTAATTCCAAATAAATTACTTCGTTTAAAAGAATGGGTATTTGCCGGAATCTTCTTCGACATCATTTTTGCCTTCTTTTCTAAAATTGCTGTACTCGGTTTTGCAGATGCAATTGATGCTGTTATCGCTTTTATCATGGTGAGTGTTACGTATGCAATGTTTAGAAAATTGTATACTGCAACATATGTCCAAAAAGAAATTCAAAACTAAAGTAACAAAAAACAAAACTGCCTATTATTTGATAATAGGTAGTTTAAGTATTATTTATTCATCTAAAACTTTAAATAAATAAAAATGAAAAAGATCATCTTAATTATCAGTTTTATATTAGCAGCACTGTTCTTTTTGAGCTGTTTTATGTTTCCTGAATTTTGAAAAAATCGCTTATAAAAAGACCGATTAACTTATTGCAAAAACAATGCGTTAGTCGGTTATCTGTTTTCGAGCCAGCTTAAAAAGGCAGTTGTTTTTTCCTTTCCTATCAATAACTTTTCTTCTGTAGGAACCGTTAATTTTAGAATGATCTTACGCGAGAAATAATGCTCTGCTTCTCTTACAGCCGAAAAATTAACCAAATACTGCCTGTTTATTCTAAAGAACTGTATTGGAGATAGGAGTTTATGAACCTCATCTAGTGACTGTGTTATCTGATATTCGTTTTTATCAAAAGTCATGATGGTCGGGGTTTCATTCTTTATATAAAAGAAAGCTATATTTTCTGTCAATACCGTTTGGTATTTATTATTTTTAAATACCAGGAAACTGCTTTTGCCTTTATTTTCGCCAGTTCGCGTTAATAAATAATCAAAATCAGGCATAGCTTTTTTATTGCGTTGAAAGAAATTTTTAAGTTCTCCTGCTTTCTTAATAGCCTGCGAAATACTTTCTCTCGAAAAAGGTTTTAATACATAATCAATTCCGTTTGACTTAAAAGCTTCAATTGCATAATCATCAAAAGCGGTGCAAAATATAACGGGAGACAAAACTTCAACATTTTTAAAAATCTCAAAACACTGGCCATCAGCGAGCTGAATATCCATAAAAATAAGATCCGGCTGATCGTTTTCAGAAAGATAACTCACCGCACCATCTATACTCTGAATATAAGATAGAATCTGAGCGTCTGGTCTAATGCTTAAAATAAGCTGGCCAAGGGCTTTGGCCGTTTTTACTTCGTCTTCAATTATTATGATCGTCATAAATAAGTGGTATTTTTACTTTGAATGTAGTTTCGTCTTTATCAATTCCTATTTCCTTGTGAATCAGATGCATAAAACGCTGATTAATATTATCCAAACCAACTCCGGTAGACAATACTCCTCTTTTCAGCTGAATCTGATTTTCGATTACCAGGAATTCATTTTCAGAATACAGATTTATTATCAACGGTTTATCCAGCGAAACAATATTATGCTTGATACAGTTTTCGATTAATAATTGTAGTGTAAAAGGCGGAATTACAGTATTATACTGATTTTCACTGATTTCGTATATCAGTTCAAAACCATCTTCAAAACGGGCTTTTAGCAGATACACATAAGAATCTAAAATTTGTATTTCTTCGCGAAGCGGAATCAAATCCATTTTTCGGCTTTCTAACGTAAAACGATAAAAATCAGATAGTTTAAGAATAAAATCTGAGCTTTGCGGATCATTCACATCCACCATTGATTTTAAAGTATTGAGGCTGTTGAATAAAAAATGCGGATTTACCTGCTGTTTTAAAAGTTCATATTGAGCACCAAGATTAACTGCCTTGGTACGCTCCAGCTCTACTCCCATCTGCTGTGTCTGGTAATTCTGAAAAAGCAGATGCAGAAACATATACACGATCAAATTGATTAAAATCCCTCTCAATTCAAACATTATCGGTGCGTCCATTTGTGCAGCCTGAAAAAGTTCCTGATGCGCCACTACCAAAACAACCATAATGGCGATACCGGCAATAACACTCAAAAATAATTTTCCGTTAAACAGATTTTTACCGACACGCTGCGATGAAAATTTTGGCAGACTATAGATATTATAATGCCATATAAAAATGGAAAATAAGAGTGTAATCGAAGAGTTAATTACAATATCGCGCAGTGTAGAAACGGCATCAAATAATTTCGGAATTGAAGCAAGAATTGCCAGCGATACAGAACTTCCCCAAATGACTTTTTGGGAAACTTCAAAACGTTTAAATTTTTCCATAATCTGCTTACTTTTTTAATCTTGCTTTGTCAAAGATAGAACTTTTTAAAAGTAACTAACTCGCAAAAGACAGATTATTAACTCTTTAAAAATTAAAATTAAAATACTAAATAATAACTTTATATAATAAGTATAAAAATACTGGTTTATAAATACTTAAATATATACTTAAATAGCTTACTGACATTTCGTCACGTGCTTTTTTATGGCAAAAATGATCATTTTTTACTTTGTGTTTTCATTTAAAAAATATAAAAATGCAAAATTTCTATTTTCATTATTACAAGTCATACAACGTGAAAAATCAATTAACAAAACACATTCTTCTCTCCTATTTTCTTTAAAAAAGTGATCTTTTTTTATGATAATTATGGCATTTTTTAAAACACAAAAGAGCCTCATTTTTGAGACTTTTTTTGCGTTTATTCCAGCATCTTTTTTTTATTTTTTTGAATGTACAAATGCATTAAAAAATCACTTTTGATACATCAAGAATATGTCCGTTTTTTTGATTTTGCACAAAACCGATTACTTCAAAATCCTGTGGATTAAAATTCCTAGGAGGTACTAAAACCGTATTTCCTTTCGAATCTTTATTCAAATCAATTTTATGCAGTTGTTGAACAATTTGATAATGCAATAAAATACGGTGCGCATTCTCTCCTCTTTTGACATTGCTTTTAGCCGATTTCTGAACCACTGCAATTACTAAACTGCTGTTCTTTGAGTTTCCTTCAACATTATAACGCAATGCCAATTTATTGACGGTATAACTTGCCGATAAAGACAAACTAATCGAAGCTGGTTTGGAAAGTGCTGCTTTAATACCGTTTCGAATAACTGTTTCCTGTGATCCTACAAAGTCATTTTTTCCGTTAATGATAAGCTGTGGCGTATAAATGGGCTCTTTTCCAAGAAACTGCGCATATTCGTACTGCCTCGCAGTATACAGCTGACTGCTGAAAGCATCTTTCCAGCCTTGTTTATCCCAGTAATCAACATGATACGATAAAACGTAAACGTTACTGTCTTTGTATTCATTTTGAATTCTTCCCATCAATTCATCTGCGGGCGGACAGCTCGAACAGCCTTCTGAAGTGTATAATTCTAAAAGGGCAAATCCTTTTTTATCTAAGTTTTGACCAAAAATGCTGTTTCCGCTTAAGAACAGGATTGTAATTGCCATTATCAGTTTTTTCATTTTTTTATTGTTGATAGTTGCTGGTTGGTTGCTTGGCAGTGATAATTGTAATTTAACTTTCTAAAAAAAACACTACCAACAACAACCAACCCATAACTTTTTTTAAACAATATTAATCTCAACGTTTATATTTCCTCTTGACATTTTAGAATACGGACACGTTTGATGTGCCCGAGCAGCTAATTCCTGAGCAGTTTCAAGATCCAAACCGGGCAGACTTATATTCAGTCTTGCCTGCAGTGAATATTCGCCATCTGCTGCGCATAAATCAACTTCAGCGTCTACCGCAGTACCTGCAGGAAGTTTGATTCCGTTTTTTGAAGCTGCGATTCCGAGTGCGCCAATAAAACAAGCCGACCATCCTGCAGCAAATAACTGTTCTGGATTGGTTCCCGGTCTTCCAGATCCCGGAGCGCTTAATTTAATATTCAATTGTTCATCTGAGCTTTTAGATGCTCCTTTTCTTCCACCCGTGGTGTGTGTTTTTCCTGTGTATAAGATTTTTGTTTCCATGTTTTAATTGTGAATTGTGAGTTGTTAATTTTTATATGATTTATGTTGTTTTTTTGCGAAATGTAAAGTAAGCAGTCAAAGTAATTAACCATTCACCATTTACAATTCACCATTATTTAGCGACATCAATTATTGCCTGCGCAAATGATTTTGGATCTTCCTGCGGTACATTGTGCCCAATTCCTTTTAAAATTCGGTGTTCATATTTTCCTGTGAATTTGTCGGCATACGCTTTTCCATCCGCGAAAGCGCCGTCAAAATCACTGCCAATTGTAATCGTTGGAACCGTAATTGCTGGTCTTGATGCCAAACGTTTTTCCAGATTATCGTATTTCACTTCTCCCGCTTCCAGAGATTGCCTCCATCTGTAATTGTGAATTACAATCGCCGCATGATCCGGATTGTTGAATGACTGAGCTGTTTGATCGTAGGTTGCTTTATCGAAATTCCACAATGGCGAGGCGATTTTCCAGATTAGTTTATTAAAATCATACGTGTTTTGGGTATACCCTAATTTTCCTCTTTCGGTTGCAAAATAATACTGATACCACCATCCTAATTCAGCCGTTGGCGGAAGCGGTTTTAAGTTTGCTTCCAGATTCACTACCAAATAACCGCTTCCCGATACCAAACCTTTTACACGTTCCGGCCAGAGCACAGCTGCTACAACAGCCGTTCTCGCACCCCAGTCGAAACCGCCTACTACGGCCTTGTCGATTTTCAGCGCATCCATAAAAGCAATGATATCACTTGCTAAAGCCGCCTGCTGACCATTTCTAAAAGTCTTTACAGAAAGAAAGGTCGTAGTTCCGAATCCGCGTAAATAAGGCGTAAAAACGTGATATCCTTTTGAAACTAAAATCGGAACCACTTCATTGTAACTGTGAATATCGTACGGCCATCCGTGGAGTAAAATTACTGCCGGACCATTTGCAGAGCCGGCTTCGGTATAACCAACGTTTAATAATCCTGCATTAATCTGTTTTAAAGTACCAAGCGAGCTGTTTACCGAAATCGTATTTTGCTTCGCAATTTGTGCATTAGTAAAAACCGTATTCACAAAGAGAATGACGATTAAAATATTTGATAGTGTTTTCATATTATTATTTTTTGAGATGTGAGATGTGTGTTGTGTGTTGTGAAATATAACCGCAAAGGCGCAGAGGTTTACGCAAGGTTCTCAAAGTTTTAATTTACAAAGCTTTGCGTTCTTAGCGTTCTTCAACAGAAATCAAGAGCAAAAAACTTTGCGAACCTTGCGGTTAAACGATCGCTTTTGAACCTGAAACCTGAAACTACTTTTTCATAACCAATATAACCGCAAAGAGCGCAGAGGTTTACGCAAGGTTCGCAAAGTTTTTATTGACAAAGCTTTGCGTTCTTAGCATTTTTCAACAGAAGTCAAGAGCAAAAACTTTGCGAACCTTGCGGTTAAACGATCGCTTTTCAACCTGAAACCTGAAACTTGAAACTACTTTTTCATAACCAATATAACCGCAAAGTGCGCAGAGGTTTACACAAGGTTCGCAAGTTTTTATTGACAAAGCTTTGCGTTCTTAGCGTTTTTCAACAGAAATCAAGAGCAAAAAACTTTGCGAACCTTGCGGTTAAACGATCGCTTTGAACTTAAAACCTAAAACCTAAAACTTAAAATCTGAAACTACTTTTCCATAACCAATACAGGTTTTCCTTTCTCCACAATATAAGTTGCCAGTTCTGAGGCTTTTATATTCGTATTATTTTTAGCTGAATGCACAACGCCAGCCGGAATAAAAAGTACTTCTCCCGCCTTTAATGTTACTGGTGCCTGCCCTTCTATTTCGTATTCTAATGAACCTTCCAGTACGTATATAATCTCTTCTCCCGGATGAAAATGTTTCCCAAATGCCGAATGACCTTCAAAATCTATTCGAGATTGTATAGTTTCACGTCCGGGGATACTTAGATCGTGTTTTTGTAAATCAGTGCGTTTTATACCTGTTTGTGCAGCAATTTGATTCGGAATCAAAAAAGCAATTATACCTAAAAGGATGATTATCGCGGCAACCCATGTTTTCTGTTTATTAATTTTCATGATTTTTTGTGTTAGGATTAAAAAAATTAGTGTTTACCTCTTAAACCTTTAAAAGCAGCGCGGAGTTCGATAGTAAAAAGCTGTGGTTCTTCCCACGAAGCAAAATGACCGCCTTTGTTCACCTCATTGTAATAAGACAGGTTTTGGTATGCTTTTTCGGCCCAGCTTTTTGGCGCCTGATAAATTTCTCCCGGAAATACTGTGATCGCAACCGGAATTTTAATTTCAGAAGTTCTTTGCTCTACCGCATTAAAGTTGTTGGTGTTGTTTTCCCAATACAATTGTGCAGAAGAATTTGCCGTGTTCGTCAGCCAGTACAATGTAATATCATCCAGCATTTCGTCTTTGGTAAGCGATTTTTCTGCATCTCCGCCGCTATACGTCCATTCGTTGAATTTATCCAAGAAAAACGAAGCCAGACCAACCGGAGAATCTGTAAGACCATAACCTAAAGTCTGCGGACGTGTTACCATCATTCCGGCGTAACCTCCGCCTTTTGTGTACAATTTATTCAGAGAATTAAAAGCTGCGTTTTCCTTAACCGATAATCCTGCAGGAGCCGGATCGCCGTCTTTTAAAGCTTTGGCAACATCAGCAGGAACAGTTGCCGGCATATTAACATGGATTCCCAATAAACCTTCCGGAGCCTGACGCGCCATGGCATCTGCAATTACAGAACCCCAGTCGCCGCCTTGAGAAACATACTGTTTGTACCCCAAACGTTTCATTAAAACATCCCATGCATTTCCGATTTTCTCTGGTCCCCAGCCTGTCCCTGCTGGTTTTTCAGAAAAACCGTAACCCGGCATTGACGGGATCACAAGATCAAAAGCGTCTTCGGCTTTTCCTCCGTAAGCGGTCGGATCTGTAAGCGGACCAATTACTTTCAAAAGTTCAAAGAAAGAGCCCGGCCATCCGTGAGTGATAATTAACGGTAAAGCATTTTTGTGTTTTGATTTGATGTGAATGAACTGAATATCCAATCCGTCGATATTGGTCACAAATTGTGGCAGCTTATTTAGTTTAGCTTCTGTTTTATGCCAATCGTAATCGGTTCCCCAATATTTTACCAGACTCTGAATCTGATTTAGTTTTACTCCTTGTGACTGATCTGCAACAGTTTCTTTTTCCGGCCATCTTGTTGCATTAACACGATTTCTAAGATCTTTAATCGCCTCTTCTGAAACGCTGATCTGATACGGACGAATTAAATTCGAATCGGTTTTAGATGGTTTATCTCTATTCTGAGCAAAATTAGCCGAAGCCAGCAGCATAAAAGTTCCCATTGCTATGGTTTTTATAAAGGAGTGTTTATTTCTATCAAGTGTTTTCATTTTTTTTCTGATTTAAATTATTTGTTATCGATAATTTCTTCGTCAAAAGTATTTCGATAACCCTTCTTACGAAATCAGAAAATAGTTGGAATGGACAGATTGGGTGGTGAAGTGGACAGAGGCTGAAGTGTGTTTTTTTATCTAGGAGCTGTTTCCTGCTATACGCTATATCTTTTCCTTGCTAAAGAAGCAAGAAAAAGGATATCGCTTCTATCAGGGCTAGGATACTTGGTTTCAAAGGAAATTTGTATTTAAAGATTAAACGTAGAATACATATAAAAAACAACCCTATTGTATTGTTTTTAAAACCTACAGAGGTTATTCATTAAAAATCGACGCCATAATTTCACTACCCTATCAAAATCAGCGACAACCGCTAACGTCAAAGCTGTAATACTATTTACTAAAAAACACATCAAAATTATGAGCCATTTTTCAGAACAAGTACACATTACTATCGAAGGTTTTACTCAAAATATCGTTTATTATGATTTAAAACTGTCACAAAAAATGGCGGATCATCACCATTTTTCATTTTTCTGGCAGTATACGGGAAAAGCCGTTATAAAACCCGAAGATCAGGCCAAAGCCATAAGAAGTTTTAACGGAAGCGAAGTCATTTTTACCTTCAAAAGTTTGACTGGTATTAAACTAATGAGCAAAGGCATCATAACCAAATTAATTTCAGCTGATTTAAACGGAAGTGCGGTAAATCTGCACGTAAGCGGTATAAGCCACTCTATTGTTCTGGACGACAGACCAAAATCCAGAACCTATCTGGAAAGAGGAATGGATCATATTGTTCTGGATATTTTATCAGAAGGCCCGACAGAGTTTTACCAGAGGGAAGCTATAAGATCCACCTACATGAAGGAATTCAATTATATGGCGCAGTATAACGAAACTAATTTTAATTTTCTTAAAAGACTGTCTGCCCGCTACGCACAGTGGTTTTATTTTGACGGGATGCGCATGCAGTACGGACAAACTAAAGCTTCTAATATAAAACTCATCAACGGGGCCTCGCTGCACAGTTTTAAGATCGAAGTCAATATGGCTGCGCATAAAATTTCGCTGGGAGGTTATGATTATAACAATGCCGTGAATATCCGAAATTCAGCTGAGCGAACTTCGAGTGGCAGTAAAGACAGTTTTGCGCTAAATGTCGGCTACAATCAGGGAATCGTCACCCAGCCAGAAATAAGCCTTGCCATGTATACCAATAATGCGCAGGACAAGGACGAAATAGAAGAAATGGTTACACTGCAGACTGCAGGAAGCGATGCCAACAGCGTATACTACAGCGGAGTATCTTATTTTCCTTTAGGATTAGGACAGACTTTTACTATTGTCAATCAAACTGTAGAACACCACCTGGTTTGTATAGAAGTGATCCACCAGTCACAGGTGCACGGCAATTATTCCTGCGAATTCAAAGCCATTCCTGCCGATGTTTCTGCACCGCATTATACTGACGTTCATGCTTTTGCAAAAGCAGAAAACCAGCCTGCTAAAATAAAAGACAACAACGATCCCAAAGGTCTCGGACGTGTAAGGGTTGATTTCTTCTGGGGAGAAGGAACCAAATCAACCCAGTGGATCAGGATGATTCAGCCCCACAGCGGATTAGGAAAAGGTTTTTATTTTATTCCGGAAATTGGCGAAGAAGTACTCGTTGGTTTTGAAGGCGGTAATGCTCAGAATCCCTATGTTTTGGGAGCGAATTATAACGGGAAAGAATCTTCTGGATATTATAGTCCGAAAAATGACATTAAAGCAATACGCACACGCTCCGGAATAAAAATTATTTTTAATGATAATGAAAGAAGCCTTTTAATTGAAGACCCAAGCGGTAACAAATATTTTATGGACGGCAACGAAAATACATTTGTAACTGCGCCCAAAAACATGACGTTTGATGTTGGAGAAGATTTGACCATTAATGTCGGTAAAAATATGATTACTCAGGTTGGCGAAAACCAAACTACTGACATCGGAAAAGATAAAAAAACGACGGTCTCCAATAAAATTAGCCTCCAAGCACAAGAATACAAACAAAATATAGATGAAAATAAAACGGTAGATATTGGCGGTGATTTAAAAGAAACAACTTCCACCACAACTCATAAAGCAACAGGCGGCGATATCACAATACAAAGCACGGGAGTTTCTAAATTACTAGGCAAAATAGATGCTAAGGTTAATAAGGGATAAACTATTTCTTAGAGTATTTAAAATAAGAGAATAATCATGGGAAAATCATTCGTATACAATACAGGTTCCAGCGAAGAGCTTGTTGAAAGAGACGAATTACACCTCAATTTTGGGATATCCATCGATGGTACATTAAACAATAGGTGCAGTTTTAAATGTTATAACCCATGGTAACAAAAGAACCTAAAAAAGAAAAGAGCTTTTATTACAAAATACTTTTGGCAGTATTAACAATTGGCTTTTTAAACATTGCCTACCTGCTGTATCGGGACATGTCCGGCAGTATCTCATTCTATTATTTCAGCCTGACCGAAAAAACCATTTGTATCATTTTATCACTAATAGCAATGCCCATAATGTACGCACTTATTACAATAGCCGCACTGCTGCTTAAAAAAACAAACCGCAATTTATATATCTGCTCGGCTGTTTTATCACTTTCGAGCCTTATTTATATACATGCCAACACCACTTATGCCAATTACAGCTACCAACAAGAAAAAAGAATAGAAGCTATGAATTTAGAATTATTTGAATGGGAAGAAAACAACAATGCACCGCTCGGTTACCCAGTAGAAGTTTACAGAGGAGGTCTTGAACTAAAAGGCGGAGGTTACGCAGGACTGGCGCATCATGGAACCACTTTTGGAACTGAAGGCTGGGGATCATTGGGCGCAGGAATGTCCAGCAGAGGAAAAGCGCTGCCCGAGAGGCTTCATGTTACCTGGCTGTCGTATGCTGAAGATACTTTTTACACCATAGACTGCGCAGTAGATTATGACAAGATGTTACGCCTGTTTAAGGAAGGCTGTGACTGGAAAGATGCAGGAGGAGACATTAGACATGAAACCTACGATACAATTATTGTAGGGTATGCACCGGGAGGTGTAGTCGTAATTTGGGTTTACGGGCAGGGAACCCAAGTAGAAATAGGGCGTTATAAAGGTAAAAAGACAGTGATAAGCGAGGAAGAAATCAGGAGTCTGGAGTATCCGGATAAATTATTTTTTCAACAATCATATCGTGACAATACTATGAATAATCCGGGTATAGTACCTCCAGAAGTGCAAAAAGCCAATAAAAACAAACCGATCCCTTATGGTTTGTGGGATACTTATCGAGAAAAATACAGTTGGAAACCTACGTTTGTAATACAAAACGAAGGCGAAATAGAAGATTTTGGTTTTAATGGTTTTAATGGAGAGCAAGAAGATTTTTTTCATGAACGAGCGATTGATTATAAAAAAAGAGCCATTCCAAAAGAAGCAGCCTTTAGCTGGAAAGATAAAGAGGGACAGCGTTACAGCGGGTATATTGTATTTGACGAGAAGTTAATTTTTGATGCTTTCAAGGAAATATACCACGACAATAAAGAAGTTCAGGCCGAACTGGAATTTAGGACCAATATCCCGAATGATTTTGTAACGGTAACCCTTAAAGTAAAGGACAAAGAGGTAATGGTAAATTTAGGAAACAAAGTTAGAGTATTTAAAATAAGAGAATAATCATGGGAAAATCATTCGTATATAATACAGGTTCCAGCGAAGACCTTATTGAAACTGAAAATTTACAGCTCAATTTTGGGATATTCATTGATGGTACATTAAACAATAGGGGCAGTTTTAAATGTTATAACCCATGGTAACAGAAGAACCTAAAAAAGAAAAGAGCTTTTATTACAAAATACTTTTAGCAGTATTAACAATTGGCTTTTTAAACATTGCTTACCTGCTGTATCGGGACATGTCCGGAAGTATTTCATTCTATTATTTCAGTCTGACCGAAAAAACCATTTGTATCATTTTATCACTAATAGCAATGCCCATAATGTACGCACTTATTGCAATAGCCGCACTGCTGCTAAAAAAAACAAACCGCAATTTATATATCTGCTCGGCTGTTTTATCACTTTCGAGCCTTATTTATATACATGCCAACACCACTTATGCCAATTACAGCTACCAACAAGAAAAAAGAATAGAAGCTATGAATTTAGAATTATTTGAATGGGAAGAAAACAACAATGCCCCGCTGGGTTACCCTGTAGAAGTTTACAGAGGAGGTCTTGAACTAAAAGGCGGAGGTTACGCAGGACTGGCGCATCATGGAACCACTTTTGGAACTGAAGGCTGGGGATCATTGGGCGCAGGAATGTCGAGCAGAGGAAAAGCACTGCCCGAGAGGCTTCATGTTACCTGGCTGTCGTATGCCGAAGATACTTTTTACACCATAGACTGCCCGGTAGATTATGACAAGATGTTACGCCTGTTTAAGGAAGGCTGCGATTGGAAAGGCGCTAGCGGAAAAATTAGACATGAAACCTACGATACAATTATTGTAGGGTATGCACCGGGAGGTGTGGTGGTAATTTGGGTTTACGGACAGGGAACCCAATTAGAAATAGGGCGTTATCAAGGTAAAAAGACAGTGATAAGCCAGGAAGAAATCAGGAGTCTCGACTATCCGGATAAAGTACTTTTTCAACAAAAATATCGGGATGATACGATGAATGATAATGCTATTGTACCCGATGAAGTACGTAAAGCCAATAAAAACAAACCGATCCCTTATGGTTTGTGGGATACTTATCGAGAAAAATACAGTTGGAAACCTACGTTTGTAATACAAAACGAAGGTGAAATAGGAGATTTTGGTTTTAATGGTTTTAATGGAGAGCAAGAAGATTTTTTTCATGAACGAGCGATTGATTATAAAAAAAGAGCCATACCAAAAGAAGCAGCCTTTAGCTGGAAAGATAAAGAGGGACAGCGTTACAGCGGGTATATTGTATTTGACGAGAAGTTAATTTTTGATGCTTTCAAGGAAATATACCACGACAATAAAGAAGTTCAGGCCGAACTGGAATTTAGGACCAATATCCCGAATGATTTTGTAACGGTAACCCTTAAAGTAAAAGACAAAGAGGTAATGGTAAATTTAGGAAACAAAGTTAGAGTATTTAAAATAAGAGAATAATCATGGGAAAATCATTCGTATACAATACAGGTTCCAGCGAAGACCTTATTGAAACTGAAAATTTACAGCTCAATTTTGGGATATTCATTGATGGTACATTAAACAATAGGGGCAGTTTTAAATGTTATAACCCATGGTAACAAAAGAACCTAAAAAAGAAAAGAGCTTTTATTACAAAATACTTTTGGCAGTATTAACAATTGGCTTTTTAAACATTGCCTACCTGCTGTATCGGGACATGTCCGGAAGTATTTCATTCTATTATTTCAGCCTGACCGAAAAAACCATTTGTATCATTTTATCACTAATAGCAATGCCCATAATGTACGCACTTATTGCAATAGCCGCACTGCTGCTTAAAAAAACAAACCGTAATTTATATATCTGCTCGGCTGTTTTATCACTTTCGAGCCTTATTTATATACATGCTAATACTACTTATGCCAATTACAGCTACCAACAAGAAAAAAGAATAGAAGCTATGAATTTAGAATTATTTGAATGGGAAGAAAACAACAATGCACCGCTCGGTTACCCAGTAGAAGTTTACAGAGGAGGTCTTGAACTAAAAGGCGGAGGTTACGCAGGACTGAGCCATCACGGCACCTCATCAGGAAAACATGGCTGGGGAGCTTTGGGGGCAGGAATGTCCAGCAGAGGAAAAGCACTGCCCGAGAGGCTTCATGTTACCTGGCTGTCGTATGCCGAAGATACTTTTTACACCATAGACTGCCCGGTAGATTATGACAAGATGTTGCGCCTGTTTAAGGAAGGCTGCGATTGGAAAGGCGCTAGCGGAAAAATTAGACATGAAACCTACGATACAATTATTGTAGGGTATGCACCGGGAGGTGTGGTGGTAATTTGGGTTTACGGACAGGGAACCCAAGTAGAAATAGGGCGTTATAAAGGTAAAAAGACAGTGATAAGCGAGGAAGAAATCAGGAGTCTGGAGTATCCGGATAAATTATTTTTTCAACAGTCATATCGTGACAAAAAGATGAATAATCCAGGTATAGTACCTCCAGAAGTGCAAAAAGCCAATAAAAACAAACCAATTCCTTATGGGTTATGGGATACTTATCGAGAAAAATACAGTTGGAAACCTACGTTTTTAATACAAAATGAAGGTGAAATAGGAGATTTTCAATTTACGGGTTTCAACGGAGAGCGAGAAGATTTGTTTCATGAGCGATTAATTAATGATGATTATAAAAAAAGAGCAATTCCTAAAACTCTTGCATTTGATTGGAAAGATAAAAAAGGAGAACAGTATAGCGGCTACATAAAGTTTGATGAAAAGTTAATTTTTGATGCTTTCAAGGAAATATATAAAGAAAACAAAGAATTACAGGCTGAAATAGAATTTAGAGTAAATATCCCAAACGATTTTATAACAGTAACTCTTAAGGTGAATAATAACAATATAATGATTAATATAGGTAATGTAGTAGAAGTTTTTAAAGTGCGAAAATAATTATGGGAAAATCATTTGTATATAATACAGGCTTCAACGAAGACGTTATTGAAAGAGACGAATTACACCTCAATTTTGGTGTGTTTATAGATGGTACATTAAACAATATGTACAATACTAACTCCAGAACCCAACACGCCAGAGGCGGATTGGATAATCCGGACTGGAACTTAACAAACAAACAAATTGAAGATAGCGACGCCGAGAGATACAAGAAATTACGGAATCCAGAAAAAATAAAGAACCCCAATGAATACGAAAAATTAGAGAACGACAAGAAAGAACGGAAAGCAAAGGATCTAAAAAGGATTGAAGAATTATTAGGCATCGAAAACAGAACCGAGGCCCAGCAAAAAGAACTGGAAGGTTATGATAAGGAAGATGTCTACCTAGTAGCTTCAAGCAGAGACTTTCTGGACAAACAGGGTACAGATAACAGCTACAGCAACGACTACACCAATGTAGCCAGAATGTGGACCTGCTGTGGTGAAGAGTACAAAATATATGTTGAGGGCATGGGTACTACAAAATTAGATAAAGATGATCAGGATGGTTTTGCGTTTGGGGCCGGCAGCAAATCCGGCATTCGAGCCAGGGTAAGGGAGGCTTGCGAAAAACTGGCGGATAAAATAGGAAAGCAAAAGACAAATGAAACAAATAAGCTTAAAACACTGACCGAGATTACAGTCGATGTTTTTGGTTTTAGCCGCGGCGCTGCATCGGCACGCAATTTTGTTGCCGAGATAAATCATAATAACGGCGTATATGCCGCAACAAGAGTCGGAGAATATGAGTATAATGAACCTTTAGGTAAAGCCGTAAATAAAAACCAGAAAAGCCCATTACAAAGAAAACCATCGCAGCAAACAGAAGGGCTTAAAGGAATCGATACAAGACAGTTAGATTTTAAAGTAGATACAATAAAACATACTACTACAATTCCGATATATCATGATCGTGACGGAAAACAGGTAGATACCCCGCATATTACAAATGGATACATGCCTCGATTTGGGCATTTGGGTATTAGTTTATTAACAAAAGATATTGTAAAAGATCCCGAAGATCTGGAGGAAATAAAAATTATAGTGCGTTTTTTAGGTATTTATGATACCGTGTCGTCTTATGGTGAAATAGGCGAATTGGGTGGCGATTGGGTTAAAACGAAAGGGATAATACATCTAAAAAATTCTTATTTTGAAGATGACGAAGCTGAACTCAACCTGCAAAATATGGGTACGGTGCAGCAAATAGTGCATTTTACTGCCAAAGACGAACACCGCGAAAATTTTGCACTCACAAGGGTAGATAAAAAATATGCCAAAAAAAACGAGGACGGCAGTGATCGTTTGGTAGAAAAAAACTTCCCGGGAGTACACTGCGATATAGGCGGGGCATATATGAGCGAACCTGAGATCATTGACGAAATAGAAACTACCGCCTTTTTAACAGCTAAGACCGCTCTTACACCAAGCGGTGAACTAAAAAATATAAGACAAAAACTGATCGATAATTATTGGTTTACTGATGAGCAGATAAAAATTACAATAACACCATGGCACTACCCTCTTAAGGTCATAGAATTATTTTCGGTAAACCGTTATTTTGCGAGCGCTTATGCAATTAGGCAGGCCAATTATGAGGCTCTAACAAGTAATCGCAATATGCGGAAGGAATACAGTTTTATTCCGCTGCATTTTATGGAAGAATATTTTAGACCACTTATTGAGGAGAATTTCATGCCTGATAGTGTACTAGATAATTACTCCATTTCAAATCTGCCTGTTCTCGTTCAGGCCAAAGCCTATCTAAAAAAGCACGTTTTTGAAGACAACAGAGAGTGGGAGTTTGCCAGTGATACCGAACTTCTGGCTATAAAAAAGTCGAAGAATGCTAATTTCTACGAACAGCACGAAACGGCAAAAGATAATATCCCATCAAATAAACCAAATATAGATTATGAAAAAGATCAGGCTTATGCCAATGAGCGGCAGCGCATTGTAGAAAAAGAATGGAAAGAATACCTTGAAAAGCGCGCAGTAGTACGGGAACAAGGAAAATATTATGCTCCGGATGAAGAGACAAAATCACCGCCAGTATACGCATGGGAAAAAGACTATAAAGATCCTGTTGAGGATGAACAGCAACCTGAACCTGAAATAGATCATGATGCTCAGGCTTTACTGCGAATATTAAGGAACAAGTATTTTCATTGGTCTGCCAATCGTGATTGGTTAGGAATGGATCAGGCCAGCAGTGATATAAGAGTTGAATATCCAAAAAAATAATTTTGTATGACACTATCAAGCAGCTTTACAGAAGAGTTTCTTTTAAATCCAGTTTTAAAAGACAATCAGACTTATAGATTCAAAACCACCACCATTGATTTTTCAAATAGAAAAAAGGGTATTGATAAATCCTGCACCCGCGATGTACAAATAAAATTTATGGGTAAGATAAAAGACATTTTTGTTTTTGATGTTTTTATAGAAAAGGTAACATTCAGTCAAAATACTGCACATGAGCGATTGCTCAAAAAAGATATTTATGCCTATAGAAATGTTTTGATGGGAACAGATGAAAAAGGTGAAATTGTAAAAATCTACAACCTTAACCAAATGCAGAATGAATGGGAAGAAACAAAAAAAGATCTCCGAAAAGACCATACAGGTTATGAATTTGAAGATTTTTTGAATGATAATACAGTCGTTTTAGCCAATGAAGAAAAAACAATTTATTATCTAAAAACGCCTGCTATGTATGGTTTGTTTTTTCATGGATTATTTGGAAAATATGATCACACAACAATAAAAAGAAATCAAATACTGCTGGATTTTGATAGTGTAGAAATAACAGAAGAAATTAAGATAAATAACAAGAGTTCTTTACTGCTCATTACAGCAAAAAAAAGTGATGCCTCAAATGCAAACAACAACGCCGTAGATGCCGGTATAAATCAATATGAAGGAATCTGGATGTATAAAAAAGAAAATCAATTACTTGAAGGGAATTTAAAAATAGAAAGCGAAAAGTGTAACATAAATTACAATGTATTATGGGTTGGTTCAAAGATTTAAAGGAAGGATTAAGCATGCCCGATTATGATAAAATGTTTCGGGAACGTATGGAGCGCGAAAAAAGAGAAGCATATATTTTTGATATTCGCGAAAATATCGATTCGTTAAATGAACACATAGCAGAACAAAATATAAAATATGAATTTTCGCAGGGTATTAATCGCAAAAAAGAAGCAGCAAAAAAAGATGAAAAGGAAGAAAAAGCTTCAGATGATTTAAAAATGGTTATCGACGGCGCCAAACTGCAATGCAGTCTTTGTACAAACCCAGCCGGAAAATTAAAAGTAAATTTTGACACCCCAACCACACAGGACAAAAAAACAGCTACTGTAAAAGAGAAAGATATGAAAAGTCTCATCTTCATGGGCAATTGCAAAAAAAGCCCGCAAAGCTCCAGCCCCTGCGCCTCGGTAATGCAGTTAGGAAATTGGAAGAATGTAGGAACCTCAAAGGTTCAGGAACAATTTCCACTCCTTCTTAAAAGTACCATAAAGTGTAATTACGGCGGTGTGGATATAAAGATAACCGATTGCGGACAGCGCAGCGAGCCCGAAGATATTCCGCTTACAGATAAAATATTCAATAATAAAAGAATTCTGAGTGCAAAATGGATGTGTGAAGAAATGGAAAATGAAATACAGAGAACCAAAGTGAGAAAGGAAATTAGTGTATTGGCTAAAACTAAAAATTTTCAGGAAGGAGAAACTTTAACAATAATTATTGACGATAAGAATGGGTACGATGCAAAACCAGGACAAAAAGAAATAACGCTTACAGGTAATGTGGATGCCGATGGTTATGTTGAATTGAAAGAAATGGTTCTAATTGAGGATGTAGACAATAAACCAAAATACAAGACCGATTTACAGTTACAAAGAGAAAAAGAAAGGGAAACTGAAATTTATATTACCCGCGACGGAAAAGATTACACACGATCTGAATGGAAAAAATTTCAGGATGATTGTCATGACAAAATGGAGAAATTAAAGGCTGAGAAGAAAAAAGGATTTTGGGGATACTAAATAAAAATTATGGACGGATTTAGAGAGGAAGATTTTACAGGCAGAGTTTTACGATTCAAGAGTATAAATGGAGATACAAGATTTAAAAATGTGACTTTGGAGATATATGCTGCATCGAAACCAAAAGGATATTTTTATACTAAAGAAGGTGTATATCTAGGAAAAATAGGAACTGATAACAATGTTTATATCACTGATCAAGCTTCATTTTCAGAGATTGAAAAAGGAAAAACCGTCTCTGACGATAAGATTATTTATTTTACTGAAAAGTATAAATTAAATAATGAGCAAATGTTGGACAGAGCGCATTGGATCTTTGGAGAAGGTAGAGGAGAATTTGCAACCGAGTATGCCCATACAATTGAAAACATGAAGAAATGGGGATATCATGGTAAAGGATTTTCAGAGGAAGGTACATATTGTTCATTGTCCGACTCTAAATATAAAGGTAAAAGTGTATTTTTTTCAGGTAAAACAGGTTATGAGAATTATGATGATTTTGCTAACGCCCGAATTAATTTAAATGATCTTAATAAGTTAAAAAATGCAGATATTGTCATTAAGGCTATAATTGATCAAAAAAGAGGCATCACTACTGACCCCACTCCCAATGCAACACAATGGTTGGGAAAACGTAATTACTTTTTTAAACAGGAAATCGCAAAAGGAGAAAAACTTACCAAGGCTGATGAATCATACAATTTTCAAGTCAAAAAACATGGTAAGGATAAGGTATTAAGAAAAGATGGGAAATCCAAACGTAGTCATCTTTTTATAGACACACGTCTACAAGCAGACATTGATAAATTAAATAAAAAAAAATCCTGAAATCATGATTAAATACTTATTTGTATCACTACTATTTATTTTTCCGTTTAACTTCCAAGAACATTGGAGATGTCTTGATGAAGGACTTTATGATTTAATTTCAACACCAATTAATACCAAAATTTGTAAATACAATCAGATATTAACTAAGGATAATGTTAAAGTAAAAATCGATAACAAAGCGACATTAGTACTAACACAAAGGGATATTAAAAATGGTAATTATATATTATTTGCAAAAAAGAAATATATAATCAACGACAAATTGAGCAAAAATGGTATAAACTACAATTATTATGTACTGGGAATGGAATCGTTTAAGAACAAAGAAGGAACTTTTTATTTATTAGAGTTAAGTACATCAAACGGGCTTAATTTAAATTCTAAAACCTTTAATTTGATTATATTATTTTCTAAAAACAAACTATACATTCCTTTTACTGAATGGGATTCTGGAGAGGGTGGTGCTACGAGTATTGGTATAAATAAAGGAAAATTATTCGTATTAACTAATGATATAGATTCAATACAATACTTTGAGTACAAAAATAAAAAGTTCATTTATAATTCGAAAAATTCTATAAAGTGTAGAATTGATTCAACAAGGAGAATATGTGTTCCTGATAGCTATAGATTTTAATTAAAGATTTAGAATTTACTAGGTTTCAAAATGTGACTTTAGAAATATATGCTTTATCGAAACCAAATGGATATTTTTATACAAATGAGGTTTTAAATCTAGGAAAAATAGGATTAGATAATAATTTATACATCAGTGATCAGGCTTCAAAAAATGAAAAAATTTAGAAAAGATGGAAAAGTATAGGGCACGGTTTGTAGCCAAAAAGATCATTATTGGGAAATTGTTGGAACAAAATATAGAAGACATTCGTTTATTAAAATCTGGTTCGAAAAAAAATAAATTGCTTTTAATTATTTTAATGCTTGTACATTTTAACTTTTTTGCACAAGAAAAAAAAGTTATAATTAAATATTCTACAACTTCCAACAAATCACTTGCAAATAAAAAAAAAGTTATTGATGGCATAACAACAATGAAATATTTTCCATTAGACACTCTTTTTTTTAAAAACAAATTAAAACTAAAATTGTATTTTATAGATGATAAGGTGTTTATTGGGAAACAATTGCTTCACTGTTTCAAGAATATTTTATATTATGAATCATTATTGTTTTTTAGAACTAATAATAATGAATACTTATACATCTATCCACATTATGAGGATTACAATGGTCCATACATATGGTATGAGTTGGGTATTTTAATTGAAATAAAAAAATCACCCATTGTTAAAAAAGATATAGATTATTTTGAAGATTATGAAGTGAACAAAATATTAAAATTTAAAAAATTTACAATAAAAAACTTAAATGATAAAACTTGTTCAGGTGAAACTTTAAATTAATAAACATTGCTCAGCATTCTTATTATTCTATTTTAACAAAACTGCTGAAAATATAAAAAAAGAGAAAAAATAAGTAAATTCTATGAATAAAATATTGTTAATAATTTTTGTGATTTTTTTTGTTTCACATGGAGAATTACAAAAAAAAATATTGCATCAAAAAACAAATACATTGATTTTAGATCCCCAGAAAATTTATTAAATAAATTAACCGATTTATTTATTGAAAAGGAGGATATTGAATTTTATCACGAAGGAGAAACCCAGTCAGTAGTAAATAATGATTCTATTTCATTAATAAAAAAACGAATTGGTACAAAATATAATTTCTATTTATATACATATCAATACACACCTCCAATATATACTCTCTTTCATTCGGAATATTTAGAAATTAATAATGTCAAAATCAGCATAGATTCTCTATTGAATAAAGAGCATAATACTATTATTGAGAGGGATCCCTATCTTTATTTCAGAACAGTAAGTTATTCACATTTTGGTGAAAATGATTTTATTTTGATAGGGTTAGAAAATAGAAATTTTAACATGGATGGAGGTATCTTTAGCTATATTCTAATCAAGATGGACGAAGATAAAGTAATCGGTTCATGGCTTTTTTATAATGGATTTGATGATCAAAGAGTTTTTGCAGATTTTGATAATGATGGCGAATTAGATTATTTAGATTGGGGTGTCAGGAAAAATAGAATAAGTCTCTATACCATTAAGAAAGATTCATTAGTAAATAATAGAGACAAATTTATATTTGTTTTACCAACAAAAGGACAAACTGAGTATGAAGATACTCATGGCATAAGTAATGAATGGTATTCTATAGTTGATAAAAGTAAATCAAGCTGGTTTTTTAAATTTTGTTTATAATATTTTAATCCAAATATAGTCATCTTTCTATTGACACACGTCTACAAGCAGATATTGATAAACTAAATAAAAAAAAATCCTGAAATCATGATTAAATACTTATTTGCATCACTACTATTTATTTTTCCGTTTAACTTCCAAGAACATTGGAGATGTCTTGATGATGGACTTGATGATTTAATTTCAACACCAATTAATTCTAAAATTTGTAAATATAATGAGATATTCACTAAGGATAACGTTAAAGTAAAAATCAACAGCAAAGCCACATTAGTACTAACACAAAAGGATATTAAAAATGGTACTTATATTTTATTTGAAAACAAGAAGTATATAATCAACGATGGATTAAGCAAGAATTGTATAAACTATAATTATTATTTGTTGAATATGGAGTCGTTTAAGAACAAAGAAGTGGCTTTTTATTGGTTAAAGTTAGGCACATCAAACGGACTTAATTTAAATTCTAATACCTTTAATTTGATTATATTATTCTCTGATAACAAACTATACATTCCTTTTACTGGATGGGATTCTGGTGTCGCTACGAGTCTTGGTATAAATAAAGGGAAATTATTTATATTAAGTAATGTTATAGATTCCATACAATACTTTGAATTCAAAGATAAAAAGTTCATTTATAATTCGAAAAATTCTATAAAGTGTAGAATTGATTCAACAAGGAGAATATGTGTTCCTGATAGCTATAGATTTTAATTATATCAAGAGATAATGATTACAAATGGCTCTAGGCATGGACAAGCAAAAGTTGTTACATTATGAAAAAATCAAAGATCTTCCTAAGTGTTTTTCTAATATTACTTTTCTCTAATTTTATTATATATCAAGATTTAGAAAAATTTAGTTTTGATAAGCTAAAGAGTAAAAAAATAGCATTTAAAGATATTAGTATAGATAATGGTCAGGAAATTTACGACGAAAGAATTTCAGGAATCAAAGAGGCAGAGAGCAAC
>NZ_MUHF01000040.1 GCF_002217435.1 Flavobacterium reichenbachii
GGGAGAAACTTTCTAAAAAAATACTTTTTTCTTTATCTCAGTATGTTAAAATATTTGCTCGCGCAAGAGCAGTAACTAGTAAAAAGTAACTAGTAAAGAGTCTAAGGACTAATTACTAAGCACTAAGGACTAATTACTAACAACCTTAAGGTGGTTATTGCGGCGGGGCTCACCTCTTCCCATCCCGAACAGAGTAGTTAAGCCCGCCTGCGCAGATGGTACTGCAGTTATGTGGGAGAGTATGTCGTCGCCTTTCTTTTTAAAAACACCCTGTCCATAATCGGAGAGGGTTTTTTCGTTTGTAAAGGTATGATGATTAGTTAAATTTCTCGTTAAAGTAAAATATATTTTAAAATTTGATACTTTTGACAAATATTTGGATCATAATCTGGTTCAATTTGGTATAAAAAATAAATTATTTTAAAATTATTTATTATGAAGAAGCATTTAATATTAATTTTTCTTTTTATAGGATTATCTTCAACGGCTCAGAAACAGGATGTGCAGAAAGTTATAGAAGATTTCTTTGTTGGATTTCATCAAAAAGATACGATTAAATTAAAATCAGTATGTTCAGATAAAATTATTTTGCAATCAATTAGTGAGAGTAAAACTAAAGGAAATAAATTGTCAAATGAATCTAGTGCTGAATTTTATAAATCTATTTCATCAATACCATCAAATATGAAATTTAGTGAGAAGATATTAAGTTATAATATTCAGATAGATGGTGCAATGGCTCATGTGTGGGCTCCTTATGAATTTTATCTGAATGATAAATTAAGCCATTCAGGAGTAAATACGTTTACCTTATTTAAAGAAAATGATGCCTGGAAAATCATTTATCTTATTGATACACGCCGAAAATAGTAGTTCTAGAGAACATGTGTTTTGTAATATAGACAGTCATCTGCCATTAGACAAATGTCGCATTTTGGATTTGGTCTGCATATTTCTCTTCCTAAAAATGAAATTGCCATACCAATTTCTGACCAAATTTTATTAGGAAGTACTTTCATAAGCTCTTTTTCTACCTTGTTTCCGTCTTTACTTTCATTTATTATCCCAAGTCTTGGTGCTACACGTATCACGTGAAGGTCTGCAATGATACCTTCAGCAGGATGACCAGTTTCTCTTAGAATAACATTAGCTGATTTTCGCCCAATTCCTTTTAAAGCGGTCAAATCTTCCATGGATAATGGTATATTTTCATCTTTTTTAATTGTTCTTGCTATTTCAAGCAGCCAATTAGCTTTTGTAGGATAATTTCTAACTTTACTTATGTATGGAATAAATTTTTCAGAATCTGTTTTGGATAAGCTTTGAAGTGTTGGAAAATTTTCAAATAATAAAGCCGCAATCTTATTTATATTTGCATCAGAATCTTGAGCAGATAAAACAACCATTACAAGTAATTGATACGTATTTTGATAATCTAAAGGATGTTTCTTTCCTTTATATTTTTTTATAAGTGGTTTTAGAACTTCTGCCCAATCTTTTGTTTCTCCAAATAAATTCATTTTTTATCTCTTTAAAGATTAATAAAAAAATCTAACTATTATAAAGTTAGTTACTTTTAATAAAATCTATGATCTTTTTAATAACAATTTGATTTCCTAATATTTTTCTGTGACCTAACTTATCTGTTAGGAATAAACTTCCATTCTCCAAGTGATTATAAATATTGATTCCAGCCTTAATAGGCACCTCTGGATCATCATTGTCATGAATGACTAAAACAGGAATTTTAATTTCAGTTGCGGCCTTATATGCCGAATAATTATCCATTATGGTTTGATATTTATTTTCGAAATATTCACGTAAAAGTTGACTTATCTTTGGTTTAAGTTCTAATTTAAGAATAAAATCATCTAATATATCTTGTACGATATCTCCACTTCCAATTACAACTGCTTTGTTCACTTTTAGACCATTTTTTACTGCATTTAGAGCAGACATTCCTCCTAAGGAATGTCCAATTACAATTTCGAAAGGGCCATATTTTGTGTTGATTTCTAAAATGGATTCAATAAAATCGGACATTATTGTTGTTTTTCCTTTTGATTTTCCGTGAGCCGGAGCATCGAAACTTATTGTTGAATATCCATTTTCTAAAAGTTCATCTGCTATTTTAAATAACTGTGTTCCTCTTCCTGACCAGCCATGTACTAATAAAATTTTACGGTTACTTTTTCCAAATTCGTAAACAACAATATCCTTATTAATTTTTGGAATATGAATTGTATGCTGGATGCTTTTACGGTCCATCTCTAATTCTCGTTTAGGAACTTTATGTTTTATTGGTGTTGTAAAAATTCGTGCTGTATATTTTGTGGCTAGTTTAGTAGAAATAAAAGCACATATTTTACAGGATATTATTATAAGGCGTGGAATTTTTAAGGATTGAATAGGATTGGAAGTCTTTTTTGCCATTTTAATAATTTTAATTTCTCGGTCAGAATTTGTTTATTTTTCCCTAAATTTAAAGAACATAAAAGTAGTACAAATAGTAAATGTTTGACTCAAACAAACGGGAATTTAATTTAAATGGAAATATTTCACATAAGTGCAGAATGTTACCCGATGGCTAAAGTTGGCGGTCTTGCCGATGTTGTCGGCGCATTGCCTAAATATCAAAATAAAGCAGGGCATAAGGTACGGGTTGTTATACCTTGTTATGATACTAAATTTAGAAGCGTGAATGAATTTGAACGTGTTCATTTTGATACTTTAAACTTAGGAAATTTTGAATTTCCGTTTAGTATTTTGAAAGAAACGACAGACCAATTGGGTTATGAATTATATTTAATTGAAATAAAAGAATTATTTGATCGTCCTAATATTTATGGATATGAAGACGATATTGAACGATTTTTATCTTTTCAAATAGCAGCTTTAGACTGGATATCGGGTCTAGAAAATGTTCCTGATATTATAAATTGCCATGATCATCATACTGGAGTTATTCCTTTCATGACTAAGTATTGTTATAAATATGAGAATTTAAAAGCTGTAAGAACAGTGATTACTATTCATAATGGTCTGTATCAAGGGTGGTTTGGATTTGATAAACTGCATTATATTCCAGAATTTAATTTGATACATGCTGGTTTTTTGGAATGGAATAATTCTTTAAATTCATTAGCGGTGGGAGTAAAGTGTGCTCACGCAGTAACTACTGTTTCTCCGAGTTATTTAAATGAAATTAATATTTCAGCAAATGGATTAGAAAGTTTATTTAATTCAGTTAGAAAAAAATCGAAAGGAATTTTGAACGGAATTGATATCGAAATATGGAATCCATTTAAAGATGAAATGATTAATGAAAATTATTCAGTTGAAAGTTTTGAAATAGGAAAACAAAAGAATAAAGAAAAATTGTGTGAACAGTTTGATTTAGACTCTTCTAAACCTCTATTTAGTTTTATTGGACGTTTATTTGAAGAAAAGGGAGGAGATTTACTTCCGCTGTCGGCCGCATTATCGTTATCAAATAATTTTGAGAATATAAATATATTGATTTTAGGATCTGGAAAATCGGATATAGAGTTTCAATTGGAACAATTAAAAAACGATTATTCTGGGAAATATAATGTGTATATTGGGTATAATGAAGAATTAGCACACTTAATTTATGCTGGTTCAGATTTTATTCTGATGCCTTCAAGAGTTGAACCATGCGGTTTAAATCAGATGTATGCATTACGTTATGGAACGATTCCTATTGTAAGGAGAACTGGCGGCCTGCGCGATACGATAATTGATTTTGGAGATGCCGGAAATGGAATATGCCATGATCAGGCTTCGGTAGATGATATTTGCTACTCGATTAACAGGGCAGTAAAATTATATGCTGATAAAGAAAATTTAAATAAAATAATTATTAGAGGAATGAATGCAGATCATTCCTGGGAAAAAGTTTGTGAGGAATATATTGAAATATACAACCTAATAATTCAGAAAGATGAAGTTTAAAAAGAAAAATGTAGTTGCCATTATTTTAGGAGGAGGGCAAGGATCACGTTTGTATCCATTAACACAAACCAGATCTAAACCAGCCGTACCGATTGGGGGGAAATATAGATTAGTTGATATTCCAATTTCAAATTGTATTAATTCTGATATTTTTAAAATATTTGTATTGACACAATTTAATTCTGCATCATTGAATGCGCATATTAAAAACACCTTTAATTTCAGTATTTTCAGTCAGTCGTTTGTAGATATTTTAGCTGCAGAGCAAACTCCTGATAATCCAACCTGGTTTCAGGGAACTGCCGATGCTGTTCGACAATGTATGTCTCATTTTCTGAAACACGATTTTGATCATGCTTTGATTTTATCTGGCGACCAGTTGTATCAAATGGATTTTAATGAGATGCTGGAAGCTCACATTGCGAGTAACGCAGAAATTTCTATTGCTACACTACCCGTAAATGCTAAGGATGCTCCTGAGTTTGGAATTTTAAAAACCAATCATGAAAATGTTATTGAAGCTTTTATAGAAAAGCCAAATGCGTCTCTCCTGCCTGATTGGGAATCTGAGGTAAGTGAGGAAATGCACGCAAAAGGGAAAAAGTATCTTGCTTCTATGGGAATTTATATTTTTAATAAACAATTGCTTGAAGATTTAATGTCTGATCCTGACACTAAGGATTTTGGAAAAGAAATTATTCCTCATGCAGTGGGAAAACATAAGATTTTAAGTTATCAGTATGAAGGATATTGGACAGATATCGGAAATATCGAATCTTTTTTTGAGGCCAATATTGGTTTGACAGCTGATATACCAGAGTTCAATTTATTTGATAATGATAACAAAATTTTTACACGGCCAAGATTACTGCCTCCTTCAAAATTTAGAAATTCAATCATAAATCAATCCTTAATTTCTGAAGGATGCATCATTAACGCAAAGGAAATTAAAAGTTCTGTAATTGGCATTCGATCAAGAGTTGGAGAAGGAACTATTCTTGAAAATTGCTATGTAATGGGGAACGACTTTTATCAGGATCTTGATGAATTAAATCATGAAAAAGATCATAATAAAATTCATGTAGGAATAGGTGAAAACTGTTTTATAAAAAATGTTTTGGTAGATAAAAACGTTCGAATTGGAAATAATGTACATATCAACGGGGGTAAACATTTAGACAATTTTACGAATGATTTATATACTATAAAAGATGGAATTGTAGTTATTAAAAAAGGAGTTGTAATTTCAGATAATTTTAGAATAGAATAAAAAAGATTTTAATTGATATCCTATAAAACCAAATATGAATAAAGTTATCTCGCATTCTCTCTTTACTGATTTTGATATTAATTTATTTAAAGCCGGAAAGCATTATAAATTATATGAAAAGCTTGGTGCGCATTTAATTGAAGTAAATGGTGTAAAAGGTGTTTATTTTGCTGTATGGGCGCCAACTGCCGCTTCGGTTTGTGTTATTGGAGATTTTAATTACTGGATAGCAGAAGAACATCAATTGGAAGTTCGGTGGGATTCCTCTGGAATTTGGGAAGGTTTTATTCCCTATATAGAGAAAGGGGCGCTTTATAAATATAAAATTCAATCTAATGCAGATGGAATCACAACTGAAAAAGCAGATCCATTTTCTTTATATTGTGAAAAGCCTCCACATACAGCCTCTATTGTTTGGAATTTGGATTATGACTGGAAGGATGAGAAATGGATGAATTCTCGTAAAGAAACGAATCATTTAAATAAGCCTTATTCTGTTTATGAAGTTCATCTAGGATCTTGGAAGCGTGGAGATCAAAATAGATTTTTGACTTATTTAGAACTTGCAGACGATCTGGTTAAATATGTAAAAGAAACAGGTTTTACGCATGTAGAATTTATGCCCATTATGGAGTATCCTTATGATCCTTCCTGGGGCTATCAATTGACAGGTTATTTTGCGCCGACTTCCCGTTTTGGAAAACCACAAGATTTTATGCTGATGATTGATAAATTGCATCAAGCAGGAATCGGAGTGATTTTAGATTGGGTTCCATCACATTTTCCCGATGATGCGCATGGTTTAGGGTTTTTCGACGGATCTCATTTATACGAACATCCTGATCGCAGAAAAGGATATCATCCTGATTGGAAAAGTCTTGTTTTTAATTATGGAAGAAACGAAGTTCGTGCATTTTTAATAAGTAACGCTGTATTTTGGCTTCAAAATTATCATGCAGATGGATTGCGAGTTGATGCTGTAGCGTCAATGCTTTATCTTGATTATTCGAGAAAAGAAGGTGAGTGGGAACCGAATATTTATGGAGGAAGAGAAAATCTTGATACCATTACTTTTCTTAAAGAATTTAATGAAGTTATCTATGCTAATTTTGATGGAGTTCAGACTATTGCGGAAGAAAGTACATCTTTTCCTATGGTTTCAAGACCTACATTTACAGGAGGTTTAGGTTTTGGCATGAAATGGATGATGGGATGGATGCACGATACTTTAAAATATTTTCAGAAAGAAACGGTTTATCGAAAATATCATCATAATGAGTTGACGTTTTCAATGACTTATGCTTTTACCGAAAATTTTATGCTTCCGTTTTCACACGATGAAGTGGTTTATGGCAAAAAATCTATTGCAGACAAAATGCCTGGTGACGAATGGCAGAAATTTGCTAATTTGAGATTGCTTTACGGATATATGTTTACACATCCCGGAACTAAATTATTGTTTATGGGATCTGAATTCGGTCAAATTGGTGAATGGAATTTTGAGCAGAGTTTAGATTGGCATTTATTACAATATGATTATCATTTAGGAATTAAAAAAGTAATAACAGATTTAAATCAATTATATAAATCGCAGCCTGCACTATATGAAAAACAATTTAGCAGTGAAGGTTTTGAATGGATTAATTATTCGGATGAACAAAATGCAGTTTTAGCTTACATTAGAAAAGGAAATAATTCTAATGAAAATTTAGTTATCATCTGCAATTTCACGCAAGTGGTAAGAGAAAATTATAGAATTGGAATTCCTTATAAAGGGAAGTTAGTAGAAATATTTAACAGTGATGCCAAAGTTTATGGCGGAAGCGGTATTTCAAACTCAGGTAAATTGGAAATTGAATCTACACCATATCATGGAAGAAATTTTTCTGCATCATTAATTTTACCTCCCTTAAGCGTTATTGTTTATTCCATATATTAATGTTATTAATCTGTGGTGAGATTTTAAAATATTTAAGCTCTAAAATTGTTAAATTATTGATTTTTGCAGATGTAATTTAACACAACAATAAAAAAAACGTTTTCGTGAATAAACCTATAATTGATAGAGGTTTACTAAGTTTTTTTGTATGTTTGGAAGAGTTAGAATTATTATAATTAATTCATTGCAATATGATTACAAATACCTCACTAGAATATAAAGGCGATTTATATCCATCAAGAATTGTTTCGTATGATCATCAGGGAGATTCAATTTCTTTTCATACAGATAATAAAGTAATCTTAAAAGTTATCGTTCTTAGAGATAGTCTAATTCGATTTCGTTTTACTACTAAAGGCTATTTCAGCAACGATTTTTCGTATGCACTTGATAAGACACAGCTTCATGGTTATAATTTTTTAGAATTAACTGAAGAAGAAACCTATTTTCAAATCAAAACCAGTAAAGTAAAATGTAAAATTCAGAAGGCAGATCTTCGATTATCCGTGTATGATTTAAATGATTTTCTTGTTCTTGAAGACGAGTTGGGTTTTCATTGGGAAGAAAGTTATGAGTATGGCGGTAATATTGTAAAAATGAGTAAATCTTCTAAAGATGGAGAATGTTTTTATGGTTTAGGAGACAAAGCGACACAAATGAATTTAAAAGGCAAAAGAGTTGAAAATTTTGCTACAGATCAATACGCGTATCAAAAGGAACAAGATCCTTTGTACAAAGTTGTACCGTTTTACATTGGTTTACAAAATAAACAATCCTACGGTATTTTCTTTGATAATACTTTTAGAACCTTTTTTGATTTTTGCCAGGAAAGAAGAAATGTTACGAGTTTTTGGGCAGAAGGTGGAGAAATGAATTATTATTTTATTTACGGACCTCAAATGCAAGATGTTGTTACAACATATACAGATTTAACTGGTAAACCAGAATTACCGCCTCTTTGGGTTTTAGGATACCATCAATGTAAGTGGAGTTATTATCCTGAAAGTAAAGTTAAAGAAATCACATCAAAATTTAGAGAACTTAAAATTCCATGCGATGCCATTTATCTGGATATAGATTATATGGATGGGTTTAGATGTTTTACATGGAATAAAGAATATTTTCCTGATCCAAAAAGAATGGTTGCAGAATTGGCAGAAGACGGCTTTAAAACTGTCGTAATCATTGATCCCGGAATAAAGATTGATAAAGATTATTGGGTGTACAAAGAAGGTTTGGAAAATGATTATTTCTGCAAAAGAGCAGATGGTCCTTATATGAAAGGTAAAGTCTGGCCAGGCGAATGCAATTTTCCAGATTATACAAATCCTTTGGTAAGAGAATGGTGGGCGGGGTTATTTAAAGAATTAATTTCAGACTTTGGAGTAAAAGGAGTTTGGAATGATATGAACGAACCAGCTGTCATGGAAGTGCCAAATAAAACTTTTCCAATGGATGTTCGCCACGTTTATGACGGAAATCCATGCAGTCATCGAAAAGCACATAATATTTATGGAACTCAAATGGCTCGTGCTACTTATCACGGTGTTAAACGTTTTGCCTACCCTAAAAGACCTTTCGTAATTACCAGATCAGCTTATTCTGGTGCACAACGTTATACATCATCTTGGACTGGCGATAATGTGGCAACTTGGGAGCATTTATGGATTGCAAACATTCAGGTACAGCGAATGTCTATTTCTGGAATGGGATTTACAGGTTCTGATATTGGAGGTTTTGCCGAACAACCTACAGGCGAATTGTATGCACGCTGGATTCAGTTGGGAGTCTTTCATCCATTTTGCAGAACACACTCCTCTGGAGATCATGGTAATCAGGAGCCTTGGGCATTTGATGAAGAAGTAGTTAACATTACAAGAAAATTTGTTAGTCTTCGTTATCAATTACTTCCTTATTTATACACAATGTTTTGGCAGTATATAGAAGAGGGAGTTCCGATGTTAAAACCTCTGGTTTATTTTGATCAGGACGATACGCAAACACATTATCGCAATGATGAATTTATATTTGGAAATCAAATACTGGTTTGTCCAATTCTGGAACCAAATGCTGTAGGCAGACGTATGTACATTCCTAGAGGTGAATGGTATAATTACTGGACAAACGAATTGGTAACAGGAGGAAAAGAAGTTTGGATTGACACTAAATTTGATGAGATTCCGGTTTTCGTAAAAGCGGGTGCCATCATTCCAAAATATCCAGTGCAGCAATATGTAGGAGAACTTGAATTTGATGAATTAACGCTTGATGTTTATTTTAAACAAGGAAAAGAAAAATCTGTAGTATATGAAGATGCTCAAGATGGATATGATTATAAAAAAGGAAGGTACAGTTTTTTATCTTTCAGAACTATCGGAAAAGAAAAAGAACTTATTATACAATTACACAAAGAAGGAAAGTACGATACAAATTACAGTAAATATAAGATCAATTTAATTGGTCTGCCTTTTAAAATTTTGGAGATTGAAATTGATAATGAAAAAATTGACTTTGACAGCAGTAACTTTGAGTTAGAAAATTTCTTACTCGTAAATAAAGAATTTAACGAGCTTCATATTATTGGAGAATAGTCTAATTTTAATACTTTTTTGTCGAATTGTGTAAAAATAAAATCCAAATATAATTGTATTTTCGTTTTATAAAAAAACTTAAATTATGAAAAAATATTTGTTTTTAGGAATCTTCAGTGCCCTGATAGTGGCTTGTGCAACAAATCCTATTACAGGAAAACAAAATCTGAATTTTGTTTCAAACAGCGAATTATTTCCAACATCATTTCAACAATATAATGCTTTCCTAACGGAGAATAAAGTTATTACAGGAACAGCTGATGCAAAAAAAGTTGAATTAGTAGGTTCGAAAATTAAAGCCGCTGCCGAAAAATATCTTACTTCTTTAGGTCAGTCACAATACCTTAAAGATTATCGCTGGGAATATAAATTGGTCGACAATAAAGAAGTAAACGCATGGTGTCTTCCAGGGGGAAAAATTGTCGTTTATTCTGGAATACTGCCCGTAACTCAAAATGAATCAGGATTAGCAACGGTAATGGGACATGAAGTATCGCATGCATTGGCCAATCATGGAGCACAAAGAATGAGTGCTGCACAATTACAGCAAATAGGAGGAGCTGTTTTAGACGCAGCAACCAGCAGTAAATCTTCACAAACTCAAGCTATATTTTCTCAGGCTTACGGTATGGGAACAGAAGTAGGAGTGATGCTGCCTTTTAGTCGAAGCAACGAAACTGAAGCTGATAAAATAGGATTAACGCTTATGGCAATTGCCGGTTATAATCCAGATGACGCTGTAACTTTCTGGAGTAGAATGTCTGCTAATTCAGGCGGATCCGGAACACCAGAATTTATGAGTACACACCCTTCTGATGCAACAAGAATTGCAAATTTAAAAGCACTAATTCCAGAAGCAAAAGCAACTGCGCTTAAAGTTGGAATTATTAAATAAAATCAGCATTTCAAAATTTATTTTAAAGCTATTTCTATAAAAGGAATGGCTTTTTTTATTGAAAAAATAAAGTTCTTAACGATCAAATAATCTATTCTTAATAAAAAATAGATAAATTCGCAGTCAAATAACCATTTTATGAAAAACTTACCTAAAGGTGATAAAAAATTACTTAATGCATGGGCATTTTACGATTGGGCAAATTCAGTTTACAGTCTTACAATAGTATCAGCAGTATTTCCAATTTTTTACGAAACTTTGTTTAAAGAGCGTGATCATTATATTGATGTTTTTGGCATGCACTTAAAAAATTCAGCTTTAATTAGTTTTATTACTGCCATGGCTTTTTTAGCGGTATCTTTTATTTCGCCATTGTTATCAGGAATAGCTGATTACATAGGAAATAAAAAATCGTTCATGAAGTTTTTCTGTTATTTGGGAGCCATATCATGTATGGGATTGTATTGGTTTGATCTTACTAATATTTACGTAGGACTGGCTTTTTATTTTCTTGGGTTGATTGGTTATTGGGGAAGTTTGGTTTTTTATAACTCCTATCTTCCGGATATTGCTTTTGAAAAACAACAAGATGGTATAAGTGCTAAAGGATACTCATTAGGATATATTGGAAGTGTTATTTTATTGGTTATAAATTTAGTAATGATCATGGGAGCTGATAGTCCAGAAGCAAGAATGGAAAACATGAGATATTCGTTTATAACGGTTGGAATATGGTGGATTCTATTTAGCCAATATACTTATTATTATTTGCCAAAAGGCGGTAAAGAAAAAAATCAAAAGCTGACAAAAGATGTCGTATTTAATGGTTTTAAAGAACTTAAAAAAGTTTGGGCATTACTAACAGAAAATATTGTATTGAGAAGATACTTAGGTGGTTTTTTTGTTTCAAGTATGGCCGTACAAACCGTAATGCTTGTAGCAACTTATTTTGGTGCGCAAGAAATACAATGGGCATCTGAAGAAGAAAGTACAATAGGATTAATTAAGTGTATTTTAATAATTCAATTAGTTGCTGTAATAGGAGCTTTTTTAACTTCTAAAGCTTCAGGAAAATGGGGAAATATTCCGACGTTAATTGTAATAAACGGCATTTGGGTTGTATTTTGCATAATTGTCTACTTTATCAGTCTTCCAATACATTTTTATGTAATGGCTACAATTGCGGGACTTGTAATGGGAGGTATTCAGGCATTATCGCGATCAACATATTCAAAATTATTGCCTGAAACAGAAGATACAGCATCATTTTTCAGTTTCTACGATGTGGCTGAAAAAATTGGAATTGTAATCGGAATGTGTGTTTATGGGATAATAGACCAAATTACAGGAAGTCCGCGCTCAGCAATCGTAATTTTGGGAATATTTTTTCTAACATCTATATTTCTTTTAAGAAGAATTCCAAAAAACGTTACTTCGAAATAATAAAATTTTAAATGATATAAATAAAGTCACGAATTTCCTAAGTATAATCTATTTGATTGATGATTAGTATTGGAGAAATTCGTGACTATTTATTTTGTTTTAATTAGCGTTTTGAGAGTTTAAAAAATAATATCAAGAAGAATTATACTTTTGATATAGTTCCGGAGCCAGAAATTTTCACGTCACGTTTTTCTGGATTTCCAATATATTTAACATTTCCTGAACCCGAAACTCTGGCAGTCAATTTTTCTACGCAGTTTACACGGCTGTTTCCAGAACCAGAAATAATGGCATCAACATTTTTAGACTTTAAATCTGTTGCATTTATATTACCAGAACCAGCGAGCTTTGTAGTTAAGTTTTTTGCATTTCCTTTTAATTTAACATTTCCAGATCCACTTAAGCTAACTTCCAGATCATTAGAATCTATATCTAAATTAAAGTTTCCTGATCCGGCTAATTTTGCAGTAAATTTGTCACTTTTGATTTTATCTTTTGTCTGAATATCTCCAGAACCAGCCAGGCTTAAAGCATCTATTTTTTCAAAAGGAACAGTAATTTCAATTTTATGTCCAATACTTGTTCTGATTTGTGTTCCTTTTTCAACGTATATTTTAAGGGTATTGTCTTCAACTTCAACTTTTATAACTGCAACTAAATTTTCTTCTCCTTTAATAATTATATTTCCTTCTTTCCCTGATACTAAATTTACATCAAAAGATCCTCCCACTTTTATTGCATCATAATTTTGGGTTTTTCTTGTCTCAGAAATTGTTTTTCCATTTCCACTTATTCTGCCTAACTGTGCATTTGCAATGGATACAACAGAAAATATGTTGCAAACTGTTAACTGAATTAATTTTTTCATAATAATAAAAATTTAGATTATTGTTTTTGGGTTAGGGTTACGTTTCCATAATTAGAATTAATCTGTACTTTGTTCTGGCCTTTCTTTTTATGAAAACCACTGATGTTTTTCGAATTGTTTTTTGTTTCTGTAACATTAATTTCCAAATCATCATTACTTTTAATGCTTGCGTATTTTGTTGCAATATTAAAATCAAAAGCATAGTTGGAACTATATCCTAATTGAATATCAGTGTATCCGGAGTTTATATTTATGTTTCCTGCTTTTTCATTTATGGTTCCTACATTTAATTTACTGTAATTTGTATTTACACTTAGATTATTAGAGATTTCACCGATAGAGATAGTGAGATAATTTCCTGTTCCATTAAAAGAATTAATTTTCTGGAATTTCAAATTACCATAATTACAATCGTATTTAATGTTTTGTCCGTCTGCAATAACTAAGTCAGTATAGTTGGTATCTAGATTTAGATTTCCTGAATCATTTACTTTCAGACCAGAATATTTGGCTAGAACAGTACCGCTTTTAATATATTCAATTGACGAATTTTGACAGTAATCAATTTGTATTTTGTTATTAGCCCCATTTAATTTTCCGATTGTTACTTTGCCGTACTTACACGAAATATCAGTGGTTGATTCTAAGTTGAAAGTTGTAATATTTCCGTATTTATTAAGCAGTTTTACAGTTCCGTTTTTCGGGATTTTAATTACATAATTTATCTCAAAGCTGTTAGAGCTTCCTCTGCTTTTTATATAAGAGCTTTCCATTGATGTAACCGCAGAAACCAAAGATTTTAAAGCTGTAATATTTACATCTATGCCGTTTAATTTCTCGTCGACCCATTTTTCGTCGGATCCGTTTACTTTTATAGTAATGTCAAGATCAATTTTGTCTTCGTCCCAAGTTGATACAGTTATGTTTCCATATTTATTTTCTATATCAATTCCGGCATTAGAATTTACGATATACGTTTTTTTGATGTTTTTTTGTTTGGTAATAAAAGTATCATCATTTGAAAATCCTAAGAAGGGAATCAAAAGGAATAGAAATAGTATTTTATAGTGTTTTTTCATCGGTGGTGTTTTTTAAATTTTGATTTTCTTCAATTCGCTGTAATACAGTCTGCAGAAAAGATATTCGCGTTTGAAGATTGCTTATCATAGCATAAATAATTTGTTTGTTTTCGCCATTTTTTTGAAGTTCATTAATGATTTTTTGATAATCAGCATCAAAAACTTTCATTTGATTTAAAGCGTCATTAATGATCTGCGCATTTTCTGGTGAACTTTTTTCTTTTAGTTTAACTAATTCGTTATCGATTAAAATATTAAAAATAGAATCAGTTCGTTTAGTTTCTTTAGATGCAAATTTGAATTCCTTAGGTTTATCATTTTTGTAAAAAACAGACACAGCTAGCATTAATATAATAGATGCTGCAACAGCGGATGCAAACCAATACTTTTTCTTCGGTTTTTTTCTGTTTAATTTATCTAGAAAGTCAACCTGATGATTTGATTCTAATTCATGCACATCCCATTGATTTTCAAATTTTTCAAATAACTGATCTAAATTGTCATTCTCCTTTTTCATATTTCCTCTAATTTTTTTCGTAAACTTTCTTTTGCCCTGCTCAAAGTTGTTCTGCAGTTAGCATAACTGATATTCAAAATCTCGCAAATCTCTTCCTGATCATAACCTTCTATATAAAAAAGATTCAAAACCATTCTGTAATTGTCTTTTAAACTCGAAATTGTGTCTAAAATTTGTTTGACTTTCAATGAATTCAAATCTATATTTTCAGAAAAAAAGCTGGTTTCTTCTTCCACCTTATAAAGAGTTTTACTTAAGTCTTCGACCTGAAACGCGTTATTTTTTTTATAAAAATCAATACTATAATTGATAATTATTTTTTTTAACCACGCTCCAAAAGCAACTTCCTGCTTGTAGTCATTTATTTTGGTAAAAGCTTTAAGAAAACCTTCCTGCATGACGTCTTGTGCAAAATGTTCGTCTTTTACAATTCTGTAGGCTACGTTATACATAGCTTTACAATATCTGTTGTAAATTTCGAATTGTGCTTTCTGATTGTTCTCTTTACAAAGCGTTATTAAATCTTCGATATTTTTGATGTTATTATTCAAGTAGTGGCTGCTAGTTTTTTATAATGACCGTGATTTTTTTATTTTGTTACACTTTTAATACAATTAATTTATTTTTTTTTTAAAATTAATTGCTAAGTTATTGTTTTAAAAGAGATTAAAATTTTCTTTTTGCAATTCAAAAATATATACAGACTTTGTGCGATTTATTTTTTTGAATTAACGCGAATATTTTTTGCAGTATAATCTTAATATTAAAAGATTTTAAAGGCTATTTCAAAGAGGTGTCTTTGCATTTGGCATAATGATTGTCTATTTTTACGGTCTGCCTTGTATTTGATAAACTTATGATCGTTTCCATAAAAAGAAACAAATTTAAGGTTACAAGTAAAGTTAGATTAACAAAATTAATGACAAAACGACTTATATATTATTATGTCAAACCATAAAATACTTACGATTGACAATCTGTCACTTCAAGAATTTGATTCAGAAGCAGAATTAATTCCACTTTTAACTCCAGAAGACGAAGAAGAAATGAATAATGAAGAATTGCCGCTTTCGCTGCCAATTCTGCCTTTGCGTAATACTGTTTTATTTCCAGGAGTTGTAATCCCTATTTCTGCAGGAAGAGATAAATCGATAAAGCTTATAAACGATGCCAATGCAGGCGGAAAAATAATAGGAGTAGTTTCTCAAATTAATGAAGAAGATGAAGATCCGTCAAAAGATGATATCCATAAAATAGGAACCGTAGCAAGAATTTTGCGTGTTTTAAAAATGCCTGATGGTAACGTTACGGTAATTCTACAGGGAAAAAAACGTTTTGAAATCAACGAAGTAGTTTCAGAAGAACCTTATATTACAGCTACTATAAAAGAAGTTGCAGAAGAACGCCCAACCGAAGATGATACAGAATTTACAGCTATCTTAGACTCTGTTAAAGAGCTTGCAATTCAGATAATAAAAGAAAGTCCAAATATTCCTTCTGAAGCTACTTTTGCGATTAAAAACATTGAAAGCCAATCGTTTTTGATCAATTTTGTTTCTTCTAACATGAACCTGTCAGTAAAAGAAAAACAAGGTTTGTTGTCTATAAATGGATTAAAAGACAGAGCATTGGAAACATTGCGCTACATGAATGTTGAGCTTCAAAAACTGGAATTAAAAAACGATATTCAGTCAAAAGTTCGTTTTGATTTAGATCAGCAGCAACGTGAATATTTCCTTCATCAGCAAATGAAAACCATTCAGGAAGAATTGGGAGGCGTTTCGCAAGAAGAAGAAATGGATGAAATGGGGCTGAAAGCTAAGACCAAAAAATGGGACGAAAAAACGCAGAAACATTTTGAAAAAGAATTATCTAAAATGCGTAGAATGAATCCACAATCACCAGATTTCGGAATTCAGCGTAATTATTTAGAGCTGTTTTTAGAACTGCCTTGGGGCGAATATTCTAAAGATAAATTTGATTTAAAATTTGCTCAAAAAATATTAGACAAAGATCACTTTGGACTTGAGGAAGTTAAGAAAAGAATGGTGGAACATTTGGCAGTTTTAAAATTGCGAAATGATATGAAATCGCCAATTATATGTTTAACAGGGCCTCCTGGAGTTGGTAAAACTTCTATTGGGCGTTCTGTTGCAGAAGCTTTAGGCCGTGAATATGTTCGTATTTCTTTAGGTGGTTTACGTGATGAAGCTGAAATAAGAGGTCATAGAAAAACATATATAGGTGCAATGCCGGGCCGTATTATTCAAAGTTTAAAGAAAGCCGGAACAGCAAATCCTGTTTTTATTTTAGATGAAATCGATAAACTTTCCAGCGGTAACAGCGGGGATCCATCTTCTGCATTGCTAGAAGTTTTAGATCCAGAACAAAACAGTGCTTTTTATGATAATTTCCTAGAAATGGGTTTTGATCTTTCTAAAGTAATGTTTATTGCCACTTCAAATAATATGGCAGCTATTCAGCCCGCATTACGCGACAGAATGGAAGTAATTAAAATGTCAGGGTACACCATTGAAGAAAAAGTTGAAATTGCTAAAAGACACCTGTTTCCAAAACAGCTGGAGGCGCACGGATTAACCTTAAAAGATTTGACAATTGGCAAGAAACAATTAGAAAAAATTGTTGAAGGTTATACCAGAGAATCTGGTGTTCGTAATTTAGAGACTAAAATCGCTCAGGTTATTCGTAATGCTGCAAAATCAGTAGCTATGGAAGAGGAATATAATAAAAAGGTAACTGATGAAGATATCGTAAAAGTTTTAGGAGTTCCGAGATTAGAGCGTGATAAATATGAAAATAATGATGTTGCCGGAGTAGTAACAGGTCTTGCATGGACAAGTGTAGGGGGAGATATTCTTTTTATTGAATCTTTAATTTCTGAAGGAAAAGGCTCTTTGAGTATTACAGGGAATTTAGGAACTGTAATGAAAGAATCTGCGACAATTGCTTTAGAATATATAAAAGCTAATGCTAAAAAACTAGGTTTAGATGTTGCTTTATTTCAAAAATATAACATTCACCTGCACGTTCCGGAAGGTGCAACTCCAAAAGACGGTCCAAGTGCCGGTATTGCGATGTTAACTTCTTTAGTTTCATTACTAACTCAAAAGAAAGTTAAGAAAAGCTTAGCAATGACGGGTGAGATTACACTTCGAGGAAAAGTTTTACCAGTTGGTGGAATTAAAGAAAAAATTCTTGCAGCAAAAAGAGCAGGTATTAAAGAAATTATTTTATGTTACGAAAATAAAAGTGATATTGACGAAATTAAAGCTGAATATTTAGAAGGTCTTACATTTCATTATGTAAAAGAAATGAGTGAGGTTCTGGCATTTGCTCTAACAGATCAAAATGCAAAAAACGCAAAGACTTTAAAATAAACAAAGTCAATTTTAATAGTAACAATCCAAATTTGATCCTTGCAGATTGAATTTGGATTTTTTTTTAGATTATAATTTATTAGTGATCAATTTAGAATTTCCGTAGTGTTTTCGGGGATTTATAAATTCAAAGAACTTGGAATAAATATTGATTTACAAATAGTTATAAAATTTATTTTATTTGTTATATAATTTTATATTTGTATTTGCGTTATTCCCATATAGGAACGCCAAAATAATAATGCCAAAACAATTTGTTTTATTTTTTTTGACACTAATTTGTTCGGTTTCTTTCGGACAAATTGGAGGGCGCTACACCTATCAATTCTTAAATTTAACGACTTCACCAAGGCAGGCAGCATTAGGCGGAGAAACTATTACAATATATGATGAAGATGTTAATCAGGCCATGTCTAATCCTGCAGTTATAAACGCTGATATGGATAATCATATGGCAATTAATTATGGCAGCTATTATGGAGAAGCTTCTTACGGAACGGCTTCATATGCTTATACTTACGACAGACATGTGCAGACTTTTTATGCAGGAGTATCGTATGTAAACTATGGCTCGTTTGAAGGATATGATGAAAACGGACAATCTACATCAAGTTTTACAGGTAATGAAGGTGCTCTTTCGTTAGGTTACGCATACAATGTACCCTATACAGATTTGTTTATTGGCGCAAATGCAAAATTAATAACCTCTACATTAGAAAGTTATAATTCATTTGGTGGCGCAGTTGATTTGGGATTTTTATATTTAGTTGAAAAAAATGATCTGAATTTGGCTCTTGTATTTCGAAATGTAGGGACACAATTTACTACCTATTCAGGAATAAAGGAAAATTTACCATTTGAAATAGTTGCGGGAGTTTCACAAGAATTAGAGCATGTGCCGCTTCGCTGGCATTTATCTTTAGAAAATCTGCAGCAGTGGAATATTTCTTTTTCGAATCCAGTTCGAGGAGAGACCAATATAGATGGATCAACAAATGAGGAGAAAGTTTCTTTTGTAAATAATGCTTTGAGACATGTTGTGATAGGCGTAGAACTTTTTCCGAAAAAAGCATTTAATATTCGATTGGGTTACAATTTTAGAAGAGGAGAAGAATTAAGAGTAGAAGAAAAGCGTAATTTTTCGGGAGTTTCTTTAGGGTTTGGTTTAAAGATGAATAAGTTAAAATTTAATTATTCATATTCAAGATATACATTGGCAGCTAATACAAGTCTTTTTGGTCTAATTTTAAATTTTCAATAATAAATATGAAGCTATTCAATTTGTTTTTGCTTTTGAATATAGGGTTATTAACGGGGGCAAAACTCTATTTTAAAAAAGAGAATTCCATTTCAATTGTTGAAATGGAAAGAATAAATAACAGAGTAACCAACATTAAAAATATGATTAGTATTGATCATTCGTACAATACTAAAATTGCTTTTCTTGTTGATATGAGAGTTCCCTCGGGAAAAAATCGTTTTTTTATCTACGATTTAGAAAAAAATGAAGTTATAGATCAAGGTCTTGTAGCACACGGTTCAGGATCAGATACCGGAATTAAAGGGGAGCTTAGATTTAGTAATGAGCCTAATTCTAATTGTACCGCGTTGGGCAGATATGTGATAGGCAAGACCTATAAAGGTATTTTTGGTAAAGCTTATCGGCTAGCTGGTTTGGAAAGCAGTAATAATAATGCTTTAAAAAGAGCTATAGTGCTGCATCATTACTCTGCTGTACCTTACGAAGAACAAGATTACTATATTAGCCGCAGTCACGGCTGTCCTATGGTTAATGAACAGTTTTTTAAAAGGATCGAAAAAATAATTGACAGTTCTAAGTCAAATATTATCATGGATATTTACTATTAAATTTCTGAATTAAAAAATAAAAATATTTAAATTTATAGCTGTTTATCATTAGAGGTAATTACACTTTTGATGGTATTACAGCTTTTTTTATTAGTTGTTATGAAAAAAGTGCTTTTTGTTTTTCTGTTTCTTGTTTTGGCTTTTATCATATATAAAGCAATTGACGAAGAAAAAAAAGTTTCTATTTAGAAAAGAATAGGATAGACAGACAGGCGATTCGAGTAAGAAAGATAATTGACAAAAATACTAAGTACAATAAAAATATTGTATTCCTTATTGACATGAAAATACCTTCTGGTAAAAATAGATTTTTTGTTTATGATTTGAGAAACAATAAAATTATGGATAAAGGTATAGTTGCACATGGTTCAGGTTCTGAAACAGGGGTACGGGGAATACTTAAATTCAGCAATGTACCAAATTCATTAACTACTTCTTTGGGAAATTACAGTATTGGAAATTACTACACCGGTAAGTTTGGAAAAGCTTATAAATTATATGGATTAGATAAAACAAATAGTAATGCTTTTAAAAGAGATATTGTTTTTCATTATTACTATGATGTTCCATATGACGAGAAAGATGGCTACATTTGCAATAGTTATGGCTGTCCAATGGTAAATAAAAAATATTTTGAAAGAATAGCCAGAATAATAGATGCTTCTGAATCTAACATTTTGATGTCTGTTTATTATTAAAAAGTTTTTAAAAATTAAAAATTAAAATATAAAAAATTGAAAAAAATCACAATTGCTATCGACGGATTTTCATCAACAGGAAAAAGTACTTTGGCAAAACAGCTGGCAAAGGAACTTGAATATGTGTATGTTGATACAGGTGCTATGTATCGTGCAGTGGCGTATTTTGCAATGCAAAATAAATTTATTGGAAATGATTTTTTCAATAAAGAAACGTTAATTACAGCTTTGCCTGAGATTCAATTAGAATTTAGATTTAATGGTGATTTAGGTTTTGCAGAAATGTACCTTAATGGTGAGAATGTAGAAAAGCCAATTAGAACTATTGAAGTTTCTAATTTTGTAAGCAAAGTTGCTGAAGTCTCAGAAGTTCGGGCTAAATTGGTTGAGCAACAGCAGGAAATGGGTACTAATAAAGCCATTGTCATGGATGGCAGAGATATAGGAACTGTTGTTTTTCCGAATGCAGAACTTAAGATATTTATGACTGCAAGCGCCGAAACCCGTGCACAAAGACGTTTTGATGAATTGGAGCAAAAAGGCGATAATGTGTCCTATGAAGATGTTTTGAAAAATGTTGTCGAAAGAGATTATATTGATACTCATCGTGAAGATTCTCCTTTAGTAATTGCAGATGATGCGATAGAGATTGATAATTCCTACTTAAATAAGGAAGAACAATTTGCTGCTGTTTTAGAATTAGTAAATGATGTTGTTAAAACAGTTTAATTTTTTGTAGATATTATTTTTAATGGTAGTTTTACCGCTTCATTTTTACTAAAAGACAATTTCATCATATGGGAATTAAAAACAGGTTAATTGTAATGAGTTTTCTTCAGTTTTTTGTTTGGGGAGCGTGGCTTATTACTATTGGAAATTATTGGTTTGGAACTAAAAATTGGGAAGGAACTCAATTTGGTCTTGTTTTCGGAACCATGGGAATTGCTTCTTTATTTATGCCTACTTTGACAGGTATTATTGCCGACAGATGGATTAATGCCGAAAAGCTATATGGTGTTTTACATATCTCATACGCTTTAGTTTTATTTGGAATTGCACAAATTACTACTCCAGATAATTTTATTTATGTGATGTTTGCTGCGATGTGTTTTTATATGCCGACCATCGCTTTAAGTAATTCTATTTCCTATACTTCATTAAAATTAAACAATAAAAATATAGTAAAAGATTTTCCGCCTATTCGTGTTTGGGGAACAATTGGTTTTATTGTTGCTATGTGGATCACCAATTTAAGTGGCAGTAAAGCCACAGAATATCAATTTTATATTGCCGGAGTCGGAGCTTTGATTCTTGGAATTTATGCTTTTACCTTGCCAAAATGTGAACCACAGCGTTTGATTAAAGAAAATGCTTCGTGGGTTGAGACATTGGGACTTGAGGCTTTTAAATTATTCGGAAATTATAAAATGGCTTTGTTTTTTGTTTTTTCTATGTTTTTAGGAGGAGCTCTTCAATTGACTAATGCTTATGGAGATGTTTTCTTAGATGAATTTAAACATTTTCCAAAATACGCTGATTCATTTGTAATTCAGTATTCGACAATTATTATGTCAATTTCTCAAGTTTCAGAAACGTTGTTTATTTTGGCAATTCCGTTTTTCTTAAGACGTTTTGGTATCAAGCAGGTTATGCTTATAAGTATGCTGGCTTGGGTATTGCGTTTTGGATTATTTGCTTTTGGAGATCCGGTGCAAGGATTATGGATGATTATTCTTTCTTGTATTGTTTACGGAATGGCATTTGACTTCTTTAATATTTCCGGTTCATTATTTGTAGAAAGTAATACCGATTCTAAAATTCGTTCATCTGCGCAAGGGTTATTTATGATGATGACCAATGGAGTAGGAGCCGTTTTAGGAAGCTTAACTTCGGGTTGGGCAATAGACCGTTTCTTTACTAAATCATTTCATAATACAACTGAATTAGCAGGATTTTTACAAACAGAAACTACAAACTCAAAAATGTTAGATTTTGTAAAAGGTCAGGGGAATTCAATTTCTTCAGAAGGAATCTTTACAAATCCAATTTTGATGAAAGACTGGCATACAATCTGGCTTTCGTTTGCAGCGTATGCTTTGGTTATTGCAATTGCTTTTGCTATTTTATTCAAACATAAACATGATCCTAAAGAATTAGAGAATTTGAATCATTAAAAAACAGCATAAATATCTTTGTCAAAATTTAAACTTTAACAGAGATATTTATGCATAGTAAACCCGACAGGTTTTTAAAACCTGTCGGGTTTGTTTTGTTATAGTTCTTATGAAAACTAAATTTTCTAATCTAGCCCCGATAGAAGTGGAAATCCTTTTATAGCGGTGTTCGCTATAAAAGATTGTAACGAATAGCGGGACTTTACGCCTTGAAAAACCCAAAATCTTCTGCTCCTGATCAATTGACTGATAATCATTTGAATTTATTTTGTAAGTACAAATATTTGTAGTAATTTTGCAAACCTTTTGGCAAAGAAGAGTTTCCTTTAGGTATCAACTATTTATGTAAAACAACTTCTGTTTTTTCTACTGCTTTATGAAACTCGAGGAAAACAGAATACAAATTTTTTATCAGAGCATGTCTGAACAATTAAAATCACAAGAAGAGTTTTTAGCAAATTTTAACTGGCATAACTTCCAAGAAGGAATTGATGCAGTAGATGAGAAAAACTTACAAGAATTCGAAGAACTAGTATCTAAAACTTTCATCGCTACAGATCAAGAAGAAGTAGTTGAAGGTGTAGTTGTAAGAATTACAGATAGAGACGTTATCGTTGATATCAACGCAAAATCGGAAGGTGTTATTTCTTTAAACGAATTCCGTTACAACCCAAACTTAAAAGTTGGTGACAAAGTAGAAGTATTAATCGACATCCGTGAGGATAAAACAGGTCAATTAGTATTATCTCACAGAAAAGCACGTACTATTAAATCATGGGATAGAGTTATTTCTGCAAACGAAACAGGAGAAATCGTTAATGGTTTTGTAAAATGCAGAACTAAAGGTGGTATGATCGTTGACGTTTTCGGAATTGAAGCTTTCTTACCAGGATCTCAAATTGACGTTAAGCCAATTAGAGACTACGATGTATACGTAAACAAAATGATGGAATTCAAAGTGGTAAAAATTAACCACGAATTCAAAAACGTTGTTGTATCTCACAAAGCTCTTATCGAGGCTGATATTGAAGTACAGAAAAAAGAAATCATCGGTCAATTACAAAAAGGACAAGTATTAGAAGGTGTTGTTAAAAACATTACTTCTTATGGTGTGTTTATTGACTTAGGTGGTGTTGACGGATTAATTCACATTACTGACCTTTCTTGGAGTAGAATCAACCACCCAAGTGAAGTTCTTGAATTAGACCAAAAATTAAACGTTGTAATCCTTGATTTCGATGATGAGAAAACAAGAATTCAATTAGGATTGAAACAATTAAACGCTCACCCATGGGATGCTTTAGATGCTAATTTAACTATTGGTGATAAAGTAAAAGGTAAAGTAGTTGTAATCGCTGATTACGGTGCATTTATCGAAGTTGCTGAAGGTGTTGAAGGTTTAATCCACGTTTCTGAAATGTCATGGTCTACTCATTTACGTTCTGCTCAGGATTTCGTAAAAGTTGGAGATGTTGTTGAAGCTGTGATCTTAACTCTTGATAGAGACGATCGTAAGATGTCATTAGGTATCAAACAATTGACTCAAGATCCATGGACTGACATTACTTCTAAATACCCAGTAGGTTCTAAACATACAGGTATCGTTAGAAACTTTACAAACTTTGGTATTTTCGTAGAATTAGAAGAAGGAATTGATGGATTAATCTACATTTCTGACCTTTCTTGGACTAAGAAAATCAAACACCCATCTGAATTTGTAAATGTTGGTGAAAAACTTGATGTAGTTGTATTAGAATTAGATGTTGAAGGACGTAAATTATCTTTAGGTCACAAACAAACTACTGCTAATCCTTGGGATCAATACGAAGATTCTTTCGCTGTAGGAACTATCCACAATGGTGAAATTTCTGAAATCGTTGACAAAGGAGCTACTGTAGAATTCGGAGATGATATCGTTGCTTTCATTCCTACTCGTCACCTTGAAAAAGAAGACGGAAAGAAATTGAAAAAAGGTGATACTGCTGATTTCAAAGTAATCGAATTTAACAAAGAATTCAAAAGAGTAGTTGCTTCTCACACTGCTATCTTCCGTGAAGAAGAAGAGAAAAACGTGAAAGCTGCAACTGAAAATACTTCATCTAACTCTTCTACAAATGCACCAGCTGCAACTTTAGGAGATAACAATGATGTATTAGCTGCATTGAAAGCTAAAATGGAAAAAACTGAGAAAAAATAATTCTTAGTTTCCTCTAAATAGAAAGTCCCACAGTAATGTGGGACTTTTTTTATGCTTTTTTGTTTCAGGTTTTCCTTGTTTCAGGTTTCAATTTTTTTTGATTATGACCAGTTTTTCAAGCATAGCCCGCGGTTTCAACCGTGGGAGACGATTGGTGATATACATGATGCTCCAGTGGTTAAATCATTGGTTATGTTTATATTATGGAGACGTAGAGGTGCATCAGTGTGTCTTTATTGTTTGGAATTTGGTCCCGAAGCATCGGGATAAAAATTGGAATTTTAAGGAGCTATTTCCTGCTGTCCGCTATATCTTTTCCTGGCTAAAGAAGCCAGAAAAAGGATACCGCTTCCATCAGGGCTAGGGCACTCATTTTCAAAATAAATTTTATGTTATTATTTAACCGCTAATAATTCTGATTCTTCTGGAGTAAAATCGTTTACAATGGCATAAGTTTCAATTTTAGCAATCGCCATTTCATCCAGAATATCTACCAGATTTTTATAATTGCATTTTTTGCTTGGTTTTATAATTACAGTAATTCCTTTTCCGGGTCTGCCACGTGCAGCAGAATATTCTAATACTTCTTTATTTCTGGTGTAAAGTTCCTTTCTAATTCCATTTTCACCATAGATAGTTTCTCTAGGAGGAACTAAAGGTACCTGTAAAAGCCCTGTATAGGATACTAATTTATTATTTTCACCTAATAAGATTGTAACTGATCCATTTTCTCCTCCGCAGCCACCGTGCCATCTGTCTGTGAAATCCCTATCGGGCAAACTTAAATCGATAATTTTTTGTTTCCTCAATTCAACAGTAACCATAAAAAATATAATCAGCAAAAAAGAAACGCTGACCATTGCGGTTAAATCGACTCTTGAACTTAGCTTTTTACTTCTTACTTTTTGAGGTAAATTTTTCATGACTTTAAGTTTAGGTTAATCTGAATTATTTTGAGGCTAATAATTTCGTTTCTTCCGGAGTGAATTCATCTACAATAGCATAAGTTTCAATTTTTGCAATTGTCATTTCATCTAAAATATCCACCAAATTTTTAAAGTTTGATTTTTTGCTTGGTTTTATAATTACAATTGGGCCATTTTTTGGTTTTCCCATTGCTGTTGAATATTCCAGAATTGTTTTCTTTTGACTATAAAGTTCTTTTCGAATTCCGTTTTTCCCATAATTTATCTCTTTAGGATCTTTAAGCGGATCGAATAAAAAACCAGTATATGTAATGATTTTATTATTCTCATCTAATAAAACTGTTATAGTACGCTGATTGGTACCACTACCACATCTGATAACATGACTCCATTCATCGTCGACATATTTTTCTGGCAAACTTAAATCGATAATTTTTTGTTTCCTCAATTCAATAGTAACCATAAAAAATATAATCAACAAAAAAGAAACGCTGACCATTGCGGTTAAATCGACTTTTGTGTTTAATTTTTTACTTCTAATTTTCTTCTTTATTTCCATAACAAGTTATTTTATAATTTTCAAAAAATGGTTTTGTCAGCAAATTTTATGATATCGTATGTTAAATATAATAAATATTTTAGCTGTCTTAAATATTACTTCACTGATTTTTGTTTTATAGATTATGTATAAAATTAATTTAGCAAAATATTTTTATTATATAATTACATTTTTTAACATACTCTTATTTGTTTTTTATTAAATTTACATGTTTGTAAATCAATTGTTTACGATTTATTTATTGGTATTTTAAAAGAATAAGATTAAATATTTTACGAATATTTTTGCTTTATCAATAAACTTCTCTTTTTATAAAAATATATTTCACATACCTCTTTTAATAGTTGATGCTAAATGCATTAAAAATTGTCAATTAGTTTTTTAATTAAAATTGATGATCACTAAATTAAAATAGAGTATTAATATCATAGTTACCAAACATAAATTTGAATCTGTCTTTATCAAATTAACTTCTTAAAAACAATAAACCCATCCTATTGTTTGAATAATGATTTATTAAGTAGATATCAAATTAATTCTCTGCCGCACAATTTTACTTTACTCCGCGGAAATTATTTACTTAAAAGAGTAGATAAAACTACACTATTTCTATTAGCTCAACTAAATGGCTGCATAATCAGATGCAGCGATAATCTAATACACTTTGCGTAAAGATTTGTATAGGAAAATATCCTATTATCTAATCCATTTAAAAAATTTCAACATGAAAAAAAGTATAATATTATTATTACTGCTAGTACCTTTTTTGCAATTGTTTAGTCAGCAAGAATCGCAATATACCCAATATATGTATAACACCATGACAATGAATCCTGCTTACACGGGAACTCGTGATGTGCCAAGTGTCTTTGGTTTATACAGAGCACAATGGATAGGTCTTGATGGTGCGCCAAAAACGGCCAATTTCTCCATAGAGAGTCCTATAACAAAAAATGGTCAAGGTTTGGGACTTTCGATTATTAATGATGAAATCGGTCCATCAACAGAAACAACCCTGGCATTAAACTATTCTTATCCCATTCAGCTTTCGGCTGCCGTCAAATTATCTTTAGGTATCAGTGCATCAGTCGATTTTTTTAAAATTGATTATAGCGAGCTTACTATTTATGACCCTGATGATCCATACTTGAGTGGCGTAATGACTGAAACTTCCCCCAATGTAGGTGCCGGTATTTATCTTTATTCCGATAAGTGGTACTTTGGTTTATCTGTACCCCAATTTCTGGAAACCAAATTTTTTGATGATGTCCAAATCTCTGTAGCCTCTCAACAGATGCATTTTTACGCTATAGGCGGTTATGTATTTAATTTAAATGACAGCACTCAATTTAAGCCGGCAGCAATGATTAAAGTAGTAAAAGGGGCTCCCATCGCTGTAGATCTTTCTGCAAATTTTCTTTTTATTGAAAAACTAACACTTGGAGCGGCTTATAGATGGGACGCTTCTGTTAGCGGTATGGCAGGTTTTCAGATAACTTCAGGCCTAAATATAGGTTATGCATATGATTATGATACCAATAATCTTGGAAATTACAACGCTGGCAGTCATGAGATTTTTCTTCGATTTGATTTATTTACAGCAACAAAATATAGATTGGTAACACCAAGATTTTTCTAATAAAAACAAAAAATCATTGCAATAAAATAGCAGTAACAAAAACTACAAGTTACTGTTTGTTAATTTTTTAGAATAATTCAAGCATAAATTCAAGCATTATTTAATTTAGAATATCTGTGATTTTTGTTCATAGTATTAGTCAATCACTTTAAGGTAATTATTGCCGGGGTGCTGTTTGTAATTGGTTATATAACAGAACGTTATTGGTCAGTAACGGAAATAAAGAATGTCCTAAAATACTAGTTTTAAAACTTCTAGAGGTAGAAAAAAAGCGATATCAGGAGGAAATTTGCATAATAAAACCAAGGATGAATAAATTATTAACATTTAGCATAAATTGTTGATTTCCAGTGTTTAATATTTGGAATTTTCAAGTTGAATGGAATTTATTTATTCTTAAAATAATTAAAAAATAAATGTTATGAAAAATAGATTACTTCCTTTATTTTTTGTTTTAGGTGCTTATTCAGCTTATTCGCAGGTTGGTATTGGAACCTTAACTCCAAATAAATCAGCGCAATTAGAAGTGCTTTCGAGTAATAGGGGTATGTTGGTACCTAGGGTTAGATTAACCAGTACAACATCATACGCACCAATTGACTTGGATCTTAATGCACCCGCGCCTGTTCCTGATTCTCCTACTCGTATCTTAGGTACGGTAAACAGCTTGTTGGTTTATGCAACTGAAACTGTTGGTGATATTAAGCCAGGTTACTATTATTGGTTTAACGATCGATGGAAAAGAATTGCCACTTCTGATGAAATTTCTGGCTCTGGAAGTGCAGAAGGACCTGGAATTCCTGGAACAAAGGGAGATCCTGGATATCCTGGAGAAAATATTTTGATATATAGAGATACAAATACTAATACAGTATATGTTCAAAATGGAGATGGAACATGGACACCAATCAGCGGTGCTAAAGGAGATAAAGGAGATAAAGGAGAAGTTGGTTTAGCCGGCGGAACCGGAGTTCCTGGAGCAAAAGGCCAAGCTGGTTATCCTGGAGAGAATGTTGCAATCTATACAGATACAACAACCAATACAGTATATGTTCAAAATGGAGATGGAACTTGGACACCAATTAACGGTGCTAACGGAGAAGTTGGTTTAGCTGGCGGAACCGGAGTTCCTGGAGCAAAAGGCCAAGCTGGTTATCCTGGAGAGAATGTTACAATCTATACAGATACAACAACCAATACAGTATATGTTCAAAATGGAGATGGAACCTGGACACCAATCAATGGTGTCAAAGGAGATAAAGGAGATAAAGGAGAAGTTGGTTTAGCCGGCGGAACCGGAGTTCCTGGAGCAAAAGGCCAAGCTGGTTATCCTGGAGAGAATGTTACAATCTATACAGATACAACAACCAATACAATATATGTTCAAAATGGAGATGGAACTTGGACACCAATCAATGGTGCCAAAGGAGATAAAGGAGATAAAGGAGAAGTTGGTTTAGCCGGCGGAACCGGAGTTCCTGGAGCAAAAGGCCAAGCTGGTTATCCTGGAGAGAATGTTACAATCTATACAGATACAACAACCAATACAGTATATGTTCAAAATGGAGATGGAACTTGGACACCAATCAACGGTGCTAAAGGAGATAAAGGAGAGGTTGGTTTAGCCGGCGGAACCGGAGTTCCTGGAGCAAAAGGCCAAGCTGGTTATCCTGGAGAGAATGTTGCAATCTATACAGATACAACAACCAATACAGTATATGTACAAAATGGAGATGGAACTTGGACACCAATCAACGGAGCAGATGGTAAATCAGCTTTTGACACTTGGAAAGAACTTCCTGGTAACAACGGAAAAGACGGAGCAGACTTTATAGCAAGCATCACTGGAGCAACCGGAGCTACAGGAGCCGATGGTGAATCTTGGACTTATGATAAATTTACTCAGGAGCAGTTAGACGGACTAAAAGGAGCAACCGGAGCTACAGGAGCCGATGG
>NZ_MUHF01000041.1 GCF_002217435.1 Flavobacterium reichenbachii
CTTATTTCATACTTAAAAATTCCAGAGATTTTATTAGCAACATTCCATCTTTCAATCAAAAAATAAAAATTTCTGTTCTTTACATTGGTTTATTTTTTGGCTCTTTATTCTAAAAATATATTTGTAAATGAATTACAGTCAAACGGATTGTATAAATTTTATCTCGCTTTTCAGAACAATAAATTAGATTATTTTAAATTTTACAAAACGATTTCAAACGAAAAAGCTTTTGCTCTTTTAAAAGATCAGTTCCCAACTACTGCAGATGAAAACACTTCGAGAAACATTGAAAGTGACAGCACAGAAAACCATAAAAACGTGGTACTTATCACGATTGAAAGCTACAGCGCTGCATTTATGAAAATGTACGGAAACAAAGAAAATATTACGCCTTTTCTTGACAGCTTGTCTCAAAAGAGTCTTCAGTTTACTAACTTATATGCTGCTGGAAACCGTACGGTTCGCGGACTTGAAGCGGTAACATTGTGCCTCCCGCCAACAGCGGGCGAAAGTGTGGTAAAAAGAGAAGACAATAAAAACAAATTTACGACAGGTGCCGTTTTTAAGACAAAAGGATATAATGTAAAATTTATGTACGGAGGCGATGCTTTTTTTGACAATATGCAGGATTTTTATTCTGGAAACGGATACCAAATCATTGATAAATCGAGCTTTAAACCCGAAGAAATTACATTTTCTAATGTTTGGGGCGTGTGCGATGAAGACATGTACAACAAAGCAATAAAGGTTATGAATGCTGAGGCAAAGGAAAATAAACCATTCTTTAACCATATTATGACCGTGAGCAACCACAGGCCTTTTACGTATCCGAACAATAAAATTGATATTCCGGGAGATATAAAATCTCGTGACGGAGGCGTAAAATACACCGATTATTCGCTTAGAAAATTCTTTGCAATGGCAAGCAGACAATCTTGGTTTAAAAATACTGTGTTTGTTATTGTGGCAGATCACTGTGCTTCGAGCGCGGGAAAAATAGAGCTTCCGCTTGATAAGTACAGAATTCCGGCTTTTATTTACCGCCCCGGATTTGAACCAGAAAAATGTAATAAATTAATGTCGCAAATTGATCTAATGCCAACAGTTTTTGGCTTACTGCATTTTAATTATCAAAGTAAATTCTTTGGACAGGATGTTTTAAAAGCAAATTATAAACCCAGAGCTTTTATTGCAACTTATCAGGATTTGGGTTTAATAAAGGATAATGTGCTGACTATTTTATCACCAAAAAAACAAATTAGACAATATCAATTAAAATTGGCACCGCAAACGGGTGTATCTGCAGATTTTCAGCTTAATTATGAAGAAGTTCCGCTTAAAAAAGAGAAAACAAATTTAGTCAATGAAACGATTTCTTTTTATCAGGCAGCTTCTTATATGTTGAAAGAAAAGAAATATCAATTTAAGGATTTGAAAGAGAAAAATACCAAATTGTACGCAAATCTTCATTAAAATCTATAAAAAAAGAAAGGCTCAAAATAAATTTGAGCCTTTCTTTTTTGCGGTTTACAGAAACCTTAAACTTTTAAATATAAAACCAAAAATTAGTCATTTTGATTCTGCATTCCGAATAAATCTCCATTCTGATACAGTTTCAAATCTTCTTTTAAAAATTGGTTGTTTCTTTGTGTTACTGCCGGTGCATCTAGATCACTTAAATCTGGCTGTCCTGCATTAACCCAAGCAGTATACCAAAAACTTGCTGTCGCTTCTATCGCTTTTTTCATTTGGCTTTCTACCATTCCGTTAAGCTGAGCGTGCAGTTTTGCTGCATATTCATCAGAGAAAACGGCAGTATTGTATTTGCTTTTTAATACTTTTCCGTTTGCATCCAATTTAAATACTTTATTTTCAGCAGTTGAAGTTCGTAATTTTTTATCAACGTCTAATAAAGGCTGTGCTAAAGTATGTGTGTTTTTAATAATATCCCAAGTTGCCTGGTGAACATCGTTAAAATAGTGCGCTTGAGGTACGTTTAACTTATAGTTTTTTACAAATAATTCCGGAAGTCTGCTTTCCCAAAGCGAATGAATTCCTTTTTGATCGCTCAACTGTCCGTCATGATTTGCAGAAGTGTGCAGAGGCATATGCGCATCTCCAACATAATGTCCTAAATCTGCTGCCAAAAATAAGATTTCTGCTCTGTTTTTATCTTTAAAAGCTTTGGTTAATTTCACCATCATTTCTTCTATAAACCAAGGCAGTGTTCCATTATCATTTAGAAATTTAGCATCATATTTTTTTGTTGCTTCTTCCATTGTTTTAGGCAGACTGTCAATTGATCCAAAATTTTCTAAATCTATATAATGTCTTGGATTTTCGTCTTTATATTTTAAAGCATATTTACGAATATCTGGTACAGATGCTTCCTGAGTAATAAAATCAATGTGGTTGTAAAAAAATACGCGAAGAGGCTGAGGCAAAGCCATAACAGCAGCTTTGTTAATACGTTCGTGGCCAACGATTCCCCACGATAATGTCAAAAATCCAATCCCTATTACAAGAAAAGCGATTAGTTTTGGTTTCATTTTAAAATTTTTCATTTGTTTTTGTTTGAGGTGCAAATTTATTTTATTTAAAGATAATTCAAAGGAATACTGCTAAATATTCTTTCAATTTAATTTTTATTATTTTTAAAACCATACAAATGATATAAGTCCACATTAAAAGTTTCTTTGTAAATTCGTCTCGTTTTTGTACTTAAAATTTTCAATATATGCGCCTTATCTATTCTCTTGTTTTCCTGGTTGGATTTTCAACTTCTGTTTTTTCTCAAAATCAAGAAACTTACCTCAAAAAAGTCAGCGATACTATCTTAAATACTTCAAGAACATTAAAAGTTTCTGATCCTTTTAATACCGAAAAAACGATGCTGAAATTGTTTCCTGGTAAAATTTTTCATAATTCAGATAAAAGCACATTTATAAACTGGATCTGTAAAACCTGTAAAACACAAGGCTATCCCGATGCAAATGAGATGGATGGAGATCAATTATTTCCGTATACGGAAGGCGTTACTACAAGAATACTTGAAAACATAGATTATTCAGATTCAAAAGGAAATCAATTTAAGTTACTATTTTTTAATCACTCAGCAGGTGACGAAGATGGTTTACAAGTGAGTCGTTTTACAGGCGGATTAATGGGTTTGGCTAAGTTTGCTAAAAATGGAAATTTGTGGGAAATGAAGTCTTTTCAACCTGCAATTACCGCATTTGGTTCTTTTTCTCAATCACCTAAACCAAAACTGATTCAAATTGGCGAAGATCAATATGCTTTTACCATAAGACATTCTAACGGAGGACCGGGCGCACCTTATTATGGTTATTTGTATCTTATTGCTGGATTTGAAGGAAAGTATCAGTCTATAATGGTAGTAGATTATTATTCACTTTCTAATAGTCCTAATTCAGAATGGTCAAGTTCTTATAATGTTGTTACTGATAATGGTAAAAAGTTTTTTCGCGATTTCATTATTACAACCACTGGCTCTTATAAAAAAGCTAAAAATACGGAGGATGATTATGAAGTTGGCGTTCCCGAAGAAATTGCAGCAATGGCAAAAACTAAAAAAGAGTTTGATTTTGTGATCGAAAAACGTTTTTCTTTTAAAGGAAAAAAATACACTCTTGCAGGCAAACCTGTTGTTAAGTTTTCGAAGATAAAATAATAAATCAGCCCAGATAAAGTATTGCCGTTAAACTTAAACCTGCAATAAATATCCATAGTAAAATACCTTGAAGCAAAGGCTTTACTCCTACTGATTTTAAAGTTTTTATATTTAAAGTTGTACCTATTAGAAACAAAGTTATAGTGAATCCTATTTTGGCAATATCTACTATTTGAGGTGCAAAAACTGAAACATTGGGAACATAAGAATTCAATAACATTGCCAGGATAAATAAACCGATAAAATAAGGGATTTTTTTTGTACCAGCAGTTTGAGATTTATTTTTAAAAATTACTGCAGTTAGGAGAGAAATTGGGATGATCCATAATGCTCGGGCCAATTTGACTGTCGTGGCAATCTGCAAAGCTTCTGCACCGTATTTATTGGCAGCGCCAACAACAGAACTGGTATCGTGAATGGCAATAGCGCACCATAATCCGAAGTCTTTTTGTGATAAATCAAGCTGATGTCCGATAAAAGGAAAAACAAACAGCGCAACTGAATTCAGTATAAAAATCACTCCCAAAGCAATCGAAGTTTGATTTTCATCTGATTTAATTACGGGCGAAAGTGCAGCAATGGCACTTCCGCCGCAAATTGCAGTTCCGCATGAAATTAAATGCGAAGTTTTTTTATCAGTTTTCAACCATTTTCCTAATAGAAACCCCAAAATTAAAGTGCTGAAAATTGAAAATACCGTCAACGTAAAACCTTCTTTTCCTACTGAAACTGCACTGGCAGCCTTCATCCCGAAACCTAAACCAACTACAGAAAACTGTAATAAAAAGGTAATTGCTCTGCTATTAAATTCTACGAAAGGATTCCCAAAAATATTTACAAGAATTACTCCAAACAATAAAGCAATGGGCGGAGAAATAATCGAAAATAAACATAAAATGATAACGGCTGCAAAAAGCAATTGCTGCAAAAAATGATTAATTTCTAAAAGTTGTGAAGCTGAATGCTGTTTTGTTTTCAAAATAGATTTATTATTTACTCTGCAAAGTTCCGTTGTTTAAACGGAAATCACCAATCGCAAATAACAATCTGCTATAACTTAAAATTATAATGAGAAGCTATATTTTGAATAAATAATTCGGATAAAGGATCTGATTTTCCTTGTAAAGTTATGATATAAAAATATCTTTCGATAGATAAGTTCTCTATATCTATTACAACTAATTCATTGTTTTTAAGCTCTTTACCTACTGCATGTATTGACATAAAAGCAAAACAATCTGAATTTAATAAATAGGATTTTATACTTTCTGTACTTCCAAGCTGCATTTCGATTTGTAAATCGGTGAGTTTGAAATTTATTTTTTTTAAAGCAAATTCTATAACTTCAAGTGTTCCTGATCCGCGTTCGCGAGTTATAAATTTCATTGATTTCAAATCATTTACCGAAATTTCATTTTGCAGCACAAAAGGATTTTTGCTGCTGCAAACCAAAACCAATTCATCTTTTAGAAATGGAATATATTTAATAGACTGATTTTTGGTCTGCCCTTCGACAATTCCGATTTCTATTTCTTTATTGATTAAAGCATTTTCGATTTGCTCTGTGTTTCCGTTCAGTAAATTAACTTTTATGTCTTTTTGCTTTTGATGAAAACGAGCCAAAACTGGAGAAATAATATATTGCGAGATTGTCGTACTTGCTCCCAATCGCAGTAAACCTTGACGATCGGTATTGAAGGAACTCATCTCAAAATCAATTTCACGATAGATTTCAAAAATACTTTTGGTATACTTTAGTAAAATTTCACCTGCGGGCGTTATGGCAATTTTAGATCCATTACGCTCAAAAAGTTTGGTTTTATAGGTTTCTTCTAATTCCTGAACATGTTTGGAAACTGCAGGCTGCGTAATATACAATTCTGTAGCAGCTTTAGTAAAACTAAGGCGGAGTGCAACAGTGTAAAAAACTTTTAGCCTGAAATCCATAATCATAAATTTTTAATTCCTAATCCACTTTCTTCCGTAATATTTTTTTTGCAATAAAATAATCGAGAATTTATAACAAAAGTTCAGGTCGATACTCAAAATGCATTGTATCATAATGTTTCCAATTTCCTCCCCAAATAAAGCCGTATTTTTCAAAAATTGAAACTAGCTTGAGGGGAATTTGATTTCTATACGAAAGAGTAACTTCTTCATTTTTACATTTACAATCCCATTGCCAATAATTGGAATTTTTGACATTAATATCTATTGTCATTCCATAACTATGCATACTCAATCGGTTTGTTCCTGAAATTTTTCTCCAACTAAATGTACCCCCAATAGCATTAATGTATTTTTTAAATTCTGGATTATTATCTAATTCTGCTGATAGTTTTTTTACTATTTTATCAATTCCATTTACGGTTGTTACTTTTATATTCTGATTGATTAATTTCGGACACCAAATAATTGTAGTCATTTTTGATTCAACTTCTGATTTTGAATTTCCGTAAATTTTCTTAAAAAAAGCTTCATTTCGAATTCTTCCTGCGTCTTCCTTTGGAATTAAATTCTTATTTGCTTTATTATAAACAAACTTAAATTGATCCTCAATATCAGGATTATCTAATAATTCTTGATTCGTTTTATTTTTAAAATCATCATAAATCAAATTTGATTTATCACTAAAAATAATTTTATTGTCTTTATAACCAACAATTTGATCTGGATATGCTTTAATTAATTTTTGAACATTGAATGGGATTTCTTGAGAAAAAGCATTTTGAAATATAAATACTAAAAAAAAGAATCGTTTCATTTAAAAACGTTTTAATTGTGAAGAACTAAAAGTCCATTCAGGTGTTTGCAGAGAGGTTCCAAAATCGACAGCGTACCAAGGACTCAACGAACCATTATTTGGATTCTTCAATATTTGAATTTCCTGTGCTGGCATATAACTTTGTGCTAAAAGCATAATTTTTTGCTTATTTTTTGGATTCACAGCTATATCAACTACAATAACAGCGTGACCTGGAAAGCCTCCTTTTATAAAAACATCTCCTGTTTTTATGTCTAAAACATTAATTGGTTTCAGTTCTTTTTCTAACGAAGCCGTTCCTGCATACATAAAAACCGTCTCTAAGTATTTCCAATAGGTTTGATAACTGTCAGATGGTTTTGCAGTTTTAACCCAACTGGTTTTGTTGCCTTTAATTGCAATTCTGTAACCTGCCGCCCATTTGCTAAAATCAGCTCGAAAACCATTTGTAAAATTAAAATGTATTTTATCGTACTGTTTCTGGCTATAAAAATAATCCGCTCGTAAACGCATCACGGCATCAGCACATTGATGCAAATCCTGTTTTCCAATGGGTAAATCCACAACCGCTTCATAAACGTTTCGATTTGGTTTTATAGTTCCATCAAAATACAAAACATTAGAACCTGACGGTTTTAATGGAAGATTTCGCAAAAAAAATCCAAACGAAGTTTTAGATTCTTCTTCTCTTACAAATCCCTGAGGCAGTTGAAAACGCTGCTGAATCGTGTTTCCCAAAAGATTGCTTTTGTTGGTATTATTTGTTTCTGAAAATGAAAAAAAACAAAAAATTACCATCAAAATTGCTGCAATAAAAAAGAATTTAACTTTCATAATTTAGACTTTTAATTTATAACCATACGATTACAAAATCCTAGAAGGAATTCGATTATATTTCATCACAACAATCCGTTATATTTTCTCACAAACCATTCTGTAGTCAATAAAACAGTAATTAAAATCAATAACCAAACCCAGTCAATTATTGGAGTTTTGGTGGTGCTGTTTTTCTCGATTGATTTATATTCTTTGCTTTCTAAAAGTGTATTGATCAAGTCATCTGCCTGATCTTCAAAGAAAGCTTTTCCGTTTGTTTGTAATGCTAATTGTTTCAATTTTAAAACGTCTGGATTTACAAATTGTTTTTCGATATCAAAATCTAAGATCTCAAAATGACTTGAGTACGACGTATTAGAATTTAATTCTTTTACAGTGAAATTGTATTTTCCGGCTGTTAATCCGTCCAGGTTTACAGAAAAAGAATTATTTCCTTTTAGTAAATCGTAATTTTTACTTTGTTTAGTCGCTGTATTTGTAACAGAAATGGTGAGTCTGGCTTTTTCATCAAATTCATAATTTTTATTAAAGTACTGCGAATTGATTATAATTTCTTCTCCCGAATTATAAAAACTTTCGTGCGTAACAACTAATGATTTTTTTGTAGAACTTGATGCTAAAAACTGAATTATTTTGTCTACAAAAACATCGTATTTTTCAAACGACTGATTGTCGATATGACTTTGCAGACGCCATTTCCAGCTGTTTTCTCCTAAAAGAAAAGCGCTTCTTTTTCCTTGGTTTTCGGCGAAAGCCAATAAAGGAGCATTTGTCGCTACATTTCTAATTTTTGATGAAAGTAACACAGAAACATTTCCGCTTGTTGTAATGGTACCGAATAAATTCTGTAAGGGCGGGAAATTTTCAAAACCTAGATTATCTACAGCAAATAAATTAAAATGTGAATCAAATTCAGATAAATAATCTTCGCGTTGTCCGCTCATTTTAAATATCAGATTATTTTGCTGCTGATTTAAAAAATTAAAATCGGTATTATTTCCAGTAATAATAAAGGTATTTCTTCCTGCTGCTTTATTGTTGTCAAAAACTGTTTTAAAAGCTGCCGTCGGCTGATACAAAATCAAAACTGAAGCATCTTGCAATAAATTGATTTCATTGGGTTTAACTAAAATCACTTTACGTTGCGCATTAGATTCAATAGAACGTTTTAATGCGGCAATATCCGGATGATTTACAGAGGAAACGATTGCAATAACAGACTTTTGATCTATAATTTCGACAGCAAAATTTTTAATATTATTATAGCTGTTTTTCTCTTTTGTGTTTGACGAAACTGATGCTTTAAAAACCTGCAATCCTACTTTATCGGCAGGAAGCAATAAATTGACTACTGCTGTTTTTTTTGATGGAGAAAAAGAAACTTTTTCTCTGGCAACAATAGAATTTCCCTGAGCAATAGTAAAATCAGCATTTATTGGTTTGTCTCCGGCATATTGTAAAAAAACTTCAACTGGAAATTTATTTTTGTGAAATGCATATTTGTTTACATTCAGCTGATTAATTTTTAAATCCAGAAAAGTGGTTGTATCTCCTACAACCAAAGGATAAACTTTATTAACCGGATCAAAACGATATACGTAATCGTTTCCGGTAGTCTGATTTCCGTCGGTAATAACAACGGTTGGAAAAATCAGGTTTTTGTTGATGCTTTTTAAGTTTTTTGCCGCTTCATCTAAATTGGTTTGATTTCCTTTAAAATCAAATTTATCTGAGGGTTTAAAATCGGCATCAAATTGATAAGACTGAATTTCGAATTTTTCTCGAATAGCAGGGTTCGAAATTATTTTCTGGTATAATTCAACAACTTTTTTATCTGATTTTAGAGCTGTAATTGAGCTTGAATTATCGACAACAACGGCCAAAGGTGTTTTGGTAACTTCAAGCGCATTCTTTGTAATAATCGGATTAATTAATAAAAGTAATAATCCGAAAATTGCCAGAAAACGTAAAAAAGCCAAAAGAAAAATCACATTTGATTTACTTTTGGCTTTAAAAAAATATTGAAAATACGATAACCCACCCGCTATTACTAAAGAAAGTAATAATAATAGAATCGTGTTTGTTGTCATAATTTTAATTTAATGATTGGAAGATTTAATAATTCAAAGGTTTTTAATAAAAGCTTTGAACCTTTGTAACTTAGCTCCTTAGGTCAACATTCCTCCACAAACATTTAGAACTTGTCCTGTTACATAAGAACTTAAATCTGAAGCCAGGAACAAACAAGCATTTGCAACATCTTCTGTTGTACCGCCGCGTTTTAGAGGAATTCCTTCTCTCCATCCTTTTACTACTTCTTCTCCTAATTTGGCAGTCATTTCGGTTTCGATAAATCCTGGAGCAATTGCATTGCATCGAATGTTACGAGATCCTAATTCTAACGCTACTGATTTTGTAAAACCAATTGCACCCGCTTTTGATGCAGCATAGTTGGTTTGACCTGCGTTTCCAGAAACTCCTACTACAGAACTAATGTTGATAATTGAACCCGCACGTTGTTTTAAGAAAGTTTTTTGGATCGCTTTTGTCATATTAAATACAGATTTCAGGTTAACATCAATTACTTGATCAAAATCTGCTTCTGACATACGCATTAATAAATTATCTTTTGTGATTCCTGCATTATTGATTAAGATATCAACAGTTCCAAAATCAGCCAAAACAGCTTCAACAAAAGTTTGTGCTTCATTAAAATCGGCTGCATTAGATTTGTAACCTTTTGCTTTAATTCCTAAACCGTTTAATTCAGCTTCTAAAGCTTGAGCTGATTCTACAGATGAACTGTATGTAAAAGCTACATTTGCTCCGTGTTTAGCAAAAACTTCAGCAATTCCTTTTCCTATTCCGCGACTAGCGCCAGTAATAATTGCAACTTTTCCTTCTAGTAATTTCATATTAAGGTATTCGTTTTTTATTTTTTAAAAATACAAATATAGATTATTTGGTCGTTTTATAAAATTTGTGGTATAAAAAAAGGGTTTGTCACTTTGGAATATTTACTTCAGTGATTAAAGATAAAAAAAGCAGCTCAAATTGAGCTGCCTTCTTCAAAATAAAAATTCAAAATTAAAACTACTAATTAAGTTTCCACGTTGTCATTCTAAAAGGGCTAGATGAACTTGTGAATGTGTAAACCGGCTCACTGTAAAACAATCTAAAGCTTTCTCTCTTTAAATAAATTCCGTTTGGATCTGTTAAATATTTATCTAAACTTGTTACAAAAGCAGCCGTTGTAGCATTACTCCATGATTTATGTTTCAGAATAACTTTTTTACCCGGTGCATCTTCTACGACATCTACAAAGTGGAATAAAGCCGCTCTGCCTACAAATGTGTAATAAATGAAAGTTCCGAGACTATGGTTGGTATATATTTGTATGGATGAGATTTCCTGACCCGCCGGAAGCGCTGCATTAATTTTTGCCAGCTCAGCATAAAATAACGGCGAATTAGTTGGTGCATCAACCGTATAATCGTCGGCATAAAAACCAAACCACGCCAGAGGCTGTCCTGGAAGCAGCATTTTATAATCATCTGTTAGAAGCAGTGGCTTATCGGTATATTTTATTACAGCAGTTACACCACCAGTACCAGTTGCAGTAAAACTTCCATCGACATCATTATAAACAAAATTTGTCAGTTTCTGACCTCCTACTTCTACGGCTGGACTCACTACAATTCCTGTTGGAGTAAATCCAATGCCCATATCATAACTTACTGTATATCCAGCTTCTATAGAATTTGCTTCGGCATAACGAGTTGGTGTAGTATAGGTAAAATCAAATTGATGTTTTGTACTTCCATCATTGGTTTCTAAAAGTCTAAAAAGCGGTCGGCTGGCTCCTCCGATTACATTTTGCTCCATGATTAAATTTTTCGGAAGATCTGCCCAATCTGCTGCTGTTGCTTTTACAAAACGTAATTCCTTAACGGTTCTATTGGTTCTAAAAACAATATCTCCGTTTTCCTGACCGTAATACAAAAACTGAAAATCTCCTTTGTATCCTTCACTTTCTAAGGCTGCTATAGGATAACTATCAGAATCTGACAAAAGATGAATTCTGTTTTTGGTTGTAAAGGTTACACTAACCGTACTTCCTAACTGAATTTCGTATTCGCTTTTGTAAACTGCTGTATCGCCGTCAAAATCAGATGCCATTTGTACTGTACCATCCGGAGCGAATTTAAATAAATGTGTATAACCTCCCAGAACTGTATTGTCTGTAAAATAAACTGCTTTCCATCCAAATTCTGAAGATAATAAAGCGTCTTTTAATTCGGTTTTTCTAGCATTTAGACGTTCTGTTGGTGTTTGCTCAAATAATTGATCAGCTTCTGTGGCGTTGCTGCAAGCATTTAAATACAATATTAAAATCCCTGCAATTAAATATTTAAATATATTTTTAAGTTTCATAATACTTTTATTTAGTTGTTAATTACAGCACTAGTGTTTTTTTCAGCTTCGTCACGCAAGGCATAAAAATCCATATTAAATGCTTCTTTAAAATACTTAACTACAAGTGCTTCTTTTGTTTTTAAAGCTTGATAAGCAAAGGGGCTTTGAATACCATTTAAAAAAGTCGCGTATTCTGCTTTTGAATAAATTAATATCATCGAAGCTGTTTCTGCAAAGTCTTCATTAATATTTGATCTTGCATAACTTGTAATAAATCCGATTTCGTTAGATTCCGGAATATCAAAGTTATACCAATCTGCTGTATACCCAACCGGAGTAATTACTGCCCATGCTTTTTCATCAAAAGGTTTGTTTTGATTTAAAATATGAATGTATTCGTGTTGTATGGTATGAATAAATTCTGAAACATTTGCGCGATTTGACTTGTCAATATAATCTGTCTCAAACAAGGTAACGCGCTGTCCTCCTTCTGCTATACCTAAAGTTCTGGTTCCAACACTATTTAAATTCACACCTCCTACTAAAACAATTTCTCTAGGTGCAATTTTTTTCACAAAATCTGCACCTCCAACAGTAGAATAGCTTTTAAGCCAAATCTGCTGTACGATTTCGAGTGCCGGAAGTACTTTATCGGTTGTTGGAGGAAATAAATAACGACTGTTATCAACCGTATTTTGATTCCATTTATATTGAACGTTAATATTATATGGAGTTAAATAATTACTTGTTATCCAAGTATCTAATTGTGTTTTTACTGGCTGCGTAAAGTCTAATTGACTTTCTCCCGGCTGGTCGTCGCTGGCACATGAAATTAGAACTATGGAAACCATTGCTAAAATGGCTGTTTTATTATATCTGAATAGTTTCATACGATTAAATTTTAAATTATCTAGGATTTAATTCAATACCTGTACTTGAGGCATGAAGCGGAATTTGAAGCGCTCTTCTATTATCGTCTTTTACTAGAATATTGGCTGGTTTATTGGCCGTTTCGTGAGTTACAACGATATTAAAACGTTTAACATCAAACCATCTAAGTCCTTCGTGCAGAAAGTCTCTTCTTCTTGTTTCTGCAATAGCTTTTACATAAGATGTTTGTACTGCCGTCATAGCATAAAATGGCGTATATTCATTACTTATCACCGGATATTTTGCTACTACTTTTGCCTGTGTCACTTTATCTGTAGCTGCATAGCCGTCCGTTCTGGTAGATAAGAAATACTCCAGCTCATCATTTGCTAAAGCTATTTGTCCTTTCATCACATGAGCTTCCATTCTATTCAGGAAAAACTCATCATTACTTAATAAAACTTCACCTACATAAGGATCTCCAATACCAGCAGTTACATTAGAATATTTAAAGTATTCGTAAAACTTAGGAATAAAAACAGTCATACTTCCATTAGAAGAATAAAAATTATAATACCAGTTTTTATTAAACAGATTGGTACTTGCTGAAGCAATTTCTGGTCTTCTTGTTCCTGAAAGATTAAAACGGTTTAAATAATATCCTCTGGCTATTACAGTGTTTGCTGAAACGATTAATAAGTTTGTTTCTGCATCACTTCCAGAATATTTAAGTTTTTGATCATCAACAGCAAGATTTTCATAAGATGCATAATTTCTTAATTTACCTACTGGTCTGTCGCCTAAATCATTTGACAATTCAATCACTCTGTCCCAGTCGCCTTTTACTAAATAAAATCTACTTGCAAATGCTTTTGAAGCACTTACATTAAAGTGAAATCTCGGCTCTTTGTAATCATTGGTAACATTTTTTAAACCTTCTTCAATATCTTTTTGAATAAAATCAAAAACTTCTGCTACAGTATTTCTTTTGTATTTTGTATCTAAATCAGATTCTGGTTTTGTTACGTAAGGAATTCCTAAATCTTTAGAAGCAGTATCCGGATTATAACGTTTTGACCATAAAGAAACCAGCATAAAATGAGAATAAGCTCTCGCTATCAATGCTTCTCCTTTTTGAGGATTAAGACTCGACGGACTTCCTAAATCTTCTATTGCCTTCAATGCTGTATTTGCATGTGCAATAGCTTTGTAGCAGGCATCCCAATAATAAGCCTGAGTATCAATATCGGTTGTTTCTGTTTGAAGTTCCCAGTTGTAATTTTGCTCGTTATTTCTTAAGGTTTCAGGCAGTCCGCTGTCAAATGCATTGTCAGACATCGTTTCTGCAATTTCAAAATAACTCATTTGCGGATAAGCTTGTACTAATATTTCCGATATCTTGTCCGGAGTGTCTATTTCGGTTCTATTATCTGGTTTTTCAGATAGAAAATCATCACAGCTGGTAATACTTATTAGTATTAAAAGGGATAATGCTATTTTTAAGTTTTTCATGATTTTGACTATTATAATGAAAGATTTAAAGTAAAAGTATATTGAGATGTAACTGGTAAAGCTACTCCTCCAGAATTACGGAACTCAGGATCCTGACCATTTAATCTTTTGTCTGAGTAAATTAACCAAGGGTTCACCGCAGATCCTTTTAAAGTAAATGTGCTTACTCCTAATTTTTTCTTGAAATCTTTTGGAAATTCCCAGCTTAAGGAGATGTTTTTTAATCTCACAAAATCACCATCGGCAATACGAACATCAGAATAGTTGTAAGTATTGTAAGCTCTAGCAAGTGTACGTTCTCCTTCATAATTAGCATTCAAACGTTTATCTGCAATTACTGGTACATTTGTAATATTCTCGTCTCCAGGATTGATCCAGCGATTTGTAAAATCTTTGGTAAATACAGTTAAATCATCATAAGTGCTATCATAAACTGGGTTTAAACGAACTTTGTTTCCTCCAGATCCAACAAAAAATACGTATAAAGACCAATTTTTATAAGTAAATGTATTTGATAAACCTATAGATTTGTTTGGCTCAATAGATCCTTCATACTTCAAATATTTTGTAACATTTAAGTTATCCTGAAAATTTGCTCCTGTAATATTATTATCTGCTCCATCCTGCAATATAAAGGTTGGAAGACCTTGGTTATTTAAACCTGTAAATTGATAAGAATATAAAGAATTTCTAGGATGTCCAACTGTATTACCTCCATTAGCATCTACCAAATCAAATGCTGTCGGTGTATTTTGAAGTTTTGTAATTTCCTGATTGTAAACTGAAAAGTTAAGAGTTGTAGACCATTTAAAATCTTTACTGTCAATGTTTCTTGTTGTAATACCAAGTTCAATACCTTTAGTTTCCATGTCGGCATTATTTCCTTGTCTCACTCTTTGTCCTCCAATTCCAGAAGTAATTACATAATCAACCAAATCAAATGCTTTACGGCTGTAAATATCTGTAGTCAATTGTAATCTGTTATTAAACATTCCTAAGTCAACACCAATATTTGTTTCAAATTGTTTTTCCCAAGTCAGACTTCCGTTTTGCAATTCATCAATTCTGATAGAAGTTTCTCTGTCATCTAGAGCAAAACGATCAGTTATGTAACTTTTGTAGATTGCTAATGAATTTGTTGCTGGTCCGGCTGTAGCTGTTAAACCATAAGAAGCTCTAAGTGCCAAAGTATTTATTGACTCTATATTTTTCATGAATTTCTCTTCGGCAGCATTCCATTTTGCACTAAAAGTATAAGTTGGCAGCCATCTAGATGAATCACTGTTTCCTTGTCTGTTAGATCCGTCATAACGACCTGTAATAGAAGCTGTATAACGACGGTCGTAGGTATAACCAACTTTTCCGAAGAAACCAACAGTTCTTTCTTTTTCTTCGTTAAATCCGTAGTATGAATCACCGGCATTAATGATTTTTTCGATTATTCTTGGATCAGTAAAAGCCGTTAATCCTCTGTCATATTGTAAACCAGCTGCTGTAAATTGATCACTTGTTCTGTCTACAACTCTCATTTCTGTTCCAAATAAACCTTCTAACTCGTGTTTATCTGAAAATACATTTCTGTAATTCACACTGTTTCTTAAGTTATAAGACGTTAAGTCATTTGTAAATTTTCTTAAAAAACCACCATTTGGCAATACCGAAACTTTTGGTGCTGTCAAGTCATTAGGATCCTGATACAAGAAAATATTTTGATCTCTCACCAATGTGTTTACTCCGTCTTCTCCATCTGGCGTACCTGCTTTGTAAGCTCCAACTACGTTTGAATTTTCCATAATTTTGTGCTCACGGCTCGTATTTGCATAACGAGCTGATCCTGTCAGATTATAGGTTAAATGAGGCGTAATTTTATAATCTAAATCCAATTGAAAACGAATATCTTTAACCTCAATTTCCATAAAGTTATTTTCTAATTCGTTGATAATATTCATTTTAGCCCAGTTATTTCTGTAATATTCTAAATTTCCATTATCATCATAAGGTCTTAAAGTTCTACTGGTATTAAGAACATAATTGAATGGGTTAATATCAAAATCACGAGTTACTTTCCCGAAAACAACATCTTTTTCGCTCTCATAACTTCCAGGCGCACCCTGATCACGTACAGAAGCCATTGTAGAAAGTGTAACATTTAATCTGTCATTAACATAGAAAGTTCCTTTAATATTAGTCGAAACCTGTTTTACATCATCGGCAATAGTCCATCCCGGATCTGTATAATAACCAAGAGAAGCGTAAAATGTATTGTTTTTACCACCGCCGGAAAAACTCAAAGAGTGATTTTGCGTCATAGAAGGTCTAAATAAAACTTTAAACCAATCTGTATTGGCAAGTTCATATTTTTTTAGAAAATTATTACGGCTAACCGGATCATTATTAACCAAATAACCACCTGTTTCCGGCACATAAGTATTAATAGCTCTACCCATAATATTATAAGCACCTCCATATCTTCCGTTTACGGTAGACGGCAGATCCAAATATCCTTTAGATTCCATTTCTTTTAGAATACTCATTGTTTCCTGAGAATTCAAAATATCATATTGACCATAGTTTGGAACTGTTCTAACAGATTGCTCTAAACCATAAGTTACTTTTAACGGTGCGTCTCTACGACCTTGTTTTGTAGTTACAACCACAACTCCGTTTAATGATCTTGAACCATAAATAGAAGTAGCCGATGCATCTTTTAGAATCTCAATACTTTGTACATCATTTGCATTTAATCCTGCAATAGAAGAACTTAACAAAGTTTCAGAATTTCCTGAAGCTAAATCTGCAAAAGATAAACTGATAATATCTTCCTGAACAACACCATCAATTACCCATAAAGGTTTTGTATCTCCAAAAATTGAAGAAGATCCACGAACTGTAATTTTAGGAGCTGTACCAAATGTACCTGTAACGTTTTGCACAGTAACACCCGCTGCTTTTCCTTCTATCATTCTGCTCACATCTACTACACCATCTACTTTAAGCTCTGCACCAGAAATTTTGCTGATTGCTCCTGTAAATGTTCTTTTTGAAGTTTTTTCGTAACCTGTAGTGACTACAACTTCTTTTAAATTTTGACCTGCTTCGTTTAAGATTACAGTAGGAGAAGTATTTTCGATACCAATTTCTTTGGTTTCCATACCCACATAAGTAATTACAAGTCGGTCTGAATTTGCAGGCATTTCTATAGAAAAATTACCATCAAAATCAGTTAAAACTGCCACTTTTGTTCCTTTTGCCATTACTGTAGCACCTGGAAGCGGACTTCCTGTCTGGTCTGTAATTTTTCCTCTAATGATTGGACCCGGAACTAATGTCTCAAAAATAGAATTAGAGGCATCCAGATTTTCAAGAGGATTTGCAGAAGCTGTTTTTTGTAATACGATCTGATTACTAACTTCTGAAAAACTAATATTAAATGGTTTTAAAATTCGGTTTAAGATACTCGAAAGAACTTCCTCGTCTGCATCAATAGTAACTTTATTACTAAGCTGAGGCATTCTGGAGTTATACGAAAATTTTACATGTGCAGACTTTGCTAATTTAGACAATACATTATCCAAAGTTAAATCAGTAACTGTGATCGTAACTTTAGTATCTAATTTTTTCTGTCCATTTACAGTGTTTGCCATCGTGACACTTGAAAATACAAGTGCTAGAACAAGCTGAAATAGCGTTATTTTCATGATTTGGTGGAGTAATCGTTGCTTAACAACTGGTTTTTTCATAATTTTGGTTTGTTTTGATTAATACTATTCGAGTGTATTTTAAGAAACATCATAAATTACCCTTTACAGAGAGTGATTTACAGTATTAAGTGTCGATAATGTTACAGCATTACGGCACTTTTTTTATGCAATTTTTTTTACATAGGCTTTAAGAAAAATTTAGTTTTATATAATTTATTGAGTTAGTTCTTGTTTAGATTATTCGCAGCCACGCGACGTTATAATAATTTGATTTCCTACCATTTCACACTTTGTGTCATTGCCTATGCTTTTACAAATAATTTTAAGTTTTTCCTGTAATGGCTGATCGCTTAGCGAAGTGGTTAATCGGCAGTCTTTTAGTTTATCTTTTGGGTAATCAATATCAATTAAATAAGCCTGTTCTATAGTTTCAAAGATTTGTTCAACAGGGATATCGGTAAATTCAAAGCTTAACTGCTCGATGTTGCCGACACTTTTTACTAAAATTTCATCTTCAGTAATATTATTTATTTTATTAAAGATCAAATCCTTGCGAGTAAAACGCAGCGCTTGGTTAGGAAGAAGAATAATTTCTTCTTTCTTAACATCACTAACCAAATCATTAGATTTTACTCTCACTTTACCAGTACGAACAAGTACTTCGACATCTGGTTGATCAGAATAAGCTTTAACTCTAAAACTAGTTCCAACTACCTTTGTTACAATCTCGTTTGCATAAACGTAGAAAGGTTTTTTTGGATTTTTACTAATTTCGAAGAAACCTTCGCCAGATAGATAAACCTTTCTTTCGTTTCCAGTAAAAATTTTAGGATAACTTAATTTGCTGTTAGGCTGTAATAAAACAGAACTTCCGTCAGATAATGTAATACTTTGAGGTTTGTCTGAGTTATTTGTCTGTTCGAGAAGTCCTTCATCTGTTTCAGCAATCAGCTCTTTATAAGTAACTTCTGAACTGCTTTTTAAACTATTACCTTTAAAAAACCAGACGGATAAAAAAACGAATAATAATACAGCTGCAGCACTATTAAGCCAGTAACGCGGTATTTTATTTACTTTAAGAAAAGATTTATTTCTTAGAAGAAGTTCCTTTTCCTCTATTTTTTCCCAAGTAGCTTCTAATGCAGAGTGAATTTCACTTGATGGTAAATTAACATCCTGCACTTTCATTGCCAACAATAAAAGTCTTGAATCTTCAACTAATTTAGCACGCTGGCGATTTTCTAAAGTCCACTCTTCCCAGCCTTCTTCATCAATTTTAGATAAAACCCATAATTGAAATGATTCATCTGTTAGAAAGTCTTCTATTTCGGTATAATTGTTTCGTTTTTGCATCTTATTATTAAGGTTACAAAAACATAGAGGACAGCTTTACTATTATATACTCACCTATTTATGATTTTTTTTTGATATTTTATTAAAATAATCATAAAACGCTCGAAGATATCAGTAAAATAAGGGGAATTGAACCCTTCCATTCTTTACGAAGACTTAAAAGGGCACGATATAACAAATTGTTTGCAGATTGATAATTAACATCCAGCAATTCAGCAATTTGTTCTACCGACAATCCTTGGTGATAACGCAGATACAGTGCTTCTTTTTGTCGTGGAGGTAAATCATTTAATAATTTATTGAGATATAAAACGCGCTCTGCAGTTACTTCATCTTCTACAAGTTCATTTTCTATAGAAAAATCAAATAAGAATTCAATTGCCTCTGTCGAAGTGGTTTTACGAAATATATGATCTCTTTCAAATAAGCGGGCAATTCTTTTTCTAACACTAGACAGCAGATATGCTTTTACAACAACGTTATCCTGCAGTGAATTTCTATATACCCAAACATCTGCAAAAACATCCTGAACACAGTCCTGAACTTTTTCTGAAAATGGCGAAAGGGAATTTCCATAACAAATCAAATCTTTGTAATATCTTTCAAAAAGAATCGAAAATGATTTTTCATCACCTTCCTTTAAATTACTCCAAAGCACATCATCATTAAATCCTTTACTCTTTTTTATAATTTGGTTTGACATAGTTGTGAGAATGAAAATTAAAACCGAAGACTTAACTCTAATATAAGGCGGCAATTAATTCTGATTTAAGTAAATTATCAATTTATTTACATTAAAAAACAAACTAACTCTTAGGTTTAAGAATTAAATTTTAACATTATATTTAGTTTTTGTTTGATAAATATATAAAAGACTAATTTCAAAAACCAATTTTATTACAAAAAAAATCTTAATTTTTTAAAATTAACAATATAATCCCTGTATTTAATTCTTAATCTTAATTTAACATTGTTAAAATTTAATTTATCTCATAACCTTAAAACACAAATAACACCTTTTAAAAATTTTTAAATAAAAAAGCCTTACTAAAAACAGCAAGGCTTGAGATAAATTATGATGTATATTACACTTTTAGAAAGCTACATTCCATCGTGGAAGTTTACTATTTTCATCAAGAAAATTTTGTAAAACCTGACCTTCAACTGTTGTTGGAATTCCTTTTATATCAGTATTAAAAGTTTCATACCAAACTACTTCAAGAGCCGAAATATTTTCTAATTTCATTTGAGCAGGCCAAGAATATTTTCTTCCTGTTTTAGCAAACTGATGTCCGTTTACGATTTTATCATATAAACCGCCATTTTTACTTTTCAAAGTCCCATCATTTTGAACGGTTCCTGTAGAACCAACCATGATTAATTCTTTTGCATCACCTTCAACAGCATAAACTACAAAAACTCCTGCGCCAGATTCTGGAGCATTACATGCTTGTTCTAAACTATCTTCAATTGTAAAAGTAAAACTGCTGCTTACTTTAAACTTTTCTAATTCTTTGTACATATTATCTTTTGTTTTGTCACGAAGGTTCTAAGATTCTAAGAAACTAAGTGTTTGTTTAAATTCCATTCATTCTATTAATGTAAAAAAAGTCTCAACAAATATTGAGACTTTTTTGGAATTTGTTATTATCAGATCGGAAATTAACCCAATACTTCTTTTACTTTTTTACCAATTTCAGCTGGTGAATCAACAACGTGAATTCCGTTGTCTCTCATAATTTGTTTTTTAGCGGCAGCTGTATCATCAGAACCACCAACAATAGCACCTGCGTGACCCATTGTTCTACCTGCAGGAGCAGTTTCTCCAGCGATAAAACCAACTACTGGCTTACGGTTACCATCAGCTCTAACCCATTTAGCAGCATCAGCTTCTAATTGACCTCCAATTTCACCAATCATGATGATAATTTCAGTTTCTGGATCGTTCATTAATAATTCAACAGCTTCTTTAGTTGTAGTTCCAATAATTGGATCTCCACCAATACCGATAGCTGTAGTAATTCCTAAACCTTGTTTTACAACCTGATCAGCAGCTTCGTACGTTAAAGTTCCAGATTTAGAAACGATACCAACTGTTCCTTTTTTGAAAACGAAACCTGGCATAATACCAACTTTAGCTTCACCTGGTGTAATTACACCTGGACAGTTTGGTCCGATTAATCTAGAATTTCTTTCTTTTACATAGTTATTTGCTTTAATCATATCTGCTACAGGAATTCCTTCTGTAATAGCAATAATTACTTTAATTCCAGCATCAGCAGCTTCCATAATTGCATCAGCAGCAAAAGCCGGCGGAACAAAAATGATAGATGTATCTGCCCCAGCCTGATCTACAGCATCTTTTACTGTATTAAAAACTGGACGATCTAAATGGCTAGTACCTCCTTTTCCAGGAGTAACACCACCAACAACATTAGTACCGTACTCAATCATTTGAGAAGCGTGGAAAGTTCCTTCGCTTCCTGTAAATCCTTGAACAATTATTTTGGAATCTTTATTAACTAAAACACTCATGATATATATTTTATGTAGTTTTTAAAATTGTGTTGCAAAAATAAGGTTTTGTAATGTATTTTAACCCTTATAATGTCAAAAAAATATTAAGAAAATTGACTCATCTGATAACCTCTAAAAAGTTTATCATCTTTTATCTGCCAAATTGTAACAAAATGAGCCAATAACATCTCTTCTCTGGGATTCTCTATCGTTTTTACAAAATGAGAATAGCGCACCGATACCAAATCTTCTTCGGCTATAATATGACTGATTCGCACCTTAGAGCGAACATATGCTCGACTTAACTCATTTGCCATCTCAAGCATCGAATCATAATTCATTTGAATCAATCCTTTACTGCTGTTCCATTCTAATATAAAGTCCGGATGCAGATAAGTCTTTAACTCCTCACTGTCTATTAAGGCGTCTGACTTATAAAATTTTTGAACAAATTCTTTAATAGACATATTACTTCAATTTACTTAGAATTTCAGGAATCTTCTTGATATTAGCCATTTGCTTCAACTTTTCTCTTGATTCTTCGATTGGAGTACCAAAATAAGACTTCCCTCCTTCAACCGATTTAGTAACACCTGTCTGTCCCATAATAACAGCCTTCGCTCCTATCGTGATACCACTCGTAGTTCCTACCTGACCCCAAATTGTAACTTCATCTTCTATAACAACACATCCTGCAATACCGGTCTGCGACGCTATTAAACATTTTTTTCCAATTACAGAATCATGGCCTACATGCACCTGATTGTCAATTTTTGTACCTTCTCCAATTGTTGTGTCACCAGTAACCCCTTTGTCAATTGTACAAAGCGCCCCAATACCAACATTATTTTCAATTACAACTCTTCCGCCAGAAATTAACTGATCAAAACCTTCTGCTCGTTTTTTATAATAAAATGCATCGGCACCAAGAATAGTTCCGGCATGAATTATAACATTATCGCCAATGACAGTGTGATCGTAGATAGAAACATTTGAATGAATCAAACAGTTTTTACCAATCTTAACTTCGTTTCCGATAAAGCAGTTAGGCTGAATAACAGTTCCTTCTCCAATTTCAGCAGAAATTGATATCGCCGAATTTGATGCGTGAAAAGGCTTAAAATGTTTTGTTAAGGTATTAAAATCTCTAAAAGGATCATCAGAGATTAAAAGTGCTTTACCTTCCGGGCAGTCAACTTTTTTATTAATTAAAACAATTGTTGCTGCAGATTGCAAAGCTTTATCATAATATTTTGGATGGTCTACAAAAACTATGTCTCCTGGTTCTACAACATGAATTTCGTTCATGCCTAAAACCTCAAAGTTTTTGTCACCAATAAATTCGCAGTTAAGCAAATTTGCAATTTCTTCTAAAGAGTGAACTTTTGGAAATTTCATATTTTTAAATTAGAAAATTTATCAATTAGAGAATGTGTCAATTAGAAAATGTGTTAATTAGAAAATAAAAATATTCAATTTCTGCTGAAGCATCAATTTTCTAATTGACTCATTGACAAATTATCTAATTAAAAAACTACTCTTTTACACGCTCCATGTAATTCCCTGAAGCAGTATCGATTTTAATTTTATCACCTTCGTTAATGAATAAAGGTACGTTTACATTTGCACCTGTTTCTACCGTAGCAGATTTAGTAGCATTTGTTGCTGTATTTCCTTTTACTCCCGGCTCAGCATATGTAACTTCAAGAATTACAGAAGATGGCATATCTACTGATAAAGGCAAATCAGTTTCAGTATTTACCTGCACCATAACACTTGTTCCTTCTTTTAATAATCCTGGAGCATCCAAGATGTTTTTATTCAAAGAAATCTGCTCAAAAGATTCTGTGTTCATAAAATGAAACTCATCTCCTTCAGCATATAAAAATTGGTAATTATGCGTCTCTACACGCACATCATCTATTTTGTGTCCTGCAGAAAATGTATTATCTAATACTCTTCCTGTAGTTAAACTTCTCAACTTTGTTCTTACGAAAGCTGGACCTTTTCCAGGTTTAACGTGAAGAAATTCGACGATTTTATATATATCATGATTAAATTTAATACATAATCCGTTTCTAATATCTGATGTAGATGCCATTTTGTTCTTGTTTTATTTAATATTTTGTTTAACCGTTAAATCGTCTATCTGTTTTCGATGTAACGAATAAACAAATAAACGATTAAACTTTTATTTAATAGTTTCCTGAATAACCTTTCATAATTCCTCTTGATGAATTTCTGATAAAATCCAAAATTTCATCTCTCTCAGGAGTAGCTTCCATTTCTGCCTCAATAATACTCAAGGCTTGAGTCGTATTATAGTTCTTTTGATACAAAATTCTATAAATTTCCTGAATCTCTCTAATTTTATCAGTACTAAAACCTCTTCTTCTTAAACCAACAGAATTTATACCAACATAAGATAAAGGTTCTTTTGCAGCTTTTGTAAAAGGAGGCACATCTTTTCTAACCAAAGATCCTCCAGAAATCATGGCGTGATCTCCAATATGAATAAACTGGTGAATAGCTGCCAAACCGCCAATAACAGCGTGATTACCAACAACAACGTGACCAGCCAAAGCAACACCATTTACGATAATGGCATTATTACCAATCTCGCAGTCGTGTGCAATGTGAGCATAAGCCATAACCAGACAGTTATTTCCTAAAACAGTTTGTCCGGAAGCAATTGTTCCTCTATTTATAGTTACACATTCTCTAATAGTACAATTGTCTCCAATTATAGCAAGAGAATCTTCTCCTCCAAATTTTAAATCTTGGGGTACCGCAGAAATTACAGCTCCTGGAAAAATATTACAATTTTTTCCAATTCGTGCACCTTCCATGATTGTCACGTTTGAACCAATCCAAGTGCCGTCACCAATAACAACATTATTGTGAATCGTTGTAAAGGGCTCAATTACAACGTTTTTAGCGATTTTAGCGCCAGGATGAACATATGCTAATGGTTGATTCATATGTAAGTTTTATATTTTTTAATTAAAATACTCTGATTTTGGGCAACAAACGTAAACAATAAATTTGATAAATTCTTATTGTTTCCTTGCAATTTGCGCCATTAATTCTGCTTCAGTTACCAATTTTCCATTTGCGTACGCATTTGCCTGCATATGACAAATCCCTCTTCTGATAGGAGAAATAAGCTCGCACTTAAAAATTAAGGTGTCACCTGGCAAAACTTTATGCTTGAATTTAACATTGTCAATTTTCATGAAATATGTCAAATAATTCTCTGGATCCGGAACTGTGCTTAAAACTAAAATACCTCCAGTCTGAGCCATTGCTTCTACAATTAAAACTCCTGGCATAACTGGTGCTTCTGGAAAATGCCCAACAAAGAAATTCTCATTCATTGTTACATTTTTCAACCCAACAACATGACGATCAGACATTTCTATAATCCTGTCGATCAATAAAAATGGAGGTCTGTGAGGAAGCATTGCCATGATTTTATGAATATCCATCAAAGGCTCTTTATTCAAATCATAAACAGGAACATGATTTCTCTGCTCTATTTTAATGATTTTACCAATTTTCTTAGCAAATTGAGTATTGACAAAGTGCCCTGGTTTATTTGCAATAATTTTACCTTGAATACGAACTCCTATTAATGCCAAATCACCTACAACGTCAAGCAGTTTATGACGAGCAGCCTCATTTGGGTAATGCAATGTAAGATTGTCTAAAACACCATTTGGTTTTACAGAAATTTTCTCTTTCCCGAAAGCTTTCTTTAAATTTTCCATAGTAGACTCAGAAATCTCTTTATCTACGTATACAATAGCATTATTTAAATCACCGCCTTTTATTAATCCGTGCTCCAATAAAGACTCAAGTTCATGCAGGAAACTAAAAGTTCTTGAATTAGCAATTTCATCTTTAAAATCGCCTAAGTTTTTCATTGTAGCATTTTGAGTACCCAAAACTTTAGTACCAAAATCTACCATTGTTGTCACTTGATATTCATCGCTTGGCATCACAAGAATCTCGCTTCCAGTTGTTTCGTCTGTAAAAGAGATTACTTCTTTTACCACATAAACATTACGTTTAGCATCTTGTTCTTCGATTCCTGCTTTTTCAATCGCTTCAACAAAATATTTTGAAGAACCGTCCATAATAGGAAGTTCTGAAGCATTTAATTCTATGATAACATTATCCAAATCACATCCAACTAACGCAGCTAAAACGTGTTCCGGAGTTTGAATTTTAACCCCTAACTTTTCTAAATTAGTACCTCTTTGTGTATTAACAACATAATTAGCATCAGCCTCAATGACTGGTTGACCTTGCAAATCTACTCTTACAAAAGTGAAACCATTATTAATTGGAGCTGGTTTAAAAGTCATTGTAACTTCTTTTCCAGTGTGTAATCCAACGCCTGTTAGTGAAATTTCATTCTTGATGGTCTTCTGTTTAACCATTATTTCCATTTTTTGGGTTTATTATTTGTTTTTTTAATTCTTCGACTTCGGCAACGATCTTAGGGAAATTCTTAAAGTGAACATACGATTTATTAAAATCACTATATCCAAGTGATGGTGAACCTTGCAAAACTTCATCATCTTTAATGTTTCTTGCTACTCCTGACTGTGCCTGAAGCCTAACATTATTTCCAATTATTAAATGGCCTGCAATACCAACCTGTCCTCCTATAATACAGTTTTCACCAATTTTTGTTGAACCTGCAACACCGCTTTGAGCAGCAATTACAGTATTTTTGCCAATTTCTACATTATGAGCAATCATGATTTGATTGTCTAATTTTACTCCTTTTCTAATAATCGTAGAACCAAGAGTCGCTCTGTCTATAGTGGTATTAGCACCAATATCTACATTATCTTCTATAATAACATTACCAATCTGCGGTACCTTACTATATTCTCCAGCTTCATTAGGAGCAAATCCAAAACCGTCTGCACCAACTATTGTCCCAGAATGTATTGTACAATTGTTACCAATTATCGTTTCTGAATAAATTTTGGCACCGGCAAAAATACAAACATCATTACCAATTGTAACATTGTCACCAATAAAACTATTAGGATAAATTTTTACATTATCACCTAAAACCACATTTTGTCCTATATAACTAAAGCTGCCTAAATATAGATTTTCGCCATATTTAGTTCCTTCAGAAATAAAAGACTGCGGTTCAACACCTGTTTTATTTAATTTTACCTGATTATAAAAATGTAAAAGCTTAGAAAATGCTGCATACGCATCTTCTACCTTTATTAATGTAGTGCTAATTTCCTGTTCTGGGATAAAGCTAAGGTTAACAATCGTAACTGTTGCTTTTGTACTATATATATATTTAATATACTTGGGATTAGCCAAAAAAGTAAGCGATCCGTTCTCGCCTTCTTCGATTTTAGAAAGCTTAGAAACTTCTGCATTGGGATTCCCAACAACTTCTCCTTCTAAAATTCCTGCTATTTGTTCTGCTGTAAATTTCATCGCGACAAAAATATAAAAAATAGATTCTAAATGTTAATTTTAGATAAGTTGTTTTGGAAAACAGATGTAATATTTTGTTACCAATTTAGATAACGATTTCAAATTCAACTGATCAGAAGCCTCGACAACATCTTCAATTGTCTTATCTTTTTTCAAAATGCGTATTGGTTCTGCCTCTTTGCTGTAGGCTTGATTTTTTATTTTTCCTCTAAAAATAAAATAACCCGCTTCTAATTGGGTTATATTATGAGCATTAGCAAATTCTTCTTTTAAAGATTGAGATTCCTCCATCGGAATTTTCTCTGCACTTAGTTTAATTTTCAGTAAGTCTCTATTAATGATCATTTTACTTAACGTAGAAAGTATAAAATCATCTTGCCTCTGCCAAGCTTTTAAGGCACTGATAATATCAAAATCATCCAATTGAGAAAACAAATCTAATTTTTCGGCATCAAAATTCTCAAGAGTAATTTTATTTTGCATAAAATACAAAAGAGGCTCACTGCAAGGCAGATTTACTCCTTTTAGAGTCAGTTCTTTTGCTCTCTTAAGTACTTTCATCAAAATTAATTCGGCAACTAAACTTGTTTTATGCAAATAGGCCTGCCAATACATTAAACGTCTGGAAAGAAGAAATTTCTCAACAGAATAAATTCCTTTTTCTTCAATAACCAAAACATCATCAACCACATTCATCATCTGAATCAAACGTTCAGAATTGACATTTCCCTCTGCAACTCCGGTATAAAAACTATCTCGTTTTAAATAATCCATTCTGTCCATATCCAGCTGGCTTGATATAAGCTGCAGCATGAATTTTCTATGATAATCTCCTTTAAAAACCTGAATAGCCAAGCTTAATTTCCCATCAAATTCTTCATTAAGCTGGTTCATGAACAATAAGGAAATAGCCTCATGATTTACATCTTCAACAATACTTTTTTCCATAGCATGCGAAAATGGCCCGTGACCTATATCATGCAGCAAAATGGCAATTAATAAAGCGCATTCCTCTTCATTTGAAATCGCAACACCTTTAAATCGAAGTGTTTCGACAGCCTTCTGCATTAAATGCATACAACCTAAAGCATGATGCAGACGAGTATGATTTGCTCCCGGATATACTAAATAGGATAAGCCCATTTGCGAAATACGGCGCAGACGCTGAAAATACGGATGCTGAATTAAATCGTAAATAAGTTCGTTCGGAATACTTATAAAGCCATATATGGGATCGTTGAATATTTTTAACTTGTTGATTTGACTCACTATTTTATTCTTTTTTAGGTCAACAAATATAAGTAATTAAGTATAATTCTTCCTTTGTTTTTCATTTAAAAATCAACATAATACACTCTTGATTTTCAATTGCAAAATAGTATGCAAAATATATTTTACTTTAAAATCACAATTCATTATTCTGAAATTTATACTATTTTTAATACTTTTTAAGTTCTATACTTTTAAATTGCATTAAAAATAAATTTGTTTATGGATAAGATTAAAATACTTTGGGTCGATGACGAAATCGATCTTTTAAAGCCTCATATATTATTTCTTGAAAAGAAAAACTACGCTGTAACAACTTGTAATAACGGTCTGGACGCAATTACTTTATTTGAAGAAGATAATTTTGATATTGTTTTTTTGGATGAAAATATGCCGGGAATGAGCGGTTTGGAAACACTTTCTGAAATGAAAGAAAAAAAATCGGCCATCCCAATGATTATGATCACAAAAAGTGAAGAAGAATATATAATGGAAGAAGCCATTGGTTCTAAAATCGCTGATTATTTAATAAAACCAGTAAATCCAAATCAGATTTTATTGAGTTTAAAAAAGAATCTGGATGATTCGAGATTAATTACCGAAAAAACAACTTTAGATTATCAGAAAGAATTTAGGAAAATTTCGATGGAATTAGCTATGGTTAATTCTTACGAAGACTGGGTTGAACTGTACAAAAAATTACTTTTTTGGGAATTAAAACTAGAAGACATCAATGATACTGCGATGATTGAAATCCTTGAATCTCAAAAAGTTGAAGCTAATTCTCAATTTGGAAAATATATCGAACGTAATTACGAAGACTGGTTTGCACCAAAAGCAGACAAACCAATTCAGTCCCATACTTTATTTAAAGAATTAGTAGTTCCTGAATTAAAAAAGAAAGATAAACCGATTTTATTTGTTGTAATTGACAATTTACGTTACGACCAATGGAAATCTTTTGAAACTGTAATTTCAAATTATTACAAATTAGAAAAAGAAGTTCCTTATTATTCCATTCTTCCAACTGCTACACAATATGCCAGAAATGCAATATTTTCCGGGCTTATGCCGGTTGAAATGGAAAAACAATTTCCTCAATATTGGAAAAACGACGTAGAAGATGGAGGAAAAAATCTTTATGAAGCCGAATTTTTATCAGCACAATTAAAGCGATTGGGACTTAATATTAAGGAAGATTATTTTAAAATCACTAATTACGCAGGCGGTAAAAAGCTTTCTGAAAACTTCAAAGCATTAAAAGGAAATGACTTAGTAACAGTTGTTTACAACTTTGTAGATATGTTATCTCACGCCAAAACAGAAATGGAAGTTGTAAAAGAACTTGCTTCTGATGACAAAGCGTATCGATCGCTTACTTTAAGCTGGTTTAAAAATTCTCCTTTATTAGAAATTATTCAGCAAGCACAGCTTTTAGGTTTCAAATTAATCCTGACAACAGATCACGGAACAATTAATGTAAAAAACCCATCTAAGGTAGTCGGAGATAAAAATACAAGTTTAAACTTGCGCTACAAAACAGGCCGTAGTTTAACCTACGAGCAGAAAGATGTTTATGTAGTAAAAGAACCCAAAACTATTGGTCTTCCCGCCATAAATATGAGCAGTTCGTTTATTTTTGCCAAAAATGATTACTTTTTGGCTTACGTAAACAACTACAATCATTATGTAAGTTATTACAAAAACACGTATCAGCATGGCGGAATTTCTTTAGAAGAAATGATTATTCCGTTTTTGATTTTTAATCCTAAATAAAAAAGCTGCCACGAATTACACAACTTTTCACTAATTTTTTTTCTACAAATTATAATAGAAAAATGATTTAATTCGTGAAAATTAGCGAAATTCGTGGCAAAAAAACATAACAATGAACATCGTTTTTTCTTTAGATCAAATTCAAGAAACTGCAGAACAGATTCTAGCATCGAATCCAAAAAAAATTATTCTTTTTAATGGAGATATGGGCGTTGGTAAAACAACTTTAATCAAACAATTATGTAAAAGTTTGGGTGTTGAAGATGCTACCAGCAGTCCTACCTTTTCTCTGGTAAATGAATATTACACCAACAACAATCAAATCGTTTATCATTTTGATTTTTACCGATTAAACAAAGAAACCGAAGCGCTTGATATGGGAGTTGATGATTATTTATATTCTGGAAACTGGTGCTTTATTGAGTGGTCTGAAAAAATTGCTAATCTGCTTCCAGAGGAATATTCAACTGTTAATATTCAATTATTGACTGACGGGAAGAGAGAATTAGAATTATTATAAAACAAATTTTATATGTCAACAAAAAAAATACTTATTTCATTTGGATTAATTACAATATCCTTAATAGTATTGTTTTTTGTATTTTTAATTGGAATAACAACCGATTTTTTATCTGATAAAATTGAAGATGCTGACATTGTAAAATGCAAAGAAATTGTAACTATTATAGAAAGAAACAAAGCATTTATCAAAGACAGTATCTCTAAAGATGCCGATGGAGATGGTGAGTGCATTAGATATTTTATTGAAAACGAAAAAGATATCGATAAATTATTTTCCAAAATCAGCCAGACAGACAAGCAAAGATTCAATGAATTGATTAAAAGTAAATTTTGTGAATATGTCGAAATTGGAGAACCTAAAAACTGCATAATGTTTTGCATGAAAACATCTAATCACAATTGGAGCATTATAGGAAAATATAAAAAGATGTTTATAATCTACGAAAAAACTCCTAGATGCAATTGTAAAGACAGTCCTATTGGCGACCCAAATTATGCCGAATATGTAAAAAAACTTTCCGACAATTGGTATCAAACAAAGGTAAGAATATCGAGGAGGCATTTTGGCTGTTAAACTTGAAAAAACCATAAATAACTGCATCTAATAGAGGTTTGTAAGCTTAATAAAAATACATCTTCTTTAAAACAATACTAATGAACTCGGAAAAAACAGTAGAAATAATTCCCTTTTCTTCAGATCTAAAAGAACATATTAAAATCTTAAACGTCGCCTGGCTTGAAAAATATTTCAAAGTTGAAGAAAAAGACGAACTGACACTTTCAAATCCGCAAGAAGAAATTATAAAAAAAGGCGGGAAGATTTTTTACGCTCGATATAATGGAGAAATTCTGGGAACATATTCATTATTAAAAATTGATGATGAGGCATATGAATTAAGTAAAATGGCAGTTTCTGATAAAGCACAAGGTCTTGGTGTTGGAAACAAAATGTTACTACACTGCATGACTACAGCAAAAGAAAACAACATTAAAAAGTTGATTTTATATTCAAACACAATGCTGCTTCCTGCAATTCATTTATATAAAAAATTTGGTTTTGTTGAGATTCCGCTGGAAGATGGTGTTTACGACAGAGCCGATATTAAAATGGAAAAAATACTACCTTAATTATTAATGTTTTATTAGCAGATTTATTCTACTAATTTTAAAACTTTTTACGTAATTTGTACTCTTAATTTTTTGTATAACCCCATGTCAATTACTTTAACTCCATTTACGAAACAACAATTACTGCCACAAGAAGAAAAACTTGAAATTGGCCGATTTAAAAGAGAACTTTTTATAGGAATACCTAAAGAAACAAGTTATCAGGAACGTCGTATTTGTTTGACACCAGACGCTGTAAATTCATTAACGTATGAAGGTCATCGCGTTATGATTGAATCCGGAGCAGGAGAAAGTTCAAGTTATACAGACAAAGAATACAGTGATGCTGGCGCAGAAGTTACTAAAGACACTAAAAAAGTTTTTGGCTGTCCTTTTTTACTTAAAGTTGAACCGCCAACATTAGCAGAAATTGAAATGATTAATCCTGAAACGATTATAATTTCTGCCATTCAGCTAAAAACCAAAAAGAAAGCTTACTTCGAAGCTTTAGCTCAGAAAAAAATTACCGCACTTGCATTTGAATATATTAAAGACGAAGACGGCTCTTATCCTGCTGTAAAATCTTTAAGCGAAATTGCCGGAACTGCTTCAATACTTATTGCTGCAGAGTTAATGATCACGGATGAATTTGGAAAAGGACTTTTATTCGGAAATATTACTGGTGTCCCTCCTACTGAAGTTGTCATTTTAGGCGCTGGAACTGTTGGAGAATTTGCTGCAAAAACCGCAATCGGACTTGGTGCAAACGTAAAAGTTTTTGATAACTCGATTACCAAATTACGTCGTTTACAAAACAATTTAAATCAAAGAATTTTTACATCTACTATTCAGCAAAAAGGTCTTTTAAAAGCATTAAGACGTTGTGATGTCGCGATTGGCGCCATGCGTGGTAAAGAAAGATGCCCGATTGTAGTCACAGAAACTATGGTAGAACATATGAAGAAGGGCGCAGTAATTGTCGATGTAAGTATTGATACCGGCGGTTGTTTTGAAAGCTCTGAAGTTACTACTCACGAGAAACCGACTTTCATCAAAAATAATGTTTTGCATTATTGTGTACCAAATATACCTTCTCGATATTCTAAAACTGCCTCATTATCAATAAGTAACATTCTTACACCGTACCTGCATCAGATAGCCGAAGATGGTGGTTTAGAAAGTGCCATCAGATGTAACAAAGGCCTTAAAAACGGGATCTATTTATACCACGGAATCCTAACAAATAAAGCAATTGGCGACTGGTTTGATTTACCAGACAATGATATTAATTTACTTGTATTTTAAGGGAACTTTAATGTACATTTGCAAAAAAAATATTTCATGAAGTTCGTACACCGTTTTGCATATTATTTGATTGGTTTAATTATGGGATGCTTTTTTGTAGCCCTTGTATTTAGTGGAAAAGATACTCGATGCAACTATTTTCCAAATGCCAGAGTTTTAAATAATTTACGCACAAAACCTTTCCAATATTCAGATAAAGCAATTCAGACTTTAAACGAAAAATGGGTTGACACTGCAGATGTGAGAAAAACATTAACATACGGCGATGTCGATTTTGATCAAAGTAATGTTCCGTTCAAAAAAGGAAAATTATATGTAATTGAAGGTAAAACGATCAAAGATCAGGAGATTATTTTAAAAGTAATCAACTACGAAAACAAAGCAGTCTTAGAAGAAATTATTAAGAAACCTATCGAAAAATAATTCCCTTTTTTGTCATTTTGTCGAAGAAGAAATCAACTAGAAACTCGACAAAGATTGGCGATTGTAATTGCGAAGGATGGATTAAAATCCATCCCAACAATATGTTTTATTCCTACAGAACTCTTTCTTAAATTCCTTTTAATCCGTTGATATAGTAAAATAATTAGTCGCCTCATAAAATCTTACTATTTGACTTACATCACTTATATGGTTTAAAATAGTACAACCTACCATTTAATATCCTTCAATCCTTTTGATTTCAAAAAAGCATTTGTTTGACTAAAATGTTTATTTCCAAACCAAAATCCTCTATTAGCACTTAAAGGTGAAGGATGTCCTGATTTTAAAATATGATGTTTTGATGCATCAATCAAAGCTGCTTTTTTTTGAGCAAAACCACCCCAAAGTAAAAACACCACATTTTCTGATTCAGCAGAAATTTGTTTAATTACAGCATCTGTAAATTTTTCCCAGCCTTTTCCCTGATGACTTCCCGCTTCAGCTTGTCTAACGGTTAAAGTAGCATTTAAGAGAAAAACTCCCTGATCTGCCCATCGCTCTAAATTTCCTGTTTTGGGCATCGGTATATTTAAATCATTTTCAATTTCTTTGAAAATATTTTGAAGTGACGGCGGAAACGGAATCCCATCATTTACAGAAAAGCATAAACCATTTGCCTGATTAGGTCCATGGTAAGGATCCTGCCCAATAATTACAACCTTTACCTGATCAAAATGGCAATGATCAAAAGCCGAAAAAATCTGACTCCCTTTTGGAAAACAAACTTTAGCTGCATATTCAGATTTAACAAAGGAAATTAATTCATTAAAATATGGTTTATCAAATTCCTCATTCAAAACTGGTTTCCACGAATCATGCATTTTTACGTCCATATCTTTTTTTTTAGGCTAAATTCGTAAATTTTCTATTGAAATCATATTTGACAACAGTAAAATTTAGCCTTAAACTTTGTAGAGTGCAATGATTTAGTTTTTGTACTTTTGTGTATACATTATATTGTTATAAAAATTAAATGATTAGCATTACAGAAAAAACATTACAGGATTTACAATTTCCAACAGTTCTTGAAACCATTTCGGCAGGATGTAATACAGACATTGGAAAAGAAAAAGCCTTAAATATAACTCCTTTTAGAGATAAAGAAACTTTGATGCAGGCCTTGATGCAAACGTCAGAGTATGTTTCGTCATTTCAGAATAATAACGCAATCCCGAATCACGGTTTTGATGCTATTACAAACGAAATCAAATTCTTAGCCATAGAAGACAGCTTTCTTGAAGTTGGCAGTTTTAGAAAAATTGCCACACTTTCGTCTACTTCAAATTTTCTTTTAAATTTCCTTAAAAAATTTGATGACTATTATCCAAACTTAAATGCAAGAGCTTCACGAGTAGAATATACTAAAGATATTGTTACTCTTATAGATGCCATTGTAGACAAATATGGAGAAATAAAAGACAACGCCTCTCCTGCTCTTTTGAGCATTCGCCAAAACATGAATATAGTTCGCGGAAAAGTAAATCAAAGCTTTGGAGTCGCACTTACACACAATAACAGTCTTGGTTATTTAGATGATATCAAAGAAAGTTTTGTACAAAACCGTAGAGTTTTAGCCGTTTTAGCGATGTACCGCAGAAAGGTAAAAGGCTCTATTTTAGGCAGTTCCAAAACAGGAAGTATTGCATACATCGAACCAGAGGCTACTTTACAATATTCCAGAGAATTAGCTAATCTTGAATACGAAGAAAAAGAAGAAATTACGAGAATTCTGAAACAATTATCAAATCAGATTCGACCATTTTTACCTTTGTTAATTGAGTACCAGGATTTTTTAAGTGATATTGATGTTGTTGCGGGAAAAGCAAAATATGCTAATAGAATTAACGGAATCTTACCAACAATTACTGAAGAACGAAGGTTATTTTTTAGAGAAGCGTACCATCCTATTTTGTATTTGAACAACAAACAAAAAAACGAAATTACACATCCGCAAACAATTGAATTAAAACAAGATAACCGAATTATTGTAATTTCCGGACCCAACGCAGGCGGAAAAACAATTTCGCTAAAAACAGTGGGGTTATTACAATTAATGCTGCAATCAGGAATGCTGATTCCGGTGCACGAAAGAAGCGAAACTTTCTTGTTTGATAGAATTCTGACCGATATTGGAGACAATCAATCTATTGAAAATCATTTAAGTACTTATAGTTACCGATTAAAAAACATGAATTATTTCTTGAAGAAATGCAACAAGAAAACCATGTTTTTAATTGATGAATTTGGTACAGGTTCTGATCCTGAACTGGGAGGAGCTTTGGCTGAAATTTTCTTAGAAGAATTTTACCATCGTGAAGCTTTTGGTATTATTACAACGCATTATTCAAACTTAAAAATTCTTGCAAACGAACTGCCTTTTGCAACAAACGCCAATATGATGTTTGATGAAAAGTCTCTCGAACCAATGTACAAATTGGCTCTTGGTCAAGCAGGAAGTTCATTTACTTTTGAAGTAGCATTGAAAAACGGAATTCCGTTTGGATTAATAAATCGTGCCAAAAAGAAAATCGAAGTTGGAAAAGTACGTTTTGATAAAACAATTGCAACACTTCAAAAAGAACGTTCGAAACTCGAAAAAACCTCTATAAATCTAAAAGAAGAAGAAACGAGAGCAAGAGAGGAAAGCAAAAAGATGGAAAACATCAATGTAAAAATCAAGCAAAAACTCGAAAGCTATCAGGAATTGTATGACAGCAATCAGAAGACAATTTACATTGGACAAAAAATTGAAGATATTTCAGAGAAATATTTCAACAACAAAAACAAAAAAGAACTAATTGGTGAATTTTTAAAAATTGTTGAAATTGAAAACTCAAAACGCAAAAAAGCAACTCCCAAAGAAAGCAAGGCCATAATCGAAAAGAAAAAAGAAGTTATTGCTGAAGTTTCTGTTCAAGTAGAAGAAATACGAAAAGAGAAAAAAGAAAAGAAACTTAAACCCGTTATCGAAAAACCAAAACCAATTTTAAAAGTTGGCGACCGAGTACGAATGCTTGAAGGAAGATCTGTAGGAAGTATCGATTCGATCGAAAAAAATAAAGCCACAGTAAATTACGGTGTTTTTACTTCTAAAGTAAGTTTGGACGAGTTGGAATTGGTCGAAGCTGTAAAAAAATAAGTTTTCAATTTAAATTACATTTTCAAAGGTAAAAATCACAAAAATTGGTCTAAAACCAAAATAAAGAGATTTAATAAGATATTTTAAAAAATACAATTAAGAAGATAGATGTTTTAAAAAAATAGCTTAAAAACAATTTATGAAAGTCGTTTTTGATATATAAAAATAATACAAAATTGAATTTCCATAATAAAAACCAATTATAATAAAAATCTTATTTTTTAGCTTTACTCTTTAGTTTTGTCTTTTCGAGGAACGAAACAATCACACTAAATAAAGAACTAATAAATGAAAACACAAAATGAGATTGCTTCGTTTCCCGAAATAACTTTAGAAAAAAACAAAAAAATAATCCTCTTTGATGGAGTTTGTAATTTATGTGACAGCGCAGTTCAGTTCATCATTAAGCACGACAAAAAAGATGTTTTTAGATTTGTAGCATTGCAATCAGAATTAGGGATTTCAATATGTAAATATCTTGGAATCAGTTTTTCCAAAATGGATAGTATTATTTTATACAATCCAGGAACGGCATATTTTTACAAATCTTCGGCAGTTATTGAAATAGCTAAAAATTTTGGCGGGTTTTGGAATCTGGTTCAGATTTTCAGAATTGTTCCAATATTTCTTAGCGACAAAATCTATGATTATATTGCAAAAAACAGATACAATTGGTACGGTAAAAAAGAAAGCTGTATGGTTCCAACTCCAGAATTGAAAACTAAATTTTTGTAAATAATAAAATCCCAAATTCACGATTAATTGGAATTTGGGATTTTTTATTTAAATTTAATAGAAAATATTATCTAATTAACTTTCTGTATTTCAAACGTTTTGGAGTTAAATCACCACCAAGACGTTTCTTTTTGTTTTCTTCATAATCAGAGAAACTTCCTTCGAAGAAATAAACTTCAGAATCTCCTTCAAATGCTAGAATATGTGTACAGATTCTATCTAAAAACCATCTGTCGTGCGAAATAATTACAGCACAACCAGCAAAATTCTCCAAACCTTCTTCAAGTGCACGAAGTGTATTTACGTCAAGGTCATTCGTAGGCTCATCCAGCAAAAGTACGTTTCCTTCTTCTTTTAATGTCATTGCTAAGTGCAAACGGTTACGCTCACCACCAGAAAGCATTGATACTTTTTTATTCTGCTCGCCGCCGCCAAAGTTAAAACGTGACAAATAAGCTCTAGAGTTCACTTGCTTTCCTCCCATCATAACCAATTCCTGACCGTCTGCAAAATTTTCCCAAATAGATTTGTTCGGGTCAATATTAGAATGCGACTGATCTACATAAGCGATTTTTACAGTTTCTCCAACAGAAAATTCGCCGCTGTCAGTTGCTTGTTCGCCCATAATCATTTTGAAAATAGTCGATTTACCAGCACCATTTGGTCCGATAATTCCAACAATTCCAGCTTGTGGTAAAGTAAAGTTCAAATTATCATACAATAATTTTTCCCCAAAAGCTTTTGCAACATTCTTTGCTTCAATAACATTTGTTCCTAAACGCGGACCGTTTGGGATATAGATTTCCAGATTTTCATCCAGCTGTTTTTGATCTTCGTTTAATAATTTATCGTAATTCTGTAAACGTGCTTTTTGTTTTGTCTGACGACCTTTTGCACCTTGACGAACCCACTCCAACTCACGTTCTAAAGTTTTTCTTCTTTTAGAAGCTACTTTTTCTTCCTGCGCCATACGACTAGATTTTTGGTCTAACCAAGATGAATAATTTCCTTTCCAAGGAATACCTTCTCCTCTATCCAACTCAAGAATCCAACCCGCAACATTATCAAGGAAATAACGGTCGTGCGTTACCGCAATTACAGTTCCTGCATATTGTGCTAAATGCTGCTCTAACCATAGAACTGACTCAGCATCAAGGTGGTTGGTAGGCTCATCTAGAAGCAATACATCTGGCTGTTGTAATAACAAACGACATAAAGCTACACGACGACGCTCACCTCCAGAAAGGTTTTTGATAGGTGTATCACCTTCTGGTGTACGAAGCGCATCCATTGCAATTTCTAATTTGGTATCGATTTCCCAAGCACCAAGAGCATCAATTTTATCTTGCAAAGCGGCTTGACGATCCATCAATTTATCCATTTTATCTGGATCTGAATAGTTCTCTTCAAGACCGAATAAATCATTAATCTGGTTGTATTCTTCTAAAACAGCCATAGTTTCTGCTGCTCCTTCACGAACAATTTCGATAACGGTTTTAGAATCATCAAGAATTGGCTCTTGCTCTAAATATCCAACAGTATATCCTGGTTGAAAAACAACATCTCCCTGATAATTTTTATCAACTCCTGCAATAATCTTTAATAGAGAAGATTTTCCTGAACCGTTAAGTCCTAAAATTCCAATTTTTGCTCCGTAAAAGAAACTCAAATAGATATTTTTAAGTACAGGTTTGTCTGCTCCCTGATAGGTTTTACTCAATTTTTGCATTGAGAAAATTACTTTCTTATCGTCTGACATATAATTTTTTTATTTTTATTAATTAATTTATTTTGATAGATTTTAGACTTTTACAACGTTGGACTGATGAAAATTTACTAAATGAGGAAATCATTTATCTATGAACAGATTATTTAGATTTATTTCATAATCGATATATATATATACAAATTAGACCAGATTGATTACTTACCGTAACTTCTTTATTGAAAACAACAATTTAATTATGTATGAGTATCTTCAATAATATAATTTCTCCAATCTCTCATAAATTCATAGATTTCTTTTGTTTTAATCTCTGAAATACATTTACAATCATTATAAGTATCAATTACTAATGAAATTTCTTTTTTACATTCGATAGAATAAACTTCATATCCAAAATCGTAATACTGTAATTCTCCCGATAGAACTTGTTCCAAAAAAACTACAATTTCATTTAAATAATCAATTTTTAGATTTTTAATTTCTGTAGAAAAATGCTCACCGTAATTTTCTTCATTTTCAATTAATATTATTGCAGTTGATTTATTAATATGATCTCTTTCGTCGAAATAATTATATTTTTCAAATTTATATTTCATCTTTTATTAGGCAAAAATGAAGCTTTAGGGTTATCAAAACTCAATTAAAATTGAATTTCAAAATATCTTTAAGAATTTTATTGATTTTGTTAAACTCTTCCCTTTAATGCATTAAAAACCCACGCATTAGCAAAAAAACCAACACCTACAGCAACAAATCCCCAGCCTGAAACATCTCTGTATCTAAATGCACCCAGACCTATAAGCAACAATCCCATAAGCACCATTATAAAAGTAGCCCATCCTAAAACGGTATTTTTATTCATTCCCATAATTGTATATTTTTAACGTCGTTTAATTTTTTCGGAAATGCAAATATCGTGAATTTCTATGGCTTAATTAAATATTTTATACAGCATTTCTTTTAATAAATCTGATTGAGAAAGTGCGTTGGCGCCAACACCTTTGCTTTTTACATCAATCTCACGCAGTGCTCCCACAATCTGACTTACTTTTCGCATTGGGTAATTTTTTACTGCTAAATCATATTCCTTTAAAAAATAAGGATTTACACCAATAGCCGAAGCCACATTTTTAGGATTTTTATCTTTTAATCCGTGGTATTTTAAAAGCTGAATAAAAAATCCGAAAACTAAACCTGTAGTCATCACGAGAGGATATTCTTTAGGATTATGTGCGAAATTTTCGGCTATCTTATACGCTTTTAACTGATTACGTTCACCAATTGCTTTTCTCAATTCGAAGACATTGTAATCTTTGCTAAAACCTATATTTTCTTCTATATGCTGCGGAGTAATCATTGTTCCCGCTGGTAAAATAATCTGAAGTTTTTCAAGTTCATTATTTATTTTACTCAAATCGGTACCTAAAAACTCTACCAGCATGGCATTTGCTTTTGGGTCAATTGTGTATTTTTTCCCCGCCAACACACGTTTTATCCAATCTCCAACTTGATTTTCGTACAATTTTTTACTTTCGTAAACGACACCATTTTGAGCCAATAACTTAGTTACTTTTTTGCGTTTGTCAAGCGTTTTATATTTGTAACAAAAAACAAGCACGGTGGTTTCCATCGGATTATTAACATAAGATTCAATTTTATCAATTGTTCTTGACAAATCCTGTGCTTCTTTTACAATAACAACCTGACGATCAGCCATCATCGGATAGCGCTTGGCCGTTGAAACAATATCTTCAACAGAAACATCTCTTCCGTATAATACTGTTTGATTAAAACCTTTCTCTTCTTCTGCAAGAACGTTTTGCTCAATATACTCTGATAATTTATCTATATAATAAGGTTCTTCTCCCATTAAAAAATAAATCGGCTTTATATTTCCAGCTTTAATATCGTTTACAATTTTTACAACTTCATCCATTCAATATCTGTTTCAAGTTTCAGGTTTCAAGTTTCTGGCTTCAATAACTTGAAACTTTAAACCTGAAACCTGAAACTATTTTATATTTTTGCCTTATGTTAAAGCTAAATTTCCCTACTTATACTTTTCGATTCAAAAATAGCGAAAATAAAGTGTCTATTTTTGATGAAATCAGGAAAAAATTTATCATTCTTACTCCAGAAGAATGGGTACGACAACATGTAGTTCATTACTTAATGAATGAAAAAAAATATCCAAAATCACTTATAAACGTAGAGAAGGTTTTAACAGTCAATGGATTACGAAAACGTTATGATGTAGTAGTTTTTAATTCTGATGGTTCTATACATATTTTGGTCGAATGTAAAGCTCCGGAAGTAAAAATATCGCAGGCAACTTTTGATCAGATTGCACGTTATAATATGACAATGAAGGCACGGTTTTTGAATGTCACAAACGGTCTGAGCCATTTTTACTGTCAAATGGATTTTGAAAATGAAAGATATGAGTTTTTGAGAAATCTGCCAGACTATAAAGAATAATTAAAAATTAATAGAGACTTTGGATAAAATAGCTGTCGTAATTTTAAATTGGAATGGAGTAAAACTTTTAGAACAGTTTCTGCCTTCTATTATTCAATTTTCTAAAGAAGCAAAAATATACGTTGCGGATAATGCTTCAACTGATGATTCTGTGAATTTTGTCAGACAGAATTTCCCTTCAGTTGAAATTGTAAAAAACACTGGCAATTACGGATTCGCAAAAGGCTATAACGACGCCTTAAAACACATTGATGCAGAAATTTACGCATTGGTTAATTCTGATATTGAAGTAACAGAAAATTGGCTTCAGCCTATTCTTCATACTTTTGATTCTGAAAAGCAAACCGCTATTATTCAGCCGAAAATTCTTGATTTTAAGAATAAGGAATATTTTGAATACGCGGGTGCGGCTGGAGGTTTTATTGATAAATACGGATTCCCATTTTGCAGAGGCCGCGTCTTTGAAACTATAGAAAAAGATAACGGTCAATATGATGATAACTGCGAATTATTCTGGGCTTCCGGAGCTTGTTTTTTTATAAGAAAAGACGTTTATGACGAATTAGAAGGTTTTGACGAAAGTTTCTTTGCGCATCAGGAAGAGATCGATTTATGCTGGCGTGCTGCAAATGAAGGCCACATTATAAAATACAACTCTGCATCAGTAGTATATCATGTTGGAGGCGCTACTTTACAACAAGGAAACCCTAAAAAAACTTTTTTAAATTTTAGAAATTCACTATTGATGCTTGTAAAAAACCTGCCAAAAAAAGGCTTGTTTTTTGTAATTTTCTTTAGAATGGTTTTAGATGGAGTGGCCGGTATTCGTTTTCTTACACAAGGAAAGTTCAAACATACTTTTGCTATTTTAAAAGCACATTTTTCATTTTATTGTATATCTTTAAAATATCTAAGACAAAGAAAAGATTTCCAAATTCAGCAATACTATACCGTAAAAAGTGTCGTTTACTTATACTACATAAGGAAATTGACGATTTTTAAAGAAATCTTTAACACTATTCAAAATATTAAAAACTAAATTTGTAATCAACGTTTAATTAAATATAATACCTATGAGAAAAATAGTTGTCGCACTATCAGTATTAATGGCTTTAACGTCGTGTGTTTCAAAAAAGGAATATGCAGCTTTGGAAGCTAAAAACAAGGAAATTCAAGATTTATTAAATTCTTGTACTGTAAAACTTAATTCTTGCCTTGAAGAAAAAGCTGGATTGGCAGCTACAGCAGAAAGCTACAAACAACATAATCAAGACTTAATAAGCACATCTAAAGATTTAACTGTATTGACTACAAAAGGGGCTGAAAACCTTGAAAAATCATTAGAAAGCTTAAAAGAGAAAGATTTAAAAATATCTAGACTTCAAGATGCTTTAACCAAAAAAGACAGTGTTACACTTGCTTTAGTAACAAGCTTAAAAGGTGCTGTTGGGATTAATGATCCGGATATCGAAATCAATGTAGAAAAAGGTGTTGTATTTATTTCTATTGCAGATAAACTATTATTTAAAAGTGGTAGTTATGACGTAAGTGATAAAGCAAAATCTGTTTTAGCTAAAGTTGCAAAAGTTGTAAACGATAAACCAGATTTCGAATGTATGGTTGAAGGTCATACAGATGACGTACCATACAAAAGTAATGGTGTTTTGCTAGACAACTGGGACTTAAGTGTTAAGCGTTCTACCTCTATCGTACGTGTATTATCAGGTGAGCTAGGTGTTAATCCTGCTAAATTGATTGCTGCTGGTAGAAGTTCATATGTTCCTTTAGTAGCAAATGATTCTCCAGAAAACAAAGCACGTAACAGAAGAACTCGTATCGTGGTTATGCCAAAAATCGATCAATTTTATGATATGATTGAAAAAGAAATGAAGAAACAAGCGAAATAATCTCTTGTTTATTTATAAAAACAGAAAAAGCAGGTCAATTGACCTGCTTTTTTATGTATCCTTAATTTTTTTTATAAGCAATAAATCTAAATTAAGGATAGCATTATTTTAATTAACTAACTAAATTTTAACTACAATAAAGTTAGTTATTTATTTTATAAAATTATACAATTAAAGTTTTTTTTTACAAAATATCGATATTTCCTTTACCTTCTCTTACTACAACGGCCTCATGCTCTGATAAATCTATAATAGTAGACCCCACATTATCACCATATCCACCATCTATAACCAAATCTACAAGATTCTGCCATTTTTCAAAAATTAGTTCTGGATCTGTCGTATATTCTATTACATCATCTTCATCACGTATAGAAGTTGATACTACCGGATTCCCTAATTGTCTCACAATCTCCAAAATAATATTGTTATCGGGAACACGAATACCAACGGTAGTTTTCTTTTTAAATTCTTTTGGAAGATTATTATTTCCAGGCAAAATAAAAGTATAAGGCCCAGGCAAAGCTCTTTTTAAAATTTTGAAAGTAGCCGTATCGATCTGCCGAACATAATCTGAAAGATTACTTAAATCATGACATATAAATGAAAAATTTGCTTTTTCTAGTTTTACACCTTTAATTTTTGCAATTTTTTCTAATGCTCTTGAATTTGTAATATCACATCCTAAACCATAAACGGTATCAGTTGGATAAATTACTAAACCTCCGTTTTGAAGTACTTTTACCACTTTTGCTATAGCAGCTTCACTAGGTTTATCAGGATATATTTTTATGAACTCAGCCATTTTTCTTTTTTGTTTTAATTTGTTTCAGGTTTCAAGTTTGAGGTTAATATCGTTTAACCACAAAACTTTGAAGACTTTAAGATAAATTTATTTTCAAACCTAAGCAACCTGAAACCCGAAACTTAAAACTTGAAATATTTTTTCTTAACCTACGACATCTAATTTAGCAAATCTTAGAAGCAATTTCTTAATTCCGCCTACTTCAAATTTGATTTCAGCTTTTTTATCAGCTCCAACACCTTCTAAATTAACCACTTCGCCTTTTCCAAAACGCTCATGCATTACAATATTTCCAACCGTTAATTTGCTGTCAAATAAATTCGAATTACCGCTGCTTGGCGCATTTCCAGAAACAGGTTTCAGCTTTCGAATACCCAAATCTGGTTTAGGTTCATTATCTGTAATGTATTTAGGAGGTGTTCCTCCTACCGGTTTTGATAATCTGAGTTTGGATTTATCAACATCACCAAAAATATCACCATCTATTGGAGACTTATATCTGTAATTACTCTCTGCAGGAGTTAAATGTTCTAAATATTGAGGATCAATCTCTTCAATAAAACGAGAAGGTTCACTATCCGTTAATTTTCCCCAGCGGTAACGCGATTGTGCATAAGTCAAATAAGCCTGATGTTCTGCACGAGTTAAAGCCACATAAAACAAACGACGTTCTTCTTCCAGTTCGCTTCGTGTACTCATACTCATTGCACTCGGAAACAAATCCTCTTCCATTCCAACCACAAAAACATGAGGAAACTCAAGTCCTTTAGCCAAGTGTATTGTCATTAAAGCCACACGATCTTCATCGTTTGTATCTTTATCCAAATCAGTTGCAAGCGCTACATCCTCCATAAATTCAGATAATGCACCTCTTGCGCCGTCAATTTCTTTCTGACCTTCGGTAAAATCTTTAATACCATTTAAGAGCTCTTCTATATTCTGAATTTTCGCCATTCCTTCTGGAGTAGCATCTTTTTTCAATTCCTGAACTAAACCAGTTTTCTTAGCAACGTGATCTGTAATATAAAAAGCATCCTGATTCTGATCTATTACCTGAAAACTCTGAATCATAGTCACAAAATCTTTCAATTTGTTTTTCGTACCAGAATTTAGTTTTAAATCTATTTTATCAATATTAACCATTACTTCCCAAATCGAGCGTTTGTAGTGATTGGCTGCAATTGTTAGTTTTTCTACAGTAGTATCACCAATTCCACGTGCCGGATAATTGATCACACGAATCAAGGCTTCCTCGTCTTTTGGATTAATTACCAAACGCAGATAACACAAAACATCCTTAATTTCTTTACGCTGATAAAATGACAAACCTCCGTAAATTCTATACGGAATATCTCTTTTTCTTAAAGCATCCTCCATGGCACGAGATTGTGCATTGGTACGATACAAAATAGCAAAGGAACCATTATGAAGCTGATTTTGCATTTTCTGCTCAAAAATTGTGCTGGCTACAAAACGCCCTTCTTCGGCATCGGTCAAACTTCTGTGAATCTTTATCTTCGGACCAAAATCATTTGCCGTCCATACAATTTTATCCAGTTTGGTTTTATTATGGTCAATAATAGTATTTGCTGCTTCAACAATATTTCGTGTTGAACGGTAATTTTGTTCCAGCCTGAATGTTTTTACACCTTCATAATCTTTCTGGAAATTCAAAATATTATTAATGTTTGCTCCACGAAACGCATAAATACTCTGCGCATCATCTCCAACCACACAAATATTCTGAAATTTATCTGATAATGCCCTTACAATCAAATACTGAGAGTGATTCGTATCTTGGTACTCATCAACCAAAATATAACGAAAACGGTTTTGATACTTCGATAAAACCTCAGGAAAACGAGTAAGTAATTCATTGGTTTTCAATAATAAATCATCAAAATCCATTGCACCCGCTTTAAAACATCTCTCAACATACTGCTGATAAATATCTCCTAATCTTGGTTTTTTTGCCATTGCATCAGCTTCCACCAATTCCGGATTATTAAAGTAAGCTTTTACCGTAATCAAACTGTTTTTATAACTCGAAATCCTTCCTAAAACCTGTTTAGGTTTATATATATCGCGATCCAGCTGCATTTCTTTAATAATAGAAGAAATAAGGCGCTGTGAATCTTGCGAATCATAAATGGTAAAATTAGACGGATATCCTAAATGCTCTGATTCAGAACGAAGTATACGAGCAAAAATAGAGTGAAAAGTTCCCATCCAAAGATTTTTTGCTTCTGTTGGGCCCACAATATCAGAAATCCTGTGTTTCATTTCACGCGCCGCTTTATTGGTAAACGTAAGCGATAAAATGTTGAAAGCATCAACACCCTGATGCATCAAATAGGCAATCCTGATCGTTAACACACGCGTTTTTCCCGAACCTGCACCAGCAATAATAATCATTGGCCCATCTTTCTGCAAAACGGGTTCTCTCTGCGCTTCGTTGAGCTGGTCTATATATTTATGCATTTAATTTTCTCCTTTTATGCAAAAATAAGAATTAATACTCTAATTAGCTACTAAGATTCTGAGGTTCTGAGACGCTGAATTTTTTTTCTTTAGTAGCCAAACAATTGGCATTTTATTAAACACGGTTTCCCGCTTCGGCTTTATCTCTCCATTTCATTTCGAGGATACCGCCTCAATCGGGGCTAGTTTCAAACAATGGGCTTCTTTTAAATATTTTGAAAGAAAAAACTTAAAAAACTATATATTTGTAACACCTATTAAATTTATAAATGAATGTAGAAATAACAGAAATTGCAGAGAAAACTTTCTATCAAATTATCAGCAATTATAACGACTCTAAATCAGCTAAGTTCTCAAGCCAAACTCTTTCAGTTATTCAAATGATTGCGCAAAACAATCATATTGGTTCTAAATATAAAAAAACTTGCTTTCGTAAGTTTTTAATATCAAATCAAGTCTATTTATTTTATACAATCGAAAAACAAACTATATACATTGCTTTATTCTGGGATAATAAAAGAAATCCAACGGAGTTAGATGTTATACTTAATTTTTAATTTTTGTTTAAAATCTTCAAAATTAATAGTTCTGCCTGCTTTAATATCTTCCTCACTTTTTTGCAATTCCTGCATTAAAATTTCTTCTGGAAACAGTAAGGTTGTAATCAGCTTTACTTCTTGATGAGTAAAACTATTAGATTTTAATTTTCTGTAATACGTTGCATGCTTTAAGCCTAATTTCTGTATAAAGAAATCTGCTTTATAGTAGGATTTGCTTATCAATTCAGGCAGAGTATTAATGTAATTCTCGTAATTTTCGACTATTTCTATCATAAAATGATATTTTGAGTATTATTATTTAACAAAAATAATCTAATAAAATGATATTTAGCAGAAATATAAGTTAAATAAACCTTAGCCTCTCAGAGCCTTAGCACCTTCTATTTAAAAAACACATCATAGGCAAATCGAATCAATGTTCCTACTACAACTATCAAAAAGAAAATTCTAATAAAACCATTTCCTTTATTAATAGCGAGTTTTGCTCCAAGCCAGCCGCCAAGTCCGTTGCTGACTGCCATAGGAATTGCAATCGCCCAAATGATTTTTCCTTTGATCATAAACAAACAAATCGAGCCAAAATTTGTCGCCAGATTTACCATTTTAGCATTCGCAGAAGCGTGCAAAAAATCAAAACCCAGAAGCGCAATAAAGGCCACTACAAAAAAACTTCCGGTTCCGGGACCAATAAATCCATCATAAAAGCCAACAATTATACTAATTATAACGGCGTAAGTAATTTGTGTTGCAGCAGAATGGTCTTTTGCTGCATGCTGTCCGAAATTTTTCTTGGCATAAGTATAAACAAATAACAGAGATAAAACGACCAGCAAAAGCGGTTTCATAAAATCGTTGCTTACCAATGTTAATATTGTGGATCCTAAAAATGCTGACGGAACTGCGAGACACATCATAATTAAAAGCAATTTCCACTGAATGACTACTTTTTTAAGATACTGAAATGCTGCAAAAGCAGTACCAGTAAATGCTGGCATCTTTAGAGTTCCGATCACTGTAGAAACGGGAAGATTTGGCAGAAGAATTAATCCCATTGGAGTCTGGATTAAACCTCCTCCGCCAACAATTGCGTCAATAAAACCTGCAGCAAAAGCAGCGAGACATAGAAAAAATAATATAGATGAATCCATTTAGAAGTAAATTTCAATAACTTAAAACAAGTTGCAAAAGTAAGTTTTCCGTTTTGTTTATTACTTAAAATTTAAAGTGGATTTCTCCTCAAAAAGTATATTTTTGTTCAAAAATTACTAAAATGGATTTTAATAGAATTATCGAATTAGCAAGTTATACTTTGCCAGCCATTGTTACCGGATTTGTAGCTTACAGTTTTTTTGAACTTCACATAAAAAACAATGATAAAAAGCGCAATTTTTTATTAAACAGAGAAGCTCACAAAGAGTCATTACCAATCCGTTTGCAGGCATATGAGCGTATGACTTTATTTTTGGAGCGTATTAATTTAACCAAATTACTGATTAGAATTGCTCCAATTTCAAATGAAAAACATGATTATGAAAATTATGTAATCGATCAGATCGAACAAGAATTTGAACATAATCTGACACAGCAGATTTATATGTCTGACGAATGCTGGACTATTATTACAACAGCCAAAAATTCAACCATACAAATGATTCGCAAAGCTGCTATGAGCGACCGCGTAGACAGTGCTGATAAATTACGTGAAGTTATTTTACATGATTTATTAGAGAAACAATCACCAAGTAATGCCGCTTTGGGGTATATTAAAAATGAGGTTGCTGATCTTTGGTAAGAGTTATTAGGAATTGATATTTTAGATTGATTTTAAGATTGTTTGAGTCCAATCTTCATCTTTTTCAGAAATTATAATGGTTTTAAATCCATATTTTTCTCCTTCCATTTTTACTCCTTGCGAATCGTCGATATGAATATCGATATCAAACATTGGCGGAAATTTGGAACATTGAAAATCTAACTTTTTAATTTTCCTTAGGTGTTTCTGTTGATTTATAATGCAGTCAACAGAAATACCGTAAGAATAAAATATCCACTTTATTCTCCATTTACTTCTATATGAAGTAGTATAAATATAAATTTTATGCTTTTGTTTTTTTAATATCCGAAACAAATCTATTGTTCCTTTTCTTATTCTTTCAATTCCAAAAAGCTTATGAAATAAATTTATCTTTTCTAATGTAAATTTATTTTTGGCAATTAAAGTATCATCCAAATCGAAAGATATTTTCATTTACATGTTTCTGTTATCGCTCATCACTTCAGATTTATTTTGAGCGTATTCATATCCTTGCTCCCACCATTCTTTCATTACATCTTTATTGAAAATTAATGCATTGTCGGTTAGTTTTGTTGGAGTGTAATATAAGTTAAGTTTAACATTTTTATTATTTGCCATAAGTTTTCCTATAGCAATATCGTGTTTTTCCACCTGATCTAAAGCAATTCGGAACAAATCAATCATAAGTGAAAACGGATTTTTACCTATTACCATTTTATCCATATTCACTTCTGTTTCCAATATTATAACATCAATTTCTGTGGCACCGCGATTGATTGCTTCGCGAATCGGAACTAAGCTTGAAAATCCGCCGTCACCGTATTCAAAATTATCTTTTTCAACCAAACTCATAAACGGAACATAATTGCTAGAGATCCAAGACCAGTCGCAGAATTCTTCATATGTACAATCTTTTACCGATTTATATTCTGATTCATTCTTGGTAAAATTGGTCACTGTAATAACAACATCATTATTCAGCTTTTTCAATTTATTAAAATCAGATAATGAAAAATTATTTCTTATGTATTTTTTTAATCCTTTGCTTTCTCCAAAAGTTCTTTTTCCTTTAAAAAACTGACGAATTACATTAAAGTGATTGATCGTTACAATATCTACTCCATCTTTATTTTTGACTACAAACGGACAAATATTAAAAATACTTGCCATCGTTACATTCGTGTAAACGGAATGAATTTTTTTAATGTGTCCGAGAGCCAGATGCGGAATTAGTAAGCTTCCTGTCGAGGTTCCTAAAAATAAATCGTATTCGTGTTTCTTTTCTTCTATTAAATACTGTGCAACACCGCCGGCAAATGCGCCTTTACTACCGCCGCCAGAAATAACCAATGCTCTCATAAATTATAATGTAGGTTTTGTTTTTTGGGTTTTATTTTAGAGAAAAGAAAAAAGAACAAAGAACAAAGACTTTTCCATATTTTGATCTATTCTCTATATTCTATTCTCTTTTACTCTTTCAACAAACGATTCAATTGAAACTGTTCATCGGGGTTCAAATTAGGCAAAATTCTTTCAAACGAAGCACGCATTTCAGGATTTTTTAATAAAACTCGAATTGTATCTCTTCCAAATTTTGAAAACTGCCACATATGATGCGTGGTCGAACTCACTAAGTTACTCAAAACCTGATCGTTAATAATCTTAAAGGCGATCAGTTTTTCGAGCGCATTTTGTCTGGTTGTAGCCTCATATTTTGTAGAAGAGAAAGCAATCAATTCTGAGATTAATACTTCAGGATTTTCGCTGTAATTTTGCGTTGACAAAGCCAACGAAAGCCATAAGGTGCGAAGATTATAATCGTTAAAACCTATCCAGTTTTTAGATTTATCCAGATATTCTGCACGATGATCGGGAAAATTTCTCCACAGCCAATACAATGCAATTTCTTGTGTTTGATACGATTTATCATCAAGTAAAGTTTCATATGCTGTTCTAAAATCTTCTGGAATCTTGGTTAAAGAATTGGCAACGGCCTGACGCAGCTGCATATTATTTGATTGCAGAGCGGTTAGCAAAAATGGCTTTTTAGCTTCATACTTTTCATTTTCAATTTGATCAATAACAGCCACTTTTACAGTATAGTAAACATCTGAATCTAATGTTTTTTTCAAGAAAACTTCTTTTTCAGCAAGTGGTATTTTCTTCAATTTATCAACCTCTAATCTAAGCTGAATCGTTTTATTTTTGCTTAATAATTCATTTGCGGCTGCAGTATCAAAAGCAGTCGATTCGAGCCAGGTTTTTTGAAATTTATCCAAATCAAAATCAGATACTTTTTTAATTTCATCAAAGAAATTTTGAGTGTTTACATTTTGATAAGCATATTTATTCAAATAACTTTTAACGGCTTTTTTAAAAGCTTTATCACCAATCGATTCGTGCAAAACAAATAATGCCCAAGCTCCTTTTTCGTAAAAAGTAAGTGAACTTGCTTTGGCATTTAATACAGGGTTAGGATCTGTCCTGGAGGCAAATTTGATCTGTTGCGCTGTGTCGTATAATTTTGAATAAAAGTAATCGTCTCCAAAAATTTCTCTTTCTGCCAACGCCGCATAATAAGTTGCAAAACCTTCCTGAAGCCAGTGATGTGTACTGCTTTCGGCCGTAATTAAATCTCCAAACCAATGATGTGCCAGTTCATGAGCATCGACATTTGTATAATTTCGATCTTCAAAACCAATAGAATCAACTACATAACGGGTGGCAAAAAGCGTAGCAGTTGTATTTTCCATTCCGGCGTAAAGAAAATCACGAACTGGAATTTGTCTGTAAATTTTCCACGGATATTTTACTCCAATTTCTTTCTCCAAAAAATCAAAAATACGTTTAGAATAGCGGTAAGTATATTCAAAACGATTAGAATCTTTATTTTCTAAATAATATTCTAACGGAATTTTAGATTTCGCCTTAAATTCCTTTTTATCGTACTTTCCAATTGCAAGCATTAGTAAATAGGAACTCATTGGTTTTTCCATTTCGTACTGCCAATGAACTGAATTTCCGTTTGCTTTTTTCTCTTTTAAAATTCCGTTTGAAACGACCTGATATGCGGCATCATAAGTAATTCCGATATTAAAAATTACTTTTTCATTCACATCATCAAAACTCGGAAACCAATTACTTGTATATCTTCCCTGCCCTTGCGTCCAGATTTGCACTTCAGAACCTTCAATATCAATAAAATATAATGCTTGTTTTGGTTTTACAGTATAATTAAACGTGAGGTGATTTTGACCTTTCTCAAAATTTTTTATGATTTTAAGTTGTTTTGTGGTATTGAGAAAAATGACTTCTTTATTATTGATTTTAACGTTAGAAAACTCCATATTTTTTGCATCAAGGCTTATGGTGTCGGTCGTTTTTAAAATTTCAAAATCATAAGCAACAGCCCCTGCAACTGATCTTTGTTTTGGATCTAATGTTAATTGTCCTGAAACAGTTTTAAAATCAACATATTGAGTTTGTTGTGCAAAGATTAAGCTGGTAAAAAACAGGAAGATGTATTTCATTGAAAATAAATTAATGCCAAGATCCCAAAGTTACAAAGGTTTAAGTAACAAATCGAATGAAATTTGTATGTTTACTGCAGAAAATTACAACAACGTGTCAATACCAATAAAAGCCTTATTTAACTGGAGCAGCGGAAAAGATTCTGCACTTGCATTGTATAAAATCCTGCAAAATCCGGATTATAAAATCGAATGTTTAGTAACGAGTGTTAACCAGCAGTATCAGAGAATTTCTATGCATGGCGTTCGTGTTGAATTATTAGAAGCGCAAGCCAAAAGCATTGGTTTACCATTAAAAATTATTCAAATACCCGAAATGCCAACGATGGAAGTTTATGATAATATCATGCTCGAAACCTTGACTGAAATGAAAAATCAAGGTTTTACACATTCTGTTTTTGGTGATATTTTTCTGGAAGACTTACGCAAATATCGCGAAGATCAATTGGCTAAAGCAGGTTTTAAAGGCGTTTTTCCGCTTTGGAAAATTGAAACAAAAGATTTAATTCAAGAATTTATTACTTTAGGATTTAAAACAATTGTCGTTTGTGTGAACGAACGCTATTTAGACAAAAGTTTTGTCGGCCGAATTATCGATCAGGATTTTATAAATGATTTACCCGAAAATGTTGATGTCTGCGGTGAAAAAGGAGAGTTTCACACATTTACTTTTGATGGACCTATTTTCTCAGAACCAATTGATTTTGAAAAGGGTGAAATTGTCTATAGAAAATACGAAAGGCCTAAATCTGAAGATTTGTCAAATACCGCCTGCGATACCAATACCAGCGATGCTTTTGATTTCGGATTCTGGTATTGTGATTTGATAAAGAAATAAAATCTTAAGTCGACATATCAACCCAGGTTTTTAAATACCATAAACCTTTCTTTTGGATAAAGATATATTCTACAAAAATTCCGTTATCCTTGCCGCGTTGCTTTATAATAACGGTACTGTTTTTAGGAACATTTTTTTGCTGATACTGGCTTCCTTTATCATCTAGTCTGATCATTTTATAATCACTTTTAGCAATTACATAATCAACCAGTTCATAATCATCATTATTCATTTTTACCGTTAGAGGAAAATGAATTCTGCTCAATTGAAAATCCTGACTTTCTTTAAATTTCTTTAGAAAAGAGCTAAAAACCTCTTCTTTATAAACAGCTTTATTCTGCGCTGTTAATGAATTATTTAAAAGAAAAATACAAAAAAGAATTAGTGCTTTTTTCATTATTCTGAGTACATATTTAAAAGATTGGTAACGGTATTCCAGTTTCGAATTGTTGCCGTAACATTTAGTTTCTTCTCAATATATTTTTGATCAAATCTTGTTTTTCCGGCTCCAACCGCGTATTTAATAAAAATTTTATTTTCATCAATACTCGCTTCATCCGGCTTAAACTGACTGATTTTCAAATCATTAATATTTTCCTTTTTCAAAGCGATTGAAATAAAAGCAACATATAACTTTTTAGTGTCAATATCTTTTTCTTTTAAAAAGGGATTGTTTGCAAAACACAATTCGAGATCTTCTTTTGTAATGACAACGACTGGAACGTCATGTCCGAAGACTTTAAAAATTTCCTGTTTGATCTTAAAACCAACTTTTGAAGCATTTTCTTCACTATCAACAAAAACATTTCCCGATTGTAAATAGGTTCGAACATTCTGAAAACCAATATTTTCCAACATTGTTTTCAGAGCTTCCATTTTCATCATATTGTGGCCGGAAACATTGATACCGCGTAAAAGTGCTAAATGTGTTGTCATTTAAATAAGTTTTATCCAAAGATAAGTATTCTAATAAATTATAAAGTCTAAATATAGTCTGTTTCAATTCCCATTTTCTTAAGCTCATTAATCAGACTGTCATCTTCATCATAAAATAATTCTACTTTGGTGATGTTTTTAAAATTCTTAAAATCTTCTGCAGATTTAATATTAAAAGCATCATCTTCTCCATCCCAAAAACGGTATAATTCTAAGTAAATATCATCTCCACCATCTTGAATTATTTCTGTTATTTCGTCTGCAAATTTCTTATCAATTTCAAGCTTTTCAAAATATTCGGTTACTTCCGGAATAAAATCATAGCCTTCTTCTTCAATATCAATTTCTCTTTTATCATAGATTTCTACAAACTCATACAAATCAAATTTAGGAAGCAGCAGTTCTTTTTCGTACATCAGAATCTGGATAACTGCGAGCTTAAAATTAAAATCTTTAAATTCTATTTTTTCTCCTTCAATTTTTTGAAAGTCATATTTATCAGATTTTACTTTTACTTTAGGTTCATACACTTCTTCAAAAGTTTCAATGTCAAATTTCTCTAAAAAAGCATTTAATTTCTTTCCGAATTTTTCTTTGGCATTAGCAATAATTAATTCTGTTTCTTCTTCTGTATCAACAGCATCCAGACCAAAATTTTCTTTTACCCAATTAACAAATTCTTCTTTATTTTCACTTTCCTCATATTCTTCGTCATCTCTATAGAAATAAATATTTTCGTGATCGACAGAAATTTCGGTATCGTAAGTAAGCAGCCTAATAAAATCTTGAGTGTTTTCTGCCACGACATGAATGCCGCCTTCATCACCAAAAACTACAATTGGACAATTATTTAAATCCTTATCTGTAAGCCAATACGCATAGGAACTTCCTGATCCGTTGGCAGTGGCAAATTCGATAAAACTATTATAGAATTCTTCGTCTTCAGACCATGTTTTTAATCCTGTTTTAGAATTGAAGGCATATAAATAAAACGATTCAGAAAATGACTCTCCGCCAAATTGAGACTGAAATTCAAATAATTTCAGTAAATCATCAGGCGCTTTAGATGTTCCAAACTGCACTAAAAATTCATCAAGAGATAATTTATCTTCTTCTTCTTCTTCCTCATAGGTTTCAGGCTCATCATATTGAGCAAGACTTTCTTGATTCAATATTTCAAATGCTTCTTTAACAGCATTTTTTATAGCATAATATTCGATTCCGACCGCTGTTTCATTATTAATCCATTGGTATTTAGTGTTTTCTTCTTCGTCAAGATATTCTAACAAAAGTGTTATTTCTTTTGTATCAATACTCCATAATGCACGCATTCTAATATCAAATCCATTTCCAATCGTTGCTGCGATCTGGCAGTACTGCTCTCCTTCGTGAGAAAACTTAACAAAACTATATTTTGAGATTCCTTCTTCAACATACAAACTTCCATCTTTTATGGTAACTTCATTATCTAATAATGTTTGTATCATAACTGCAAACTCCTCACGAAAATTGGTATATAAATATCGCTCTTCTTTGCTGTGGTCAATAAGCGAAAGGCCTTCTTTAAAAACCTTTTCGTAATAATCAGAAGTTAGTGTTTCTCTATTGTAATCTGCAGATTGTTCAATATATAAATCGTTTACAATATCAGATAATTTATGAGTAGAGGGAAAATAACTTTCTATCATAATAGTTTCTCCATCTCCTGTGCTGAGTCTGCTGCAGATTGTTACATCAGGACGATTTGCACTAATAACAGCCTGAACGTTGTTAAAACTTTCAAAATGCATAACCATATCATCGCTGTAGATCAGCCAGGCACTAGACTCGCCTTTTACAAAAAGTTCGCCATGATTGTATTCTCCAAAAAGCGAATCGCATTGCACACCGCCTCCAAGATAATGCACGCTGCCAAACAATGTAATATTTATAGTTATGGTTTTGCCGAATACTATCAATGCAGGGGAATTGTCTGTATCGTATGAACTGATTAATTTATTCACTACTAAATTTCCTTTAAAAATAAAACCAAGTATAAAAACATCTGCATGTTCTTCTGTACTGTAATCCATTTCAAACGAATCCATTTCTACATCTCTTTCTGCCAATAGAAATATTGCATTGTCTTCATAATCAGGAAAACGCCATGTATCTTCAAAAACATTGTAGATTTTTTGATCTTTAAAGTCTGTCAGATTTCCAATAATTTCGTGGGCTTCTTGTCTGTTAATCACTTTAAATTCTACTCCGCTAAACTTCATATTTTCAAAAGGCTTATTTTCTTCTTTCATTATTATACTATAGAATTAGGTATAGGTGGATTGTATTTAATTTTAAGTAAACGATGTTCAAATATATAAATTCATTTTTGTTTGAATGCTGCTATATTTTAACCAATTCGATAATAATGTCCAAAAAAAACTCCGCCAGAAAACTGACGGAGCGCTATAAAAAGCAGGATTATATTTTATAATACTGTTGCAATCTTAGATTTTAAGGGAATATTTTTAGAATTTAATCCTGGTTTTTGTCCGTGCATATCAAAATCTAATTGAACTTTCGGACCAAAGAACAGGCAATGTGTCGAACCTCCAAAATGAAACATTCCTAATTGATCCCCTTTGTTTACATGCTGTCCTTCGTACACAGTGATTTCGCACGAAGAAACTTCTGCCATACCAACTGGCATAAAACACATTAAGCCAATTTTCGGATTATCTGCCTGAATATAAATAAGGGCTCGTGTAGCCAATTCGGTAATATATCCTTGAGAATTATTTGGTCCGGCATCATCATACCCTTCAGAAATGGCTTCTGCATAATAAGTTCCGTCAACAGTGTAAGCTTTAACGATAGTTCCGCTAACCGGGCTGTGCCATCTATGATAACTTAAAGCACTTAAAAAAGCCTGATAAATAGTACCGCCTATAAATTTTTCTGTAAAAGAATCTCCTGCCATCATATATTCTACAGAATAAGGCTGTGCTTTTATCCAGAATTTAGTTTTGGCTTCAACATTTTTAGCAATTCTATAAGGCGCAGATTCACAGGCATTGGCAATAACATTATTATCATTTGGACTTGCTACAGGACGTTGTCCAGGTCTGAACTCACGAGTAAAAAAATTATCCCATGAGGTAAAGCCGTGGTGTTCTAAGTTAGGATCACAAACAAATTCAGTATCAAAATTGGGCATTGCCTGCATGGCATCTTTACCAAACCAGCCGCTTTTTGGGTCTTTATTTAAAACCGCGCATGAATCTGATGATTTTAAGAAAATCGCCCATTCGTTTAACATCTTTTTAAATTGTTCGTTTACTTTTTTATTGAGAAAAGCTGCGTAACCAGCTTCAGTTCCCATTGACCAGTCCAGAATTGCATTTATAGGAAAACCAACAACTCCGGTGGTATTAAACTCTGGGGCATGAGTCATAATGGTGTTGAATAACTGAAGCATATGATGATAATCACGTACTTGTCTATGCCCGCTTGGATCTTTTCGATACTTTTTTGGCACCTGACTGAACATCAGATTAAAATACATAAAAATTTCAGGATCATTTTCTATAAAATCCTTAAATTCAGAAATAACAGGTAATAATTCTTTTGGATTCTTATCTGTTTTTTCAATTAAATCGTTCATCCAATTGCGAAGGAAATTTTGGTCTGAAGGAAGCCAGTTTCCAACTCTAAATGGAGTCTGGATGTCATTTTCTTCGATTGTTTCTGCAAATTTGATTGTTTCCATGGTTAAAAAATTAAAAATTAGATTAAATTGTTTTTTGGTGTTTGTTAAGGAAATAGAATTTATTTTTAAATTAAAATCCTACAAAACAAATGTACAAATGTGTGAGAATAAACCGAAACTTTACTTGTGTTATAATTAAAAATCAGGTATTTATACGGGTATAATCTTCAAACAATTTTTGCGAAAATTCAATTCTGGGTTTTCTTTAATAATCTAATTATATAGGAAACAAAAAACTCCGCCAGAAAACTGACGGAGTTTTAAAAAAAATATGAATTAGTAAGCTTTACTCAATATATCATCCTTTCGTAAGTTAAAAGAGGACCATCACAATTACCCCATGTACTAAATAATTTCCCAACTGAATGAATGATGTATAAATTTTCTTTTAGATTTGAATTACATGATCCGATTATCTCATTTTGTGTGGCATAAGTCAATTCAAATTGAGTTTGCTCCAGTGTTTTATTCATTACAAATGTTCCCGATTCTTTTGTAGTTTTACCGTCTTTTACTCTTATTTTAGAAAAAGTTCCGTTGGGAGTAAGGATATAAGCCTCCTGCCATTCTAAAACACTTATCGAATTTGCAGCAGGATTTTTATTTCTGTTCATTACTGTTAACTGCCAGGTTCCATAATAATCAACAGCTGTGTTTTTCTCATCTTTATCATTAGAACATGACACCATGCTTAAAATCAGCATTAATAGAATTCCAAGTTTCTTCATTTTAATAGTTTTTACGGTTATATTAATAAGATTAGTTCCTCTTAAAATGGTTGCGTCAAAATAGACAACTTAATACTAACTTAATATTGCAACCTGATTTTTAAGAAATTTTAGATTTTTAAAATCATTAACAAAGACTTATCTTCGCGAGTTAAAAAATCTTAGCGGTTGGGGGAAGAGGAAAGATGGGAAGAGGAAAGAGACAAGATGAAAGATGAAAGAGGAAAGAGACAAGATGAAAGAGACAAGATGAAAGATGGAAAAGTACAATAAACAGCTAAAAACAATAAACAACTATCAACAATTAACTAAAAACTAAAATGTCTAACAATCTCTTGGAAACTCCCATAGAATACTTAAAAGGTGTTGGTCCCAGCCGTGGTCAGCTGCTTCGTAAGGAATTGGGAATTCATAAATATGGAGATTTAGTCAATTTTTTTCCGAATAGATATATTGACAGGACGCGTTATTATAAAATTAATGAACTTCAAAATACAGGCTCAGAAGTTCAGATCATTGGCAAAATAATCAATATAAAAACGGTAGAATTTGCCAAGAATAAAAAACGTCTGGTTGCTTCTTTTGTAGATGATACGGGACAGATCGATCTAAATTGGTTTCAGGGACATAAGTGGATCCGTGAAAGTCTAAAACTCAATGAAGTCTGTGTTGTTTTTGGAAAATGTTCTCTTTATGGAAGTCAGTTTAGTATGGCACACCCGGAAATTGAACTGCTGAGTGAGCACGAAAAAAGTCTTCGTTCTGCCATGCAGCCTGTGTATCCATCTACAGAAACATTAGCCAATCGCGGTATTTCGAACAGAACGATTAATAAGTTAATGGAACAGTTGTTTATCGAAACACAAGCTCTATTTACAGAGACTTTTCCAGTTTATTTAGTAGAAGAACTGAAGTTAATTTCAAAAAAAGCGGCTTTATTCAATATCCATTTTCCCAAAAGCACCGAGGTTTTGGCGAAAGCCCAATTCAGATTAAAATTTGAAGAATTATTCTTTATTCAATTGCAATTGATCACCAAGAATTTGATTCGAAAACATAAAATCAAAGGACATCCTTTTACCTCTGTTGGAGAATTTTTCAATGAATTTTATCAAAATCACCTTCCGTTTAATCTAACAAATGCTCAAAAAAGAGTAATAAAAGAAATTCGTTCAGATATGGGAAGCAATGCCCAAATGAACAGGTTATTGCAGGGAGATGTTGGTTCAGGAAAAACTATTGTTGCTTTTATGAGTATGCTTTTGGCACTAGACAATGGTTTTCAGGCTTGTTTAATGGCACCAACAGAAATTCTCGCCAATCAGCATTTTATTGGTTTATCTGAACTGGCCAATACTTTAAATATCAACATTAAAATATTAACGGGATCTTCCAAAACTGCAGCTCGAAAAATCATTCATGAGGAACTCGAAAACGGAAGCCTGCAAATTTTAATTGGTACTCATGCCCTATTGGAAGACAAAGTAAAATTTAAAAACTTAGGTTTAGCCGTAATAGATGAGCAGCATCGATTTGGAGTCGAACAACGTTCTAAATTGTGGAAAAAAAACGAAATTCCACCGCATGTTCTTGTGATGACAGCAACTCCAATTCCGAGAACTTTAGCGATGAGTTTATATGGAGATCTGGATATTTCGGTTATTGATGAGCTGCCTCCGGGAAGAAAACCAATTGAAACTGCACATCGTTATGATACTAACCGCTTAAAAGTTTGGAAATTCCTTCGTGATGAAATCGCAAAAGGAAGACAAATTTATATTGTTTATCCGTTAATTCAGGAATCTGAAAAAATGGATTACAAAGATTTAATGGACGGTTACGAAAGTATATCTCGTGATTTTCCGCTGCCGCAATATTCTATTTCTATCCTGCACGGAAAAATGAAACCTGCAGATAAAGATTCTGAGATGAAACGTTTCTCTGAAGGCAAAACCAATATTATGGTCGCTACAACCGTAATTGAGGTTGGTGTAAACGTACCAAATGCGAGTGTAATGATTATAGAAAGTGCCGAACGTTTTGGATTATCACAACTGCACCAGCTACGCGGGCGTGTTGGCCGAGGTGCCGAACAAAGTTATTGTATCTTAATGACCAGCCATAAATTAAGTTCAGACAGCAAAACCAGAATGGAAACAATGGTACAGACTAATGATGGTTTTGAAATTGCCGAAGTCGATCTTAAACTCCGCGGACCCGGAGACTTAATGGGAACCCAGCAAAGCGGTGTCCTAAACCTGCAGATTGCCGATATTGTACGTGATCGCGATATTTTATCCTTAGCCAGAAATTATGCTATGAAAATCCTAAAAGAAGATGCACCATTACAAAAACCTGAACACGCTATCCTAAAAGCTGTTTTTATAGAACTTACCAAAAAGAAAAGTATCTGGAATTATATTTCATAATTGCCAAGTTTTTTAAATTTCAAGACTAAAAGTTTTTAAATCATTTACAATCAAATATTTACAAATTCAAAACAATACAAAGTCAAAAAT
>NZ_MUHF01000042.1 GCF_002217435.1 Flavobacterium reichenbachii
AATTCTCTTTTTAGAAAAGTAGGAATCAAAATTTAACTACACTTAAAATTTTTGACAGACAATAATTTTTAAATCCGGTCGTTTTTTTTAATATAAATGTAAGTTTTTGATTTACAGGATTAGTAGTTAATACAATAAAAACTAACTTTATATTTCTGAATTAGTAACGCTTTTTTATTTGCCTTACGAATAATATAACAAAATCACCTAATTTAGGTATTGTAAGATTTATTTTTGTTGTTTACTTTTGTGTGTAATTAACAAGAAAAAAGTTAAGAGATTGAGTATTGAAGTAGAAATTAATTTTAAATTAAATTTTAACGAATGAGACGAAGCCGGCCAGCCAAAGAGCAAAGCTTACAAGTATTTTCTAATATGATATCTAATAAGGTTCATAACGGATTTACTTTGGAAGAGCGAAATGATGAATTCCTTTTTGCAGTATTGTCAAAAGGAGGGAAAGTAGTAAACCATGGCTTAAATTTTATTATTTTTTGCCTTACGTTAGGATTGTGGTCGTTTGCATGGCTTTACCTTACTTTTGAAGCATCAAAACAGAGAAAAGTACTAGTGGCTATTGATGAAGACGGTTTTCCTTTTGAAGAGAAGTGTTTAGTAGCCTAGAAAAAATTGTAATTAAATAAAATCAGCCATAT
>NZ_MUHF01000043.1 GCF_002217435.1 Flavobacterium reichenbachii
GAAGCAATATCATTTGGGTTTATATTGTCAAGCGGACTTCCGTTAGAAAAACCTCCATTTGCATTAGATCCTTCCGTAGAAATAGGAAAACCATCTATTACGTACAACGGCTCATTTCCTGCAGTGATAGATCCTGCCCCGCGTATCTCGATACTAAAAGGCTGCCCAGGAAGTCCTGTTGTTTGTTTTACTCTTACACCGGCAATCTGCCCAATTAATCCCTGATCTACTCTTGAAATTGGTCTTTCTGTAAAATTATCGGCTTTAAGAGACGATATTGCTCCTGTAACCAATTTCTTTTTCTGAGTTCCATAACCAATAACCGTAACTTCATTCAGCGTAGAACTTTCTGCTTCAAGAGTAATATTGTAACTGTTTACAGCACCTACTTTAATCTCTTTTTTTACAAATCCTACAAAAGAAAAAACCAAAGTTTCTCCAGGAGCAGCATTTACTGTATACTTTCCGTCAAAATCTGTACTGGCTCCTCTATCCGTTCCCTTAACCAGCACATTTACTCCCGGTATAGAGAGTTTGGCTGCATCAGTAACAATACCTGTAACCTGTTTATTCTGCGAATAACCGGATGCATGAAGCAATGCAAACACGGCCAGCAGCAGCAGATGATTAATTTTGTTTTTCATAAATAGTCAAATTTGGTTAATTAATTAGTTAGTTATCCCAAATTTATTTAGAAGAGGTATTCACAGTATCCTGTAGTATCCTGTTAGAATTCAATATCTTATGATTTAAGTTAAGTTTATTTTAACAGATTTCACACACAACTATCTGATTTACAATTGTTAATTGATTGCGAAATTCAAAAATATATTATCAAAAAAATAATTAAAATATTTTTTTACATTTCATATTCAATTATATAAAAAACTAAGAAAACAATAAATAAGTATTGGTTTTACTGATAAATCAATTTTTATTAATAATTCAAAAATACAGGACGCAACAGGATAGCATTTTCAATCGCTACTAATACTTTTACTTTATTATGAAGATTTTTTTGATACTTTGCACATGCAAATCTGCAGGATTGTAAACATTTTAGAAACAGTATAATTTTAGAATAATTAATGAAACGACTTAAAAAATACAGCTTTATTACCTTATTCGTTTTTGGAGCTTTAACCTCTTATGCTCAGAAAAATACAAATCCGTGGCCGGCATCAACCAATATAAACCAGCCGTGGGCGCGCTGGTGGTGGATGGGAAGCGCTGTAGACAAACCAAACTTAAAAAAAAGTCTGATAGATTTTTCTAAAGCCGGAATTGGCGGTGTAGAAATTACCCCGATTTATGGCGTAAAAGGCGAAGAAAAAAACTTCATTGATTATTTATCTCCAAAATGGATGGAGATGCTGGATTATACCGTTCACGTTGCAGACAGTCTTCATATGCAGGTCGATATGGTTTTGGGAACTGGCTGGCCATATGGCGGACCGCAGGTAACACTGCAAAATGCCGCAACAAAGCTGATTGTAGAAAAATATCAGATTAAAAAAGATGAAACGATTAACAAAAATATTATGCTGGATACTACAAAAGAAAAAATACCAGCACAGCTTTTGTATGTTGTAGCATACGGCAGCGACGGCTCTTTTGTGAATCTGACCGATCAGGTAAAGCATAAAAAAATAAAACAAAAGAAGAAAGTAATTGAAGGCACAAGCATTGCACTGCCCAATATTTTACAATCTAATTTATTAAAATGGAAAGCAAAAAAAACAGATTATTCTATTTATGCCGTTTTTAGCGGAAAAACAGGACAACAGGTAAAAAGAGCGGCTCCGGGCGGAAAAGGATATACACTCGATCATTATTCTAAAGAAGCACTTAATGCTTATGTAATGCCTTTTAATGATGCTTTTAAAGGTCGTGAAGGCAAAATCAGAGCTATTTTTAATGATAGTTATGAGGTTTACGGAACTGATTTTACGCCAAATTTCTTTGAGGAATTTAAAAAATTAAGAGGTTATGATTTAAAAAAAGAACTTCCGAAATTACTGAATGAAAAAGACAATGAAATCGGTAACAGAATTAGAAGCGACTACAGACAAACTATTTCTGATTTATTATTAAACAAATTTGATAAAACGTGGACAGATTGGGCGCATTCGAAGAAATTTAAAACCAAACTTCAGGCGCACGGTTCTCCCGGAAATCTAATTGATTTATACGCTTCTGCGGATATACCTGAATGTGAAACTTTTGGTTCAATGCCATTTGCAATTCCCGGATTCAGACGCGAAAAAGAAGACATTCGAGAAGGTGACGCCGATCCTGTAATGCTGAAATTTTCTTCGTCGGCAGCACATATTTCTGGTAAAAATCTGGTTTCGTCAGAAACTTTTACATGGCTTCGAGAACATTTTAAGACCGCTTTATCACAATGCAAACCAGAAGCCGAAGAATTGATGCTCAACGGTGTAAATCATATTTTTCTTCATGGCTCGACCTATTCTCCAGAAAGAGCAGCATGGCCGGGATGGAAATTTTATGCATCTGTAAATTTTAATTCTAATAATACAATTTGGGAAGATGCACCTTCCTTATTCTCTTATATTTCAAACTGCCAGTCGATGCTGCAACAGGGAAAACCAGACAATGAACTCTTAATGTACTGGCCTGTTTTTGATGTTTGGGACAAATACCAAAACGGAAATTTATTTTTCCAGTTTAAAATACATTCGCTTTCAGAATGGCTTTACGGAACATCTTTTTATTATTACAACCAGGCTCTTATAAAAAAAGGATATGGAATTGATTATGTTTCTGACGATTTTATTGACCAAGCTAATGTTGTAAACGGACAAATCACCCTGCCGGGTGGGAACTACAAAGCAATGGTAATTCCGTCCTGTAGAAAAATGCCGTTGGCAACTCTTCAAAAACTTATTGAACTAAAGAAAGCCGGAGCAGTAATTATATTTGGAGGACTTCCAAAATCTGTTCCCGGCTACAATGATTACGAAAAACAAGAACAGCAGCTTCAAACCCTTTTAATAGAAAATAAGGAAGTAGTAAAAGTGCCTATTACTATTGATGATGCCTTATCAGATGCTCAAATAAACCCTGAAAGTCTTGTAATCAGCGGTCTTAAATATATCCGCAGGACTGTAAATGGAGAAAAAATATACTATGTGGTCAACCACGGCCCAGTGGCAGTCGGACCTTATATTCCATTACAAGCTCTTAACAAAGAAGTGATTATTTTCGATCCGTTGACAGGCGATTATGGGAACGGAATTGTAATAAAAAGAGAAAAAAATACTTTTGTTCAATTGACTATTGAGCCGGGAAAATCGTATTTCTTAAAAACAGAAAACACAGCCTCTCAAAAGAAATGGGTTTACTACGAAAAAACGGCCAAACCAGTTGAATTAAAAGGAAACTGGAAGCTTTCTTTTGATAAAGGCGGTCCAAAACTTCCGGCAAATACATCGGTTTCTAAATTAGAATCCTGGACAAAATTAAGCCCTGACGCAGAAGCATTTTCTGGAACGGCAACGTATACCTTAGAATTTGAAAATTCGAATACTAAAACACAAAATTGGGGCTTGAATCTGGGAGATGTCCGCGAAAGCGCAAAAGTCTGGATTAATGATGAGTTTATTGGTACAGCATGGTCTGTTCCGTATCAATTGAATATCGGAAAATTAAAATCGGGCAAAAACACTTTAAAAATTCAGGTCACGAATCTTGCCGCAAACAGAATCAGGGATATGGAGCTAAAAGGTCAGGAATGGAAGATTTTCTACGAAATTAATATGGTCGATAAAGATTATAAAAAATTTGACGCAACCAAATGGACTCCAATGCCTTCCGGATTATTAGGACCTGTTACTATTACGCCGCTGCAACCACAAAACTAACTATTAACATAACGAATATTAAAATGAAAAAAATACTTTTACTTTTCGCTATATGCCTTTCATATACTGCAAACTCACAGCAAAATTTTGATAAGAAATTAATCTTAAAACAGATGATTGTTGCCAATGATTATTTTATGCAGAAATGGCCGGAAACCGGAAAAACAATTATTACCAACAAGGAGCGCCCAAGTAATATCTGGACGCGAGGTGTTTACTATGAAGGACTTATGGCGCTTCATGAAATTTTTCCGAAAGATACTTATTATGATTATGCTTATTCTTGGGCCGAATTTCATAAATGGGGATTTAATAGCGGCAATACAACCCGCAACGCAGACAATTACTGCGCGGCGCAGACTTATATTGACTTATATAACCTGGAACCAGATTCTAAAAAACTAAAGAATACGAAAGCCAACATTAATATGTTATTGAATACGCCGCAGCTGGAAGACTGGTCGTGGATTGATGCCATACAAATGGGAATGCCCGTTTTTGCAAAAATGGGGGTTTTGGAAAAAGACAATCGTTATTTCGAAAAAATGTATGAAATGTATATGTATTCTAGAAATAAGCACGGTGATAACGGTCTTTTTAATGCTAAAGAAGGTTTATGGTGGCGTGATGCCGATTTTGATCCTCCTTATAAAGAGCCAAATGGCAAAAATTGTTACTGGAGCCGAGGCAATGGCTGGGTAATTGCAGCCTTAGCAAAAGTGCTGACTATAATTCCAGAGAATGCGCCTCACAGAGAACAATATGTTAAGGATTTAAAAGCAATGGCGGCAGCTTTGGTTCCGATTCAGCGAGCAGATGGTTTTTGGAATGTAAGTCTTCATGATCCTACTAATTTTGGCGAAAAGGAAACTTCTGGAACAGCTCTTTTTATCTATGGAATTACATACGGAATCAACAGCGGTATCTTAAAAAAAGAAACTTATCTGCCAGTTGTTCAAAAAGCGTGGAATGCTGTTACAACAGAAAGTTTACACACCAGCGGCTTTTTAGGTTTTTTGCAGTCAACAGGAAAAGAACCTAAAGACGGTCAGCCTTTATCGTACGATAAAATACCTGATTTTGAAGATTATGGCTTAGGATGTTTCTTGCTTGCTGGTTCTGAAATTTATAAAATGAAATAAAAACATTTACAAGTAAAACCGTCGGGTATAATTATTTTCAACACATAG